>NZ_BAAHAS010000001.1:533833-1098534 GCF_054777375.1 Silanimonas algicola | reverse complement strand
ATGATCTCCAGCACCAAGGCCGACTTCCGCCGGGCCGTCCAACGCTTGATCTCTTCGTCCATCACGACACTCATCGGTCTCTCCTCAGGAAAGTAACACCTGAGCACGAATTCGCTGGGTCGTTACAGAGGTCCTACGAGCACAAGCGCCACCATGAAGTGGCTGTTGGACGCAGCTTCGAGGGCTGCTGCCTCGTCTTTGTCGCTTTTGGGTGCCGCCCTGATCGTTGCTGGTTTGGTCAGGGCGTGGGCTGGTGTCCGTCGATTGATCACTACCGGGAGTGGAAGGCGAGAAGGGAGAATCCGCGGGACGACCCGCAAAGCGGACGCCTTCGTTACATCCAGACGCTCGACAATCCGAAGGATTTCGACAACGTCGAAATGCGGATAGCGGTGCAGAAGCTTTACGCCAACGACGTATCGCATCGCCTGGGAGCCGATCCGCCTGAGACGGTCCTGGCGGAGATGCTTTCTGCGGTCGATGCCTATGCGCTACCGTATCTCCAGCTCATGCTCGCGGCACGGCATGGTGTGAAGTTTTCCATTGCTGAGTTGCGCGGTGTTCCGGCGGTGTGACCGAGCGATGCGTTCAAGTGGACCGACCGGAGTGGTCGCGGGCTCTCTTGTGGGTTGTCGGCCCGCGTCCGTGCGGAGCCCGCGTGCTGTGTTTCCTGTTGTGGTCCTCGACCATCGGCGTGCGCTCCAGCGATGGTGGAGGACCTCACCACCCCCTCAAGCGCAAGGAATCCGGAGGTCGCAACGTGGAGATTGTCGGAGGTTCGCTACTTGGTGCTGTTGGCGTCATTGCTGCCGCTGCGCTCGCGTCGGCCTTGGTGCAACGCCTGTTGAGCAAGCAGGTCAATTGGTACCGTGCGTTCGCGCTTGGTGTGGCACTCGTTGCGGGAATCGTCGTTGCCGACTATTTCGCCCTTTCTGGCGCCATGCGTTTCGCGGTTGTCGCGGGTGGGATCGCACTACTTGTTGCGCTGGCCGATCTATTGCCGCTCTTCAGGATCAAGAGCGATGCCTGACAATTCGCCCAAGCGTGACTACAGCAGTTTTGCGTCGGCTGCGAAGTCGCGCTTCCGGCATGTTGCGGAGGCCCTGGACTTCCAGCAAATGTCAGGTGTCCTCTACGCAAAGGACAGGGGCGGGTGGTATGAGGTCTTCGCCCTGCAGGCGTCACAGTATGGGAGTGAAACCTTCTACGTGAATTTCGGGATCCTGGTGCCGCAGCCGTGCCCCGTGGCGGAGGTCAAGGACATCAAGGATTGTGGTCTGCTTATCGCCGAGCGCCTGCGGAATATCGACGACACGGGCGGGTTCGACGCGAGAAGCAAGGCGGAGATGCAAGCAAGCGCCGAGCGGGTGCTCGTGCAGCTCCGGAGCATGGCGATTCCATGGTTCGCCAACCTGGGTTCCTGGGCCCGGATTGCGGACGAATACTATGTGCGCAACCCCATCGACGAGGAGAGGATCGGGGCCCATTCGATCGTTTACGGCGCCGATTTCCGCTCCGCCATCTATGGCTATCTCCTCCTCAGGGCCGGACGCGTCGCGGACGCCAGGCGTTGGCTGATGGAGGCGAGACGGCTCATGAGTCTTCCGGTTTACTACACGCGCGATGGCCGTACCGTCCATGAGAAGGAGGCGTTCGCGAGGGTCCACAAGCCGGAACCCCATGAGATCGAGCGGCTCCGGAATGTGATCGATACCCTGGCGCTGATCGAAAGCGGCGACCTGGTGATGCGTTAGTGCCGTCCGATGGGAGAGGCATCCCCGTTTGCGGTTGGACCGCCGTCCATCGGACGCGCCACGCCGCCACGCCGCCACGCCGGGGTGCGCCGAGTGGCCGGTGTTGTCCCGAGGCAAGGGCCGACACAATAAACGTCAAATCCACCTTGCGGGCTGTTCCTCGCTCCGGCACATTCCATCCAACCGTTTGCTCACGCGGTCCCATCGATCGCGTCGCGATTGAGGATGCCGCTGGGTCCAGTCGTCAGGAGGCGCAAGGATGGGTGTTCTTGGCAGGATCGTTTTCGGCGTGCTCACGCTCGTACCGGGCGCTGGGCTGTTCCATCTCGTGGGGAGCGTCGTGCCGCGAGTCCAGTCCGGCGAGATCAGCTGGATGCATTTCCTCGCGGTGACGACCTTGATCGTCACCGCGTCGTTCGCTTCGCTGGCTGGGCTGATCGTTCATGCCGTCCGCAACCCGTCCCTTCGTGACCGCGAGAGAGCGGCGTGGGTCGCCGGTCTTTTCTTCATGTTTCCGGTCATCGGGCCGATCTACTGGCTAACGGCGTCAATCCGTGATGCTGGCCCGCGTGCCGCAGCCTCGTAGCCCCTCGGTCGCTTCACGACCGATGCGGCCGCGCCGGCCCAGCTTCGGAGCTTCGTGGGGCCGCTCATGACGCGCGATCCGATGCTTGTCATCGTCGCCATTGGCTCCACCGCGATCGCCGTTTGGCTGGTTGCCGGGCTGTGGCGCTCTGGCGAGCCCTGGTTCATCAAGCTCTCGCTGACCGTCGTCGCGTTCGTGCCGGTCTTTGGCCCGGTGATGGTGCTCTTTCATCGCGTGACGCCCCCCGTCCAGCCGCTCGCCCTTCAAGATCATGCGGGCAAGAGAACGGACGTGCTCGATCGTTGGCGGCCGGTGTTCGATGCCAAGAGCCCGGTCCGACGCTTTCGCCTCTGGTGGTGGCGGGTGCATGATCGTGAGAACCTCCAGTGAGGTTCGACCTCGCAGAAGCCCTTATGGTGGGGTGGAGCGGGGCGTCCGGCTCGGAGCCCGCCGGGGCTGCCGTGCGTGTCGAGACGGCCAACGCTGCCCGCAACGACATACAAACATTCTCAAACACGCCTTGTGGGGCGCAGCGCACTGCGGCACATTCCTCCGGCGCTGCACCCACGCGCGCCAATCCGGCGCTGCGATCGGTGCTGTTTCTCGCTCACGCGCCAGGGGCTCACGGATGACACGACTCGACACGCTGTTTGTAGGACTGGGTTTCGTTCTTTCTTGCGCGCCCGCCGTGTTGGCCGCGGTCGTCATGCCACAGTTCCGCCAGACCTTCCAAGCCTTTGGCGCGGAGCTGCCTTGGCTGACCAAGGTGCTCTTGGACCACCCGGCCAGCCTGTTGGTCTTCCCCGCGGTCATCCTCCTCGTGGCCTTCCTCTGGCCCAACAAGACGCAGCGGGGGCTGTATTCGCTGTTGCTTGGCCTGCTGATCGGCATCGCCGCGCCGGTCCTTGTCGTGATCGGCGGGTACCTGCCCATCCGGGCGCTGGGCGCGGCGATCTAGGCTTGCCACGCTGCCCGTTGCCTCACGACGGCCCCGCTCTGTTGATTCACCCCCGCGGCCCTTGGCACCAGGAGAGTTCATGGCAGTGTTGCAAATCGCGTTGATGGTCTTCGGTATCGCCCTCTTCGTGGTCGGCTACCGGAAGACACATCGCAACCGGATGCTGATCGGCACCGTCCTCATCGTGCTTGCCTTCGCTCTTCCGGACTTCGTCACGGGGTTCAGCGAGGGGTTCACCGAGGGCTACAACGACGGCCAGGTGACCCCGTCGGCGCGTTAGGCGGCGGCCCCTTGCTCCATCCTTCCCGTAATGCCATCGCCCGGACCTCGGGCACGGAGGCACGATGATCGGCCAAGGCGAGCGGCGGACACGTTTCCTGGTGGCCTACGGATACGCCGTTGTTGCGGCGCTCGTCGTTCTCTCGCAGGCGCTCGGCGGCCCCGTCGGCGGGTCGAGCCCGTGCCGTTGGCTGTACGGCTTCGCCGTTGCCGCTGTTTTTTCGCTGGTCCCGGCCTGGTTGGCTCGCCATCTTCCCGGTCCGCTCTGGCTGACGCCGGTCGTCCTCGGGCTCGGCATCGGCGCCGCCCTGTTTCCTGCGCTGGCGTTCATCGTCGCGGCACTGCGGTAGGCCCATGGCCGCCGGCTCATGCCGGGCTCACGGGTTAGCCTGCGCCATTGACGGCGCGCGATGCTCAGCCGAGCAGCGCCACCAGCGCGTCGTCGACGTCCGGCATGGTTTCGAAAGCGGGCCGGGCGAACAGATAGCCTTGGAAGAGGCGGATGCCGAAGTCGCGCAGGACGGCGAGCTCGTCGCGTTGCTCGACGCCCTCGGCGATCACGGTGGTGCCGAGGTCACTGGCGACCTGGCAGATGCCACGGACGATGGCGCGCTTGGCCGGGTGCTCGTGGATGTCGCGCACCAGGGCGAGGTCGAGCTTGATGATGTCGGCGCCGATCTCGGCCAGCAGGTTCAGGCCGGAATAGCCGGCGCCGAAATCGTCGATCGCGGTGCGGAAGCCCCGGCTGCGGTAGTACTCGACGATGTTGCGGAGGTGCTTCTGGTCGTCGACCTTCTCGCCCTCGGTGATCTCGAAGATGATCCGTTCGATCGGGAAACCGAAGGTCTCCGCGGCCTCCAGCGTAGTGCGGATGCACAGCTCCGGCCGATACACCGCGTTCGGCAGGAAGTTGATGCTGAGCGCCGTCGGCATGGCGAGGCGGGCCGCCAACTCGATGGCCGTGCAGCGGCAGGTCTGGTCGAAGCGGTAGCGGTTGCCGTCATTGACGTTGGCGAAGATGGTCGCCGCCGGCTCGCCGGCCGGGCCGCGCACCAGGGCCTCGTAGGCGAAGACCCCGCGTGCATCGACGTCGACGATCGGCTGGAACGCCATCGACAGCGGGAAGCCCAGCGTTGATGCGTCGCGGCACTGGCGGCAGCCGAGGGCCGTGAAATCCGGCGGCGCGGGGCGTTGCTGGGCGGTCATCATGGCTCGGGCACTCCCTGACACCACCCAAGCCTATCAGTACCCGGCCGGCGGGATGGCGGGCGGATGCGTTGTTTCGTGGCCTCCACCGCACCGTCGCGCCGGCGCGGAGTACATTCGGCGCCTTCCCCATCCAGGATCCCGCCCATGGCCCCGCTGTCGCCGCGCGCTGCCCTCGCCGCTGCCGTGCTCGTCTTCACCGCTGGTCTCGCGTCGATGCCCGACGCACGCGCCGCCGACCGCATCACCGGTCGGGAGTTCGCCACGCGCTCCGAGGTTTACGCCCCGCAGGCCATGGCGGCCACTTCGCATCCGCTGGCCACGCAGGTGGCGCTCGACGTGATGCGCAAGGGCGGCACGGCCGTCGATGCGGCCATCGCCGCGAACGCCGCCATCGGCCTGATGGAGCCGACGGGGAACGGCATCGGTGGCGATCTCTTCGCCATCGTCTGGGACCCGAAGACCAGGACGCTGCACGGCTACAACGGCTCCGGCCGCTCGCCGCTGGGCCTGACCCGCGAGTGGTTCGACGAGCAGAAGATGGCCTTGATCCCCTCGCATGGCGCGCTGCCGGTGACGGTGCCGGGCACCGTGGACGGCTGGTTCGCGCTGCACGGCCGCTTCGGCAAGCTGCCGATGGCGGACCTCCTGCAGCCGACCATCGACTACGCGCGCAATGGCCATCCGGTGCACGAGACCATCGCCTACTACTGGGAGCGTTCCGTCCCGCGCCTGTCGCAGTTCCCCGGCTTCACCGAGCAGTTCACGATCGACGGCCGGGCGCCGCGAACCGGCGAGATGTGGAAGAACGAGAACCTCGCCCGCACGCTCGAGCGCATCGCCACGAACGGCCGTGCCGGCTTCTACGAGGGCGAGGTTCCGAGGATCGTCGAGGCCTACTTCAAGGCCAACGGCGGCTTCCTCGCCGCCGCCGACTTCGCGGCCCACAAGGGCGAATGGGTCGAGCCGGTCAGCGTCAACTACCGCGGCGTCGACGTGTGGGAACTGCCGCCGAACGGGCAGGGCATCGCCGCGCTGCAGATGCTGCAGATCCTCGAAGGCTACGACTTCAGCAAGATCGGCTTCGGCAGCAGCGAGCACCTGCACCTGCTGGTCGAAGCCAAGAAGCTCGCCTTCGCCGACCGCGCGCGCTACTACGCCGACCCGAGTTTCCACCCGGCACCGGTGGCCGGGTTGATCTCGGACGAATACGCCGACGCGCAGCGCAAGCGCATCAATCCGGATCGCGCGCAAACCGTCGTCGCGCCGGGCACGCCGCCCTCGCTCGACGAGGGCGACACCATCTACCTGACCACCGCCGACAGCAGCGGCATGATGGTCTCGCTGATCCAGAGCAACTACCGCGGCATGGGCAGCGGCATGACGCCGCCGGGCCTCGGCTTCATCCTGCAGAACCGCGGCGAGCAGTTCTCGCTCAAGCCCGGACACCCCAACGAATACGCACCGGGCAAGCGTCCGTTCCACACCATCATCCCGGCCTTCATCACCAAGGACGGCCAGCCCTGGGTGAGCTTCGGCCTGATGGGCGGCGCCATGCAGCCGCAGGGCCACGTGCAGATCGTGATGAACCTCGTCGACTTCGGCATGAACCTCCAGGAGGCCGGCGACGCGCCGCGCCTGCACCACGACGGCAGCGACGAGCCGGTGGGCGCCGTGACGCCGATGAACGACGGCGGCGTGGTGCAGCTTGAAAGCGGCTTCCCGTACGAGACGATCCGCGGCCTGATGCGCAAGGGCCACCACGTCGAGTTCGCCGACGGCCCCTACGGCGGCTACCAGGCGATCATGAAGAACCCGCACGGCGGCTGGGTGGGGGCGAGCGAGAGCCGCAAGGACGGGCAGGCGGCGGGCTACTGAGTGGCCCCTCGGGCGGCGAGGCCATGAGCGTGCGTCGCCGCCCGCCCGCGATCGACGGGCTCGCGGCCAGCACCCTGCAATTGCCTCCGGGCCAGTGGGGTTCGTTGATCGACGGCCTGTGCGCGCATTTTCCGGCCATGTCGCGCGATGTGTGGCTGGACCGGATGGCGCGCGGCCGCGTGCTCGGTGACGACGGGGACGCGCTTGGGCCCGACGCGGCCTATCGCGTCGGGCAGGAGGTCCACTACTACCGCGAGGTCGCGGACGAGCCGCCCATTCCCTTCGACGAGCGCGTGCTGCACCTGGACGCGCACTTGCTCGTGGCCGACAAGCCGCACTTCCTGCCCGTGACGCCAAGCGGGCCGCACGTGCACGAGACCCTGCTCGGGCGGCTGATCCGCCGCACCGGCAACGCCGATCTCGCGCCCCTGCACCGTATCGACCGGGAGACCGCGGGGCTGGTGCTGTTCTCGACGAATCCGGCAACACGCGCGGCCTACCAGGCCCTGTTCCGCGAACGCCGCATCGAGAAGCGCTACGAGGCCATGGCCCCTGCACTGCCGCAGCTCGCCTTCCCGCTTGTTTGCCGCAGCCGCATCGTGCCTGGCGAGCCCTTCTTCCGCATGCGCGAGGTCGAGGGTGAACCGAACAGCGAGACGCGCATCGACGTGATCGAGCGCGGCGAGCGGTGGTGGCGCTATGCCCTGCAACCGGTCACGGGGAAGAAGCACCAGCTGCGGGTGCACCTGGCGGCCTTGGGTGCGCCGATCCGCGACGACCCGCTGTACCCCGAGGTGCGGTTCCGTGAGGCGGGGGACTTCGAGGCGCCGCTGCGGCTGGTCGCCACCGGCGTGGCCTTCGTCGACCCGATCCGTGGCGCGGCGCGGACGTTCCAACGTCCCGCGCCCTGAGCCCGGCCGCGACGAAGCGTGCATGCGCCGCGCCGAGCCGTTCGGCCCCGAGGGAACCTTGCTTTAGGATGGCGGCCAGCCCCTGCCGGATCCGCTCGTGTCCTCGATCCTCGAAGATTCCCGCAACCGCCGGCTGTTCTGGTGGCTGCAGGTCGGCGGCTGGATGGCCTACGGCAGCATCAGCTACCTGTCGTCGCTGGCGCACGGCAAGGGCCTCGGCTACTGGCCCGTGCCGGTGGGCATCGCGGTCACCGGCTTCTTCGTCACGCTCGGCCTGCGCCCGCTGTTGCGTCGCGCCTGGGGCCGCCCGTTGCGGCAGTTCGTCCCGATCGCCGGCGGCTGCGTCGTCGGTGGCTCGGTCGTGCTCGGCCTCGTCTACCTGAACCTGCTGGCGAATGTCTGCGACGATTGCCGGCCCACCACGACGCTCGGCTACGTCGCCTACTCCACCAGCTACCTGTACGTGCTGCTGAGCTGGGTCGGCCTGTACGCCGGGCTCAAGTACTACCGGCAGCTGCAGTCGCAGACGCAGCAGATGCTCGCCGCCACCGCGATGGCGCACCAGACGCAGTTGAAGATGCTGCGCTACCAGCTCAACCCGCACTTCCTGTTCAACACGCTCAACGCCATCTCGACCCTGGTGCTCGACCGCAACAACGCCGTGGCCAACCAGATGGTCCAGGGCCTGAGCGCCTTCCTGCGCCATTCCCTCGAC
Source organism: Silanimonas algicola (assembly GCF_054777375.1). Taxonomy (NCBI): domain Bacteria; kingdom Pseudomonadati; phylum Pseudomonadota; class Gammaproteobacteria; order Lysobacterales; family Lysobacteraceae; genus Silanimonas; species Silanimonas algicola. The sequence continues at coordinate 1,090,247 of NZ_BAAHAS010000001.1, read as the reverse complement.
AGCGACCCGATGCAGCGCGTCACGCTGAAGCAGGAGCTCGACGCACTGAACCTCTACCTCGGCATCGAGCGCATCCGCTTCGCCGAGCGCCTGACGGTGGAGACCCGCATCGCGCCGGAGTGCTGGTCGGCCCTGCTGCCCAGCCTGCTGCTGCAGCCCCTGGTCGAGAACGCCATCAAGCACGCGATCGCCCGCATGGTCGAGGGTGGCCGCCTCGTGATCAGCGCCGCGCGGCAGGGCGACCGCCTCGTGCTGCAGGTCGCCGACAACGGTCCGGGCAGTCCCGACCTCCAGCACGCGAACGGCGAGGGCTGCGGCGTCGGGTTGAAGAACACGCGTGAACGCCTGCACGTGCTCTATGGCGACGCGCAGTCGGTCGAGGTGCGCAACGGCACGCCCTCCGGCGTGCAGGTGACGCTGTCGATCCCCTTCGAGGCGGGCGGGGCACCACGCGAATGAGCCGCAGCATCCGCACCCTGATCGTCGACGACGAACCGTTGGCACGACGCGGGCTCGAACTGCGCCTGGCCGACCAACCGGACATCACCATCGTCGGCCAATGCGGCGATGGCGCCTCGGCCATGAAGGCGGTATCCGAACACGCGCCCGACCTCATGTTCCTCGACGTCCAGATGCCGGGCCTGGACGGCTTCGGCACCCTGCGGGCGATCCCGGCACCGCAGATGCCGATCACGGTCTTCGTCACTGCCTACGACCACTACGCCATCCAGGCCTTCGAGGCGAGCGCGGTGGACTACCTGCTCAAGCCCGTCGACGACAGCCGCTTGCACCAGGCCCTGTTCCGCGTCCGCGAAGAGCTCGACCGCCGCGAGGCCGGCCGCCACTGCGCGCAGTTGCTGAAACTGCTCGGCGACCTCAGCGGCAAGCCGGCCCTGACCCTCGAGGAAGCCCTGCAGGGCGCTGGCGAACGGCGCCTCGGCAGTGGCGATCGCCTCGCTATCCGCGACGGCCAGCGCACCGTGCGCGTCGAGCTGGCCAGTGTGCGCTGGATCGACGCCGCCGGCGACTACATGTGCATCCACACCGACGGCGAGACCTACGTGCTGCGCGCGACGATGCGCGAGCTGGAGGCGCAGCTCGACCCGCGGCAGTTCCCGCGCGTGCATCGCTCCACCCTGGTCAATGCCGCGAGGGTCGCGTCGATCCGCCCGCACCTCAACGGCGAGCAGTTCCTCGCGCTCGACTGCGGCCACGAGATCAAGCTTTCGCGCTCCTATCGCGATCGACTTCCGTTGCTGAGGTAACACTTCGTCGCACGCCGCCCACGCTTCGGCGCGGCCCGTGACTTTGGTCAGGGGTGGCGCGCGAGGCCCGCGCGCAGAGTGCGCCCACTCCAACGGGCGCCACGACGATGACCCTCACCGAAGCCTCGCTGAAGAACCCCGCCGCGGTCGCCGTCGTCGTCGCGCTGGTGGCCCTGTTCGGGCTGATCGCGCTCTTCGACCTGCCGGTGCAGTTGTTCCCCGACATCGAGCGGCCGAGCCTGACGGTGCAGACGGGCTGGCGCGCCGCGTCGCCGCAGGAGATGGAGGCCGAGATCGTCGAGCCGGTCGAGTCGGTGCTGGAGGGCCTGCCGGGCCTCGAGCAGATGGAGGCCAACGTCAACGCCGGCAACGCCTGGATCAACCTCACCTTCGCCGTCGGTGCCGACATGGACGCCGCGCTCCTCGAGGTGCTGGCCCGGCTGAATCGCCTGCCGCCCCTGCCGCGCGACGCCGACCCGCCGCGCGTCGAGCGCGGTGCCGATCGTGCCAACGACTCGCTGACCTTCTTCTTCGTGCAGAAGCTGCCGGGCACGACCGGCGAGATCAACGACTACCGCCAGCTGATCGAGGACCGCATCGTGCCGCGCATCACGGCGGTGCCCGGCGTGGCCGGCGTCGAGATCAACGGCGCCGACGGCGACGAACTGGCCATCGACCTCGACCTCGATCGCGCCGCGGCCTACGGCGTCACCCTGCCGCAGGTCGCCGAGGTCGCCGGCCGCGCCACCGACGTCTCCGGCGGCAGCTTCGACGCCGGCCGCCGCCAGTACACCCTGCGCTTCGCCGGCCGCTTCTCGCCGCAGGCGCTCGGCGAGCAGATCGTGCTGTGGCGCGAGGGTCGGCCGGTGCGCCTCGCCGATGTCGCCAACGTGCGCGTGCAGCGCCCCGAGCAGCGCTTCTTCAGCTACCAGAACGGCAACCCGGCGATCGGCCTGCGCATCCGGCGGGAGAGCGGTGCCAACGTGCTCGGCACCCTGACCGAGGTCAAGCGCGTGGTGGCCGAACTGCGCGAGCGCGAGCTGGCGCCGCTGGGGCTCGGCATCGAGCAGAGCTTCGACGCTTCGCTGTTCATCAACCGCGCCATCGGCCTGCTCTCGGGCAGCCTCGGTGCCGGCGTGCTGCTCGCGGTCGGTTGCCTGTGGTGGTTCCTGCGCGACCTGCGCGCGACCGTGCTGATCGCCACCGCCATTCCCATTTCCCTGCTCGCCACCTTCATCGTGCTGCAGCTCACGGGCCGCAGCCTCAACGTGATCTCGCTGGCGGGTTTGGCCTTCGCCGTCGGCATGGTGATGGACGCCGCCGTGGTGGTGGCGGAGAACATCGTCCGCCTGCGCGGCGAAGGCCTCCCGCCCCTGCAGGCCGCCCTGCAGGGCACACGCCAGGTCGGCGGTGCGCTGTTCGCCTCGACGCTCACCACGGTCGCGGTGTTCCTTCCGGTCGTCTTCATGCAGGACGTCGAGGGCCAGCTCTTCGCCGACCTCGCCCTCACCATCGCCATCGCGGTCGGCATCTCCCTGCTGGTGGCGCTCACCGTGCTGCCCGCCGCGGCCGGTGGCTGGCTGAAGGCCGGCTCGGTTGGCACCGACGGCGGCTACGCGCGCCTGACGGCGTGGACGATGCGCGCCACCGCCACGCCGCGCCGGCAGTGGGCCTGGGTGCTGGGCCTCGCGGTGGCGCCGGTGCTCGGCGCCTTCCTGCTGATGCCGCGCATCGACTACCTGCCGCCGGTGAAGCGCGCCGCCGTCGACGTGTGGTTCAACTTTCCGCCCGGCATGAGCCCCGGCGTCGTCAACGCTGAGTTCGCGCCGACCCTGCTCGAACGCATGAAGCCGTACATGGACGGCGAGAAAGAACCGCAGCTGCGCAACTGGTACCTCAACCTGTGGCCCAACGGCGGCACGATCGGCGCCCGCGTCGTCGATGAATCGCAGATCGGCGAGCTGGAACGCATCCTTCGCGACGAAGTCGTGGTGGGCCTCGCCGACACGCGGGCCTTCGTCTCGGAGGGCGAGCTGTTCGGCGGCTTCGGTGGCTCGCCGCGCGCCATCGCCATCCACCTGCAGCATGTCGATGGCGACGCGCTGAACGCCGCCGCCGAGCAGGGCCGTCACCTGCTGGCTGAGCGCTTCCCCGGCGCCAATGTGCAGGCCTGGCCCACCGCCGATGCCGCCGAGCCGGAACTGCGCGTGCTGGCCGACGACCGCCGCCTCGCCGAGGCCGGCTGGCGCCGCACCGACCTCGGTGCCGTGGTGCGCATGCTCGGCGAAGGGATGTGGCTGGGCGAGCACTTCGACGGTGATCGCCGCCTGCCCATCATCCTGCGGGCGTCGGGCGCCGGTGGTGCGGGACCGGAGCGCTTCGCCTCGGCGCCGCTGGCCACGCCGCAGGGTGGCGTGCTCACCCTCGGCGAGCTCGCGCAATTGCAGACCACGATGGCACCCAGCCAACTGCGCCGCGTCGACCGCCGCCGCACCGTCACGCTCACCGTCGACCCGCCGCAGGCGCTCTCGCTCGAGGAGGCGCTGGAGGTGGTCAACGACGAGGTGGTGCCGGCTTTGCGCGAGGCCCTGCCGTCCGACGCCGGCGTGCAGGTGGCCGGCAGCGCGGATCGCCTGGGTGACGTGGTCTCGGCCATGGTCGGCAACTTCGCGATGGCCCTGCTCGTGCTTTTCCTGCTGATGGCGGCGCTGTTCAAGTCGCTGCGCGACAGCACGGTGGTGATGGCCACCCTGCCGATGGCCGTGTTCGGCGGCGTGCTCGGCCTGCGCGCAGTGCAACTGTTCACCCCGCAGACCCTCGACCTGCTGTCGATGATCGGCTTCATCATGCTGTTGGGCATGGTCATCAACAACGCGATCCTGCTGGTCGCGCAGGCCCGCGAAGGCCAGGCCGAAGGCCTGTCGCTCGAGGCCGCGCTCGCCCAATCGCTCGACCGCCGCCTGCGCCCGATCCTGATCGCCGCGCTCACCGGCGTGGTGGGTGCCCTGCCGATGGCCATCAACCCCGGCCCCGGTGCGGTGATCTACCGCGGCCTCGCCGCAGTGACCGTCGGCGGCGTCGCCCTGAGCCTGGTGTTCACCGTCGTGCTGGTGCCGGCCCTGATGCGCCTCGGCGCTGGCCTGCAGGCCGCCTGGCCGGCCCGTCGCCCCGTCGCCACGCCCGAGCTCGCCGCCCCCGCGCCCGTCGAATCCCTCTGATCCCCTCCGGAGCACCGTCATGCCCGCCTTCCGTCACCTCGCCCTTGCCGCGGCCGTCGCTGCCGGTGGCACCGCGCTCGCCTTCACCCTGCTCGGCGGCGCCGCGCCCGTCGACGCCGCCACCGCGGCTGCCGAGCCGACCCCGCCCGCGCCACCGCCGGCCCCTGTCGACGTGGCACCGGCCGTCGACATCGCGCTCGCGCCGCTGCACTGGTCGCCGGGCAGCGTCGCCAGCCGCGAAGACGCGCGCATCGCCGCCGAGATCGGCGGCCGCGTCGAGTTCGTGGCCGACGTCGGCAGCCGCCTCGCCGCCGGCGACGTGCTGGCGCGGCTCGATCCGACGCCGCTGCGCCTGCGCGAGCGCCAGGCCGAAGCCGACCTCGCCCGCCTGCGCGCGCAGCTCGACTTCTCGCGCAAGCAGGAAGCGCGTTACGCCGCCCTCGTGCGCGACGGCGGCATCGCCGGGGCGCAGCTCGACCAGGTGAGTGCGGAACGCCGCATGCGCGAGCAGGACGTGGCCGCCGCCCAGGTCGCGCTGGAGCAGGCGCGCCTGCAGTTGCGCCAAGCCACGGTGCGCGCGCCCTTCCCCGGCGTGGTCGTGGAGCGCTCCGTGCAGCTCGGCGAGTTCCTCGGCACGGGGGCGCCGGTGGCGCGGCTGGTCAATCCCGCCGCATTGGAAGTTCGAACCCGCGCGCCACTCGCGCTGGCCGGCCACCTGCGTGCCGGCGAGCGCGTTTCGTTGCGCGACGACGACCGCATCGAGGCCGTGCCCCTGGCCACCGTGGTGCCGGTGGGCGACGAGGCCTCGCGCCAGCTCGAACTCCGCGTCGCCCTGAGCCCCGCGCAGGTCGAAGCACAGGGCTGGGTGGTCGGCACCGCGGTGCAGGTCGGCGTGCCCAGCGACGCACCGCGCAACGTCGTCGCCGTGCCCCGCGACGCCCTGCTGCTGCGCAAGGACGGCACCTACGTGGTGCGCGTCGGCGAGGACGGCGCCACCGAGCGCCTGGCCGTCGAGACCGGCAGCGTCGAGGGCAGCCTCGTCGAGGTGATCGGCGGCGTCCGCACTGGCGATCGCCTGGTGGTGCGGGGCGGCGAGCGGTTGCTGCCCGGGCAGCGGGTGGAGGTGAGGGGGGCGGCGGAGCGGGTGGCGGCGAGGTGACTCACCAAAGGCAGCGAACGGCCAATAGCCGACGTTTGTTGTTCTGCTCGGTTTGCTTTATCGCGTCAAATCAGCGAAGCCCCTATGGATGCTCCGAAGCACCCAATGACGATCCAAATCGCCGATAGACGCCGCCCCATCATCGCCAAACCCACGGCAGCAATCACACCGTCTACCGGTGTCGCGATACCGTGGACCAAAATCGGATCGAGGAAGGCGGCGAGCAGCAGTCCGACGACGGCTGCATTGATGCCGGCCATGGCTTGGGGCGCGGTCGGATGGCGCATCAGGCTGGTCCAGATTGGAAAAACTGCTAGCAGCAGAAGAAAACCTGGCAGAAAGACGCAAATCACCGCGACAACAGCCCCGGCCAAAAAGGGCAGGCCAGTCGGGATATCTGCCCCCAGGAAGGCGGCGAGCGAAAACATCGGGCCGGGCACCGCTTGGGCCACACCGTAGGCGGCAACGAAGCGGTCTTGAGCCACCCAACCGGCGTCGACAAGGCCCTGCTCCAGCAACGGCAGCACCACGTGTCCGCCGCCGAAAACGAGTGCACCCGCCTGATAGAACGCCCCCGCAACTTGGATAGCCGTGGCATCGTTGCCATCGGGCATGGCTAAGGCCGAGGCGAGGCCGATACCGAACAGCGCCAAGAAGACAGATGCGCCACGTCGTCCGTAGCGGACAGGAAAGACGGTGGTCACGGGCGTGTCGACGCGCCGACATAGCCACAGACCAAGCGCCGCTCCTACCGCAATCGCGACCAGCTGGCCCCAAGCTTGACCGGACAGTGTGATCAGTGCGAGGGCGCCTAGGGCAATCATTGCTCGGCGAAGGTCGGGAACCCACTGCCTCGCCATACCGAACAGGGCATGGGCCACTACGACGACGGCTACAAGCTTAAGTCCATGAATGGCGGATCGCCCCATGTCGCTGTCGAGATGCGTCGCCAAAACGGCGAATCCCACCATCAATACCGCCGAGGGCAAGGTGAAGCCAACAAAGGCCAACAGCGCTCCTGCCCACCCGCTCCGGAACAAGCCGATGGCAAACCCCATCTGGCTGCTCGCTGGGCCGGGGAGGAACTGGCAAATCGCGAGCAGCTGGGCGAATTGCGCTTCGTCAAGCCAGCGGCGACGTTCGACGAATTCCTCCTTGAAGTAAGCCAAGTGAGCGACTGGCCCTCCGAATGATGTCAGTCCAAGGCGGAGGAAAACGCGGAAGACCTCACTGGCCGGCCCCGAGCTCCAGACCGGCGTCAATAGACTTTCACTCACGCGGCCTCCGTATAGGCGACTGACACAGTCTCAGCTCCATCCTATGGCAGGTGAGACTGCATAGTGCTTCTGGCGCAACGGCGATGCCCCACCAATCTTGAGTAGCGCTGCTGTCTGGAGTCGGCCCCTCAGGCGAACGACCGCTTTGGGTCTATTCCGTTGAAAAACTCGGTTGAAGCGATCATCTGAAGGTGGTCCACTGACATCCCATCGATCCAGCGGATTCCGCAGCGATGATGGGACGTCAGGACGCCGGACAAGCGCCTCTCTTCTACGCCTTCAACCTTGAGGACCACGTCCCGGCGAGCCACATGCTCCGCGGGATTGATCGGTTTCTCGACCTGAGCGAACTCCACCAGCATCTCGCTCCGCACTACAGCCACACCGGCCGGCCATCCGTTGATCCGGCCTTGCTGATCCGGATGCTGATCGTCGGCTACTGCTTTGGGATTCGCTCGGAACGTCGGCTGTGTGAAGAAGTTCACTTGAACCTCGCTTATCGCTGGTTCTGCCGGCTCGGCTTGGAAGATTCGGTCCCCGATCACTCGACGTTCTCGAAGAATCGCCACGGGCGATTCCGCGACAACGACACCCTGCGCTTCGTGTTCGAGAAGGTACTCGAGCGCTGCCTCACCGAAGGTTTGGTCGGAGGCGAGGGTTTCGCCATCGACGCCAGCGTCATCAAGGCAGATGCCAACCGCCAGAAGGGTGTTCCTGGCGCCGACGCCACGTGGGACCGCGAGTCGCCGCTTGCCCGTCCGGTGCGCGAGTATCTCGAGGCGCTGGACGACGCTGAGATGCCGCCGCGGACGCCCAAGAATGTTTCGACGACCGACCCTGCGTCGCAGTGGACCGCAGCACCAGGTGGCCCAGCGTTCTATGCGTACTCGACCAATTACCTGATCGATGTGAAGGCGGGAGTCATTGTCGATGTCGAGGCCACACCTGCGCACCGTAGTGATGAGGTAGAAGCGACCAGGACGATGGTCAACCGAGTCGAACAGCGCTTCGATCTTTCGCCGACCCGGCTGATTGGCGACACCGCCTACGGCAGCGCTGAGATGCTGGGCTGGATGGTCGATGAAAAGCAGATCGAACCGCACGTGCCGGTATGGGACAAGACCGAGCGCTCTGATGGAACGTTCTCGCGTTCCGATTTCGAGTGGCGTTCGGAAGACAACGAATATCGCTGCCCCGCCGATAAGGCTCTTCGTAGCGACCGAAGGAAGTTCATGGTGCCGCGATCCGGCGTCACCAAAGCCGACACCATCATCTATCGAGCGAGCGCCAGCGACTGTGTGAGCTGCCCGCTAAAGACGCGATGCTGCCCGAATACGCCGATCCGAAAGATCGCACGGCAACTCAACGAATCAGCGCGTGACGTCGCGCGTCAGATTGCGAAGACGGAGGCATACGCGCGATCTCGACGGCATCGAAAGAAGGTTGAGATGCTGTTCGCGCACTTGAAGCGCATCTTGAAGCTGGATCGGCTTCGACTTCGCGGCCTGAAGGGCGCTCGAGATGAGTTCCTATTGGCTGCGACTGCGCAGAATTTACGAAGAATGGCGGCGTGGTTGATGCCAACAGGCACCGACCCGGAAATGGCAACTGCCCTTTGAGGATCAGGGGCGGTTGCGCGTCCACTTTTTTGTAGCGCGGATCAAAACAATCGACTCTGCGGCGACTTCGCCACACCCGACACGCCGCCAAAAACAGAGTTTTTCAACGGAATAGGTCGATTCCAGCCCGTCGACGTTTACCGAGCAGCGTCAATCCGCCGCCACGGTCCTCGTACTCGCCCACTCCCGCAGCGCGTTCACCTGTTCCGCCATCAGCACGCTCAGGGGCCGCGTGTGCTGCATCTCGTTCAACACATGTGAGGCCGCCATCGGCTCGCCAGCGCCGTGCGCGGCGTACAGCGCGCTGACCACGGCCTGCTCGATCTCGGCGCCGGAGAACCCCTCGCTCGCGGCCACCAGCGGCGCGAAGTCCCAGCCCTCCACGTCGACCTTGCGGCGCTTCAGGTGCAGGGCCAGCACCGCTTCGCGCACGTCGGGCTTCGGCAGGTCGACGAAGAAGATCTCGTCGAAGCGGCCCTTGCGCAGCAGTTCCGGCGGCAGCTGGTCGATGGCGTTCGCGGTGGCGACGAGGAACACGCCGCTCTTGTGCTCGGCCATCCACGTGAGGAAGGTGCCGAGCACGCGCTTGGAAACCCCATCGTCGCTGGTGGAGGCGGCGAGGCCCTTCTCGATCTCGTCGATCCATACCACGCAGGGCGAAAGTTGTTCCGCTGAAGCCAGCGACTCGCGCAGGTTGCGCTCGGTTTCGCCGTGGTACTTGTTGTAGAGCGCGCCGAAGTCGAGGCGCAGCAGGGGCACGCCGAAGCCGCCGGCCACCGCCTTCGCGGCCAGGCTCTTGCCGCAGCCCTGCACGCCGAGCAGCAGGATGCCGCGCGGGGCATCGAGCCCCGGCGGCAGCGGTTCGCCCCGGAGGCCCGCACCGCGCTGCTCCACCCAGCGCTTCAGCTTGCGCAGGCCGGCGACGTCGCTGAACTTCGTGGTGTCGGGCTCGTACTGCAAGGTGCCGCCCTTGTTCAGCAGCTCGAACTTCAGCTTGCCGAGCCGCGGCAGGTCGCTGGCGTCGAGCACGCCGTCGTCGAAGATCAGCTGCCGCACGATGCGCTGGGCGTCGACCATCGTGAGGCCTCGGATGTTGCGCACCAGCGCGACCTCGGCCTGCGGATCGACGACCACGCGCTTGCCGCCGTGCTCGCGGGCGTAGGCCAGCAGCTCGTCGCGCACCATCTTCCGCAGCGCCTTTTCGTCGGGCAGTCGCAGGCTGAAGCGCACCGCGCGCGATTCCAGCTCCGGCGGCAGCTCGATCTTGCCGCCCACCATCACGATCGTGTGCTGCACGCCGTTCTCGGCCTGCATCAGCTCGCGCAGCTGGCGCTGGTGGCTGGCGTAGCCGAGGTAGGGGTGGAAATCGAGCAGCAGGTACAGGCCGCGCTGGGTGTGCTGGGCCATCGCGCGCAGGGCGCTGCTGGCGTCGGAGCCGCCGCGCTCCTCCTGCTCGAGGTCGAGGTCGAGGCGCACGAGGCCGGTCGTGATCGTCCAGCGGTACAGCGGGCGGAACAGTTCGGCCAACAGGCCGCGGAACAGCTCGACGACGCGGGGCTCCTCGGGCGTCTCGATCAGGATCAGCGGCGTCCCGGCGCGCACCAGCGCGGCCAGGTCCTTGAGGTCGTGGGTGGGCATGCCGTGGGCGTGGGCGACGGGAGATCGGCCTCGGAGTGTACGGGCCGCGCGGCCTTGCTACAGTCCGCCGCAGGTCCGGTGGGGGAAGCATGCGCATGCAGACGATTCTCGTGGCCAGCTCCAAGGGCGGTGCCGGCAAGACCACGCTCTCCACCCAGATCGCCGGGCATTTCGCGGTGGGCGGCAAGGCCACGGTGCTGGTCGATGCCGACCCGCAGGGCTCGTCCACCCGCTGGTGCGAGAAGCGCGCCGACCTCGACACCGCGGTGCTGCCGGTGAACGGCCACAGCCGTGCCTTCCGCAAGCACCTGCCCGAGGACGCCGAGCGGGTCGTCATCGATGCGCCCGCCGGGGCCATGGCCGACGATCTCGAACCCTTCCTCGAGATCGCCGACGTGGTGCTCGTGCCGGTGTTGCCCTCGGCCATCGACATCGAAGCCACCGTGCCGTTCCTGAACACGCTGGCCCAGGTGCCGCGCATCAAGAAGGGCAAGCTGCCGGTCGGCCTCGTCGCGAACCGCGTCAAGGCCTGGACCTCGGTGAGCCAGCAGGCGATCGAGCAACTGCAGTCCTGGCCCTACCCGTTGGTGGCCCAGCTGCGCGATTCGCAGGCCTACGTGCTGCTCGCGGCGCTCGGGCGCTGTGTCGACGATTACCGCTCCGAGCAGATGCGCGGCCACCAGGACGATTTCGCGGCTCTCTACCGCTGGATCAAGAAGCACACCTGACCCAAGGAAACCCATGCGCGACCTGATCCTCCTTCGTCACGCCCACGCCGAACCGGCGCAGCCGGGCCAGTCCGATGCCGACCGCGCGCTCTCGCTGCGCGGCCAGGCCGAGGCTGAGGCCGCGGCCCAGTGGTTGAAGGCCCACCACGCGAAGCCGACGCGCGTGCTCTGTTCGCCGGCGCGCCGCACGCGCGAGACGCTCGAGCGCGTGCTCGAGGTGCTCGGCTACGCCGAGGTGCGCTACGAGCCGCGCATCTACGATGCCGTGCCGGGCACCCTGATGGCGGTGCTCGACGAACACGCCGATATCGACAGTGTCCTGATGGTCGGCCACAACCCCGGGTTCGAGCAGGTCGTGGCCTTGCTGCACAGCGGCATCAGCGGCGATGCGCGGGGCATGCCCACCGCGGGCATCGCGCGCCTGAGCCTGCCGGCCGGTACGGCGCTGGAGCCGGGCATCGGCACCCTGACCCAGTTCTGGTGGCCGTAGGCGGACTGCTGCTCGCCCTTGCCGGCGGCGTGGCGTCCGCCGCGACCGCGCCGTCCGCGGGTGATGGGCTCGAGGTGCCCCCGGCCTGCCGTGGCCGCATCCAGGCGTCCGCCAGCGAGGCCCGTTTCATCGTCGATGTGCGCCTGCCGATCAAGGCGGAAGGCCGTTTCGCCGGCATGGAAGGGGAGCTCCGGCCGCGGCCTGACGGGGGCTGCGAGGTGAACGTCCGGCTCCGTGCCGACACCGTCGAATACTCCGGCCCCGAATGGATGGCCAAGCTCACGCGCTCGCCGGCCTTCCTCGATGCGGAAACCCATCCCGACGTGGCCTTCGAATCGTCCGCCTTTCCCGCCGCGTGGCTGAACGAAGGCGGATCGATCCGCGGTGCCCTGAAGCTCCGCGGCCGCGAGCGGCCCGTAGAATTCAGGCTCCGTCCCGCCGATTGCGACACCCCCGGACAGGCTTGCGCCATCCGCGTCAGCGGCGAGGTGAGCCGACGCGATTTCGGCATGCAGGCCTACCGCTTCACCGTGAAGGACACCGTCCGCTTCGACTTCACCATCCGCCTCGAGGCCTCGCCATGAGTGGCGCCGAGCGGCCCGGGGCGACCCGGCGCGCCCGACGGGGCCGGGTGCTGGGCGTGGCGCTGGCGGCGCTGTGGCTGGCGGCTTGCCAGAGCTTGCCGGAGCCGGCCCGCGAGGCGATCGCCGCCGAGATGGTCGCGGCGCGGAGCGATGCGGTCGCCTGCGCCCTGCCGGACCGCTGCGCGACGCCGTCGGGTTTCCGCGAGGCAGGCGTCGCCAAGCTCGCCGCGTCAACGCCCGGCGCGCCCCGCCACGAACTGGTGCTGCTGGAGCGTGGCCCGGATGCCCTGGCGGTGCGACTGGCGCTGATCCGCTCGGCCCAGCAGCGCATCGAACTCAAGAGTTTCATCTTCGAAGCGGATGACAGCGGCCAGCTGGTGCTCGACGCCCTGCTCGACGCCGCCGAGCGTGGCGTGCAGGTGCGCGTGCTGCTCGACCAGCTCTACGGTCTATCCGAGCCCAACCTGCAAGCCGCGCTGGCCAGCCACCACCGCAACTTCGAGCTGCGCCTGTACAACCCGACGTTCGACGAGGCGCGTACCCAGCCGCTGCAGTTCGCCGCCGGCATCGTCTGCTGTTTCCGTCGATTCAACCAGCGCATGCACGGGAAGACCCTGGTGGTCGACGATGCCGTGGCCATCACCGGCGGTCGCAACGTGCAGGACCGCTACTTCGACTGGGACCCGGCCTACAACTACCGCGACCGCGACCTCGTCGTGGCCGGCCCGGCCGCCCGCGCCATGCGTGACGAGTTCGACCTGTTCTGGGACGCCGAGCGCAGCGTCCCCGCGGAGGCGCTGGTCGACGTGGCCGAACGCTGGCGCCGGGACGGTGGGGCGCCACCCGGGCGCCTCGATTTCCGCGACCGGCTGGACGAGGGCCGGCTCGGCGCCATGCGCCGTGCGGCCGAGGACGATGCCGCGCTGCGCGCGGGCCTGCGCGACATGACCTTCGAGGTCGGTGCGGTGCGCTTCATCGCCGACCTCCCGGAGAAGCACGCCCGCGGCGCTGCGGCGCGCCGCGACGCCAGCGAGGCGATGCGCGCGATCATCGCCGGCGCCCGCGAGGACGTGCTGCTGCAGACGCCCTACCTCGTGATGTCGCGCCCGGCGCGCGAGCTGTTCCAGGACCTCCGGCAACGCGAGGCCCCCCCCTCCGTGCGTGTCTCGACCAATTCGCTCGCCGCGACCGATGCCTTCCCGGTCTACGCGATGAGCCACAAGTACAAGCGCACGTACCTGCGCGAGCTCGGGTTCACCATCCACGAGTACAAGCCGTACCCGACCGATGCGCCGATCGATCCGGCCTCGACCGGCGCGCTGGGCGCGCAGGCGGCGGCGGATTTCCCGCTGTTCGGCTCGGCCACCCGCGGCAGCGGCAACGGCCCGGTGCCGCTGCGCCGGGCGGGAGTGCGCGTGGGCCTGCATTCGAAGTCGATCGTGATCGACCGCCGCATCGGCATCGTCGGCACCCACAACTTCGACCCGCGCTCCGACCACTGGAACACCGAGAGCCTCGTGGTCGTGGAGGACGCCGCGTTCGCCGACGCGCTCGCGCACGCCATCGAGCGCGACATGGCCCCGGAGAACGCCTGGCTGATCGCCCCGCGGGCCAAGCCGCGGCTGCTGTCCGGGCTCAGCTACAGCCTCGGCAGGCTCTCGGAGGCGCTGCCGGTCTTCGACCTCTGGATCTGGCCCTTTCCCTATGCCCGGAGCTATGACCTGAAGCCGGGCTGCGAACCCCTGCCGTGGGGCGATCCGCGCTTCTTCGAGTGTTGGGAGGACGTGGGCGACTTCCCCGAAGTGGGGGTGGGCAGCAAGCGCGTCTACACCCGGATCATCACCGGCTTCGGCGCCGGCTTGACGCCGATCCTCTGAGGGCGCGCCGGCCACGCCATGACGTTCGTCGATTGACGCCGTCACGCCCCCCGCCTAGGCTCCCGGCGATCCCTCATCCCCGGCGCCAGCCATGTCCCTGACCCTGACGATCCAACTCTCCGACCGCGACCTCGAGCACTTCACCAAGGCCATCGAAGCCGCGCGCGCTGCCGCCGAACACAAGTCGGCCACCGATGTGATGGCGGCCGCCACCGCCCTGCTCGCGACGGCCCAGGCCAGCCAGCTGCCGGACTTCATCGCCGACCGCCTCGACCAGCTCGACACCCTCGTGGCGATGGTCAAGGACGAGGGTTGGGCGCTGCCGGAGTCGGACGCGAAGCGCGTCATCGGTGCCCTGGCCTACTTCGCCGACCCGAAGGACATCATCCCGGACCACGTGCCGGTGCTGGGTTTCCTCGATGACGCCATCGCCATCGAGCTGTGCGTGCGCGAGCTCGGCCACGAGTTCGAGGCCTACGACGACTTCTGCGAATACCGCCAGACGGAAGCCGAGCGTCGCGGCGTGCAGCCGGCCACCGTCGGCCGCGCCGACTGGCTGGAAGGCCGCCGCGAGGAGCTGCAGAACCGCATGCACCGCCGCCGCGAGCGCGAGGAAGGCCAGGGCTACGGCAGCAGCTCGGGCTACGGCCGCCGCAGCTACCTGAAGAACGTCTGGCGCCCCAGCACCTACGTGCGCTGATCCCTTGGCGGCGCAGGCGTCATCGGGCGGCCCCTTCCGGCGCCGCCCGCCGATCGACGTGCTGAACGCGCAGCGTGAGGGCTGCGCGGTGGGCCATCTCGGCATCGAACTCACGGAGCTCGGCCCCGACTTCCTGCGCGGCCGGATGCCGGTCGACGCCCGCACCAGGCAGCCCTACGGCCTGCTGCACGGCGGCAGCTCGGCCCTGCTGGCCGAGACGCTGGCCAGCATCGCCGCCAATCTCTGCATGGAAGAGGGCGCCGGGCAGGCGGTGGGCTTGGAATTGAACTGCAACCACGTGCGCGCCATGACCGAGGGTTGGGTCGTGGGCACCGCCCGCCCCCTGCACGTCGGCCGCAGCACGCAGGTCTGGGACATCCGCATCGAGGACGAGCAGGGTCGGCTGGTCTGCGCCAGCCGGCTCACGCTGGCGGTCCGGAAAAGCTGAGCGATGCGTCTCCTTCGCACCCTGCTGCGGCTGCCGTTCCTCGCCGTGCACCTCGGGGTGTTCCTGCCGCTCGTGGTGCTGGTGCTCACCGTGCCCGGCACCCGGCGCCTCACCTGGAACGGCGAGTGCCTGCACAGCCGGGTGATCCGCCGATGGTCGGCAGGGCTCATGCGCGTGTTCGGCTTCACCGTGAAGCGCACGGGCACGCCGCTGCCGGGCGCCGTGCTGTTCGTGGCCAACCACGTGAGCTGGATCGACATCGAGCTGTTCCACAGCCAGCTCTGGGCCGGTTTCGTCTCGAAGGCGGAGGTCGAGAAGTGGCCGCTGGTGGGCTGGCTGGCCAGCCTCGGCGGCACGATCTACCACCACCGCGGCAACCAGGACTCGCTGCACGGCGTGATGCACCAGATGGTGCTGCGCCTGCAGGAGGGCCGCCCGGTGGCGGTGTTCCCGGAAGGCCGCACCACCTCGGGCGAAGGCCTCGGGGTCTTCCACGCCCGCATCTTCCAGCCGGCGGTGCTGGCCAACGTGCCGGCCCAGCCGGTGGCCCTGCGCTACGGCACGGGCGGCGACGCCCAGACCATCGTCGCCTTCGCGCCGGACGAGACCTTCATGGGCAACTTCGTGCGCCTGCTCGGCGAGCCCTCGCGGGTGGCCGAGGTGCATTTCCTCGAGCCGGTCTCCGCCAGCGAGGACGGCCGCCGCCGCATGGCCGATGCCTGCCGCGAGCGGATCGCCGCCGCGCTGGCGCGTTGAGGGCCTGCTGCCGGCGGGGCTCGACCAGGCTCCCACGCCCGCCTTCCGTCGCCACGCCGTGCTGACCGCCTCCGACTACCGCCCCCCGACATGGCTGCGCAATGCCCACGTGCAGTCGCTGCTCTCGGCCGCGCCGCCGCGCCGGCTCGCGGGCGAGCGCCTGCTGCGCGCGTTGGCGCCCACGGTCGAGGAATGGCTGTTGCCGGCCGGCGACGCGACCCTGCAGGCCTTCCACCTGACCCTGCCCTCGCGCCCGCCCCGGGGCGTCGCCCTGCTGCTGCACGGCTGGGAGGGCAGCCACCGGTCGAGCTACGTGAGGCACACCGCCAACGCGCTGCTGAAGTCCGGCATCGACGTGGTGAAGCTCAACTTCCGCGACCATGGCGACACGCACCACCTCAACCCCGAGCCCTTCCACTCCTGCCGGCTCGATGAAGTGGTGCTGGCGGCGAAAGCCGCGCAGTCGCGCCTCCCGACGCTGCCCTGGTTCCTGGCGGGGTTCTCGCTGGGGGGCAACTTCGCCCTGCGCGTGGCGAACGCCGCGCCGGCGGCGGGCGTGCGCCTCACCCACGTGGCGGCGGTCTGCCCGGTGGTGCACGGCGAATCCGGCCTGCGTGCGCTGGAGCGCGGCTTCCCGCTCTACCACTGGTACTTCATGAAGAAGTGGCGGCGCTCGCTGGAGACCAAGCGCCGGCACTTCCCGGGACGGCACCGCTTTTCCCCCGCGGACCTCGACCGCGACATGCGCGGCCTGACGCGCTTCCTCGTCGAGCACTACACCGAGTTCCCCAGCCTCGAGGCCTATCTCGACGGCTATGCCATCGCCGGCGACCGGCTCGCGGGGCTGCAGGTCCCGGCATCGATCCTGATGGCGGCCGACGATCCGGTGATCCCGGTCGCGGACTTCCACGACCTGCGGCTGCCATCGACGGCGCGGCTCGAGATCGCCGAGCACGGTGGCCATTGCGGCTTCATCCTCAATGCCCGCCTGGACGGGTTCGCCGAACGTTGGATCCGGAGCCGCTTCCACGCCGCGCTGGGCGCGGCCGCCCCGGCCGGAGCCGGTACACTCGCCGACCACTGACCGCCGGGCGTGTCGCCGGCCGCTTTCTCCGAGGAATCCCATGCAGCAAGACGTCCAGACCGCGCTCCGCGCCGGTGACACCGCCGCCGCGCTCGCGACCGCCACCCGCTGGAGCACTGCCGAGCCGCAGAACGCCGACGCCCTGTTCTGGCTGGCGCAAGCGCGGGGGGCCACCGGCGACGTGGCCGGTGCCGGCGAGGCGCTCGACGCCGCCCTGGCCGTCGCGCCCGAGCGCGCGGACCTGCTGACGTTGCGCGGCTACCTCGACCTGCAGGGCCGCGACCTGGCGAAGGCCGAGGCCCGACTCAGCGACGCCCTGGCGCAGGACCCGAACCAGTTCCCGGCCTACGTGGCCCTCGCCCACCTCGCGCTCGCCCGCGGCGACCGCACCGAGGCCGAGCGCCACGTGGCCTTCGCCAAGCGCATCGATGCCGAACATCCGCGCGTGCTGCTGCTGGAGGCGATGCTGGCCGCGGGCCGGCCGGACCAGGCGGAGCGGGTGCTGCCGCTGCTGACCGCCGCCGCCGAGCGTGCGCCCAACGATCCGCTCGTGCTGTCGGCCCTGGGCATGGCGTTCCTCGAGCGCCAGCATTTCGCCTTCGCCGAGCAGACGCTGCGCAAGGCCCTCGCGCTGACCGACGCGTCGCCCGCGCTGCACGCGCCGCTGATCGCCGCGCTCGACGCGCAAGGCAAGGGCGAGGAGGCGCTCGCCGTCGCCGGGGCCTGGGTGGCCCAGGCCGGGTCGCCGGCCGCGCACTGGCATCGCGCCCAGCTTCGCCTGCGGGCTGGCCAGGTCGACGGTGCGCGCGCCGACCTCGACGCCATCCTCGTCGTGGTGCCGCAGCATGCCCAGGCGTTCGAGCTGGCCATGGACCTGCTCGGTCAAACGGAGGGTCGGCCGGCGCTGCTGGCGGCCCTCGAGGCCCGCGTCGCCGCGGAGCCCGGCTTCGCCCTGGCTTGGCGCCTGCTGTTGAACCTGCAGCCCATCGACGCCGCGCCGGCGCTGGCCCAGCGCTGGCTCGAGGCCACTCCGGACCATCCCGCCGCACTCGACGTCGCGGCGCTGCTCGCCGAGCGCGACGGCCGCGAGGGCGATGCCCTGGCCTACGCCGAGCGCGCGCTGGCCGCGGAGCCGCGGCTGCATGAATCGGCCCTGCTGCGCGCCCGCGCCACGGCCTTGCTCACGCCCGACGCCGCCGTGACGCGCATGGAGGTCCTGCTGGCGGCCGCGGTGACGCCCGAGCAGGCCCGGTCGCTGTCGGGCTGGTACGCGCATGCCCTGCATCGTGCCGGCCGCGTCGAGGACGCGCTGCGCGCATGGGGGCGCATGTGGATGGGCGGGCCGGCCTTTGGGATGCCACTGCCGAACCCCGAACCGGCGGAACGCGCAACGCCGGTGGAGGACGGTGGCGCCGGTCGCCTGCTCTGGGGCCTGCCGGGCAGCCGCGTGGAGCGCATCCATGCGGCGCTCATTCCAGCGGCGCCAAACCGGCTGGCGCTGGACCGGTTCCGCCAGCCCATGCGCGACGACGGGTTCAATGCGCTGCGCGCGCCACCGGGCCATCCGCTGGCCGGCACCGCGGCGAGCTGGCGGCAGCCGCTCGAGGCCACGGGCGTCGAGCCGACCACCCTCATCGATGCGCTGCCGTTCTGGGACGGCTGGACGCACGCCACCCTGCACGGCACCACCCTGGTCGCCGTCCTGCGCGATCCTCGCGACCTGCTGCTGAACTGGATGGCCTGGGGCAGTGCCGCCGGATTCACCTTCCCGTCCCCGGCGCTGGCCGCGGCCTGGTTGCATCGCCAGCTCGACCAGCTGCTCGCCGCCGAGGCGGCGAATCCGCAGCGTGTCATCCGCATCGACGCCGACCTGCTCGACACCGATCGCGCCGCGTTGTCCGCACAGCTCACGCAAGCCTTCGATCTCGAGAGTGCCCCGGACATGGAGGCGGCGTTCGCGTTGTCGCGCGCGGCCAACGGTGGCGCCACGGATTTCGTCGCCGGCACCTGGCGACAGTACGCGGAGCCGATGAAGGCCCTGTTCGTGCCGCTGGGCGAGATGGCCGTGCGCCTCGGCTACCCGGCCGAGTGATGCGGGGTCGCTGCGGCGCCTGGCGCGCCGCGGCGGCCTACTGCCCGGGCAGGAACAGGAGCAGGCCGGCGCCGAGCACGATGCGGTACACCGCGAACACGGTGAAGCGCCGCGACTTCACGTAGGCCATCAGCCAGCGAACCACGACGAAACCGGTGAGCGCCGCGGCAACGAAGGCCACCGCCAGCGCCGACCAGTCCTCGCGCGGCGCCGCCGGGTTGCCGGCGTACTCCAGCAGCGCATAGGCGCTGGCCGCGAACATCGTCGGGATGCCGAGCAGGAAGGCGAACTCCGCCGCGGCCGGGCGCGAGACGAGGCCCGCGAGCATCGCGGCGAAGATCGCCGCCGCCGAGCGGGAGGTGCCGGGGAACACGCCGGCCAGCACCTGCGCGAGGCCCACCCACACCGCCACATTCCAGCCCACGGTCGGCAGCGAGGCCGCGAGCGTGCCGGCAGGGCTGGCGTCCGCCGACACGGCGCGGCGCGCGGCGCGCGCTTCGACGACGCGTTCGATGAGGATCATCGCGATGCCGCCGAGGATCAGCGCCGTCGCCACCGGCCACACGGTCTCCGGCAGTTCCCAGCCCAGCTTGCGCACCGGCAGACCCACCGCCGCCGTGACGGCGAAGGCGACACCCAGCTTCAGCACGTAGTCCTGCGCGGCGCGGTCGCGCCAGGCGGCCGCCAACGCCCAGAGTCGCGCACGGAACACCAGCAGTACGGCGAGGATCGCGCCGCTCTGGATCACGATGTTGAAGAGGTCCGACTCCGGCCCGAGCCAATGCTGGGCGATCAGCAGGTGGCCGGTGGACGACACCGGCAGGAACTCGGTGAGGCCTTCGAGGACCCCGAGCAGCAGGGCGATGAGCAGGTCGTTCAAAGCGGAGGACGAGGGCAGGGGACGCGGCAGTGTACGCAGCCGCTGCCGGCCCTGCGTGCCGGAGTAAAAAGCCCATTCCGGTGCATTGATCCGATTGGCCTGGTGCAATCAATGGCCGGAGTGGTCGCCAAGGCATTGATTTGAGAGCAAGCAGGACCTTCCCGCCCCTTGGCACGCCCCTTGCTATCCATCGGGCATCCACCACCCCTCGGAGCGGCCATGAGCCTCGAAAACGTCCAGAAGCTGATCAAGGACCACGCGATCGAATTCGTCGACCTGCGGTTCGTCGACATGCGTGGCGTGCAGCACCACGTCACCTTCCCGGTGAACATCGTCGACGCCTCGCTGTTCGAGGACGGCAAGATGTTCGACGGCAGCTCGATCTCGGGTTGGAAGGGCATCAACGAGTCCGACATGATCCTGCTGCCGGACGCCAGCTCGGCCTTCGTCGATCCGTTCTTCGCCGACCCGACCCTCGTCCTGCTCTGCGATGTGCTCGACCCGTCGACCATGCAGGGCTACTCGCGCTGCCCGCGCGGCGTCGCCAAGCGCGCCGAGGCCTTCCTGAAGTCGAGCGGCATCGCCGACCAGGCCTTCTTCGGCCCGGAGCCCGAGTTCTTCATCTTCGACGGCGTCCGCTTCAGCAACGACATGGGCAAGGTCGGCTACGAGATCTTCTCGGACGAGGCCGCCTGGGCCACCAACCAGAAGCAGGACGGCAACAACCACGGCTACCGCCCGACCGTGAAGGGCGGCTACTTCCCGGTGCCGCCGACCGACTCGCTGCATGACCTGCGCGCCGAGATGTGCAAGGTGCTCGCCGCCGTCGGCCAGGAAGTCGAAGTGCACCACCACGAGGTGGCGAACGCCGGCCAGTGCGAGATCGGCGTCAAGTTCAACTCGCTGGTGAAGAAGGCCGACGAGCTGACGACGATGAAGTACATCGTCAAGAACGTCGCCCACCGCAACGGCAAGACCGCCACCTTCATGCCGAAGCCGATCGTCGGCGACAACGGCTCGGGCATGCATGTGCACCAGTCGCTGTCGAAGGGCGGCACCAACCTGTTCTCGGGCGACGGCTACGGCGGCCTGTCGCAGATCGCGCTGTGGTACATCGGCGGCATCTTCAAGCACGCCAAGGCCATCAACGCCTTCACCAACTCGACCACCAACAGCTACAAGCGCCTGGTGCCGGGCTTCGAAGCCCCGGTGATGCTGGCCTACTCGGCCCGCAACCGCTCGGCCAGCTGCCGCATCCCGTACGTGTCGAACCCGAAGGCCCGCCGCATCGAGATCCGCTTCCCCGACCCGATGCAGTCCGGCTACCTCACCTTCGCCGCGCTGATGATGGCCGGCCTCGACGGCATCAAGAACCAGATCGACCCGGGTGCGGCGTCGGACAAGGACCTGTACGACCTGCCGCCGGAAGAAGAGAAGAACATCCCGAAGGTCTGCCACTCGCTGGACATGGCGCTGGAAGCGCTGGACAAGGACCGCGAGTTCCTCAAGGCCGGCGGCGTGTTCTCCGACGACTTCATCGACGGCTACATCGACCTGAAGATGCAGGAAGTGACCAGGTTCCGCGCGGCCACGCACCCGCTCGAGTACGCGCTGTACTACGCGATCTGAGCCACTGAAGTCTCCCAAGTTTAGGGAGACCCCCAGAAGCCCTGCCGGGGCCTTGTTCCACAAGGCTTTCCCACCCGGCGGGGCTTCTTGATGCCTGAAAGAAAGTTTCAGATTTCGGAAGTCATCGAAAAAGCGGTCTGGCGGTCCGACAAAGACGCTGGAGCGCACCCATCGATGGCTCGTTCGTCTTCTCGCGACGGAAAAGCGCTTTCAGGCTGTGGAAGCGACTTTCGACAACCCGAACAAAAACATCCCCAACTTTTTGGGAGACCAGCGCCACTGAGTTTGAGGGGCATGAAAACGCCCACTCACTCCGCAAGCGCCCCGTCCGTCCCGTCGGTCGGCCTCTCCTTCGCCCTGCCCATGGAGGTCTCCCATGGGTAAGGTCCTTGGCTTCCCGGGTGCCGGCGCACATGCCGCCGCTGTCGAACCCCTCCAGCCCGCCCCGCGCTCCAAGGAAAGCCTCGACTTCGAGGCGGAGTGTCTCCTGCGGTATCGAAACCATGGGCGATCGCGTGGGCATGCTCCCTCGTACATCGATCAGGTCGTTGGGGGCGTTCAGTCCTTCATTCGGTACGCCGGCCCCTTGGAGACGGTCACGTGCGCCGATTACGAAGGTTGGTCGGCCTACCTTGCGATCGAGCGGAAGAATGTTCCCTCAACGATTCGGACCAAGCAGAAGTACATCAGGAAGTTCCTCGACTACCTGAACACCCTTGGTGCCGACTTGCAGAACAAGGCCGTCGCCCTCTTCGGATGCCGAATCGAGCGCTTTGCCACGAGCGAAAACAGCGTCGTTCATGTCACGGATGCGGCGGCGGAGAAGGGGCGCATTGCGGTCCCCCCCGATGAGCTGACGCATCTTTTTGAGGCGCTCGACGTCGCGATCCAAGACGCCTTGGACAACACGCCTCGTGAGGCGAGGCAGTTCATGCGGGACAAGGCGATGTTCTACTTGATGCAGGAGACGGGATTGCGCGCCAGCGAAGTCGGAACCATCCGCTGGTCAGACTTCGCCGCGCGACCCGCTGCGCCAGAGTGTGGTGAGTTTGCAACCCTTGTCATCCGAGCGGGCAAGGCGGCCCGGGGCAGCGGAAAGAGGTCGAGAACGGTCTCCATCGACAATCCCCACGTCGCAGAGATGATGGCGTGGTATCGGGATAGCGTGTATCCCCTGTACGGGAAGACAAGCGGCAAATCGGACCTTGTCTTCGTTGTCGAACGGGGACGCGGCATCTCCGCGAAGAACACATGGGCCCGATTCAAGAAAATTCTTGTGATTGCAGGCCTTGACGGCCGCGGCTATTCGCCTCACAGCTTGCGCCACACCATGGTCACCAGCGCGACGATCCATGGTTCCTTGGAATTTGCTCGAAACAAGGCCGGGCACGCTAGCTCGGCAACGACAGCGCTGTACACGCACATCCCGCCAGAGCACTACGACGCCCAGACGCGAAGCATCATCGATGCCATCGTTGCCGAGTCGATGCGGGTCGAAAGACCTTCGGACTCGAACGGAAGAAGTGGCGATGAGGCGGACGAGAGTGCGGTGGCTCGTGGAAAGTCAGGGGGCGCTCAGTGAGCGCTTCAACCCAGGTAGTGGCTGCGCTTCGTCTTCGGTTGGGGGTGGCAATGGCCCAGGCCGGGATCCGGTCCAATCGAGAGCTGAAAAAAGCGCTGGTCGAGGTTGGCTACCGAATCTCAGAGCCGACGCTGTCGCGCTTGCGGAAAACCCCGTGCAAAACGGTCGATATCGGCTTGCTCTCGGCCCTGTGCTGTGTCCTGAACTGCCAGATCGGCGATCTGATCTATCCCGATGGCGGCTGGCCAGATCGATCCAGGGAGGCTGATCGCTACGGGCATGCCGACAGGCGCGACCGTGCCCAATCGAGCGCTCCACCGGCGCTGCCTGCGACGCCCGAAGCAAAGCCAATCACGAAAGCACCTCATCCCATCACCGGGCCGAAGGCTCGCCTTTTGTCGTTCTCGAAGCGGTTGAGCACATGAATGAAGAAACGGAAGTCGTCAACAAGGTCACGAATGGGACCCGCGGTGTCTCGAACACCGCGTTGACGGAATCAGCAAAGAGCGAAAACGGCCGAGCAAAATCGATGCCGCATGCGCACGCGCTTTTCGGTTCCGCCTGCGTCCAGTGCAAAAGGCCGTGCGCCGAAAAGAGTGTGGTGTGGAAAGGAAAGGGCTACTGCAGAAAATGCAAGCGACTCGCGAGGGAACCCAAAGAGTGTCAATACTGTGGGCGTTTCTCAGTCACGGTGTTCGTTTCACGATCCACGGGACTTGAGAGGCCGGCCTGTGAAAGATGTGTTGCGAAAGCGACGCCGCGCTGCGACTGCTGCAGGCGAAGGGTCAAAGTCACTTGCAGAGAGAAGGATGGATCCTTCTGTCGAGCTTGCTGTCAACGCAGGATCGTCGGACCCCAAAAGTGCAAGACGTGCGGCAAAACCTCTCTTGTCGCTAACACCACGGACTGCAGGGGATGCCGTGCCAATCGCCACGCTTTTTCCTCCGTCAAGCTCATAGCTAAGGCATTCGGGACGCCATGGATCAGGGATTTGTTCTTCGAATTCATCGAGCACTGTGGTGGAGAGCAGCGAGGTGTATCTTCCTTGGCGAGAGCGCGCGAGAGTCGCGAGGGATTTTTGGCCCTGGAGCACGCCTTTGAGGGAGTCCATCAGTTCACCTCGGAGCGCGTCTTCGAAACTCTGACGCCGGAGGGAGACCACAAGCGCAACCTCGCGTTGCGTCGATTTCTGGAGGCGCGATTCGGTCTGAAGCTTCGCCCATCGGACTGTGGTGAGGTGGCTCACAAGCGATTTGCCGATCGGATGCTTGCAGGCAAGCCCGCCTGGGTGTTGGCGGTACTTCGCGAGTTTCTTGACCACCTGTACGTTCAGCGAGAAAAGCTACTGAGGCCAAATGTCGTTCGATCTGGCGCTAAGTCATGGAAAAGCATTGACTTGGCGCTTCGGTACGGCTGCTACTTCTTGGAATCGGCAATTACGGCTGGATGCGAATCGATCGCTGAGATTGGACAGAAGCATGTCGATATCTTTTGCCTCGAGAGAAGGTCGACGATTAGTGGAGCGGCGGCCTTCGTCCGATATCTGAACGCAACCACGCATCGCGTCAATCGACTCCGTCTTGCGAAGCAGCAGAAAGGCTCGACCTTGAAACATCACTTGGGCGAACCGAGGTTTCTTCGCCTCCTCTCCGAGCTGTTGGCGACTAAAGAAATAGTGGCGTCCAAGTACGCGAGCATTGCGCTTCTTTGCATGCTCCATCTCCGGCCACTAGGCGCCATTCTTTCGATCACGCGTGATCAGGTTGAGGATGATGGCCGGAACATGCGAATCCACTTCACGCGAGGATCGACAGCAGAAAGCGTCAATGTCGAAGTCGCTCGCATCCTCAGATCTTGGGTCGCTGCTTGGAGTAGTCCTTCGCGATCGGTGAGCAAGGAGAACAATCCATACTTGTTCCCTGGGCTTTCTCCGAACAAGGCGCTTGATGCGAACGCCTTTCTCCGATGGCTGAAGGAAAATCACGACGTCACTGTTCGGCAACTCACTGCGACAGGAATCCACGTCATGATTTCACGTGGGATGATTAGTCCATCTGCCCTCGTCGAGCAGTTCGGATGGAGCCACGGCACCGCATTGCGCTACTGGAACGACTCCGGGCAGGTTTCCAACGAACCTTTCCGCGCTTTCTCGCAGAGGATCATCCAGATGAACGTGGAGGGCTCATGAGCCTTTCGCTCCGATCTGATCCAAGCGTCGTTTGGTGGTTGTATCTCGTGCTCTGCGAGAACGGCAGGATCTATACCGGAATCAGCCCGAATCCAGAGCTTCGTTATGCCGTTCATCGGCAGCGAAGGAGCGCGCACATGAAGATAAACAAGCCAGTCAGCCTCATTGCGAGTGTCCCTGTCGGGCCTTACTCGGCGGCATGCAAGCTCGAAAGGCAAGTCAAGCGGCTCTCCCCAGAAGCCAAGAAGCACCTAGCCTCAACCCTCCCTAATCACCAGGCTGGCGTTGGACAGCGCTAGCGAACGCCAATGAGACGGCGGCAGCATTTGGCGGGGTTCCACACGGATTCCTCCAGAACGCGCGAGGTTGAATGCGTGGCGCAAGCGCCTATCACGCCTGTCGCTTTCGCTCCTCAGTAAAGCCGAAGTGCAGTGGTTCCTTCGGTACTGCCGGATCGGCATTGCTCCCGAACGGCGCTTCGCTTCTCATGAAAATCGCTCAAGTCGAAGACAAACCGAAGCTTCCTAAGGCGTTCGGATTCCTCTTCGATGGAACGGTCGACAAGCCAAAGCTCCGCGGTCACCGTTTCGCTCGCTTCGATAGTCTTCCAGACGCTCGAGGAGTCAATTTCGGCCGTGCGAACAAACGGAAAACCGATGTCCTTTGAAAAGCGCTTCTGCGACGCAGACCAATCGAACTCACCCGAAGTTGAGCCGATTTGTTCGTTGGTTCCAACGACGTAGAACAGCGTCGACCCTTTTCTTCCTTCGCCAAACGTCGAATCGCTGTTCACTCGAAAACCTAGGCGTTCGAAGACCATGGTTATGGCGCTGCCTCCCGCCTCTGTCTCTACAGGCATTGGTTGGCAAACCAACATCAGCGTTGCCGTGCCATCCGTGGAGTCAACGTACAACCCGAAGTTGCTTCCATGAGTGGCCACATAGGTCGCTGCTTGAGCTGGGCCCAGGGGCATCGCTATGGTGGCGACGGCAATCACGAGCGATTTCAAGTTAAGCCACATTTTCCAAGCTCCGACTTTCGCCTGCACAGACAAAGCGAGTGAAGATGTTCTGGCGTGAACCAATTGGCTACAAGTCTTCGATGATCTTCTTGCGCGCCTCCTCATACTCGCCCTTGGATATCGCGCCGCCCTCAAGCAGTGCATCAAGCTCGCGTAGGCGTTCCGTGACTGTCCGACTCTGCATAGAAGCTGTGCCTTGCAAGCTAATCGTCCCGCCATCCCTTAGGCTTGGCGATGCATTCAACCTCCATTGGTCGCGATCAAAGCGGTATTCGCCTCGAGCCAGGCTGATAACCTCAACCCTGGAACCAACAGAAGACATCCTCTGAAGTGCGGATTCATAGATCCGCTTATCCATCGCGGGGCCGCGGATGATCAGACTTCCATCGCCGGAGACTTCTGGGTAGTACCCCGATACGGTTCGCCCATCACTTGTAACGCCGGTCGCCGGGAACACTCGAATGGATGAGGTCCAGTAGTCCAGC
Organism: Silanimonas algicola; assembly: GCF_054777375.1. Taxonomy (NCBI): domain Bacteria; kingdom Pseudomonadati; phylum Pseudomonadota; class Gammaproteobacteria; order Lysobacterales; family Lysobacteraceae; genus Silanimonas; species Silanimonas algicola. The sequence continues at coordinate 1,063,527 of NZ_BAAHAS010000001.1, read as the reverse complement.
GCGAACCGCTGCGTTAGCGTGAAGCCCCGGATTGGCCCGTCAATGTCTTCAATGGGCGACTCGCGGCGGCCATCGAGCATGGCGTCATATGCCGCTTGGAAAACCGCTCGCTCGTCGTCGGTGACGAACAGAAATGCAGGTTCGGAAGACTTGGCCGTAGGGCTGCGATGTGTGGCACACGCTGCCAATGTGAGCGTGAGGACAACCAGCAGAAGATGCCTAAGCGTGCGCATTTGCAGCCTCCATTCCATTTGAGTACAGATGTTTCTGGGCTTCCAAGAACAGTGTTCTAACTACTTCAGGCCGACCCAGCTCGCTGAATGCATTGCTAGTGGCGCCATATCGAAGCTCGAGCAGCAGCTTGAGACGACTCGAAGCCAGTTCATCAATGCCGCGATCGACGTACTGCGCCAGCAGGAACTCGATGAAGGCCCCCTGTTTGTCAGACACTGACTTCAGGGTAGCCGCCTTGGCCGCTTCCGCACGATCGAGGCGTGGGACTGGCGCGGCTGCGAAAGCCACATAGGCGAGGACGTCGAAGAGATCGCTATCCTGAGCTTCGACGGCCTTTTGCATTTCTGAGAGGGCTTCGCGACTGAACCCTCGCTCTGCTAGCCCATCGATAAGGCGCTGACGGGTGTCCGGGTCACTCCACAGCTTCCTAAGCTCATCCTCGTCCTTGAAGAACTCGGGCAGGATGCCGAACAGTGACTCAAGGAACTGCGCAGCAGACATCTGTCGTCCGTCGGCGCTCCAAAAAGTCGTCGCTGCCATGTGCTGGAGCTTGCGGACTTTTCCGTCCGCTAGCCTGACAGTGACTCGCTCCGGTCTGGCCGTGGGGGGCGAGCCGGGCGGTGTGGTCGTAAGGCCGTCGTCGCCGTCCCTTTTCCCGCGAGGTTTGGTTGGCGGCTCTGGATCAGCCGGCTCGCCGTCCCATTCGGGATCGTTGAAGTGCTGATGCGCCTTCACGAAGTCGTAGATCGTGAAGTAGTCCTTGCCGTCGTACAGGCGTGTGCCCCGGCCAATGATCTGCTTGAACTCGATCATCGAGCCGACGGGGCGCATCAGCACGATGTTTCGCACGTTCCGCGCATCCACTCCCGTGGAAAGCTTCTGCGACGTGGTCAGGATGGTCGGGATCGTCTTTTCGTTGTCCTGGAAGTCGCGAAGCGACTGATCGCCTAGCTTCCCATCGGCTGCCGTCACGCGGACACAGTAGTTGGGGTCTTTGACAGTCTTGACCTGATTGATCAGGTCGCGCACGAGTAGCGCGTGGTTCTGGGTGGCGCAGAAGACGATGGTCTTCTCGTTCGGGTCGATCATCTCCATCAGCAGCTTGACCCGATAGGCCTCGCGCTCAGGGATGATGATGATCCGGTTGAAGTCGCTTTCGGTGTAGCGCTTTCCCGCTTCTACCTCGCCGTCAATGACGGAATCATCGGGGGTATAGGTGTAGTCATCGATCGTTGTCGCGATCTGCTTAACCTTGAAAGGCGTCAAGAATCCATCGTTGATACCGTCCTTCAGCGAGTACGTGTAAACCGGCTCGCCGAAGTAGGCGTAGGTGTCGGCATTCGTCTTGCGCTTGGGCGTCGCGGTGAGGCCCAACTGCACCGCCGGCTTGAAGTACTCCAGGATGGCGCGCCATTGCCCTTCGTCGTTGGCGCCGCCGCGGTGGCACTCGTCGATGATGATGAAATCGAAGAAGTCGGGCGGGTACTCACCGAAGTACGGCGAATCGCCCGGGCCGCTCATGAAGGTCTGGAAGATGGTGAAGAAGATGCTGCCGTTCATCGGCACATTGCCCCTTCGCCGAATCTCGTCTGGGTCGATTCGGATCAAGCTGCCAGGAGACCGCTGCTCGAATGCCGAGAACGCGTTGTAGGCCTGATCGGCCAGAATGTTCCGGTCCGCCAGAAACAGAATGCGCGGGCGACGCGTTGGCTCTTCGCTGGTCTTCCAGTCGGCCAAGTTCCAGCGGCTCTGATACAGCTTCCACGCCAACTGAAACGCAATAAAGGTCTTGCCCGTGCCGGTGGCCAAGGTGAGCAGGATGCGGTCCTTGCCCTCTGCAATCGACGCGAGCACGCGGCTAATGGCGGTGTCTTGGTAGTAGCGCCCCTGCCAGCTACCTCCATGATCCTCGAACGGAATGGAAGCGAAGCGATCACGCCAGGCATTGGCTTCGGCAAAGGTCTTCGCCCAAAGCGCGTCCGGGCTGGGGAAGGCGGCAACGTCGCCCTCGGTGCCGGTCGCCATGTCGACCGCATAGATCGCTTGGCCGTTGGTGGCGTAGGTGAAACGCACTGAAAGCTTGGCGGCGTAGCTCTTGGCTTGGCCGACGCCCTCGGTATGCGGCTTATCCCACGCTTTGGCCTCGATGACGGCCAGCTTGGTGTTTCGATAGACCAGCACATAGTCGGCAATTTCGGCCCGGGTGCGCTTGCCGCCGGCCTGCAGACGGCCTTGGGTGATGCCGTGCTCGCGCAGCACGCGGCTGCCCTCAACCACGCCCCAGCCGGCGGCCTTAAGCGCAGGATCGATGTGCTCGGCGCGGGTCTCGGCTTCGTTCATGCCACCGCTTCCAGTTGATGATCAGTGGACTTGGCCGTGAGTTGGCCGGTGAAGGCCTGGTGCAGCAGGGACCTCTTTAGTTCGTCTAGTGCAGCTAGCTTTCGCTGATTGACCAGTGCTAGCTCTTCGCATGCGACTATAAGAGCATCGAGCGAAGACGCGACTTTCAGTTGCTCGGCCAAAGTAGTCGGGAACGCGACCCGCACTGCACCGATCTTGCTTGGTGACGTGTGTCTGACTTTTACGCCGGAGGCACTGGCATGGATCTCGGAACGCACACGCCCCAAGTTGAAGACGTGAAAGAAAAACGCGTTTGACCAGACGACGCCTGGTTTGCCAACGACAAGGCCGAGCCGTTGGTTATGTAGGTATCGATCTGACTCCGGCACAAGCAGTGGACTGCCCAAGAGTCCGGCCGCCTGCTCTGTCATGGCAACAAGCAGATCCCCCTCGGAGAGAACAAAGTCCTGAGGGATCGCGCCCACGAAATACTTCTGCTTCCCACCTCGGTCGCGATAGCCGCCTGACTCGTAGTAGTTACCCGGTGTAAGCAGCACGTAGTCGCCATCCTGCGCGAAGAACTCTCCCTCAAAGGCGTATCCATGCTTGATTTCACAAAGATCACGCAGCGGCGCTGATGCCCAGCCCGGTGCAGTGCCAGCCAGCATCATTTCACGGTTGTTGCGAAATACCTCCCGCGCATTCTGCAGGTTCTTCTCGGCATTGGCCTTGGCGATGGCGATGGCCTCGAACGCTTCGTCGAGGATGGCGACGATGCGGCGCTGCTCTGGGAGAGGCGGCATCCCAAATGTGACCGCCCGAACCTGATCAGTGATGAGTCGATGCACGGTGGCACCTCTGCTGACGAGTGCCAGCAGTTCCGGCATCTTGGATTCGAGAAGGTAATAGAGGAACCAAGAGTCAATAGAGCCCCGAGGGCAAAGAGCCTTTATGTCTTGGTTCAATGCCAATGCTTTGCCAGCAACAGCAATCGGGACGGTACGCGCCAATATTCCTGATCGCACAACCATCAGAACCGCGCCGGGTTCGACTATCGAGGTTGCGCTGGAAGTAACCGCCGCTGCACTAATGTGATCAATCGAGTCCGCCACCACTTTGGACTTCATGTCCTTGGGCGAGACCCATGGGATGTCGCCGCGCCAGTAGTTTTCGACTGCCTTCGACGGCGTGCCTCCGCCGCGGAACTCACAAACGCTCCCTAGAGATGTGATCCGCCACCCATCCATCACGCCACCAGCTCCCTGATCGTGGCCAAGGCCTCGGCGCTTTCGGCATCGAGTGCCGCGATCTCGTCAAGAATTTCCTGCGGCGTGCGCAGCACTACTTCATCGCTGCCGTTCGGGTTCTTCACCGACAGGTCGAAGGTCGCGGCATCAACGCTGGCCACATCGATCGACCAGCTTTTCTCCGAGTCCGCGAAGGTCTTCTGTAGCTCGATGAACTCGACCAGATCGTCGTCGTTAAGCGGGTTGGTCTTGCCCATGTTGCGGCCCGGGTTCAGTTGGTAAAACCAGACCTTGCGCGAGGGCGCACCTTTCTCGAAGAACAGCACCACCGTCTTCACGCCAGCGCCCAAGAACGTTCCACCGGGGCAATCCAGCACTGTGTGCAGATTGCAGCTTTCCAACAGGAGCTTGCGGATGCTGGTGCTAGCGTTGTCGGTGTTACTCAAGAACGTGTTCTTGATGACGATGGCCGCACGGCCACCCGCCCTCAGCGTCTTGATGAAGTGCTGCATGAAAAGGAAGGCCGTTTCCCCGGTTTTGATGGGGAAGTTCTGCTGAACCTCCTTGCGCTCCTTACCGCCGAAGGGCGGGTTGGCCAGCACAATGTCGTAGCGGTCTTTGTCCTGAATGTCGTTAAGGTTCTCGCCCAGCGTGTTGGTGTGCAGGATGTTGGGCGCCTCAATGCCATGCAGGATCATGTTCATGATCGCGATGACGTAGGCGAGGCTCTTTTTCTCCTTGCCGTAGAACGTGGCCGTCTGCAGGGTCTGCAGGTCTTGCGCCTTGGTCGCCTGCGGGCGGAGGTGGTCGAAGGCCTCGCAAAGGAAGCCCGCCGAGCCGCAAGCACCGTCGTAGATGCGCTCACCGATCTTAGGGTCGAGCACCTTGATCATGGCGCGGATGAGCGGGCGCGGCGTGTAGTACTCGCCGCCGTTGCGCCCGGCGTTGCCCATGTTCTTGATCTTGGCTTCGTACAGGTGCGAGAGCTCGTGCTTCTCGGTCTGTGAGCGGAAGCGCAGCTCATCGACTAGGTCGAGCACATCGCGCAGGTTGTAGCCGCTTTGGATCTTGTTCTTTATCTCGCCGAACACCTCACCGATCTTGTACTCGATGGTGTTCGGCCCTGAGGCGCGCTGCCTGAAGCCGGCCAGGTAGGGGAACAGCTTTTGGTTGACGAAGTCCCGCAGATCGTCGCCCGCCAGCGCCTTTTTGTGGTCAATACGCCCTTGGGCATCTTTCGGTGCTGCCCACTTCGACCAGCGGAACTCCGGGGCAAGGATGTAATCGTAGCTGCGCCCCTCCAGCGCGGCCTCGTCAGCCTTGGCAAACTCAAGGTCGTCGAGGTACTTGAGGAATAGCAACCACGACGTTTGCTCCGTGTAGTCGAGCTCGCTGACGCAGCCAGCATCCTTGAAGAGGATGTTGTCGATGTTCTTGAAGGTCTGTTCAAACAAGGCGCAAATCTCCATCGCTCGGCAACCTAGCGGCTGCCGACGGAACGGTGTTGAAGGAGTAGGTCGCGGGGCAGTCGTCCATGAGCGCTCCAATTACGCGGCGGGGCGAGGGGCTTCCGTAGAGAGGCCCTCCCTGGCCAGAGAGGCATTTAGGGTGACACGGCTGACGCCGAAGTGCTTTGCCACCTCGGCCTTCGTGATCGCTGAGTCCGAGAGCATGGCGGCGGCTTTTCGGACGTCAGCCTTGCTCATGGCGGCCTTCCTACCACCCTTGCGCCCTCGAGCCCTTGCTGCGGCCAGGCCGGCGAGGGTTCGCTCACGGATGAGGCTTCGCTCGAACTCCGCCAAGGCGCCGAAGATGTGGAAGATGAGACGCCCGCCGGCGCTGGTCGTGTCGATGGTCTCTGTGAGTGACCGGAACCCGATGCCTCGCCGCTCCAGGTCGTGGATGAGTTCGACCAGGTCCTTGACCGATCGGGCCAGTCGGTCGAGCTTCCACACCACCAGCGTGTCGCCCTGCCTGAGTGTTCGCAGGCAAGCCATCAGTTCCGGTCTTTCTCGCAAGACTCCAGTCGCCTTGTCGGAGAACACTTGCTCGCAGCCGGCCCGGTGGAGGGCGTCGAGCTGGAGCTCAGGGTTCTGGTCCTGCGTGCTGACACGGGCGTAGCCGATGATCATCAGACGTACCTTTGGTGTACGTTGATTGTTTTACGAGAATCTTTCGGTTCTGGCAAGCCGATTGGGGCTGCGGCGGGGCGTCGCGGCGGATCGAAAGAAAACGGTGGTTTGCTTTGCGATCTGCCGTCTCTCAGCGCTTGTGCTCTCGCCCAAGTCCGACACTGAGTGACGTTTGAACGTGTCCATACTACGCGTTGCAGATGGTGCATTTAGTGCACATACTGCGTTTGCTGAGGGGTGTGGACGGAAGTGCCCCCTAGAGGAGAAAGCCATGACAAACATTGAAGAACGCACTCGTCGACTGAAGCCTGCCGATATGACGCCGGGCGAGCTCGAGATGGCTCGTGTTGCCCATAGATGCATCGGCGAGTCTCTCGACAGAGCACGAGCGGCTTCCATAAAGCTGATCAGTGAAGATGGTGAGCTTCCGCCTGTGGAACTGCCAACGAAGGCTCTTCGTCTGATTGGCGAAGTTCTTGGAGCGCTTAGTGAGCGGCAGGCCGTGACGGTAGTTTCCGGCAAGCGGGAAATGACGACTGTAGAGGCCGCCAACTATCTTCATGTCTCACGCCCCTTCGTTATCCGTGAGATCGAAGCAGGTCGACTTCCTCATCGAATGGTTGGAACCCACCGGCGAATTCAGTTCGACGATCTGCACACGTACAAGCAGAGGATGGTGGCAGGCCAGAAAGAAGCGCTGAGGAAGCTCTCTCAGATGGCTGATGAGCTAAATCTGGACTATTGATGGCGGGTCATGCGCGCTATACGGCAGTCTTGGACGCATGCGTCCTTTATCCCGTCTCAGTCGCTGACGCATTGATCAGCTTTGCGGTGGCGCAGCTGTATGCCGCCAAGTGGACAGTCGAGATAGAAGGCGAGTGGATCCGAAACCTGGCGAAGAATCGCCCTGATCTCCATGTTGAGAAGCTCGAGCGCCGTCGAGATTTGATGCGTGATGCCATACCGGACTGGGAAGTCCCAATCCGCTCATACGGCGCGCTCGTCTCCGGTCTGAGCTTGCCGGATCCTCGCGACGTACACGTCCTAGCGGCTGCCATTGCCGGGCACGCTGACTGCATCGTCACAATAAACATCAAGGATTTTCCCGCGGATGTTCTTGAGGCGCATGGTCTTTGCGCACTTCATCCGGACGACTTTTTGATCGCGCAGATGGATCTTGATCCCATCATCGCGCTGGCCACCATGAAGGAAATGCGCTCGCGATCGAAAAATCCACCGCTATCGCCAGACGAGTTCGCAGCAGCCTTCGAGCGTAATGGGATGGTTCTGATGGCCGAAAGGCTCCGCGAGGCTGCTGAGCTGATCTGACAGAGGCTCAACTATGGGCGTGTTCTCGATCGTGAATCGAGCTGCTCAACAATCCTCATGGCTTCCAAGATGTCGATGTGGGGGTGTGGTCGCCAGCTAAGGACTCGCTGTGCGTGCAAATGCATTCCGTGGAGAGTCTCTTCCCTGTTCATTGAGGCTACAAAAAGAGTGCAAAAGGGAGATCGGTGATCACGTATGCAGCAAGCAGTTATCTCCTGCACTCACTGCGGGAAGAAAAACCGATTGCCCGAATGCTCAATCATTGAAAGGGCAAACTGTGGTGCGTGTGGCCGTGCGATCCTTGATGGACTGGGTAGAGGAAAAACATGCCTTGTCTGCATCAAGGCAGCTTCGAAAGAGATCGGTCTTTCGAACGGGCACGTTGTGCACGCCTCGTGTCTCGAGCATCTCCATGCGCTCATTGCTCAGCTTGAGACTCATCTCGGAGCCAAGCTTGCGGAGCGGAATCGACTTCTTGAGCAGACCAATTCTCTCGCGCACAGGGTGTTGGGCTTCCTTCGCCGCTCGAAAGACGATGACCAAGCTTCTAGACGATTGCTGGAGCTAGAAGAAGAGGCAGGGGGGCTGTCAAATCGGCTACGCCTTGCGAAGGAGAGACTAGCGTCAATCTACGACTTTTTCTTGACGTACCCGCCGGACTGGAGTGAGAGACGAGCGTTGTTGGTTGGCTTACATGGTGAGCAATGCTCGAAGTGCGGCGAGACTTGGGGTCTTCAGGTTCATCATCTGAAGCCTCTTGCTTTTGGCGGTAGCAACCAACTCACGAACTTGACCATCCTATGTGGAGATTGCCACTCCATGGAGCACGGAGGTCGAGACTTGTCGGGGACCTTTGTCCAACGCGATACGGCCTTTTCGAAGCGGGTCGCCGAGATTCAACTAGCAGTTGATCGCGGGGCCAGAATTGAATTCCTTTATCGAAAGCCTGGCGAAGATCACTTCGAAAAACGGACAATTCGCCCCGTGGGACTGGAGAGTGTTTCGCACAAGCATGATTCCGGGTTCACGCTTTGTGTGGCGGGCTACTGCGAGTTAAGGAAATCCGAGCGAAAGTTTGCGCTTGCTCGCATGAAGCGCTTGCGGATCATCTAGCGCAGCCCAAGGCAATGTGTACCCATTCTTCCTTCTGATCTGGAACTGAGTCGTCAGTGTCTTATTGAGACGCTGGATAGTTCAGCAGTCTTTTCTCGACTGCAGAAACGATCGCAGCTACGCTTGTTCATTGAAGGCATTGCTTCTGAGCGTACTCCCTCGACATCTTTAGACATTCCCGGCTGACCATCGCGCGGTGCCGGCGGGGGAGCGCCGGCACTTCGACAACGGACGTCGACGGAGGCGGCCCGCGCAAGCGGGCCGTTTTCGTTCATGGCGATACCGGGCCGCAACGACATCGTGCGCCTTGGTACGCTGCGTCGCCCCCCTCCCGCAATCAAGGACGACACCATGTCGACCGTCTGGCGTTGGCTCTCCCGCGTGCTTTCCGTGATCGCTCTGTTGATCGGCGTCGTGCTGGCGCTCTACGCCTACGGCCGCCTCACGACGCCCACGCCTTCGCAGCGCGAAGCCTTGGCGCTGATGCAGGCGCGCGCACCGCTGCCGGAAGGCGAGAACGGCTTCCCGCTGCTGATGGCCTCGCCGCCGCCCGAAGGCGAGTGGCCTGGCACGTTGAACTGCCGAGGCGAGGGCGCGTCCTGCCTCGACGCCGTGCAATCGGCACCGGAGGCCCACGAGGCGGCCCTGCAGGCCAATGCCGCCGCGCTGGACGCCGCCGAGCGCGCGCTGCGTGCGCCGGTGTTCCGCAACCCCGACGCGACGCCCGCACCCGAGGACGCATTGCCGCCGTTCCAGATCCTGATGCGTCTGCCGGCGCGTCGAGCCTTCGATTTCGCGGCGGGCCGCGAGCCGGAGGCGCTCGATGCCGCGTGCCGGGATGCGGGTGATTTCGCACGCTGGTCGCGGGAGCAGGACAGCCTGATCCACGCGATGATCGCCGTCGCCGGCTTCCGCCAAAGCGCTCCGCTGATCGCCGAGATGCGGGCCCGTTCGCCGGGCGTCGCTTTGCCGGCATCCTGCGTTGCGCTCGCGGAAGCGCCCGATGTCGCGGCGGAGGGATTGATCTGCGACGGCGTCCGGGTCGAATGGCGCATGATCGATCGCATGAGCGCGTCGGTGATCGATCACGTGCCGGAGGCGCAGCGTTCTGGCGCGCATTGGCCGCACAGCCCGGAGCAGTTCTCCGCCCGCAGCGCAGAGCGGATGGCCGGCTACTGCGGGCCTGCGGCGGTCGACGCCGCTTTCCGCGACGACATCGACGGCGTGAGCCTCGATGTGCCGCCGCGGGCCATCGATCGCCTGAGTTTCCCGGTCTCGCACATCCTCGGCCAGATCGCCGGTGGGCCGATGTACGCCGACTACTGGGAGCGCCAGCTCGACCATGTCGCGCGCCGCCGCCTGCTCGCGGCCTTGCTGCAGATGGACGCGATGCCGGCCGGTCTTTCGAACGCCGAGCGCTTCGCCGCGCTTCCCGCCGAGTTGCGCGATGGGCCGCGCCCGCTGCGATTCGATGCCGGGGCGAACACGCTCGGCGTGGCCCTTCGCGGCCGCCAGCATGATGGCGCACCCGGCAACGAGGCGCGGCTGATGCTGCCATTGGTGTCGCCGGCGGCCCCGTTGGCCGTCGCCACGGCCCCATGAGGAGCCGGCCGATGTCCCTTGCTTGGCGCTGGTTGTCCCGACTGCTGCTGGCCCTTCTCGCCCTGATCCTTCTGCTCGCCGCGATCTGGACCTATGGGCGCCTGACCTCGCCGACCGCGTCGCAACAGTCAGCGATCGACCTGATGCAGCGCGACGAGCCCGGCCAGGGCGAAAACGGCTTCGAGTTGCTGATGGCGCTGCCGCCGGGCCCGGAGGGCGGTCTCCCCGCCGCGTTGCGCTGCGACGAACGGGCCTCGTGCATCGCCGCCATCGAGGCAGCGCCGGAAGCCAGTGCCGTAGCGATCGAAGCGTCGCGCGAGCGATTGGAGGCCGCCGCCCGCGCGCTGCGCGCGCCGGTGTACCGCGATCGCCGCACCACGGCGGACATCATGGTCAACGTTCCTGCCTACGAGCCCGTCACCAGCATCGACGCCCTGCGGGCTTTCCAGTTCAGCACCGGCCAGACGGCCGAGGCGCTCGATGCGGCGTGCACCGATACCTTGGGTGCGGTGCGCTGGGCGACGAACCCGGACGTCCTGACCGACGCCATGATCGGAATCGCCATCGTCCATCAGAACGCGCACCTGATCGCCGACATGCGGCGGCGAGCGCCCAGCGACCCGCTGCCGTCGAGCTGTCGTGCGCTGGCCGAAGCCCCGGACCCCGCCGTCGAAGGCACGGTGTGCAACGCGCTTCGCGGCGAGTGGCACTACCAGCGCAGGATGTTCCCGGAGCTGGCGCGCCAGATGGCCGAGTCGCTGGAATGGCATTGGTCCAAGCCGATCAACCCCATCGTCAGCGACATCGATTGGCAGCTGGCCGCCAGTGCCCAGCACTTTGCTTCGGCCTGCAGCGAGGAGGCGCGTCGCGCCGCGGCCGAGGACCGCCCCCATGCGCTGGTGGCTCCGCCACTGCGCTGGGTCGATCGCATCGCGTTCGCGAGCTCCGCCGTGCTGATGGATATCGCGACGCCCGCCTATCGTGACTACAGCGAGCGCCAGCTCGACTACGTGGCCATGCGTCGCTTGCTCTCCGCCTTCCTGCAGATGGAAGGGATGCCCGTCGGTCTTTCAAACGCCGAGCGTTTCGCCGGGCTTCCCGCCGAACTGCGCGGAGGGCCTAGGCCGCTGGTTTTCGACGGGACGGTCAACGCCATTTCGGTGCCGCTGCGTTCCCGGCGATACGAGCGGAACAACAACGTGTTGCATCTCGCCGTGCCGGATCGTCCCGCCGCTGTCCGTGATGGCGCGAACGCGCCATCGACATGACGCCGATGGCGCGCGGTTGGTCGTTGCCCGTGGTCGCGGCCGTCGCGCGGTCGCTTGCCGCATGTGCCGCGCACCCCGGTGCCGCCCGCTGGCCGCGTGGTCGCCGTCGCCGAGCCACGATGCTCGGCAGGCGCAGCTCATCGTCCTGCACCACGCGAAGATGGCATCGTTCGACGAGGCCTGGCGCACGCTGAAGTCGTCGAACGACCAAGGGTGCGTCAGCCCTTGATCCGATCCTTCAGTTGGCTGCGGTAGCGGCGGCTGCAGGGCACGAGCAGCCCGGAATTCAGCTGCACGCTCGCTTCGCCGCCCTCGCCCGACGACACCGACGCGATCGCATCGATGCGGACGATCGCGCTGCGGTGCACGCGCAGGAAGCGTTCGGCGTCGAGCTGCGCCTCGAGCTGCGCCATCGTGCTGCGCAGCGGGTATACGGCGCCTCCCACGTGGAGGTTGGCGTAGTTGCCGCTGGCCAACGCCGCATCGATCCGGTCGGCGTCCACGATGAACTCCCGCCCCAGCTTGCGGACGACGAAGCGCTGGGGATGGCGGGCGTCGGTCGGGGCTGAGGCGGGTCGCTCGGCGTCGGATGCGGTGGCGAGGGCCTGGACGTCCGGCTCGTGCAGCAGCCGGGCCTCACCCTGCGCCAGGCGCATCAGTGCCCGTGAGTAGTGGAACACCAACACCAACAAGGCGTAGCTCCGCGCGTCCTTCAGGTACTCGTAGAGCAGCTCGCGCGGCCACTCGCCGAAGTCGTAGTTCGCGCCCTGCCAGGCGTACACCGCCTCGCGCATCGCCACCATGCCGCCCACGTGCAGCAGGCAGTAGGCGATCGACAGGCCCGCGTGGAACGCGAGATGGCGCCGCAGTTGGCCCCAACGCAGCGGCCAGCGCGCCTCGGCCCAGCCGACCAGCGCGACCAGCATCAGCGAGGACAGCGCGCTCGTGCCTTGCCAGGTCGGGATCTCCCAGGGCGCGGTCGCGATGCCGAGCCGTGTGTACTCCATCTGCATCGTTCGCGTCTCGAACCATCCGCTCAGCGCGTAGATCGCCGTCCAGACGAGGACGGCGACCAGGAGGGGGCGGCGGTGGAGCGCGAGGAGTGCGCGTTCCAGCAGGGGGGCAGGAGGCATCAGCGCAGTCTAGGCCGGCAGGCTTCTGGGATGACCGCTCTTCGTCCCCGAAGGCCCGCCCTTCGTCCCTCCGGCCGGTGTCGACGTGCAGGTCGTCCCCACCTCGTGACGTTGCGTCACATCCGTCGTCCGACTCGTGACTCGGGCCTGCACGCTGGCGCCTCACGTCCGGGAACGCCCATGCCTGCCGCCCACCGCCGCCACGACATCGACGCGCTCCGCGTGATCGCCTTCGGCCTGCTGGTGCTCTACCACGTGGGCCTCGTCTACGTGGCGGACTGGGACTACCACATCAAGTCCGCGCACCAGACCGCCTGGCTGGAGGTGCCGATGACGCTGCTCAACCGCTGGCGCATGCCCCTGCTGTTCCTCCTGTCGGGCATCGCCCTCGGCCTCGCGCGGCCGTGGTCGACGCCGTGGCGCGCCTTCGGCCAGCGCAGCCGCCGCCTGCTGCTGCCCCTCGTGGTCGGGATGCTGCTGGTGGTGCCGGTGCAGCCGTACATCGAAGCCCTGCGCGGCGGGCATGTGCCGCCGGGCTACCTCGACTTCCTGGGCCTTTACTTCGGCGGCCACCCCTGGCCCGAGGACGCCTTCGGCGGCTGGGCCTACGGCATCACCTGGAACCACCTGTGGTTCCTGCCCTACGCGTGGCTCTACGGTGCGCTCGCCTTGGCCGTGGCCTTCGTCTGGCGCTCCCGGGCCGGCCAGGCCGCCATCGCGGCCGTCCACCGTGCGCCACTGCCCGTGCTCTGGCTCGGGCTCGCGTTGCCCGCGGCCTTGGCGATGAACCTGTTGGCCGACGCCTGGCCCGATCGGAAGGACTTCTTTCCCGACCTCTACAACCATGCCCACTACGGTGCCGTCTTCCTGTTCGGCCTGTGGCTCGGTTCGGGCGATGGGGCCTGGGAAACCCTCCGGCGCGCGCGTTGGTGGAGCCTCGGGGCCGCGGTGGTGCTCGCGCTCGCCTACTTTCCTTGGCTGTTTGCCGTGGACGATCGCCTGCCGCCCTGGGAGGTCTGGAGCCTGCGCAGCCTGCGGGCCGGCTACATGGCGGCGGTGGTGCTGGCCGTGCTGGGTTGGGCGCGCCACGCCCTCGATCGGCGGTGGCCGGGCCTCGCCTATGCCAACGACGCCGTGCTGCCGTGGTACGTGGCCCACCAGAGCCTGATCGTGCCGCTCGCGTGGTGGGCGGGAGAGCGCGGCCTGGGGCCGGCGGCGGACGTCGCCGTGGTGCTCGGCGGAACCGCACTGGGCTGCCCCCTGCTTCACGAGTTCGCGGTCCGCCGCTGGGCGCCGATGCGCTGGGTCTTCGGGCTTCCGCGTCGACGCGGACGTCGGGCCGACGCCTCGGCCGGGTAGGTTCAAATGCCCGATCATGGTGCGATACTTCGGCCATGCCCGCCGACCTCGCCGCCTTCGATCGCCTCGCCACGCCGCTGTTCTGGCTGGACGCCGAGGGCCGCATCACGGCCTTGAACCCGGCCTTCGCCAGCTGGCTGGGGGTGAGCGCCCGCCGGCTGGTCGGCCTCGGCCTCGCCGAACTCGACGGCGGCGAGCGCATCGCGTCCGCCTTGCCGCGCGTGCCCCACGACGAGCAGGCGCTGCGCCTGCAGCGCGTGGGCCTGGGCTTCGGCGCCCTGGCCGCGCGCTTCGCCGACGTCTGGTGCGTGCGCGAAGGCGAGGGCGTGCGCGTCGAGCTGCACCCGGTCGAGGAGTTCCCCGGCGAAGACCCGGTCACCGCGCTGCCGCAGGCGCTCAGCGCCTCGCTGCGCGGCCTCGCGCACGAGCTGCGCAATCCGCTCGCGGGCTTGAAGGGCGCCGCGCAGCTGCTCTCGCGACGCACCAGCGATGCGGACAGCCGCGAACTCGTCGGCCTCATCGCCAGCGAGGTCGAGCGCCTCAACGGCCTCGTCGACCGCATCCTGCATCCCGCCGCGCCGCGGCCCTTCGAGCCGATGAACATCCACGCCGTGCTGGAGCGCGTGCGCCAGCTCGCCGAAGCCGAGGCCGGCTGGTCGGTGAAAGTGGTGCGCGACTACGACCCCAGCCTGCCCGACCTGTTGGGCGATGCCGATCGCCTGACGCAGGCGGTGTGGAACCTCGTGCGCAACGCGCTCGAGAGCGGCGCGACCACCGTTGGCTTGCGCACGCGCGCCGAGCACCAGGTGCTGATCGGCGATCGCAGCCATCGCCTCGCGGTGCGCGTCGAGGTGGGCGACGACGGCCGCGGTGTGCCCGAGGATCTCGTCGAGCGCCTGTTCCTGCCGCTGGTCTCGGGCCGTGCGGACGGCACCGGCCTCGGCCTGCCCTTGGCGCAGCAGATCGCGCGCGAGCATGGCGGCTCGCTGGCCTATCGATCGCGCCCGGGCCACACGGTGTTCACCGTGCTGCTGCCGCTGCCCGATCCCGATGAGGGCGCGGAGGCCGCGCCGTGAGCCCGCGCATCTTCGTCGTCGACGACGATCGCACCGTGCGCTTCGTTCTGGTCGAGGCCCTGCGCGATGCTGGCTTCGCCGTGCAGGCCTTCGACAGCGCCGATGCCGCGCTCGCCGCGCTGGCCGCCGGTGAACGCGCCGACCTCGTGTTCACCGACGTGCGCATGCCGGGCACCGGCGGCCTCGATTTCCTCGATGCTCTGCGCCGTCGCGACGCGACGCTGCCGGTCGTGGTGATGAGCGCCTACACCGATGTCGCGACCACGGCGGGCGCCTTCCGCGGCGGTGCGCGCGACTACCTGCCGAAGCCCTTCGACCTCGATGCGCCGGTGCAGCTCGCCCGCGACCTGCTCAAGGCGCGCGGGGGCGCCGTGGCGAAGGCGGCCGGGCCCGAGGCCTCGGCGCCCCAGGGTCCGCCGCAGCTGGTGGGCGGCAGCGCGCCGATGCGCGACCTGTTCCGCGCCATCGGCCGCTACGCGCAGCTGCCGCTGGCCGTGCTCGTCACCGGCGAGACCGGCACCGGCAAGGAGCTCGTCGCGCGCGCGCTGCACGCGGAATCGCCGCGCGCGCCGCGGCCCTTCGTCGCCCTCAACACCGCGGCCATCCCTGCCGAGCTGCTCGAATCCGAGCTGTTCGGCCACGAGGCCGGCGCGTTCACCGGCGCCACCAAGCGCCACGTCGGCCGCTTCGAGCAGGCCGATGGCGGCACGCTGTTCCTCGACGAGATCGGCGACATGCCCGCGGGCCTGCAGACGCGCCTGCTGCGCGTGCTGGCCGAAGGCGAGTTCTTCCGCGTCGGTGGGCGCGAACTGATCCGCGTCGACGTGCGGGTGATCGCCGCGACGCACCAGGATCTGGCCGCGCGCGTGCGCGAGGGCCGTTTCCGCGAGGACCTGCTGCACCGCCTCGACGTGCTGCGCCTCAGCCTGCCGCCGCTGCGCGAGCGTCGCGAGGACATTCCGCTGCTGGCGGCACGCTTCATCAACGAGGCGGCCCAAGCCATGGGCCTCGGCCCGCGGCGGCTCGCGACCGCGGCGATCGAACGCCTCCAGCAGCATGCCTTCCCCGGCAACGTGCGCGAGTTGCGCAACCTGTGCTTCCGTCTGGTGGCGCTCGCCGCCAGCGAGCGGATTCCCGCCGCGGCGGTCGATGCCGCGCTGCGCGACGCCGGCGTGGCGAACGCGGGCTCGGGCGAGCCCGACACCGCCTGGCGGCGGGCGCTCGAGGCCGCGGTGCAGGCGCGGCTGGCGCAAGGCACGCAGGGCTTCGCCGAGGCGCTGCGCGAGGCCTTCGACGAAACGCTGCTGGCTACCGCGCTCGCGCACCACCGCGGGCATCGCCAACGCGCCGCCGAACAGCTCGGCATCGGCCGCAACACCGTCGCCCGCAAGCTTGGCCCGGGGCGGCGCGGGCGCAAACCCGCCTAGCGGGCGGGAGCCGGCGCGGCCATCTGCTCGCGCAGTTCGAGCAGCACCACGTCGGCGCTGTCGATGCGCACGACGCCGAAACGCGGGTATTCGAGTTCGAGGATGGCGTACACGGTGCCGCCGATCACGAGCACGAAGACCGCGGCATGCAGCGGGCTGCGGCCACCCACGAGGCCGCGCGCGTGGCCGGCGAGCAGTGCGGAGAGCACGGCCGCCAGCACCAGCGCGATGAACACCACCGGATGCGGATGCATCATCCGCTCCATGCGCCGCGTGGTGGTGAGGTCGATCATGTCGTTGATCGGACCCAGCACCACGGCGGCGAGGGCGGGTTGGCCGCTGGCCTGCACGGCCGCCACGGACTGCCGCCAAAGCTCGGCTTGAAGTGCCTGCGTGCGCGTTTCGGCGCCGAAGGCGTTCGGGTCCTGGTCGCCGTGGCGGGTGGTGTCGATCCGCTCGTCGACGTAGCGCAGGAAGCCGGCACGGAGGTCGGCCTGTCCGGCGGACGGCAGCAGGTCGAGTCGCAGAAAGGCCGTGCCGATGGCGTTCGCTTCCGCGGCGATCAGCGCGCGACGCTCGTTGAAGCGTTCGGCGGCTCCGGAAAAGGTGAAGGCGATGAGCAGTCCGAGCAGGGCGAACACCGCGCCCTCGATGACGCCGAGGCCACCCTCCGCGGTGGCGCCGTCGCGCGCCCGCGCGCGTCGCCCGAGCCGGAAGCCGAGCTCCATGAATCCGGCGAGCAGCGCTGCGAGCGCCAGCACCGCCGCCGCCGACATTGCGATCCAGTCCATCCCGCGCTCCCACCCGTCGAGCCCCTAGTATGGCGGGCCACCCGCCGATCCCGAGCTCCCCGATGACGACGATCCGTCCCGCCACCGCCGCCGACCTCGAGACCCTCGCCTGTTGGGCCGAGGCCATGGCGCTCGAGACCGAAGGCAAGGTGCTCGACCCCGGGACGATCCGTGCCGGCATCGCGGCGGGCCTCGCGGACCCGGCGAAGGCGCGCTACTTCCTCGCCGAGCACGACGGCCGGCCCGCGGGCACGCTGATGCTCACCACCGAATGGAGTGACTGGCGCAACGGCTGGTGGTGGTGGATCCAGAGCGTCTTCGTCGCCACCGACGCGCGCCGCCTCGGGGTGTTCCGCGCGCTCTACGCGCACGTGGCGGCGGAGGCTCGGGCGACGCCGGGCGTCTGCGGGCTGCGCCTCTACGTCGAGAACGACAACCGGCGTGCGCAGGCCACCTATGCGGCGCTCGGCATGGACGACGCGCACTACCGCGTCTTCGAGGCGCCTGCCGCGAACCTCCGCGCCTCGCCGCCCTGAACGCCGCTCAGCCCTTCCCGCGCTGCGCGAGCCAAGGCCGGAGGGACGGCTCCGGCATCGGTCGCGCGTGCCAGTAGCCCTGGCCGAGCTCGCAGCCCAGCTGCTGCAACTGCCTCGCCTGCGCTTCGGTCTCGATGCCTTCGGCGACGGTCGACAGGCCGAGCCGACGCGCCAGCCCGACGATGCACTCGACGAAGGCCACGTCCGGGCCCTCGCTGCGCTCGGACACGAAGCGGCGATCGATCTTCAGCGCGTCCACCGGCAATTCCCGCAGCTGCGCCAGCGAGGAATAGCCGGTGCCGAAGTCGTCGACGGCCACGCGAACGCCGAGGCCGCGGAGGTGCTCGAGGCTCCGCCGGAGCCGGCGCGCCTCGTCCATCGCGATCGATTCGGTGATCTCGAGTTCCAGCCGCTCCCCGGCGAGGCCGTGGCGCCGCAGGGTCTGCTCCACCATCGCCACGAAGCGGGGGTCGCGCAGCTGCGGCATGGCGACGTTGACGGCGACCCGTGCCGCCGTGGTGCCGTCCCCGGGCAGGCCGGCGAGCATCGCGCAGGCGCGGTCGAGCACGAACTCGCCCATCGGGACGATCAGCCCCGAGTACTCCGCGAGCGGGATGAAGACGTGCGGCGGCTGCACCCAGCCCCCGCCGCCATCGGGCCAGCGCAGTAGCGCCTCCACCGCCTGGACCGCGTCGTCGGCGAGCCGCACCTGCGGCTGGTACCAGACGTCGAGCCGGCCGCCCTCG
The DNA here is from genome assembly GCF_054777375.1 of Silanimonas algicola. NCBI lineage: Bacteria > Pseudomonadati > Pseudomonadota > Gammaproteobacteria > Lysobacterales > Lysobacteraceae > Silanimonas > Silanimonas algicola. Next base: position 1,045,194 of record NZ_BAAHAS010000001.1, on the reverse strand, counting down.
AGGTCGCGGCGGAGCTGTCCGAGCATGTCGAGGCGCTGGCGGGTGTGCTCGGCCAGGTCGGGGTGGTAGCGCAAGGCGTCGTCGACGAGGCTGCGCTTCGCCGCCTTCAGGGCGATGTTGGCGTGGCGGAGCGCAGTCACCCCGTCGGTGCAGTCGCCGAGGTCGCAGAGGCCCAGGGTGGCGCGCGCTGGCGTCAGATGTTCGCCGTAGGCGAAGGGCTGTTCGAAGGCCGCCTGCAGCGCGCTGGCGCCGAGGTATTCGGCATCGCCGACCACCGCGAACACGTCGGCCCCGACGCGGGCAAGCGACGCCTGCCCACCGAACCGTTCGCGCAGGCGTTGGCCCACCGCGCTGAGCAGCAGGTCGCCCGCTTCCTGGCCGAGACCGTCGTTGAAGTCGGTGAAGTGGTCGATGTCCACCAGCACGAGGCGCAGGTCCTGCCGTCCGGCCACGCCGTGGAGCTCGCGCAAGAGACCGGCGCGGTTCATCAAGCCGGTGAGCGGGTCGCGGAAGGCGAGCCGGTGCACCTCCTCGAAGTGCTGCAGGTTGCTGAAGCAGGCCGAGAGGTTGGAGGCGAACACCTCGAGCAGCTGGTGGTCGACGTCGTTGAGCCGCGTCGGCGTGGCGACGTAGATCGCCGCCTCGCGTTCCCGCGTCGACAGGTAGAGCACGCTGTAGTCACCGCCGTGGACGTTGCGGCGCTCGCGCAGCGCCCGGGCGATCGCCGCCACCACCGGCTCCGCATGGAGGTCGGAGAGCGGATGCCACACGGAGGCGGCGAGGGCGCCGGCGGCGCCGACCACGTAGAGCCGGTCGTCGGTCGGGTCCAGCGGCGAGCCGCGCTGGGCGCAGACGATGCCGTCGATGGGGGCGCGCAGCAGGGCCTTCGCCTGCGTGAGGACCCCTTCGGCGAAGCTCGCGAGACCCTGTGGCTGCAGCAGGCCGGGCGAGGAGCGGACGATCAGCTCCAGGCCGCGCCGGCTCTCGTCGATCGTGCGGATCTGCTCATGGCTCTTCACCGCGGAGGTGATGGCGGTGATCAGTCGCGTGCGTGACAGTTCGGCTTTGGTGAAGTAGTCGTTGATGTCGTATCGCGCGAAGACGCTGAGCTCGGGCGCATAGCCGGGTTGGCCGGTGCGGAGCACGACGCGGGTGGCGGCGAGGTCGCAGTCGCTGCGGATGAAGTCGACGAGGTCGAGCCCGGCGTTCTCGGTTTCCATCACCACGTCGAGCAGGATCACGGCAGGCAGTTCGAGCGTCGGGAGCACGCGCCGCGCTTCGGTGGCCGAGAACAGGTGGACCAGTGACAGCGGCCTGCCGTGGACGTGCACGTGGCGCAGGGCGAAGCGGGTCGCTTCGTGCACCTCCTCGTCGTCGTCGATCACCACGATGCTCCAGCCGGGCATCGCGCTCCCGCTACCGTCGTCGGCCTCTTTGGCGAAGCTGATCCATTCGTCGTTCATCCGCTCGTCTCCTGCGCCGCCGCCGGGGCCATCACCGGCAGTTCCACGATGAAGCACGCCCCCGGACCGGTGCTCTCCTCGAGCTGGATGCTGCCACCGAGCCGTCCGTGGACGAGGTTGTACACCAGGTACAGGCCGAGGCCGCTGCCGCCCTGGCCAAGCCGGGTGGTGAAGAAGGGGTCGAACACCCGATGGCGCAGCGTCGGGGGAATGCCCTGTCCATCATCGGCATAGCGCAGGCGGATGCGGCCGCCCTCCGCCTCGGCGGAGATCCGGATCACGCCAGCCTGCCCCGGCTCGAAGCCGTGCACGAGGCTGTTCTCGACGAGGTTGGTGAGCACCTGTTCGAGCGGCCCCGGATAGCTCTCCATCGCGAGGTCGGCGGGAATCTCGACCAGCACGCGATGCGGCGAGCGCTTCAGCCGCGGGCTGAGCGTCGACAGTACGTCCTCCACCAGCGCCGCGAGGACGAACGTCCGGCGCCTGACGCTGGCCTGGTCGACCGCCACCTGCTTGAAATGGCTGATCAATCCGGCGGCGCGCTGCAGGTTGCGCTCGATCAGCGCGGTGGCTTCGCTGTTCTCGGCGACGAAGCGGTCGAGCGACGAGCGCTTCAACGCTCCGTTCGCCAGGTCGTCGGCGAACTGGCGGTGGATGTCGTTGAGTGCGGTGGAGACCGTCAGCGCGTTGCCGATCGGCGTGTTGAGCTCGTGCGCCACGCCCGCGACGAGGCTGCCGAGCGAGGCCAGTTTCTCGCGCTGCACCAGTTGCTCCATGGCCTGCGACAGCGAGGCGTTCGCCGCTTCCAGCTCGCGCGTGCGTTCGGCGACGCGGTTCTCCAGGGTATCGGCGAGGCGCTGCAGGTCCTCCTCGGCGATAACCCGCTCCAGCTCGGCGGCGACGCGGGCCTGGAACAGGTCGAGCAGGCGTGCCGCGCCGCCACCGGGTGCGATCGGCTGGCCGTTCAGCAGCGCCAGCACGCCGATCGGCCGCCCGTGGCAATCGTCGAGCCGCCGCCCGATGTAGGCGCGGACGCCGCGGCGGGGCAGGTCGGCATCGGCGGGGAAGTGCTTCGCGAGCTCGTCCAGCACGTCGAGCTGGCCCTCGGCCACCACCGCGCCGCTGGGCGTGCCGGCGAGGTCGAAGGCCACCTGCTCGCTCGGCCCCTCGCGGTGCGCCAGGGCCAGCGAGGACAGCCGCTGGGGCGGCGTGCCGCAGACCCGGCCGATCAGCACCGTGTCGACGTCGAGCACGCGCACCAGCCCCTCGGCGAGCGCCAGGAAGAAGTCCCCGCCGACGCGGGCATCGATGCCGCCGCGCAGCAGCCCCATCGCCCGGTTGGCGGTCTCGCGGTCGGTGACGTCGAACAGCACGCCGGTGAGGCTTCGGCCGCGGACGGCGTCGGCGCTGTGCACCGACCCCAGCTCCCAGATCCAGCGCACGCTGCCGTCGCGATGGCGGATGCGGTAGCGCACGTCGAAACGGCCCCGTTCGCGGATGGCGTCGGAAACCACCGGATTGATCGACGCGACGTCCTCGGACAGGATCAGCCGGGTGAAGCCGCTCGCGTCGCCGGCCAGGAGCTCGTCGGCGCGGTAGCCGGTGAGCTGCTCGACCTGGGGGCTCAGGTAATCCATCGGCCAGCCCTCGCGGTCGGCGCAGCGGTAGACCGCGCCGGGGAGCTGCTCGACGAGCGCGAGGTATTCCTCGCGGCTCTCGTTCAGCGCACCGATCGTGTCGCGAAGGCGGCCGGCGAGGCCATCCAGCGCTTCGCCGAGGTGCCGCGCCTCCTCGGCGCCGGGCCAGCGCGGCACCGGGCTGTAATCGCCCTCGGCAAGCCGGCCGGCCACCTCGCTGAAACGGGCGAGCGGCGCGGCGATGCGTCGCCCCAGAAGCATGGCGGCGCCCAGCAGCAGTACCAGCATCAGCACGGTCTGCCACCACCAGTCGCGCTCCAGCTGCGCTTGCGGAGCAGCCCAGGCCACCAGCGGCTGGCGCACGACGATGCGCCACGGCGCGTTGGCCACCGGTTCGATGGCCAGGCGTTCGTCGGCGAGCGTCAGGATCTGCAGCGACGTTCCCTCGGTGGCCGGGCCCAGCGCGATGGGGGCGTCACCGAGTGGGCCGACGCCGGCGAGCGGTCGGCCCGCCTCGTCGAGCAGGGTGGCCGAAAGGCCCGGCGTCGCGACCAGGGCCGAGGCCATGACCTGGCCGAGCACGGACGGCTCCACGCGAACGCGGAGGACGCCGATGCGCGCTTCCGTCGCGTCGCGAACGAGGGCGCTGACGTACAGGCCCGGCCGTCCCTCGCCCGTGGCGACGTAGGGGCCGATCATCTGCGGTCGCCCGCTGGCCATCACGCGCAGGAACCAGGGTTCCAGCGATTCGTCGCGGCCCTGGTTCACGGCCTGCGAGTCCACCACCACCCGCCCTTGGAGGTCGAGCACCCCGATGGCGCCGATGTTCACGGTGTCGCGACTGCCGACCGCGGCGAAGAAGCGGCTCAGCCGCAGCGGTGCCGGGGGCGCGTCCTTCGTGAGGATCTCCTCGAAGATGGGCAGGCCGGCGTCGGCGCGAACGCTCTCCAGCCAGCGCGTGCGGGTGGCGGCGAGCAGCGCGGCGAGCTCGTCGGCGTTGCCGGACAGCAGCAGGTCGCTGCTGCGCGCCGCGTCCTCGCGCCGGTCGGCGAGGCTGCCGGCGTTCACCAGGATGAGCGGGAGCGCCGCGAAGGCGAGGATCGCCGCGGCGACGCGGGTGCGGGCCTTCATGGTGTGGACGTGGCCTCGGGCAGCAGGGACGCGTCGAACATCGCCGCGGCATCCGGGGGCGTGCTCAGGCTGCCGCGTTCGACGAAGAACGCCGCGTAACGCGCGATCAGCGAGGCCAAGGGCGAATCCGCACCGCCGGTCATCGCCTGGCGGTTGTCCTCCAGGGAGTACAGCTTCACGCCGGCCAGCGAGACGAGGGCCGGGTCGAGCCCGAGCGCGGCGGCGGCGGCGCCATTGCCGCCGGCCGGATCGGCGCGCCAGCGGCGTTCCGCCTCGAACCAGGCGCTCAGGAATCCGCGATAGGCCTCGGGCTGGCGTTCAAGGCCCGCGCGGGTCGCCAGCACGACGTCGAGGATCAGCCCGGGCGTTTCGGCGCTGCTGAACACCGGGGTCGCACCGGCCGCGGCGGCTTGGTCGGCATAGGGCTGCCAGGTGTGGCCGAAGTCGATGCGCCCCTCGGCCAGCGCCGTCGGCACGTCCGAGGCGTCGACGTTGGTCCACAGCACGTCGCCGGGCGGGATGCCCTCCTGCTGCAGCCAGGCGCGGATAAAGAGTTCGCCGAAGCCCCCGAGGTTGGTGCCGAAGCGGGGGTGCTTGGGGGTGTTCCGCCCGATCCCGGGTGCGCGCATCAACTGGTCGCCGCCCGCGGACTCGTCGGCCACGAGCAGCACCACCAGGTCGGGCCGGGCCTTCGTCAGGATGATGGCGTCGCCGAGCGAGACGGCGATGAGGTCGTACTTCCCCGCGGCAAACTCGGCGATCAACCCATTGGTGTCCCGGGTGGGCACGACCTCGAGCGCCACGCCGTGCGTCGCCATGAGTCCTTCGTGCTGGGCGATCGCGGCCGGGAAATACCCCGCCCAGAGGTCCATGCCCAGGCGAAGGGGGCGTGGCTTGCCGGCGGTGTCGGCCGTGCCGCAGGCGCAAAGCGACAGCAGCGCCAGGAGTGCCCCTGTTCGCCACGCCACCTTGCCTTGCTTCGCCACACCCGTGCGCATGCCCGGTCCCTGCGTGAGGCTTCCTGGCGACGACTATAGCCCCGGCCGACCCCGGGATTGATGACGCGGCGCGTCAGGCCTCAGCCGCGAAGCGTGGCGCGCGCGTCCTTGCCCACGGGGCAGTGGGCGAAGGTGACCTCGAGGCCATGCGCGCCGAGCACCGCCGCGATCTGCCGCTGCCGGGCCTCGAAGTGCTCGAACAGTCGTTCCATGCCTTCCGCGCCGAGCCTTGCGGCCTCGACGCCTGGCGGGACGAAGCCGCCCAAGGCCCAGGCGTCGGCATCGATCAGGGCGATCTGCGCCGCGCCGTTGGCGTAGCGCACGAGCGGTTCGGGCGGCGCATCGAGCCACAGCTCGTCGTCGTCGCCGAACAGTGCCGCCTCGATCATCGGCCACAGGCCGGCCAGCCCGGCGTGTTCGTACTGCATGGCCATCATCGCCATCAGGTCGTGCAGCGTGAGGTAGCGCATGTGTTCGACGCGCAGGCCGAAGGCCGACTGCGTCGCCAGCGCCGTGCCGGCGTTGGCCATGCCGGTGTCGAGCAGGCGTTCCTCCAGCGCTTCGCCCACGCGCTGCACGACGTCGCCCGGGCCGCGCAGCACGAAGGGCAGCACGCGCAGCGGCCCCCCGGCGAGGTCGGCCTGCGGCGCGAGTTCGCCCGGCAGGCCGTCGGGGCCGGCACCGAACGCGATGACGCGGCCGCCGGCCTCGCCCGGCACGCGGGCCGCGTAGGACTCGAGGAGCGCATGGCGCGGCACGTTGGGGCGCAGGAGTTCGGAGGGGTCGTAGAGCGCGGCGGCGACGACGAGGTCGAGGGAGGCGGTTTCCGCGACCACGCGGGCCAAGTCGGCGGCGATGCCCGCGGCCCAGTCGCCCGCCTCGGCCTGCGGCAGCGCCGTGCGGCCGATGGGGGCATCGCCGGCCAGTTCGATGGCGATGACGCCCAAGGTGGTCAGCACGTCCGGGGTCGGCAATCGGCTCATGGGCTTGGGCGGCTCGGCAGGGCGGTCTACCCTATTGTGGTCCAACTCACTGGCTCCGTGCCTTGTCCTCCTCCCCCGAAAGCTACAAAGCCGCGTGGAACGCGCGGTCGGCGACGTTGTCCGACGGCATGGCGGCCGTGGATGGCAGTGCCGACGAATCCGTCCTCGCCGCCACCGGCGCGTTCACGGCGGGCCAGGTCCATGCCGCGCTCGAGCTCGTGCCCTCCGACCGCGTGTTCGAGATCGGCTGCGGCGTGGGCCGCATCGGCGCGCAGCTCGCCGGCCACGTCGCGCTGTGGCACGGCATCGACATCGCCGAGAACATGGCGGCGCTGGCCCGGGCGCGCGTCGAGTCGCATCCCGGCGCGACCGCCAGCGCGGTCGATGGCCCGAACCTCAAGCCGTTCGCGGATGCGTCGATGGACAAGGGCTACTGCGTGGCCGTGTTCATCCACATGGACAAAGAGGACATGGTCCTCTACCTGCGCGAGGTCGCGCGGGTGCTCCGCCCCGGCGGGCTGTTCTACTTCGACCACTGGAACCTCTCCCACCCCGTGGGCTGGCAGCGCTTCGCCTACGAGGTCGAGCAGGTGGCGCGGGGCGATGCGTCCGAGCGCAAGGACGTCGCGCGCAACCAGTTCTGCACGCCGGAGGAGCTGCGCCTGTACGTGCGCGCGGCCGGGCTCGAACTCGTGTTCGAGCACACCGATGCGCACCTCGTGGGCATGGTGGCCCGCAAGCCGGAGCACCCGCTGCCGGCCGGTGCGCCCTCGCCATGGCCCCTCGATCGCTCGACGCTCACCGCCGGCTCGGCCGCCGTCGCTGAGCGCCTCGAGGCCGCCCGCGCCGACATCGGCTTCTCGCCGCGCTGGGTGCAATGCTTCGCCGAGGCCTGCGAGGTGCTGATCGGCGGCGTGCACCCGGCGACCCTGCTCGCGCGCTGGCGCGCCGAGCCCGGTCCGCCGCCCGAAGTGGCGATCCATGTCGCGTGGCTCGACGCAATCTGGCACCGTCACCCCCATCTCTGGCCGCCCGTCGCGGCCTGACGTCTTCCGGAGTCCTGTGTCCATGAACCCCCGTCCCGCCCGCCGCGTCGCCATCCTCGGCGGCCAACGCATCCCCTTTTGCCGCAACAACACCGCCTACTTCGACGTCGGCAACCTCGGCCTGTCGATCAAGGCGGTGGGGGCCGTCGTCGAGAAGTTCGGCCTGCACGGCGTGCAGCTCGGCGAGGTGGCCATGGGCGCGGTGCTCAAGCACAGCAGCGACTGGAACATCGGCCGCGAAGCGGCGCTGAGCTCGGGCCTGTCGCCCTACACGCCGGGCATCACCATGCAGCGCGCCTGCGGCACCTCGCTCGATACCGTCATCACGGTGGCGAACAAGATCGCGCTGGGCCAGATCGAGGCCGGCATCGGCGGCGGTTCCGACACGACGTCGGACGTGCCGATCGTGCACAGCAAGGGCTTCCGCCGCCGCCTGCTGAACATGAACATGGCGAAGACGCCGGTCGACCGGATCAAGGCGCTGCTCAAGGGTTTCTCGTTCAAGGAGCTCGCGCCCGAGTTCCCCGGCGTGGCCGAGCCGCGCACCGGCAAGAGCATGGGCGAGAGCTGCGAGATCATGGCCAAGGAGTGGGGCATCACCCGCGCCGAGCAGGACCAGCTCGCCTACGAATCGCACGCCAAGGCCGCCAAGGCCTACGCCGACGGCTTCTACGCCGACCTCGTGGTGCCCTTCCGCGGGGTCGATCGCGACAACATCCTCCGCCCGGAAACGACGGTCGAAAAGCTCGCCACGCTGAAGCCCGCCTTTGACAAGACCTCGGGCAAGGGCACGCTGACGGCCGGCAACTCCACGCCGCTCACCGACGGCGCCTCGGCCTGCCTGCTCGCGTCGGAAGAGTGGGCCGCCTCGCGCGGCCTCGAGGTGCAGGCCTACCTGCGCGACGCGCAGGTGGCGGCGGTCGACTTCGTGCACGGCGACGGCCTGCTGATGGCGCCGGCCTGGGCGGTCGCGCAGCTGCTGAAGCGCAACGGCCTGACCCTGCAGGACTTCGACTTCTACGAGATCCACGAGGCCTTCGCCGCGCAGGTGCTGTGCACGCTCAAGGCCTGGGAGTCGGCCGAGTTCTGCAAGGAGAAGCTCGGCCTCGACGCGCCGCTCGGTTCGATCGACCGCAGCAAGCTCAACGTGGTCGGCAGCTCGCTGGCGCTGGGCCACCCGTTCGCCGCCACCGGCGCGCGCATCGTGGCGACGGCGGCGAAGCTGCTGAAGCAGAAGGGCTCGGGCCGCGCGCTGATCTCGGTCTGCACCGCCGGCGGGATGGGCGTCGTCGCTATCGTGGAGCGCTGACCCTCGGCGGCGTGAACACCGCCGTCGAGCGCACCAGCCCCAGCACGTCGAAGTCTTCGAGCGGCGTACCCGGTGGCACCGGGTAGCCGCTCACGTGGATGATGCTGCGCTCGCGGAGCTGGGCGGCGCGCATCGGGGCGTCGAAATGGCGGTGGAACAGCGCCGAATAGCTGCCGTCGGCCAACGCGCGTTCGAAACCGCGCTCGATCGCCCGCGCGAGGTCGGGGCGCCCCGGCGTCACGAGGAAGTAGTCGTCGAGCGGGTAGAACAGCGCGATGCCGGGCACGACCGCGAGGCCGCTTCCTGCCAGCCGCGGGTCGGCGCGCTCCGCCCCGATCTCGTTCACCCCGCGGCTCAGGTAGTCGAAGCGGCCGGCCCGGAGCATGTCGAACAGTCCCGTGTAGCTGCTGCCGGTCGACATCCGGAAGCCGAGGCCGGCGAGCGCCTCCCGGTCCATCCACGTGTTGCCGTAGCCCATCACGTAGTCGCGCTTCAGCGCTTCGAGGCTCGCGATCCGCATCAGCGGCTCGGCGTCTTCCGGGCGCGATACCAGCAGCCGCATGCCGAGAAGGCCGCGTCGCAGCGGCTTGCGGATCACGATCAGGCCGCTGTGGTCCGCGACGAGGCTCGGCAGGGTCACGACGTCGACGTCCCCGTCGCGTGCGGCCTGTTGCGCTCGCGGCTGCGTCATCGCTTCGACGACCTGCAGCCTCCAGCCGCCACCCGCGCGCTGCAAGGCCAGCGCCAGCAGTTCGATGCTGAAGTCGAAGCGGCGGTCGCCGGATTCGCCCTGCCCGGGGAATCGGACCTCGCGTGACGCCGGCTCGGCGGCCTGCGCCGCGGCCGGGGGGGGCGCGCCGAGCGCCAAGGCCACGAAGGCGAACAGGACGGCGCGCAGCCGCCATGGCCGGTGCCGGTCCGTCATTCCGCACCGACCGGTTCGGCTGGCGGCTGGAACACCCCCTCCGAGCGCACGAGGCCCAGCACGTCGAACTCCTCGAGGGGCGTCCGCGGCGGCACCGGGTAGCCAAGGACATGGATGATGCTGCGCGAGTCGAGGCCGATCTCGCGCATCGCCTCGCCGTAGTGGCGCTCGAACAGCGCCGCGTAGCTGCCGTCGGCCAACGCGCGCTGGAAGCCGCGCTCGATCGAGCGCGCCAGGGCCGGGCGCTGGGGCGCGACGTGGAAGTAATGGTCGAGCGGGTAGTACAGGGCGATGCCCGGCACCACCACCAGGCCGGAGCCCGCGAGTTGCGGCTGCTGGCGTTCCGCCCACAGTTCGCCGACGCCGCGGGTGAGGTAGTCGAAGCGCCCCGCACGCAGCATCTCGAACAGCCCGGTGTATCGGCTGCCGTACTCCATGCGGAAGCCGAGCCCGGCCATCACCTCGCGGTCGAACCACGTGGTGCCATAGCCCATCACGTAGCCGCGCTTCAGCTCTTCCAACGACCCGATGGTCATCAGTCGTTCCGCCGTCTCGGGGCGGGCCAGCAGCACGCGCACGCCCAGCAGGCCACGCTGCAGCGGATGGCGGACGGGGATCAGCCGGGCCGTGGCGGTCGCGTGGTGCGGCAGGCTCACCACGTCGACATCGCCCACCTGCGCCGCCTGGATCCGTCGCGGCGTGTTCATGCCGCCGACGACCTCGAGGCGGAAGCGCTCCCTCGAGCGGTCGAGCACCAGGGCGAGCAGTTCGGTGGCGAACTCGCCGCGCTGGTCGCCCGGTTCCTCGGCGCGGCCGGGGAAGCGGACCACCTGCTCCGCTTCGCGCTCGGCGATCGACTGCGCCGCCACGCGCGGGCCGGCACCGCACAGCAGCGTGCCGAGGACGAGCGCGGCGGTGATGACGGCGAGGCGGGACATGGCGCGAGGCTAGGGCCGCCCTGCGGCCGAATTCAAGCCGCGCGTGCTCCCGGCGTGAGGGCCGTCGTCCAGCCCAGCGCGGCCACGGCTTTTCCGAACTCCGCGTCGAGCGGCGACGTCACGGCCACGACACGCCCGTCCACCGGGTGGGTGAAGGCGAGGCGCGAGGCGTGCAGCAGCATGCGGTGCACGCCGAGGTGCATGCGGAACATCCGGTTGCGCGCCCCGTCGCCGTGGCTGGTGTCGCCGATCAGGTGGTGGTGGATGTGCTTCAGGTGCCGGCGGATCTGCCGGAATCGGCCGGTGTGCGGCGTGCATTCGACCAGCGCGAAGCGCGACTCGGCGTGCTCGCCGTAGGGCCAGGGCATCGCGCCGGTGGCGAGCACCCGGTAGGCCGTCTGCGCGGGCTTCTTCTCCGGCTTGCCGGGACCGCCGTCCAGCGGGTGGTCGACGAGGCCCTCGGCCGGCTCCGGCCAGCCGCGGCACACCGCGAGGTAGGTCTTCTCGACGGCGCGGCTCATGAACTGCTCGCCCAAGGCCCGGGCCGTGTCCTTGTCGAAGGCCACCAGCAGGCAGCCGGACGTCGCGCGGTCGAGGCGGTGGATGAGGTGCACCGGGCGACCGAACTGCGCGCGCAGGCGGTCGGCGAGGAAATCGTTCTCGCCGCGGGCGAGGCCGCTGTCATGCGCCATGAGGCGCGCCGGCTTGTCGACGACGGCGAGCTGCGCATCGGCGTGCAGCACCGGGATGGCGAGGCCGTCCGGCGTGTGCGCCGCGCCGCGCGCGTCCACGCCCGGCGCTGCGCCATCGGCGACTGCGCTCATCGCCGCCGCGGCCAGGCGGCGACGAAGCAGGCCAGCGCGCCCGCACCCGCGATCCATGTCGCCGCGCGCACGCCGCCCCAGGCCGGGCCCCCGGCGTCGAAGCCGAACAGCACCGCCGCGGTGATCATCAGGCCCGCACCAAGGATGGCGTACACGGCCGCGCGCTGGTTGATCGCCGAGATCTGCGACAGTTCGGCGATGTCCGCCGACTCGATGCGGATGCGGTGCCGGCCGTCCACCTGCTGCGCGAGGAAGCCGTGGATCAGCCGCGGGAACTCCGGCGCGCGGGTGATGATCTCGGGCAGGCGCTTCCTGAACTCCTCGGCCAGCCACGCCGGGCTGTAGCGCTTCTTCAGGATCTCGGTGAGCACCGGCTGGGCGACGGCCCAGATGTCGAGCTTGGGGTCGAGGTGGCGGGCCACGCCTTCGATGTTCAGCAGGGTCTTCTGCAGCAGGATCAGCTGCGGCTGCAGCGTCAGCTCGTACTGCTGCGCGGTCTTGAACAGCTTCACCAGCACTTCGCCGAGCGAGATCTCGGCCAGCGGGCGGGTGAAGTAGGGCTCGCAGACCGCGCGCGTCGCCGCTTCGAGGTCGTCGAGGCGCAGGTGCGACGGCATCCAGCCGGCTTCGACGTGAAGCTCGGCGATGCGCCGGTAGTCGCGCACGAAGATCGCCATGAAGTTCTCGGCGAGGTAGTACTGATCACTGGCCGACAGCTGGCCCATGATCCCGAAATCGAGCGCGATGAAGCGCGGGTTGTCGCGGCGCGCCGGGTCGTCGTCGACCCAGATGTTGCCGGCGTGGGCGTCGGCGTGGAAGAAGTTGTCGCGGAACACCTGCTGGTAGAACACGCGCACGCCTTTGGCCGCGAGCTTGGCGCGCGAGATGCCGGCGGCTTCGAGGGCCGCGATGTCGTCCGACGGGATGCCGGTGACACGCTCCAGCGTCAGCACGCGCTCGTGCGAATGCGTCCAGAACACTTCCGGCACGTAGAGGTCGTCGCTCCCTTCCCAGAAGCGGCGCAGCACCGAGGCGTTCGCGCCTTCGCGCTGCAGGTCGAGCTCGCCGCGCAGCGTCGTCTCGATCTCGGCGACGACCTCGTGCGGGCGGATCTTGTCGGCGCGCGGGTGCGTCTTCGCGGCGACCTCGGCCAGGGCCTTCAGCAGGCGCAGGTCGGCATCGATCTGGCGGTCGATGCCGGGCCGCACCACCTTCACCACCACGGCGCGGCCGGCGCTGCCGTCGGCGTTGCGCAGGCGCGCGGCGTGCACTTGGGCAATTGAGGCGGACGCCAGCGGCGTTTCGTCGAACTCGGCGTAGAGCGCGTCGATCGGCTGCCCCAGCTGCGCCTCGACGATGCGCCGGGCCTCCGCGCCGTCGAAGGGCAGCACGCGGTCGCGCAGCAGGGCCAGCGCGTCGGCCACGTCGGGCGGCAGCAGGTCGCGGCGCGTGCTGAGGATCTGCCCGAACTTGACGAAGATCGGCCCCAGCTCCTCCAGCGCCGCGCGCAGGCGCTCGCCCCGCGGCGTCGCGGACGTGCCGCGGCCCAGGGGGCGCAGCACCCAGCGCAGGCGGGCGAAGGGCGTGCCTTCGAGCAGGGCGTCGAGCCGGTGCTTGAACAGCACGCGGACGATGCGCAACGCGCGCAACGGGGCGGCGATCACCCGGCGTGCCCCGAGCGGTGGCGTGCCACGCGGGCGGCCAGCCGCTCCACGCGGTCGCGCAGGGTATCGACGTCGTCGAAGAAAGCCTGCTGTTCGGCCTTCGGCACGAGATCGCGCGATTCCTCGGTGAGGTAGTCGGCGCTGGCACGGGCGAAGGCGGCGCCCTGCAGGCGCGCTTCCCGGAGGCCTGCGCGGACGGCCTTGGCGACCTGCGGCCCGAGCACCGGCCCGAGGGCGTCGGCGAAGGGCTGCTCCCAGTCCGGGTCGAAGCCTCCGGCCAACCGCTGCAGCTGGCGGGCCAGCTCGGCATCGCCGCTGATCCGCACTTTGCCCACCGGCGTCGCGCCGCTGGACTTCAGGAAGGGCAGCTGGCCGAGCAGGGCGCCGATCCCCGCGCGCACCGAGAGGTCGGGCTCGTCGCCCTGGGCCGGTCCGATGCGCAGCGCCTCGCCCGCCACGCGCACCTCCATCGCCAGCGGCGGCGACTCGAGGTGCAGCTGCAGGCGCTGGCCCTCCAGCGGCGCGAGGGCGGCGCGCGTTTCCGGGTCGAGCGACAGGGCGCGGTTGAGCGCGGTCTCGAGCAGGCGGCCGGCCAGCGGCTTCAGCGCGTCGAAGGGTGAGCGGGGCGAGGTCATGCCGCGATTCTAGCGGTGTGGCGTCACGGCCCCGTGCCGGCGGTGCATGGGTGAGGCGGGCAGGCCTGGCCTAGGGGCTCAGCAGGAAGTTCAGCAGGTTGTTCTGGAAGTAGCGGTTGGCCAGCAGTCGCCCGTGGTTCTCGCACAGGAAGAAGGTCTGCCGCAGCGGCACGAAACCGTGCGCGCCGGCGTCCTGCGATTCGCGCGTCACCAGGCCGTCGCCGGCGGCCCGCATCAGGCCTTCGTAATCCACGCCGTCGACCGGCGCATCGACCTCGCCGGGCTCGAAGGCCAGCACCGCGCGGTCGCCAGCCGTCTCCAGCACCGCGCCGGCGAGCGTCCGCTCGCAATCGCCGCCGAACGCCGCCATGCGCAGGCCCCGGCTGGGAAACGGTTGCGCCAGTGCCTCGTTGAAGCGGCGGGCGCGGCGCAGGTTGCGCTCGAAGTTCGCCTGCAGCACGGACAGCACCAGCCGCCCTTCCGCGCCCTCGCCCCACGCTTCGCGGACCCGCGCTTCCACCTCGGGCGAGAACACCGACCAGCGGTTGTCGCGCCAGATCGTCGGGTCGTACAGGTCGAGGGGCAGGGGGCGCCCGGCGCGGTCGTAGACCACCTGGGTGTGCGGGTGGGGCAGGGTTTCGAAGACGGTCGAGAAGCTGGCCAGCGCTTCGATGGGCACGGTGCGCAGGCCGAACCGGAAGCCCTGCTGCAGCCGCCGAAGGCTGGCCACCGAGCCCAGGTTGGGCGTGCCCAGCATGGCCACGCGGCGGACGCGCTTGCCGCCCTCGTTCCAGGGCCGCGGATCGGCGGCCTCCAGCACGTCGTCGGGGCCGTAGCGCAGGTAGTAGTTCGCGATCAGGCCGCCGTTGCTGTGGGCGATGATGTCGACGCGCAGATCGGGGTCGTCGAAGTCGAGGCGGAGCTGGTCGATCAGGGCGTGCAGCTGCCGAACGGCGACGATGTTCGGCTGCCGCCAGTCGTAGGCCAGGGTGTAGTAGCGCCGCCGCTCACCCTCGGCGGGAGGCTGACCGGGTTCGCCCGGGGCGAACCGCCCGGCGCCCTCGAGCGTCCCGAGCAACTGCCCGTAGATGTCGTAGCGCCCGAACTCGCGGATCAGCGGGCCGGCGACGATGCCGTCGTCCGCCTCCCAGGCCGGGCCGATGCGGGCCAGCCTCGCGTAGTCGCTGAACGCCATCGTCGACAGCGAGCCTGGCCAGCGCTCCTCGCCGGTCCGCCGATCGACCAGCCGAGAGCCCATCAGGCCCGGGATGACGATCACCGGCGGCGGGTTGGGATGGCTGGCGCTCCGCGCATAGAGCGCCGCCAGGTCGGGGCCCTGGCGGCTGGCGCAGCCGCCAAGCAGCAGGGCCAGCAAGGTCAGGATCGTGCGAAGGGCGAGGGGGGAGACAGGCGCCATGCACGGAGCATAAGCGTCGAACTCCGTCACGGAATGAACAACGGCCGAGCCAAGCCCGTCACGGAACGCGAGCGCGGTGCTGGCGGGCGCGGTGCGCGTCGGACCAGCATCCGGGCTCCGGCGTTGTCGCCACCATCGAACGAAAGGAAACCGTCATGCGCACCGTCCTGCTCTGCACCGTCGCCCTCGCCAGCCTCGCCGCCGCCTCGCAGGCGGGCGCCCAGGCCGGTGGAGATCGCATCCGCGGCGAGATCCCGGCCATCCAGGCCAGCCAGTTCATCGGCAAGGAAGGGACGGTGTGCGGGGTCGTCGATGGCGCGCGCTTCGCCGAGAATGCCGAAGGCCAGCCCACCTACCTCTTCATGGGCGGCAACTTCCCGGGGCACAAGTTCTCGGCGCGCATCTGGGGCCGTGATCGCGGCCAGTTCAGCACCGCCCCCGAGACCCTGGCGGGCCGCACGGTCTGCGTCACCGGCGACATCCGCACGGCCAACGGCCGCCCCGAGATCGTTGTCCGCGGTGCCCGCAACCTCAAGGTTTCGTGATCGTTTCCGCGCGACCGCGGCGCGCCCCTCGCGGCGCGCCGGGGGCTGTGCCACGATCCCCGCCGAGGGGAATCGTCAATTCGCGTTCAAGCCTGTCCGGGCAGCGCCGATCTTGGCTTGGATAGGTCCATCATGCATTGGCTGTCCGGGCCCGGCCCGGCGAATCCGACCAGGGGGTACGTTGTGAACATCCGTTCCGGTGTCGCTGCGTTGTGCGTCGTGTGGCTCGCCGCCACATCCATCCCATCGGCCATGGCCCAGGCCGGCAGCAACCGCATCCGCGGCGAGATCCCGGCGCTCGATGCCGGGCAGTTCATCGGCAAGGAGGGCACCGTGTGCGGCGTCGTCGATGGCGCCCGCTTCGCCGAGAACACCGAAGGCCAGCCGACCTTCCTCTTCATGGGCGGCAACTTCCCCGCCCACAAGTTCTCGGCCCGCATCTGGGGCCGCGATCGCGATGCCTTCGATCCGAAGCCCGAGACCCTCGGCGGCAAGACGGTGTGCGTCACCGGGGAGATCCGCACGGCCAACGGCCGGCCAGAAATCGTCGTGCGCGGCGCGCGCAACCTCAAGGTCAAGTAATCCGCCCCCCTCCGGCCGCCGCGCGGTGGCCGGGACCCTGTTCGACTGCAAGGACTCCGAATGGACTGGCTGCGCAACCTCAAGATCGCCCCGAAGCTGCTGCTCGCCTTCGGCGTGGTCGTCGTCCTCATCATCGTGCTGGCGGTCGGTGCCTTCCGCGGCCTGTCGTCGCTGAACGACGCCACCACCGAGATCACGCAGCGCTGGATGGTGGAGCTCGCCACCGCGCAGGACCTGAAGTCGGAAGCCGCGGCCTACCGCCTGCAGAACTTCCGCCTCGTGCTGCGCACTTCGGAAGAGGCGAAGGAGTCGGCCCGTGGCGAGATCGCCAACCACGAGCTCAACTTTGAGGACCTGCTGCTGTCGCTCGACGCCACGGCGGTGACCGACGACGACAAGGCGAAGACCGCCGCCATCAAGGCCGCGTGGGAAGCCTACGTGGCCAATACCGGCGAGGTCGTGTCGGCCTACGACATGGGCTTCGTCGATGAGGCCCTGGACATGTTCCTCGCCGACAACCGCGTCAAGTACGACGAGGTGGCCGCGCTGGTCCAGGAGCGCGTCGACTACGGCCTGCAGGGCTCCACCGCCGCCCGCACCGGCGCCGAAGAAGCGTTCGAGACCGCGAAGGGCATCATCTGGACCAGCCTGCTCATCGCCATCGCGCTGGCCATCGCGCTGGCCCTGCTGATCGCGCGCGCCATCTCGAAGGGCGTCAATTCGGCGGTGACCATCGCCAACGCGGTGGCGGGCGGCAAGCTCGACAACGCCATCGACACCTCGCGCAAGGACGAGATCGGCGCGCTGCTGTCGGCGCTCGGCCGCATGCAGAACGACCTCAACGTGCGCATCGAGGCCGACCGCATCGTCGCCGAGGCCAACACCCGCATCAAGAACGCGCTCGACGGCGCGAGCACCGGCGTGATGATCGCCGACACCGCGCGGCAGATCATCTACGTCAACAAGGCGGTCGTCGACGTGCTGAAGGAAGCCGAGGCCGACATCCGCACCCGCTTCCCGGAATTCGACGCCAACAATCTCGTCGGCCAGGTCATCGACCAGTTCCACGGCAATCCCGAGCACCAGCTGGCGATGCTGGAAGGCCTGACGCACACGCACCGCGCGCAGATCAAGCTGGGCAAGCGCACGTTCCTGCTGACGGTCAATCCGATCTTCGACGACGCCGGCCAGCGCCTGGGCACCATGGTCGACTGGCGCGACCGCACCGAGGAGCTCTCGGTGGAGCGCGAAGTGGAAGCCATCGTGGCGGCGACGGCGCGCGGCGATTTCTCGCAGACCATCGTCGAGGAAGGCAAGACCGGCTTCTTCCAGATGCTGGCGAAGTCGCTCAACGCCGGCTTCGCCGGCACGCGCACCACCCTGACCGAGATCGGCCGGGTGATGGGCCTCGTCGCCCAGGGCGACCTGACGGCGCGGATGGACGGCCATTACGAGGGCCAGTTCGCCGAGATCCGCGACAGCATCGAGGGCAGCGTCACGCAGCTGCGCACCCTGATCGGCCAGATCCAGCAGGCGGCCGGGCAGATCAACACGGCGGCCTCGGAGATCGCGGCCGGCAACCAGGACCTCTCGGCGCGCACCGAGCAGCAGGCCGCGAACCTCGAGGAGACGGCCGCTTCGATGGAGGAGCTCACCGCCACGGTGAAGCAGAACGCCGATTCGGCGCGCCAGGCCAACCAGTTGGCCACCGGCGCCGCCGGCGTCGCCGAGCAGGGTGGCGAAGTGGTGGGGCGCGTCGTGACCACCATGCGCGAGATCGAGGTCTCCTCGAAGCGGGTGGCCGACATCATCAGCACGATCGACGGCATCGCCTTCCAGACCAACATCCTCGCGCTCAATGCGGCGGTGGAAGCCGCGCGCGCCGGTGAGCAGGGCCGCGGCTTCGCCGTGGTGGCGTCCGAAGTGCGCAGCCTGGCCGGCCGTTCGGCGCAGGCGGCGAAGGAGATCAAGGAGCTGATCGAGGCCTCGGTGGAGACCGTGGGCGAGGGCTCGCGCCTCGTGCAGCAGGCCGGCTCCACCATGGCCGAGATCGTCGGCTCGGTGAAGCGCGTGACCGACATCATGGCCGAGATCAGCGCCGCCTCGGCCGAGCAGAGCTCGGGCATCGAGCAGGTCAACCAGACCATCACCCAGATGGACGAGACCACGCAGCAAAACGCCGCGCTGGTCGAAGAGGCCACGGCCGCCGCGCGCTCGATGGAGGACCAGGCGCAGCAGCTCGCCGAGGCGGTGGGTCGATTCAAGATCGCCGACACGGCGAAGGTGGCCGCGGCCGCGCCAGCGCGATCGGCCGGCAGCGCGATGGCCGCGCCGTCGACCGGCGGGTCGCGCAGCATGCGGGCGGCCAGTCCGGCGCCGCGCGCCGCCGCGAAGCCTGCATCGGCCGCGGCCGCCACGAAGGCACCGGCAGCCAAGCCGGCGCCACGCGTCGAGGCGCCCAAGCCGGCGCCGTCGCGAGGCAAGGCCGACAGCGCCGCCGAGGGCGACTGGACCGAGTTCTGATTGGCGCCCCGGCCGGCCAGCGCATGGGTGGTTCTGGCGGCTTGGCTGGGGCTGATGGTGGGCGTGGGTGCCGCGCTGCGCCCCGAGCCCGTCGCGGTGCTGCCCGCCGTGGCCGCCGACGCGGCCCTCGCCGCATGGCGGACGGTCCTCGAGGACGCGGCCTCCGGCCGGCCGGCACTCCTCCTCGGCGGACGTCCCTGCGACTGCGACGCCGAGGCGCGCCTCACCATCGTCGATTGGGCGCGCGCCGAGAACCTGACCCTCATCGAAAGCGAGGCCCTCGCGGGGATCGCGCTGGCGGGCGCCGACGGCGAGCTCCGCTACGCCGGCGATCCGGCTGCGCTGACGGTGCATTGCGGCGGGTTGCGCGGGTTCCGCGCGTGGTGGGCGGCGCCGGCGGCGCGGCCGATCGTCACCGCGCCCTGCGCCTGCGCTTGAATTGATCTGGATCACGCCGCCCGCCCGGGGGTGGCGCAATGTCACGAGGTTGCCAAGGGGGTTCGCGATGGAATGGTTGCATCTCGAGGAAAGCGCGGAGCTGCGTCGCCAGTCGGCGTGGGCGGACCGCATGCTCGCCATCGTCGGCGCCTGCTTCGCCATGATCGTGCTCGTGGTCGGGGCCACGCTGGGCCAGCTCGGCACCGCGCTGCTGGTGGTGTTGCCCACCGCCGGCGTCGGTGCATGGCTGGTCCTCACCCATGCGGGTGCGCTGCCGACCCGGCTGTTCATGGGGGCGGCGTTCATGGTGCTCGCCGCGGCCCTGATCCACGAGGGCAACGGCATGATCGAGCTGCACTTCGCGATCTTCGTGCTCCTCGCCTTCCTGCTGGTCTACCGCGACTGGCGGCCCATCGTCGCCGCGGCCGCGGTGATCGCGGTGCACCACGTCGCCTTTGCCCAGGCCCAGGCCGGAGGGCTGCCGGTGATGCTCCTGCCCCCGGACGACGTGGCGCGCTACTCGGCGCTGCAGCTTTATGGCGTGGTGGCGATCCACGCGGTTTTCGTGGTCGCCGAATCCATCGTCCTGTGCGTGCTGGCCATGCGGCTCCGCCGCGAAGCCAACCTCGTCGGCCTCGGTGCGGCGGAGGTCGCGGCCGTCGCGGAGCGGATGGGGCGCGGCGACTTCCGTGCCGATGCGCGGCTGCAGCGAGCGACGCCCGGTTCGATGGCCGCCAGCCTCGAGGCCATGCGTCGCCAGCTCGAGGCCCAGTTCGACGCGGTGTCCGGGGTCACCGAGGCGCTCGCCCACGGCGATCTGCAGCGCCGCGTTCCGGTGGCCGGCCTCGAAGGGTCCCTGCTCAAGCTCGCGAAGGACGTCAACGGCAGCGTCGACCAGTTGGCGCACGTGCTCGGCGCCGCGATCAACGCGCTGGATGCGCTGTCCTCGGGCCGTGCGCTGGCGCGGGTCGAGGTGGCCGCGGAGGGCGAGTTCGCCCACATGGCCGCGTCGGTCAATGCCATGAGCGAATTCGTCGGCACCCTCACGCTCACGCAGGGCCAGCTCGTCGCGGCCGTGCGCGCCGGTCGCTTCGAGCCGCTGCCGGGCATCGAACGTTATGAAGGCTTCCAGCGCGAGCTCTACGAGGGGCTGAACGGCCTCGTCGCGGAAGTGGGCAAGGCCATGGCGGCCGTCCGTTTGGCGATGGGGCGGCTGGCCGATGGCGACCTCTCCGTGCGGATGGAGGGCGCCTACCGCGGCGAGTTCGAGGCCATGCAGTCCAGCGTGAACGGCACCATCGACCGGCTGCGCGACCTGATCGGCCGCATCCAGTCGGCATCGGGGCACATCCATGGCGCCGCCGCGGAGATCGCCGCGGGCAACGAGGACCTGTCGCGGCGGACCGAGGCGCAGGCGGCGAGCCTCGAGGAAACGGCATCGTCGATCGAGGAGCTCACGGGCACCGTCAAGCAGACCGCCGACAACGCGCGCGAGGCCAACGGCCTGGCCACGGAGGCCGCGACGGTGGCCGCGCGTGGTGGCGACCTCGTGCAGGGCGTGGTGCAGACCATGGCTGGCATCGAGGAGGGGTCGAAGCGGATGTCCGACATCATCGCGACGATCGACGGCATCGCGTTCCAGACCAACATCCTCGCCCTCAACGCCGCGGTGGAAGCGGCGCGCGCGGGTGAGCAGGGCCGCGGTTTCGCCGTCGTGGCGGCCGAAGTCCGGGCCTTGGCGCAGCGCTCCGCCGCAGCGGCGAAGGAGATCAAGGCGCTGATCGACGAGGCGGTGGCGCGCACCGGCGAGGGTGCCCGACGGGTCGATGATGCGGGCCGCACCATCGCCGACCTGGTCGGCGTGGTCCGTCGTGTGAGCGGCCTCATGGCCGAGATCTCGGCGGCGACGATGGAGCAGACCACGGGGATCGGGCAGGTCAATGAAACCGTCAGCCAGATGGACCGGAGCACCCAGCAGAATGCGACGCTGGTCGAAGAAGCGACCGCGGCCGCGCGCGCCATGGCGGACCAGGCCGACGCGATGCAGGCGCTGGTCGGCCAGTTCCGACTGGGGCCGCCTTGAAAACAAGCGTCAAAGCGCGTCCGGCCTCAAGGTTTTGTCGCGATGCAACGTTAAGATGACGTGACCATGTTGCGGGGCGGCAGGCAGGGGACAAGACGCCGGCCAAGCCCCGCGATGGGCCCGGACGCAGGCGTCGGGAAGGAGTGGGGGTGGTTCATCGAGGCGGCAGGCCAGGGAGTCGTGATTGCGTTGACGCGTTTTCCCTTCCACTGAACGAGGTCTCCCGCCATGCGTCCCATCGGCATCCCCTTGGTGTGTTCCCTGCTGGCCGTGGCGCTTTCCGCCGCCACCCCCGCGGCGGCCGTCGAGTTCAAGCCCACCCTCAGCCTCATGGCCGACGGCAACTGGATCGACGGTGACACCGGGCCCGACGAGGACTACGTGCGGATGCGCCGGGCGCGCGCCGGCTTCGACGTCGGCACCAAGGGCCGGTGGCTGTTCCGCGTCGAACACGACCTCGCCGACCGCTCCGCGCCGGAGGTGAGCCTGCAGCTCACGCTCGCCGAGGGCGACACGCTGTGGTTGGGCCAGTTCAAGCAGCCTTTCCTGCTGGAGGACGCCATGAGCGACCGCCAGACCCCCTTCCTCGAGCCGGCGCTGAGCGGCGCCTTCGTGCTGAGCCGCCGCATGGGCATCGGCTTCCAGCGGGTTCGCAGCGACTGGACGTGGACGACCTCGGCCTTCGGCCAGCGCGAGGACGGCACGCAGGAGCGCGTGGGCGTCGCCACCCGCGCCACCCGCGTGGTCTGGCGTGACGGCGATGCCTTCCTGCACCTCGGCGGCAGCGCGGCACTGGAGGCCACGGAGCACGGCGCGTTCAGCGTGTCGTCCCGGCCGGAGAACTACTTCGCCAGCCGCACCTTGGTGAGCACCGGTGCCCTGCCGGGCACCGATCGCGTCGGCCGCCTGGGCGCCGAGCTGCTCTGGATCGACGGCCCGACCTCGTTCCAGGCCGAAGTGGCGGCCCTGCGCGCCACACGGGCCACGGCGGCGGACTTCACCGGCACCGCCGCCTCGGCCGTGGTCGGCTGGTCGCCCACGGGCCACGCCCGCGGCTACGCGCGCGGCGCCGTGGGCTCGCCCGCGGCGGCGGCGGAGGGCGGCGTGTGGGAGCTCTTCGCCCGCGCCAGCTGGATCGACCTTGATGACGGCGCGGTGCGCGGCGGCGACGCCAGCAACCTCTCGCTCGGCGCCGTGTGGTACCCGATGCCGCGCATGCGCGTGATGGGCAACTGGATCGTGGCGAACAGCGAGCGACGCGGCGTGGCCTACGACCCGTCGATCGTCGCCGTGCGCCTCCAGTACGTGTACTGAAACCCACTCCCCGCATCGAGGTATCGCCATGCGCTGGTTCACTGATCTCGGCATCGCCCGCAAGCTCGGCATCGCCTTCGGCCTCCTGATCGCCATCACGCTGGTCGTCGGCGCGATGGCCTTCGTGCAGATGACCGCCATGCAGTCCCTGCAGGCCGAGGTGGTCGGCAAGTGGGTGCCGGCCACCCGCCACCTGTTGAGCATGAAGGTGGCGCTCAACGAGTACCGTACGGCCGAGATCCAGCAGATCAACTTTGGCGACGACCCGGAGGAGGTCGCGGGCTACGAGGAGCGCATCGTCGGCTTCAGGGCGCAGTTCGACGAGCACAAGAACGCCTACCAGCCGCTGGCGACGTCCGACGAGGAAAAGGCGCTCTGGGCCGAGGTGCTCGCCGCCGAAGCGCTGTACTTCGGCCTGCACGAGCGCATCACCGACGCCATCGCCGCCGGCGACCTGGAGACGGCGCGGGGCATTTCCGGCGAGGAAGGACGGGTGGCGCGTCGCGACCTGTCCGCCCGCCTCGACGCCTCGCTCGAGCTCACCCAGAGCACGCTGGCCGCGCTGATCGAGGAAGAGAAGGCCGCGACGCTGCGTGCCGAGCTGGCGATGGGTGTCGCCCTGCTGCTCGGCACCCTCGTGGCGATCGGCCTCGCCGTGTGGATCGCCCGCCTCGTCGGCCGGCCGCTGGTGGCCGCGCAGCAGGTGGCCGAGCAGGTGGCCAATGGCCGCCTGGATGTCGTGATCCCGCCGGCCGGCGCCGACGAGACCGGCCGCCTGCTCGCCGCGATGGCGCGCATGCGCGACCAGCTGCGCCAGGTGCTCGATGCGATGGCCGAAATGGCCCGCCGCCATGACGCTGGCGAGCTCGGGTACCGGATGGATGTCCAGCGCTTCCCCGGCGACTATGGCCGCATGGTGGACGCCACCAACGGGCTGGTCGCCGGGCACATCGACGTCAAGATGCGCGTCACCGCGCTGGTGAACGAGTACGCCACGGGCGACCTGCGGCGCGACATGGAGGAGCTGCCGGGCGAGAAGCGCCGGATCACCGAGGCCATGCAGGCGGTCAAGTCGCGCCTCGCGAGCATCAACACGCAGGTGCAGGCCCTGGCCGATGCGGCCGCGGCCGGTGACTTCAGCGTGCGCGGCGACGAGTCGGCGTTCGATCACGAATTCCGCCGCATGGTGCAGGGCCTGAACCGGGTGATGGCGGTGAGCGACGTGGCGCTCGCGGAGGTCAGCCGCGTGCTTCGCGCCATCGCCGACGGTGACCTCACCCAGCGCGTCGAGGGCGAGTTCGCCGGCGTCTTCGCCCGCATGCAGGCCGACGCGAACGCCTCGACCCGGAGCTTGGCCGAGATGGTCGCCGGCATCCAGGCGGCGGTCATGCACATCAATACCGCCGCTGGCGAGATCGCCTCCGGCAACCAGGACCTGAGCCGCCGTACCGAAGGCCAGGCGGCGAACCTCGAAGAGACGGCGGCCTCGATGGAAGAGCTCACCTCGACGGTCAAGCAGAACGCGGGATCGGCCCAGCAGGCCAACCAGCTCGCGGCGTCCGCCGCCCAGGTCGCCAGCAAGGGCGGCCAGCAGATCCGCGACGTGGTCACGACGATGGAGGGGATCAGCGACAGTTCGCGCAAGGTCGGCGAGATCATCTCGGTCATCGATGGCATCGCCTTCCAGACCAACATCCTCGCGCTCAATGCCGCGGTGGAAGCCGCGCGCGCCGGCGAGCAGGGCCGCGGCTTCGCCGTGGTGGCCAGCGAGGTGCGCAGCCTGGCGCAGCGCTCGGCCGCCGCGGCGAAGGAGATCAAGGACCTGATCACCGACTCGATCACGCGTGTCGACGGCGGTGCCCAGCTGGTGCAGGCGGCGGGCGGCACGATGGACGAGATCGTGGTCTCGGTGCGGCGCGTCAACGACATCATGGCCGAGATCAGCGCGGCCTCGGCCGAGCAGAGCATGGGGATCGAGCAGGTCAACCAGACCATCATCCATCTCGACGAGACGACGCAGCAGAACGCGGCCCTGGTCGAGGAAGCGACGGCGGCGGCGAGCTCCCTCGAGGACCAGGCCCGCCAGCTGGCCGAAGCGGTGGGACGCTTCCGCATCGCCGCCTGACCCGGCGGGATGCCGCGGCGGGCGCCGGGGGCATCCATGGTGATCGCGCCATCGGCCATGGGGGCCGATGGCGGCTTCGGAGAAGACTTGGATGCTGTCGTTGACCACGATGCTGGGCCGCCTTCCGGTGGCGCGGAAGTTCCAGCTGATCGCGCTGCTCGCCCTGCTCGCGGCGGGCATTCCCGCCGCCCTCTACGTCCGTGGCACCGCGGCCGCCGTCGATGTCGGTGAGGCCGAGGTCGCCGGCGCCCAGCCCCTGGTGGAGATGCTGGACGTGCTGGTGGCCCTCCAGGAGGCCCGCGGACGGCATGCCCTCGTGCTTGCCGGTTTTCCCGACCAGCGGGGGGCCCTGGAGGCGTCCCTCGATCGGGCCACGGCGCAGCGACAGGCGCTGCTCGCCCACCTTGCCGAGGCCGGTGATCGCTTCGCCGGCACGATGGCCGGCCTCGACGCGCTGGCGGCGGACGAGGCGGCCCTCCGCGATGCCATTGCGCGTGGCGACCTCGACACCGAGGCGTCCTTCGAGCGCTTCACCGCGTTGATCGGCCGGTATGACGTGGTCCTCGACCGGCTGCATGACGAATCCGCCTACACCTATACGCCCTTCGTCGACGTCTACCACCTGCAGAACATCGTCACGGTGACCGCCCCGCGGGCCCTCGAGCTCCAGGGCCAGCTGCGAACCCGTGCCTTGCACCACGCGATCGCAGGCAATGCCGACCCACGGCTCGCGGGCCGCCTGAACGCGCTCCTCTCGCTGGAGGACGAGGCCACGGCGGTGAACGGCCGCGAGCTGGCCAAGGTGCTCGCGCTCCGTCCCGATCTCGCCGCGCGTTACGAGGCGCCGGGCACCGCGATCGACACGCAGCGCGCGCTGGCCCGCGGGGCCCTGCAGGCGCAGCTGGACGGCGCCGCGCCACCCGGCGACGTCGTCGCCTACTTCGAGCAGTTCACCGACGTGATGGCGGCGCAGCGCGCGCTGGCGGCGCTGGCGGCGGAGGACATGAAGGCGCTCTCCGCCGCGAACCTCGCGACCGCCGAGCGCACCTTCGCCCTCACCGCGGTCTCGCTGGCCGCCCTGCTGGTACTGATGGCGTTGATCCTCTGGCGCATCGCCGCCGGCGTGAACCGGTCGGTGGCATACAGCGTCAAGGTGGCCGGCCGCATCGCCCAGCTCCAGCTCGACAATCCCATCGACATCGACTCCGAGGACGAGCTGGGCGACCTGCTGCGTGCCCTGAACACGATGCAGGCCAAGCTGTGGGAGCAGATCGAGCGCGAGCGAGAAGCCGCCACCGAGAATGCCCGCGTGCGCAGCGCGCTGGACGTGGCGACCAGCGGCATGATGATCGCCGATGCCGAGGGCCGGATCGTCTACCTGAACCCGGCCGTCGCCAAGGTGCTCAAGGAGGCCGAGATGGCGATCCGCGAGCGCTTGCCGGAGTTCCGCGCCGACCGCGTGCTCGGCAGCCACTTCGACCTGTTCCACCGCGATCCCGCCCACCAGCGCGCGCTCGTGCCGTCACTCACGGCCACGCACCACGCACGCCTGAACCTCGGGGGCATGCATTTCGACCTCGCGGCCACGCCGGTGTTCGACGCCGATCGCCAGCGCATCGGCACCGCCCTCGAGTGGCAGGACCGCACGGCCGACACGAACTTCCGCCACGGCCTGCGCAACGTGGCCCAGAAGGCCGCCGCTGGCATCCTTACCGCCCGTGTCGAGGTCGATACGGGCGAGGAGCGCTATGCCGAGCTGGCGCGCATCTTCAATTCGCTGATGGACCTCACCGCACGGGCGATCGACGAGGTGCAGCGCACGATGGCCGCACTCGCGGAAGGCAACCTGACGGTGCGCTCGAGCGCCCAGATGATGGGCAGCTTCGGCGAGCTCAACAGCAACGCCAACGCCACGGCCGACGCCTTGGCCAAGGCGATCGCCGAGGTGCAGCAGGCGGTCGGCGCCATCAGCGACGCCGCGACCGAGATCGCATCCGGGAACATGGACCTCTCCAAGCGCACGGAGCAGGCGGCGGCGAGCATCGAGGAGACCGCCGCCGCGATGGAGGAAATGACCGCCACGGTGAAGCAGAGCGCCGAGCACGCCCAGCAGGCCAAGCAGATCGCCACCCGCGCGGCTGAGGTCGCCGGCGAGGGTGGCCAGACGGTCGAGGCGGTGGTGCGCGTGATGCGCGACATCGAGGAGAGCTCGCGCCGCATGGCCGACATCACCAGCACCATCGACGGCATCGCGTTCCAGACCAACATCCTTGCGCTCAATGCGGCGGTGGAGGCCGCCCGTGCGGGCGAGCAGGGCCGTGGCTTCGCCGTGGTCGCCGCCGAAGTGCGCGCGCTGGCCCAGCGTTCGGCGACCGCCGCCAAGGAAATCGCCCAGCTCATCGGCGAGTCGGTGACCAAAATCGCCGAGGGCGCCAATGTCGCGCGGCGCGCCGGCCGCACCATGAGCGAGATCGTCGGTTCGTCTCAGGAGGTCGCCGACATCATCGGCGAGATCACCGCCGCCAGCCTCGAGCAGGCCAAGGGCCTCGCCGAGGTGAACAACACGGTGACGCAGATGGACCAGTCGACGCAGGCCAACTCGGCCCTCGTCGAGGAGATGGCCGCTTCGGCCCGGTCGATGAGCGACCAGGCCCACCAGCTGGCGGAGATCGCCTCGCGCTTCGTGCTCCCTGGGGAAAACCAGCGGCCGCTCGACATCAGCGGCTTCGGCGAAATGGTGAAGGCCCATCAGGGCTGGAAGTTCCGGCTGAAGGACCTGCTCGAAGGGCGTTCCTCCGAGGTGCTTGATGCGTCCACGGTTGAAGTCGACCACGCTTGCGCGCTCGGGAGGTGGATCCACGGCCCCGGGGCCCAGGTCGCCCATCTTCCGGAGTACCAGGACCTGAAAACGCGCCATGCGGCGTTCCACCGCTGCGCGGCCGAGGTGATCCGTGGCCAGCAGCGCGGGCGGGTGGACGAGGCCCGGCAGCTGCTCGCCGGCCGGTTCGGTGCGCTCAGCGAAGAAACGATCGCCGCCATCCAGCGCCTCGGATCCGCCGTCCGCGGGCGATGACGGGTTTTTCCGCCACGCGGCGCCCGGGACGATGCGATACCGGGCACGGTTTGACGGCGATTGACAAATTCGTGATGCGCAACCCCGGCGGTTGAGGCATCATGGCCTCGTTCCAGCCATATTCCAGCGCCGGGGGGCGTGGCAGCCGCGCGAGAGCGTCGCCGCCAGGAGGGCCGGAACGTAAGCCAGGAGTTCCGGGGGGAGCTCCTGGCTTTTTTTTGCCCGTTCCCCGGCTCAGCCCGGCAGGCGGCGCCAGATGTCGCGGATGCGCCCGGACAGGCCCGTGGGGTCGAAAGGCTTGGCGATGACGTCGACGGCACCGAGCGCGGCGAAGCCCTCGCGGTCGCGAGGCGAGGCGTGCCCCGTCACGAACAACACGGGAATGGCCGCGAGCGCAGGGTCGGTGCGCAGCAGGGCCATCGTCCCGGCGCCATCGACCCCCGCCATGGAGGCGTCCAGCAGGATCAGGTCGGGGCGATCCACGCGTGCCGCTGCCACGGCTTCCTCGCCATCGGCTGCAAGCGTGATGCGCCAGCCGCCCAGCGTGCCGAGGGCCACCTCGAGGATCATGCGCATGTCCGCGTCGTCGTCCGCGCAAAGGATGTGCTGGAGGGGGCGTGGGTTCACGGTGCGTCCTTCGGACCCGTCGGGCCGTCGCCCGATTGTAAGGCGGCGAGTTCCCGGTCGAGCGCGGCGGCTTCCGCCGACAGGGTGGCCGGGCGATCGCGCGCGGCGTGCTCGAGGCGTCCGGCAGCCGCGCTGACCGCGTCGAACCCGAACGTTCCCGCACTGCCTTTCAGCCGATGCGCGAGTTGCCCCAAGGCCTCGGTTCCTTCCCCGCACGCCGCGGCCGCGAGGGCCTCGGCGAGTGCGGCGCGCTCGACGGGGACGTTGGCGACGAAGCGCTGGCGGATCTGCGCCAACGCCGCCGCCAGGGGGTCGGTAGGGGCGGCCTCCGGGCTGGGCCGCGGCCCAGCCGCCGGGGCGGGCGCCAGATGCTTCGCCAGAACCGCATGCAGGGCGCTGTTGTCGATGGGTTTGGCCAGCGCGCCGTCGCAACCGGCGGCGATGAATCCAGCCACGTCGTCCGCCATGACGTCGGCGCTGCAGGCGTAGACCGGCAAACGGCATCCGTCCCCGCGCATCGTTGCGATCGCCTCCCGTCCATCCATCACCGGCATGTGCATGTCCATCAGCACGAGGTCCGGCGTCGCGTCGGCGAGGCGGTCGAGCGCTTCCCGGCCGTTGGCGGCTTCCACCACCTCCGCCCCCGTCGCCTCGATGCTCGCACGGAGCAGCGAACGCAGGTCGTCGACGTCGTCGGCCACCAGGACGCGCCCGCGCAGCCGCGGTACCGCGATCGGCCGGGCAGCATCGGTGGCGGGGAGGGCGTCGCCCTCCTCCTGCCAGATTGCCGGGCATCCCATCGGCAGGGTGAGGAGGAAGCGACTGCCAACGCCCGGCTGGCTGCTGGCGGTCAGGTCGCCCCCCATCTGCCGTGACAGCTGGCGGGAGATGTACAGCCCCAGCCCCGTGCCGCCGAAACGGCGCGTGGTCGAGTCATCGCCCTGTTCGAAGCGCAGGAACACCCGCTCGCATTGCGCCGCGTCCATGCCGATGCCGGTGTCCTCGACCTCCACCGACCAGCGGTCGCTGCCCGCATCGGCCCGGAGGCGCACGGCGACGAAGCCGTGCGGGGTGAACTTGATGGCATTGCTGAGCAGGTTCAGCAGGACCTGCTTGACGCGCAACGGATCCGCGAACACCTGCGCCGGCAGCGGCCAGTGCGCCGACAGGACCAGCTGCAGGTTCTTTTCGAGCGCGCGCGGTCGCAGCAGTTCGATGGCCTCGCCGACGAGGTGGAGGGGCTCGATCCGCTGCGGCTGGATCCGCAGCTCACCCGCTTCGATCTTGCTCGCGTCCAGTACGTCATTGACGATATCGAGCAGGTGGCGGCCGTTGCGCACCACCGTCTGCAAGCAGCGGCGCATCTCCCCGGCCTGCACGTTTTCGCGCAAGCCCTGCTCGGAGTAGCCGAGGATGGCGGCCAGCGGCGTCCGCAGCTCGTGGCTCATGTTGGCGAGAAAGCTCGACTTCGCCGCAGCGAGGTGCTCGGCCCGCGAAAGCGCCTCGCGCAGTTCCTGCGTGCGTTGCTCGACGCGCGCCTCGAGTTCGCGGTTCATCGCCTGCTGTTCGGCGGCCGCGTCGCTCAGTGCCGCGTGCATCGCCTGCAGGCGCAGCTCCGTGGCCTCGAAGTCGCGGATCAGCTCGGACAGCTCGGCGCTTCCCGCGTCCATCGATGCGGAAGGCGGACCCTCCGCCAGCGACGGGTCGAGGCTGCGAAGCCGCTCCACGACCCGTGCGAGGCCCCGCGCGTGGCTGTCGGCGAAGCGCCTCGAGAGCTGCTGCATGCCGAGGATGATGGCGAGCACCAACGACGCGGCGAGCAGGGATCGCAGCGTCTGCCGGCGCTGCAGCGGACGCAGCGGCTGCAGGATGCGCACATGCCAGCCGATGCCCTCCACCTCGTGCGTCGCCACGAGGTGGCGCTGTCCGGTGTCGAACACGGCCTGCGGCGCGACGTACGCGCGTCGTGCCCACCAAGGCTGGGCGAGGTGTCCTTCGAGTCTCTCCCTTGCGGTCGCGGCGGCCGTACTCACCGGGAGATCGGGAAGACTGGACATGACGACTTGGCCGACCGAGTCGCTCACCACGTAATGGAGGGCGGCGGCGTCCAGTCGGGTGCGCTCCTCGCGCACCAGCTGCCCCAGCGCCAACGACCCTTGCAGCACGCCCTCGATCGTCCCGTCACCGGCGCGGATCGGCGCGGCGACGGCGACGATGAGGTCGGTGCCGATGCCGCGACCCCGGAACACCGGTGAAACCGTCGGTTCACCGAGGCGGACCGTGTCGCGGAAGTAGTCGCGATCCGAGACGTCGCTGTCCCTTCGCCGGGGCGCTTCGCCACGCAGCAGCGAGTACTGCACGCGGCCCAGGCGGTCGGTGCCCAGCAGCGAGAGGAATCCGGGATGCACCGATGCCGCCTGTTGCAACACCGTCGGCAGGCCCATCGCAGGCACCGCGAGGGCACCCTGCTCGACGGCGTCGCGATGCCGGCGGACTTCCTCCCCGGTGCCGACGGCCAGCTGCTCCGCTTTGCCGTCGATGAAGTAGGCGGTCCGTTGCAGGTCGACCTGGTGGCCCCACTGCACCAGCAGGGCGATCACGACGGTGGCCGGCGCGGCCAGCAGGGTCGACAGTTGCACCGAGAGCTGCAGTGCCATCGGCTGGATGGACCGCTGCCGACGGGAACGGGTGACCCCCGCGAGCTGGCGACCGCCGATGATCGAGGTGCCACCGGTGGCGAGGACGACCGCGGCGCCGCCAAGCCACAGCCAGGCATCGTCGGCCCCCGGTGGCAGCGTGATCCAGGCGACGATGGGCAGCAGCGGCAGCCACACGCGCCACCACAGGGCGACAAGGCTCGCGGTGCGCCGCCCCCAATGCGCCACGAGCACGCATTCGAGCACCGCCAGGCCGATCCACTCGGGACTGCCGGTGATGCCGCTGGCGCAGAGCGCGACCGGAAGGCTCAGGCGCAGGCCGAATCGCAAGGCGACGGCGACCGCCGCCATGTTCCCGACGAGGAAAGGCGTGGTGCCCGGAAGCTGCAGGGCGAGGCTGTTCGCGATGCAGGCGAGGAGCGTGAACTGCACCAGTACAAGCCCGCGTCCGCGCCAGTTGACGCCGTGCCCTGCGGTGGGCGCGGGGGCGGGTCCGCTGGAATCGGCCGGTGGAACCGTCGGCAACGTGGAGGGTCGGCAGCTTCGTTCCCGTCGACGATATCAGGGCCCCGGCGGCTCGCGGCTACTCGACGCGTTCTTCGACGACGGGCATTTCTCGGGGCTCCTCGCGCGGCTCGAAGCGGGGCTCCTCGCGCGGCTCGAAGCGGGGCTCCTCGCGCGGCTCGCGGTCGAGCGGACGGAGCGCCTCGCCACCGACGCTTGGGCCCGTGATGACCGGCTGGGGAACCTCGGGGCCGACGCCGCGCAGCCCGGGCTTCGGCATCGACCTCGGCCGCGGCGCGCCCGGTCCGTGGGGCCGCGATGGCCCGTACCAGAAGGATGGATGGCCGCGGTGGCCGTAGAACCAGCGGGTATAGGGGGCGTGGTCGCCGTAACCGACGTAGCGCGGCGCGTCGTACTCGTAGCGACGGACCCGGCCATCGTTGCGGAGGCGATCATCGTGGTAACGGCGCTCTTCGTAGCGCCGACCGTCGTCGGGGGCGTAGATGCGCGTGTAGCTGCCGTCCTCGTGGTAGACGCGCCGCTCGACGACTTCGTAGGTGACGCAGCCGCTCAGGGCCAGCGACGACAGGGCAAGGAACGCGGCGCGGCGCAGCATGGGCATGGTCTCCGGATGGGCCAATCCATCATCCGCCGAGGGAGTGAATGCGTACTTAAAGTTCCCCGTTGCGACGCCGCCGGTCAGCGGCCGTCGCCAGCGGTGTCGTTCAGAGCCGGCCGCCGGCCATCGTCCAACGCAGCGCCAGGGTGTCGCGGTCGAGCAGCAGGAGGTCGGCATCGAGGCCGGGCGCGATGCGTCCCTTCTGCGCGAGGCCCCACACCGCTGCCGGGGAGGACGTGGCGGCCGCCAGCGCGGTGGCCAAGGGCACGCCGTGCCGTTCAACCGCTTCCCGGATGCTGGCGAGCAGGCTGCCGATCGGCGCAACCTCGAGCGAGACGAGGCGTCCCTGCGGGTCGAAGTGCGGCAGGCTGGCTTGGCCGTCGGAACTCATCGTCAGGCGTTCGATCGGCAGGCCGGCAGCGAGCGCGTCGGCCAGCGCGAGGGCGGCGGGGATCTCGCCCGCGGCGACGAAGTCCGGCGTGCTGCTGGTGGTGAAGTCGATGCTCCCGCCTTCGCGGACGAATTCGAAGCCGTCGGCCAGCAACGCGGCGTGGCGGTTCACGTGGGTCGGATGCCATTGCTTGATCGGAACCGGCCAGCGTGAGCTCGCTTCGCGCAGCAGGGCGAGGCCTTCGGGCGCTTCGCCACAGTGCACGAGCACGGTGCCGGCCTTGCCTGCCAGCATGCCGCCGACGCGCGCGTCCGAGGCGAGGCGGGCGAGCTCCGCGGCGCTGGGCTGCGAGCCGCGATGGTCGGCGATGGCGATTTCGCCGAGGCCGATCATTTCCGGGATGAAGGCGAGGTCGCCGCGCACGCTGCCGGTGAGCGTGACCGGCGGCACCTGGTAGGAGCCGGTGAGCGTGTAGGCCGACAGGCCACTGGCGGCCAGCGCCCGCGCGCAGGCCAGCAGGTCGGCGTGGCTGCGGGTGACGTCGTCGGTGCCGAGTGCGCCGATCATCGTGGTGACGCCCGCCGCGAGCGCGGTGGCCGCCGCGAGCGGCGGCATGCGCGTGGCGAAGCCGCCTTCGCCGCCGCCGCCGCCGAAGTGCACGAGGCCATCGACGAGGCCGGGGCAGAGCCAGTGCCCGCCGGCATCGATGATGCGCACGGGTACGCCGCAACCGCGCGGATCGAGGCCGGTGCCCACCGCGAGGATGCGGCCGTTCGCGACCAGCACGTCGCCGCGCCCGGCGGGCGCCGGCGTCATCAATTCCGCGTCGCGGATCCACAGCAGTTCAGACATAACCGATCCCGACGGCAAGAGCCACGGTGAGGGCGGAAAGCGCCATCAGCAGCAGCATGAAGCGGACGATGATGCGCACCCACGCGACCCAGCCGAGGCCGGCCACGCCAATGGCGCCCATCATCGCGGCGGAGGTGGGCATCACGAGGTTCGTGAGGCCATCGCCGAGCTGGAAGCACAGCACGCTGATCTGCTTGCTGACGCCGACGAGCTCGCCCAGCCCCGCCATCAGCGGCATGGTGATCGTGGCCTGCGCGCTGCCGGAACTGACGAAGAAATTGAACGCGGACTGCGCCGCGAGCATGCCCCACGCGGCGATCAGTTCCGGCGTGCCGGCGATGGCGCTGCCCATGGCATGGAGCCCGGTGTTGAGCACCGAGGGTGCGTGCGGGTCGCTGCCGCCGAGGATGCCGAGCATGCCCTTGGCCACGGCAATCACCAGCACCACCGGCACCAGGCCGCGCACGCCGTCGGTGAAGGCCTGCGCGGCGCCGTTCGCGCTGATGCGGCCGCCGAGCACCGCGACCACGCCGGCGAACAGGCCCAGCGCGAAGAACTGCGTGGCGATCTCGGCGATGTAGTAGCCGGCGGCGGTGACCCCCCAGACGATCCACGCGACGGTGGCGAGCGTCGCCGCCAGCACGGCGTGGTCGACCCAGCCCAGCGGCGTCGAGGCCGGCACGGTGGCGCGGTCGCCGGGTGTCGTGACGTCGGTCGACGGGACGCGGTGCGCGGTCGCGTAGCGCAGCGCGAAGGCCAGGCCGACCGCGGTGAACGCGGCCCACATCGCCATGCGGAACGGCGCGCCCGACAGCAGCGGCAGGCCGGCGATGCCCTGCGCCACGGCAACGCTGAAGGGGTTCATCCACGAAGTGCCGAAGCCGATCTGGCTGGCCATGTAGGTGACCATCACGCCGGTCTCCGGCGGATACCCGAGGCGACGGATCAGCGGCAGCAGCAGGGCGAGGAAGGCGATCGTCTCCTCGCCCATGCCGAACACCGCGCCGCCCGTCGAGAAGGCGACGAACAGCACCGCGAGCAGCAGGCGTGGGTGGTGGCCGAAGCGCGCGACAAGGCGCTTCAGGCCGTTGTCGATGGCGCCGCTGGCCTGGATCAGGCCGAAGGCGCCGCCGACGGTGAGCACGAAGGCGATCACGCCGATCGCCGCGCCATTGCGGCTGCCCGAGGTGAAACCGTCGAAGAACAGGTTGAGCAAGCCGGGATGGTCGGCGTCGCTGGAGAACAGGCGCAGCCCGAGGGCGGTGTCGCCCGGCTGGAAGCTGGCCAGCGACATGGGCTGGCCCGGCGCGAAGAGGCCCGCGGGCACGAAGGGCACGATCGCCGCCAGCACGAGGGCGACGGCGAGCAGCACCAGCAGCGTGTCGGGCGCGCGCGAGGGCGCGGCGGTGGAGGTCATTCGTGGGTCCGGGACGAAGGGGCGGAGCGCGGCGCGCCATGGCCGCGTTGGGCGGCCACGGTAGCGCAGGACAGGCGGGGCGTCCTTGCCCCGAGGTCCACCGGCAAGCCGGTGGGCGGTCCAGACGTCGGATCAGCGGCGGGCGATCAGAAGCGGCCGATCCAGTTCAGGGTGACGAAGCGGCCCATGGCGTCGTGGTTGTAGGTGTCGACCCAGGCGCTGGCGCCGAGGGCCCGCGGCGGATCGCGGTCGGTGAGGTTCTTCACCTGCAGCGAGACGCGGTGCGTTTCGTTGAGGTTCCAGCCCCACGAGGCGTTCAAGGTCGTCCACGAGGCCACGCGCGCGGTGGTGGCGATCGCCGCCGGATCGAAGCGGAAGTCGTCGTAGTACGAGCCGGTGTAGCTGGCCCACAGCGCGGCGTCGAAATCGTCGCTGGTCCACTCCAGCGCGACGGTACCGCGCCACTTCGGATAGCGGTACTCGCCATTCAGCTCGACGAGGCGCTGGCCGCCGATGCAGGCGCCGTCGCCGCGCAGCGGCGCGACCTGTGGCGAGCACGACTCCGAACGCTCGAACGAGAGCACGCGGGTCGCGTCGATGGAGAGATCGAGGCGGCCGCCGAGGACGTCCTCGGCCATGCCGTGGTCGATCGCGATATCCCAGCCGTCGGTGCGCTGCACGCCGATGTTCTGGAGTTGCGCGAACACCTCGCCCGTCGAGACGCGGCCGATGCCGCCGCTGCCGATCTCGATGCCCGGGGCGTTGACCGGACGCGGGCGGCTGCCGTCGGCGAAGGTGTAGATCAGCGACGGGTTGGCGAGGGCGGCGCGCAGCAGGCCGAAGTAGTCGACGTCGACGGTGTTCTTCTGGTCGAAGCTCCAGTAGTCGACGCTGACCGTCGTGCGCTCCAGCGGCGACCAGACCATGCCGGCGTTCCACGCTTCCGAGGTTTCCGGCTCGAGGTCCGGGTTGGCGAGCACCTGGCTGAGGATGGTCGGGCGGCCCGAGCGGCTGCCGCACCAGTTCGTGAAGAACTCGCTGCCCGAGGCGCAGGGCAGGGTGAACGAGGCGGCGGTGGTGCCGCTGCCCGCCTGCGCCAGCGAGGGCGCGCGGAAGCCGGTGTTCCAGCCGGCGCGGAAGACCAGCGCCTCGCTCGGGCGGAAGCGCAGGCCGACCGACGGATTGAAGTCGCCGCCGAAGTCGGAGTAGTGGTCGTAGCGGCCGGCAAGGCGGACGTCGAAGGTGTCGGTGAACGGCAGCAGCGACTCGATGAACAGCGCCGAGGCGTTGCGGTCGGCGCTGGCCGACTTCGAGCCAAAACCGAACACGCCCGGCTGGCCGGTCAGGCGGTTCACTTCGGCAAGCGGCGAGGGCCGGTCGGCGATGTCCTCGCGACGGCCTTCGACGCCGACGGCCCAAGCGATGTCACGGCCACCGATGGCGCCGGCCGTGCCGTTGAGCTTGAGGTCGGCGCTCAGCGTGGTCGACTCGCCGTTGCGCGGCACGGTGTCGCGGAGCAGGGCCATCACGCGCGGGTCCTGCGAGGCCTGGCCGCCGAACGGGTTGTACCAGAGGCCGCCCGTGGTCGGGGTACAGGTGGTGCTGCCGTCGGCGCAGAGGCGGCCGCGCAGCGCCGCCAGCGTGCGCGTGCGGTTGTAGATGCCGCCACTGGCGACCTGCTCGGATTCGCTGCGGCCGTAGCCGATCGCGGCCTCCCAGCCCCAGGTGTCGTTGAGCTCGCCGCGCAGGCCGGCGAGCGCCCGCCAATTGGTCGTCTCCACGTCGACCTGGCGCTCGTCCGGGAAGCGGCCCCAGCCGACGATGTCCTGCGTGGCGCCGAGCCCGGCGGCGAGCATGCGGGTGCGCAGCTCCGCTGGGAAATTCGGGTGGTTGAAGGCGATGGTGGCCTGCGACCACGGCGCGGGGGCGCTGGTGGCGAAGCTCTCGTTGCGCTGCAGCTGCACTTCGCTGAAGAACGCCAACGCGTCGCCGAGGCGCGCGTTGAAGGTGCCGTAGAGGCCGAGCTGATCGAGCTGCGGGTCGAAGGCGGTGTAGTCGCTGCGGTCGACGGCGCAGTAGGCGCCGAGGCTGCCGAGCGGGAAGCCCGGGCGCCCGTCGAAGCGCTGGCCCGACGGGCAGCTGGCTTCCACGAAGTCATCGCGGCTGAAGCTGCCCCAGTTGACGCTCGGGAAGATGCCCTGCTGCGACGGCACGCGCTCGTCCGCGGTGATCGCGCGGTCGCGGTTGTAGAAGCCGTTGCGGCGGAAGGCGTCGACCACCACGAGGCCGCCGAGGTCGTCGTCGCCGAAGCCGACGAGCAGGTTGGCATTCAACTTGGCTTCGTCGCTGTCGGCGGTGGAATCGCCGATGCTGACGGCCGCGCGCACGCCGTCGAAGCTCTGGCGCAGCACGACGTTGATGACGCCGGCGACGGCGTCGGCGCCGTAGATGGCCGAGGCGCCGGCGGACAGCACTTCGATGCGCTCGACGGCGGCCATCGGGATGGCGTTGATGTCGACGAAGTTCTCCGAGCGCACGCCGTTCGAGAACGAACTGGCGGCGACGCGGCGGCCGTTGACCAGCGTCAGCGTCGAGCCGGCGCCGAGGCCGCGCAGCGAGGCACCGGCCATGCCGGCCGGCGAATCGGCCTGCAGCGCGCCCGAGGTGGCGGTGCTGAAGTTGCCGGTGCCGCCACCGGTTTCGGAGATGAGCTTCAGCACGTCGCCGATCGAGGCGAGGCCGAGGCGTTCGAACTTGACCGCGTCGATGACCTGCACCGGCTGGGCTTCGGCGAGATCGACACCGCGCAGGTTGGTGCCGGTGACGGTCACGGCGTCGAGGGTCTTCGCGTCGTCGCCTTCGGCGGCCGGCGCCGGGGCCTGGGCGGCGGCGGACGTGGCGAGGAGCAGCGCGATCATCGCGCTGAGGGGCTTCTTGGACAGCATGGCGGTTTCCTCAGGGTCGACAGGCGGCCACGCATGAAGCGTGGCCGTCAGGGTCTGGTGGTGGGGCGCGAGTGGCCCCGATGCACGGCGGCGCCGTCGAACGACGGCAACGCGAACGCAACCCCGCGGCGTGCCGTTGCGGCACGACGGGGCTCAGCCGATGGGATCTACTCGTCCCACCACTCGCTGAGATAGAACGTCCGGGCGATGTGCCGGATGTGGTTGCGCGGCTTGGGCATTTCGGTGGACCGGAAACGTGGGACTTTCATACTTCGTTCATTTCCGCGCCGTCAAGTGCCGGCGGACGAAACCTGCTAAACATCCGGGCCTTCCGTTGCTGATGGGTCTGCGTCCGGACATGGATTCCCTGGTTTTGCGCGCGGCGTTCCTGGCATTCACGGCGATCGGCAGCGTGGCCTTGGCGTCGACGCCGCCCGTGCGCAGCCTGCTGCTGGCCGGTGGCGCCTTGGCGATCTGCTCCGATCTGTCGCCGCGTTCGTGCGCCGCGGCGCCCAGCGACGCGACGCGCGGACCGGCGCGCTTCCGCATCGACGGTGCGGGCATTACCCGAGCGCTCGATCCGGCCTTGTGGACCCTGCCCGGTGCCCCCTCCCGCGAGGCGTTGGCCGCGATGCTTGCGCAGGCGCAGCGCAGTCTGGAGGGCGACGATGCGCGTGCGGCCGACATCGACGCCGCGCGCTTGGAAGCCGCGTTCGCCCAGGCCTGCCTGGGCGGCGGCTGTGCCGAGACCGACCCGCGCCGCCCGTGGTCGGTCCTGCTCGATGCCGAGCGCGCCGCCCTGCTGGCCGCCCTGGAAGTGCCGCAGCGGAGCGCCGAAGGAGCGCGTCCGCTCGAACGCGCGCTGCCGATGCAGAGTCGCGATCGCGGGGGGGTCGAGGTTCTGCGCGCCTTCGTCGCCGAAGCGCAGGCGCGGACGACGGGTCGTCCGAAGATCGCCGTCGTCACGGCTTCGGGCGTCGATCCGATGGACGCCGTGGACTTCTACGTCGATGTGTTCCGCGAACTCGGTGCCGACGCGGTGTGGTGGCCGGTGGATGCGGCGGCCGCGGCGGCGCGCTTCGAACTGGGCGACTGCGGGGCGCTGCCGCGGCTGCGGATCGAGCGGTTGCGACTGCCGAACCGCGACGCCGTGTATCCCGACCTCGCCGACTACCAGCGCGCCCACTGCGCGTCGCAGCCCGCGCTGATGCTGCAGGTGCAGGGCGTGTTTTTCGCCGGCGGCGACCAGTGGCGGCATCGGCAGGCCTTC
The DNA here is from genome assembly GCF_054777375.1 of Silanimonas algicola. Lineage (NCBI taxonomy): Bacteria > Pseudomonadati > Pseudomonadota > Gammaproteobacteria > Lysobacterales > Lysobacteraceae > Silanimonas > Silanimonas algicola. The sequence goes on along the minus strand of NZ_BAAHAS010000001.1, from coordinate 1,006,259 downwards.
GTCCGGGACGATGGGTCGGCGAACGACTGGCTGCGGGAGCTGCAAGACGCGCATGCGGCGGGACGGATCGTGGTCGGTGGCACCAGCGCTGGCGCCGCCGTGCAGAGCGCGTCGTGGATGCTCGGCAACGGCGACGTCGAGGCCGCGGTGGCGCGGGCCGCACGCGTGGCCGCGCCGCCCGAGCCCGGTTGTTCGCGCGGCGGGCGCTGCGACGGCGTCCCGGAGGATGCACTGACCTTGTGGCCGGCCGGTGGGCTGCGCCTCGCCGAGGACGCCATCGTCGACACGCATTTCTCCGAGCGCGCGCGCGAGCTCCGGCTGCTGATGGCGATGCAGGCGGCCGATGCGCGCTGGGGCTACGGGGCCGACGAGACCTCGGCGTTGAGAGTGCGCGAGTTCGCGGGACGTCGCGAAATCGACGCCCTCGGTGCCTCCGGAGGCTGGGTCTTGCGTCGTCGGCCGGGCGAGCGCGACGAAGCGGAGGCCTGGTACCTCGCACCCGGTGCGCGGCTCGTCGTTGAACACGGCCTTCCGCCGGATCGCGATGGCGCCGATGCCATGGGAGAGCGGGTGCAGCTGGTGATCGACGAGGCAGCGGCGCGTCCCGTGCGCGTGCCCGCGCCGCGCCCGGCCTCCGCGTTCGACTCCGGCGCCCTTCGGGCCCTTGCGCAGCGCCTCGCCTGGCGCTGCGGCCAGGGGTGGGCGCTGCCCGCCGCGCCCGGCCGTGCCGAGCTGGCGTGCGCGTCGGACGCCCGGGGCTGGCAGGGCGCGAAAGGCGTGCACGGCGTCGGGCCGCTGCGCCTGCGATTCGTTCGTGACAGCGTTGCGGTCTCGCGTTGATCGACGGCAAGCCGGAGGCCGGGGGAATGCCCCATCCTGCAGACTCCCCGGTTCCCTTCGATGGACGCCTGACATGAGCACGCCCCGCTACGCCGCTCCGCAACGCTGGATCCACTGGGCCGTCGCCGGCCTTGTCGCCGCCGCCTACGCGCTCGCGGAATTCCGTGGCTGGTTCCCGCGCGGCACGCCGATCCGCAGCGCGATGATGCCGCTCCACTTCTGGGCCGGGATCATCGTGATGCTCCTGCTGCTGCCGCGCTTCGCGCTGCGGGCCCGCCATGGCGTGCCGCCGGTCACGCCGCCGCTGCCGCGCTGGGAGTCGATGCTGGGCGGCCTCACGCATGTCGCGCTGTATGCCTTCCTGCTGGTGCAGCCGATCCTTGGCGTGCTGATCCTGTGGAGCGAGGGGCGCGGTATCCCGGTGCCGTTCACGAGCCTCGTCCTCCCGCCGCTGTTCGCGCCGGGCGCGGCGATCGAGGACGTCGCCGAGGACGCGCACAAGCTGCTGGCGACGGTGTTCTACGGCGTGATCGGCCTGCACGTGCTCGCGGCGGTCTACCATCGCTGGCTGCGCCGCGACGACGTCGTGCAGCGCATGCTCTGACGCCCTGCCGCCATCGACCATGACCTTGCCGACCGCCGACTTCCGCAGCGACACCGTCACCCGTCCGACCGCCGCGATGCGCGCGGCCATGCTCGAAGCCGCCGTCGGCGACGACGTGTATGGCGACGACCCGACGGTGAACGCGCTGCAGGACCGGCTCGCGCATGATCTCGGCTTCGAGGCGGGGCTGTTCGTCGCCAGCGGCACGCAGAGCAACCTGATCGCGCTGATGGCGCACTGCCAGCGCGGCGACGAGTACCTGGTCGGCGCCGACGCGCACACCTACAAGTACGAAGGCGGCGGCGCGGCGGTGCTGGGTTCGATCCAGCCGCAGCCGATCCCGCAGGCCGTCGATGGCACGCTGCCGCTCGAGGCGGTGCGCGCGGCGATCAAGCCGGACGACCCGCACTTCGCGCGCAGCCGCGTGCTCTGCCTCGAGAACACCTGGCACGGCAAGCCGCTGCCGCTGGCCTACGCGCCGGACGCGCGCGCGCTGTGCGACGAGCGCAGCCTGGCCCTGCACCTCGACGGCGCGCGGTTGTTCAATGCCGCCGTGGCGCAGGGCGTGCCGGTTCGCACGCTCGTGGCGCCGTTCCACAGCGTGTCGGTGTGTCTGTCGAAGGGCCTCGGCGCGCCGGTCGGTTCGGTGCTGCTGGGCAGCGCCGAGCTCATTGCGCGCGGCAAACGGCTGAAGAAGCTGCTCGGTGGCGGTTGGCGCCAGGCCGGCATCCTCGCGGCGGCGGCGCTGCACGCTCTCGACCACCACGTCGCGCGGCTCGCCGAAGACCATCGTCGCGCGCGCGAACTCGCGGCGGGCCTGTCGGCGATTCCGGGTCTCTCGGTGGAGACGCCGCAGACCAATCTGGTCTTCGTCACCGTGCCGGAGGCCGCGCTGCCGCGGCTGCGCGCGTCGCTCCACGAGCACGGCGTCATCGCCAGCGTCGGCGGCCCGCGCGTCCGGCTGGCCACCCATCTCGATATCGACGATGCCGCCATCGCGCGCTGCGTGGCGGCGTTCGCCGTCGCTCAGGCCGCCAGACCGTAGCTCCGCAGCAGGGCGTTCGGGTCCGGCTCGCGGCCGCGGAAGGCGATGAAGCTTTCCAGCGCCGGGCGCGAGCCGCCGACGGCGAGGATCTCGCGGCGGTAGCGCGCGCCGGTGGCGGCGTCGAACACGCTGCCCGCGGCGGCGGCCGCTTCCTCGAAGGCGCCGAAAGCGTCGGCGCTCAGCACTTCCGCCCACAGGTAGCTGTAGTAGCCCGCCGCGTAGCCGCCCGCGAAGATGTGGGTGAACGCATGCGGGAAGCGATGCCAGGCCGGCGGCGTGATCACGCTGACCTCCGCGCGGACCTCGTCGAGCAATTCGAGCGTGCGCGGGCCCTTCGCCGGGTCGTACTCGAGGTGCAGGCGGAAGTCGTACAGCGCGAACTCCAGCTGGCGCACGAGGAACAGGCCCGCGTGGTAGTGCCGCGCCGCGGTCATCTTGGCGAACAGGTCATCGGGCAGGGCTTCACCCGTCTGCCAGTGGCGGGCGAAGCGGTCGAGCGCCTCGCGCTTCCAGCCGAAGTTCTCCATGAACTGGCTCGGCAGCTCGACGGCGTCCCATTCGACGCCGTTGATGCCCGACACCGCGGGCCAGCCGATCTCGGTCAACAGGTGGTGCAGGCCATGGCCGAATTCGTGGAACAGGGTGATGACGTCGTCGTGGGTCAGCAGGCTGGGACGGCCTTCCACCGGCGGTGCGGCATTGCAGGTGAGGTAGGCGACCGGGATCTGGCCGGTGAGGCCGAGGCGCGTGCGGCAGACGTCCATCCACGCGCCGCCGCGCTTGCCCTCGCGGGCGTAGTGGTCGAAGTACACGCCAGCGCGCACGCTGCCGTCGGCGTCGAGCACGTCGAAGTACTGCACGTCCGCGTGCCAGGTCGCCACGTCATGGCGCTCGCGGAAGCGCACGCCGAACACGTCGGTGGCGATGTCGAGCACGCCCTTCAGCACGCCCGGCAGCGCGAAGTAGGGCTTCAGCTGTTCTTCTTCGAACGCGTAGCGCGCGACGCGCAGCTTCTCGCTGGCCCAGCCGACGTCCCAGGGCTGCAGGTCGTGCAGGCCCAGATCGTTCGCAGCGAAGGCGCGCAGCTCGTCGAGTTCGCGCTGCGCGACCGGCCGCGCCTTGGCGGCGAGCTCGCGCAGGAAGGCAAGCACGCGCTCCGGCGTGCCGGCCATCTTGTCTTCGAGCGATTCGTGTGCGGCGCTCGGGAAGCCGAGCAGCTGCGCGGATTCATGGCGCAGCGCGAGGATCCGCGCGATGCGTTCGGAATTGTCGAAACGCCCGGCCTGCGGCCCCTGGTCGGAAGCGCGCGTGTTGTAGGCGGTGTAGACGGTCTCGCGCAGCGCGCGGTCGTCGGCGTGGGTCAGGATCGCCTGCACCACCGGCCCCTTCAGCGTGGCGAGGAAGCCGTCCTTGCCCTTCGCCTTCGCTTGGCCGGCCAGCAGGTCGCGGGCCGAGGGCGGCAGGCCGGCGAGTTGCGCCTCGGTGAGCGGCAGCGTCCAGGCCTCGGAGGCATCGAGCACCGCCTCCTCGAAGGCGGTATCCAGCTTCGAGAGCTCGGTCTGGATCTCGCGGAAACGCGTGCGCGCCGGCTCCTCGAGCGCGACGCCGGAATTGCGGAAGCCGCGCAGGCTGTCCTCGACGAGGGTGCACTGCGCGCGGTCGAGCGCCGCGAAGCCCGCACCCTCGCGCACGGCCTTCATGGCCTCATAAAGGCCGCGGTGCTGCCCGAGCTCGGTGGTGAACTCGGTGATCCGCTCGTCGGCTTCCGAGTACACCTCGCGAAGCTCGGGCGAGTCCTTCACGCCGTGAAGGTGCGACACCGGCGACCAGGTGCGCGAGAGCTTTTCGTCGAGCCGTTCGAGCGGCGCGACCAGCGAATCGAAATCGCGGGCGGCGGGATCGGCGACGAGACGCTCGACGGCGGCGCGGTACTCGGCCAGCACCGCCTCGACGGCGGGCACCACATGCGCGGGCTGGAGCGCGGGGAAGTCCGGCAGCAGGGCCGGCGAGAGCAGGGGGTTCGGGGTCGTGTCCATCGAGCCACAATGGGGGCGGCCCTGTGGAGGGGCAAGCAAGGAAGGGTGGGCCGTGGCCCGTTCTCACCAGAGCGAGTGGGGTAGCCGCAGGTCCATTGCCCTGCCGGGCGCGCATTCCGGCGAGAAGTACGAGCCCGCGAGGCCGCCGACCGCGGCGCGCAAGGCATAGCTTTCGCGGTAGTAGCGCCGGGCGTGGTCCAGGGCCAAGGGAGCGGGAACGCCGAGCAACTCGGCCATGCGCCGGTTGTACTGCACGGCGTGGCACTCGGTGACCTTCTCGTCGAGCAGGCCGCGCACGTGCATCACCTCATGGGTGAAGAGATTGAGGCTTTGGATGCCGCGTTCGTCGGCGCTCGCCGGGTCGTCGAGGTAGCCGCGCAGCGTCGAGCACCAGGGCTTCTGCAGCACGATCCTGCCGGTGGCGAGGTTGGCGTGGCCGGCGGCCAGCGCGTTCGGGTCGAGCATCGTGTCGAGCAGCGTGTTGCAGTGGACCGACACCGGCCGGCCTTCCGTCAGCACGCGGGCCCGCGATTCGAGGAAGCGCTCGAAGCGCCACGTGGACACCGGCGGCCAGGCGAACGCCACCGCCAGCGTGACGACCAGCAGCAGGTAGAGCGGCTCGACGGGCTGCGGATGCTCGCGGTTCCACGGCGAATAGAGCTCGCGGACCGCGAGGGAGGCGAACGCGAGGGACAGGGCGATCCACAGCATGCAGGCTCCCGGCGGCCGATGGTCGGCGAGTCCGTTCTGCGCTGCTCAACGCGTCAGCACATCCAGCACACGCTTGATCAGGGTCGAGTAGGGCGGATCGAACAGCCCCATGCCGTTCAGGCGCGCCTGTCGCATCACCGGCATGGCCTTGCTGAAGGTCAGGAAACCCTGGTGGCCGTGGTAGTGCCCCATGCCCGAGGCCCCGACGCCGCCGATCGGCAGCTCGTGCTGGCCGAACTGGATCAGCGTGTCGTTGACGCAGACGCTGCCGGCGACGACGGTGTCGAGGGTGCGCTCGAGCCGCTCGCGGTCGCGGTCGAAGGGGTAGAAAGCCAGCGGGCGGTCGCGACCGAGGATGTAGGCGATGGCGTCGTCGTGCGTGCGGTAGCCCTTCACCGGCAGCAGCGGGCCGAAGATCTCTTCCCGCATCACGCGGGCGTCGTCGGGCGGGTCGATCAGCACCGTCGGCGGGATGATCTCGCCGGGCGCGGCGCGGCCGTCGTCGGGCGCGTGCTGGCGGATCGCGACCCCGCGCTGCGTCGCGTCGTCCAGCCACTCGCGCAGGCGGCCGGCCTGCTTCGGATTGATCACGCAGGTGACGTCGGCGTTGCCCGCGAGCGTTGGATGGCGCTTCGCGACGGCGGCGAGGTAGGCGCTGATGAATTCGTCGCGCTGCGCGTCCGGCACCAGCACGTAGTCGGGCGCCACGCAGGTCTGGCCGGCGTTGAAGAGCTTGCCGGTGGCGATGCGCTCCGCGGCGTGGGCGATGTCGAAGCCGGGGGCGATCAGCGCCGGCGACTTGCCGCCGAGTTCGAGGGTGACCGGTGTCAGGTTCGGCGCGGCGGCGGCCATCACCTTGCGTCCCACCGCCGTGCTGCCGGTGAACAGCAGGTGGTCGAAGGGCAGGGCGGTGAACGCGGCACCGACCTCGGCGCCGCCTTCGATCACGGCGACCCGATCCGCCGGGAACACGTCGGCGCAGAGCGCGCGGATCAGCGCGCTGGTGCGCGGCGTGAACTCGCTGGGCTTGATCATCACGTGGTTGCCGGCGGCGATGGCGTCGACGAGCGGGATGATCGCGAGCTGGAACGGGTAGTTCCACGGAGCGACGATGCCCACGACGCCCAGCGGCAGGTGGCGGATCTCGCCGCGCGCCGGCAGGAACAGCGCGTTGATCGGCGCGCGCTTCGGTTTCATCCACGAGCGCAGGTGCTTGCGGACGTGCTTGATCTCCTCGAGCGTCACCATCACGTCGGCGGCCAGCGTCTCGACGGCGGCACGGCGGCCGAAGTCGGCATTGATCGCCTCGACGATCGCTTCGCGCTTCGCCTTGATGGCGGTGGCGAGGCGGTCGAGGTCGGCGCGGCGCTGGGCGAAGTCCGGGCGCTTCGCCAACCATGCCGCACGCAGCGTTGCGAGCGTGGCGGCGAGCGAGTCCGGCGAGTGGGCCGGGGACGATGCGGGTTCGCGGCTGTCCATGGGATCGGAACCGGTGGTGCGGAAAACCGCAGTCTACTCCCGCATCCGACCGCTGCTGCGCGCCCAGTCCAGCAGCGCCGCTTCGTCCATGGGCCTGCCGTAGAGGTAGCCCTGCGCCTCGTCGCAGCCCAGGGCGCGCAGATGCCCGGCGTCCTCCGCCTCCTCGACGCCTTCCGCGATGACATCGAGCTGCAGGTGCTTCGCCATCGCAACGATGGCCTTCACGATGCCTTCGGCCCGCGCCGACTGGCGCATGTCCCGCACGAAGGCCTGGTCGATCTTCAGCCGGTCGAGGCCCATCCGCGACAGGTAGGCCAGCGACGAGAACCCGGTGCCGAAATCGTCGATCGCGATGCGCATGCCCTGCTCGCGCACCAGCCGCATGCGCGCGAGCATGTCCTCGGTGCCGCGCATGAGCACCGACTCGGTAAGCTCCAGTTCCAGCAGGTAGGGCGGCAGGCCGCTGTTGCGCAGCGCGGCCATCACGCTGGGCAGGAACCGGTCGCGACGGAACTGCAGGGCCGAGACGTTCACGGACAGGGGCACGGCCGGGAAGCCGGCGGACTGCAGGCGCATCGCCGCGAGACAGGCCTCGCGCAGCACGAATTCGCCCAGCGGGACGATCAAGCCGCTGTCCTCGGCGATGCCGATGAAACTGCCCGGAGCCATCACGCCGCGCGTGGGATGCCGCCAGCGCACCAGCGCCTCGATGCCCACCAGTCGCCCGTCGTCGAGATGCACCTGCGGCTGGAAGACGACGAACAATTCTCCGTTCTCGACGCCGAGGCGCAACTGCGATTCCAGCGTCAGCCGCTCGCGGCTTGTCGAGCCGCGGCCGGGCTCGTAGGTCGTGAGCGTGTTCCTGCCCGATTCGTGTGCCTCGTGGATCGCCGAGCGGGCGGCCACCAGGAGTACGTCGGCCGTGTCGACGTGCTCGGGTGCGGCGGCCAACCCCATGCTCAATCCCAGCACCAGCGAGGTGCCGGCCGCCTCGATGGGCGCCCGGAACGCGACGTAGATCGCCTCCGCGCGCTCCGCGGCCGACGTGGCGTCCGCGCCTGGGATCGCCACCGCGAAGATGTCGCCTTCCAGCCGCCCGAGCAGGACGTCGGCACCGGCCGACGCCCGCAGCCTCTCGGCCACCGCGCGCAGCACCTGGTCGCCCACCTGCATGCCAAGGCTCTGGTTGACCTGCCGGAACCCGTCGAGGTTGATGCAGAGCACGGCCAGCTTGCCGTTCGTGGAGAGCAGGCTCTCCATCCCCTGCAGCAGGGCCTGCCGGTTGTCGAGGCCGGTCAGTGGATCGGTGCGGCTGAGCAAGTCGAGACGATGCTGCGTGTCCTTGCGCTCGCTCATGTCGGTGAACTGGCCGACGTAGCACGCGCCGTCGGCCCGCCCGCCCGGGATGCGGGTGATGGACAGCCATTCGGGATAGACCTCGCCGTTCTTCCGGCGGTTCCAGATCTCGCCCTCCCATCGCCCTTTCTGGACGAGGTCGCTCCACATGGCCGCGTAGAAATCGCGCCCCTGCAAACCCGAACTCAGCACCGAGGCGCGGTGCCCGACCACGTCGGCCGCGGCGTAGCCGGTGAGCGTCTCGAAGGCGCGGTTGATGGACAGGATCACGCCATCGGCATTGCAGACGAGGATGCCTTCGCGCGTGTTGTCGACGATGGCGGCGGCAAGCCAGCGTGATTCGTCCGCCTGGCGGCGCACGCTGATGTCCAGCATCACGCCACTGAGGACGTGCGGCCGGCCATCGGCATGCCGGCGACGGACGTGGCCTAGCAGGTGCACCCAGATCCAGTGGCCGAGGGCGTGCTGCAGTCGCAACTCGATCGAGAGGTCGTCCTCGTCCGGCGTGGCGAATCGCAGGAGCGCGGCGTCGAGATGGGGCACGTCTTCGGGATGCACCCAAGCCCGCCATTCCACGACGGGCAGTCGCGGCTGGGCGGTGCGCCCCACCATGCCATAGCACTGGGCGTTGACCTCGATGCTGTCGGTGTCGAGGTCGCGCTGCCACACACCGATCTGGGTGGCCGTCACGGCGGCGGCCAGCTCGTCGCGGGCCTTCGCTTCGCGGGCTTCGGCGCGACGATGGGCGATGGCGAGGCTGATGTCGTTGGCGATCGCGCCGAGGGATTCCTGAAGCCGCGGGTTGCCGGCATCCACAGCGGTGGCATCGGTCAGTACGAGGAGGCCGAACATCTCCTGGTCGGTGGCCAAGGGCAACAGCAGCGTCTGGGGGTCGAGGCGGACCACGTGGCGCTGCTGCAAGCAGTCGTCGACGACATCGATCGGGGGCTCGGCCTCGCCGAGGTGCCAGCGGTCCGGGAGCATCGAAGCGGCCATGCCGGCCGAGTGGCGCCGTTCGAATACGCCGGCGTCGGCATCGAGCACGAAGGCCTGCGCCCCCCGGAAGCCGCCCGCCCCGACCATCGACTCGACGACGCCGTCGAGCAGCGGGCCGATCTCGGACTGTCGCAGCGCGCTCCGCCCGATGTCGCCGATCATGCGGAGCAGTCGCGCATCGGCGTGCCACGCCGTGCCGGCAAGCGCCAGCGCCCGGGCGACGTCGGCGATCTCGTCGCCGCCGTCCAGTGTCGTCGGCAGGGGCGCCGGGGCCTCGTGGAGGCGCGAGGCGTAGGCCTGAAGGTCGCGGCTTCGTCGCACCCAGCTGCGTTCCAACAGCACCCAGAGCAGGGCGGCGATGGCGCCGATCACCATCAACTGCACGCCGAAGCGTTCGACGCCTGCGGCCAGCGCCGCGGTATAGCCGTGTTCGCCGGTGCCCAGCACCAGCAGGTGGCTGTCGCCCCCCAGGTGATCCGGCAGGCGCATCGGGCTGGCCACCAGCAGGTGGCGGAGGTCCTCCGCGAGGGCATGCCGGCCTTCCGCAAGGGCGAGCGCCACCGCATCCCGCGCCAGCGCCGCGTTGACGCCGTGCCGTCCGAGGGACGCGTCCAGCGGGCGCTGGAGGTCGGATCGGCGGAAGCTGCCGCGCACGGTGCCCGCCCCGTCGACCCACCAGGCCTCGAGCAGCTGCGGGTGCAGCGCGAGGCCGGTCACGAGGCGTTGGGGGCCCAGGCCATCGTCGACCTCCGCGAGCGCGACGATGCGCCGGGCCTCCGCGTGCACGATCTGCTCGAGCACCGCTTCCGTGCTCCGCAGGGCCTCCTCTTCGGCCGCTGCTCGGTAGCTGGCGAACATCCCGAGGCTGCCGACCACCGCAGCGGTCACCAACACGAGGGTCAGACCGACCTGGGCCGGCCAGCGCAGCAGCCACCGGATCATGGCGGATTCCCCGGATCGAGCTGGGGTCGCTGGGCCGCATCGGGCGCGCCCTCGTCGAGCAGGCGTTCGATGCGCTCGATCGACGGCAGCAGCGGCGGCGGGTCTCCGGCCACCATGGCGCGCCCCTCGGCGCTCGACATCAGGTCCACCTTGGTCAAGGCGGCCCGGTAGTCCTCGGCGCTCATGCCGAGGCCTCGTGCCAGCACCTCGGCGAGGGGATCATCGAGCTGGTCGAGGCGCTGCTTGCCGGCATCCCAGACCTCGAACAAGGCCCGCACGGAGGGCGCATCGGGCGACAGGCCGGGGCGCAGGACCAGCACGTCGAGCACAAGGCCGGGATGGTCGCGGGTGGAGAACAGCACCTTCGCGCCGTCCGCCTCCAGGCGCTCGATCAGCGGGGAATAGGCGACCACGCCCGCGGCCTCGCCATCCGCCCAACCGATGGGAAGCCGCGTCGCCTGCACCCGCCGCGCCCGCACCGCGGAGAGGGGCAGGCCCGCATCCTCGAGGGCGGCGCCGAGCATCAGTTGCCCGACGGCGGTGTCCTCCACCAGCACGGTCTGCCCCGCGAGATCGGCGATGCTGTCGTGGTCCTGCCGCCCGAGTACGGCGTCCCCTCCGCGGGAATCGGACAGCACCGCGAGGATCGTGTGCGCGTTGCGCTGCCGGGCCAGCCGGAGGCTTTCGTCGAGGGTGAGCCCGACGGCGTCGATGCGGCCTTCGATGAAAGCGTCGATGGCTTCGGTGTTGGAGCCGAGCTCGACCAGACGGAGCGACGCGGGCCACTGCCCGGTTTCGCGGGCGGCCACGAACGGCTCGTAGCCGATCCAGGGGCCGATGCCGAGGCGCAGCACCGTCGGTGCCTCGTTGCTGCTCCACCAGCGGAGCGACACGCCGGTTGCGGCGACGAGCACCACGGCGAGCGCGACGAGCAGGCGGGCGGAGCGGGCGTTGGGCATGGCGATCCTGGCGGGCCCGGTGGACTGTCGCATGCACCTCCGGAGGCATCAATCCGTTCCGTCGGCCGCCAGGAAACACAGTGCGGCGACCACCGCGGGGCCGAACGCCACCAGCAGCGGGCGGACGGCGCGGTGCGTGCGGTCGTCCGGGAAGGCGCGGGCCTCCGTCGAAGGTCGAAGGGACGCCGGGCCGGGGCCATGGCAGCCTTGGGCAATGGCCACGCCCGGCTTCGACTTCAGTCTGCCGCCCTTCGACCTGCTCGATGCGGAGGGGCGTGCACGCGTCGAAGCGGCCCTCGACCTCGCGTTCTTCGCCCCGGGCAGCATCCTCGTCGAATCGGGTCAGCCGTCGCCGCAGGTCTACGTCGTGCTGCGCGGCGAGGTCGAGGCCGGCGACGTCGACGAAGGACGCGAGCGCCTGTTCTCCGACTACGGCCCGGGCGATGTGTTCGGCGCGTTCGCGGTGATCACCGGCAGGGCACGGCATCGCTATCGCGCCCGCGGCGAAGTCCTCGCCTTCGTGCTGCCGGCGGTGGTGTTCCTCGCCCTGCTCGAGGCGCAGCCGCGCTTCGCGGCGTGGTTCCACGAGGGCTTGTCGGCGAAGCGCCAGCTGTTGGCGGCGAAGAGTGCCCCTTCCGAGGCCAATCGTCTGATGCTCACCCGCGTGCGTGATGCGCAGCTTGCCGAGGCGGTTGCGATCGCGCCGGAGACGTCGATCGCCGCCGCCGTGGGCGCGCTCCGGCGCCACGGCGTCGAGTGCCTCGTCGTCGAGCCGGCGGCGGGCGAGGACGGGCCCGGCATCGTCACCCGGACCGATCTGCTCGATGCCCTGGCCCTCGAGGGCCATGCCCTCGCCGCGCCCGTCGGCCCGCTCGCGCACCGCCCGCTGATCGGCGTGCGCGAGGACGATGTGCTGTTCCAGGCCCTGGTGACGATGACGGAGTCGCACATCGAGCGCGTGGCCGTGCGTCGCGGCAGCGCCGTGGTCGGCACGATCGGCCTGGCGGAGGTGCTCAGCCACTACGCCAGCCAGTCGCATCTGATCAGCCTGCGCCTCGCTCGCGCCGGCAGCGAGGCCGAGGTGGTGGCCGCGGCGCGCGACATGGCGGCCCTCGTCCGTGCCCTGTTCGCCCAGGGCGCCAAGATCAGCTACCTGATGGAGATGGTCAGCGCGCTGAACTCGCGGTTGCTCGCCGCGCTGTTCGGTTTCTGCGTGCCCGCAGGGCTGCGCGATCGCGCCTGCCTGCTGGTGCTGGGCAGCGAGGGTCGCCGCGAGCAGATCCTCAAGACCGACCAGGACAACGCCTTGATCCTTGCGCCCGGGGGCGATCCCGACGCCTACGCCGACGCCATGGCCCGCTTCGCCGAGCGGCTCGCCGACATCGGTTACCCGCCCTGCGCCGGCGGCGTGATGGCGAGCAACCCGCACTGGCGGCAGACGCTCGACGGCTGGCGCGGACGCATCGCCGAGTGGCGACGTCGCGGCGATCCGGTGTCGCTGATGGAGCTCTCGATGGTGGTCGATGCCCGCCCGGTGGTCGGCGATCGGCAGCTCGTGCAGCCCTTGCACGAGGACTTGATGGCTTTGGGTCGCGACGAGGGGCTGATGCGCGAGATGGGCCTGGCGACCTTCCAGTTCGACACCCCGCTCACCCTCTTCGGCCGCGTGCGCGACGGCGGTGACGGCACCGACATCAAGAAGGGCGGCATCTTCCCCCTCGTGCACGGGCTGCGAACGCTGGCGCTTCGCCACGGCGTGGCCCGCAGCAACAGCTTCGCGCGCTGTGAAGGCCTGGTGGCCGCCGGGGCGCTGCCCGGCGAGCTGGGCCGGGACGTGCCGCAAGCCCTCGCGGTGTTCCAGCGCCTGCGGCTCGGCCAGCAGCTGGATGCCCTCGCGGCGGGCCAGATGCCGGACAACCGCCTCGACGTGTCGTCCCTGCGGCATCTCGATCGCGAGCTGCTGCGCGACGCCCTCCGTGTCGTGAACCGCTTCAAGAGCCACCTGCGCGACGCGCTGCAGCTGCGCGGGATGACATGAACCCCCTGCGACGCCGCTGGTTGGCCTGGCGCCACGGGGCCGGACCTTGGGGCGCCCTGTTCGACGCGCCTCCGCCGCACGAGGTGGTGAGCCTCGACCTCGAGACCACCGGGCTCGACGTGGCGAGCGACCGCATCCTGCGCCTGGCCGCGGTGCCGGTTCGCGCAGGGCGCGTGGTGCTGTCGGAGCGCTTCGAACGCTGGGTCGACCCCGGTCGCGCCTTCGGCATCGACTCGATCCGCCACCATCGCATCCTCCCGGCCGATGTCGCGGCGGCGGACGCGGAGCGCGTGGTGGTCGAGGCCTTCCTGCGCTGGCTCGGGCCGCGCCCGTTGCTGGGCTATTGCATCGATTTCGACATCGCGCTGCTCGATCGCAGCGTCCGGGAGATTGCGGCGTTTTCCTTGCCCAACCGTCGCATCGACCTCGCCGAGGTGGATTTCCGGCGCCAGCTGAACCGGCACCCGGAAACGGCCTGCCGTCGCGGGCTCGACGCGATCCTCGCGGAGGCCGGCGTGCCCTCGCTGCTGCGCCACGACGCGCTCGCCGACGCCACCGCGACCGCGCTCGCCTGGTGCGTCCTGCGCGCTCGCTCGGGCGACGCCTAGAATCGCGGCCAAAAGGGGGGAGCGATGGTCCATGGGTTGAGCCTGCTGGCGTTCTCGCTGCTCTATGCCGGCGTGCTGCTCGCCGTGGCGTGGAGCGGCGACCGCGCCGGCCCGGCCAGCCGTCGGCTGCGGCCCTGGCTCTATTCGCTGACGCTCGCCGTGTATTGCAGCTCGTGGACGCTGCTCGGCGCCGTCGGCAGCGCGGCGGGCAACCTCTGGAGCTACCTGCCGATCTACCTCGGCCCGCTGCTGCTGCTGGTCTTCGGCGGCGACCTGCTGCGCCGCATGGTGGTCGTGGGCCAGCGTCAGCGCACCGCATCCATCGCCGACTTCCTCGCGGCGCGCTACGGCCGGGCCCGCGAGCTCGCGGCGCTGGTGGCGGTCATCGCGGTGGTGGCGGCGATTCCCTACTTCGCGCTGCAGCTCAAGGCGATCGCCCTGTCGGTCGAAGTGCTGACCGGCCTGCCTCGCGGCGCCCCGCTCGAAGACCCCGCCCTGCTGTCGGCGGGCCTTCTCGCCCTGTTCGCGATCCTGTTCGGTACCCGGCACGTGGACGCGACCCGCCACCATCGTGGCCTGATGTGGGCGATCGGCCTCGAGTCGGTGGTCAAACTCCTGGCTCTCGTGATCGTCGGCCTGTTCGCCTGGCACCTGCTCGGTGGCGATGTCCCGGCGTCCGTGCGCGACGCCCCGCTGCCGCCCTTGCCCGACCCGTTCGTCGCCCAGACCCTGCTGGCCTTCCTCGCCCTGCTCTGCCTCCCGCGCCAGTTCCAGGTGCTCGTGGTCGAGTGCCAGTCCGCCGACGACCTGCGGCCGGGCCGCTGGGCCTTCGCGTTCTACCTGCTGCTCGTCTGCCTCGCCGTGCTGCCGATCACCTGGGCGGGTGAGCTCGGGCTCGCAGGGCGGGTCACCCCGGATGCCTGGGTCCTGGCCTTGCCGCTGTCGGAAGGGCGGGTCGACCTCGCCCTCGTGGCGTTCCTCGGCGGGGTGTCGGCCGCGACCGGGATGGTGCTGGTCGCAAGCCTCGCCATCGCCACGATGGTCAGCAACGACCTCGCCATGCCGTGGCTGTTGCGCGGTGCGGGCGACCCCGGGCGGCTCGGCCAGCGCATCCTCTGGGTGCGGCGGATGAGCATCGTCGCGCTGTGCCTCGGCGCGTGGGCCTATTCGCGCGCCTTCGCCGGCGACGTGGCGCTGGCCTCGCACGGGTTGCTGGCCTTCGCTGCCGTTGCCCAGTTCGCACCGGCCCTGGTCGGCGGCCTGTACTGGCGCGACGCCAGCCGCGCGGGCGCGCGGCTCGGCATCGCCGTGGGTTTCGCGGTGTTCCTGTACACGCTGCTGCTGCCCGCCCTGGCCCGCGGCTTCGGTTTCGGCACCGAATGGCTCGCCGAGGGGCCGTTCGGCCTGGCGATGCTTCGCCCCGAGGCGATGTTCGGCCTCGCCGGGTGGGATGCGCTCACGCATGGCACCGTGCTGTCCCTGCTCGCCAATGGCGTGGCCTTCGTGGCCGGTTCGTTGCGCTACCGCCCCGGCCTCGAGGCCCGCCTCGCGGCGGAGCCCTTCCTCGCGCCGGACGCGGCGCGCGAGGAGCCCGACCCCGAGGCGACCGGCCGCGCGACCGAGGGCGAGGTGCTCGCGCTCTGCGCCCGCGTGCTCGGCGACACCGCCGCGCACGCCGAGTTCTCGACCTTTGCCGTCGAGCGCGGTCGGCCGCTGGCCCCCGAGAGGCCCGCCGACCGGGCCTTCCTGCAGTTCGGCGAACGCCTTCTCGCCTCCGCCGTCGGCGCCGCATCGGCGCGTACGCTGCTGACCGCCGCGCTTCGCGGCAGCGGGATGGCCTTCGGCGAGGTGGTCGCCCTGCTCGATGAGGCCGGCCAGCAGCGCCGCTTCAACCGCGAGCTGTTGACCACCACGCTCGAGCACGTCAGCCATGGCGTCAGCGTGGTCGATGCCGACCTCCGGCTGATCGCGTGGAACCACGCCTACCAGCGGCTCTTCGAGTACCCCGACGGCCAGCTCTACGTCGGCAAGCCGGTGGCCGAGCTGATCCGATGGAACGCCGTGCGCGGCGAGTGCGGCCCCGGCGACGTCGAGGCGCACGTGCAGCGCCGCCTCGAACACCTCCGCCGCGGGGCCTCCCACGTGTTCGAGCGCATCCGTCCGAACGGTCAGGTGATCGAGATGCGCGGCCAGCCGCTGCCCGGCGGCGGCTATGTCACCACCTACACCGACGTCAGCGACTACAAGCGCGTGGAGCTCGAGCTGCGCGACGCCGCCGCGCAGCTCGAACGGCGCGTCGAGGAGCGCACACACGCCCTGTCGATCGCCCTCGCCGACACGGCGCGTGCGCAGGACCACGCCGAGCGCGCGCGACAGGCGACCACGCGCTTCATGACGTCCCTGAGCCATGACCTGCTGCAGCCCCTGCATGCCGCCCGGCTGTTCTCCGCGGCCCTGCGCGAGGCCGATGAACGTGACGAGCAACGCCAGCTCAGTGGCCGCATCGATGCCTCGCTGCGCGCCGCCGAGGAGCTGCTCGACGGCCTTCTCGACCTGTCGCGCATCGAGTCCGGACAGCTGCAGGCGCGGCCGCAACCGTTTCCGCTCGGCCCCCTGCTGCGTGGGCTCGTCGAGCAGTACGAGCCGCTCGCGCAGGCGCGCGGGCTGTCGGTCGCGGCGGTGCCGACCGCGGCTTGGACGACCAGCGATCCGGCGCTGCTGCGGCGCATCCTGCAGAACTTCATCGCCAACGCGCTGCGCTACACCGTCGAGGGTGGCGTGCGCATCGGCGTGCGCTGGCGCCGCGAGGGCTGGCGGGTGGAGGTCTGGGACACCGGCCCCGGCATCGCCGAAGCGCATCGCGAGCTGATCTTCGAGGAGTTCCGCCGCCTCGCCGATGGCGCCGTGGCCGGTGATCGCGGCCTGGGGTTGGGGTTGTCGATCTGCCAGCGCCTGGCCCAGGGCCTCGGGCACCCGCTCGAGCTGCGCTCGCGGCTCGGGCACGGCAGCGTCTTCGGCATCGGCGTGCCGCGCGCCGCGCGCCCGGCCCTCGCCGCGAGCGCCGCGTCGAGCGTGGCCGACCGGGCCCTGTCGGGACTTCGCGTCCTCTGCATCGATGACGACGCGGACATCCGCGACGCGTTGCGCGCGTTGCTGTCGAAGTGGGGCTTGTCGGTGCACTGCCTGGGGACGGCCGGCGAGGCCCTCGCCCTGCCCGAGTCGGAAGCGCCCGACCGGCTGATCGTCGACTTCCACCTGCACGACGGCCTCGACGGAGTGGCCTTGGCCGAGCAGCTGCGGGCGCGCTGGGGGCCGCTGCCGACCCTGCTGCTGACCGCCGAAGGCGGCGACGCGCTGCGCGACCGGGCGACGCGCGCTGGCTTCACCCTGAGCCACAAGCCGGTGCGGCCGGCGGCACTGCGGGCCTGGCTGGCCGCGGCGCGCGCTTGAACACGCTCCGCTGACGGGCGATCCGTTGCGATGGCGACACCCGTGCCCTGATGCCTTTCCCCATGCCGTTGACCGCCGCCCTGCTTGCCGCCAGCCTCGCCACCACCGCGGCGCCCGCGCCCGCCATGCCGGAGGGCACCGTGCTCTCCGCGCGCAACGTGCCGATCCAGACCGGCGCCCGCCGCGAGGTCTGGATCGAAGGCCTCGAGCACCCGTGGGGCCTCGCCTTCCTGCCCGACGGTAGCGCGCTGGTCACCGAGCGTCCCGGGCGCCTGCGGGTGATCCGCGACGGCCTGCTGCAGCCCGAGCCCGTGCCCGGCGTGCCCGTGGTGTTCGCGCAGAACCAGGGCGGCCTGCTCGACGTCGCCGTGCATCCCGGCTTCGCCGACAACCGCCTCGTGTACCTCACCTACGCGCACGGCACGCCCGAGGCCAACACCACGCGCGTCGCACGGGCACGGTTCACCGGCACGGCGCTGGAAGGCCTCGAGGTGATCTTCGAGAGCAACTCGCCCAAGCCCGCGGCCGGACACTTCGGCTCGCGGCTGGCCTTCCTGCCCGACGGCTCGCTGCTCGTCTCGATCGGCGACGGCGGCAACCCGCCGACAATGCTGGACGGCGCGTTCGTCCGCGAGAAGGCGCAGGACCCGGCCAGCCATCTGGGCAAGATCGTGCGGCTCAACGATGACGGCAGCGCACCGGCGGACACGCCTTTCGCCGGCAGTGCCGTGGGCGTCTGGTCGATGGGCCACCGCAACATCCAGGGCCTGGCCGTCGACGCCGCGCGGAACACGGTATGGGCCACCGAGCACGGCTCGCTCGGCGGCGACGAACTCAACCGCGTTCGGGCCGGCAACAACCACGGCTGGCCCTTGGTCAGCCTGACCCGCGACTACGTCACCGCCGAGCCCGTCGGCGAGGCCACGCGCCGCGACGGCATGGTCGATCCGGTGCTGCTGTGGGACAACGCCGTGGCGCCGTCCGGCCTTGCCGTGTACGCCGGCGAGGCCTTCCCCGATTGGCGCGGCGACCTGTTCTCGGGCTCGCTGGTCAGCCTCGACGTGCGCCGCATCGACCTCGACGACGCCGGCCGGGTGCAGGGCGAGACGGCGCTGCGCGTCGGCCAGCGCGTGCGCGACGTGGAGGTGGGCCCGGAGGGCTTCGTCTACGTGCTGACCGACGAGAAGGCCGGCCGCGTGCTGCGCTTCGTGCCGGCCACGGCAGCGGCGACGCCGGCCGCGCCGCAGGCCATCGAGCGCGCCCGTCCCTGACGCAGGCGCGCCGCCGGGCTCAGTCCTCGTCGGGGATCGGTGCCGGCGGTTCGAGGCCGAGCTGGCCCAGCATCAGCACCGCCTGCGTGCGGTTCGTGGCGCCGAGCTTGTCCAGCACGGCGCCCATGTGCGCTTTCACCGTCGCCTCGCCGATGCCGAGCTCCCAGGCGATCTGCTTGTTCAACAGGCCGGCCGCGACGCGGCTGAGCACGCGGAACTGCGCGGGCGTGAGCGTAGCGATGCGAGCCGCCACGGCGCGTTCATCCGGTCCGACCGGTAGGCTCGCTGGGGGCGCTTGCGGCCGGTCGCCGGCCAGCACCGCATCGAGCGTGCGCTGCATGGCTTCGGGCGAGGCCGACTTCGACAGGAAGCCCGCCGCCCCGTGGTCCAGCGCGCGGCGCTGCGTTTCGGCGTCGTCGCGCGCGCTCACCATCACGATCGGCAGCGCCGGATGCTGGGCGCGCAGATGCACCAGCACCGAGAAGCCGCGCGCCCCCGGCATGGTCAGGTCGAGCAGCAGCAGGTCGGCGTCCGGATGGGCCTCGGCCAGCGCGAAGACGCCTTCGGCATCGGCGGCGGTATGGATCGCTGCGCCGGGCCAGAAGGCCCCGACCAGCCGGGTCAGGGCGTCGCGGAACAGCGGATGGTCGTCGGCAAGCAGCAGGCGCATGCGCGGAGCGTAACGTCCCCGGCGCGGCCGTGCGCCCTCACTTCGCGCTGGCGCGCCCATCACCGCGCTTCGGCGGCCCGTCCGTCATGCTCGCCACATGCTGAAAACGCTCGCTTCCCTCGTCTTCTACACCCGCTTCGCGGTCCCGTTTTCCACCGTCGGCCATCGCCGCCGCGTGGCCGCACGCCCCTGCCCGCCATTCGACTTCGGTGGCCAGCGCTGGTGCGTGACCGGGGCCAGCGGCGGCATCGGTCGGGCCATCGCCCTCGGGGCCCTGCGCGCCGGCGCCGAGGTGCATGCGCTGGCCCGCGACCCCGCCAAGATCGAGGCCCTGCGACGGGAGGCCGGCGCTGACGGCCGCCGCCTGCACGCCGCGCGCATCGACCTCGCCAGTGTCGCCGAGGCGGAGGCCTGGGCGGTGCGCGCGCCGCGTTTCGACGTGCTGGTGCACAACGTCGGCGTGATGCTGCACGAGCACCGACGGACGCCCGAGGGCCTCGAGGCGAGCTTCGCGACCAATCTCCTCGTGCCCTTCGCCCTGACGGCCGCCCTGCGCGAGGCCGCGGCGCTCGATGCCGGCAGCCGGATCATCTCGGTGAGCTCGGGCGGCGCCTACGGTGCGCGCCTCGATCTCGACGCCCTCGAAGCGCGCGAACCGTCGGACCACGATGGCTTCATGGCCTACGCCCAGCACAAGCGGGCGCAGATCGAGCTCACCCGTGCCTGGAACGCGGACAGCGAGGGCCCGCGCGCCTATGCGATGCACCCGGGATGGGTGGACACCGACGGCGTGCGCACGGCGCTGCCGGGCTTCCGGCGCGTCATGCGTCGCGTGCTCCGCAACGCCGGGCAGGGGGCCGACACCGTGCTCTGGCTGGCGGCCGCCCGCCCCGAACCGCACCCGGAGGGCGGGCTCTGGCTCGACCGACATCGCGACACCGAGCACGCCTTCGCCATGACGCGTGGCGGCGCGAGCGCCGCCGACCTGGTGAGCGCCCTCCGCCAACGCGCGGCATCGGTCCGCAAGCGTCGATCCGCGGCGGCCTGAGCGATTTCGCGGGATCGGCGCTGCGTTACGCTCGTCGCATGCCTTCCTTCCCCCGCGACTTCCCGTCCGCATGGCGTCGCCGCTGGCCTTGGGCCATCGCGGTGGTCCTGCTCCTCCTCCTGGCCTTGCGCCTTCCGGCCTGGGTCGCAGGCCCCACGGTCGAGGCCTATCGCGTCGAAGCCCGTGCGCTGGTGGCGAACGTGGTCGCCACCGGCCGCGTCGAAACGCCGTCGCGCGTCACCGTCGGCAGCGAGATCACCGGCACCGTCGTCGAGCGCCCGGCGCGCGAAGGCGATCGCCTGGCCGCTGGCGATATCGTGGCCCGCCTGGCCGACGACGAGGAGCGGGCCCGCCTCGATGAAGCACGGGCCGCCCTGGCCCAGCTGCTGGAGCGCGAACGCGTCGTCGATGCCGCGACCCTGGTGCAGGCGCGTGGCGCGGCCGAGCAGGCGCGTCGCGACGCCGCCCGCTTCGCCGAACTCGCGGCGAAGGGCCTCGTCGCCCGCGATCGCGCCGAACAGGCGGCGCAGGCCCGCCGCGTGGCGGAGGCGGCGCTGGCGGCCGCCGAAGCCCAGGCCCGCGCCTCCGGCCCCGGCGGGAGCACCGAACGCCTGCTGCGCGATCGCGTCGCCAGCGCCGAGGCGGCGCTGGCGCAGACCGTCATCCGCACGCGCGTGGCCGGCACCGTGCTGCGCCGGCTCGCCGAGCCCGGCGATGTCGTGCAGGCCGGACGGGGCATCGTCGAACTCGCCCGCGAGGGCGACCTGCTCGTCGTCGCGCAGGTCGACGAACGCAACCTCGACCGCCTCGCCGAAGGCCAGTCGGCCCTCGTCTCCGCGGACGCCTTCCCCAGCCAGCGCCTGCCGGCGCGCGTGGTGTTCATCGCGCCGGCCGTCGACCCGCAGACCGGCACCGTCGAAGTCCGCGTCGAAGTGCCGGAGCCGCCGGCCACGCTGCGGCAGGACATGACCGTCTCCATCGACATCGAAGTCGGGCGTCGCGAGCGCGCCTTGGTGTTGCCGATCGACGCCGTCGATGCGAGCGACAGCGCCGGGGCTCCGACCGTACTCGTCGTCCGCGAGGGGCGCGTGCAGCGCGTGCCGGTCACGCTGGGCCTGCGCGGCGTGGACCGCGTCGAGGTGCTCGAAGGGCTCGCCGAAGGCGACGCCGTGCTGCCGCTGGCCGGTGCGCCCGCCGATGGCGCCCGCGTGCGCGTCGCTTCGGCCGAATGAGCGTGTCGCGGCTCTGGTTCGAGTGGACGCTGGCCACCCGCCTGCTGCGGGAGGGCCGCGCCCAGACCCTGCTGATCATCACCGGCATCGGGGTGGGCGTGGCCGTCATCGTCTTCCTCACCGCCCTCATCGGCGGCCTGCAGAAGCAGATCATCGATCGCACGCTGGGCACGCAGGCGCACATCCGCATCAGCGCGCCGGACGAGGTGGCCCGGCCGCTTCGCCTCGATGGCGAGGCCGCGGTGCTGTCCCGCATCGACCAGCGCGCCCAGCGCCTGCGCTCGGTCGACCAGTGGCAGCGCATCGAAACCGCCCTCGCGGGCTTTCCCGAAGTGACGGCGATCTCGCCGCTGGTCTCGGGGCCGGCGCTGGCCCGCCGCGGCGCGGCCAGCCGCGCGGTGGTGCTGATGGGCATCGACCCGGAGCGCTACGTGCGCATCGTGCCCGTGCCCGACAATGTGCAGGAAGGGCGCTGGCGCATCGTCGGCAACGACGTGGCGATCGGCCGCGAACTCGCGAAGGACCTCGGCGCCCGGTTGGGCGACCGCATCCGCCTCGACACCGGCGACGGCCGCAGCGACGTGTTCACCATCGTCGCACTGTTCGAACTCGGCGTGCGCGACCTCGACGGCCGCTTCGTCTACCTCGCGATGAAGCCGGCGCAGAGCCTGCTCGACCTGCCGGGTGGCGCCACCAGCATCGATCTGCGCGTGCGCGGGATCTTCGAGGCGGAAGACGTGGCCCAGCGGATCGCCGCGCGCCTTGGCATCCAGGCCGAAAGCTGGATGACGCTCAACAGCAACATCCTCGACGCGCTGGCAGCGCAGAGCATGTCCACGAACCTGATCAAGGTCTTCGTGGGTCTTTCCGCCGCCTTCGGCATCGCCAGCGTGCTGGCGGTCAGCGTGGTGCAGCGCGGCCGCGAGATCGGCATCCTGCGCGCGATGGGCACGCAGCGTGGCCAGGTGCTGCGGGTGTTCCTGCTGCAGGGCGCGCTGGTCGGCCTGATCGGCGCGGCCTTCGGCTGCCTGATCGGCGCGGGGCTGCTCGGCCTGTGGGAGCTGATGGGCCTGGCCCGCTCCGGCCGCGGTGCGTTCGCCCTCGTCGTCACGCCCGCGCTGTTCGTTGGCGCCTCGGCGATGGCCACGGTGGTGGGCATGCTGGCGGCCATGGCCCCGGCGCGGCGCGCGGCGCGACTCGACCCCGTGGAGGCGATGCGTGGCGGATGAGCTCGTCCTGCGCCTCGACGGCGTGCGCAAGCGCTACAACGTCGGCCTGCCCAGCGAGATCGAGGTGCTGCACGGCCTCGGCTTCGAACTGCGCCGCGGCGAGTTCGCCGCACTCATTGGCCCCTCCGGCTCGGGCAAGACGACCCTGCTGAACCTGCTCGGCCAGCTCGACTCGCCCACCGAGGGCGAGATCGAACTGCTCCGGCAGCCCACGCGCACGCTCGACGACGACACCCGCACGCGGCTGCGCGGCGAGGCCATCGGCTTCGTCTTCCAGTTCCACCACCTGCTGCCGGCCTTCACCGCGCTCGAGAACGTGATGATGCCGAGGCTGGCCCGCGAAGGCCGGCCCACGCCGGCCCTCGTCGCCGAAGCGAAGGAGCTGCTCGACGCCGTGGGCTTGGGCGCGCTCGCCGACCGCAAGCCGATGGCGCTCTCCGGCGGCCAGCAGCAGCGCGTCGCCATCGTCCGCGCGCTGATGGCGCGGCCGGCCCTGCTGCTCGCCGACGAGCCCACCGGCAACCTCGACACGCAGACCGCCGACGAGGTGTTCGCGCTGATGCGGCGCCTGCACGCCGAGCGCGGCTTCGCCGTGCTCGTCGTGACCCACGACCCGCGCCTCGCCGACCGCTGCGACCGGGTGATCGAGCTGGTCGACGGGCGCATCGTCCACGACGGGCCCCGGCGCATGGCCTGAACGGGCCTCGCGGCGGCGAGACCGGTCAGAAGCGCCAGCCCAGCCCGACGGTCAGGGCCCAGGGCGCGTAGTCGGTTTCGATCCGGCCACTGCCGCGTTCCGCGTCGAGCTTCACCTTGCCGGCGTCCAGCCAGCGCAGTCCGGCATCCATGAACAGGTTCTCGCCGAGGTCGTAGCGCGCGCCGAAGAGCACCTGGAAGCCGTCGCCGCTGCCGCTGTAGGACGAGCCGCCGATGTCCATGTCGACCTCGGTCAGCCGGGCATAGCCGAGGCCGACATACGTCTTGGCCTTGTCCGACCCGAACAGGTCGACGTCGTAGAGGAGGTTCACGGCGGCGCTGGTCGAGGCGAAGTTGTCGCCGTTGCCCTGCGGGCCGGGGGGTGCGAAGCCGGGGTTGCCGGCGCCCACGCTCTGGTAGACGAACTCGCCCTCCATCCGCCAGCCGTTGCCGAAGGCCCAGCCCAGGGCGCCGCCGCCGAGGAAGCCGCTGTCGAGGGCCACGTTGCGCGACTGGGTGCCGATGGGCGGCGCGCCGACGCCGCTCCAGCGCATGGTCTGGTCGGACTGGTTGGCAAGGCCGAGCAGGGCGGTGGCGTAAAGGCCCTCGTCGCTGGCGTGCGCGGCGGGCGCGGCAGCCAGGGCCAACCCAAGGCAGAGGGCGGCGCGACGGCCGGGGCGGTTCGGGGTCGGGTGTCGGGTCATCTCGGGGTCTCCGGGTCAGGCCGCGCCGGGGTGCGCGGTGCCCCTACGCTGACCAAGCGGAGTCGCCGCTGGTGTGACCGCCCCGTGCCGGCTGCACGAGTGGCACGACGCCTGCACGAACGGCCGACTTAAACTCCCGCCATGACCGCCCATTACGCCCGCATCTGGCCGATCGTCGTGATCGTCCTGGCCCTGCTGTTCGCCCAACTCGAACCGGAACCGACGCGGGCGCTGCCCTGGTTCGCCGCCTGGGCGGTCTGGGCCGTGCATATCGGCGTCGGGCTCGCGCTGGCCATCGCGGCCACCCATGCCGCGGCGCGCTGGCCCGTGCTGCGCGCGTCGCCGTCGTGGTCACGCCTGCTGGCGGGCGGCCTGTTGGGCAGCCTCGCCTTCGCCCCGTTGGCGCTCGGATTCGAGCGCCTGTTCCCGATGCCGGCGGAAGGCCCGCCGGACGACGTGCTGGATCATTGGGAGGCGGCGGGCGGCGCGCTCGCCGTGGCGGCCGAATGGCTGCAGCTCGCCCCGAGCTACCTCGTCAGCTGGGCGCTGTTGAACCTCGTGCCGCTGGCGCCGACGGTCATCCGCGAGACCACAGTGGCGCCCTTGGGCGGCGCGTCGCACCCGCCGGTGGTCGGAGAAGTCGATCCCGTCGATGTCGACGCCGGCATCGGCGATGCCCCGATCACGCCAACGCCCGACCCGCTCGCATCGCCCTTCTTCGAACGCCTGCCCGCCGCCATCGGCCGCGACCTCGTGCGCATCGATGCGGACCTGCACTACCTGCAGGTCCGCACCACGTTGGGCCGCGCCACGGTGCTGGGCAGTCTCTCGGAGGTCGAGGCCGCCTTGCCCGATACCGGCCTACGCGTCCATCGGTCGCACTGGATCGCCTTCGCGCACCTGCGGCGCGTGTCGAAGAGCGCGAAGGGCTGGGCCTGCGAGCTGCGCGGCGGCGAGCGCGTGCCGATCAGCCGGCGCCGCCTCGCCGAGGTGCGCGAGCGCCTCGGCAGCGGGTTCGTGATCGATCCGATGGCGTGAGTCGGCCTCAGCGCACCAGCCGGTGCGCCACCAGGTGCTGCACCACCGCCGGGTCGGCCAGCGTGCTCGTGTCGCCCAACTGGTCGGGCGCGTTCTCGGCGATCTTGCGCAGGATGCGGCGCATGATCTTGCCGCTGCGCGTCTTCGGCAGGCCCGGGGCGAACTGGATGTGGTCGGGCTGGGCGATGGGGCCGATCTCGTGGCGCACCTGCTGCTTGAGCTCGGCCAGCAGCGCGGCGTCCATGTCGATGCCCGCTTTCAGCGTCACGTAGGCGTAGATGCCTTGGCCCTTGATGTCGTGCGGGAAGCCGACGACCGCGGCCTCCGCCACCTTGGCGTGCGACACGAGCGCGCTCTCCACTTCCGCCGTGCCGATGCGGTGGCCGGAGACGTTGATGACGTCGTCGACGCGGCCGGTGATCCAGTAGTAGCCGTCCTCGTCGCGGCGGCAGCCGTCGCCGGTGAAGTACATGCCGCGGTAGGCCTTGAAGTAGGTGTCGATGAAGCGCTGGTGGTCGCCGTACACACTGCGCATCTGGCCGGGCCAAGAGCCCAGCAGGACGAGGTTGCCGCTGGTCGCACCTTCGAGGATCCTGCCGTCCGCATCGACCAGCGCAGGGCGCACGCCCGGCAAGGGCAGGGTGGCGGAGCCCGGCTTCGCTTCGACGGCACCCGGCAGGGGTGCGATCAGCATCCCGCCGGTTTCGGTCTGCCACCAGGTGTCGACCACCGGGCAGCGTTCGTCGCCCACCACGCGGTGGTACCAGCGCCAGGCTTCCGGGTTGATCGGCTCGCCCACGGTGCCGAGCAGGCGGAGCGTCTTGCGCGAGCGCTTCTTCACCGGCTCGTCGCCGTCGCGCATCAGCGCGCGGATCGCGGTGGGGGCGGTGTAGAGGATGGTGACGCCGTGGCGGTCGACGATGTCCCACAGGCGGCCGCTGTCCGGCCACGTGGGCACGCCTTCGAACATCACGCTGGTGGCGCCGTTGCTCAGGGGGCCGTAGACGAGGTAGCTGTGGCCGGTGATCCAGCCCACGTCGGCGGTGCAGAAGAAGACGTCGTCCTTCTGGTGGTCGAACACCGCATGGAAGGTCCAGCTCGCCCAAGCGAGGTAGCCGCCCGAGGTATGCAGCACGCCCTTGGGCTTCCCGGTCGAGCCCGAGGTGTAGAGGATGAACAGCGGGTCTTCCGCACCCATCGCCGGTGCCGCGTGCGTGTCGGGTTGGCCTTCCACGACCGACTCGTACCAGCGGTCGCGCGGCATCTGCATCGGCACGGCGGCCCCGGTGTTGCGCACCACCAGCACCGTCGAGACCGTCGTGGTGCCCGGCATCGTCAAGGCCTCGTCGACGGTGGCCTTCAACGGGATGCGCTTGCCGCCGCGGCGCGCTTCGTCGGCGGTGATCACCAGCGTGCTGCCGCAGTCGGCGATGCG
Source organism: Silanimonas algicola (assembly GCF_054777375.1). Taxonomy (NCBI): domain Bacteria; kingdom Pseudomonadati; phylum Pseudomonadota; class Gammaproteobacteria; order Lysobacterales; family Lysobacteraceae; genus Silanimonas; species Silanimonas algicola. The sequence goes on along the minus strand of NZ_BAAHAS010000001.1, from coordinate 979,872 downwards.
GTCGGCCACCGCGTGCGGCGCGAAACCGCCGAACACCACGGAATGCACGGCGCCGATGCGCGCACAGGCCAGCATGGCGACGGCGGCTTCCGGGATCATCGGCAGGTAGATGGTGACGCGGTCGCCGCGCTTCACGCCGAGGTTCGTGAGGGCGTTGGCGAGGCGGCAGACGCGGGCGTGCAGCTCGCGGTAGCTGATGTGCTGCGCCGGTGCGTTCGGGTCATCGGGTTCGAACAGGATCGCCGTCTTGTCGCCGTTCGCGGCGAGCTGGCGGTCGAGGCAGTTGGCGGCGACGTTCAGTTCGCCATCGCCGTACCAGCGGATGCGGAAGCGCTCGGGGTCGAAGTCGACGTCCTCGATCTCGGTCGGGAAGCGCACCCACTCGAGGCGCTCGGCCAGGGTGCGCCACCAGGCGTCCGCATCGCTTTCGACGGTGGCGCGGACGTGTGCCGTGCCGGCGCTGGTGTAGTGCGCCTTCGCGGCGAAGGCGGCGGGAACGGGCAGGCGCTCGTCGGGGGTGGCCATCGGTCGTCTCCATCTCGGGATGGCAGGAGTGTGCGATGCGGGCCGGCACCTGTCTCGCGCCGCGCCTTCGACTTTGGTGGAACGCCCGCGGGCTTTCGACCAAAGGCGAATGGCCGAGGCCCTGGCACCGGTGGAGCCTGCACGGACTGGGAAACCACCCGTTCGGAAGGGGAGAGCCGATGCAACGAAACCACATCCGTCCTTTGGCGCGTGCGACCGCCCTGGTGCTCGCCGCCGCGTTCGCGCCCGCCGCCCTGCAGGCGCAGGCGCCCACCGCCGCCAGCCAGAGCGAGCGCGAGCAGGCCCTCGAAGCCCGCATCGCGGCGCTCGAGCAGATGGTGCGCGAGCTGATGGCGCAGTCGTCGGCGCCGGCGACTGCGAGCGCCGCGTCGTCCGCGCCCGCGCCCGCGCCCGCCGCCGGGCCTGCGCCCGCCGCGCCGGCGATCCAGACCACGCCGATCAACACGGCCGGCTGGCCGGGCACCCGCTTCTCGTTCGGCGGCTTCATCAAGATGGAGGGCGTGGCCACCAGCACCGACGGTGGGGAGATTCCCGACGCCAGCAACGCCCGGCTGCTCTACGTGCCATCGGCCACGCCGGTCGGCGGCCCCGACGAGGGCGTGGACCTCGATGCCACCGCGCAGTTCTCGCGATTCTGGTTCAGCAGCGACGCGAGCACCGAGAGCGGCACGCCCGTGCGCGGTTACCTCGAGTTCGACCTGTTCGGCAGCGCGCTCGGCGCCGAGGCCACCACCAACACCTACGGCGTCACCGTGCGCCACGCCTGGGCCAGCTGGGGCCCGTGGATGGTCGGCCAGAACTGGAGCAACTTCCAGGATCCCGGCTCGCTGGTCGACACCATCGACCTGATCGGCGCCACCGACGGCACGGTGTTCGTGCGCCAGGCGCAGGTGCGCTACACCTCGGGGGCCTGGGCCTTCGCGCTCGAGAACCCGGAGACGACGGTCGGAAGCTTCCGCGGCAACGGCGCGCGCATCTCCTCCGATGACAACCGCCTGCCCGACCTGACCGCGCGCTGGACCCGGCGTGGCGACTGGGGCCACCTCAGCGTCGCCGGCGTCCTCCGTGAGCTGCGCCACGAGACCACCACGGGCATCGATGACGCGGGCGCGGGCTATGGCCTGTCCATCACCGGTCGTCGCGTGATCAGCGGCAGCGACGACCTGCGTTTCGGCCTCACCGCAGGCCGCGGCATCAGCCGCTACGTCGGCCTCGGCATCGCGCCCGACGTGTTGCTCGATGCAGGCAACCGGCTCGAGGCGGTCGACATGCTGGCCGGGTTCGCCGGCGTGCGGCACGTCTTCAACCCGAAGCTGCGCGGCAATCTCTACGGCAGCCTCGCGACCTTCGACAACGACATCGGCCTGAGCGGGGCTGGTGCCACGGAGAAGGTCGGGTCCGTCGCGGCCAACCTCGTCTACAGCCCCTTCCCCCGCGTCGACGTCGGCCTCGAGGGACGGCTGGGCCGTCGCTGGCTCGAGAACGGCAGCGAGGGCGACCTCGCCCGCCTGCACTTCCACGTCCGCTACAACTTCTGAGGACCCCACCCATGAGCACCCAGACACCCGGCGCGCCGGTCGCCTTCGACGAGGCCGCCGTCAAGCGCAAGCTGTGGCGGGCCATCACGCTTCTCGCCCTGTTCTGCACCGTCTACTTCTCGGCGGCGGTGATCGCCACCGCTGCATTCGCCGACATCGCCGGCATCCTGATCTTCGGCATCCCGTTGGCGATCTACACCGGCCTGCTGGTGTTCGTCGTCGGCATCATCGTCACGCGCCTGTGCCTCGCGCAGGACCAGGGAGGCTGAGCATGGACAATCCCATCGCGTTCTCCATCCTTGCCGTCAGCCTCGCCCTCGTCGTCTACATCAGCTGGTGGGGCAAGCGCTTCACCAGCACGACGACCGACTTCTACGTCGCCGGCGGCAAGATCTCGGCACGCCTCAACGGCTGGGCCATGTTCGGCGACTACTGCAGCGCCGCGAGCTTCCTCGGCGTGGCGGGCGCCATCGCCCTGGCCGGCGTCGACAGCTGGTGGGTCGCCATCGGTTTCTTCGGCGCATGGATCTTCGTGCTCGTCGCCCTGGCCGGCCCGCTGAAGAGCTCGGGCAAGTTCACCGTCGCCGACGTGCTGGTCGGCCGCTTCGGCGGGCGCAGCCTGAAGTTCCTGGCCATGGCCACCACGGTGGTGATCGGCACGCTCTACCTGGTGCCGCAGATCGTCGGTGCCGGCCACCTGTTCCAGCTGCTGCTGGGCTGGGACTACAACGTCACCGTGGTGGTCTCGGCCGTCACCATGGGCCTCATGGTGATCCTCGGCGGCATGATGGGCACGACGTACAACCAGGCCATCCAGGGCGTGATCCTGCTGGCGGCGATGCTGATCCTGTTCGTGCTCGCCACCGTCCTGTACTTCGGCGGCAACCCGTTCGCGATCATCGGCCAGGCCATGGACGCCGCGCCGCCGACCGAGGCGGTGAAGGTCATCGGCCAGGTCGTTGTGCCGCCCGCGGCCGAAGGCGCGACCCATGGTCCGTTCGTCCTCGCCGAGGCCGTGCGCCAAGGCTTCGCCGATCTGCCGAACGCCCTCACACCCGGCCTCGCCGTGCCCGACGTCTGGAGCCAGCTCAGCCTGGTGCTCGGCCTGCTGCTCGGCGTCGCCGGCCTGCCGCACATCCTGATCCGCTTCTACACGGTCAAGGATGCGACGGACGCGAAGAAGGGCGCGCAGCTGACGATCATCGGCCTGGCCGTGTTCTACATCACGGTGCTGTTCGTGGGCTTCGCGACGATGATGATCCTCTACGACGAGCTGATCCAGATGCTCGCCGCCGGTGACCGTGGCCGCGCCACCAACATGGCGATCCCCCTGCTCGGCATGGAGCTGGGCGGCGAGGTGGGCCTCGGCCTGATCGCGGCCGGCGCGATGGCGGCGATGCTCAGCACGGCCGTGGGCTTGCTGATCTCGATGACCACCAGCCTGTCGCACGACGTCTACGCCGGCGTGCTCCGCCCGAACAGCAGCGACCGCGAGCGCCTCGTGTTCGCCAAGGTCGGCGCGGTGGTGCTGACCGTGATCGCGTCGCTGGCCTCGGTCTGGCTGAAGGACCAGAACGTCGCGGTCCTCGTGGCCATGTGCTTCGGCATTGCCGCCAGCACTTTCGCCCCGGTGCTGATCCTCTCCGTCTGGTGGCAGGGCCTCACGAAGGAGGGCGTCATCGCTGGCCTCGTCGTCGGCCTCGTGGTGTCGCTCGTCTTCACCTTCGCGCGCTTCGCCGGCGTGCCCGAGGTGATGGGGATCCGCGTGCTCGGCAACCCGGCGCTCTATGGCGTCCCGGCGGCCCTCCTGTCGATCGTCGTCACCAGCCTCGCGACCAGGAACACGGGCAACGCCCGCGAGTTCATGGCGATGGCCCACCGCGACGCCTGATCGACGTTCCTCTGCGCGGCATGGCACGGCGCCCTACGGGGCGCCGTGCTCGTTTACGCTGGTCGCACGCCCGGGGAGGGGTGGATGCCGACCACGCGTTCCAGCTACGCCGAGACCCGCGAGACGCTGCGCTGGCGCGTGGCGTTGGTGCTGGTCGCCCTGATGTCGACGCTGATGCTCGCGCTCGGCCTCCTCAACACTTCCTTGGGCTTTCCGGACACCGCGAAGCTGGCCTGGCTCGTCTTCGCGCTCAACGCGGCGAGCCTGCTCGGCCTCCTCGGCCTGCCGCGGCGGCTGGGCACCATGGCCTTCTTCAGCGTGATCCTCGGGCTGATCGTCTTCGCCGTCGGTTTCGGCTGGTGGCATGGCCGCCCCCTGCACTATTGGGGCTACCTCTTCCCCGTCGTCGTGGTCTTCCTGCTGCCGGCCTGGCGCGCGATGGTGGCGATGATCGTCTTCGGCGCGTTCGCCGGTGGCGTCGCGATGCTGCAGATCGCCCCCATCGACGTGGTGCGATTCGCCAGCGTCTACGGATTGATGGTCTGCTTCGTCACGACGTACGCGCTGCTGGAAGAGCGCGCCGGCGTCATGCTGCGCGAGGTCGGCGAGCGCGATGGGCTGACCGGATGCTTCAACCGCCGCCGCTTCAACGAGGCCCTGGCTCGCCGGCGCGCGCCGCGCGGGCCGCCGAGCCGCCTCGGCGTCCTCCTGGCCGACATCGACCACTTCAAGGGCATCAACGACCAGCGCGGCCATCTGGAGGGCGACCGGGTGCTGGTCGCCGTCGCCGCGCTTCTGCAGCGCGCGCTGCACTCGGCGTCGTGGGGCGGTCGCGCCACCCTGTATCGCTTCGGCGGCGAGGAATTCGCCGTCCTGGCGGGAGAGCACGACGAGGGGCGGCTCCGCGTGCTCGCCGAAACCTTGCGTTGCGCCGTCGCCGCCGGTGGCGAAGGACTCGCTCCCGGTACGGTGACCGTCAGCATCGGCGCGGCGGCCTGGTGGCAGGGCGCGGAGGCGCCGGAAGCCGCCCTGCAGCGTGCCGACGACGCGCTCTACGAGGCGAAGCGCGGCGGCCGGAACCGGGTGGTGGTGGACGGCGGCCGGCCTTGACCCGTCCAACAAAAAACCCGCCTTGGCAGGCGGGTTCTTCGCGGAGCGGATCGTTCGGCCGGAGGCTTACTTGATCTTCGCTTCCTTGTAGGCGACGTGCTTGCGGATCGTCGGATCGTACTTCTTGATCTCGAACTTGCCGGTCATCGTCTTCTTGTTCTTGTCGGTGGTGTAGAAGTGGCCGGTACCGGCCGTCGACACCAGACGGATCTTGTCGCGCTTCGAAGCCATGGTGGTTCTCCCTTAGACCTTGACGCCGGAGGCGCGGAGCTCGGCGAGGACGGCGTCGATGCCGTTCTTGTCGATCGTGCGCAGGGCGTTCGCCGAAATCTTGAGCTTCACCCAGCGGTTCTCGCTGGCAACCCAGAAGCGGCGCTCGTGGATGTTCGCCGAAAAGGTACGGCGGGTCTTGTTGTTCGCGTGCGAAACGTTGTTGCCCGACATCACGCTCTTGCCGGTCAGCTGACACTTGCGGCCCATGTGGCCCTCCTGGGTGCTGCGTGGGTGCCGCCCATTGCCTGGGTGGCTTCGGCCCGCCCCGTGGCCTTGGTGGCCGTGCCCTGGTGGGCGCAGGCCCGCGTAGGCGGTGAGGCGGAGGATCCCCGGTCCGGCCAACGCCGGACGCAGGGAGCCGCGCACTATGCCAGCCCCGCGCCCTGTGGACAAGTCGATCCGGGGCCGCGTTCAGGCGGCGGGCCGGGCACCGTTGCCACCCCGGGTCCATCCCGCCGACACTCGGCGGGGTCGGCACAGGGGAGATCCGCATGATCGTGACGGTGGCGAACCACAAGGGCGGCGTGGGCAAGACCTCGCTGGCGGCGCACCTCGTTTTCCGGGCCGCGGAGCGCGGCAACAAGGTGCTGGCGGTCGATTTCGACGCCCAGGGCAACCTTACCGGCACCCTCGCCGACCGTGGCAAGGCCCTGAAGGCGGACGGCGCCGAACGCCTGTTTTCCGCCGACGGCGTGCCGGTGCCGATGCCCGGCGTCGACCCGAACATCGCCGTGCTGCCGGCCACCGCGGCCCTCAATGCCACCGATCGCGGCCAGCTCTCGCAGGCCTTCACCGCCATCGGCCACCTGAAGACGCTCAACAAGGAGTTCAGCGTCATCGTCATCGACACCGCGCCGGCGATCGGCCTGCGCCTCACGGCGGCCCTGGCCGCCTCGCAGCGCCTCGTCATCCCGCTGCAGCCGGAGAGCTATGCCGTCGATGGCGTGGCCTCCCTGCTGGCCGAGGCGGTGTCGATCGGCGAGCACATGAACCCGGGGCTCGCCCCGGCCGAGTTCGTCATCAACGCCATCAACCCGCGGGCCAAGCAGCACGCGCAGACGGCCGCGCGTCTCGCCCAGCAGTTCAAGGTGCGCACGCCCTACCTGCGCCGCGCCATCGCCGTGGCCGATGCGCTGGCCGCCAAGAAGCCGGTGTGGCGGAACCCGAGCAACAGCGCGGTGGCCAACGAGTGGGCCGTGCTCTGCGACGAGCTGCTCGACGAGTTCGGCGTCGTCGACTGGACCTGAGGGCCGCTCCCGCGCCCCGTTCCGGTGTTGATCCGACCCGGCTCCGCGGCGTGCGGCCCGCAGCCGATCAGGGCGCGCAGCCCTGCGCGCGCCGGTTGCCGTCGAGCATCTGCACGACGTCGGTGACGTTCCACTCGCCCGACAGCCCATTTCCGAAGCCCGCCTGCACCACGATGCGTTCGAGCACGCCGCTCGCCGAGTAGGTGCGGCGCAGCGTACCGGCGGAGCGTCGCGTCACGGCGGCATGCGTGCAGGACGGGCAGAAGCCCCGGAGCTGCTCGAGCGCGACGGCCTCGTCGCGCGCGCCGGCACCGCCACGTTCCGCGACGAGGAAGCGCGGCTGGCCGGCGCCGTCGTAGACGAATGCCGCATAGAACTCGTAAGCCGCCGGCGCCGTCATCAGCTGCACGCTGTAGCCGCTGCCGGCGCGCGCGGGGTCGAAGTAATGCTGGCTGGCGTTCACGGCCGCGCCGCCGCCGAGGGTCGGGCAGCCGCGCCCGAACGGGCGGAAGGCCTCGCTGCCCGCCACGCCGTCGAGGTTCCAGCTGAAGCTGAAGCCGTTCTCGGCGCCGGGCGTCAGTACCGCATTGCCGACCGGCCGCAGCTGGGCGGCGGCGCCGTCCCAGCGCGCGCGGTAGATGACGCCGTTCCACTGGCCATTGGCGCCGGGCGCATTGCCCTGCAGGTAGTACCAGAGGGGCTGGCCGTCGGCCTCGTAGGTGTACCAGAGCCCGGCCCACTCTCCTCCCGCGGGATGCACGAACAGGCCGTGCCCGGGGCGCGAGGGATTGAAGTAGCCGCCGGCGCGGATGGCGGGCGGCGTCGCCTCCACCGTGGCGCGCAGCGTGTAGCTCGCGGCCTGCGTGCCGTTGTTGGTCGGCGTGATGTACCAGCGACCCGCCGCCGGGGCGTTGACCACGAGGTTCGCGCTGCCGGCGTTCGTCGAGGCGCTGGCCTGTGCGAGGTTGCGCGCGGGCGCCGGGACGATCGAGGGCGGGGCGGCCGCGGGGGCCGGTGCGGCCACGCGTGCCGCGTGCACGCTGAGACCTTGCGCGCTGGTGCCGGTGACGCTCAGGCGCGATGCGTTCGCCGGCACGTCGATGAACCAGCGCTCTTCGCTGCGACCGGGCGGCAGCGCCGAGGACACCATGACGCCGGAGCTCAGCGCGAACCCCTCGGTGGCGACCGTGAACGGTCGGCTGGGTTCCTCGATGGGGAGGCCGTCGCGGAACAGCTGGGCCCGCAACTGGTGGCGTTCCATGCTGGCGCGATCCATGGATGCCGCGGGGAGCGGCGGGCCGACCAGGCTGTCGGCATTGGCAAGCGGGCCCGCCTTCAGCACGCCGCTGCCGCTGGCGGTCCAGCGCACTTCCACGCCGGCCGTGCCGCCAGGAATACGCGCAGGGTCCACCGTGGCCCGGACGCCGTTGCCGCCGTCGGTGCTGAGCGTCACGGGGCGCGGGCGCGGCCATCCCTCGCTGCTCGCGGCGATCTCGAGGCGCCAGCTTGCCGCGCCCGTGCTTGCACCGGCTCGCTCGACGCGGAAGCCCCGATAGCTCCGGTTGTTCGTGCCCATCGTCGTGCAGCTGCCCGCCTCGGCGGTGGCCAAGGGGCCCCAGAGCACGCCCTCGGGCGTGAGACCGGCCAGGCTCATGCGGTCGCCGGTGGCACACAGTCGGACCTGGGCGCGGTTCACCGCCAGGGGGTTGTCGAAGCGCACGGCATCGCGGTCGCTGGTCGAGGCCATTGCGCCCTCGACGGCCACCGGCTGCGTGCCGATCGGCGTGCCGTTGAAGCCGTTGTCGCTGAACTCGCCCACGTCGGCCTCGCGCACGAGGCGCTCGTCGACGATGCCGTCGCAGGTGTTGTCGCGGCCGTCGACGATCTCCGTGCCGCCCGGGCGCACGTCGGCGCGGCTGTCGTCGCAATCATCGAAGCGGCGGAAGCCGTCGTTGTCGCTGTCGAGGCAGCCGGGGAAGGGCGTGGCGTAGGCCGCGGCCGCCGCGAGGCCGGGCCCGACCGGGAAGCGGAAGTGCTGCGCCGCGCAGCGCGTGTCGGTCCGCGTGGCGTCGGCCAGGGTGCGCAGCAGGTAGTCGCTGCGCGCTTCCGCGGTGTCGGGGCGGGTTGCATCGGCGCGCACCGTGCGCAGCCATTGCCGGATCGTGGCCGGCGAGTCGACGTGGCGCGCCAGCGTGGCCATCAGCACGCCGGTGATCGTGTTGACGTTGTCCTGGCAGTCCTGCGGTCGGGGCGATTGCACCGCGCAGCGCGCGAACGTGTAGCGCGCCGGGTCGGACTGCCAGAGCGACCAGCGCCGGGTGGTCTGGTTGGCCTCCTCGCGCTCCCAGCGGCTGCGGCCGCCCTCGTCCATTCGTGCCAGCCGGCGCGCCGTCCAGACCTGCATGAAGGTGGTCCAGTCGTGCGCGGCATCGGGGCCGAAGTCCCAGTGCCGGATCGGATCGAAGTTGTGCGCGAGTTCATGGACGAAGACGTTGCCGAGGATGTCGTCGTCGAAGCTGTCCTCGCCCAGTACGGCATTGCTGTACTCGGAGCTGTCGCCGGGGACGAAGGCGAGGCCGTAGAAGTCGCTGCGGTCTTCCGGAAGGATCGCGGCGATCTGCTTGCCGAGCGGGTCGCGGCTGCGCGTCGGCTCCCAGCCCAGGAGCTCACGGTAGGTGGCGTGGATCAGGTCGAGCCGGTCGACCAGCGTGCGGATGCGCTCCGGCGTCGCCCGCGCCGCGCGGGGATGGTCGACGGGTACCAGCAGCACGACGTCGCGTCCGTCGTAGCGGTGGGCGTCGAAGGTCTTCACCGGCGACGAGAAGGTGGTGTAACGCACGACCTCGCCCCAGCAGGGATTGCAGCCCGCGTTGGTGATCGATGGGGTTGCCGACTTGGCCCTGCCCTCGTCCACCAGGACGTAGTCGCGCGTCGCCTCCAGCATCGGGGCAAGCGCGGCGCTGAAGTTGCGGTTGGCCGCCGTGGCGGGACCGGCGACGAGGGCGGCGACGGTGCACAGCGCCGCGAAACGGGGGGAGGAGCGGGTCATGGGGGGGGGGGGGACTCCGTGGGCGCCAGTCAGCGTAATGGGCAACCCGTCACAGGGTTGACGCTCGTTGACAATCCGTGACGGGCGCCACGGAAGCCGCGATCCGACGCCCTAGGGTGACGGGCCTCGCAGGCGCTCGAGCAGCCCGTCCAGCGTTTCGTTGCCGTGGAAGTGCAGCACCAGCTGGCCCTTCCCGCCGCGACCGGACTTGATCTCGACCTTCGTCCCCAGCAGTTCGCCGAGCTCGCGTTCCAGCTGGGCGACATCGGCGTCGCGCTTCGCCGCCGGCTTCTTGCCCGGCTTGGTCTCCGGCAGCTTGCCGGCCGCCAGTTCATGGGCGCGGCGCTCGACCTCGCGCACGCTCCAGCCTTCCTCGGCGGCCTGCTGCGCCAGCGCGACGGCGGCCTGCGGATTGAGCGTGAGCAGCGCACGGGCGTGGCCCATCTCCAGCTTGCGCGCATCGACCAGCGCGCGGATCGCTTCCGGCAGCTCGAGCAGGCGCAGCAGGTTCGACACGGCGGCGCGCGAGCGGCCCACGGCCTCGGCGGCCTGCTGGTGGGTCAGGGCGAATTCGTCGATCAGGCGGGCGAGGGCCTGGGCTTCCTCCAGCGGATTCAGGTCCTCGCGCTGGATGTTCTCGATCAACGCCATCGCGATGACGGCGCGGTCGTCGACCTTGCGCAGCACCACCGGCACCTCGGCGAGGCCGGCGCGCTCCGAGGCGCGCCAGCGGCGCTCGCCGGCGATGATCTCGTAGCGGTCCTTGCCGACCGCGCGCACGAGGATGGGCTGGATCACGCCCTGCGCCTTGATCGACTCGGCCAGCTCGTCGAGCGCCGAGGCTTCGAAATGCTGGCGCGGCTGGTACTTGCCGGCCTGCAGCTGGCCGATCGGCAGCGTCTTCAGCACATCGCCCGGCGCCGGTTCGTCGGCCTTGGCGCCCTTGTTGCCGGTGCCCAGCAGGGCGTCGAGGCCGCGGCCGAGGCCGCGTGCTTTCGTGCTCATCGCGCGGCCTCCTTGGCCAGCTTCTTCTCGTTGCGGACGATCTCGCCGGCGAGCCCGAGGTAGGCGATGCCGCCGCGCGAGGCCCGGTCGTAGCCGATGATGCTGCGGCCGTGCGACGGCGCTTCGGCGAGGCGCACGTTGCGCGGCACGATCGAGCGGAACACTTTGTCGCCGAAGTGTTCGGTGAGCTCGTTCGACACGGCGCTGGCGAGGTTGTTGCGCACGTCGTACATGGTGCGGACGATGCCGCTGATCTCGAGAGACGGATTCAGCTTCTGCTTCAGCGCGTTGACGGTGTTGACCAGCGCGGAGAGGCCTTCCAGCGCGAAGTACTCGCACTGCATCGGCACGATGACGCCATCGGCTGCGGCCAGCGCGTTGAGCGTCAGCAGCGACAGCGAGGGCGGGCAGTCGATCAGGATGTAGTCGTAGCGCTCGCGCACGGTGTCGAGCGCGTTCTTCAGGCGCTGTTCGCGCTGCGACTCGTCCATCAGGCGGATCTCGGCCGCCGTCAGGTCGATGTTGGTGGGCAGCAGGTCGTAGCCTTCCGGCGTGGTGACGATGGCCGCCTCGGCGCTGGCTTCGGCCAGAAGCACCTCGCACATCGAAGCCTCGAGCTCGCGTTTGTCGACGCCCGAGGCCATGGTGGCGTTGCCTTGCGGGTCGAGGTCGACCAGCAGCACGCGGCGCGGGGTGGTGGCGAGGGCGGCGGCCAGGTTGACGGCCGTCGTCGTCTTGCCGACGCCGCCTTTCTGGTTGGCGATTGCGAGGATGCGGGCCATGCGCGAGGCGAGTTCCGTGCAGCCGGCGTGGGCGCCGGCAAGGCCGTGGATGATGCCACAGCGCTCCGGAGCCCCGGCTCAGCCGCGGAGCAGGCCGGCCTCGCGCAGGCTGGCCATGGTGGCGTCGAGCAGCTCCGGCAGCGGGGTCTCGTGGTAGCCCAGCCGGGCGATGGCCTTCGACGAGTCCACCCTCAGGTCGTGGCAGGGGAAGACCGCGGCTTCCGGCGTGATGTCCGGCATCTTGCCCGTCACCCGCGACAGCGCGTCGCTGGCCCACGCCACCGATTTCAGCACCCAGGCCGGCGTGGCGCGGCTCGGCGCCTTGCGTCCGAGCCGCTGGCCGATCATGCCGATCAGCTCGACGAAGCTCGCGTGGGCACCGCCGAGCAGGAAGGCCTCGCCCTCGATGCCGTCCTCGAAGGCCCGTACCTGGGCCTGGGCGATCTCGCGGACATCCGCGAATGCGCCGGAGCCCGGCGGGGCGCCCGGCAGCTTGCCCTGGTCGACCAGCAGGATCAGGCGCGCCCAGTTGCGGGTGTCGCCGGGGCCCAGGATGTGCGAGGGCTGGAACACCACCCAAGGCACCCGCGATCCGCGCACGGCCTGCTCGGCCAGGAACTTGGTGCGCTCGTAGTTCACCCAGCTTTCGCCGCCGCGCTGGCGCACGTCCTCGCGCAGCACGCCGTGGACGAGATGCGAGTAGGCCGACACCGAGCTGGTGTGCAGGAAGCGCCGCACCCCGGCCGCTTCCGCCGCGCGCAGCAGCAGTTCGGCGCCGCGCACGTTGGTGCGGGTCTGGACCGGGTTGTGCGGACGCCACTGGGTGGTGTCGGCGGCGGTGTGGAAGACGGCTTCGCAGCCCTCGACCGCGGCCTGCAGCAGGGCCCATTCCGCCGGGCTGTCCTCGCCCAGCAAGGCGCGCACCGGCTCCCCGCCCAGCGCGCGGATGGCGGCATCACCCGACTCCGAGCGGGAGACGCCCCGCACCGAATGGCCGGCGGACACGAGCTCGCGCAGGAGGTGGCGTCCGACGAATCCGGTGGCGCCGGTGAGGAGGACTTCGGCCATGGGGCGGGCTCGCGCAGGGGGGGGGGCAGGCGAGGCTGGCCGATCCGCCGACCACGGAACGTGAGCCGGGTCGCGTCGTCGCCGCCAGTGACGCCGATTGACGAGGCGGTTCGGCGACAATGGGGGATGACCGTTTCGCCGACGCCCGCCTTCGACCCGTTCTCCCTCCGTGCCGCCCTCGAGCGCGGCCTCCAGGCCCTCGGGCTGGACCCCGCCGCCGCGGTGCAGCGTGCCGCCCCGGTGACCGGGGACGACGGGACGTTGGCCGGCGCCCTGCTGGCCTACCTGGCGCTGCTGGTGCGCTGGAACGCCACGTACAACCTCACCGCCATCCGCGATCCGCAGGAGATGCTGGTGAAGCACCTGCTGGATTCACTGGCCATGGCCCCGCAGGTCCGTGGTCTCGCCAACCTCGCCGATCTCGGTACCGGGCCGGGCCTTCCTGGCCTGCCGCTCGCGCTGGCCACGCCCGGCCTCGCCGTCGCACTGGTGGAAAGCAACGGCAAGAAAGCGCGCTTCCTTCGCGAGTGCGTGCGCCAGCTCGGCCTCTCGCCACGCGTGCGCGTGCTCGAGTCCCGCGCCGAGGCGGTGGCGGAACCCGGCGCCTTCGAGGCGATCACCGCCCGCGCGCTCGACCGCCTCGCCGGCATCCTCGCGGTCGGTGGCCACCTGCTGGCGCCGGCTGGCCGGCTGCTGGCGATGAAAGGCGTGCATCCCGCCGGGGAAATCGCCGAGCTGCCGGCCGGTTGGGTGGTGGGCCCGGTGCACCGGCTCGCCGTGCCGGGGCTGGAGGGCGAACGGCACCTCGTCGAGGTGCGGCGCGGCTGAGCGCGCGGCGGACGCGCGCGACGGCCTTCCCCTCCGGATCAGACCGGCGCGGGGGACGCCCCGAGATCGACCCAGTGCTGCAGGGGCGCCGGGCGTCCGAAGTGGTAGCCCTGGCCCTGGCGGATGCCCAGCGTCCACAGCGCCTTGCGCTGGTCCTCGGTCTCGATCCCTTCGCTGACGACCTCGAGTTCCAGCGAGGAGGCCATGGCCACGATCGCACGGATGATCGGCCGCGACCCGCCCCGCGACTCGCCGCTCCCATCCAGGTCGCTGGCGAAACTGCGGTCGATCTTGAGTCCGTGCAGCGGGAAGTGCTGTAGGTAGGAAAGTGCCGAATAGCCGGTGCCGAAATCGTCCAGCATGATCCGCACCCCGGCCCGGTGAAGGGTCTCGAGGGCCGCGCGCGCGAGATCCTTCCGGTCGATCAGCGCGCCTTCGGTCACCTCCACGCAGACGCGCGACGGGTGGGCGCGTTGTTCGCCCACGAGGGCGAGGAAACGCTCCGCGAAGTCCGGGGCCAGCAGGTGCCTCGGCGACAGGTTGACCGAGACGTAGGCATGGCCCGGCGTCAATCGCACGAGGTCGCGGATCGCGCTGGCGTACATGCGCCAGTCGATTTCCTCGATCATCCCGGTCTCCTCGGCCAGGCCGAGGAAAGCGCCCGGCGCGCGCAGGACGCCGTCCGGGCGATGCCATCGCAGCAGCGCTTCGTAGCCCAGCACCGCGCCGTTCGCAATGCTGACGATCGGCTGGTAGTGCGGCATGAACTCGTGCTGGACCATCGCGCGGCGCATCTCGCGCTCGAGCTCGAGCCGCTGCTGCGCGAGGTGCCTGAGGTCCTCGTCGAACAGCGCGTAGCGCTTCCGGCCGTCGGCCTTGGCCCGGTACATCGCGGCGTCGGCGTCGCGCAGGATCTCCTCGGCGGACGCGTAGTGGGGCTGCGCGACGGCGATGCCCACGCTCGCGGAACTGTGCAGCTCCCGGCCCTCGATGAGGAATGGCTGGTCGAGCACCTGCATGATTCGCTCGGCCACGTTGATCGCGTCGTCGACGCTGCGGATGCGCTCGAGCAGGACCGCGAATTCGTCGCCGCCAAGGCGCGCGAGCACGTCCGGATGGCGGACGCATTCGGCGATCCGCTTCGCCGCTTCGCGCAGCAGCGCGTCGCCGACGAGGTGGCCTTCGGAATCGTTGATGACCTTGAAGCGGTCCAGGTCGAGGAAGAGGACGGCGAACAGCCGCTCGGGCTGGGCCGCATGCTGTGCCATCGAGGCGACGAGGCGGTCGAGCAGGTACTGGCGGTTCGGGAGCCCGGTGAGGCTGTCGTGCAGCGCCTGGTGCTTGAGTTGGCGCTCCACCCCCTCGCGCGCGCTGATCTGCTGGCGCAGGGTCTCGTTCGCCAGCCCGAGCTCGCGCGTGCGCTCCGACACGCGGTGCTCGAGGTCGAGGTAGGCCTGGCGCAGGGCGGCCTCCGCGCGGCGGCGGCCGATGGCCGCGGCGATGTGGGTACCGACGAAGCTCAGCAGTTCGAGGTCGCGATGGGTGAAACGGACGTCGTTGCGGTAACTCTGCACCGCGATGACCCCCACGGGGGCGTCGTCCACCCGCATGGGCACGCCGAGCCAGCAGGTCGCGGACTGCAAGCCCGGGCGGGTCGCGCCCACGGCGTTCAGTTCGCGCATCACCGATTCGGTGGCCAGAAGGGGTTCGCCGCTGTGCAGCACGTACTCGGTCAATCCCTGGCCGGCCCGTCGTGGCGGCCGGGACGCCGTGCGCTCGTCGACCGAGTACGGGAACGAGGTCTCGTCCGTCGTTTCGTCCCAGAGTGCGATGTAGAAATTCCGGGCGTCGATCAGCTCGCCCACGATGTGGTGGACGTCGGCGTAGAAGCGCGCGTCGTCCTCCGACTCGTGGCGGCTCGCCAGGGCGGTGATCCGGTAAAGCGCCGTCTGCAGGCGTTCGGCGCGCTGGCGCTCGACGACTTCGGCCTGCAGCGCCTCGGTGCGCTGCTGCACGCGGCGCTCCAGTTCGATGGTGGATTGCCGGCGCGCCAGCGCGGCCGCGATGTGCGCCGCCACGTAGGTCAGCAGCTGTTCGTCCTCGGCGCTGTACGTGTGCTCCGGGCGGTAGCTCTGGACGACCACCGCGCCATGGGTGATGCCATCGCTGGTCATGGGCACTCCGAGCCAGTCATGGCTCTCGGGGCCCTGCGCCACGCCGGCCAGTCCGAGGCTGGCGGCCAGCTGCTCGGACGGACCGCGGAACGCCCGCTGGTGGCGGATGACCTCGAGGGTCAGGCTGCCGCGCAGTTCCGATTCGGGGATCTCGAGCTCGGGGTCGAGGCCATCGACGTCCTCGCTGTCGGCGAAGTAGGCGAAACGCAGCGTGTGGCGCACGGGATCGCGCAGCGCGATGAAGAAGTTCTCGGCGTACATCAGGGTGCCGACGATGCGGTGCATCGCCGCCATCACCTCGGCCGTCGGTTTCGACGAGCTGGCGACTTCGGAGATCGCGAACAGCGCCTCCTGGAAGCGCATCGCGTGGGTGCGGCGGTCGAGCTCCGCCTGCAGCCGGGCGATCTCCCGCTTGGCGTCCTCCAACGCCCGCCCGAGGGGCGGCACCGGGTCGTGTGCTGCGGTTCCCGGCGCGTTCCTGCGGGGGGAGGGGGGCGTCGTCATTCCGTCGAGTGTAAGCCCGGTCGCCGGGACGAAACGGGACGGGCGTCTTGCCCTGCGGCCTGCCCCGGGCGGCGTACCATGCCGTCCCGTCCCGTCCCGCCCTGCCGGTCCAGCCCCGATGAGTGCCCTTCGCCAACGCCCGCGCCGCCTCCGCCGCGATGATTTCTCCCGACGCCTGGTCCGCGAGAACCACCTCGCCGCCGACGATCTCGTCCTTCCGGTCTTCGTGCACGAGCTGCCGGGTCGCGAGGCCATCGGCTCGATGCCCGGGGTCGAGCGGGTGTCGATCGACGAATTGCTCAAGGTCGCCGGCGAGGCCGTCGCGCTGGGCATCCCGGCGCTGGCCCTGTTTCCCGTCACCCCGGCCGAGGCCAAGAGCCTCGATGCCGCCGAGGCCTGGAACCCGCAGGGCCTGGCCCAGCGCGCCGTTCGCGCGCTGAAGGCCGCCTACCCGCAGCTCGGCGTCATCACCGACGTGGCGCTCGACCCCTTCACCACGCACGGCCAAGACGGGCTCATCGACGAAACAGGCTATGTGGTCAACGACGCCACGGTCGAGGCGCTGGTGAAGCAGGCCCTGAGCCACGCCGAGGCGGGCGCCGACGTGGTCGCGCCCAGCGACATGATGGATGGGCGCATCGGCGCCATCCGCGATGCGCTCGAAGCCGCGGGCCACGTGCACACCCGCATCCTCGCCTACTCGGCGAAGTACGCCAGCAGCTTCTACGGGCCGTTCCGCGATGCGGTCGGCAGCGCCGGCAACCTCGGCAAGGGCAACAAACACACGTACCAGATGGACCCGGCGAACAGCGACGAGGCCATCCGCGAAGTCGGCCTCGACCTCGACGAGGGCGCCGACATGGTCATGGTGAAGCCGGGCCTGCCCTACCTCGACATCGTGCGGCGCGTCAAAGACGCCTTCGGTGCGCCGACCTTCGTCTACCAGGTGAGCGGCGAGTACGCGATGCTCAAGGCCGCCGCGCAGAACGGCTGGCTCGACGAGCGCGCCTGCGCGCTCGAAGCCCTGCTGTCGATCAAGCGGGCCGGCGCCGATGCCATCCTGACCTACTTCGCGCTGGACGCCGCGCGCTGGTTGCGCGCAGGCTGAGCGCGAGCACCCACCGCTTCGCCGAGGAGAACACGCCATGAGCGGACGCTACGCACTGATCGGCCATCCCGTCGCGCATTCGCTGTCGCCGCGCATCCATGCGGCCTTCGGCGCGCAGTGCGGCATCGCCCTCGACTACGGCCTCATCGACGTCGCGCCGGCGGGTTTCGACGCCGCCGTCGCGGCCTTCGCGCAGTCTGGCGGCGCCGGGCTCAACATCACCCTGCCGCACAAGGAAGCCGCCCGCGCGCTGTGCGCCACGCTGTCGGAGCGCGCGCGCCGCTGCGGTGCGGTGAACACGCTGATTCGCGGCGCCAGCGGCTGGCACGGCGACAACACCGACGGTGCCGGCCTCGTGCACGACCTCACCGAGCGCCATCGGCTCGACCTTCGCGCCCGCAAGGTGCTGCTGCTCGGCGCCGGTGGCGCCGCCCACGGCGTGGCGCCCGCGCTCCTCGACGCCGGGATCGAGTCGCTGTGGATCGTCAACCGCAGCCCGGATCGTGCGGATGCGCTCAGCGACCGCCTGGGCGAGCCGGGCCGGGTGCACACCCGTTACTGGGACGACCTCCCCAACCTCGGCGTGTTCGACATGATCGTCAACGCCACGTCGGCGGGACGCAGCGCCAGCACGATGGCCCTGCCGTCGTCGCTCGCGACGGTGCGCACGCTGGCGGTGGACCTGAGCTACGGCGAGGCCGCGATCGCCTTCCTTGCCTGGGCGCGTTCGCAGCACTGCGAGACCGCGCTCGACGGTCTGGGCATGCTGGTGGAACAGGCGGCCGAAGCCTTCCGCCTTTGGCACGGCGAGGCGCCCGACACCGATCCGATCTACGCCGAGCTGCGCGCCGGCGCGGTGGCCCTGCACACGGCGGAGTGACCGCCGCGGCGGGCCGCCGCCGCTCATTCCAGCGGCAGGCCGAGGTAGGCGTCCTTCAGGCGCACGTAGTGCTTGGCCGAGTAGTAGAGCTGCTCGATCTCGCGGTCGCTCAAGCGCCGCACCGGCTTCGCCGGGTTGCCCAGCCAGAGTTCGCCGCTCTCCACGACCTTGCCTGGTGGCACCACGGCGCCCGCACCGACGAAGCCGTGCTTGCGCACCACCGCGCCGTCGAGCACCAGCGCCTTCATGCCGATCAGGCAGGCGTCCTCGATGGTGCAGGCGTGGATGCAGGCCGCGTGGCCGATGGTGACGTCGGCACCGATGATCGTCGGGAAGCCGTCCGGCTTCGTGTACGGGCCGTCGTGCGTCACGTGGATGATCGTGCCGTCCTGCACGTTGGTGCGCGCGCCGATGCGGATGTGGTTCACGTCGCCACGCACCACCACGCCGGGCCACAGGGAGGCGTCGTCGCCCAACGCCACGTCGCCGATCAGGTGCGCCCCCTCGTCGACGTAGCAGCGTTCGCCGAGCACGGGCGTCTTGTCGCGGAAGGGGCGGATGGGCATGGCGGGGCTCGCGAGGTGGGTTGCCGCGGATTCTAGCGGCGTCAACGCGGGCGGCGAGGCGTTCCTGCTACTGGCGCGGTCTTGCGCGCCTACGCGGATAGCGCGCCAACGAAGGAACGGGGTGGGCCGGCGTTCGCCGGCCCACCCCGCGCGTCTTCAGCCGTGGCGCGTCTGATCAGCGCAGGTCGAAGCGGTCCAGCTCCATCACTTTCGTCCACGCCGCCACGAAATCGGCGGTGAACTTCGCCGCCGAGTCGCTCTGCGCGTAGACCTCGGCCAGCGAACGCAGCTGCGAGTTCGAGCCGAACACGAGGTCGACCACCGTGGCCGTCCAGCGCACGGCGCCGCTCTTGCGGTCGCGGCCTTCCAGCACGTTCGGGTTGCCCGCCGAGCGCGACCACGCCGTGCCCATGTCGAGCAGGTTCACGAAGAAGTCGTTGCTCAGCACGCCGGCACGGTGGGTGAACACGCCGTGGGCGCTGCCACCGGTGTTGGCGCCCAGCACGCGCAGGCCGCCCACCAGCACGGTCATCTCCGGCGCGGTCAGCGTCAGCAGCTGGGCCTTGTCGACCAGCATCTCGGCGGCCTTGGCTTCGCAGCCCGGTTTGGCGAAATTGCGGAAGCCGTCGGCGTGCGGCTCGAGCACCGCGAACGAGGCGGCATCGGTGTGCTCCGGACCGGCGTCGGTGCGGCCGGCGTGGAAGGGCACGGTCACCGACTGGCCGGCGGCCTTGGCCGCGGCTTCGATGGCGGCACCGCCGGCCAGCACGATCAGGTCGGCGAGCGAGATCTTCTTGCCGCCCGTGGCCTTGGCGTTGAAGTCCTTCTGGATGCCTTCGAGGACCGCCAGCGTCTTCGCCAGCTCGGCCGGGTTGTTCGCCGCCCAATCCTTCTGCGGGGCGAGGCGGATGCGCGCGCCGTTGGCGCCGCCGCGCTTGTCGCTGCCGCGGAAGGTCGAGGCCGAGGCCCAGGCGGCAGAGACGAGTGCGGCGATGCTCACGCCGGAGCCCAGCACCTGCGCCTTCAGCGCGGCGATGTCGCTCGCGTCCACGAGCACGTGGTCGACGGCCGGAACCGGGTCCTGCCACACCAGCACTTCCTTCGGCACCAGCTTGCCGAGGTAGCGGGCGCGCGGGCCCATGTCGCGGTGGGTCAGCTTGAACCAGGCGCGGGCGAAGGCGTCGGCGAACTCCGCCGGGTTCTGGTGGAAGCGGCGCGAGATCTTCTCGTAGGCCGGGTCGAAGCGCAGCGCGAGGTCGGCCGTGGTCATCATCGGCTGGTGGAACTTCGTCGGGTCGTGCGCGTCGACGACGGTGCCGGCGCCGGCGTCGCCCTTCGGCTTCCACTGGTGGGCACCGGCCGGGCTCTTGGTCAGCTCCCACTCGTAGCCGAACAGGGTGTCGAAGTAGCCCATGTCCCAGGTGGTCGGGTTCGGCTTCCAGGCGCCCTCGATGCCCGAGGTGATGGTGTCCTTGCCCTTGCCGGTGCCGAAGCTGTTGGCCCAGCCGAAGCCCTGCGCCTCGACCGGGGCACCTTCGGGCTCGCGGCCCACGTGGCTCGCCGGCGCGGCACCGTGCGCCTTGCCGAAGGTGTGGCCGCCGGCGACCAGGGCCACGGTCTCTTCGTCGTTCATCGCCATGCGGCCGAAGGTCTCGCGGATGTCGCGTGCGGAAGCCACCGGGTCCGGGTTGCCGTTCGGGCCTTCCGGGTTCACGTAGATCAGGCCCATCTGCACGGCGCCGAGCGGCTCCGCGAGATGGCGGTCGCCGCTGTAGCGCTTGTCGCCCAGCCACTCGGTTTCCGGGCCCCAGTTGATGTCGTCCTGCGGCTCCCAGATGTCCGGGCGGCCACCGGCGAAACCGAAAGTCTTGAAGCCCATCGTCTCCATCGCGACGTTGCCGGCGAGGATGAACAGGTCGCCCCAGCTCAGGGCCTGGCCGTACTTCTGCTTGACCGGCCACAGCAGGCGGCGGGCCTTGTCGAGGTTGCCGTTGTCCGGCCAGCTGTTCTCCGGCGCAAAGCGCTGCGCGCCGTGGCCGCCGCCGCCGCGACCGTCATGGATGCGGTAGGTGCCGGCGGCGTGCCAGGTCATGCGCACGAAGAACGGGCCGTAGTGGCCGTAGTCGGCCGGCCACCAGTCCTGCGAGTCGGTCATCACCGCCTTGAGGTCGGCGACGACGGCATCGAGGTCCAGCGCGGCGAAGGCCTTGCGGTAGTCGAAGTCGCTGCCCAGCGGGTTCGACTTCTCGGAATGCTGATGGAGGATGGAAAGGTTCAGCTGCTCGGGCCACCAGGCGGCATTGCCGCCGTTGCCGGGCTGGGTGGTCGTTCGGCTGCCGGAGGAGAACGGGCACTTCGCTTCAGTGGACATGGGAGGCTCCTGTGGGGATCCGCGCGGCGGGGTTGCGGCGCTGGCGCGGCGGGATGCCGCGTGCCGAGGAACCTACGCCCCTCCCATGACAAGGAGAAATGGATTGTTTGACTCATGTTGATAGGCTGTGCCTATTAACTTGCTCGTGCCACGCCGTGGATCGCCCCCGCGGGGCGACGCAGCCTGGTGACGGCATGCGGGAGCACCGCTTGACGATGTGACCGGTCGCACGGGCCACCTGTGTTCGATGTCTCGAATCGAGACGGATTCATCCGTGGTTGGCCGACTGTCAGCGCCTTGCAGCATTCGCTGGGTCCACTCGTGGGTTTCTCCATGCCGTTCGGAAGCCCAGATGCGTTCCCTTCCTCCGTTCGCGGAGCCGGCGACATGACGGTACCGGCACGGTCGGGCGCCCCCACGCAGATCGTCAGCCTGCAGGCGCGCATCGTCCGCGCGTTTCTGGCGATCGGGGCGGCGCTGGTGCTCGTCATGGCGAGCGTCACCTTTGGCTTGACCGGGCGCATGGTCGACGCGGTCGAGGCCAAAGAGGCAAAGCGGGCGTGGGACCGCGTGGCCAGCATCGAACGTGCCAAGGCTGATCTGCTGCGCACGTTCGTCGACGACAACGTCTATTGGAACGCGATGGCGGCGTTCGTCGAGTCCGGCGATCCGGGGTTCCGACGCGAGACCTTCGATGTCTGGTTTCTCGACAATTCGGACACGGATGGCGTGTTGGTGCTCTCCCCGCAGGGAACGGTGCTGGTGGCCGGGCTCGCGGAGCGCGCCGCCGAGGACTTCGGCGATGCAGCATTGGAAGCGCCGGCGTTCGACGGCGCGGCGGGGCTCGTGGGCGTGGCGCCCGGGCTGATCGAGCGACTTCGCCGATTGCCGCAAGCGGCCATTGTTCGCAATGGCGGCGATACAGGCGTCACTTGGGTCGAGCATGACGGTCGTTGGATCCAAGTGGGCATCGGCGCGGTGGGTTACCGCGGTCAACCGCCGAACGGTGGATTGATGATGGTCCTTCGATCCATCGACCGGGATCGGCTCGTGGCACGCGCGATCGAAGCGCAGGTCGACTACCGCATCGTGGCCTTCGACGCCGATCGTCCGGCCATCGAGGCGCAGGATGATGCGGCGTTGTTGGCAGTGCCAATCGATGACCCGATCCTCGGCACCGAAGTGATGGCGGTTGCCCACCAGCCCTATGAACTCTCGGGCTTGCTTGGCCAAGTCCAGATGGTGACCGTCGTCCAACAGACCCTGCTGCTGGCGGCCTTGATCTACCTGTTGATCGAACTGCTGAAGCGGCAAGTCCTGGTCCGCATCCAGGCGCTTCGGCGAGAGGTCGAGGCCCTCCGTGTCGGCACCATTCGTCGCATGGACCTCCCCGGCCCGCGTGACGAGTTGACCCTGCTCGGCGAGGAGTTCGGATCGATCTACCGCACCCTCGACGGGGCGAGGACGGAGTGGCGGAAGGCCGCGCTCCGTGATCCGCTGACCGGGCTCGGCAACCGGGCGGCGCTGCAGGCCCGGCTGGAGGTTCTGATGACCGCTGGCCGAAGCTGGCCGGCTTCCCTTCATTTGCTCGACCTCGATGGTTTCAAGGCCATCAACGACGTGCATGGACACGCCACGGGCGACGCCATGCTCGTGGCCTTGTCGCGCAGCTTGGCGGCCATGCTTGGCCCGCGCGGGGAGGTGTTCCGCCTCGGCGGCGACGAGTACGCCATCCTCGCCAATCACGGGGATGACATCGGTCGCGAGGTGCTCGAGTCGGTGGCGAACGTGCGTGTGCTGGACGCTGCCGGGCATGCGCTCCGACTGCGCGCATCACTCGGGCGCGCCTCGCTGTCTCCGGACCTCGACTCCCCCGGAGATTGGCTGCGTCGCGCGGACATCGCGATGTACGAGGCGAAGCGGGCCGGTGGCAGTCGTTTGGTCGACTACGTGCCGTCGATGCGCGAGGCCCTCGTGGAGCGTGAGTCCATCGAGCGGCGCCTGCGTCGCGCGCTCGACGAAAAGCGGATCGATGTCGCCTTCCAACCGATCGTCTCCGCGGTGGACGGGCGGTTGACGGCGGTCGAGGCACTGGCGCGCTGGAACGATGCCGAACGCGGGCGCGTGCCGCCCGCGCGATTCGTCCCGGTGGCAGAGGAAGCGGGCTTCAGCGCCGAGTTGGATTTGCAGGTGCTGGCCAAAGCGTTGCCGGCCCTGGTGACCCTGCGGCGCGACGTTCCCGACCTGATTCTCCAGGTCAATCTGGCGCCGCCTTCCCTGTTGAGCCCGGGTATCGTCGAGCGCATCGACGGCCTGGTCCGGGCGGCCGGCGTGCCTCCGGAGGCGATGCTGCTCGAAGTGACGGAAAGCGCCTTGGCCGCTGACCCGGCCGCCATCACCGGCGTCATCGAGCGGCTTCGTTCACTGGGCCTGCGCATCGCCCTCGATGATTTCGGCACGGGCTACTCGTCGATGGCCCGACTCGCCGAGCTCAAGCCTTCGGCACTGAAGATCGACGGCCAGTTCGTCCGCGACCATCGAGGCGACGGGGACCGCATCATCCGATCCATTCT
The DNA here is from genome assembly GCF_054777375.1 of Silanimonas algicola. Taxonomy (NCBI): domain Bacteria; kingdom Pseudomonadati; phylum Pseudomonadota; class Gammaproteobacteria; order Lysobacterales; family Lysobacteraceae; genus Silanimonas; species Silanimonas algicola. Next base: position 956,359 of record NZ_BAAHAS010000001.1, on the reverse strand, counting down.
CGGATTGGCGAAGGCGTTCGGACTCCACGCCACGGCCGAGTTCGTGGAGACCGAGGAACAGCGCGACTACCTTCAGGCACTGGGTTGTGACGCCTTGCAGGGCTATGGCATCGCGCAGCCGATGGCGGAGGAGACCCTGCTCGAGTGGGTCGCGTCGCGCGCTGTCAGCGCGCGTCCTTGACCACCTCGCCACCCTTCATCACGAAGGGAACGCTTTCCAGCAGGGTCACGTCCTGCGTCGGGTCGCCCGGCACCGCGATCAGGTCGGCGAATCGTCCGGCTTCCAGGGCGCCGACGTCCTCCCGGTTCATCGCCGTCGCCGCGTTGATCGTCGCCGCCTGGATGGCTTCGGCGGGCGTCATGCCATAGCGCACCATCACCGCGAACTGCTTGCCGTTGTCGCCGTGCGGATAGATGCCGGCGTCGGTGCCGTAGACCATGCGAACGCCGGCCTGGTGGGCCTTCCGGAAGTTCTGCCGCTGGACCTCGGCGATTTCGCGGTCCTTGCGCAGGTTGTCCGGCAGCACGCCGTTCCGCGCGCCCTCGGACTGCGTGTACTCGGTGTTGTAGATGTCCATCGACAGCCATGCGCCGTTTTCCTTCGCGAGGCGGATGCCTTCGGCGTCGATCAGGCTGGCGTGCTCGATGGTATCGACGCCGGCGCGGATCGCCTCGCGGATGCCCGAGGCGCCATGCGCGTGCGCGGCGACCGTGAGGCCCCACTGGTGCGCTTCGTCGACGACCGCCTTCATCTCCTCGAAGCGCATCTGCTGCTGCCCCGGCTCGGTGTTGCGGGAGAACACGCCGCCGGTTGCGCAGATCTTGATCACCTGCGCGCCGTACTTGCGGAGTTCCCGGACGCGCTGTCGTCCCTCGTCCGGGCTGTCGGCGTTGTAGCGGCTGCGTTGCGCCATCGAGGGCGGGAAGTAGGTGCTGTCGCAGTGGCCCCCGGTGGCGCCGAAGGCGTAGGCGGCGGTCATGATCCGCGGACCCGCGACCTTGCCCTCGTCGATCGCCTGCCGCAGGCCGACGTCGTTCCAGGCGTCGGCGCCGAGCGTGCGGATGGTGGTGAACCCCGCCTCGAGTGTTCGCTGCGCATGCGGCACGGCGATCACCGACCAGTAGCGGTCGTTGAACTGGAGGCCGGTGTAGCCGCTGTGGGTCGGGTCGCTGTCGATATGCACGTGCATGTCGATCAGGCCCGGCAGCACGGTCATGTCGCCCAGATCAAGGCGCGTCGCGTCGGCCGGCGCGTCGACCGTGCGGCCACCGGTGGCGATCGCGGCGATGCGGCCGTCCACGACGAGCAGCTCGGCATCGCGCTCGACGCGGCCGCTGCGCGCATCGAACAGGCGGTCCGCGGCAACCACCGTGCTGTCCGCCATGGCCCCGTCGCAGGGAAGCAGCGCCAGTGCGATCGCAAGGGCGGAGGGGATGGGGTGCAGGGTGGACTTAGCCATGGAGCGATCCTTGTGGGACGGTGATCGGGTGCGGGGTGGATGGGGATGGCGGGGCGTGTTGCGACGCCTCGGCTTCCGGGGCGAGGCAGACGCGGTTGCGGCCGGAGGCCTTGGCCGTGTAAAGCGCGGCATCCGCGGCGATGAGGAGGGCCTTGAAGTCGCGGCGGTCGGGCAGCGAGCGTGCCATGCCGAAGCTGGCGGTGATGCCCAGCACCGTCGCGCCGAGGGGCACGGCCAGCGAGGCGATCGCCTCGCGGCAGGCCTCCACTCCGGCCAAGGCATCCGGGACATCGTCGGCGTCAAGCACGAGCCCGAACTCCTCGCCGCCCATGCGACCCGCCTGCATGCCCGGGCGCAGCGAGCCGCGGATGGCTTCGCCGACGGCGCGAAGCACCGCGTCGCCGGCCGGATGGCCGTGCCGGTCGTTGACCTGCTTGAAGTGGTCGAGGTCGAACAACGCCACGGCGACGCGGCGTCCGGACGCGTTGGCCGCGGCCAGGCGACGCTCGCACTGCGCGGTGAAGTGCGCGCGGTTGGCGAGCCCGGTCAGGCCATCCGTTTCCGCGAGCCGCTTGAAGGACAGCTGCAGGCGTTTCACCCGCAGCGCCCAGTGCACGACCAAGCCGAGCAGGACCGCGAGCAGGGCGAGTGCCAGCAGGAAGATGGTCTGCCGCTGTTCGCCGACGTCATGCTGCAGCCTCAGCAGCTGGTTCTGGCGCTCGAGCAGCTCCATCGACTGGGCCTGCTGCAGCGTCTGGTGGCGGGCCAGCTGCACGGCGAGTTCGCGCGCCTTGACCTCGTCGAGGTATCCGCGCTGCGCCTCGGCGAACTCCGCCATGCGACGCAGGGCCTCGGCGCTGTCGCCGCGCTGCCTCGCGACGTCGGCGAGGACCCGCAGGGCCTCTACCACCGGCGCGCTGAAGCGCGAGCCCCGTCCGGCCTCGACGGCGCGGCCGGCATGCACCGCGGCTGCCTGCACGTCGCCGAGGCGGAGGGCGACCTGCGCGAGCAGCGACTGCACTTCGACGATCAGGCGGGGATAGCGCGTGGCGTCGACGGCCTCTGCGTCGTCCGCCAGCAGCCGTCGCGCGGCGGCATCGTCTCCGGCGATGACGCGCAGGCGAGCGCGCTGAAGGCGGCTGAAGTGCACGGCCAGGCGGTTGCCGCCACGCTGGCATTCGTCGGCCAGTGCGACGACATCGGCATCCCTCACTGCCGCGGGCTCGAGTGCCATCCTCGACTCGAGCCGCAGGTAGCCGGCCGTGCAGCGCATGTCCGGGCTCGGCCGGTCGTCCAGTACCTGCTGCGCCAGCCGCTCTCCGTCCTGGTATTGGCCGAGCTGGTTCAGCAGCAGCGCCCCCGTGGCGATGCCGTCGTGCCGGAGGCGGCGATCCGCCACGTCGCCCGCGGTGCGCAGCAGTGTGTCGAGGTACTGGAGCCCGGTGTTGAAGTCACCAATCCCCGCGGCGCTGTTCACCACCAGCGCGGCCGAGCGGAAGCGCAGATCCAGCGCCGGCGTGGACTCGTGGAGCCGCTTCGACAGCCGGATCGCCTCCTCGAAATTCCCCGAGTAGGCTTGCGCATAGGCGGCGAGGAAGTCGAAACGATCGCGCTGCTCCGGCGTCGCCGCGTCGCGTTCCGTCGCCAGCGTGGCGAGCAAAGCGTCGAAACGGCGCGGATCCGAGCGGCGGACGGCGTCGGCCTCGGTGAGGCGGGCGTCGAAGTCGGCCGGTGTCGCGTGGGCCGGGGCCGCGAGCGCCAGCGCCGCGGCCACGAGCGCCCACGCCCCGCGCGTCATGGGGACCGCCATGCCCCGGGATCAGTGGGGCGTGGGCTCGGCCGGCGACGGCTCGGACGGCGGCGTGTCCTGCGTCGGCTCGTCCTCGGGCGCCTTCTCCGGGGCGTCCTCCGGTGGGATGAGGAGGCACCAACGCTTCGCGCCATCCCCGGCCAGCCCGCCGAGGGCGGCGGCGTCCCGCCGACGCAGCGCGTCACCCTCGGCGTCGGAGAGTGCGACGCCGAAGGCGCGCGCGGCGGCGTCGAGGTCGGAAAGCGGCATCGTCGGTTGGCGCGCCAGCGCGGAAAGGAAATCGATCAGTGTCGTCATCGCCGTGGTGTCCCCTGGTGGTCGGCTGTCGCGCCACGCGGACAGCGCGGTGGCGACGAGCCCAACAAGGAGCTTAGCAGCCGCGTCCGACGGATCGCCGGGGCGTCAGGCCGCCTCTCGCGGCAGCGTCGGCCCGGCGACGCGATCTCGGCCGTTGTGCTTGGCGCGATAGAGCGCGCGATCGCAGCGGTCGAGCAGTGCGGAGAGCTCCCGTTCGCACTCGTGGGTTCCGGTGAGCCCGAAGCTCGCGGTCACCGCGAGCACCGCCCCCCCGTCGACGGCGACCCGGGTGGTGGCGATCGCCTGCCGGAGCGCCTCGGCGTACCCGGCGGCCTCGGGCGGGGTGGCGCCGTCGAGCAGCACCGCGAACTCCTCCCCGCCGATGCGGCCGATCACGGCTGGCAAGGGTGCGGGCACGGCCCGCACCGCGCCGCTGACCGCGCGCAGCACGGCGTCGCCGGCCAGGTGCCCGTGGCGGTCGTTGACCTGCTTGAAGTGGTCGAGATCGAAGGTGACGAGCATCAACGGCACGCCTTCGGCGCGGCCGCGCGCCAGGAGCGCGGCGGCGACCTCGTTGAAATGCTGGCGGGTCGCGAGGCCGGTCAATGGATCGGTCTGCGCCAGCTCGCGGAACCGCGAGGCCTCCCTCCACAGGCGCCGCGCCCAGAGCACCAGGCCGGCCAAGGTCAGCACCAACACGGTGGCGACGACCACCGCGTTGCGCGATTCGGCCTTGGCGAGGCGTGCTTCGAGTTCGAGCACGCGGTTGCGTTCGGTCGCGAGGGCGAGCGCCTGCTCGCGCTGAAGGGTTTCGTGCTGCACCGTGCGGAATGCCCTCTCCTTCGTGCGGCTCTCCGCGGCGAGCGCGCGGCTGGCCGTGATGTACCCCTGGAGGTGCCGGAGTGCGGCGCTCGTGTCCCCGCGTTGCCGGTGGATCTCGTAAAGCACCTCCTCGGCCATGGCGACGGGCAGGCTGGTGGGATTGTCCTTCGAGGTCTCGATCGCACGCAGGGCTTGGCGCTCGGCCTGCGCCGCGCGCCCGTCGGCGAACTGCAGTTCCGCGTCGATGGCCAAGGCCTCGGCGACGAGGCGCGGGTAGCGCGTGCGCTCGATGCCGTCGAGGCGCGCTTCGAGCAGGCGCATCGCGGCGTCGCTCTCGCCGCGGTCCCCCAGGAACCGGACGTGCTCGATCGTGTTGAACGCCTTCAGCAGGGTCGATTCGTTCGCCCCCGCGCAGACCGCATCGACCGCGAGGAAATCCTCGGCGCGGAGCGACGGGTCTGCGGTGACGCGCCGCGCCTTGGCGATGAGGATCGCGGCGGAGCAGGTGTTGCGCGGATCGGGGAGCTCATCGATGAGGCGCTGCGCATACCAGCGGGCCAGCGCGTGCTGGTCGAGTTCGGAGTACAGCACCGCTGCGGCGCGCCAGACCTCGGCGATGCCGTCCCGGAGCCCGGCATCACTGGCCGGGTCGAGTGCGGCGATGTCGTTCAGCACCTGGCCCAGTTCGCGGAGCCCGGCCTCGAAGTCCCGTGTGCCGGCGCGCAGGTTCACCACGTAGGCCGAGGCGCGCAGGCGCAGCGCCCGGTCCTGTGCCGATTCGGCCAAGGGCTTCGCGAGGCCGATGGCGTCGTGGAAGCGGCCTTCCAGCGCAAGCCGGTAGGCCTGCAGGTACTGGAGGTGCTCGCGCTGGTCGAGGCTGGCGGGCTCGGGTTGCGATTCCAGGGCCCGTACGCCATCGACGAAGGCCCGCGGCTCCCGCGTTCGGAGCTCGAACAGGCGCGACATTTCGCGCTGCAGTGCCGGGTCGGTCCCGTCGTTGCCGCTGGCCTCGGCCGGCCGCGTGCCGGCGCCGGCCAACAGCGCGAGCGCCAGCAACAGGGCGGCGCGCATCGGCATGGGGCGGTAGGGCGCGGTCATCGCGGCGGTCGGGCGTCCATCGCCGGGGCGGCTCACCCGATCGTATCGCCGTTCGGCCCGCGGTGTGCGGGCTCGGGCTGCAGCGCGCGAGCCGGCGGAACCACGAGGGTGCTGTGCATGTGCAACCGGGCGTGGGCAAGCTCGCCGAGGGGCAGCGTGTCGATGCGTGGGCTGCCGATGGGCAGGGTGGCCGCCTCGTAGATCGTCACCGGATGCCCGTGCGGGTAGTCCTTCAACAGGCGGTCGACGAGGCGCTGGCGCTGCGCCACGGTGCTGCCACGCACGGCATAGGTGCGGTCGCCGGCGAGGCCCACCTGCCAGAGCACGAGCCACGCGCTGGTGTCGATGATGCGTCGGAAGAACAGCAGCTGGCTCGCCTCGAAGTGCGCGCAGCCCACCGCCCCGGGGTCGAGGCCGAGATCGGCGTAGAGGCAGTCCGCGGCCGAGACGCCGGGGTCCATGACGGCATCGAAGCCCTCGGCGCGCGCTTGGGCGATGGCGGCGTGCGGCACCTGCGCGAACACCCCGGGATGGCCGTAGAACGCCCCCACCACCCGTCGACCCGCGCGGACCTCGGTCAGCATCGCCTCGACCATCTCGCGATAGGTTTGCTGGCGCGGCTTGCCCTCGGCGTAGAACCCCTGGAGGCTGGTGATGCGCGGGTTGATGGTCGCTACCCATGGCTCGACGAGGGCTTCTCCGGCGGCCACGAACACGAGGTCGGCGGCTTCGATCCAGCCCCGGGACCGAGGGGTCAGGTGGGCGCCGAGCATCATCCCGAGGCCGACGCAGGCGAGCTGGCCGCGGGGAGCAGCGGGCGGGGTGTCGGCGGGCATGGCGGTCCTCGGGCGGGCGAGGGGGGAGACTAGCGGAGAGGTCCGGAGGGCGGAGGTCGGCCGGCCGGTCCGGCGACGCACTCCCAGCCGACGGGCCTCGGCGCGTCGGCCCGTGGCGCGCAGCGGGTGAATCCGACCCGCCGCATCAGCGCGGCCGCCGCGGCGTGCGACTCGGCGTGATGGCAGGTGAGCACCGCCAGGGCGGCGACGTCGAAGGCCCAGGCGCGCACCGCGACGACCGCGGCCGTGGCCGCGCCGCGGGCCTGCCACGCCGGCCAAAGGAGCACGCCGAGCTCGGCTTCGCCACCCGGCCAGTCCACGGATCGCAAGGCCAGCCCGAGGAGGCCGGCCGTGCCGTGGGCATGCTCGATCATCCAGTGACGGAAGCGCCCGCCCGCCGCGACCTGGTGCGCGACCATGGCGAGCGCCGCGCGAGCCGCCCGACCGGCCTCGAAGGGCGGACCGACCGAGCGCATGACCTCGCTGTCGGTGAAAAGCGCCACGCAGCGTCCGACGTCCGGCTCGGCGACGGGTCGCAACCGGAACGGCGGTGCGTCGAGGGCGATCGTGCTGGGCGGCGTGGCGCGCATGCCCCGAGTGTGCCGGCCTCAGCCGCGCGGCAGGTCGAACACCAGCACTTCGGCGCCGTCGCCGGCCTCGACCGCGACGGCCGCTTCGTCCTCGAACTTCAGCGCATCGCCGGCGCGCAGCACGTGGCCGTTGACCTTGGCGGCACCACGCGCGAGGTGCACGTAGGCGAGGCGGCCCGGCGCCAGCGGCAGCGTGGCCTGCTCTTCGCCATCGAAAAGGCCGGCGTACATCCGCGCCTGCTGCTGGATGCGCACCGACCCCTCCGCGCCGTCGGGGCTGAGCACGAGGCGCAGGCGACCGCGCTTCTCGCCGGGCGGGAACATCTTCTGCTCGTAGCCCGGGGTGATGCCGGCGCGGTCGGGCAGGATCCAGATCTGCAGGAAGTGCGTCTCGCCGCTCGGGTTGTGGTTGAACTCCGAGTGCAGCACGCCGGTGCCGGCGCTCATGCGCTGCACTTCGCCCGGCACGATGCTCGCACGGTTGCCCATCGAATCCTCGTGCGCCAGGGCACCGTCGAGAACGTAGCTGACGATCTCCATGTCGCGATGGCCGTGCTTGCCGAAGCCCGTGCCCGCGGCGATGCGGTCCTCGTTGATGACGCGCAGTGGGCCGAACTGCACGTGCGCCGGGTCGAAGTAGTCGGCGAACGAGAAGCTGTGGAAGCTGTGCAGCCAGCCGTGCGAGGCGCGTCCGCGTTCGTGGCCGGGGCGTGGGGTGATCATGGCGCTTTCCTTGGGGCGGGAGCCGGGCGGTCCGGCGATGGCGCGCATCTTCCGTCGCCAATCCGCGGGGGAGCAGCCCCTGCCGTGCAACGGATCGTCGTGGCGGGCGCGACAATCGCGCCCTGATCACGACCGGAGCCGAAGCAACGCGTCAGCCGCGCGGCGGGGCCAGCAGCTCGCGGACGTCGAGCCGGCCGTCGCCGTTCGTGTCCTGGCGGACGAACTGCCGCCGCAGGCGCGCGTCGTGGTCGCTGCGGGTGACGGCCCGGGCATTCGCCGGCAGCTCCGCGCCTTCGAGCACGCCGTTGCGGTCCACGTCGCGGGCCTCGAACCCCCGTGCGAGGTAAGCGAGGTACTCCGGCTCGTCGACATCGCCGCTGCCATCCGCATCGAAGCGCCGCAGCAGTTCGCGCGGGCCGTCGGCGAACCGGTCCGGGGCGTCCGCCGACGCCGGCGCGGCGGCGCAGGCCGCGAGCCATGCGCAGGCCAGCAGCGCCCTCACGGCGCGGCGCCCATGCTGTCGTGTGCGGCCACCACCGCGGCGGCCACGCGGTTCCGCCCCGCTGCTTTCGCCCGGAACTGCGCCTGGTCGGCACTCGCCAGCAGGTCGCTCAGCCGGTAGCCGGCCGTGGCGGTCGAGACCACCCCGAAACTCGCAGTGATCGACAGGTGCGCGGTGCCGTCGAAACTGGGCACCTGCGTGGCGGCGATGGCGCTCCTGCAGCGTTCGGCGAAGCCCAGTCCCTCGTCGAGCCCGGCTCCCGCCAGGAGCACCGCGAATTCCTCGCCACCCAGTCGTCCGAAGTGGCGTCCCGGGCCCGCGACGCGGGCCAGCGTTGCCCCGATGGCGGCCAACACGCGGTCGCCCGACAGGTGGCCGTGGCGCGAGTTCACCTGCGAGAAGTGGTCGAGGTCGAGCATCACCAGCGCCATCGGCTGCGCCCGCCGCGCCGCCGCCAAGAGGTCGGCGGCGGCCCGCTGCGTGAAGTGCTGCCGCGACCACAGCGTCGTGAGCGGGTCGACCTGAAGCCGTTCGAGATGCCGTCGCCGCAGCCGCCGCGAATGCCACGCCCAGGCGAGCAGTGCGCAGAACGCCGCGCCGAGCGGCACGAGGAGCAGCCGGACGACATCGGCCGTCCGTTCGCTGTGGCGCGCATCGAGGGCCAGCCCGGCATTGCGCTCCTCGACGAGGGCCAGCGCCTGCTGCCGCAACAGGGCTTCCTGCCGGCCGGTTTCGTAGGCGACGAAGATCCGACGCATCTCGTCCTCGTAGGCACGCTCCGCGATGAGCACGGCCTGCAGCTCGCGCAAGGCGGCCCGGTGGTCGCCGCGGGCGATCGCGATCGCGTAGCGCGTGCGACGCGCGGAGAGCAGCGGCAGGCCGCTCGGCAGACCGGCGCTCAGCGCCAGGGTGGCTTCCGTCTGGGCCTGGGCCTCGTCGAGCCGGCCGATCCTCTGCAGGGCCTCCGCGAACTGCGCATGCGCGGCGGCAAGCAGCGGCGCGTGACCGGTCGCGACCAGTGCCGGCATCTGCGCCTGCAGGTGGGCGGCCGCGCGCCCCGCGTCGCCCCGCGCCGTCCACCATCGCGCCCGGAGCACATGGGCGTGCAGGGCGGGCAGGGTCGTTGCGGCGGCGGCGCATAGCCGCTCGACGCCATCGAAGTCGGCGTCGGCGAGCGCCGCCGGCTCCTTGGCGAGGCGTGCATCGATGGTCTGCACCGTCGCGCTGCAGCGCTCCTCTGGGTTGGCATTGCCGGCGAGAACGCGCTCGGCATGGCGCATGGCGATGTCGGATTGCGACAACTGGTTGTAGAAGGCCGCGGCCACCAGATCGACGTGGCGGCGAACCGCATCGTCGGGCCGCGCTTCCGTCACCCCGAGCAGGGACTCCAGCCTTTTCTGACCCTCGAGGACGTCGCGTGTCGCGCCCTTCACGGCGATGCCGAGGGCGGCGGCGAGCATACGCACGTCTTCGCCGTGCGCTTCGCTTGCCAGCCGGTCGGCTTGCTGCAGGGCCTCGCTGAAACGGGATTCGAGCATCAGGCCGTGGGCGCCGAGCAGGCCGAGCTGGTCGCGGCGCTGCGGGTCGTCCGCTGGAGGCATGCGCTCGACGGCCCGCAGTGCCGCGAGGAACGCGCGCGGATCCTCGTGGCGAAGGGCTTCCAACGCCTGCACGTGCTCTGCGCTCGGTGCCGCCAGCACCGTCGACGCGGCGACGGCGGCCCACAGCAGGGCGGCGAGGCGTCCCGCGCCCGTGCTCACGACGGGGGGGGGCCAAACGCCGGGGCGGACATGCTCCGGTTGCGCCCGGCGGCCTTGGCGAGGCGCAGCGCCGATTCCGCGGCGGCGATCCATTGCGTGCTCGTCAGCATGCCGGCATCGATCTGTGCGTAACCGATGCTGACGGTCGGATGTCCGCCCGAGGCGTCCTTCAACAGGCGGCCTGCGAAGGCGTGGCGCAGCCGTTCCGCGAGTTCGCCCACGCCGCTGCCGCTCGCGTCCGCGAGCACCACGCCGAAACGATCGTCGCCGAGCCGGCCGCACGTGTCCGTGTCGCGCAGCGTCTTGCGCAGGACGGCGGCGATCGCCTGCAGGGCGGCGTCGCCGGCGGCTCGGCCGTGCACGTCGTTGAGCAGGCGGAAACGGTCGACATCCACCACCATGAAGCTGGCCCGATGGCCGCTGCGCCGGAAACGGCGGAACTCGTGCTCGGCGGCCTCCTGCAATGCGCGCGCATTGGCGACCCCGGTGAGCGGGTCGAGCCGCACCAGGGAGGACAGCGCCCGGTGATGGGCGCCCAGCTGTTGTGACAGCCGCCAGGCGGAGAGCGCGATCGCCGACGGGTACAGCAGCAGGGCCGGCGCCGTGGCGGCGATGGCCGGCCACGAGCTCTCCGGCGAGAACGCGAAGCCGCCGAGCGCCGTGGTCACCGCGGCCGAGGCGAGGAAGACGAGGCCGCAGCGCAGGGCCAGCCGCGCTCCGCCGAACGCGAACTTGTCCATCAGGACGATCGACGCCAGCGCCAGCGAGGGCACGGCGTTGAACTGCATCAGGGCCACCCACAGCCCCGCCATCAGGGCGTCGACGTGCAGGTTGCGGCGCTCCATCGCCAGCGGCCGCGCGTGCGCGAGCGCCATCCGCCGCGCCACCCATGGCCACACCAGCACGTTCGCCGCCGCCAACGCCCACATGATGGCCGGGGCTTGCCGCTCGTGCAGGACCACGGCCACCGGTAGCAGGACCAACCAAAGGCCCAACACACGCATGCGCGCCGCGTTCTGCACGATCCGTCGCTGGGCGTCGTCGGGGCTGGTGTCCATGGGGGTTCCGGGGCCGAGCGCGCAGCGTAAGGCCGCACCAGGGGCGTCGCAATGCGAGCGACGCCCGGGAGCCTACACTCCGCCGGACGTTCACACGCCTTCCGCCGATGCCCGAGCTGCCCGAAGTCGAAACCACCCGCCGAGGCCTCGCCCCGCATCTCGAGGGCCGCCGGGTGACCGGCGTGATCCTGCGCCGCCCGGACCTCCGCTGGCCGATCCCCGAGGCCGTGCGCGAGCGGCTGCCGGGCCAGCGCATCGAGGCCGTGGAGCGCCGCGCCAAGTACCTGCTGACCCGCACGGCGGCGGGCAGTGCCCTCTGGCACCTCGGCATGAGCGGGGTGATGCGCGTGCTGCCGGCCTCGACGCCGCCGGGGCCGCACGACCACGTCGACGTCGGCCTCGACGACGGCCGGGTGCTGCGCTTCACCGACCCGCGCCGTTTCGGCTGCCTGCTGTGGCAGCCGCCCGGCGAGGTGCATGAGCTGCTGGCCGGCCTCGGCCCCGAGCCGCTGTCCGACGCGTTCAGCGGCGGCACGCTGTTCGCCGCCTCGCGCGGCAAGAAGGCTTCGGTGAAGACCTTCGTGATGGACCAGGTCGTGGTCGTCGGCGTCGGCAACATCTACGCCGCCGAAGCCCTGTTCGACGCCGGCATCCGCCCGACCACGCCGGCCGGTCGCGTCACCCGCGAGCGCTACGACCGCCTCGCGGCGGCGGTGAAGCGCATCCTCGGCTACGCGATCGAGCGCGGCGGCACCACGCTGCGCGATTTCCTGAACCCCGATGGGCTGCCGGGCTATTTCGAGCAGGAGCTGTTCGTCTACGGCCGCGAGGGCGAGGCCTGCAAGGTCTGCGGCACGACCCTCAAGGGCGAGCGGCTCGGGCAGCGCGCCACCGTGTGGTGCCCGCGCTGCCAGCGTTGACGGGCTGATCCCGCCGACGGCTACTTCGGTGCGTCGAACAAGGCCGCCATCGCCGCGAGATGGGCACGGCCGCGCTGCTTCTTGGATTCGGCCTCGGCCTCCGGGTCGGCGCCGTCGCGCTGCAGGTCGCCTTGCGGCAGCTCGTCGAGGAAGCGGCTCGGCTGCAGCTTGATGGTGTCGCCCCAGCGCTTGGTCTCCAGCGAATGCGAGAGCACGAGGTGTTCCTTGGCGCGGGTGATGCCGACGTAGAGCAGGCGGCGCTCCTCGTCGATGCGCCCCTCTTCCATGCTGGCCTCGTGCGGCAGGGTGCCGTCCTCGAGGCCGACCAGGAACACCGCGCGGAACTCCAGGCCCTTGCTGGCGTGCAGGCTCATCAGTCGCACGGCGTTGCCGGGCTCGCCGCGGTCGGCGTGGCTCAGCAGCATCATCTGCGCCGCGAGGTCGCCCACGCTCGACTTCGGCCCGTCGAACCAGTCGGCGAGCTCATCGAGGTTCGCCTTGCGGCGCTCGTAGCCGGCCTTGTCCTTGCTCATCGCGCGGAAGGCCTCGAGCATCCCGCTGCGCTCGGCCAGCGCCAGCACGAGGTCCTTCGCCGGCATGCGCTCCGCGTCGTCGCGGAGGCGATCGATGATCCCGGTGAACTCGCCCAGCGCGGCCGCGATGCGCGGCTGCAGCTGCTTGAGGATCGACATCTGCCGCGCCGCGCCGTCGAGCGACAGGTGGTGCTGCTGCGCCAGCTCCGCGAGCTTGGCCAGCGAGGTGCCGCCGATCCCACGCGCCGGCGAGGCGACGGATCGCAGGAAGGCCGCGTCGTCGTCGGCATTGGCCACGAGGCGCAGCCACGCCAGCGCGTCCTTCACCTCGGCGCGCTCGAGGAAGGCCGTGCCGCCGGTGAGGTGGTAGGGGATGCGCAGCAGCTGCAGCGACTTCTCCAGCGCCCGGCTCTGGTGGTTGCCGCGGAACAGCACGGCGAACTCGCCGAACGGGATTTCCTTGGCCTTGTTGAGGTAGTCGATCTCGGCGGCGACGCGGTCGGCCTCGTGCTCGTTGTTCTCGCAGCGCCAGACCTTGATCTTGTCGCCCTCGCGCTGGTCGCTCCACAGCGTCTTCAGGTGCTCGTGCGGGTTGTGGGCGATCAGCGTGTTCGCCAGCCGCAGGATGCGCGCGCCGCAGCGGTAGTTCTGCTCGAGCTTGATGATCTTCAGCGCCGGATAGTCGCTGGCGAGCAGGTTCAGGTTCTCCGGCTGCGCGCCGCGCCAGGCGTAGATGCTCTGGTCGTCGTCGCCCACGCAGGTGAAGCTGCCCTTCGGCCCGGCCAGCTGCTTGAGCAGCCGGTACTGCGCGCCATTGGTGTCCTGGCATTCGTCGACCAGCAGGTAGCGCAGGCGCTCGCGCCAGCCGGCGGCGAAGTCGGGGTCGGCCTCCAGCATCTGCACCGGAAGGCGGATCAGGTCGTCGAAATCCACCGCGTTGAAAGCCGCGAGGCGCTGCTGGTATTTCGCATACAAATTCGCGGCTTCGCGCTCGACGGCCGACTTGGCGATTTCCATGGCCTGCTCGGGCGTCATCGCCTCGTTCTTGGCGCGCGACACCAGGCCGCGCAGGCGCTCCAGCACGTCGTTCTTCGTGCCTGGCGGCATCAGGTCCTTGACGATGCCCATCTGGTCGTCGCTGTCGAACACCGAGAAGCCGCGCTTCAGCCCCGCGCGGCCGGCCTCCTGCTGCAGGAAGCGCAGGCCGAGCGCGTGGAAGGTGCTGATCGTGAGGCCTTCCGCCGCGTCGCCCTTCACCCGCTTGGCCACGCGCTCCTTCATCTCCTTCGCCGACTTGTTGGTGAAGGTGATGGCCGCGATGTGCCGCGCCTCGCGCTGGCCGGTCGCGATGAGGTGGGCGATCTTCTCGGTGATGACGCGGGTCTTGCCGGAGCCGGCGCCGGCGAGCACGAGCAGCGGGCCCTGCGTGTACAGCACGGCTTCGCGCTGCGGGGCGTTGAGGGACATGGGGGTCTTGCGGCGGAACGACGGCCCGCATTGTCGCAGCCGGGGCCGGGCGCCGCCACGGCCCGGTAGAATGGGCGCATGGCCAAGCTCTACTTCTACTACTCGGCGATGAATGCCGGGAAGACCACCACGCTGCTGCAAAGCGCGCACAACTACCACGAGCGCGGGATGCGCACGCTGATCCTCACGCCGCGCCTCGACACCCGCGCCGGCGAGGGCGTGGTGGCCTCGCGCATCGGCCTGCAGGCCAAAGGCACGGTGTTCACCCGCGACGACGACCTCGAGCGCATCGCCCGCGAGGACGTGGCGGCGCGCGGTCCGCTGGGCTGCGTGCTGGTCGACGAGGCGCAGTTCCTGTCGAAAGCGCAGGTGTGGCAGCTCACCGAGATCGTCGACGCGCTGAACGTGCCCGTGCTCGCCTACGGGCTGCGCACGGATTTCCGCGGCGAGCTGTTCGAGGGCAGCCAGTACCTGCTCGCCTGGGCCGACAACCTCGTCGAGATCAAGACCATCTGCCACACCGGCCGCAAGGCGACGATGGTGGTCCGCGTCGACGGGCACGGCCATGCGGTTACCGACGGTCCGCAAGTGGAGATCGGCGGCAACGACCGCTACGTCTCCGTTTCGCGGGGCGAATTCAAGAAGATCATGGCGGGCGAGGGCCACATCGACCCGATGCAGGCGCCGCTGCCGCTGGGCTGAGAAGCCGTCCACCCCGCCACGGGCCCGCGACGCCGTCGCCGCTAGACTGCCGGCCTTCGTTCATTCCGAATCCGCCACCACCCCGCCATGACCCGACTTCGCCTCGCCGCCCTCGTCCTCGCCCTGTCCGCGGCGCTTTCCGGCTGCCAGACCGTGGCCGAGGCGCCCGGGCCGCAGTCCGCCGCTTCCACGGCCTCCGCGCCGACGGTGCCGGCGCACGACAACCTGAACGCCACGGCATGGGTGCAATCGTCCGTCGAGGCGCGCATGGCGCACCGGCAGGCTTGGCGCAGCGCCGAGCGCCTGCTCGATGCCGCCCTTGCCGACCCCTCCTGGGACGCGTTGGCGCCCGGCGACCGGATCGCGCCGCTCGACGGCCTGCCGCCGGCGATCATCGTCGACGTCGACGAGACGGTGCTCGACAACAGTCCCTACCAGGTGCGCCTGATCCGTGGCGGCGGCGTTTTCGAGGACGGCACCTGGAACGCCTGGGTCGATGAAGCCCGCGCCACCGCCGTCGCGGGGGCGCCGGAGTTCGCCCAGGCCGCGGCGAAGCGCGGCATCACGATGATCTACCTGACCAACCGAGAACACGCGAAGTCGGCCGTGACGCGCCGCAACCTCGAGGCCGTGGGCTTCCCGCCGGTGGCGGATTCGCAGTTCCTCGGCCTCGGCGTCGAGACGCCGGGCTGCATCTCCAAGGGCAGCGACAAGGGCTGCCGCCGCCAGTTCGTCGCGCAGCGCTACCGCGTGCTGATGCAGTTCGGCGACCAGCTCGGGGATTTCGTCTCCGTCACCGACAATGCTCCTGACGCCCGTGCCGCGCAGCTGCAGGGTTTCGACGCCTGGGTGGGGCAGCGCTGGTTCATGCTGGCCAACCCGAGCTACGGGAGCTGGGAGCCGGCGCTCTACGGCAACGACCGCAGCCTGTCGCCCGAGGGCCAGCGCGCGGCGAAGCGGGCAGCGCTGCGCGACTGAGGTGCGGGCCGGGCGCCGAACCAAGGCTTAAGGGGGGATCTGCTACCCTCCGCCGTCCTTCGAGTAGCGCTGGATCCCTCCCTTGCTGACGCCCTGGACCCGTTCGTTGTCGGCCCGTATCGGCCTGTTGCTGGCCCTGCTGGCCCTGGCCGCGTGCCGTCGCGACCCAGAGCCCGTGCCCGGTGCGCCGGATGAGCCCGTGGCGGCCGTGGCAGCCCTCGCGCAGGCCCTGCGCGAGGACGACCTGAGGCGTTACGCCGAGCTCAGCCTGCCGCCGGCCATGCACGCCCAGCAGAAGGCGCTGTGGCGCCAGCAGCTGGCGGCCGAGAACGCGGTCGACGAGGAACAGGCGGCGCGCTACGCCGAACTGATGGCCCAGCTCACGGCCCCCGATGCCGAGACCGCGCTGTGGGCCAAGGCCGAGCCGAAGCTCGCCGCACTCGAGCAGGAGCTCGGCCCGAAGTGGACGCTCGGCGTCACCATGCTGTCCGGCTTCGCGACCACCGCGATCGGTGCCAGCGAGACGATGAGCGAGGCGGAGAAGAGCCACGCCACCGGCGTCGTCACCGCGCTGGCCGAATGGGCCGGCGACCAGGCCCAGTTCACCGACCGCGAGCGCGCGAAGCAGGCCTTGGGGGTCGCCGTGCGCACCGCCCGCGAACTCGACCTGCCGGACGTCGCCGCGATCGAAGCCCTCGACTACGACCCCATGCTCGAGAAGGCTGGCGTCGCGTTCCGGGGGTTCAAGCAGGTCGCGGCCGCCTACGGCATCGACGCCGATGCGGCCCTGTCGCAAGTGTCGGCCGAGGTGATCGCCATCGACGGCCCGCGCGCCGTCGTTCGCGTGCGCTATCCCCTGCTGGGCAACGAAGTGAGCTTCGAGCAGCCGATGCGCCTGGTGGACGGCGGCTGGTACCGCGAGGACGCCATCGAGGCGCTCGAGCGCTCGGTCGCCGAACTCGCCGCGACGCCGGCCGCCGAGACCCCGGCCGCCGAGACCCCGGCCGCCGCCCCGGCGAACTGACCCGCGAACGGCAACCCGCATGGCCACCGATTCGCCCGTGACCGGTTACGTCCGCCCGCCCTGGTGGGCGCGCCTGCTCGAGTGGTTGCTGAACCCGTGGATCGAGATCACCCGCGATCCCGACGTGCCGCCGATCACGCTCGACCGCCCGGTCTGCTACGTGCTCGAGCACTACGGCGTCAGCAACATGCTGATCCTCGACCGCGCCTGCCGGGAAGCCGGCCTGCCGTCGCCGCTGGCGCCGTTGCCCGGCGACCCGCTGGGCCGCGGCCGGGCGTACGTGGCCCTGTCGCGCCGCCGCAACGGCAGCATCGGTCGCCCGGCCAACAAAACCCACTCCGACGCCCTGGCGCGCCTGCTGATGGCGCACCGGCTGAACCCGAAGCAGGACGTGCAGCTGGTCCCGGTGTCGATCCTCGTCGGCCGCGCGCCCGACCGGCAGAGCGGCTGGTTCTCGGTGCTGTTCTCCGAGAACTGGGCCCTGGTGGGCCGATTCCGCAGGCTGCTGGCGATCCTGCTCAACGGCCGAGGCACCGTCGTGCGTTTCTCGCCGGGCTTCCCGGTGCGCGAGATCCTCACCGAGGACCTCCCGCACGAGCGCGCCGTGCGCAAGACCGCGCGGGTGCTGCGGGGCCATTTCCGCCGCGTCCGCGAGGCCATCATCGGCCCCGACCTGTCGACGCGCCGCCTGCTGGTCGACCGCGTCGTCGATGCCGAGCCGGTGCGCAAGGCGATCGCCGACACCGCACGGCGCGAGAACACCAGCACGGCCGAGGCCTGGAAGAAGGCCTACAAGTACGCGTGGGAGATCGCGGCCGACTACTCGCATCCGGCGGTGCGCTCGGCCAGCTTCGGCCTCACCGCGTTCTGGAACCGCATCTACGACGGCGTGCAGGTCCACCACCTCGACAGCCTTAAAGCCGTGGCGCCCGGGCGCGAGGTGATCTACGTGCCGAGCCACCGCAGCCACATGGACTACCTCTTGCTGAGCTACCTGCTCTACAAGAACGGCATCGTCCCGCCGCACATCGTGGCCGGCATCAACCTCAACATGCCGGTGATCGGCCCGATCCTCCGTCGCGGTGGCGCGTTCTTCATCCGTCGCAGCATCAAGGGCAACGCGCTCTACACGGCCGTGCTGGGCGAGTACGTCGCCCAGCTCGTCGGCGAAGGGTTCTCGATCGAGTATTTCATCGAAGGCGGGCGCTCGCGCACCGGCCGCCTGCTGCAGCCCAAGGGCGGCATGATCGCGATGACCCTGCGCGCCTTCTTGCGCGCGCCGCGCCGCCCGGTGGTCTTCCAGCCGGTCTACATCGGCTACGAGAAGCTGATCGAGGGCGACAGCTACCTCGACGAGCTCACCGGCCGGCCGAAGCAGAAGGAAAGCATCGGTGCGCTCGTCGTCGCGGCGATGGGCACGCTGCGCCGCCGCTACGGCCAGGTGGCAGTGAGTTTCGGCGAGCCCATCCACCTCGGCGAGGTGCTCGCCGAGCGTGCGGAGGGCTGGTCGGGCGAGGCGCTGGGCCCCGACGCGAGGCCCGAGTGGTTCGGCGACGTCGTCGACGAGCTGGCCCAGCGCATCCACGTCAACATCAACCGCGCCGCCGACGTGAACCCCATCAACCTGCTCGGCGTCGCCCTGTTGGCCACGCCGAAGCACGCGATGGACGAAGCGGACCTTCTCGCGCAGCTGGCGCTTTCGAAGAAGCTGCTCGCCGCGCTGCCCTACAGCGACCGCGTCACCGTCACGCCGATGTCGCCCGAGCAGATCGTCGCGTACGGAGAGGCCATGGGCGTGATCCGCCGCGTCAAGCATCCGCTGGGCGACGTGTTCTCGATGGAGGGCGATACGGCGGTGTTGCAGAGCTATTTCCGCAACAACGTCCTGCACCTGTTCGCGGCACCGGCCTGGATCGCGCTCTGCTTCCAGAACAACCGCCGCATCAGCCGCGCGGGCGTGCTGCGGCTCGGCAAGACCATCTACCCCTTCATCAAGGCCGAGCTCTTCCTGCCCTGGAACGACGCCGAGTTCGCCGAGCGCCTCGACGCGACGATCAACCTGTTCGTCGCCGAAGGCCTGCTCTCGGTGGCCAACGACGACGGCGGCTTCCTCACCCGTGGCCCGGGTCAGACCGACGAGGTGTTCCGCCTGCGCGCGATCGCGCATTCCCTGCAGCAGGCCTTCGAGCGCTATTTCATCGCGATCGCCACGCTTGTGCGCCGCGGCCCGCGCAGCATCAGCGCCAGCGAACTCGAGAGTTTCTGCCAGCTCGCGGCGCAGCGCCTGTCGTTGCTGTATGCACCGGCCGCGCCCGAGTTCTTCGACAAGAGCCTGTTCCGCGGCTTCATCGCCCAGCTGCGCGAACTCAACCTCGTGTGGCTGTGCCCGGACGGCAAGCTCGACTTCGACGACGCGCTGATCGCGTGGGACAAGGACGCCAAGATCGTGTTGGGCCGCGAACTGCGCCAGACCATCACCCACATCACCGGCGACACCGGCGCGGGCGTGGGGCGCACGACCGGCGAGCGGCCGGCGTTCAAGGGCTGATCAGTCGCCGCGTTCTTCCACGCGACGGACGATGTACACCGGACGCCGCTTCGCTTCGCCGTAGAGCCGCCCGAGGTACTCGCCGAGGAGCCCCGTGCACACCAGCTGCAAGCCGCCGAGGAAGAGCACGGCGGTCAGGATCGACGCGAAGCCGGGCACGTCGCGGCCGTAGAACAGCGTCGATGCCACGATCCATGCGGCGTAGGCGAGGGCGCTACCGCCGATCAGCAGGCCCGCGAACAGTGCCAGTCGCAGCGGGGCGACGGTGAAGCTGGTGATGGCATCGACGGCCAAGGCCAGCAGGCGTGGTGTGCTGAACCGGCTGTCGCCTTCGGTGCGCGGCGGTGGATCGAACTCGATGTGCGATTTTCGGAAGCCGACCCAGGCATAGAGCCCTTTCGTGAAGCGCTGGGTTTCGCGCAGCTCCGCCAGCGCGGCGGCCACGCGCCGGTCCAGCAGCCGGAAGTCGCCTTCGCCATCGGGGATGGCCACGCGGCTGGTCGCATTGAGCAGCCGGTAGAACACGGTGGTGAAGGCGCGCCTGGCGGTCGACGCGGCGCGTGCCCGCGATGCTCTCGCCACGACCGTGTCGGCCCCGTCGCGCCATCGCGCCACCATCTCGGGAAGCAGTTCGGGCGGGTGCTGGAGGTCTCCGTCCATCAGCACGACGGCCGACGCGTCCCGATCGAGCGCGACATCGATCCCGGCGAGCAGGGCGGCTTCCTTGCCGAAGTTGCGGGACAGTTCCACCAGCGCCACCCGCGAAGGCAGGCGCGTGCAGGCGGATTGGAGGCGGACATACGTCGCGTCGCGGCTGCCGTCGTCGACGAATACCGCGAGCACGTCGGCGCCCAGCGACGGCAGCGCTGCCGCGAGACGGTCGACCAGCGCGTCGACGCTTGCGACCTCGTTGTGCAGCGGGATCACGATCGCGACGGTGGATGGCTGCTCTGCTGGGCGCATCGGCCTCAGTCCTCCGGGGTGGTGGCCGCGCCGGGCGGGCGGAGCGTGAAGATTTCGATCTGCTCCGGCCGGCGCCCGCGCAGCTCGAGGGTCCACGTGGTGTTGCCCGCCGCCAGGCGGGACGGCGCTGCGAACACCGCGCCGCTGTTGGTCGCGACGAGCGGAAGCACGACATTGCCGTCGACGCGCGCCGCGACGACGGTGCCGCCGTCGAAGATGAAGAGCGGGGCGTAGACCGCCAGCAGTTCGCCGGGGTGTGTGACCACGACGTGCCGGACGTCCCGGGGCTCGGCAGGATCGAAGTCGCGGTGGGGGTGCTGGAGCGTCGGGGGCGGCGGCAGGACCGGCGGCCCGGCGGACAGCACGCGCGCGGGCGCGATCGAGACCGCCGTGGTCCAATCCGCGGTGGGCCAGCCCATGGTCTTGAGGGCCGCAGGACTCATGATCGCGCGCTGCACGGTCGAGCCGGTCGGCGGAGCGTCGACCAGGGCGATCCGCGGCGCCGGCGTGCAGTCCCACCGCCAGGGGATGCCCTGGTAGAAATCGAGGAAGGCGGCGAGTTCGCCACGCAGCACGAGGGTGTGCGCCTCACAGGTCTGGCGTGCCAGTGCCTCGGTGGCCCAGGCGGGCATCGTGGCCACCGGCGCCGCGCCGGCGGGTCCGCGGACCACGTCGAGCATCCCTGCGAGCGGTAGGACGATCCGCCCGGCTTGCCCTTGGGCGACGACGATCGCCGACCCGAGGAGCGACAGCGTGAGCGCGGCCGTCACCGCGATCGACGCGCGCCATCCGCCGTCCCGCGCGGTGCCGTCACCCTGAACCAGGAGGGCGAGGGCAAGCACGACAAAGGGCCACGCGGCGAGCGCGAGGTAGTAGGTCGAGGTCGGGCGCAGCAAGCTCACCCACTGCGCGGCCAACAGTGCGAGTCCCACCGCGGCCGCAACGCGCGAGAGCCGCCCGGCGTCACGGGCAAGCCCGACCAGTCCGAGGGCGGCGCAGCCGCCGATGGTCGCAAACAGGACGCCCGCCGGCGCACCGAGTGCGAGCGGCGTCGCGAGGTCAACGACGACCCGCGCGCTCTGCCAGGTCAGCCCTTCGAGGACGCCGAACGCCGCCCATGGCCGCGTCGCGGCTTCCGGCGTCGCCGCGAACGCCGACAGGCGGGCGGCGGCGGGGAAGCCCTCGACCCATTCGGCCCACAGCATCGGCAGCATCGGGGCGATCGAGAGCAGCGCGCCCAACGCGATCCAGCCGCCTTCGGAACGCATCTGGCGGAGGCGTCGAAAGCCCACCAAGGCCATGGGCGCGAGCAGGAACAGGGCCGCAGGATGCGCTTGCACCGCCAGTCCCAGCCAGAGTCCGGCCATCGCCCATCCACGTCCGGTGCCACCGCGCCACAGCCGCAACAGCGGCAGCAGCGTGGCATAGACGAAGAGCTCGAGCAGGAGCGTCTGCGTGAATTGGAGTTGGTGGATCAGCGTCCAGCCAGGCAGTAGGGCGAACGCACCCGCCAACAGGCCGAGGCGCGGGCCGTCGATCGCGGTCCCGAGCCGCCATGCCGCCACCACCTTCAGCGTGGCGAGCGCTCCAGCCCAGACCGTGGCCGCCAACAGGCCGCCGCCCAGCGCGAGCGGTAGCGCGAGCACGTAAAACCACAATGGCCCCACGTGGACCATGCTGTTGATCACCGGGCCGCGTAGCGGCCACGCTTCACCGCGGGCGATGTCGCCGGCCGCCAGCAGGTCGCGGATGAAGTCGTGGCTGGCGAAGGTCCATGCGAAGCTGATCGCCTGCGCGACGGCGACCACGGCCAACGTGGCCGTCATCCAGCGAAGGACCCGCGTGGCCGTCGCTTGTCCAGCCGCCCCCGCCTCAGGCATCGAGATCGGGGATCAGCTGGTTCTCGATCCAGGCGATCTGGTCCTTCACGGCCAGCTTCCGCTTCTTCATGCGCTTGAGCCGCAGTTCGTCGATGTCCGGCCCGGCGGCCAGCGCCGCGATGGCGGCGTCGAGGTCGCGGTGCTCGCTCTTGAGCTCCACGAGGCGGTGCGCGAGTTGGCCGGGGTCGTAGGGATGCATGCCGCCGCCGAGCCTACACCCGGCCGTCGGCCGCCGGGCAGGGGGGAGCCCCTCAGGCGCTAGAATGGCGCCCCACGTCGCGACACCCCGCTGCCCCATGGCCCTCGCCGAGACGCGCTCCGCCCCGCCTGCGGCCGATGCGCCCCATTCCATTCCACACGAGTTCAACAAGCTGCAGAAGCGCCTGCGCCGCCAGGTCGGGCAGGCCATCGCCGACTTCGGGATGATCGAGGAGGGCGACCGCATCATGGTCTGCCTGTCCGGCGGCAAGGACAGCTACACGATGCTCGACATCCTGCGCCAGCTACAGGCCAAGGCGCCGGTGCGCTTCGAGCTGGTGGCGGTGAACCTGGACCAGAAGCAGCCGGGCTTCCCCGAGCACGTGCTGCCGGAGTACCTCGCCGGCATCGGACAGCCCTTCCACATCCTCGAGCAGGACACCTACTCGGTGGTGAAGCGCGTCGTGCCCGAGGGCAAGACGATGTGCTCGTTGTGCTCGCGCCTGCGCCGCGGCGCGCTCTACACCTACGCCGAGCAGAACGGCTTCACCAAGATCGCGCTGGGCCACCATCGCGACGACCTGCTGGCGACGTTCTTCCTCAACCTGTTCTTCCACGCCAAGCTCAGCGGCATGCCGCCCAAGCTTCAGAGCGACGACGGCAAGCACACGGTGATCCGCCCGCTGGCCTACGTGAAGGAAGCCGACATCGCGGCGTATGCGGAGGCGAAGGCCTTCCCGATCATCCCCTGCACGCTGTGCGGCTCGCAGGAGAACCTGCAGCGCAAGGTCGTGAAGCGGATGCTGGACCAGTGGGAGAAGGAGTTCCCGGGCCGCCTCGAGACCATCAGCCGCGCGCTCGGCGACGTGCGCCCGTCGCAGCTTTCCGACCGGTCCCTGTTCGACTTCATGGCGCTGGGCCGTCGCGGCGATGCGCCGCTGCCCGACCTGCACGCGTGGATGGCGGGCACGCCGGCCGCCGTCGCAGGCGATGCGACCGACGACGCCGACGATGACGCCGCCGCGCCTCGCCCGGAACCCGATGCCTTGGCCGCGATCCGCGCCAAGACCTTCGACCCCATCTGGAATCCTTGATGTTCTTCCGCAATCTCACGTTCTTCCGCTATCCCTCCTCGATCAACGCCGCCCTCGAAACGCTGGAGGACCGCCTCGCCGAACATCCCCTCAAGCCGGTGGGCCCGCTGGAGCTCGGCAGCCGCGGCTTCGTGCCGCCGATGGGGGGCGAGGGAACGGCGATGACGCACCGCCTCGGTGACTTCACCTGGGTGAGCCTGGGCCGCGAGGATCGCCTGCTACCCGGCGCGGTGGTGAACGACGCGCTCGCCAAGAAGCTCGCCGAGATCGAGGCGAAGGAAGGCCGCAAGCTCGGCGGCAAGGCGCGCAAGCAGCTGAAGGACGACCTGATCCACGAGATGCTGCCCAAGGCCTTCATCAAGGGCTCGCGCACCTCGGCGAGCGTCGACGCGAAGCACGGCATCATCGCGGTGGATGCCTCGTCGAAGAAGTCGGCGGAGAACGTCGTCTCCGAGCTGCGCCACGCGATGGGCAGCTTCCCCGCCGTGCCGGTCAATGCCGAAGTCTCGGTGCGCGCGGTGATGACCGGCTGGCTCACCGGCGAGCCGCTGCCCGAAGGCTTGGCGCTCGGCGACGAGTGCGAGCTGAAGGACCCGGTCGATGGCGGCGCGGTGGTGAAGGCGCAGCGCCAGGAGCTCACCGCCGACGAGATCACCAAGCACCTCGAGACCGGCAAGCAGGTCACCAAGCTCGCCCTGGTGCTCGACGACCACGTGAGCTTCGTGCTCGGCGAAGACTTGATCGTCCGCAAGCTGAAGTTCCTCGACGGCGCCGTCGACCAGCTCGAGAACACCGAGCGCGATTCGCTCGCCGCCGAGCTCGACGCGCGCTACGCCCTGTTCAGCGCCGAGCTTCACACCCTGTTTGGCGTGCTCGAGAAGGCGCTGAAGCTCAGCCGCGTCGACTGATTCGCGGCCTGTCCCGTATCCGAATCCCCCGCCATGAAGGCGGGTTCCCAGGCTGTCGCCCTCGCGACGGCCATTCCACCAAGGAGCGTCACCATGAACCGCGCCACCCTTCCCGCCCTGCTGGGCCTCGCCATCCTCGCCGCCCCGGCCACCCAGGCCGCCGATACGGCGCTTTCCTACACCTACGTCGAAGCGCACTACAACAACCTCGACATCGACGTCGTCGATGACCTCGACCTCAGTGGCAACGGTGGCGGTGTCAACGGCAGCCTCGCCTTCGGCGGGAGCGACTTCTACGGATTCGCCGGCTACGAGACCGTGAGCGGCGATCTCGCGGACGTCGATTTCGACCTGGCCCGCGTGACCGGCGGCGTCGGCTATGCGCTGCCGATCGACGAGCGCCTGCATGCCCTCGGCGAGGTCGCCTACGTCGACTACCGCGGCGAGGCCTCGCGCGGCGGCGAGAGCGACGATGCGAACGTCGACGGCTACCGGGTGAGTGTCGGCCTGCGCGGCTTGATGGCCGACAACATCGAGGGCTACGCCAAGGTCGGCTACACGCTGGTCGAGGACGCCGACTACACCCTCTTCGAGGGTGCGGTGGCCGATCTCGGTGTCCGTTGGCACATCGATCGCGCATGGTCCGCGGGTTTGTCGACCGAGCTCGGCGACGGCATCAACAGCTTCAAGCTCGGCCTCCGCCTGCAGTGGTGATCCGCGACCGGGGGCGGATGCCGTCGAGGTGACCGCGCCCCGGTGTGCGCATGGCGCCCCGCTCCGGCGGGGCGTTGCCTTTTTCCGCCTGCGCCGTCCGTCCCCGTCCTCACGCCGGAGCGGGCTAGACTGCGAGGATGATTCCACGGCGCCAGCGACCTTGCCCGACGGTTGACCCCGTGCCGAACGAGACCGCCCATCGCGTCGACGCGCCTGCACCGGGCGAGTGCCGGGGGCGCGCGAAGGGCCCGGGTGCATGAGCCCGGACCTGCGTTCCTTGTTCGGCCTCGAGCTCGTGCGCGAAGCCGCCCGCGAGAGCTTGCGCACCGATGTTCTGCTCCCGGACGGATCGTCGGTGCCGCTGCATCGCGTTCGCGATCGGCGCGCGCGCCGGCTGCGGCTCACCGTCAGCGAGCGCGGCGTGCGGTTGTCGGTGCCGTGGCGCGTGTCCGAGCGCGTCGCCCACGCCTTCGTGCAGGACCACGCCGGATGGATCGCCGCGCAGTGGCAACGATTCCGCGGCGCGCGCGCGCCCGTCGCTTGGTGCTTCGATGCCGTGGGTGAGCTGCCGTTGCTTGGCGAGTCGCTGCCGGTGGCATGGGTCGAGGCCCGGAGCGCGCGACTCGAGCGTGTCGACCCTGCCGGACCGCCCGATGCGACGGGTGCGCCGAAGGGTTCCCACCTCCGTTTCCATGCCCCGCGCGCAGCGGCGCCATCGGCCTTGCGCCGCGCCTTGCTCGAGTTCTACTCGGTGCAGGCGCGTGCGGCGATCCATCGCTGGTTGCCAGCCTACCTTCCCGGGCTGCCGCGGCCGCCGCGCGAGTTCCGCGTGCGCGCGCTGTCCTCGCTCTGGGGCAGCCTCGCGCCGGATGGCACCGTGTCGCTGGACCTGTCGCTGGTGCTGGGCCCGCCTTCGGCCTTCGAGTACGTGCTGGTGCACGAGCTCTGCCATCTCATCCACGCCAACCACTCCGCGGCGTTCTGGCGCGAAGTCGAACAGCGTTGCCCGGGATGGCGCGAGGTGCGCGCCTTCCTGCGCAGTGACGGCGGGTTGGGGATGAAAGCGCACCTCCGGGCCTTGACGAAGGCTTGAGCCGCGGCTGAATCGCCCCCATGCCGGGGGTGGCGTGGCCGCGCGTCCCGCGCGACCCTTGTCGCTCCCCCGTCCCGCCCCCGGAAGACTTCCCATGGCCCGTGCCCCGATGCTTTCCCTCACCGCCCTGCGCGTGCTTGCCGTCACCGCGCTGTCGTTCTCCATGGTGACCGCCTGCGGCAGGGCCGGGGAGACGGCCGAAGACGCCGCGACCGAAGCCGTGACCGAGGCGGCCGTCGAGGCGATCACCGACGCCGAGCTCGATATCGAGGACGGTGGCCAGACCGTGTCGGGCGTGGACGAGCAAGGACGCGCGTTTTCCGCCTCGCAGGGCGAGGCCGCGAAGATCCCCGCCGACTTTCCGTCCGATGTGCTGGTCCCCGAGGGCCTCGTGCTGGACACGTCGATGGTGGTCGGGACCAACGCCTTCATCGGTGGGACGCTGCCCGGCGAGCTCGCGACCCTGGCCGCCGACATCGAGGCGCGGATGAAGGGCGCGGGCTGGAGCCCGGTGGTGGCGATGACGTCGCCGGAGTCCAGCACGCTGCTCTGGGAGCGCGACGGCCGCAGCGTCAGCTACACGATCGAAGCGCGACCGGAAGGCGCCTTGGGCGTGACGATCAGCTACGGCTTCGACGAATCGGCCGCACCGGGCGAATCGGCCTCCTGATCACCGAGGAAGTCGCGAAGCAGCGCGCCGATCTCCGGCGCGCGCTCCATGTGGACGTGGTGGCCGCCCTCCAGCACGTGGAGGGTCGCATCGCGAAGGCAGGCCACGCGCTCGGCGCGCAGCGTCGGCGGGAAGTAGGGCGGCGAGGGCTCCGCCGCCACCAGCAGGGTGGGCGCCTCGATGGCCCGCAGGATGGCGCGGATCGCCGCTTCCGGCAGGCGCGTCGACGAGGGCAGGCGCAGGCGCGGGTCGGAGCGCCATGCCCACCCGCCCGGCACCGCCTGCAGGTTGCGCTCCACGACCAGGCGCGCATCGGCCTCGCGCATCGGCGTGGCCTGCAAACGGGCGGCAACGGCCGTGGCGAGGTCCTTGATCACGCGCGGCGCATCGTCGCGTCGGGCGTCCAGCGCACGACGTGCGGCCACGGCTTCGCGCAGGCGGGCCGCGGCGCTCTCGGCCGCGCCGCCGAGCGGGCCCAGCCCTTCCACCAGCGCGAGCTTCGCCACGCGCTCCGGCGCCGCGGCGGCCAGCGTGCTGGCCAGCGTGGCGCCCATCGAGTGCCCGAGCAGGTGGGCGCGGGCCCAGCCGAGCGCATCGAGCGCGTCGAGCACGTCGTGCAGCCAGTCGACGTAGACGTAGTCGTAGCCGTTGGCCCGATGCGCGGAGGCGCCGTGCCCGGGGAGGTCCAGCGCGACGAGGTCGAAACCCTCGAGCGACGCGGCCAGCGGGACGAAGCTCGCGGCGTTGTCGAGCCAGCCGTGCAGGGCGAGCAGCTTTGGGCCCTCGGGGTCGCCGAAGCGCAGGGCGGCCAGTTCGCCACGACCGCCCGGCAGGCGGAGCTCACGCATCGGACCATCCCGCGAGGTGGCGGCGCAGCAGCGCGGCCAGCGCGTCGACATGCGCCGGCGCGTCGTTCAGCGCGGGGACGTAGCGCAGTGCGGTGCCGCCCGCTTCGACATAGGCGTGGGCATTCTCGACCGCGATTTCCTCGAGCGTCTCGAGGCAGTCGACGGCGAAGCCCGGGCAGACGACGTCGATGGTGCCGGCCTTGTCGCGGCCCCACTGCTCGAGGGTCTTGTCGGTGTAGGGCTGCAGCCACGGCTCTCGGCCGAAGCGCGACTGGAAGGTGAGCGCCCACTCGCTCTCCGCGAGGCCGAGCGCGGCGGCGATGGCCTCGGCGCTGGCGCGGCACTGCGCGGCGTAGGGGTCGCCGCCGGCGACGAAGCGCTGCGGGATGCCGTGGAAACTCATCAGCAGGCGGTCGCCGCGGCCGTTGGCCGCCCAATGCGCGCGAATGCTGTCCGCCACTGCGGCGACCCAGCCGGCGTCGCGGTGGTAGTCCTGGATCAGGCGAAGCTCCGGCTGGCGGCGCCAGCGCAGCACTTCGCGCATCACCGCGTCGTGCGAACTGGCCGAGGTGCTGGCGGCGTACTGCGGGTACAGCGGCAGCACCACGAAGCGGCGGCAGCCATCGGCCTCCATCGCGCGCATGACGTCGGGAACCGACGGGTTGCCGTAGCGCATCGCGAGCCGGACGTCCACGCCGGGCAGTGCCTTGGCCACGCCCGCCGTGAGGCGCTGGGACAGGGCCAGCAGCGGCGAGCCCTCCGGCGTCCAGATGCCGGCGTAGTTCTTCGCCACCTTCGGTGAGCGCAGCGGCAGGATGATGAAGTGCAGCACCGGGCACCACAGCCAGCGGGACAGGTCGACGACGCGGTGGTCGTGGAGGAACTCGGCCAGGTAGCGGCGCACCGCGGCCGGCGTGGGCGCGTCCGGCGTTCCGAGGTTGACCAGCAGGACGCCGGTGCGGCCCGCGTCGTCGTTCGGCGTGGCGGGCGGCGCGGGGCGGAAGGCCGTGTGCATGGGGGTCGGCGTCGGTGGTGGGGGACCATTATGATCGGCCCGCGCGTCACGGCCGGGTTCATGCCCCGCTCAAGCGCGGTTTCCCACACTCGATCGTCCCCAACTCCCGAGGAGCGCCCCATGCGCCTGGTGCTGACCGCCCTGCTGGCCCTGATGCTGCCCTTTGCCGCGAAGGCGCAGGAAAGGGAGATCCAACGCGCCGACAACGCCGTGCGCGTGCTCTCCGAGATCCTCGCCATCCCTGAGGAATCCATCCCCGAGCGCCTGCTGCGCGAGGCCGAGGCCATCGCGGTCATGCCCGATGTGGTCAAGGCCGGCCTCGTCTTCGGCGGCCGCGGCGGCAAGGGGCTGATGGCCGTGCGTGGCAGCGACGGCACCTGGTCGAACCCGACCTTCATCACCCTCGGTGGCGGCAGCTTCGGCTTCCAGGCCGGTGTGCAGTCGGCCGACGTGGTGCTGGTGTTCCGCAACCGCCGCGGCGTCGACAATATCGTCAACGGCAAGTTCACCCTCGGCGCCGACGCCTCGGTGGCCGCCGGCCCGGTGGGCCGCAGCGCCCAGGCCAGCACCGACGGCCAGCTGAAGGCCGAGATCTACAGCTACTCCCGCGCCCGTGGCCTGTTCGCCGGCATCGCCCTGGACGGCGCGGTGATCGCCATCGACAACCGCGCCAACCGCCGCGTCTACGGCCGCGATGTCACGGCGCGCATGATCCTCGAGAACCGCGTCCGCCCGCAGGTCGATGCCGTCGTCGGTTTCCGCGACAAGCTCGAGGAAGCCAGCGCGCAGGCCGCGCGCTGAGGCGAGGCGGCGGTCGTCGGGCCGCCTGCCGGACGGGCTATCCTTGGCCCCTGACTTCGGAGCACGTCCATGCTGGGATTCCGCGAACTCGTCATCATCCTCCTGATCGTGCTGGTGGTTTTCGGCACGAAGCGGCTGATCAGCGCCGGCGGCGACCTCGGCAAGGCCATCCAGAGCTTCAAGAAGGGCATGCGCGACGCGCAGGACGAGCCCGCCAAGCTGGACCCGCCGGCCCCGCAGGCCGGTCCCGAGCACCGCGCCGAGCGCCAGGACAACGAGCGTCCCGGCGCCTGACGCCGGCCCCGCTGAGCCCGCGCCATGTTCGAACTCGGCTGGGTGGAAATCGGCCTCATCGGCGTGATCGCCCTGGTGGTGCTCGGCCCCGAGCGCCTGCCGAAGGCCGCGCGCTTCGCCGGCCTGTGGGTGCGCAAGGCGCGCGCGCAGTGGTTCGCCGTCAAGAGCGAGATGGAGCGTGAGCTGGCGGCCGAGGAGATGAAGGCGGCCCTCCAGGCCGAGCGCGCCGCCATCCGTGACGCGGTGAAGCAGCTGGATGACGAGGCGCGCGAACTGCAGTCCAGCGTCCGCGCCGCTACCGGCGACGACGCCCCGCCCGCCGCGGACCCGCCGCCGGGCATCGCGGTCGACCCCAAGCCGCCCGGCCCATGAGCGACGACGGCGACACGGGCCTCGGCCTGATGGGGCATCTGCTCGAGCTGCGCCTGCGCACGATGCGCGCGCTGTTGGCGCTGGGCGTCGCCTTCCTCGGCCTGCTCCCCTTCGCCAACGACCTCTATGCGCGCCTCGCCGCGCCCCTGCTCGCGCACCTGCCCGACAGCGGCCAGCTCATCGCGGTGGACGTGGCCTCGCCGTTCTTCGCGCCGATGAAGCTGACCCTGTTCGTCGCGCTGCTGGTGGCGGTGCCGTACATGCTCTACCAGGCGTGGGCCTTCGTCGCGCCCGGCCTGTACCGCAACGAGAAGCGGCTCGCGCTGCCGCTGCTCGTGGCCGCGGTGCTGCTGTTCTACGTCGGCATCACTTTCGCCTACTTCGTGCTGTTGCCGGCCATGTTCGCCTTCCTCACGGCGACGGTGCCCGAAGGCGTGACGATGATGCCGGACATCAACGCGTACCTGAGCTTCGTGCTGGTGATGGGCCTTGCCGCGGGCCTCGCCTTCGAGATGCCGATCGCGGTGCTCGTCGCGCTGATGCTGGGCTGGGTCACGCCGGCGCAGCTCTCCGAGTGGCGCGGCTACGTGATCGTCGCCATCGCCATCCTCGCCGCGCTGCTGACCCCGCCCGACGGGCTGTCGATGGTGCTGCTGATGGTCCCGATGTGGCTGTTGTACGAAGCCGGCCTGCTGGTGGGGCGCCTGCTGGTGCGCGCCAAGCCCGCCGAGGCGGCATGAGCGCGGCGGCCTTCAAGGCGCGCTACGCCGCCTACACCCTCGATCTCGCCCTGCTGTCGCCGTTCGTCGTCGCGGCCGCGTGGCGGCCGCTGCGGGCGGCGCGATCGGCGTGGCAAGGCATGGAGGGCGACATGCTGGCCGCCCTCGACCGCGCGTTCGGCGCCGGGCACGTCGCCCTGCTCGACCTCGCCGCCGCCCTTCGGTCGGATGCCGTCCTCATGGCCGCGATGACGCAGGGCACCGAGGTCGTGGTCGCGTCGCTCATGAGCGCGGGCCTGTGGGGCTGGTCGATCGTGGCCGCGTACTTCGTCGGTTTCGAGGCTTCGCCCTGGCGCGGCACGCCGGGCAAGTGCGCGCTCCAACTGCGTGTGCTGGCGATTAGCGGTGCGCCGGTGGGGCTGCCGCGCGCGGTGCTCCGCTTCGTCGCCGCCGGCCCGAGCTGGCTGCTGATGCACCTTGGCCATGCGCTGGCGATGGTCCGCGACGACGGCCGTGCCGGGCACGACCTTGTCGCTGGAACGCGGGTGGACGGCGGCGGCGATCTGCCCGCATGGGCCACCACCTGGCTGGGCTTGCAGGCCGCCGCGGTGGCCCTGCTGTTGGCTTGGGTCGCCTGGACGGTGATCCAGGCCGTGATGCTGCTCGGCCTCTGAGCTCAGCCTCGAGGCCGGGGCCGCGGATCAGGCCTCGAAGCCGGCGATCTCGGGACGTTCGATGCCGGCCGCATCCGATCCGTCGTCGCATGTCGCGCGCCAGCCATTCAGCGTGAAGCCGTAGCCGATAGCCGAGACGACCACGGTGGCGGCAAGGACCATCGCCATCCCGATCACTCCGCCGACCAGCGGGCCGAGCAGGGAGGCGAGGGCGATGATCGCCATCATCACCAGGCCGACAAGGCCGGCCACGAGCATCCCCGGCAGCGCCAACAGGGCCGCGAACACCAGAAGCGGGAGCGCGTTGACGACGACCGCGCGCAAGCCGCCGAGGATCGCCGCCAGCGGAGCGGTGCCGCGCATCGCCACCGAGACGAGCGCCCAACCGAGCGCGAGTGCGAGCAGCGACCACAGCGGCAGGAAGGCGAGCAGAACGAGGAGCACGCCGCCCATTCCGTCCGGTGGCGTCGGCAGGGCATCGGGCGGGATGGGCGTGCCGGCGTCCTGCGCCCTGGCCTGCAGGGCCATGATCTGCTCGAGCCAGGCTTGCAGCGCCTGCAGCGTTTCGACGCCGGCGATCGCCGCCATCGTCGTCATCATGGTGAACAGGAGGGCCAGCATCAGCACGTAGCCGAGCACGGTGACGAGCACGAGCGCGCCCCAGCTGCCGTCTCGGAAGCCGTCGCCGAGCTGCGCCACGGCCACGGGTCGACCCTGTTCCGCCGCGTCGAGCAGCCGGTAGATGCCCGCCACCAGCACCGGCGAGATCGCCAGCGACACGACGAGGCCGACGGCCTGGAACAGCAGCTGGACGGCGATGCCCGGCGGTGAGCCGGCCATCGTCATCAGCTGCAGCGGCAGCGACGGCAGGAAGCCGACGATCACCGTGAAGAGGATGGCGGAGACGATCACGGCGGGCTGGTGGCGACCGACGTCGACGGCGTCGATCAACCAGCGGAAGGGGGCGGCCAGGCCGGCCCAGCGGGGCGTCATGGGAGGGATTCCGGGGAAAGGGGAGGTCAGGGGAAGGGCTCAGCCGCGGTGCTGCGCGAGGGCGTGGCGCACGAATCGCCGCAGCACATCACGCGCGGCCGGGGCGGGGCGGACGGACTCTAGCATCCGCACGTGGCAGTGGCCTTCGCGCTTCAATGCGTCGCGGCGGGCGTCGATGTAGCCACGCATGTGCACGACGCCGAACTCCGGGTGGAACTGCAGGCCCCAGACCCGTTCGCCGAGGCGGAACGCTTGGCAGCCGTCGAGCGCTGAACGGGCCAAGACGACCGCGCCCGGTGGTGGCGCGAGGACCGTCTGCAGGTGGGTCGTCTGCGCCGGGAACTCGCGCGGCACGTGCCTGAAGATCGGATCGTGCGCGGCCTCTGCGTGCAATCGGACCGGCACCGTGCCCATCTCGCGGCCGTGCGGGTTCCAGGCCACTTCGCCGCCGAAGGCATGGGCGATCAACTGGTGGCCGTAGCAGATGCCGAGCATGGGCAGGCCGCCGTCAGCCGCACGCCGCAGCCAGTCGGCCGTGGCCTCCGACCAGGGTTCGCGGTCGGTGACCATGGCGCCGGAGCCGGTGACGATCGCGCCGGCATAACCGCGCGGGTCCGGCGGGGTGTGGCCATCGAGCACCGGCACCACGTGCATGTCACGTCGCGACAGACCTGCCGCCGTGCGGATCACGTGGGGAAACGCGCCGTGCCGCCGCATGCTGGGCACGGGCCGGCCGGTTTCGAGGATCAGGAAGGGGGCGCGGGGGCTCAAGCGGCGATGCGGCGGGAAATCAGGCGGGATGGGCCTCGCGGCTATACTGGCGCGTCATTTTTTCCGCGTCGAGCCCGATGTCCGCCCCCACCTTCCAGGAACTCATCACGCGCCTGAACGCCTACTGGGCCGAGCAGGGCTGCGTGCTGATCCAGCCGCTCGACCTCGAGGTCGGCGCCGGCACCTTCCACCCCGCGACCTTCCTGCGCGCGCTCGGCCCCGAGGCCTGGAACGCCGCCTACGTGCAGCCCTCGCGCCGCCCCGGTGACGGCCGCTACGGCGAGAACCCGAACCGCCTGCAGCACTACTACCAGTACCAGGTGGTGATGAAGCCGAACCCCGACAACATCGTCGAGCTCTACTTCGGCTCGTTGAAGGCGCTCGGCATCGACCCGCAGGTGCACGACCTGCGCCTCGTCGAGGACAACTGGGAGTCGCCGACGCTCGGTGCCTGGGGCCTCGGCTGGGAGGTGTGGTTGAACGGCATGGAAGTCACGCAGTTCACCTACTTCCAGCAGGCCGGTGGCCTCGAGTGCAAGCCGGTGACGGGCGAGATCACCTACGGCCTCGAGCGCCTGTGCATGTACCTGCAGGCCTGCGACAACGTCTACGACCTCATCTGGACGCGCGGCCCGCAGGGCGACGTGACCTACGGCGACGTGTTCCTGCAGAACGAGCGCGAGCAGAGCGCCTACAACTTCGAGCACGCCGACGTGGCCGAGCTGTTCCACCGCTTCGACGCCTGCGAGAAGGAGGCGCTGAAGCTGGTCGAACTCGGCCTGCCGCTGCCCGCCTACGACCAGGTCTGCAAGGCCTCGCACAGCTTCAACCTGCTCGACGCGCGCCGCGCGATCTCGGTGACCGAGCGCCAGCGCTACATCCTGCGCGTGCGCACGCTGGCGCGCTCGGTGGCCGAGGCCTACTTCGCCCAGCGCCAGAAGCTCGGCTTCCCCGGCGTGAAGGACGCGGGAGAGCGCGCCCGGCTCGGCCTCGACGCGCAGGAGGCCGCGGCATGAGCGCGTCCCTGCTGATCGAACTCGGCGTCGAGGAGCTGCCGGTCAAGGCCCTGCCGGAACTGGCCGCCGCGTTCGCGAACGGCATCGCCGAGGGCCTGTCGAAACGCGGTGTGTCCATCGGCGCCGCGCGCACGCTGTACTCGCCGCGACGACTTGCCGTGCTGATCGAAAACGTCGCGCCTGAGCAGCCCGAGCAGCGCTCGGAAGTGCTGGGCCCCTATCTCAACATCGGCCTCGATGCGAATGGCGCGCCGACCAAGGCACTGGAAGGCTTCGCCGCCAAGGCCGGCGTGGCGTGGAACGAGCTCGAGCGCACGACGGATGCGAAGGGCGAGCGTTTCGTGCATCGCGCGGTGAAGCCGGGCGCGCGCACGGTCGACCTGCTGCAGGTCGTTCTGGACGACGCGCTGAAGGCCATGCCGATCCCGAAGCCGATGCGCTGGGGCGCGCACGAGCACGCCTTCGCGAGGCCGGCACTGTGGCTGGTGGCGCTGTACGGCGCGGACGTCGTGCCGCTGGTGGCCTTCGCCAAGAGCGCCGACCGCATGAGCCGCGGCCATCGCTTCATGCACGACAAGGCCGTGTGGATCAGTGACGCCGACGCCTACGTCGAGGCGATGCGCGGTGCGAAAGTGCTGGTCGATGCCGACGAGCGTCGCGCGGCGGTCGTCCGCGAGGTCGAGGCCGCGGCCGCACAGGCCGGCGGCACCGCCCGCATCACCGAGTACAACCTCGAGCAGGTCAACGGCCTGGTCGAGTGGCCGAAGGCCGTGCTCTGCGGCTTCGAGAAGGCCTTCCTGCGCGTGCCGCAGGAGGCGCTGATCTCGACCATGGAGGCGAACCAGAAGTTCTTCCCGGTGCTCGACGCGCAGGGGCGCATCACCGAGACCTTCATCGGCATCGCGAACATCGTTTCGACCAACGAGGTGGAGGTGCGCAAGGGCTACGAGCGCGTGATCCGCCCGCGCTTCGCCGACGCCGCCTTCTTCTTCGACGAGGACCTGAAGCAAGGCCTGTCGGCGATGAACGCCGGCCTCGCCACCGTCACCTACCAGCAGAAGCTCGGCAGCTATGCCGACAAGGTGGCACGCATCGCCCAGCTCGCCCGCGCCATCGCCAGTGCGCTCGACGACGACGCCGACCTCGCGCAGGTCGCCGCGCTGCTGTGCAAGGCCGACCTGCAGAGCCGCATGGTCAACGAGTTCCCGGAGCTGCAGGGCATTGCCGGCCGCTACTACGCCGTGCACGATGCCGGCCTCGCCGAACTGCCGGCCGAGGCGCGTCATGCCGTGGCCATGGCCCTCGACGAGGTCTACGCGCCGCGCTTCGCCGGTGACGCCATCGCCGCCTCGCGCCTCGGCCAGATCCTCGCCCTCGCCGAGCGTCTCGACACGCTGGCCGGCGGCTTCGCGGCCGGCTTGAAGCCCTCGGGCAACAAGGACCCCTTCGCCCTGCGCCGCAACGCGCTGGGCCTCGCCCGCACGCTGATCGAGGGCGGCCTAGACCTCAATCTCGTCGGCATGCTCGACGCCGCCAAGGCCGCGCTGCCCGCCGGGCTGGCGCTCGACACCACCGAGCTCTACGACTTCATCCTTGACCGCCTGCGCAGCTATTTCGCCGATCGCGGCGTGGGCGCGGCGCTGTTCGACGCGGTCTCGGCGACCAAGCCGGTCTCGCTGGCCGATTTCGCCGAACGCCTCGCGGCCCTGCAGCGCTTCGCCGAGTTGCCGGAAGCCGCCGCGCTGGCCGCGGCCAACAAGCGCGCGCGCAACATCCTGAAGAAGGTCGAGGGCGTGCTGCCCGAGGCCATCGACGCGTCCAAGCTCGTCGAGCCCGCCGAGCGCGAGCTGCACGATGCGCTGGTCGCCGCGCTGGCCGACACCGACGCGTCACTCGCCGCGCGCGACTACGTCGCCGTGTTGAGCCGTCTCGCGCTACTTCGCGCGCCGGTGGATGCGTTCTTCGATGGCGTGATGGTGATGGCCGAGGACGCCGCGGTGCGCGACAACCGCCTCGCGCTGCTGAAGGCCTTGGTCGACCGTTTCGCTGCCGTTGCGGCGATCGAGCAGCTCGCCAGCTGAGCCCGATGCCGCCACGCCCACGCTGCCGGAGGAACCCCTTCGTGCTCCTGGGCTGGTGGCTCGCCGCCGGTCTGGCGGTGGCTTGCGGTGTACCGCCGGTCGCGGCGCAGGAGCCTGCGCCGTTGCCCGCCGTCGACGCGCCGGCCCGTGTCAGCGTCGTCGACATCGCCCTCGACGGCCTGCCGGACGAGGAGGCGGCGAACGCCCGCCTCGCGATGACGCTGGCGCGCCTCTCCACGAAGCAGCGCAGCGAACTGAGCGAAGCACGGCTGCAGTTCCTCCTGCGGCGCATCCCCGGCGAAGTGACGAAGGCCCTCGAGCCCTTCGGCTGGTACTCGCCCGTGGTGGTGGTGCAGCGTGAGGTCACACGCGACGGCGTCCGTATCCGGGTGGACGTCGACCCGGGCGAGCCGGTGCGGGTGAAGACGCTCGACGCCGGCATCGACGGCGCAGCGAAGGACGACCGCTTCGTGATGCGCGAGCTGCCGAAGTTGCGCCCCGCCGTCGGCGAGCGCTTCGTGCATCTCGATTACGAGGCCGGCAAGGTCCGCGTCGAACGCAAGCTCGCCGATCGCGGTTACTTCGACGCCAAGCGCACGACCGCGCGGGTGGCCGTGAGCCGCGCGGCCAAGCGTGCCGACATCCTGCTGCGCTGGGATTCGGGTCCGCGGCATGCGATGGGCGAGGCGCGCTTCGCCGCCAACCCGTTCCGCCCGGGCCTGTTCGCCCCCCTGGTCGACTGGTCGCCGGGCGAGCCTTACCACCGCAACAAACTGGACCGGCTGCGCGCCCGAATGGCCCAGCTCGACTATTTCGCCCTCGTCGAGGTCGTGCCGGACGAAGACGACGAGGGCGGAGGCCTGCGGGTGCCCATCGACATCACCACGACGCCGGCGAAGCGCACGGCCTACGCCGCCGCGATGCGCTTCGGCAGCGACACCGGTGCGGGCGTGCGCGCGTCGATGAACCGTCGGTGGGTCAACGACCGTGGTCACAAGTGGCTCTCGGATGTCGAATGGTCTCAACGCCGCAGCGGCTTCACGACGCAGTACCGCATCCCCTCGCTCCGACGCCTGCCGGGCTGGTGGGGCGCGAGGGCCGAGTACCTCGCCGAGGATCCGGAATCCGCGCTGGGCTACGAGCGCGTCGGCCTCGGTGCCGGCTGGCAGGGGCGCCGCGATCCGTTCTCGCTGTCCGGGCGTGTCGTGTACGCCGAGGAGCGCACCAAGCTCCTGCGTCGAGATCTGTTTCCGGACGCGCGGCAGACCATGCTGTATCCCGAGCTCAGCGCCACCTTCCGTCGCGTTGACGATCCGATGCAGCCCGACGATTCCCTGCAGGTGAGCATGGCGCTGCGGGCGGGCGTGATCGAGGCGAAGTCGAGCCGCGAGCGCTTCGCCCAGTTCGAGATCGGCGCCCAGTGGCTGCACACGTTCGACGATGCGCAGGTCGTGGTCCTCCGCGCCGACGCGGGCATGACGACCTACAGCGGCGCCATCGAGTCGGCGGCCTTCCCGGCGTCGCTGCGTTACTTCGCCGGCGGCGACCGCAGCATCCGCGGCTACGGCTACCGCGAGGTCGGGCCGCGCTTCGAGGGCGAGACCTTGGGCGGCCTGCATCGCATCGTCGCCAGCGCCGAATACCAGTACTTCTTCACCGAGGAATGGGGCGCGGCCGTCTTCGTCGATGCCGGCGACGCGTTCAACACACGCAGCGCGTTCGATCCGAAGGTCGGCGTGGGCGTCGGTGCGCGCTGGCGCTCGCCGGTCGGCCTCGTCGGTGTCGATGTCGCGCGCGGCCTCGACGAAGCGGCCGGTGGCGGCACGCGCCTGCACCTCAGCTTCGGGGTGGGCTTCTGATGGCGGCCGGGGCCGTGGGCACCGATCGCGCTCTGCCGTTGCCGCGGCGCGGCTGGCGCTGGGCCCTGCTCGGCGTCATCGCGCTGCTGGCGGTGATCGCGCTGGCCGCCGCGTGGCTGCTCGGCAGCCAGGGCGGTCGCGACCTCACGCTGCGCCAGGCCATCGCCGCCCTGCCCGAGGGGGTCCTGCGCATCGGCGACCGCGAGGGCAGCTTGGCCGGCGGGCTGCGCTTGCGCGACGTGGTGTTCGAGGACGAGGCCGTGCGCGTCGAGATCGACGTGTTGGAGGCCACGCCGCGGCTGCCGGGCCTCGACGGGCCGACCCTGCATCTCGCCGCGCTGCGCCTGCGCGGCTTGCGCGTGCAGCCGAAGGCGACGCCCGACGAGCCGACCCC
Source organism: Silanimonas algicola (assembly GCF_054777375.1). Lineage (NCBI taxonomy): Bacteria > Pseudomonadati > Pseudomonadota > Gammaproteobacteria > Lysobacterales > Lysobacteraceae > Silanimonas > Silanimonas algicola. Next base: position 917,874 of record NZ_BAAHAS010000001.1, on the reverse strand, counting down.
GCCGTGGCCGGAGCGCCTGCCGTCACTCGACCTGCCGTTCGCCCTGTGCATCGACGCGTTCGAGCTGCGTGGCATCGTCGTGCGCGCGGTGGACGGGGCGTCGCCGCCCGTCGTCGTGGACCGCATCGCCGGCACGCTCGCCCTGAAGCCGGGCCGCCTGGCCGTGGACGATGTCGCCCTCGATGCCCCACAGGGCCGGGTCCGCGGGGCGCTGCAGTACGCCCCGGCGGAGGACTTCGCCTCGCGCCTCGCGCTCGACGCGGAGCTTGCCGCGGGCGCGCGGCTGGCACTGCGGCTCGACGGCAGCCTCGCGGCCGGGCGCGCCACGCTCGACGGCGACGCCGGCGGGCCGCTGGCGGTGGCGTTCGACTGGCGGGATGCGGCGCGGCTCGACACCTTGGCCTGGACCCTCGACGTGGACGCCACGCCGCTCGATCCGGCGACGCTCGGGCTGCCCGCGACGGCGCCGATCGAGGCGTCGTTGCAGGCCCGCGGCGGCCCCGGGCTCGCTGCAGCAGAGGCGGGCGCGGCGCCCGGCGTCCGGGTGGCGCTGCACGGTCGCGTCGCGCAGTCGGACGTCGCCGTGGCCCTGCGCGATTCCACCCTGCGGCTGCACGAGGGCGTGCTGCACGCCGAACCGTTGGCGCTCGCCCTGCTCGACGGCCGGATCGACCTGACGGGCCGCTATGGCCTCGACGATGGCGCGATGGCCCTCGTGGCGCGTGCCGACGGCCTCGCCTGGGGCGAAGGCGAGGCGCGGGTGCAAGCCGGGGGCGCCGCCACGTTGGAGGGCACCGTCGACGCGTGGGAGGCCGACCTGGATCTCGGCCTCGCGCGCGGCGCCCAACGCGCCACGCTCACCGGCCGTGCGCGCGGCGACGCCGCGGCGATCACGCTGGCCCCGTTCACCCTCGCGACGCCGGGCGGTGCGCTCGACGGCGAGGCCCGCTACGCCCTGGATGCCGGCGCCGCGTTCGCCCTCGACGCCACGATGCGCGGGCTGGACCCGGCCTGGCTGGCGCCGGACTGGCCGGGCCGGCTCGATGCGCAGGTGCGCGTCGAAGGCGCGGCGCCCACCGATGCGCCCTTGCGCTACGTCGCCACGATGGCGCCGCTCTCCGGCACCCTGCGTGGCCAGCGCATCGGCGGCGAACTGCGCGTCGACGCCGACGGCGACGCGCTGGCGGTGCGGTCGACCCTCGGCCTGGGCGAGGGCCGCATCGCCGTCAACGGCGCCGTGGCACCGGCTCTCGACCTCGACCTCACCGTGCGCACGCTCGACGTCGCGCCTTGGCTGGCGGGCGCGCGTGGCGTGCTCGATGGGCGCCTCGGCGTGTCCGGCCGCGCCGAGCGTCCTGCCGTGGAGGCCGATCTCGCCCTGCTCGACGCCGGCTGGGGCGACGTCGCCCTGCAGCGCCTCACCGTGCGCGGTGGCCTGCCGTCGCGCGGCGACGGTCGCCTCGACGTCCGCGCGGAAGCGCTCTCGCAGGGTCTGGCCCGCGTCGCGGCCGTCGCGCTGGCGCTGGAGGGTCGCGTCGACGCCGGCCGGTTCACCGTGGACGCGAGCGGCATCGACGCCCCGGACCTGCCGGCGCCCGATCCCGCCTCGCGGGGGCGCGTCACCGCGCGTGGCGACTGGCGTAGCGACGAGGCGTTCGCCCTTGGCGAGCTCACGCTGGCGCAGCTCGACGCCCGCCTGCCGGCCTTGCCCGCACTGCGGCTCGATTCGACCGCCACGGTGGCGTGGCGGGCGGGCGACTGGCGCCTGCCGACGCCGGCCTGCATCGCGATCGGCGAAAGGGGACGCCTGTGCGCGGAAGGCGATGCGGACGACGCGCGCGTCGCCGGCGAGGCGCTCGACCTCGCCTGGCTCGCGCCCTTCCTGCCCGAGGATCTCGACACTCCGATGGTCCCGAGTGGTCTCGTCGCCCTCCGGGCGACGCGACGCCGTGCCGACGGCGCGGTCGTGACCACCGCCCGCATCGATGCGCCGCAGGGCCGCCTGCGCGTCGGCGGCGCCGCGCCGGAGACGGTGTTCGGCTGGAATGGCCTCGTGCTCGAAGCGACGCAGTCCGAGGGCTGGCGCGTCGACCTGCGCGCCGACCTGCTGCCGGACGGTCGCCTCGAGGCGCGCGCTTCCGCCGATGCCGCGGGCGCGCTCGAGGGCGAGATCGCCGTGCGGGCGACCGATCTGAGCCTGCTCGAAGTGATCAGTGCCGACGTCGTCGCGCCGCGCGGCAGCATCGATGGCCGGCTCGTGCTCGCCGGCACCGTCGAGGCACCGCGCTGGCAGGGGGCCGTCGTGGCGGCGCCCTTCGCAGTCGAACTGCCGGCGCTCGGCATCGCCATCGCCGACGGCGAGCTGCGCGTCGAGGGCGGTGAGGACGGGCAGTTGCGGCTGCGCGGTCGGTTGCCCACCGGCGACGGCGCGCTGGAGATCGCCGGCCAATGGAGCGAGGACGACCGTCCGAACCGCGTGACGCTCCGTGGCACCGACGTGCGCGTGCTCGATACGCCCGACGGCCGCGCCTGGATCAGCCCGGCCCTCGACCTGGAGGTGGCCGACGGCGTGGCCCGGCTGCGCGGTCGCGTCGACGTGCCGCGCGCCGAGCTCGCGCTCGACCGCTTCGAACAGGACGTGGCCGCGTCGTCCGACGTGGTCGTTGTCGATGATCCGGTCGCCGAGGACAGTACCGCGGGCCTGCAGCTCGATGCTGATTTCACCGTCGCGCTCGGCGATGACGTGCGCCTGCGCGGCTTCGGCTTCGACGGCCGCCTGTCCGGCGAACTGCGGCTGCGTGATCGCGTCGACCGCGAGCCGCGCGCCCGGGGCACGCTCGAGCTCGCCGGCGAAGTCCGCGCCTACGGCCAGCAGCTCGACCTCGAGCGCGGCACCCTCCGCTGGGGCAATGTCGCCATCGACGAGCCCACCATCGACGTGCGCGCCGTCCGCCCGGATTCCGAGCCGGAGGTCGGCGTGGCCGTGACCGGCACCGGCGTCTCGCCGGTCGTCGATGTCTGGTCGCGCCCGGCGCTGCCGCAGGCCGAAGCGCTGTCCTGGCTGATGTTCGGCCGCCCGCTGGCCGCGGCGGACGGCAACGATGCCGCACAGCTCCAGGAGGCCGCCACGTCGCTCGGAGGCAGCGCCGTGGCGCAGGCGGTGGCGGGCAAGGTCGGGCTGGACACCGCCAGCGTCGGCGAGTCCCGGGCGCTCGGTGGCACGGCGCTCACGGTGGGCAAGCGCATCACGCCGAAGCTCTACGTGAGCTATGGCATGGCGCTCTCGGGCACCGGCCAGGTCGTCACCGTCACTTACGCCCTGCGGCGCTGGCTCGCCGCGAAGGTCGAAACCGGCATCGAGCAGCGCGTCGAACTCGAAGCGAAGTTCGAGCGCGACTGAGGGAGCGGCGCCCGTTCGCGCCGCCGGCACGATCAGAAGCGCCAGCCCAGCCCGAGCGTCGCCCCGGGGCCCTCGGGCCCGCCGGCGACCCGCCGCGTCGGGTCGAAATCGAGGATGTCGGGAAGCGCGCGGTCGTCGCCGAGCAGGTTGTCTGCACCGAGTTCGAGGTACCAGCGCGGCGTGTCGAAGCGGTAGTGCAGGTTGGCGAGCACCGAGGCGTCTGCGGCGGCGCGGCGTCCGACAAGCCGGAGGCTCGCGCCCCATTGGTGTGCACCGATCGTCCTGCTGGCGCCCACCGAGGCCTGCCAGCGCGGCGCAAGCCGGGCGAACGGGTCGGCGTCGCTGTCGCCTTCGCGCTGCCAGTGGGCGCTGGCGTACATCTCCCAGCCGGCACCGCGTGCGCGCCACTCCGCTTCCGCACCGTGGCGCCGGAAGGGGGGCAGGTTCACGAAACCCACGGTCGTCGAACCGGCCAGCAGCACGCGGCGGATCGCCTTGTCGGTCTCCATGCGGTACGCGGTGAGCGCCCAGCTCTGCCCGTCGCCCTGCCACGTCCATGCCAATTCCAGGTTGCGGACGCCTTCCGCCTGCAGGCCGGGATTGCCTTGCACGGCGTTCGGCGGCACCCGCAGCAGGCGCTGGATCGGCGTCGGGGCGTTGTAGCCCTCCGCGTACACGAGCCGCCAGTTCTGCGATGGCGACGCCTGCCAGAGCAGGGAGCTGCGCGGCAGCGTGGCGGTGCCGAAGACGTCGCTGTCGACGCGGCGCAGGCCAAGGACGGTCCGCCAGTCGCCGAGCCGCAGGTCCCCCTGCACGTAGGCGGCCGATTCGCCCGAGCTCGCCTCGGGCAGCTGAACGGCGAGGACGGCGCCGGTGCCGCGGTCACGCAGCTGGTACTCGCCGTGGCTGCGCACCTCGCGTTCGACGCCCGCCTGCAGGTAGCGATCCGCGCCCAGCGTGCTCTGCCAGTGCAGGCCGGCGCGCAGGCGCCGATTGTCGTCGTCGTCGGCAAAGGCCTGCAGCCCGTCGGTGACGCCGGCCAGCTGGCGGTCGGTGGGGATGGCGAGCGTGTAGCGCGTCGCGTCGACGATGCCTTGCAGCCGGTGGGCGTCGCCGATGGCGAGGCGGCGTTCGGCGACCAGCTGCTGGCCGCGGTATCGGAGGCGCGAGGTGTTGAGCAGGCTGGCGGCCGCGGCGAGTCCCTCGCTGGCGCTTTCGAAGCCGTGCCAGCGCAGGCTGCCTGCGTCGCCCCGCCAGGCGATGAAGGCGGACGTCTGCCGGGTACCCCGCGGCACGTCCCCGTCGGGCGGCGTCCCCGGCGGGAACCCGCCGGGCACCGGGCGCCGCGTGAACCGGCCCGCGTAGTCCGGCCCCTCGCTTGCGGACGCCGCCAAGCTCAACCCGCCCGCCGCCGCGAGGTCCTCGTGCCAGTACGCTTCGCCGCGCCAGCGGCCGAGGTGGCCCGCTTCGATCGCCACTTGGCGCGCCGGGTCCCGTCGCGTCACCACGTTGATGACGCCGCCGCTGGCATTGGTGCCGAACAGCACGCCGCCGGGGCCGCGCACCAGTTCGACGTGCTGGACCAGCGCGATCGGAATCGCGGAGAGCGGGAAGTCGCCGTGCGACGGCTGCCAGTAGGGCACGCCATCGAGCAGGAACAGCACCTTCTGGTTGAAACCCTCGGCGAGGCCGCGGACCATCACCGCCTCGGTGCCGATGGCGGTGTCGTGGACCAGCACGCCGGGCAGCAGCGAGAGCCATTCCGACAGCGTACGCAAGCCGTAACGGCGTGCTTCCGCCGCGTCGATGCGTGACACCACCACCGGCGTGTCGCGAAGCTCTTCCGCCCGGGCGCTCGCCACGGTCACCGGGATCTCGAGCAGTGCCTCGAGCTCGAGATCGAGCAGGTCCCCTTGCGCCTGCGGTGGCGCGGCCCTGGCGTCGATCGCAACGAGGCTGCCGAGACCGAGGGCGAGGGCAACGGGCTTGGCGAAGGCGGCGCGCAAGGTCGGTGGGCCCGTTTCCCAAGGAGACGACCTGCACGATGCGGCAGGGCCTTCCCGATCGCAAGCCGTCGGGCACGGGCGGTCCGGCGCGCGCCGTCCGGCGACAAAAAAGGCCGCCCCGGGAGGGGCGGCCTGGTCTGCCGTCAGCGGCGCGAGGCGTCGGTCAGAAGCTCATCGTCAGGCCGAGGCTGAGGGCGTCACGGTCCACCACGTCGTCGCCGAAGCGGCCGGTGTAGGTGACATGGCCGCTGAAGCGCTCGGAGAACGTGAAGCCCAGGCCGATGTCGGCACTGGTCCAGTCGCCGGCCGGCGCGAAGCCCTCGAGGGCGAAGCGGCCGCCCATGCTGTTCGAGCCGGCGTTGACGACCGTGCGGCCGTCCTCGTCCTCGCTGTTCCAGGCCACGCGGGCGTAGGGCTGGATGGCGCCGAAATCGGCCTTGGCCTGGTAGCCGAGGCGCGTGACCATCGACTCGCGGGTGAACTCGCGGAAATTCATCGCGGTCGAGGTGATGCTGTCCTCGGTGTAGGCCGCGACGGTCACTTCCTGCCACACGATGCCGGCGAAGGGCCCGTGGGTCAGGGTGTCGCCCTTGAACACATAGCCGATGCCGAGTTCGGCGGCGAGGTGGTCGGCGTCGGTCTCGCCGCTTTCGGCGCGCACGGACGGGCCGAGCACGATGTTGCGCGACAGGTCGAGGTTGGTGCTGCCGCCGCTGGCGATCGCGTTGACGTAGAAGCCGCCGAAATTCACCACGCCATAGCCCGAGAGCAGCACCGTGTTGCCGTCGATGGTGCCGCCGACCGGGTCGAGGTTCTGGTTGCCGATGCTCGCGGCGACGCCGAAGGTGAAGGTCTCGTTGACCTGGTAGTTGGCGCCGCCGGTCAGGCTGAAGCCGGTGCTGTCCGCGCCCGGCGAGAAGCTCGAGCCCGTGATGTCGCCACTCGAACCCGTCGCGCGGAGGTAGCCGCGCACCGTGCCGTCCTCGCGGTCGAAGCGGTATTCGTCGAACAACGCGTTGCCGATCGCCCCGCCGTGGTCGTCGTAGGCCGCGATGGCGGTTTCCGGCGCGAGCGAGACGATGGCCGGCGCGTTGATGGTGGCCACCGTCACTTCGGCCAGCAGGCGGTGCGCCGCGCCCGTGGGGTGCACGCCGTCGGCGAACAGGAAGGTGTTGTTGGCGCCTGCGGCGACCTGCGCGTTCGGGTTGCAGAACAGCGAGCTGCCGCCCGGCAGCACGGCGAGGTTGCAGGCGGTTCCGGTGACGTTGGTGAAGCCGAACGCGCCCGGGTTGGCGCGCACTTCGTTCACCAGTCCGAACACGTTGATCGGGATGATGCCGGTACCGAGCTGCGACAGGCCCTGCGACAGCGCGCCGTTGTAGCTCACGGTCGCGAGCGTCGCCAGCGGACCGGCGGCGGCCAGCGGGCCGGCGGAGAACTGCGGCGTCACGCCGAGGTCGGGCAGGTTCAGCACGACGATGTTGCGCGCGCCGGCGGCCTGCAGGCGGCCAACCTGCTGCACCACCGCCGTCGCGACCGGCACGCCGCCGACGGTGGCGTTGGCCTGGGCGGTGGCGGGGTTGGAGGCCCACACCGGGATGTCCCCGAACAGGTCGTTCGCGCCCATCCACACGGTGAACAGCGCGTTCGGGTTGGCGACCGTCGCGCTGCCGCGCAGGTACTGGTCGATCTGCTGGTTCAGACGCGGCACGGCGAAGGAGCTGCACGGCGGCGAGGTGGCGCCGGTCGCCACGCGGCCGCAGGCGCCGCCGAAGGCGAAGTTCGTGCCACCGGGCAAGAGGGACGGCGTCTGCGTGAAGCCGAAGTAGCGCGCGAGCAGCTCGACCATCACCGGATCGGGATTGGTGGTGAAGCTCTGGCTCGGACCGCCGGTGGGGTTCTGCACGAGGCCGACGTTGCCGGCGTCCGACAGGCTGTCGCCGAAGCTGACGACGCCGCTGAAGCGCTGCGCATGGGCCGAAGAAGCGGCGAGGGCCAGCGCGACGGCGCCGACGATGAGACGGGTGCGGGGCATCGGTAACTCCTGGACAGGACGGAACGACAGGGGTGGCAGCAGAGCGCGGGCGCCGGAATGGGCCGCGACGGCAGTCACATTAAAACAAAGTTACGGGCGGCTGCCATACGCCGGCGTCCGTTGGCTGGGTGGTGGCGAATTCATGCTGCGTCGCAGCAGGAGTGCGGTAGGCGCAGCGTGAGCGGGCATGATTCGCAGTGTCGATGACGGAGAGGATGCGAATGCGGCGCAGCGTGACTTTGGCCCTGATCGGGGCCCTCGTCTTGTGGGGGGTGTCGGCGGTCGCGCAGGCCGCGTCTGCCGGCGTTGGCGAGGATCGCCCGTGCGTGGGCCTCGTGCTGGGCGGCGGGGGCGCGCGCGGCGCGGCGCACGTTGGCGTGCTGAAGGTCCTTGAACGCGAGCGCATCCCGGTCTGCGCCATCGCCGGCACCAGCATGGGCGCCGTGGTCGGCTCGCTGTATGCCAGCGGCATGAGCCCGACCGACATCGAGGCCGCGCTGGCGTCCGTCGACTGGAAGGACCTCTTCGAGGACGACACCGCCCGTGCCGGCCTGCCGATGCGCCGGAAGGAGGCGCAGCTCAACTACCGGGCCGAGCTGGAGGCCGGCTGGCGCGACGGCGCGCCGGTATTTCCCTCCGGCGCCGTGCAGGGGCAGAAACTGGGGCTGCTGCTGCGCCGGTTGATGCTCCGTGCCTCGCAGACCGCGCGATTCGACGAGTTGCCGATCCCGTTCCGTGCGATCGCCACCGACATCGTCAGCGGCGAGCGCGTGGTCTTCGCCGAAGGCGACCTCGCGATGGCGGTACGCGCCTCCATGGCCGTCCCGGCGGTGTTCGCGCCGGCGGAGATCGACGGCCGCATCCTCGTCGACGGTGGCATCGTCGACAACGTGCCGATCGACGTGGTGCGCGACATGGGCGCCGACGTGGTGATCGCCGTGGACGTAGGCAGCCCGCTCCTGACCCGCGACGCGATGCGCACGCCGATCGACGTCGCGTACCAGATGGTTTCGGTGTTGATTCAGGAGAAGACCAATCGCTCGATCGCCTCGCTGGGCGACGGCGACGTGCTGATCGTGCCGCCGCTCGGCACCTTTTCCAGCGCCGCGTTCGAGCAGGCGGTCACGGTGATCGGCAAGGGGGTCGAAGCCGCCGAGGCCGAAGCGCCCCGGTTCCGCCACCTCGCGCTGGGCGAGACCGAGTACGCCGGCTGGCGCGCCGCCCGGCGTGCAGGGCGCCCCGCCGTATCGCCGACGATCGGGTTCGTCGACGTCGCGCCCGGTCGCTCGCGTACCGAGCGGCTGGTGGCGTACCGCGGGCAGGGGCTGGTCGGACAGGCCCTCGACCCGGACGTCATTGACGCCGCGGTGGCCAGCACCTATGCCGAAGGCGCCTACCAGAGCATCGGCTGGCGCGAAGTACGCCGCGACGGGCAGACGGGCATCGAGCTGCTGCCCGTGGACAAGGCCTGGGGGCCGGTGTTCTTCAACATCGGGCTGCAGATCGCCGACGACTTCCGCGGTGGCAGCGATTACCAGCTGACCGCCGAGCTGCTGAAGACCGGGGTGAGCGGCGACGGCGACGAGCTGCGCGCGCTGCTCCGGCTCGGGCAGGTCGCCGAGGCGTCCGTCGACTGGTTCGCCCCCATCGACCTCGACCGCCGCTTCTACGCGGGGGTCGACACCGGCTATCGCGCCTTCGACGTGCCCTTCGTGCTCGGCACCACGCAGGTGGCCGATTTCCGCATCTCGCGGAGCACCCTCGGCCTGCGCGTCGGGCTGCAGACCGACCCGCGCTGGGCCTTGGAGGCCACGCTGCGGCGCTCGCGCTTCGACGGGCGCGAGGTGGTCGGCTCGTTCGGCGTGGACGACCTCACCCAGCAGGCGACGTCGCTCGGTGGCCGCGCGGTCTGGGACACGCTCGACCGCCTGAGTTTCCCGAGCCGCGGTTCGCGCGCGGTGCTCTCGGTCGATCGCTACGAGCCGGTCCTCGGTGCCGAAGGCGAGGGCTGGGTCGCGCGCTGGCGTTCCGACTCGGTGCTGTCGCGGGGCAAGCACCATTGGCTGCTCGGCACGCGCTGGGCGGACACCCGGGATGCGCCGCCGGACCTCGCCGCGTTCTCGACGCTGGGCGGATTCCTCAATCTGTCCGGCACCCTGGAGCGCGGCCTCACCGGGCAGACCCTCGGCTATGCGCGTGCGGTCTATTACTACCGCTTCGGCGATGCGAACGCGCTGTTCGCGGTGCCCACCTACCTCGGCGCCAGCGCCGAGATCGGCCAGGTCGGCGACGATGCGCTCGACTTCGGATGGGACGAGGCCACCCGCGCCGGCGGTGTGTTCATCGGCATGAGCAGCCCGTTCGGCCCGATCCTGTTCGGCTTCGGCCGAACCAACCGGGGCAACGACACCTGGACGCTGAATTTCGGCAACCTGATCCGCAATGAAGATTGATCCTTCCCGTCGTGACGCGGTTCGCCCGCGACCGGTCTCGGCACCGCCATCGGCGCCGCTGGCCGCGCACGTTCCCGAACGTTGGCGCGCGCGCTACGACGCCAGCTGGCGACTGATGCGCGCCGATCGGCCGATCGGCTGGCTGCTGCTGCTGTGGCCGACGCTGGCCGCGCTGTGGCTGGCCGCCGAGGGCCTGCCCCCATGGCCCCTGATCGTCGTGTTCGTCGGCGGCGTCTGGCTGACGCGCGCGGCGGGCTGCGTGATCAACGATTACGCCGACCGCTGGCTGGACGGCCGGGTGGAGCGCACGAAGGCCCGGCCCCTCGTGGCCGGGGAGCTCAGCGGGCGCTTCGCCCTCGGTCTTTTCGCCGGCTTGATGCTCGCGGCTCTCGCCCTGGTGCTCACGACCAATGCGAAGACGATCGCCCTGAGCGCGGTCGCTCTCGTTCTGGCGGCGGCCTACCCCTACATGAAGCGGCACACCTACCTGCCCCAGGTCTGGCTGGGCTTGGCCTTCAGCTGGGGCATCCCGATGGCCTTCACCGCCGTCCGCGACGCCTGGCCGCCGCAGGAGGCGTGGCTGCTGCTGTGCGCGAACCTGCTCTGGACCACGGCCTACGACACTTGGTACGCGATGGTCGATCGCGAGGATGACCGCCGCGCGGGGGCGAAGAGCACGGCCCTGCTGTTCGGCGACCTCGACGTGCCGGTGATCGCCGCGCTGTTCGTCCTTGCCGGCCTGGCGATGGGCCTGCTGGGGCATCGGCTCGAGCTCGGCCTCGTGTACTGGCTGGGCCTGGCGGCCGCCGCGGTGTTCGTCGCCCAACAGTTCAGCCGGGGGCGATCGCGTCATCCGGACGACTGCTTCTGGGCGTTCCTCGCCAACAACCGGGTGGGGGCGGCGATCTTCGCCGGCATCCTGCTCGACCACTTCACCCGCGTCCGCTGAGCGGCCCGGTCCGCACCCGGGCGACCGCCCAGACGTCGACCCTCATCGCCCCCGCCTCCTGAAGGGCCTCCGCGGCCGCGCGAGCCGTGCTGCCGGTGGTCAGCACATCGTCAACCAAGGCCACGTGCCGTGGGCTGGGGGCACGCATCGAGAAGGCGGCGGCGAGGTTCCGCCGACGCTGGGCCGCGTCCAGCTGGGTCTGGGGACGGGTGTCGCGCTCGCGGCGCAGGGCGCCGACGAGCACCGGCAGGCGCAGCGCACGCCCCCAGTCGCGGGCAAGACCGAGGGCCTGGTCGTGGCCGCGCTGGCGCAAGCGTCGACGATGCAGGGGCACGGGCACCAAGGCGTCCGGGCGGGTCGCGCCCGCCAGCGCGGGAAGGGCGAGCGCGGCGAGTGCGCGTCCCGCGGCGAGGTCGTCATGGAACTTGTAGCGCGTCAGCAGGGGGGCGCACGCGGCATCGTAGGTGAAGGCGGCATGCACCGTGCCGCCGTGCGCGGAGATCGCCGGCAGCGGGGTCGTCGGCGCGGGACGGAACAGGGCCCGGCAGGGCCGGCACAGCAGGGTTTCTGGATCGGCGGGTGCCTCGCAGCCGAGGCAGGCCACGGGCAGCGCCCACGCCTCGATGGCGTGCCAGACGGCGGCGAATGGTGCGGGCATCGCGGTTGACAGGGCAGGGGGCGGTTTCCAGACTGCCCGGGCTCGCGGCCTCCCGCCGTCGGAAATCGCCCATGCCTGCCGTCATCCGCCATGACTGGACGCGAGAGGAAACCCTCGCGCTCTTCGCCCTGCCTTTCCCCGAATTGCTGCACCGCGCCAGCCTCGTGCACCGCGAGCGCTTCGATCCCACCGAGGTGCAGGTGAGCACCCTGCTGTCGATCAAGACCGGCGGCTGCCCCGAGGACTGCGCCTACTGCCCGCAGAGCGCGCGCTACAGCACCGGCCTCAAGGCCGAGAAGCTGATGGCGCTCGACGACGTCATCGCCAAGGCCGCGGCGGCGAAGGCCGCCGGCGCCACCCGCTTCTGCATGGGTGCGGCATGGCGTTCGCCGAAGGACAAGGACGTGGCCGAAGTGGCGAAGATGGTCGGCGCCGTCAAGGCGATGGGCCTCGAGACCTGCGCCACGCTCGGCATGCTGAAGCCCGAGCAGGCGCAGGCGCTGAAGGTCGCCGGCCTCGACTACTACAACCACAACCTCGACACCGCGCCGGAGTTCTACGGCGACGTGATCAAGACCCGCGAGTACCAGGACCGCCTCGACACCCTCGGGGCCGTGCGCGAAGCGGGGCTGAAGACCTGCTGCGGCGGCATCGTCGGCATGGGCGAGACGCGCGAGCAGCGCGCCGGCCTGCTGCAGACGCTGGCGAACCTGCCGGAGCATCCCGGCTCGGTGCCGATCAACCGCCTCGTGCAGGTGGAAGGCACGCCGCTGCATGGCACGGCCCTGCTCGATCCCTTCGAGTTCGTGCGCACGATCGCCGTGGCGCGCCTGATGATGCCGGCCTCGATGGTGCGGCTCTCGGCCGGCCGCAACGAGATGGGCGAGGAGCTGCAGGCGCTGTGCTTCCTCGCCGGCGCCAACTCGATCTTCTACGGCGAGAAGCTGCTCACCACCGGCAACCCGGACGTCGAGGCCGACCAGGCCCTGTTCGCCCGCCTCGGCCTGAAGCCGATGGCCGTCGTCGAGGAGTCGAAAACCGTCCACGCCGACATCGTCTGCCCCGCACCGCAGGCGGCCTGAGCCGCATGTCGCGACCCCGCTGGAGCGAACGCCTTGCCGTCGCGCAGGCCCGCCGCGCGCGCAGCGACGCGCTGCGCCGCCGCCGCGTGGTCGAGCGCGTCGAGGGCGTCCACGTGGTGGTCGACGGCCAGCCGCTGATCAACTTCTGCAGCAACGACTACCTCGGCCTCGCCGGTTCGCTCGACGCGGTCAGCGCGCTGCAGGAGGCCGCCGCGTGGCACGGCGTCGGCAGCGGCGCCTCGGCCCTCGTCAGCGGCCACCACGCGCTGCACGCCCGCTTCGAGCGCGAGGCCGCCGAGTGGATGGGCTACGAGCGCGCGCTGTATTTCCCCAGCGGCTACACGGCCAACCTCGCGGTGCTGCAGGCGCTGCTCGAGGCGGGAGACCTCTGCGTGCAGGACAAGCTCAACCACGCCTGCCTGCTCGACGGCGCGCGCCTTGCCGGTGCCGACCTGAAGCGCTACCCGCACCGGGATTTCGGCGGCGCCCTGCGCCAGCTGCAGTCGATGCCCGAGGCGGCGGCGGTGCTCGCCACGGATTCGGTATTCAGCATGGATGGCGACGTGGCGCCGCTGCGCGAACTCGCGCTGGCGGCCACCGGCGAGCACGCGCTGCTCGTCGTCGACGAGGCCCACGGTGTTGGCGTGATGGGTCCGGAGGGCCGCGGTGCTTGCGCGGCCGCGGGCCTCTCGGCGCGCGACGTGCCGGTGCTGGTCGCGCCGCTCGGCAAGGCCTTTGGCGGGCAGGGGGCGCTGGTGTTCGGTGCCACGCCCCTCATCGAGCACCTGCTGCAGAGCGCGCGGCCCTACGTGTTCAGCACGGCCGGCGCGCCGGCTCTGGCCGCGGCGATGTCGGCGAACCTCGAGGCGCTGCGCACGCAGGGTTGGCGGCGCGCAAAGCTGGCCTCGCTGGTGGCGCGTTTCCGGCGCGGTGCGCTGCGCCACGGCCTGCCGGTGCTGGAATCGAACACGCCGATCCAGCCGCTGGTGCTGGGCGGGAATTCGCGCGCGCTGGCCGTGGCCCGCGTGCTGGAGCAGCAGGGCTTCTGGGTCGCGCCGATCCGCCCGCCGACGGTGCCCGACGGCAAGGCGCGCCTGCGCATCACCCTGACGGCCGCGCACACCGAGATCGAGGTCGACGCCTTGGTCGACGTGCTGGCGTCCTGCCTTGAAGCGATCGACGCCGGGGCATGAGCGCGCTGCATGTCGAACGCACCGGGCAGGGCCCGGCGCTCCTGCTGGTGCATGGCTGGGCGATGCACGGCGGCGTGTTCGCGCCGCTCGTCCGCGCGCTCGAAGCGGCATTCAACGTCATCACCATCGACCTGCCCGGCCACGGCGGCAGCCGTGACAGCGACCTGACGCTGGCGCTGGACCCGGTGGCCGATGCCCTGGCGGCGCTCATCGACGCCCAGCCGTCGAAGCGCGCGTTGGTGGCCGGCTGGTCGCTCGGCGGGCTGGTTGCCGCGGCCCTGGCGGCGCGGCATCCCGAGCGCGTGCGCGGCCTGGCCATGCTCGCGGCGAGCCCGCGCTTCGTACAGGGCACCGATTGGCCGGCCGGGATGGACCCGCGCGTGTTCGAGCTGTTCGGCGAAGAGCTCGGCCGCGATTACCGCGGCACGCTCGACCGCTTCCTGATGCTGGAAGCGCAAGGGTCGGCGCACCTGCGCGAGGAGCTGCGCTACCTGCGCGACGCGGTCTACGCCCGCGGCGAGCCGGCACCGCGCGCCTTGCAGGAGGGCCTCGGCCTGTTGCACGACAGCGATCTTCGCGCCGCGCTTCCGGGCCTCGTCATGCCCAGCCTGTGGATCGCCGGACGTCGCGACCGGCTGGTGAGCCCGCAGGCGATGCAGGCGGCCGCGGCACTCGCGCCGCGCTCGCGCTTCCAGCAGTTCGACCACGCCGGCCACGCGCCCTTCCTGACCGAGCCGACGGCCGTCGCCGAGGCGCTCACGGCCTTCGCGGCATCCTGCCCGCCATGAGCGTGTTCGATCCCCGCGCCGTGCGCCACGCCTTTGGGCGCGCGGCCACCACCTACACCCAGGCCGCCGCGCTGCAGCGCGAGGTGGAGTCGCGCCTGCTCGATCAGCTCGGCTACCTCGACGACCGCGTGCCGACGCGCGTCCTCGATCTCGGCAGCGGCCCCGGCAGCGCCGCCGCGGCGCTGAAGGCGAAGTGGGGCCGCAGGAGCGACGTCGTGGCGATGGACCTCGCCCTGCCGATGCTGCGCGAGGCGCGGGCGAAGTCGCGTTTCTGGCGGCCGATCCACGCCGTGCAGGGCGATGCGCAGGCGCTGCCGTTCGCCGACGGCGCTTTCGAGCTGGTGTTTTCCAGCCTCTGCCTGCAATGGGTGGCCGATCTTCCGAAGGCCCTCGGGGAACTCCGCCGCGTGATGCGCGAAGGCGGCCTGCTGGTGTTCAGCACCTTCGGCCCGGACACGCTGGTCGAACTGCGCGAGGCTTACGTGCAGGCCGGCCTCGAGCCACCGCTCTCGCCCTTCGCGGCGATCCAGCAGGTGGGCGATGCGCTGGTGGCGCAGGGCTTCAAGAACCCGGTGATCGAGCGCGACGTGTACACGCTCACCTATCCCGACACCGCGGCGCTGATGCGCGAGCTCAAGGCCATCGGCGCCACCGACGCCCGCCAGAGCCGGCCGCGCGGCCTGAGCGGCCGTGGCCGGCACCGTGCGGTGGCCTCCGCCTACGAACCCCTGCGCCGCGACGGCGTTCTGCCCAGCACGTGGGAGGTCGTTACCGCCATGGCGTGGACGCCACCGCCGGGCGCGGCGCGCCGAGAGGGCGGGGCCGACATCGCCACGTTCCCGGTCGAGAAGCTCGCCATCCGCAGGCGCTGAAGGGCGCTCGCCATCCCCCAGCGCTGCGGTGCGCGTTCCGCTAACGGGTCGTGCAGACGCAACAGCTTCCCGCGTAGACCGCGAGAGGCTGCCCGTCAGGGCGCGTACCGACCGAGACGCCCCGCGCCTGGCAGGTCCCGGCCGAGACGGTGGACGCCGACGCGGTGCATGTCCGCCCGGTGCCCACGGCCGACGCACTGAACAGCACGCGGTTGGTCGCTCCGCAGATGACTGCGCAGGTCGACGCGTTCGCGGCAGGACCGGCGTCCGCGCACATCGCCGCGCCGGTCACCGCAACGCCGGGGATGCCTTGAGGTCCGACGTCGCCGCGATCACCCTTTTCGCCGCGGAGTCCGCGCTCACCCCGTTCTCCCTGGGGGCCGGGACTGCCTTGCGGGCCCGGGATGCCCTGCGGGCCCGGGATGCCCTGCGGGCCCGGGATGCCCTGCGGGCCCGGGATGCCCTGCGGGCCCGGGATGCCTTGCGGGCCCGGGATGCCTTGCGGGCCCGCGAGGCCGGGGCCGTAGTAGCCAAGGACATGGAGGGTGGCGAATGTCGGGGCGGTCGCGGTCGCCAGCACCTCGCCGCCTTTGCAGCCATCGCACAGCGGCACGACGGTGACGCCATGGGAGATCGCGTCGATGCGCGCGCTGGCGACCGTCGCAGGCTCGCCCGGGTCCTCGGTGCCGGCCTGCCAGACGCGGACCTGCGCCCAGTCGCCATTCGCGGCCCGCTCAAGGGGAGCCCGGCTGGCGGCCATCAGTTCGACGCGCAGGAGCGCCGACGTGGCGCCCTTGGGAGCTCCGCAGGCATCGCGCACCATGATCGGGGTCTGCGTGGCGGGTTCGAGGAGGACACCCTCGACGCGGCAAGGGACGTCGAGGACATGCAGCCCGAGCGGCGCCTCCACCGGGATGGCGTCGGCGAGGGCGGCCGCACCGGCGATGCCGGGTGCGGAGACGAGGCCGAGGAAGGCCAGGGCCATCAGAGGGATCGAGCGTGGAAGCGGGGATCGCATGGGGGGCGCTCTGCGGTTTGCTGGGGGGAGCGCCACGCTATCCCCGCAGGGTCTTGGTTGCAATGCAACAAAACACAATGGGCGCGAGGAGCGCCGCCTCCCCGATGGCCGGCGCGACGCTCAGGCGCCTCGCCCGCCCCCGCCCTCCGGCCGGCCGTCGTCCTCGCGACGAAGCATCCGGCCGTCCACCTCCATGGTCCATTCGCCGTCGGCTTCCGTGGGCGGCTGGCCGACGTCGAAGCGGGTCACCAGTGGGCCGATGCCCACCTCGAAGTCGTCGCCGTCGAAGGCCTTGAGCGGCGCGTCGATCGAGACCGTCGAACCGCCCTCCCGCCGGTGGTAGACGACACGGCCTTCCGCGGTGATCAGCAGCGACACCCCGTTGCCACGCCAATCGCCGGCGTAGTGCGCACGGTCCGCGGGGAGCGGCTTCGTACAGGCCACCAGCAGGGCTGCCAGCACCAGTAGCAGGGTCGGAATGAAGCTGCGCACCACGGGCCCCTCTTCGGCACGGCGACCACCAGCGGCGCCAGCATACTGCGCCATCCGGCCTCGCTGTCGGTCGCCGCGTTCAGTGCGGGGCAAGCCCTTCGAATCCGCAATCACGGCAGCGCCGGTGGCGGTTCGATGTGGGGAACATGGCGCTGAACAGAACGGTCATGGCCACCAGCAGGCCCTTCTGCCCGAGCGGCGTTGCCGCTTCCATCCTTGTGCTGCCGCACCTTGGGCAGGCCGCTTCCGATGCGGTCTCGGCGTCACCGTCTTCCGATGCGAGCGAGCCTTCCCGATAGGCGGCCACCAGCGCCTCCGCCTTCCCGGCGTGCTCGCTGGGGACCATCAGGCGGATGCCGCCGACCGCTTGCGAGAACGACCAGTCCAAGCCCACCAGGCCCGAGTTCGAGGCATGGACCGGAATCCCTTCGCCCTCGACCAGGGCCTGAACCACGGCGGCCTCGGCGACGGTGTCGAACGTGGCCACGGTGACGAGGGCGCCGCGCTCCGTCATGGCGCAACCCTCAGCCCGCCACCTGGCGGATCCAGTCCTCGAGGTTGTACGTGTTCGTGACGCGCGTGATGCGCCCATCGCGCACATCGAAGAAGGCGCCGCCCGGCAGCACGTAGCGCTGGCCCCTTGCGGGCGGCAGGCCTTCGTCGTCGGCCAGGTACTCGCCGTGCACCACGTACTCGGCGGCGGCGTGCGTGCCATCCGGTGAGGCGAGGAAGCGAAGGCCCTCGAGGCGTTCGCGGTAGCAGCGGTCCATGCGCGCCATGAAGGTGCGGAACGCGGCCTTGCCGTGCTCGCGCGGGCCCTGGTTCAGGTCGTGGACGACGTCGTCGGCGAGGCAAGCGAGCATGGTCTCGCGATCGCCGGCGTTGAACGCGGCGTAGTAGCGGGTGATGAGGGCGAGGGTGGCGTCGTGGTCGTTCATGCGCTGGGTGGTGCAAGGGCGAGGAGGGCGGGCAGGGCGTCGAGATCGACGTTGCCGCCGGAAAGGATGACGCCGACGCGCCGTCCGGCGAAGCGTTCGCGGTACTTCAGGATCGCGGCGAGCGGCACAGCGCAGCTGGGCTCGATGACGACCTTCAGGCGCTCCCAGACGAGGCGCATGGCGGCGACAGTTTCCGCATCGTCGACCAGCAGAACGTCGTCGCAGTGCTCGCGCAGGATCGCGAAGGTCAGCGGGCCGAGCTCGGCGCGCAGGCCGTCGCTGATGGTGTTCGCCGCGCGGCCGGCTATCCGCGTGCCCGACTTCAGCGAATCATGGCCGTCGCGCGCGCCCTCGGGCTCGGCGGCGACCGCGCGAATGCGTGGGTCGATGCCTTTCGCAGCGATGGCCGTGCCACTCATCAAGCCGCCACCGGAGAGCGGCGCCATCACGACGTCGAGTGCTGGCGTCGCGTCGCGCGACTTGCCGCGCCGGCAGGCCTGGTGCAACAGCTCGAGCGTGGCCGTGCCTTGGCCGGCGATCACCCGCGCGTCGTTGAACGGGTGCACGAGCTCGCCGCCGGTCTCGGCCAGCACCCGGGCGGTGGCCTCGTTGCGGGCCGACTGCGCGACGTCGCAGTCGACGATGCGCGCGCCGTTGCGGGCGATGGCCTCGCGCTTGATGCGCGGGGCGCCGCCGGGCACGACGACCGTGCAGGCGATGCCGCGAAGCCGGCAGGCCAGCGCGACCGCGGCGCCGTGGTTGCCCGAACTCTGCGTCACCACGCCGCGCGCCGCCTGTTCGGGGGTCAGTGAAAACACCGCGTTGGCGGCGCCACGGAACTTGAAGGCCCCGGCGCGCTGCAGGTTCTCGGCCTTGAAGAACAGCTGGCAGCCGGCGAGCTCGTCGAGCGAGCGCGAGCGGAGTACCGGCGTGACGTGCGCGATGCCGGCGATGCGTGCCGCGGCGTCGCGGACGTCGTCGAGGGTAGGCGTGTCGTCGGGCTGCAGGCCGCGCGTGGCATCCGGGCTCATGGTCGAAGTATGCCGCGTGCCGCGCCAATCCGCGGGACGCCCCATGCGTTCAGGTCTTGGCACGCTCCCGTCGCACAGCGAGGGCTATGCTGCCCGCCCCTCTTCCCCCACCCTCCGATGACTGACGCCGTTCCGCCGCCGATCCGCCTCGCCGACTACCGAGCTCCCGCGTGGACGATCACCGACGTCGCCTTGGCATTCGATCTCGGTCGCGAATCGAGCGAGGTCGAGGCGACGCTGGTGTTGCGCTGCGACGAGCCGGGGGCGGCCCTGCGACTCGACGGCGAGGACCTCCAACTCCTCGCCATCGCGCTCGACGCCCGGACCTTGGCCGCCGGCGACTACGCGCAGGATGCGACCGGACTGACGGTGCATGCGGCGGAAGGCCTTGCGACCTGCACGCTCCACACCCGCGTTCGCGTCCACCCCGCCGCCAACACCCGCCTCGAAGGCCTCTACGCGAGCGGCAGCCTGCTGTTGACGCAGTGCGAGGCGGAGGGCTTCCGCCGCATCACGTTCTTTGTCGATCGCCCGGACGTGCAGGCGCGCTGGCGAACGACCCTGCGGGCCGAGCGCGCGCTCTACCCGGTGCTGCTGGCCGGCGGCGACCGCGTGGCCGAGCGCGACCTCGGCGACGGCCGCCACGAGGTCGAGTGGCACAACCCGCACCCGACGCCCTGCTACCTGTTCGCGCTGGCCGCCGGGCCGATGGCGCGCGTGTCGAAGGCGGTCACCGGCGCCGATGGCCGCGCGATCGAGCTGAACGTCTGGGTGGAGGGCGAGGATGCCGAGCTATGCCGTTATGCCCTTGGCGCGGTGGAGCGTGCGCTGCGCTGGGACGAGTCGCGCTTCGGCCGCTGCTACGACCTCGGCGTCTTCAATGTCGTCGCCGCCCAGGACTTCACCATGGGTGCGATGGAGAACAAGGGCCTCAACATCTTCAACGCCCGGTACATCGTCGCCGACGAGCGCACCGCCACCGACGCGGACTTCATCGCCATCGAGTCGGTGGTCGGGCACGAGTACTTCCACAACTGGTCGGGCAACCGCGTGACCTTGCGCGACTGGTTCCAGCTCTCGCTGAAGGAGGGCCTCACGGTCTTCCGCGACCAGGAGTTCACCGCCGACCTGCATTCGCGCGACCTGAAGCGCATCGAAGACGTGCGCCTGCTTCGCGCGCGGCAGTTCGCCGAGGATGCCGGCGCGCTCGCCCATCCCGTTCGACCTGCGGAATACCGCGAGATCAACAACTTCTACACGTTGACGATCTACGAGAAGGGCGCCGAGATCGTCCGCATGCTGCACGCGCGGCTGGGCGAGGCGGCCTTCCGCGCCGGCATGGACCGCTACTTCGCCGACAACGACGGCCGCAGCGCCACGCTCGAGGACTTCTACGCCGCCCACAGCGCCGCGAGCGGCATCGACTGCACCGACATGCTGGCGTGGTACGCGCAGGCCGGCACGCCGGTGCTGGAGGTCGAACGCCACTTCGACGGCGACCGCGGGGAGTACACGCTCACGCTCCGCCAGCGGCCACCGGCGAACGTGCCGGACGCCCGGCCCCTGCCGATCCCCATGCGTCTCGCGCTCCATGGGGCGGCGGGACGCGTCCTTCCCCCGCCGGACGACCACGACGCCGACGCCATCCCCGGCGGCCTGCTCCTGCGCCATGCGACGCACTCGCTGCGTTGGCGCGGCCTCACGGCGGAGCCCCTTCCGGTCCTGAACCGCGGATTCGCGGCGCCGATCCGCGTGCGCCTGCCGATGCGGGCGGAGGAGCGCGCGCGCATTGTCCAGGTCGAGACCGACGGGTTCTCCCGCTGGGACGCGCTGCAGCATCTCGCCCTCGACGTGCTTCTCGCACGCGCCGGCGAGGCCGTCGACGGGCTCGATGACGTCGATTCCGCCGAGGCCGAGCTTTCCTCGGCGCTGGGGGCACTGCTGGCGGATGCGCGGGCACATCCGGCGTTCGTGGCCGAATGCCTCGCCCTGCCGGATTTCGACACCTTGGCCGACGCCGTCGCCGTGGTCGACCCCGCTGCGCTGGTCGCGGCGCGGGAGCGACTGGCGATCATGCTCGCCACGGCCCATCGCGGGGCCCTGCAGTCGCGCTTCGACGCCTTGCGAACGGCGGCGGCCGGCGGCCTTGACGATGCGGCGATGGCGGCGCGAGGGCTTCGCCATGCCGCACTCGCCTGGCTGTCGCGGGTGGATGGTGGCGTCGCGGCGCGCGCGCTGTGGGCCGATGCGCGTTCGATGACCGAGCGGATGGCCGCCCTGCGCGCCTTGCTGCACGTGCAGGCCGACGGTGCCGCGTCGGCGCGCGATGCCTTTGCCGCCGAGTTCGCCGGAAACGCGCTGGTCACCGACAAGTGGTTGGCGGTGGTGGCGACGCGCCCGGCCCCCGGTGCCCTCGCCGACGTCGAGGCGCTGGTGGCCGGGCCGTTCTGGTCCCCGGCCAATCCCAATCGCGTCCGCGCGCTGGTCGGCAGTTTCGCGCGCTCCAATCCGGCCGCGTTCCATCGCCCGGACGGCGCCGGCTACCGCTTCGTCGCCGCGCAGGTCGGGGCCTTGGATGCGATCAATCCGCAGGTGGCGGCGCGCCTCCTCGGTGCCTTCGAGGGGTTGCCGCGGTGGACGGGCGCCGCCCGCGCAAGGGCGCTCGCGGCCCTGGCCCCGCTGCGTGGCGCCTCGGTCTCGCGTGACGTCGGCGAACTCCTCGGACGCCTGCCGGCCTGAGCCGGCCATCATTCCGCCTCGTCGATCTCCACGCGATTCCGTCCACGTTGTTTCGCCCGGTAGAGCGCGTCATCGGCCCGCGTGAACCAGGCGTCCCGATCTTCGCCGTTCCGCAGGATGGCGCCGCCGATCGAGACCGTGACCGGCTTGTCGTCCACGGTGAGGGTCGCGCGCAGCTGCGACCGCAGGTGGCTCATCGCCAGCTGCAGCCCCAAGGCATCGGTGGCCGGCATCAGCAGCACGAACTCTTCCCCGCCATAGCGGTAGAGCCGGTCGGTGCGACGCACCGAGGCCTGCACCACGGTGACGAAACGCTGCAGCACGCGATCGCCCTCCTCGTGGCCGAAGCGGTCATTGATCGACTTGAAATGGTCGAGATCGAGCAGGGCCAGCGCCACCGGACGTGCATCGCGACGGAAGCCGGCGATGGCGATCGCGAGTTCCGTCTCGAGCGCCCGGCGGTTCTCGGCGCCGGTGAGCGCGTCCACGGTGGCCAGCTGCTCCAGTTGCTCGCGGCGCTCGCTGCTGCGCTCCGCGAAGATCATCGCGAATACGCCGTTGACCACCATTGCCGCGAGGGCCGCGAGCGGCTGCCCCGTCTGGGCGAGGGCATCGCCTTCGATGGCCAGCCAAAGGATCACGCCGGCGTAGAGCGGCATCGAGACGCGCGGCCGCACCATGAAGGTGATGGCCATGACGATCGGGTAGAGCCAGTACAGGCCCGCGGGAGTGAGGGTGGCCACCACGCACCCGCCGACCGCCAAGGCGATCGCGACCACCGTGCCCAGGCGGTCGAGATCGCCACCGCGCCAGGCGTGGCGGGTTGCGCCGACGATGAATGCGACGATGACGATGTCGGCGATGGCGTGTGCCATGGCGCCTTGCCATGCCCGGACGACAGCGAGCGGCAGCAGGATGAGGACGGCCAGGACGCCGAAGGCCAGGTACACGCCCAGGCGGAAGTCGGCGCGGATGCGTTGGCGCAGGCTGGCGAGAGCGGTGGTGCGGCTCATGGCGTGGCGTCGTCCAGCACCAGCCGGTCGCGGCCCTCCTGCTTCGCCCGGTACAGGGCGGCGTCCGCGCGCGCGAACCAGGCGTCGCGGCTCTCGCCGTGGCGGAGCACCGCCGCGCCAACGGATACCGTCACCGGCTCCCCGCCCACACGGAGTTCCTCGTGGATGCGCTGCTGCAGGTTGGCGAAGGCCCGTGCCACGCCGATCTCGTCGGTGTGTTCCATCAGCAGGACGAACTCCTCGCCGCCGAAGCGGAACAGCCGGTCGGTCGCGCGTGTCGATCGGCGCACGAGCTCGACGAAGGCGCAAAGCAGGCGGTCCCCGGTCTCGTGCCCGTGGCGATCGTTGACGCGCTTGAAGTGGTCGAGGTCGAGCAGGGCGAGCGTGACCGGGCGGCCCGTGCGCTGGTGTGCGTTGATCGCGATCGCGACTTCGGCCTCCATGGCTCGCCGGTTGCGCGCGCCGGTGAGCGGGTCGAGCGCGGCGACCTCCTCGAGCGCCTGCCTCTGCATGGCAGTCCGCTTGGCGAAGATGTAAGCGAACAGCGAGACCAGCAGCAGCGTGGTGGTCATCGTCAGTCGCTGGCCGGTCGATTCGAAGGCGTCCGGCTGGAGCTGCGTCAAGGTCACGGCCCCCAGCGCAAGGCTGCCGGCGATGCCAGGACGGATCAGGAAGGAATTCGCGAGCAGGGTGGGAAACAGCCAGAACACGCCGGTCTTCCCGAGCAGGGCGACGATCAGGAGCGCGCCCGTCGTGTTCGTCACGGCGATGCACAGGCCGGCCCGGTCGAGGTCGCCTCCCCGCCACGCGTAGACGGAGGGCCCGACGATCCCCAGCACGATCAGCGTGTCGACCACGCCCGCCAGCCATTGCCCCTGCGAGAAGCGCAGCGCGGCGAACGGAGCGATGGACACCACCGCGCACACCCCGAAGACGGTGATGATGCTGAGGCGGAAGTCATTCCGCAGGCGGGCCAGCGGTCGGGCGAGGAAGGGTGGCATGGGGATCCGGGCGTCCAGCTGCCGAGCGTAGCCGTTCCCGGTGCGCATGCAACGCGAGGCCGATCCCGGCCGGAGCGGGCGGTACACTCCGGGCATGAAGATCGCCAGCTGGAACGTCAACTCCCTCAACGCCCGGCAGGAGCACCTCCTGGCCTGGCTCGGCTCCCGCCAGCCCGACGTGGTGGGCCTGCAGGAGACCAAGCTCGAGGACCACCGTTTCCCCGACAGCGAGATCGCCGCGCTGGGCTACCGCTCGGTGTTCGCCGGGCAGAAGACCTACAACGGCGTCGCGATCCTGGTGCGCAGCGCCAGCGGCCTCGCGCCGACCGACGTGCAGGTCGGCATCCCCGGCTTCGCCGATGAACAGAAGCGCGTGATCGCGGCCACGGTGGGCGACCTGCGCATCGTCGACCTGTACGTCGTCAATGGCCAGGCGGTCGGCAGCGAGAAGTACGACTACAAGCTGCGCTGGCTGGAGGCCGTGCACGGCTGGCTGGCGGAGGAAATCGTTCGCCATCCGAACCTCGTCGTGCTGGGCGACTTCAACATCGCCCCCGACGACCGCGACGTGCATGACCCCAAGACCTGGAACGACGACAGCATCCTGACCTCGACGGCCGAGCGTGCCGCGCTGCGCCGCCTGCTCGACCTCGGGCTTGTCGACAGCTTCCGGTTGAAGCACGACGACGCGGGCGTCTTCAGCTGGTGGGATTACCGGGCCGCAGGCTTCCGCCGCAACCTCGGGCTGCGCATCGACCTCGTGCTGCTGTCGAACGCGCTGGCCGGCCGCTGCACCGAGGCCTCGATCGACCGCGAGCCGCGCACCTGGGAGCGCCCGTCCGACCATGCGCCGGCGATGGTGACGTTGTCCGGCTGACGGCGCGGGCCGGCGGGCTCAGGGAACCTAGCGCCTTGCCTGGTAGTACGCCTCTTCCGACACCGAGTGCCACGCCTGCGCCTGTGCGCGGAAGGCGCGGATCGAGTTCCACACCCGGCGGGCGAACGGGTCGCTGTTGGCGAGGTTGTCGAGCACGTCGTCGGCGGCGCGCTTCAGGGCGCCGAGGACGTCGTCGGGCAGTCGGCGCAGCTGCGTGCCGTGTTCGCGGACGAGGCTGTCGAGCGCCTGCTGGTTGCGCGCGGTGTACTCGGCGAGCATCTCGTCGTTCACGGCGGCGCAGCAGGCGTCGAGGATGGCCTTCAGGTCGTCCGGAAGCGCGTCGTAGGCGGTCTTGTTGAACATCGCCTCGAGCGTCGGTCCCGGCTCCTGCCAGCCCGGGAAATAGGCGAACTTGGCCACGCGGTGCAGGCCGAAAGCGAGGTCGTTGTAGGGGCCCACCCACTCGGCGGCGTCGATCGCGCCGCTCTGCAGGCTGCTGAAGATCTCGGCGCCCGGCAGGTTCACCGGCACGCCGCCCACGGCCTGCAACACGTCGCCACCGAGGCCGGGGATGCGCATCTTCAGGCCCTGGAGGTCGCCGATGCCGTTGATGGGTTTGCGGAACCAGCCGGCCAACTGCACGCCGGTGTTGCCCGCCGGGAACGGCACGAGGTTGAACGGCGCATACAGCTCGCGCCACAGCTCGAGGCCGCCGCCGACGCGCAGCCAGCTGGTCATCTCCTGCGCATTGAGGCCGAAGGGCACGGCGCAGAAGAAGGGCGCCGCGGGCGCCTTGCCTTTCCAGTAGTACGCGGCGCTGTGGCCGATCTCGGCGGTGCCGCGGCTCACGGCATCGAAGACCTCGAAGGGCGGCACCAGCTCGCCGGAGCCGAACACCTTCACCGTGATGCGCCCCCCCGTCGCTTGGGTGATGCGCTCGGCCAGACGCGCAGCGCCGGTGCCGAGCCCGGGGAAATTGGTCGGCCAGCTGGTCACCATCTTCCACTGGCGCGGGCCCTCGTCGGCGATCGCCGTGCCGGTGCCCGGGCCGGACTGGCTGCACGCGGCCAGGCCCGCGGCCGCGGCGGCCATGCCCACGCCTTTCAGGATGTCGCGACGCTTCATCGATGCCCCTCCGATCGGATCGTCCGAGTGTAGCAACGGGCCCTGTCGCGGCTGCGTTGCAGCCGCGCGCCGAGGGCGTAGGATTCCATCCATCCCCCTGCCGCGACGGATGCGACGCCATGAAAGAACGCCTCGGGCACTACGAAATCGTCGCCGAACTCGGCCGCGGCGGCATGGGCGTCGTCTACAAGGGCTACGAGCCCGCGCTGACGCGCTACGTCGCCATCAAGGAGCTCTCTCCGGCGCTTGCGCACGACCACAACCTCGTTGAACGCTTCCTCCGCGAGGCGCGCTCGATGGCGGCGCTCAACGACCCCCACATCATCCAGGTCTATTTCATCGGCCAGGAGAACCACCAGCCGTTCTTCGCGATGGAATTCGTCGAAGGCGAGAGCCTCTCGCAGCTGGTCAAGCGCGAAGGACGCCTGCCCACCGCCGACGTGTTGAAGATCCTCCTGCAGACGGCGCGCGGCCTGCAGACCGCCCACGAGCGCGGCGTCGTGCATCGCGACATCAAGCCCGCGAACCTGATGCTCGATCTCCGCGGCCGAGTGAAGATCGCCGACTTCGGCATCGCGCTCGCGCGGCAGGAGTTCGACGCCAAGCTCACCGGCACCGGTGAGTTCGTCGGCACGCCGGGCTACCTCTCGCCGGAGATCTGCCTCGGCAAGGCCGTCGATGCGCGTTCCGACTTGTTCGCGCTCGGCATCGTCATGTTCGAGGCGCTGACCGGCCGCCTGCCGTTCTCCGACGAGTCGCCGCTGAAGCTGATGCTCGATGTGGTGCAGGCCGAGATCCCGGACATCCGTGCCATCAACGCCGAGGTCGATGCCGACACCGCGGCCATCCTCACCCGTCTGGTGGCGAAGGAACCGGGTGATCGCTACCAGAGCGCCGCCGAGCTGATCGGCGACCTCGAGCGCCACCCGCTGGTTGCCGGGCAGGCGACGCAGCTCGCCCTGCAGGTCCGCAAGCCCAGCGGCGCCGCGTCGACGCTGTACTCGGCACCGCCGACGACGCCCACCGCGAAACGCCGCCCGACGCCGCCGCCGGTCGTCGTCTCCGCGCCTGCCGACGCGACTGCGCCCGCCGAGCCGCCGACCCTCCCTGGCGGTTCGCCGCGGTCGATGTCCACGCCGGCGGGTGATCGCCCCCCGTCGAAGGCGCCGATGTTCGTTGCCGGCGTGCTGCTGGTGGGCGTGCTCGGCGCTTCAGCGTTCGGGGCCTATCGGTTTTTCGCCCCCGACGCCGTGGATCAGGCCGCGCCCGTCATTGAAGCCGCTACGCCGTCGACGACGATCGAGGCTGCCCCTGCCGCGACGCCGCCGGGCGAGCCGCCGGCTGTCGGGCTTGCCGATGGCGGCGGGCAGGGTGATGCCCCGCCGGTGCCGGTGGCGGAAGGCCCTGTGGGAGGCAGCGGGCTGGCCACGGCGACGTCGGTCGCCGCTGCCGCGTTGGCCACGGGGGGGGCGGAGGCCGCCGCCGGTCCGCCGGCCGATGACCTCCTCCGCGAACCGTTGGCGGGCGCCGCGTCGCCGCCGCAGGCCGTCGCAGCCGAACGCCGCGAAGCCCGCCAGGAGCGTCGCGCCGCCGTGCGTGCTGCGACCACCGTGGCGGTGGTCGGCAGCGGCGACCCGGCGATCATCATCCCGGTGGTGCAGGCCCTCGAGGATCGCGCGAGCAATGCCGGCTGGCAGCTGACCGAGAACCCCGACGGCGCCGACCGCGTGATCCGCGTGACCTTCGACCAGACCGGTACGCAGCCGCTGCAGTTCTACGGCCGCAGCAGCGAGATGATCATCGGACAGCTCAGCGTGCGCGCCTTCGGGCCGGCCGGACGGGCGCTGGGCCCCGGCTTCCGGTCGCGCGTCGAGTACACCGCGATGAACGCCGACGCCAAGGCCGACGAGGCGATCCGCGGGCGGCTGGACGGCGTGGTGGGTGCGCCCGGCGCGCAGTAGGTCGGCGCTGGAACGAGCGCGACCCCGTCGCGCTCAGGCCGCTGTCAGCGGCGCATACGCCAGCACCAGCCACTTCGCGCCACCGGTCTCGAAATCGACCTGCACGCGCACGTGGTTGCCGCTGCCCTCGGCGCTCTTCAGCACGCCGACGCCGAAATTCGGATGGCGCACGCGCTGTCCGACCTTGAAGCCCTTCAGCGGCGTGCTGTCGGCGTACTGCACGTCGCGTTCGCCGGCCCAGGCACCGCCCGCCGACGGGCGTGACACCGCCACCTTCGGCCGCACCTCGCGCAGCAGGGCCTCGGGCACCTCGCGCAGGAAGCGCGACGGCGCGCCGAGCAGCTCCTGGCCGTGCAGGCGGCGCGATTCGGCGTAAGTGATCAGCAGCTGCTCGCGGGCGCGGGTGATGCCGACGTAGGCCAGGCGCCGTTCCTCCGCGAGGCGGTCGCCTTCGGTGGAACGGATCGACGGGAACAACCCCTCCTCGACGCCGGCCAGGGTGACGAAGGGGAATTCGAGGCCCTTCGCCGTGTGCAGGGTCATCAGCTGCACCGCGTCGCTGCCGACGTCGGCCTGTGATTCGCCCGCTTCAAGGGCCGCATAGCCGAGGAAGGCGATCAGCTCGGGCATGTCGGCGTCGACGTCCTCGGTGCGCGCGTAGCGGCTGGCCACCGAGACGAGCTCGTCGAGGTTGTCGATGCGCGAGTCGAGCTGGTTCTTGCCTTCCTTGTCGTAGTGCTCGCGAAGCTTGGTGTCGGTGATGGCCTTCTCGACCTGCGCCGGCAGGTCGAGGTCTCGCGCTTCCTCGGCGAGCCGATCGACGAGGTCGAGGAACGCGGCCAGCGCATTCTTTGCACGGGCGGCCAGCGCCCCCGTGGCCGATAGGCGGCGCGCGGCATGCCACAGCGGTTCGGCGCCTTCGCGGGCGGCGCGGCGCACTTCGTCCAGCGTCTTCTCGCCGATGCCGCGCGGCGGCGTGTTCACCGCGCGCTCGAAGGCGGCATCGTCGCTGCGCGAGGCGAACAGGCGCAGGTAGGCGAGGGCGTCCTTCACTTCCATGCGTTCGAAGAAGCGCTGGCCGCCGTACACGCGATACGGCACCTGCGTCTTCAGCAGCTCTTCTTCGATGGCGCGCGACTGGGCGTTGCTGCGGTAGAGGATGGCGCAGTCGACGAGCCGCCCACCGGCGGCCACGTGCTGGCGCACGCGCTCGACGATGTAGCGCGCTTCGTCCATCTCGTTGTACGCGGCGTAGACGTCGATGGCGTTGCCGTCGCCGGCCTCGGTCCACAGGTTCTTGCCGAGCCGGTCGGCGTTGTGGCCGATCACCGCGTTCGCGGCGGCGAGGATGGTGCCGGTGCTGCGGTAGTTCTGCTCCAGCTTCACCGTGCGGGCGCCGGGGTAGTCGGCCAGCACCTTCTGCACGTTCTCGACCTTGGCGCCGCGCCAGCCGTAGATGGCCTGGTCGTCGTCGCCGACGATGAACACCTGGCCGCGCGCGCCGGCCAGCAGGCGCACGAAGGCG
The DNA here is from genome assembly GCF_054777375.1 of Silanimonas algicola. Lineage (NCBI taxonomy): Bacteria > Pseudomonadati > Pseudomonadota > Gammaproteobacteria > Lysobacterales > Lysobacteraceae > Silanimonas > Silanimonas algicola. The sequence goes on along the minus strand of NZ_BAAHAS010000001.1, from coordinate 888,718 downwards.
TACTGGATGGCGTTGGTGTCCTGGAACTCGTCGATCAGCAGGTGCGTGAAACGGCGCTGGTAGTGCGCCAACAGCGCTTCGTGGTCGCGCAGGGTCTCGTGCGCGCGGAGCAGGATCTCGGCGAAGTCGACGAGGCCGGCGCGGCGGCAGCGCACCTCGTACTCGGCGTAGGCGCGCAGCATCTCCTTGCCCAGGTAGTCGCCGCCGGCGATCTGGATGTTCTCGGGTCGTTGCCCCTCGTCCTTGCGGGCGTTGATCCACCACACGACCTGGCGCGGCGGGAAGCGCGAGTCGTCGAGGTCGAGGTCGGCGATGACGCGCTTCACCAGCCGGAGCTGGTCGTCGGCGTCGAGGATCTGGAAGCCTTCGGGCAGGCCGGCCTCCTGCCAGTGCAGTCGCAGCAGGCGGTGGGCGATGCCGTGGAAGGTGCCCACCCACAGGCCGCGCGTTTCGACGCCCAGCGTGGCGGCGATGCGGTGGCGCATCTCGTGCGCCGCTTTGTTGGTGAAGGTGACCGCGAGCAGGCCGTACAGCGGCACGCCCTCGACGGCATGCAGCCAGCCGATGCGATGCGTGAGCACGCGGGTCTTGCCGGAGCCGGCGCCGGCGAGCACGAGGTAGTGGCCCGGCGGCGCGGAAACGGCCTCGCGCTGGGCTTCGTTCAGCCCGTCGAGGAGAAAGGAGACGTCCATGCCCCGGATTGTAACGGGCGCCGCGCGCCCGCCACGTCACTTCAGGCAGCGCGCGAAGAAGGCTTCCGTCACCCGGTAGCGGTGCAGCGCGTCGGCACCGCGCAGCCCGTGCTTGGCCCCCGGGTAGGTCATCAACTCGAAGGGCTGGCCGCGCTGCTGCAGGGCGCTCATCAGCACGGTGGCGTTCGAGAACAGCACGTTGTCGTCGGCCATGCCGTGGATCAGCAGTAGCGGCTCGGTGAGGCCGTCGATGTGGGCGAGCACGCGGGCCTTGTCGTAGCCCTCGGGGTTGGCCTGCGGCAGGTCCATGTAGCGCTCGGTGTAGTGCGTGTCGTACAGCGCCCAGTCGGTCACCGGCGCGCCGGACACGCCGCAGGCGTAGGCGCCGCGGCTGCGGGCCAGCAGCATCAGGGTCATGTAGCCGCCGTTGCTCCAGCCGTGCACGCCGATGCGCCGGGCATCCACCCAAGGCTGCGCGCGCAGCCAAGCCACGCCATTGAGCTGGTCTTCGACCTCGACCGTGCCCTGGCGGCGGTACAGCGCCGAGAGGAAGGCCTGGCCGCGGCGCGGCGTGCCGCGGTTGTCGAGCGAGAACACCACGTAGCCCTGCTGGGCGAGGTAGCGGCTGAAGAAATGGTCGCCGCGGCCGGGCCAGCTGTTGGTCACCGTCTGTGCTGCCGGACCGCCGTAGACGTAGACGACGACCGGGTACTTCTTCCTCGGGTCGAAACCCGGCGGCTTGATCAGGCTGTAGCTCAGTTCAGTGCGGTTGTCGGCCGCCTTGATCGTGCCGAACTCGACCGGCGCATGGATGCTGCGGTAGGCGAAGTAGGGATGGCCTTCGGCGAGCGTGTTCTCGACGAGGGTGGCCAGCAGGGCGCCGTCGCGGTCGAACAGCTGGGTTTGTGGCGGGGTGGTGGCGTTCGACCACAGCGAGACGAAGCGCTCCGCCTGGCGGTCGAAACTGGCCGCGTGCATGCCCGCGTCGCGGGTCAGCCGGACGGGATCACTCCCGCCATCGAGGGCCACGCGGTAGACGTGGCGTTCGAGCGCGCCATCGCGCGTGCCGGTGATGTAGGCCACGCCGCGCGCCTCGTCGACGGCCAGCAGGTCTTCCACCATCCAGTCGCCGCGGGTGACGGGCTGCGGGTCGCGGCCGTCGGCATCGAACAGGTAGAGGTGCATGAAGCCGCTGCGCTCGCTGCCCCACAGCAGGCGGCCGTCGCCCATGACGTGCAGCAGGTCGTGCAGGTTCACCCAGCTGCGGCTGCGCTCGGTGATCAGGGTGCGCTGCGCGCCCTTGGCGAGGTCGGCCTCGATGAGCTCGAGCTTGCGCTGGTCGCGGCTCTGGCGCTGGAACAGCAGGCGCTGGGGTGCGGCCCAGTCCACGCGGGTGAGGTAGACGTCGGGTTCCGCACCTAGGTCGAGCCAGCGCGGCGACGCGCCCGCGGTCGGCGCGATGACGCCGAGCTGGATCAGCACGTTCGGCTCGCCGGCGGCCGGGTAGCGCTGGCGCACGACTTCGGTGCGGTCCGGGTAGATCTCGAAGCGTTCGCGCACCGGCACCGGCGTCTCGTCGATGCGGGCGAAGGCGATGGCGCTGTCGTCCGGCGCCCACCAGTAGCCGGTGTGGCGGCCCATCTCCTCGTCGGCGACGAACTCGGCGACGCCGTTGCCGATCACGTCGCTGCCGTCATGGGTGAGCTGGGCCTCCTTGCCGGTGGCGACCTCGACCACCCACAGGTTGCGACCGCGGATGAAGCTGACGAAGCCGCCCTTCGGCGAGACCTTCGGGTCGGTGGCGAAGCCCTCGCCCGAGGTCAGCTTGCGCGCGCCGGCGTCCGGCGCACCGAGGTCGAACAGGTAGAGCTCGCCGCCGAGCGGGAACAGCAGGCGGCGGGAATCCGGGAACCACGCGTACTCGACGATGCCGGACAGCGCGGCGGTGCGCTGGCGCTCGCGGCGGGCCTTCTCCTCGTCGCTGAGTTCACCTTCGCCGTCCGGCAGCAGCGCCTTCGAATCGACCAGCAGCGCAGCCTGCGTGGTCGCCACGTCGAAGGCCCAGAGGTCGAGCTGGTTGCGGTTCTCGGCCTTGCCCTTGAGGAAGGTGATGCGCGTACCGTCGGGCGAGAACCGCGGTTGCACGAGCGTCGGGCCGGAGAGCGGCGTGTCGCCGGTGATGGCCTCGAGGGTCAGGCGCGGCGTCGTGGCGGTGGGCGTGGCAGCGGGCGTCGAGCTCATGGCAGGCAGGGCGAGGGCGCCGCAGGCGGCGAGTGTGAAGGCGGCAAGGAGGCGCATGCGCGGCGGTCCGTCGTGGTCGTGCGGGGCGTAGGGATCAGGATTTCGGCGTGATGCCGAACAGGATGCGCTTCTGTTCGTCGCTGAGTTCGGCAGGCCGGGCGAAGCGCGGGTCCTTGGCGACGGCATAGGCGCGCGCCGTGGCCGGGCGGGCGGCGATGACCTCGCGCCAGCGGCGCAGGTTCGCATGCGGCTCGAGGTCGAGCGGCGCCTTCGTGTACGGCGAGATCCACGGATAGCAGGCCATGTCGGCGATCGTGTAGTCGTCGCCGGCGAGGAAGGACCGGCCCTCGAGGCGGCGGTCGAGGACGCCGAGCAGGCGCTGCGCCTCGCGGGCGTAACGCTCCTGCGCGTAGGGGATCGTCTCCGGGGCATAGACGTGGAAGTGGCCGTACTGGCCCGTCATCGGGCCAAGCCCCGCCATCTGCCAGAACAGCCACTCCAGCGTGGCGGTGCGGCCGCGCCGATCGGCCGGCAGGAAGCGGCCGGTCTTCTCGGCGAGGTAGAGGAGGATGGCCCCGGACTCGAACACGCTCATCGGCGCCCCGCCGTCGGCCGGCGCGTGGTCGACGATCGCGGGCATGCGGTTGTTCGGCGCGATGGCGAGGAACTCGGGGCGGAACTGCTCGCCCGCGCCGATGTTCACCGGGTGCAGCGTGTACGGCACGCCGGCTTCCTCGAGGAACAGCGTGACCTTGTGGGCGTTGGGCGTGGGCCAGTAGTGCAAGTCGATCATGGCGTGCGGCGTCGCGGGGCGAAGCCCGGAGCTTAGCGTTTCGTCCTCACCGCGGCGGTCAAGGCCCCATCTGAACCGAGAGCGACCGAGGCTCGCATTCGGCCCGGGGTGGCGCGTCAGGCTGCCGTCAGGGAGCGGGGGCAAGGTACGTCACGTGACCGCCACCGCAGGGTCTGGCGTTCCGTCATTCCTGAAACCTCTGCCCATAGGTGCTCCCATGACATCGCGTCTTCTATCAATCGCCCTCGCCGGCCTCGCAGCCAGCGCCGCTAGCGCCAATGACACCGCCACTCCGATGGATGCCCGCAGCATCATCGGCCTACTGGACGCCCGGGGTTTCGTGGCGATCCATGAGCTCGAACGGCGTCACGGTCTGTGGACCGCGGAGGGCACCTCGCAGGACGGACGCTCCGTCTATCTGCTGGTTGACGAAGGTCAGCGAACGGTCGACGCGGTCGGCGAGGGCGGGCAGGGCGGCCTGACGATCGAAGAGATCCGCCGCCTGCTGTCGGCGCAGGGCTACCGCGACCTTCATGGGTTCGATTTCGACGACGGCCTCTGGGAGGTCGAGGCGCTGAATCGCGACGGGATCCGCGTCGAACTCCTCGTCCACGGGTTCGACGGTCGCGTCGTGTCGGAAACGCGGTACGGCACGCCCCCGGCGAACGCGGGCTTCCTCAGTGCGGCTGACATCACTGCGCGACTGCTCTCCTTGGGCTACTCCAGCATCCGCGTCATCGAATTTGATGACGGAAAGTGGGAAGTCGAGGCCCGCCATCCGGCCGGCTACTGGGTCGAGGCGTATCTGGATGCTCGGACCGGTGCGATTCTCCGCGAATGGCGTGAAGACGGCCCGGGCGCTGCCGGCCCGTTCCTGTCGGCCGCAGAGGTCACCTCCCGCCTTGCTGCATTGGGTTACACCCAGATCCGCCCGATCAAGATCGATGACGGCAAGTGGGAGGTGGAGGCACGAAACCCGCGCGGCCATCGCGTCGAGCTGTACGTCGATGCGCGGACCGGCGTCATCCTGCGCGAAGCGCGCGACTGACCGCCCCCTGCGTGCCGTCCCCCACCCGCCCCGCAGGGCCACGCCCTGCGGGGCGGGTGCGTTGCGTGCTGTGGCACGCTCCCTGACGAACGCCTGCCACCGGACTGCTCGATGCGCCTGCTTCTGGTCGAAGACCACCCCCCATTGGCCGCCGCGGTGGCGGCGGCGCTGACGCGTGCCGGCTTCACTGTCGACCACGCCGCTTCGGCGCGCGAGGCGCGGGCCATGGCGGGTACGGCCGACTACGGCCTGGTGCTGCTCGACCTCGGCCTGCCTGATGGTGACGGCCTTCGCCTCCTGCCGGCGCTGCGCGACGGCGGGCGCGTGCCGGTGATCGTCCTCACCGCCCGTGACGCGCTGGAGGATCGCCTCGCCGGCCTGGATGGCGGTGCCGACGACTACATCCTCAAGCCGGTCGAGATGTCGGAGTTGGCGGCGCGCTGCCGTGCGGTGCTCCGCCGCCCCGGCGAGCGTGCCGCGACCACCTTGCAGGTGGGGCCGATCGCTTTCGACACCGTGCATCGCAGCGTGACCGCCGATGGCCGTGCCGTCGCCCTGGGCCGGCGCGAGACGGCCATCCTCGAGCAGCTGATGCGCGCGGCGGGTCGGGTGGTGGCGCGCGGGGCCCTCGAGGAGGCGATCTACGGCTTCGACGACGAGGTCGGGCCGAACGCGCTCGAGGCGGGCATGTCGCGCCTGCGCCGCGCGCTGGCCGCGGCCGGTTGCCCGTTGCCGATCGTGACCGTGCGCGGCATCGGCTGGATGCTGGCGAAGGAGGCCTCGCCATGATCGACACGCCGCGTTCGCTCGCCTCGCGCCTCACCGCGCGCCTCTTCGTGATCGCCGCCGCGGCGCTGGTGGTGAACATGCTGGCCGTCGGCCTGTACTACGGCGTTGATCGCCGGGCGATGGAGGGCGAGGTCGTCGAGCACCGGCTCGGCCTCGTGGCGGAGGCCGTCGATCCCGCGTCGGGTCGCGTCGCCGCGTCGGCGCGTGCCCTGTACGACGCGCATCCCGACGCCTATGCGTTCGTGGTCGCGGATGCCGACGGGCGGGTGCTCGACGCGGCCAACCCCGGCCTCGTCCCGCGCCGCGCCTTCGAGGAGGCCGCGTTCGCCGATGACTGGCTCGCACACCGCACCTCGGGCGCTCGCTCGCTGTTGATCGCGTCCAAGAAGGCCACCCTGGGCGGCCGCGAGCTCCGGCTGGTCTTCGTGATGCGCGAGGATCCCGCCCACCTGCTGCCGCGTGCGCTGCTCGCGGAGTTCGTCGGCCACATCTGGCTGCCCATCGTCCCAGTGGTCGTGCTGCTGATCGCGGCGAACGCCGTGCTGATCCGGCGCGGCCTCTCCCCGGTCACGGCCGCGGCGCGCTGGGCGAGGAGCGTGCGCCCCGGGCATCCGCCCGCGCCCTTGCCGTCCGGTGACCTGCCCTCCGAGGTCGTCGACCTCGTCGACGCGACGCGACGCTCGCTGGATCGCCTGAACGACGCGCTGTCCGCCGAGAAGCGGCGGGCCGCGGAGGCCGCCCATGCCCTGCGCACGCCGGTGGCGGTGCTGGCCGCGCGCCTCGACGCGCTTCCTCCCGGGCCCGCGGCCGACCAGCTTCGTGCCGACGTGGTCGCGCTCTCCCGCACGGTGCGCCAGGTCCTCGCCTCGGCGAACGCCGATGCCTTGCAGGTCGACGAGTCCGTGCGCACGGACCTGGGTGCGGTGGCCTCGCGCGTCGCCACCGCGCTGGCCGCGTTCGCCGCCTTGCGCGGGGTGGAACTCGCCCTCGAACTCCCGGCGGTGCCGATCATCGTCGCCGCCGAGTCCGACGCCCTCGAGCTTGCGCTCTCCAACCTCGTCGAGAACGCGATCGTCCACGGGGGGGCGGGCGTGGTCGACGTCACGGTCGGGCCCGGCCCCGAGGTGTGCGTGCGCGATCGTGGGCCGGGAATTCCGCCGGGTGCCGGGCGATCGCTGTTCCAACCCTTCTGGCGCGGTGCCGATGCGGAGCCCGGTGGCGCGGGTCTCGGCCTGGCGATCGTCGAGCGCGTGCAGCGTGCACAGGGCGGCGACGTGTTCGTGGAGTCGCCCGCCGATGGCGGTGCGGTGTTTCGACTGCGGTTCAGGTGCGGCTGAGCGTCGTCAGGCTCTCGTCAGGCGTGGCGCCCAGCATGGCTGCCGTGGATGGCGCCGGAGTGTTTCCGGCGCGACACGCCCCTACCCACGGAGACCTGCCATGAAGACCCTCGCCATTGCCTTGATCCTCGCGCTTTCGCCTGCCTTGGCCTTCTCCGCCGAGCGCATCACCCCCATCGCCGACGCCCAGCGCGGCAGCATGGTCACGGTGCAAGGCACCGTCGAACGCATCACCGACGAAGACGAGTTCCGCCTTGCCGACACCAGCGGCAGCATCCGCGTCTACGTGGGTCCGAACTGGGTGCCGGCGGATGTCGGCGAGGCCGTCACGGTGCACGGTTTCGTCGACGACGACCTTGGGCCGCGCGAGCTCTACGCCCGGACCCTGACGCGAGCCGATGGCAGCGTCGTCACCTTCGACCGCCGCTACGACTGGTGAGCGCAGCAGGCCGCCCCGGCGCAGCGCGCGCCGGGATGCGGCTTACGCCAGGTAGCCGCCGTCGACGGTCAGCGTCGTGCCGGTCACGTAGCTCGCCGCGTCGCTGAGCAGGAAGAGCACCGCCGGCGCGATCTCGTCGGGCTGTGCGGCGCGGCCCTGCGGGATCAGCTGGCTCATCATCCCCATCATCTTCGGGTTGCCGGTGATGGCGCTGGCGAACTTGGTGTCGGTGAGGCCCGGAAGCACGGCATTGACCCGGATGCGTTGCGCCGCCAACTCCTTCGCGAAGCCTTCCGTCATGTTGACGATGCCGGCCTTGGTCATCGAGTAGATGCCCTGGCCGGGCGCCGGGCGCTTCGCGTTCACCGAGGCCACGTTGACGATCGATCCGCCGCCGGCCTTCGCCATCCGCTTCGCGGCCTGCACCGTGGCCCAGAAGTAGCCGCGCAGGTTCACCTCGACGGTCTTCTCGTAGGCCACGAGGTCCATGTCCAACATCGGGCCGAAGTAGGGGTTGGCCGCAGCGTTGTTGACCAGCAGCGAGACGGTTTTACCCTCGGTGTCCAGCGCGGCGAACAGCGCCTCGATCGCGGCCGGATCACCGATGTGCACGGCCCGCGCCTCGGCACTGCCGCCGGCCGTACGGATGGCCTCGGCCACGACCTCGCAGCCGTCGAGCTTGCGACTGGTGCAGATCACGTGCGCGCCCTGCGCCGCCAGCAGGTGGGCGATCGACTCGCCGATGCCGCGCGAGGCGCCGGTCACCAGGGCGGTGCGGCCGGCCAGCGAGAAAAGGGTCGAGGCGTCACTCATCGTCTACTCCATCGCACGGAGCGCTTTGCGCTAGGCTCGCGAACCTACCACACCCGACCGTACGGACCGCCAATGACCGCTGGCTCGATCAATCCCGCCGCCACCGCGCCTGAGCGCGTCCTGATCACCGGAGGAGGCAGCGGCCTGGGCCTCGCCCTCGCACAGCGCTATGCCCGCGACGGCGCGAAGGTGTTGGTCGCCGATCTCGACGCGGCGCGCGCGCAAGCCGCGGCGACCGGCCTGCCTGGCAGTGGCCACCATGCGTTCCACGTCGACGTCGGCGACGACGATTCGGTCGTCGCGTTGAAGGGGCAAGTCGAAGCCGTGGTGGGCGGCGTCGACGTGCTCGTCAACAACGCCGGCATCGCCAGCGGCGGTCCCCTGCTGGGCACCGACATGGACGAGTGGCGGCGCCTGATCGAGGTCGACCTGCTCAGCGTCGTGCGCGGCACGCTGGCTTTCCTGCCCGGCATGGTCGAGCGGGGCCGAGGTCATGTCATCAGCACCGCGAGCTTCGCGGGCCTCGCCGGCGCACCGGGCATCATGAGCTATGGCGTGGCCAAGGCCGGCGTCGTGGCCTTCTCGGAGCAGCTGCGCGCCGAGATGCACGGCACCGGGGTCGACGTCTCGGTGCTGTGCCCGGCGTTCTTCCGCACCAACCTGCTGGAGAACTTCCACGGCGACCCCAAGGTCCGTGGCATGGCCTCGCGGATGATGGACAAGAGTCCCGACACGCTGGATTCGGTCGCCGATGCGACCTACGCCGCCCTAAAGGCCCGAACTTTCCTCGTGCTGCCGACGAAGCACGAGCCGATGCGCTGGCGCCTCAAGCGCTGGTTCCCGGACTGGTACTTCAAGAAGCTGATGGAGACCGCTGGCGCGATGCGCCGCGGCTGACGGAGACGATGCGATGACGTGGATGATCTACGGGGCCAACGGCTACACCGGTCGCCTGATGGCCAAGGCCGCGGTGGCGCGCGGCATGAAGCCCATCCTCGCCGGCCGCCGCCGCGAGGAGCTCGAGGCGATGGCGCGCGAGCTCGGTGGCTTGGAGGTGCGCGTGTTCGGCTTGGAGCCCTCCGCACTCGACCTGGGCCTGCGCGGCGTCACCCTCGTGCTGCACTGCGCCGGGCCGTTCTCGGAAACCTGCGCGCCGATGCTCGAGGCCTGCCTGCGCGCGAAGGCGCACTACCTCGACATCACCGGCGAGATCGACGTCTTCGCGCACTGCCACCAGCAGGATGCGCGGGCGAAGGCGGCCGGCATCGTCGTGCTGCCGGGTTCCGGCTTTGACGTCGTGCCGACCGATTGCCTCGCCGCGCAGCTCAAGCGCGACCTGCCCGACGCCAGCTCGCTCGTGCTGGCCTTCGAAGCCGGCGGCGGCCCCAGCCCGGGAACGGCCAAGACCAGTGTCGAGGGCCTCGGCAAGGGCGGCCGCGCCCGCATCGGTGGCCAGATGACCACGGTGCCGCTGGCGTGGAAGAGCCGCACCTTCGATCGCGACGGCGAACCCCGCACGGCCATGACCATCCCCTGGGGCGACGTGTACACGGCCTACGTCAGTACGGGCATCCCGGACATCGAGGTCTACATGGCGGTGCCGCCGGCGGTCATCGGTCGCGTCCGGCGCCTGCGCCTTGTCCGGCCCCTGCTGGGCCTGGGCCCCGTGCAGCGCTTCATGAAGGCCCGCGTCGAGAAGAGCGTGCGTGGCCCTTCGGAGGCGAGGCGCGGCAAGACCGATACGCTGGTCTGGGGCGAGGCGCGCACGCCGGATGGCCGCGAGCTCAAGCGCCAGCTGCGCACGCCCAATGGCTACGAGCTGACTGTGACGGCGGCCCTCGGCATCGCCGCGAGACTGCTCGCGGGGCCTGCCGATCCGGGGTTCAAGACCCCATCCATGCTGATGGGCGCGGATTACGTGCTCGGCCTGCCCGGGGTCGCGCTGGTAGGCTGAGGGCGTCTCCAGGGAGCCCCCATGCCCGCCACGTCACCGTCCGCACTCGCCATCCTCGCACTTCTTGCGGCGATGGCCGTGGCCCTGCTCGCGCTGTGGCGGGCGCGGCGTCGCGAAGCGCGAGAGCGGGAGCGCTTCGCCCTGATCGCCCGTGCCACCAGCGACGGCATCTATGACGCCGATCTCGAGCGCAACACGTTGTGGCGCAGCGAGGCCTTCTGCCGCATGTTCGGGCTGCCGGCCGACGCCGCCGCGCACGAGATCGCCGACTGGCTCGCCAAAGTCCATCCGGAGGACCGCGACCGGGTCCGCCAGGGATATGCCCAGGCCCTCAACACCGGCATGGTCGAGTGGGAAGTCGCCTATCGCTTCGAGAGGCCCGACGGCAGCGTCGGCCACGCCCGCGACCGCCTGATGATCCTGCGCGACGCGGCCGGGCATCCGGTGCGCGCCATCGGCGGCGTGACCGACATCAGCGAAGAGCTCGGCGCCGTCGATCGGCTCGCGCTGCTGAAACGCGCGCTCGACGCCACCACCACCGGCGTGGCCATTGTCGATGCGCAGCGCCAGGGTTGGCCAACGGTGTACGTGAATTCCGCGCTTGAGGCGATGAGCGGCTACCCGGCCGAAGAGCTGCTCGGCCGGAACCTGAACTTCCTGCAGGGCGCCGAGCGCGAACAGCCCGGCCTCGAGACGCTGCGCCATGCCCTGCGCGAGGGGCGTGACGGCCAGGTGCTGCTGCGAAACTTCCGCAAGGACGGCAGCGCGTACTGGATCGACCTCGTGGTGTCGCCGGTGCGCGACGCCAAAGGCGTGCTCACCCACTACGTCGGTTCGCAGATCGATGTCAGCGAGCGCGTGGCCACGGAGCAGGCGTTGGCGCATCGCGCGACCCACGACGAACTCACCACGTTGCCGAACCGCCAGCTGTTCCGCGACCGGTTGGCGCAGGCGCTGCGCGAGAGCAAGCGCTTCGGCTTGAACCTCGTCGTGCTTTTCGTCGACCTCGACAACTTCAAGCTCGTCAACGATTCGCTCGGCCATGCCGCCGGCGACGAGCTGCTGCGCACCGTGGCACGTCGCCTGCAGGGTTGCCTGCGGCAGACCGACACGGTGGCCCGTTTCGGCGGCGACGAATTCGTGGTCCTGCTGCTCGGCGAAGTGGAGACGGACGTGTTGCGGGTCGTCGACCGCATCACCGAGGCCTTGCGTCGTCCTGTCGAACTGGCCGGTTCGATGCACTACGTCACCGCCAGCATCGGCTATGCCCGCTGCCCACAGCACGGCGACGAGGCCGGCGTGCTGCTGCAGCGCGCCGACATCGCGATGTACCAAGCCAAGGCCCGCGGGCGGAACTGCGCCGTCGGCTACGAGCCGGCCTTCGACCAGGGCGCCACCGAGCGGCTGTTCCTGATCTCGCAGCTGCGCGAAGCCGTCGAGCGGCGGGAGTTCGAGCTGCACTACCAGCCACAGTTCCGTTGGGACGGTCGCGCGCAGGGCTTGGAGGCGCTGTTGCGCTGGCGCCATCCGCAGCGCGGCTTGCTGGCGCCCGGCCACTTCATCGATGCCCTCGAAGAGAGCGGCCTGATGGTCGAGGTGGGCCGGTGGGTGCTGCGGGACGCGGCGCGGCGCCATGCCGAGCTGGTCGCGCAGGGCCTCGGGGACGTGCGTCTGGCGGTGAACGTCTCGGCCACGCAGTTGCACCACAACCTGCTGGAGGACATCGAAGCGATCGTCGAGGAGTTCGCCCTTCCGCACGGCGCGTTCGAGCTCGAGCTCACCGAGAGCGTGCTGATGGTCAACGCCGAGAGCACCATCGAGCAGATGCGTCGGGTCGCGAAGCTGGGCGTCGGCATCGCGGTGGACGACTTCGGCACCGGCTACTCCTCGCTCTCGTACCTGAAGCGCCTGCCGATCCAGCGGCTGAAGATCGACCGCAGCTTCGTGCGCGGCCTCGGCGGCGACCCGGACGACGAGGCGATCTGCGCCTCGGTGATCCTGCTCGCCAGCAGCCTCGGCCTCGACACCGTGGCCGAGGGCGTCGAAACCGAGCCTCAGCGCGACTGGCTCGCCGAGCACGGCTGCGGCGAGCTGCAGGGCTACCTGCTGGGGCGCCCGGCGCCGTTCGAGGACGTCGTGGCCATGATCAGGGCGCAGCGCGGTTGAGCAGGATCGCGCCGCCACGCGCGTCCTCGCCGATCAATCGTAGAGCACGCCCGGCAGCCACGTCGCCAACTCCGGCACGAACCACAGGACGAGCAGCAACCCCAGCTGCAGGCCGATGAAGGGCAGCACGCCGCGGTAGATCGCCATGGTCTCGATGCTCGGCGGCGCGACGCCGCGCAGGTAGAACAGCGCGAAGCCGAAGGGCGGCGTCAGGAAGCTGGTCTGCAGGTTCACGGCCATCATCACGCCGAGCCAGATCGGGTCGACGCCCAGCGCGAACAGCACCGGCGCGACGATCGGCACGACGATGAAGACGATCTCGATGAAATCGAGCACGAAGCCGAGCAGGAACATCAGCAGCATCACCAGCAGCACGGCGCCGTTCGCACCGCCGGGCAGGCCGGTGAGCAGTTCGTGCACGAGGTCGTCACCGCCGTAGCCGCGGAACACCAGCGAGAACAGCGCCGCCCCGAACAGGATGGCGAACACCATCGCACTGACCTTCACGGTCTCGCGTGCGACCTCGTGCAGGCGCGCGAACGACAGCCGGCCCCGCATGCCGGCGAACATGCTGGCGCCGACCGCGCCCACCGCCGCGGCCTCCGTCGGGGTGGCGACGCCGCCGAGGATCGAGCCCAGCACCAGCACGATCAGGCCAAGGGCCGGGAGCACGTCGCGGGCGAGTTCGAACCATGAAGGCCGCACCGCGTCGGGCAAGGCGGGCGCGCGATCGGGATGGCGCCACGCCACGTACAGCGCGTAGGCCAGGTAAAGCGCCACGAGGCCGAGGCCCGGCAGCAGGGCGCCCGCGAACAGGTCGCCGACCGAGACCGTCTCGGGCGCGAAGTTGCCGGCGGCGAGCTGGGCGCGCTGGTAGGCGTTGCCGAGCTGGTCGCCGAGCAGCACCAGCACGATCGAGGGCGGGATGATCTGCCCCAGCGTGCCCGACGCGGCGATGGCGCCGGTGGCGAGCTTCGGGTCGTAGCCCGCGCGCAGCATCACGGGCAGCGAGATCAGGCCCATCGTCACGACGGTGGCGCCGACGATACCGGTGCTGGCCGCGAGGATCGCGCCGACGAGGATCACCGCGACGACGAGGCCGCCGCGACGCTGCCCGAACAGCGCCGCGACGCGCGTCAGCAGCGCTTCGGCGAGCTGGCTGCGCTCGAGCATCACGCCCATGAAGACGAAGAGCGGCACGGCGAGCAGCGTCTGGCTGGTCATCGTGTCGAACAGCCGGTTGGGCAGCGCCTGCAGGAAGCTTGGATCGAAGTTTCCGAGCACGATGCCAAGCCCGGCGACCAGCAAGGCCACGCCGCCGATCACGAAGGCCACGGGGAAGCCGCTCGCCAGCCCGGCGCACAGGCCAAGCAGCAGGAGGGCGAGCATCAGGATGTGCTGGTCGTGCAGGCTCATGCCGTTGGCTCCGTGCGCATTGCCGCAGCCTCCGGCGACGTGCCGAACGCGGTGGGCAGCACGCGCAGCGCCTCCGCCACGCCTTGCAACGCCAGAAGGCCGGCGCCGACCGGGAGCAGGGTCTTGGCGAGGTACAGGCCCGCCAACCCGCCGGTGCTGCCGGAGCGCTCGCCGATCCTCCAGCTCATCGCCACGTAGTCGAGGCTGAACCAGACGAGTGCCGTGCAGAACGGCAGCAGCAGCCCGACGATGCCGAGGATCTCGACCCGCGCGACCGTGCGCGGCGACCAGCGCGAGGCGAAGACGTCGATGCGGACGTGCGAGCGGTGCTTCAACGCGTAGCCCAAGCCGAGCATCACCATGCCGGCGTTGAGCCACAGCACCAGGTCCTGCACCTTCACCGAGCCGACCCCCAGGCTGAAGGCCAGCACGAGGCCTGCCGTCAGCACGACCAGGGCCGTCGCGGCGAGCGCGGCCAAATGGCCGCAGGCCTCGCTTACGGTGTCGCATGCGCGCACGGGCCACGGCCCGCGGACGTCGCCCGGCGGCGGTGTCGATGCGCTGTGCAATCCGGCCATGCGTCCTCCCGAAGTTCGCGACGCGCGAGGATGGCACCGGCGGCGAGGCCGATACAATCCAGCCCTCGCCGAACCGGACCCTCCCCATGCCGCGCCTTGTGCTGATCGACGGCTCGTCCTACCTGTACCGCGCCTTCCACGCGCTGCCGCCGCTGACCGGCCCGGATGGCACGCCGACCGGCGCCCTGTTCGGCGTGGTGAACATGCTGCGGGCCACCTTGAAGGAAGGGCCGGAGTACGCGGCGTTCGTGCTCGACGCTTCGGGCCCGACCTTCCGCGAAGACCTCGACCCGCAGTACAAGGCGCACCGGCCGCCGATGCCCGACGACCTGCGCGCCCAGGTCGAACCGATGATCGCTATCGTCGAGGCGCTCGGCTTCCCGATCCTTCGCGTGCCCGGCGTCGAGGCCGACGACGTGATCGGCACGCTGGCGGTGCAGGGCGCGGCGCAGGGGCTCGAAGTCACCGTCTCGACCTCGGACAAGGATTTCGCCCAGCTGGTGCGCCCCGGCATCACGCTGGCCAACACGATGAGCGGCTCGAAGCTCGCCACCGACGCCGACGTGATCGAGAAGTTCGGCGTGCGCGCCGACCAGATCATCGACTACCTCTCGCTGATGGGCGACAGCGTCGACAACGTGCCCGGCGTGGAAAAGTGCGGCCCGAAGACGGCGGCGAAGTGGCTGGGCGAGTACGGCACGCTCGACGCCGTCATCGCCAACGCCGACAAGGTGACCGGGAAGATCGGCGAGAACCTGCGTACCGCGTTGTCGCGCCTGCCGCTGAACCGTCAGCTCGTCACCATCAAGACCGACGTCGCGCTGGACCGCGGTCCGGCCGAGCTGCACCTGCGCGACCGCCATGTCGACACGCTGCGGGCGCTCTACCTGCAGTACGGCTTCAACGCCGCCGCGCGCGAGCTGGACGGCGGCGCGGGTGCGCCGGCATCGGGTGGTGGCGCCGCCGCTCGTGGTGCCGCCCGCGGCTTCGGTGGCAGCGGCGACGCAGCGCCTGTCGATCCCGCGTGGTCGATGAAGGGCGAGGTCGAGTGCGTGCTCGACGAGGCGTCGCTCGCGCGCTGGGTCGAGGCGCTGCGCGCCGCGCCGCTCATCGCCTTCGACACCGAGACCGATGGCCTCGATCCGCAGCAATGCCGCCTCGTGGGCGTCAGCCTTTCCGTCACCATCGGCACCGCCTGCTACATCCCCATTGCGCACGCGTATGCCGGTGCGCCGGCGCAGCTGCCGTGGTCGACCGTTTGCGAGGCGCTGAAGCCGATCCTCGAGGACGCCGCCCGACCCAAGCTGGGTCAGAACGGCAAGTTCGACATCGAAGTGCTGGCCCGCCACGGCATCGACCTGCAGGGCTATGCCGAGGACACGCTGCTGATGAGCTTCGTGCTCGACGCCGGCCTCAACCGCCACGACATGGACGCCCTGGCCGAGCGCCACCTCGCCTACACGACCATCAAATACGAAGCCGTGTGCGGCAAAGGCGCCAAGCAGATCACCTTCGACCAGGTCGACCTCGAACGCGCCACGGCCTACGCCGCCGAGGACGCCGACGTCACCCTGCGCCTGCACGCCGCCCTGTCATCGCGCCTCGCCAACGAACCGGCGCTGGCCGCGGTCTACCGCGACATCGAGATGCCGCTGGTCCCGGTGCTCGCGCGCATGGAGCGCACCGGCGTTCGCATCGACGTCGCCGAACTGAAGCGCCAGAGCGGCGAGCACGCCAAGCGATTGCACGCCATCGAGCAGGAAGCGCACGGCATCGCCGGCCGACCGTTCAACCTCGATTCGCCGAAGCAGCTGCAGGCCCTGCTGTTCGACGAACTGGGCCTGCCGGCGCTGGTGAAGACGCCCACCGGCCAGCCGAGCACCAACGAGGAAGCGCTGGAGGCGATCGCCGACCAACACGCGCTGCCGCGCTTGATCCTCGAGCACCGAGGCTTGGCCAAGCTCAAGAGCACGTACACCGACAAGCTGCCGGAGTCGGTGAACCCGCTCACCGGCCGCGTGCACACGCGCTACAACCAGGCCGGCGCGGCGACGGGCCGTCTCAGCTCCAACGACCCGAACCTGCAGAACATCCCCATCCGCACGCCGGAAGGCCGGCAGATCCGCCGCGCGTTCGTCGCTCCGGAAGGCCGCGTGATCCTCGCCTGCGACTACTCGCAGATCGAGCTGCGCATCATGGCCCACCTCAGCGAGGACGCCGGCCTGCTGCGCGCCTTCGCCGAAGGCCTCGACGTGCACAAGGCCACCGCGGCGGAGGTGTTCGGCGTGCCGCTGGCCGAGGTCAGCGGCGACCAGCGTCGCGCGGCGAAAGCGATCAACTTCGGCCTGATCTACGGCATGAGCGCCTTCGGCCTCGCGCGCCAGCTCGGGATTGATCGCGGGCAGGCGCAGGACTACATCGGCCTGTACTTCAGCCGTTATCCCGGCGTGCGCGCCTACATGGACCGCACGCGCGAACAGGCCAAGGAGAAGGGCTACGTCGAGACCGTGTTCGGCCGCCGCCTGCACCTCGCCGAGATCCGCTCGCGCAACCAGGCGCAGCGCGCGGGCGCCGAGCGCGCCGCCATCAACGCGCCGATGCAGGGCACGGCCGCCGACATCATCAAGCGCGCGATGGTCGCCGTGGACGCGTGGACCGTACCGCGCTCGGATCGCATCGCGATGCTGATGCAGGTGCACGACGAACTGGTGTTCGAAGTGGACGCGGGGTTCGTCGACGAGGCCAAGGCTGAGATCCTGCGGCGGATGGAGGCGGCGGCGACGCTGCGCGTCCCGCTGCTGGTGGAAGCCGGCATCGGCGCGAGCTGGGACGAAGCGCACTGACTTTACGGTTCCGTCACGGCGTACTAGCGATTCCGTCACGGTTCGACGACAGCGCGGTGAATTTCCCCTGAATCCAAGGGAAAACAGCGTCTGGGTTCACGAACTTCTCAGCGCCCGGGTGGTCAGATGTCACGCAACGGATGCAATGTCCGTTGCCGTGGACTCGATCCCTCCCCTGATCGACCCACACCGAAGCGGCGGGCCTCCCCTCTCGCCGCTTCACCGGCCCCGCGAGTCTCCCCTGGCTCGCGGGGTTTTTATTTTCCGGCAAGGGCGCCTTGTGGCATAAGGCCGCATGACCGCGAACGACGCTCCCTACGATCTCGCCGTGATTGGTGGCGGGCCGGCCGGCGTAGCCACGGTGCTGGCGGCCGGTGCGCTCTCGCCGCAGTGGCGCGTGCTCTGGTGCCGTGGTCCCGAAGAGGCCGCGCGCGCCTTCCTGCCGGCCTATGGCGGGAACAGCCTGCGGCATCGCCTCAACGTGCCGGTCGAACGCATGGGCCTCGATGCGGAGGCGCCGGTCGATTTCTTCGACTGGCTGCGCCGGGAGCACCCGGCGCGCGCCGTCGAGCCGGGGCAATTCGTGCCCCGGCGTTGGTTCGGCGAGTACCTCGAGGTCCTGCGGGCCGCGGTCGACGTGGATGCGGACTTCGGCGCGGTGCTTGGCCTTCGCCGCGAGGGCGACGACTGGCGGATCACCTTGGCCGGCAATGGGCGGGAGGGGGTGCCCCCTCCGCGGCTCGCCAGGCGCGTGGCGCTGTGCCTTGGCATGCCCGCGGGCCTGCCGATGCCGAACGCCCCCCGGCATTGGGTGTCCGACCCGTGGGCCTGGTGGCGCGCCTTGCCGGTCGACGGGGTGCCGCTTCGTGACGCCGACACGGTGCTCGTGGTGGGCAGCGGCCTCACCGCCGTCGACATGGTGTTGGGCCTGCGCGAGCGCGGTTTCCGCGGGACGATCCGCGTCGTGTCGACGGGCGGGCGCTGGTCGCAGGCCCACGCGCCCACCGCGCCGCTGGCACCCGACGTGCGAGAAGCCCTTGATGACGCCCTCGATGAGGCAGTCTCGGCCCGCGAGGTGCTGCGCGTGCTGCGGCAGTTCGCGTCACGACACCCGTGGCGTGCCGTGATCGATGCGCTGCGCGTCGAGACGAACGCCCGCTGGGCCGCCTTGGGGCTCGATCAGCAACGGCGCGTGCTCCGGCACGCGTTCGGCGTCTGGAACCGCCATCGCCATCGCATGGCGCCGGACGTGTGCGCGACGCTCGAGGCCGATGCCGCGCTGTCGCTGGAGTCCGGCCGAATCGGCGTCGACGCCGCGGGGCGCATCGTCAAGCGCGATCGGTGGGGCGATACCGTCCTCGATGTCGCGCTCGCCCTGGACTGCCGCGGCCCCGGTTTCCGCGCCGCGCTGTCCGGCGATTCGCTGCTGGCCGGACTCGTGCGCGACGGCGTGCTCGAGGCGCATCCGCTCGGCACCGGCGTGCGCTCGCCTGCCGAGCCGAGCCTCGCGGTGGTCGGGGCCGCCCGCTTCGGCGAGCGCTTCGAGACCAGCGCCGTGCCGGAGCTGCGCCAGCAGGCGGTCGAGGTGGTGCGGCGCTGGGTCGCCTAGCGCGGCCCAGGTCCGGGATGCTCAGGGGCCGCAGCGCGGCATGCCATCGCCGAGCCATTCCCTTGGAACGAGGTAGTCCGCCAACCGCGCCTCGTCGCTGCCCGACTCGGGCACGTACCCGTACTCGAAACGCACGCGCGGCGGCAGGCTCATGAGGATGCTCTCGGTGCGGCCGCCGCTCTGCAGGCCGAACAGCGTGCCGCGGTCCCAGACGAGGTTGAACTCGACGTAGCGGCCGCGGCGGTAGAGCTGGAACTCGCGCTCGCGCTCGCCGTAGGGCGTGGCCTTGCGCCTCGCGACGATCGGCACGTAGGCCTCGAGGTAGCCATCGCCGACCGCGCGCTGGTAGGCGAAGCTGCGCTCGAAGCCGTCGGCGTGCAGGTCGTCGAAGAACAGGCCGCCGACGCCGCGGCATTCGTTCCGGTGCTTTAGGAAGAAGTACCGGTCGCACCAGGCCTTGTGCTCGGCGTAGCGCGTCGGGCCAAAGGGTGCGCACGCTTCCCGCGCGACGCCGTGCCAGTGCCGCACGTCCTCGTCGAACGGGTAGAACGGCGTCAGGTCGAAGCCGCCGCCGAACCACCAGATCGGGTCGCGACCTTCGGGGCGGGCCTCGAAGTAGCGCACATTGGCGTGCGAGGTCGGCACGTACGGATTGCGCGGGTGGATCACCAGCGAGACGCCGACCGCGCGCCACGGGGCGCCGGCGAGCTCGGGGCGGTGCGCGGTGGCCGAGGCGGGCAGGGTGGTGCCGCTGACGTCGGAGAAGCCGACGCCGGCCTGCTCGAACACCGCGCCTTCCTTCATCACCCGCGAGCGACCGCCGCCGCCTTCCGCGCGCGTCCAGGTGTCCTCGGCGAAGCGGCCCGGGCCGTCCTCCGCCTCGAGCCCCGCGCAGATGCGGTCCTGCAGGCCCATCAGGTAATCGCGGACGGCGGTGAAGTTCGGGCTGGGGGCGCTCATGCGGGTCCTCGGAGGCATCGATGGCGCGCAGTCTAGCGGCCCGGGCCCCGCCCTCCTTGCGTCGGGTCAAGGCGGGCGGCGCCGCTATACTTCGCGGCCTTCCGCACCGCCCCGCTCCGCCTTGCGCGTCTCCGACCGCCCCGCCGCCGCCCCATTGCTGGACTTCGACTTCGTCGATGCCGTGCTGCCGTGGCGCAACGGCTGCGCGTGGCTGGGTGGCGCCCGCCGGGAGGCCTGGGTGCCCGGCCAGCCGCTGGAGGACGAATCGTCGGAGGCGGGCGTGTTGCGCCGACGTGCAGGGGGCTGGGCGATGATCGGCCTGCATCGCGGGATCGATGGCGGTGACGTCGCCGCGGCCTCCGAGGCCGCCTATCGCGCCCTCATCGCCGCGGCCCGCCCGAGCGCCCACCCCTACTTGATCCGCATCTGGAACTTCCTCGGCGCGATCAACGCCGGCGAGGGTGACGAGGAGCGCTACCGCCGCTTCTGCGTCGGTCGCAACGCCGCGGTCGATGCGATGTTCCGCGACCCGCCTCCGGCGGCCACGGCCATCGGCGCGCCCGATCCAGGCATGCCGCTCAGCGTCGTCGCCCTGTGCAGCGACCGGCCCGCGATTGCGCTGGAGAATCCCCGGCAGACGCCCGCCTGGCAGTACCCGCGCGAGTACGGCCCGGTGCCGCCCGGCTTCTCCCGTGGCGCGGTGCTGTGCGACGACGAGGGCGCCATCCTTCTCGCCTCGGGCACGGCCAGCATCATCGGCCACGTGTCCCTGCATGTCGGCGACGTCGTGGCCCAGCTCGACGAGAGCCTCGCCAACCTGCATGTGCTGCTCGACGAGGGCGCGCGGCGCAGCGGCGAGCGCTTCCCGATGGGCGGCCTGCAAGCGTTGCGTGTCTATCTGCGCGAGGCCGACGCGATCTCGGCGGTGCAGGCGCGCCTCGAGGCCGCCGGTGTGCCATTGGCCCGCGTCGCTTTCCTGCACGGCGACGTCTGTCGCCGCGAGCTCGACGTGGAGATCGAAGGCGTGTTCGCGGCGGGCTGAAACGACGACGGGCGGCCGAAGCCGCCCGTCCTTGCCGCGCCGATGCCAGGGCCGATCAGCCGACCGGGTCCAGCCCGCGCCGGCGTCGGATCTCCCGCGCCAGCACGACCAGCAGGGTCACCACCGTCAACGGGACGACGAAGAACATCATCGCGGTGCTGAAGACGGGCAGGGCGTCGTGGCCGGTCGCGTCGAACACCAGGTAGACGGTGTAGGCCACGTAGTAGCCGAGGAACAGCGCACCCTCCCAGCGCTGGATGGTGTAGCCGACGAAGAAGATCGGCAGGCAGGCCACGGCCACCGCCATCATCACCGGGAAGTCGAAGCGGATCGCCGCGTCCGAGACCGGCAGGCCGTCGGGCGCCACCAGGGCGGTGAGGCCCAACACCGCGAGGATGTTGAAGATATTGCTGCCGACGACGTTGCCGACGGCGATGTCGCGCTGGCCACGGATGGCGGCGGTCACCGAGGTGGCGACTTCCGGCATCGACGTGCCGGCGGCGACGATGGTCAGGCCGATCACCAGTTCGCTGACGCCCATGGCCGTGGCGATGGTGATCGCCGCGCTGACCAGCCACTGCGATCCCAGCACCAGCAGTACCAGCCCGACGAGGATGAGCCCGATGTCCTTGGCCCAGTGACCGTTGGCCTCGATGGCTTCTCCCGTCTCGCCGCTGGCCTTGCCGACGCGGATGGCCAGGACGCAGTAGCCGATCACGCCGGCGAACAGGATGGCGCCCTCCCAGAAGGCGATGCGGCCGTCCATCGACAGCAGGAAGGCCAGCACCGAGACGCCGATCATCAGCGGCACGTCGAGCTTGACCAGCTGTTTGCTCACCAGCAGTGGCGTGATCACGGCCGACAGACCGAGGATGAGCAGCACGTTGAAGATGTTGCTGCCCACCACGTTGCCGACCGCGATGTCGGCCTCGCCCTTCCAGGCGGACGAGACCGAGATCGCCATCTCCGGCGAGCTGGTGCCGAAGGCGACGACGGTGAGGCCGATCACCAGCGGCGAAATGCCGAAGCCGGCGGCGACGCGCGAGGCGCCCTTGACGAGCATTTCGGCGCCGACGATCAGCAGGGCCAGGCCGGCGATGAGGGTGAGGGCGGTGATCATGGCTTCAGGGTCTCGTCCATCAGTTCAAGGATGCGGCGGTACTGGTCGTACCAGGCTTCAGGCTGCACGTAGCCGTGGCGTTCGAGCGGGTAGCCCGCGAGCTCCCAGCCCGGCTTCTTCAGTTCGATCAGGCGCTGCGCGAGGCGCACCGAATCCTGGAAGAACACGTTGTCGTCGATCATGCCGTGGGCGATCAGCAGGCGGCCCTGCAGGTGCTCGGCGTGCTCGATCGGCGAGCTGTCGATGTAGACCTGCGGCCCGAGCTCCGGCGTGTCGAGGATGTTGCTGGTGTACTCGTGGTTGTAGTGGCGCCAGTCGGTGACCGGGCGCAGCGCGGCGCCGGCCTGGAACACGCCGGGCGCCTTGAACATCGCCATCAGGCTCATGAAGCCGCCGTAGCTGCCGCCGTAGATGCCGACGCGCGCGCGGTCGGCCTGGTGGTTGGCGACGAGGTAGTCGATACCGTCCTTGTAGTCCTGCAGCTCCGGTGTGCCCATCTGGCGGTAGATCGCCGTGCGCCAGTCGCGGCCGTAGCCCTCGGAGGCGCGGAAGTCGAGGTCGAGGACGAGGTAGCCGCGGTCGGTGAGCAGCTGGTGGAACATCTGCTCGCGGAAGTACACGGGATAGCGCGCGAACACGTTCTGCAGGTAGCCCGCGCCGTGCACGAACATCACCACCGGATACTGCTTGCCGGGCTCCATCGTGGCGGGCGTGTAGAGCTTGCCCCAGATGGTGCCGGCGCCATCGCTGCTCGGTACCTGCACGAAGCGCGGCGCGCGCCACGGCATGGCCTTGAAGGCCGCCGTGCGCGTGTCGGTGAGTTTCGTCACCGCACCGCCCTCGATGCCGACGACTGCGGCCTGCGGCGGCGTGAACGACGCCGACCAGCGCAGCGCGATCTTCGAGCCGTCGGGCGACAGGGCGAAGTCCTCCACGCCGTCGAGCGCGGTGAGTTCGCGCACGTCGCCGCCCGCCACCGGCACGCGGCACAGCTCGTAGTCACCCGGCCACTCGCGGTTGCAGACGAAGACGAAGTTCGCGGCGTCGGCCGTGAGGACGGGCGACGAGGCTTCCCAGCGGCCGTTGGTGAGGGCCTTGGCGCGGCGGCCGTCCTGAACGTAGAGGTGCGAGTAGCCGGATTCCTCCGACAACCACCACGCGCGTCCATCGGGCAGCACGCCGAAGTCGTTGAAGTTCCAGTTGATCCACGCGGGGTCGGTGAGGCGATGCACCGTCGACAGAGCGCCGCTCGCGCGATCGACGCGGACGATCCAGCGGTCCTTGTTGTCGACGCTGCGCAGCATGGCCAGTGGCGTGCCGTCCGGCGCGAAACGCACGTCCATCAGGCGGACGGCGCGCAGGCCCTCGAGCGCGGGCTGATCGTGTTCCTTCTTCAGCGCGGCGAGCGGATCGACGTCGATGCCGGGCAGGGCCTTGAGGTCGAGGTCGGTCACCGTGCCGTCGGCGAGGTCGACGAGCTTGAACGCCTGCGCGATCGGGGCGTTGCGGCCCACGCGGGTGCGCACGTCCTCGGCGTCCTCGAAGCCGTCCTCGTTGACGTAGCGCGGCATCTTGCCGCCGCGGCCGGCATCGGCGCCTTTCGGTTCCAGTGCCACCAGCACGTGGCGGCCGTCGGTCGAGAGGCTGCTGGCGGCGATCGTGACGTCGTCGCCGAGGAACACCGGGCCCGGCGCGCGTGTGCGGTCGCCGTCGCGCTGCGCCTTCGCCTCGGCGGCCAGCGCGTCGCGGTCGGCGCGCTGGCGTGCCAGCGTTTCGATCAGCCGCAGTTCGGCATCGCGCAGCACGTCGGGCTTCGGCGCCGACTGCGGGTCCTTCTCGGCCCTCAGCACGGCGACGGTGCGCTCGCGCTGCGCGGCGAAGTCGTAGGCGCGCCACTCGTCACCGACGCGGTAGAAGACCGCGTTCCCATCGGCGGCGAAGCGCAGGTCGGTCTCCTGGGCGGCGCTCTGGGTCAGCTGCTGGCGCTGGCCGGTCGCCAGTGTCACGACGAAGACGTCGCCGTTGCGCAGGGTGGCCATGCGCGTGCGACGGGCGTCGAACACCGGGGCCGGAGCGTCGGCTTCGGCGGCGTCGGCGGGCGCGAGCTTCACCGGCTCGCCGCCGGCCGCGGGCTGGCGGAAGACATCGCGCACGGGCGAGCCAGGGCGCTTGAGGGTGTAGGCCACGTGCTGCGAATCGGCGCTCCACCACAACTGCTCGACGGGCGGGCCGATCCAGTCCGGATGCGACATCGCGAGGTCGAGCGTGAGCGGCGGGGCCGACGGTGCGGCGAGGGCCGGCACGGCGACGGCCAGCGTCGACGCGAACAGCGCGAGCTTGCGCAGCGGGGGCAGGGCGTTCGGCACGAGGGTCTCCAGCAGAAAACGAGGTCGCGAGCCTAGCAGGGTGCGCCGCGTTGGCCGTGCGACGGTGCGCTTCCCCCATTGCACGCCAGCGGCGACAATCCCGGGAGTCGCCACCTTCGGTCCGGATGCCCCGATGCAGGCCTATGTCTACAAATCCCTGCGCAAGGCCGAGACCTTCGTCTACCTGCGCGAGCGCGACGCTTTCGGCCTGCTGCCGGAGGTGCTGCGCGCCCAGCTCGGCGATCTGCGCTTCGTGCTCGATGTCGCGCTGACACCCGATCGCAAGCTGGCCCGCGAGGACGCTGCCGTGGTGCGTGCGAACCTCGCGGGGAAGGGCTTCCATGTGCAGTTCCCGCCGCCGCCCGTCGACCGGAGCGTGGATGACTGATCCTCGGTCGACGCTGCAGCGCAGCCTCGCCCTTCCCCTGCTGCTGCTTGGCGCCGGACTGGCCGCGCTGCCCGCGCTGTGGCCGGTCGGGGCGGCCGCCGTGGTCGGACCCTGGCTGGCGCAGCCGGCGTTCGCCCTCGGGATGGCCCTGCTGTCGCCCGCCCCGGAAGCCCCTCCCGCGCGGCTGTGGTGGCGCGACGCGATCACCCTCGCGGTGCTCTGGGGCGCCACGCTCGGCTTGCTGGGCCTTGGCTTCGCCTGGCCGTGGAGCAGCCTGCTCGAGACGGGCAGTCTTGCCGCGGCCTTGGGCCTCGGCGGGGTGGTCGGCCTCGCCTGGACCGTGCTCTGGCGGCAGTGGACCCTGTTCGCGCTGGCCGCGCGCCAGGGCGGTGGTTTGGCCGCGCTGGCCGGCGCCGTGCCGGGCACTTGGTCGATCCGGCGCGGCCTGCTCCTCGCGTTCGCCGTGCTGAGCGCCGCGATCGGCGCTTGGTTGATGGTCTGGCCTCCGCCCGGGCGGATGTCGAACGTCTGGCTGGCGGTGCCCTATGCGGTCCTCCTGCTGGCGGTCCATGCCGCCATCCAGCGGGCCGGGCAGGCGCCAACGGCCCCGCCCTCGCCGGCGGAGCCGGCCATGCCGACGCCGCTCGACGTCGCCGCCGCCGAGGAGCCCGCCCTCCTGCCGGCCGGCGACCTCTACGCCCATGCCCGCGCCGGTCGCATCGATGCCGTCGTCGCCGCGCTCGAGGCGGGCGCCGATCCCGACGCCCTGCCTGAGCCCGGCGCAGCCGACCAGCGCAGCCTTCCCATGCTCGCGGCCCTGCTGCCGGACTTGCGCCTCCTGCGCGAGTTGATCGTCCGTGGTGCCGACCTCAACCAGGAGCATGCCGGCCTCACGCCGCTGCTGGCGGCCACGCGTGACTCCTGGCATGGACGCATCGACGCGGTGACCATGCTGCTGGCCAACGGCGCCGATCCCCGCCGTGCCGACCGCGATGGCAACACGCCCCTGCACCATGCCGCGCGCAGCACCGATCCGGCGATCGCCGCGCAGCTGCTCGACGCGGGTGCGGACCTGCACGCCCTGAATGGCGAGGCGCAGCCGCCGCTGGCTCTCGCTCTGGCCTCGGGCAACTGGCGCGTCGCGCGTTTCCTCCTCGAGCGCGGTGCGCGGCCGGAATCCCCCGGTGCGCAGCCCGGGCTCTTGGCCGCGGCGGCGGGCGATGACGACGACCCGGCCGGCGTGCAGCTGTTGCTGAAGCACAAGGCCAAGGTCGATTCGCGCGATTCCCGTGGTCGCACCGCGCTGCTCGAAGCGCTGGCGGCAGGGCATGGTGCGATCGTCCGCGTGCTGCTCGATGCCGGTGCCTCGGTGGACCTCGCCGACGAGGAGGGGCGCACGGCGCTGCTCGAGGCCGCGCGCTCGCCCAATCCGGAGCTGCTGCCGCTCGTGCTCGCGCGCCAGCCGGACCCGGCCGCGCGCGATGCCGGCGGACGCAACGCGCTGGCCCTCGCCTGCGAAGCCGGCGTCGAACCGGAACGCCTGCGTGCCTTGCTGGCGCTCGGCATCGACCGTGACAGCCGTGATGCGGCGGGCCGGCGGCCGGTCGACCATGCGGTGGGTGCCGGGCGCTGGGCGCTCGTGGCCGTCCTCGATCCGGATTACCCCTTGCCGGCGGACATCGGCGAGACGGCGCCGGTGCCGGCGACGAAGCCGGCCCGCGAACGCCTCGTCGACGCGCTTCGCGACCGGGACTTCGAGGCCGCGGGGGCGGTGCTGCGGGCCGAGGACGCGCCGGCACGCGTGGTGTTGTCCATGCTCCTGCTCGAGTTCGCCGAGGCCACGGCCATCGATGTATTCGAATGGCTGCTGGAGCACGGCGCGCATGCCGATGATCGCGTCTCGGGCATGGACAGCGTCGGACTGCTGCTGCTCGATCGCGGCCTCGACGCCGAGCTCGGCCTGCGCGCCGTGCTGGCCGTCGGCCAGACCCCCCAGGGCGCCGGCGCGCTGGCCCGGTGGCTGGCGGCGAATCCGCGCGAGACCGCCCGCGCTTCCGCGATCGCACTGCAGCTGCTCGAGCGCGGCGCGGACCCGTTCGCTCCGGCACCGAATGGCGACACCGCCCTCGGACTGGCCGCGCAGATGCCTTGCCTGCCGGTTCTTGACGCCCTGCTCCTGCGTGGCATCGACCCCGCGCAGCGCGACGCCCGTGGCCAGACGCCCCTGCACCTCGCCGTGGCGCGCGGCCACGAGGCCGTGATCAAGCGCCTTGTCCGTCACGGTGCCCCCGCCGACGCGCGTGCCGCCGACGGGCAGACGCCCCACGGCGCCGCGCTGGCGCGCGGTCGTCGCGATCTCGCGGAATGGCTGGACTGGGGGCCCTGGAAGCTGCCTGGTCGCGCGCTGCAGCCCGGTGACCTCCCGGCCGCCGCCATGGCTGGCGACCTGGGCGCCGTGGTGCGCCTCGTGGCCTTGGGCCTGGCCGTCGACGGCGTCGATGCCCAGGGCTGCACCGCCCTGCTTCGGTCCGCGGGCGGCGGACACACCGCCTTGGTCGACCACCTGCTCGGGCTGCACGCCGACACCGGGATCGCCGCGCGGACGGGGGCCACCCCGCTGTCCGCGGCCATCAGCATGCGCCACGCCAACGTCGTCGACCGGTTGCTTGCCGCCGGGGCCGATCCCGAGCAGGCGATGCCGGGGGGCGTGACGCCGCTGATGCTGGCGTCGGCACTGGGTCTGCCCGACCTTGTGTCGCGCCTGCTGCGCGCCGGCGCCAGCGTGGCCGCGCGCGATGCGCAGGGCCTGACGCCGCTGCACTGCGCATCGCTCTTCGCATTCAATTCGCGCGAGCGCGCCCGGGTGCTGGCGCTCTTCGATGCCCTGCTGCTGGCCGATGCCGACGCTGAAGCCGCGAGCGCGTCCGAGCAGACGCCGATGTTGCTGCTGCTCGGCGCCCGTGCCGAGGCCGGCGCCAGCGTCGACGAGGACGTTCTCCTGGCCGCGCTCGACCGCCTGCTCAGCGAGGGGGTGTCGCTGGCCCACGTCGAGCACCGCGGGCTCACCGCGCTGCACCTCGCCGCGTTGCATGGGCTCGGTCGCGTCGTGGAGCGCCT
Organism: Silanimonas algicola; assembly: GCF_054777375.1. Lineage (NCBI taxonomy): Bacteria > Pseudomonadati > Pseudomonadota > Gammaproteobacteria > Lysobacterales > Lysobacteraceae > Silanimonas > Silanimonas algicola. Next base: position 861,007 of record NZ_BAAHAS010000001.1, on the reverse strand, counting down.
GCTGCGCGAAGGCGCCAATCCCGCCGCCCGCGATCGCCTCGGTCGCACCCCGCACGACCTCGCGCTGATCCGCGGCTTCGTCGACATCGCGGCGCTGTTCCAGTCGGTGCGCCAGACGACGGCCGTCGCCGTGCCGCCGCGTGATGACGCCGAGGCGACGACCGTGCCGCCCCCGGCCAATCCGACGCCGTCGGGCGTTCTGCCGTCGCTGGCTCGGCTGCTCAAGCCCCGCGATCCCTAGAAAGCGACGAAGGCCCCGCACTGCGGGGCCTTCGCTGTCCAGCCGGTGGTTCGACGCGGCTCCCGCCGCGCCGCCTCAGCGCTTCATGAAATTGAAGAACTCGTCGTTCGACTTGGTGTTCTTCATCTTGTCGAGCAGGAACTCCATCGCGGCGAGTTCGTCCATCGGGTGCAGCAGCTTCCGGAGGATCCAGATCTTCTGCAGCATGTCCGGCTCGATCAGCAGCTCCTCGCGGCGCGTGCCGGAGCGGTTGATGTTGATGGCCGGGTAGACGCGCTTCTCGGTGATGCGGCGGTCGAGGTGCACTTCGCAGTTGCCCGTGCCCTTGAACTCCTCGTAGATCACCTCGTCCATCTTCGAGCCCGTCTCCACGAGCGCGGTGGCAATGATCGTCAGCGAGCCGCCTTCCTCGACCTTGCGCGCGGCGCCGAAGAAGCGCTTCGGGCGGTGCAGGGCGTTGGCGTCGACGCCGCCGGTGAGCACCTTGCCGGAGCTCGGCACCACGGTGTTGTAGGCGCGGGCGAGGCGGGTGATCGAGTCGAGCAGGATCACGACGTCGCGCTTGTGCTCGACGAGGCGCTTGGCGCGTTCGATCACCATCTCGGCGACCTGCACGTGGCGCGCGGCCGGCTCGTCGAAGGTCGACGACACCACTTCGCCGCGCACGGTGCGCTGCATTTCCGTCACTTCCTCCGGACGCTCGTCGACCAGCAGCACGATCAGGTGCACGTCCGGGTGGTTGGTCGTGATGGCCGTGGCGATCTGCTGCATCATCATCGTCTTGCCGGCTTTCGGCGGCGAGACGATCAGGGCGCGCTGGCCCTTGCCGATCGGCGCCATCAGGTCGAGCACGCGGCCGGTGATGTCCTCCGAGCTGCCGTTGCCGCGCTCGAGCTTGAAGCGCTCGCGCGGGAACAGCGGCGTCAGGTTCTCGAACAGCACCTTGCCCTTGCTGGCTTCCAGCGGCTCGCCGTTGATGGTGTCCAGCTGGTTCAGCGCGACGTAGCGCTCGCCATCCTTCGGGTTGCGGATGCGGCCGGCGATGTAGTCGCCGGTGCGCAGGTTGAAGCGGCGGATCTGGCTGGGCGAGATGTAGACGTCGTCGGGGCCGGCGAGGTAGCTCGCCTCCGCGCCGCGCAGGAAGCCGTAGCCGTCCGGCAGGATCTCGAGCACGCCGTCGGCGGCGACGCCGTTCGGGTGGCGCGAGAGCACCTTCAGCAACTGGAAGATGACGTCCTGCTTGCGCATGCGGGCGACGCCCTCGTGCAGGTTCAGGCGCTCGGCGAGGTCGAGCAGCTTGAACGCGGGCATCCGCTTCATTTCGGTCAGCGAGGGCACCACGAAGCCTTCCGGGAACTGGAAGGACGGGCGGGGCTGCCAGTCGTTGCCGCCCTGGCCCTGGCCGCCGCCCTGCGGGCCGGGTTGGCCCTGCGGCGGCCCGCCGTCGTCACCCTCGACGTCGTTCTGGAAGCCGCCGCCGCCGCCGTTGCGGCGCTGCTCGCGCTGGCGCTCGCGGCGCTCCTTCATGCGCTGCTTGAAGCGTTCGCGGCGCGACAGGCGCGGTTCGCCATTGGGGCCCGTCTGGCCACCGGCGTTCTGGCCGCCGGGGCCGTCATTGCCGCCGTCCTGGCCGTCGTCACCGTCGCCGTCATCGCCGTCCGGGCCGTCGTCGTCCTCGTTCATCGCATCGGCGATGACGTCGCGGACGGCGGCGCTGGTGGTGCTGGCGGCGCTGGCGGTGGCCGGAAGGGTGGCTTGGGCTTCGGGCGTGGCGGCAGGCGTCGCCGAGACCGCGTCGGACGCGGCGTCGGGGCTCTCGGCCGGGGTTTCGGCAGCGGTCTTGCTGCGGGTGCGGCGCGGCTTTTTTTCCGCGGCTTCGGCAGGCGCGTCGGCGCCTTCGATCTCGTTTTCGGACACGGGGAGTTCTCGCGATGGCGAGTGGGAGACGCTCAGGGGATGAGCTGGAAGGGGTGTGCGGGTGGCGTCGCCAGAATGCGCTTCGAGTGCGCCGCGACCGCAGAAGTCGCCCGGACACTACACCCGGCCGAGGCCGCCCGGCAAGTCTCGGGCGGCCTCCGGTTCAGCAGGGAGCCTCAGAGGCTCTTGTCGATGAAAGCGGTGAGCTGCGGCTTGCCGGCCAGGCCGACGTGGGTGCCGGCGACCTTGCCGCCCTTGAACATCATCAGGGTCGGGATGCCGCGGACCGCGTACTGGCGCGGGGTCTGCGGGTTGTCATCGATGTTGATCTTCACCACCTTGACCTTGCCGTCGTAGGCCTTGGCCACGTCGTCGAGCAGGGGCGCGATGGCCTTGCAGGGGCCGCACCACTCGGCCCAGAAATCGACCAGCACGGGCACGTCGCTGCCGAGCACCGCGGTGGGGAAATCGGCGTCGCCGACGTGGGAGATCTTGTCGCTCATGGGAGGTCCTCGATGGGCTGCCGCGGGCGCCGCGGCCATGACTGGTACACTTGGGGGCCCTCGGAGCGGTTGACAACCCCGAGGTGCCGGCCCTAAGCGGCCGCAGTGTGCGACCGCGCGTGAAGCGGGCGCAAGACCGAACCGAACCGGTTCACCCCGCAGGCGCGCCGCGCCGCAGGCCACGTGCTCCACGCAAGGATCCCATGAGCGACAAACCGCTGACCGACGTCACCCTGTCCAGTTTCGACCTTCACCCGGCGCTGATGGCCGGTCTCGAAAGCGCCGGGTTTTCCCGCTGCACCCCCATCCAGGCCATGACCTTCCCGGTCACCCTCGCCGGTCGCGACGTCGCCGGACAGGCCCAGACCGGCACCGGCAAGACGCTCGCCTTCCTCGTGAGCATGGTGAACCGCCTGCTCACCCGCCCGGCCCTGGCCAACCGCAAGGACAGCGACCCGCGCGCGCTGATCCTCGCCCCGACCCGCGAACTGGCCATCCAGATCCACAAGGACGCGCTGAAGTTCGGCAGCCAGCTCGGCCTGCGCTACACGCTGGTCTACGGCGGCGTCGACTATGACAAGCAACGCGAGCTGCTGCAGGCCGGCACCGACGTGATCATCGCCACGCCCGGCCGCCTCATCGACTACGTGAAGCAGCATGTCGTCAGCCTGCACGCCTGCGAGGTCTGCATCCTCGACGAGGCCGACCGCATGTTCGACCTCGGCTTCATCAAGGACCTTCGCTTCCTGCTGCGCCGCCTGCCGCCGCGCGAGGAGCGCCAGACGCTGATGTTCTCGGCCACCCTGAGCCACCGCGTGCTCGAGCTGGCCTACGAGCACATGAACGAGCCGGAGAAGCTGGTCGTCGAGGCCGAGACGGTCACCGCGGCCCGCGTGCGCCAGAAGATCTACTTCCCGGCCAACGAGGAGAAGATCCCGCTGCTGCTGGGCCTGCTTTCGCGCAGCCCGGGCAACCGCACGATGGTGTTCGTGAACACCAAGGCGATGGTCGAGCGCGTCGGCCGCGCGCTGGAGCGCGGCGGCTACCTCGTCGGCGTGCTCAGCGGCGACGTGCCGCAGAAGAAGCGCCAGAGCCTGCTGGCCAAGTTCCAGCGCCGCGAGCTCGAGATCCTCGTCGCCACCGACGTGGCCGCCCGCGGCCTGCACATCGACGGCGTCAGCCACGTCTACAACTTCGACCTGCCCTTCGAGGCCGAGGACTACGTGCACCGCATCGGCCGCACCGCGCGCCTCGGCGCCGAGGGCGACGCGATCACCTTCGCCTGCGAGTTGTACGCGCAGCACCTGCCGGCGGTCGAGGCCTACATCGAGCAGAAGATCCCGGTCGAAGCCGTCACCACCGACCTGCTGACCGCCCTGCCGCGCCCGGAGCGCGAAGCCCTGCCGGAAGGCGCCGAGCCGGTCGAGCGCGTCAGCGACATCTTCCGCGAGGCCCGCGCCGAGATGGCCGAGAAGGACGCCAAGCACGGCCGCGGTGGCCGTGGTGGTGGTGGCGGTGGCCGCAGCGGCGGTTCACGTCGCGAAGGTCGCGATGACGGCCGTGGCGACCGCGGCCCGCGTCCGCCGCGCGCCGAGGGGGAGCGCGGTCCACGCCCCTCGCGTCCGGATGGCGAGCGGGGCCCGCGCCCGGAGCGCGCGCCGCGGCCCGAAAGCGGGGCCGCTCCGCTGCAGGCCACGGAGATCCCGAACGCCGCCGAGAGCCCGGCCGAGGCCGAGCGTCGCCGCCGTCGTCGCCGTCGCAAGCCGCGCGGCGAGCGTGGCGAGGGCGCCAGTGCGCCCGCGGCGACCGGCGCCGCGCCGAGTGGCCCGGTCGGCGTGTCGAAGGAGAGCTTCTTCGCCCGCATGGCGGCCCGCGTGAAGGGCTGGTTCGGCGGCTGACGATGCCCCTGCTGCGCTTCGACGCGGTCCACAAGCAGTACCCGGGCGGCCGTGCCGCCCTGCAGGACGTGAGCTTCGGCGTCGACGCCGGCGAGGTGCTGTTCGTCACCGGCCACAGCGGGGCCGGCAAGAGCACCCTGCTGAGATTGCTGCACCTCGCCGAGCGGCCCGACCGCGGCGCGGTGCTTCTGGAGGACCGCAACCTCGCGGCCGTGCGCGGGCGCGACATCGCCCGCTACCGGCGCCGCGTCGGCGTGGTCTTCCAGGACCACCGGCTGCTGCCGCACTGGAACATCGCCGACAACGTGGCCTTGCCGCTGCGCATCGCGGGTGCGCCGGAAGCCGACGTGCTGCCGCGGGTGCGCGAGGTGCTGGGACGCGTGGGCCTTGGCGACCGACTCGCGGCGCTGCCGACGCAGCTTTCCACCGGTGAGCAGCAGCGCGTGGGCATCGCCCGCGCGATCGTCGGCTCGCCCGTGCTGCTGGTGGCCGACGAGCCCACCGGCAACCTCGACCCGCAGCTGGCCGCCGAGATCATGGGCCTGTTCCTCGAACTCCCGGAGCGCGGCACGACCGTGCTGGTCGCCAGCCACGACCTCGCGCTGATCAAGCGCACGCGCCAGCGCACGCTGGTGCTGCACGAGGGGCGGCTGGTGGACGACATCGCCGCGCAGGACCTCGCCGCATGAGCGCGAACCGCAGCGCGGCGCGGCGCGAGGTTTATGGCGGCCCGGGCGTCGGTGCGTGGGGCCGCAGCCACCGTCGTGCCTTCGCCGATGCCCTCGCGAGGTTGCGCGCGGCCAAGCTCGCCACCGCAGCGACCCTGGCGGTGTTCACCTTGGCCCTGCTCCTGCCCCTCCTGCTCGGCCTGTTCCTCGCCAATGCCCTGCGCTTCGCCGGCACGCTCGATGCCGCCCGTGAGATCAGCGTCTTCCTCGACGCGGATGCCGACGCCGCCGAGGCGCGCCGCCTCGCCGACGCTTGGGGCGCCCGACCGGATGTCGCTGCCGTGGTGCTGCGCTCGCCGGAGGACGGGCTCGCCGAGTTCCGGCAGATGAGCGACCTCGCCGGCGCCCTCGACCTGCTCGAAGGCAATCCCTTGCCCTGGGTACTGGTGGTTTCGCCGCGGGACGGCGTTGCCGCCGATCCGTCGGTACTGGTCAGCGCCCTGCAGGCCGAGCCTGGCGTGGACAGCGTGCAGTACGACGCCGCCTGGCGCGCGCGACTCGACGCCTGGCTGGCGCTGGGCCGCCGTGCGGTGGCGCTGCTGGCCCTGCTGCTCGCCGCCGGCGCGGTGCTGGTGGTCGGCAACACCGTGCGCCTCGACCTGGCGACGCGCCGCGACGAGATCGCGCTGCTGCAGCAGCTCGGTGCCGACGAGGCCGACATCCGCCGCCCGCTGCTGCATGTCGGCGCGCTGCTGGGCGCGCTGGCCGGCGTGCTGGCGCTGGCCGGTGTGCTGGCCATCGGTGCCCTGCTGCGCGCGCCGATGGCCGACCTGATGGCGACCTATGCCGGCGGATTCGCGCTTGCAGGCCCCGGCATCGCCGAATCGGCTGTCGTTCTTGCGACCGCCGCCTCGCTGGGCTGGCTTGGCGCGCGGGTGGCGGCGGGCCATTATCTGCGCACTTCGCTCCCGGCCGGCTCATGAGCACACCCGCGTTCCGCACCTTCGACAGCACGTCGCCGCGCATCCTCGTGGTCGATGGCTCGAAGGTGGTGCGCAAGATGATCGAAGGCGTGCTGCGCCAGCAGCTGCCGCAGGCCGAGATCATCCTCTGCGAGAACGGCGACGAGGCGAAGGTGGCCCTGCAGCAGGGCGCCATCAACCTCGTCACCACCGCGCTGCGGCTTCCCGACATCGACGGCCTCGAGCTCGCGCGCTACCTCCGCGAGCACACGCCGCAGGCCTACATCCCGATCATCGTCGTCTCCGGCGACGTGCAGGACCGCCTCGAGACGCGCTCCATCACCGACGACGTCACCGACTACTTCGACAAGTCGCTGGGCTTCACCGCGCTGGCCGCTTTCATCAAGGGCTACGTCGCGCCGGAAGGCGCGCCCGGCGGCGAAGTGCTCTACGTCGAGGACAGCAAGGTCGTCGCCGTCGCCACCCGCCGCATGCTCGAAAAGCACGGCCTGAAGGTGATGCACTGCAGCGGCGTCGAGGACGCCATCGCCTGGCTCGAGTCGGCGCTCACGCAGGGCCGGGTGCCCGGCTGCGACATCGTACTGACCGATGTCTACCTCAAGGGCGAGCTCACCGGGAAGGACCTGGTGAAATCGATCCGCAACGACTTCGGTTACCCGAAGGGTCAGCTGCCGGTGCTGGTGATGACCGGTGACGCCAACCCCGCCAACCAGACGGAACTGCTGCGCGCCGGTGCCAACGACCTCGTCCTGAAGCCGATCGAGGAACGTCTGCTGATCACCAAGCTGCTGTTCCAGCTCCGCGTCGGACGGCTGTTGCGCGAGCGCCACGGCCACTAGCGGTGGCGGATCGCCCGCCGCGTCGGCTTGCGCTTCCCTGTTCCGTTTCCCCCACCACCGAGCCCCCCGCATGCCCCTTCGTCTGTTCGCCCCCATCGCCCTCGCCCTGTCGCTCGCCGCGTGTGGCGGCCCCAATGCCGACGGCACGGAGGATGTCGGCGTGTTCGACCTCGCGGTCGGCGACTGCCTGATCGACGACACGGAGGGCGAGGTCGCGGAGACGGTGGCGATCGGCTGCGACAAGCCGCACCTGTCCGAGGTCTACCACCTGTTCGACCTGCCCGATGGCGCCTTCCCGGAACGCAGTGCGATGGACAAGGCCATCGAGGCGGGCTGCCTTGGTGCCTTCGAGGCCTACGTCGGCCTCGACTACGACCGCTCCGAGTACGTGTTCACCACGCTGGAGCCGACCCCGGACAGCTGGGCGGGCGGCGACCAGGAAGTGGTCTGCATGCTGGCCACCCAGGACGGCAGCACGATCACCGGCAGCCTGCGCAACGCCAAGCGCTGACCCGGTCACGATGGCGGCGGCCCTGCATCCGAGTTGGGCGGCGCGCGTCGGGGCGTATCTCGAGCGCCCCGACATGCAGGCCTTGGCCGCGTTCCTGCGCGCGGAGAAGGCCGCCGGCAAGCGGGTGCACCCGCCGGGCCGGCAGATGTTCGCCGCCCTCGATGCCGTCCCCTTCGAGGCCGTCCGCGTCGTCATCCTCGGCCAGGACCCGTACCACGGGCCCGGCCAGGCGCACGGCCTGAGCTTCTCGGTGCCGCCGGGCATCGCCATCCCGCCGTCCTTGCTGAACATCTTCAAGGAGATCGAGCGCGATCTCGGGCTGCCGATGCCGCGCCACGGCTGCCTGCAGCATTGGGCGACGCAGGGCGTATTGCTGTTGAACGCGGTGCTCAGCGTCGAGGAAGGCCGCGCCGGCAGCCATGCCGGCAAGGGCTGGGAGGGTTTCACCGACCACGTCATCAGCACGTTGTCCGCCGAGCGCCAGGGGCTCGTCTTCCTGCTGTGGGGCAGCTACGCCCAGAAGAAGGGCGAGCTGATCGACCGGCAACGGCACTGCGTGCTGAAGGCCCCCCATCCGTCGCCGCTGTCCGCCCATCGCGGCTTCCTCGGCTGCGGGCATTTCGGCAAGGCCAACCGTTGGCTGCAGGGCTTGGGCGAGGCCCCGATCGACTGGTCGCTGCCGGCGGCATGAGGCGTGGGTGCGGCGCCGTCCGTCGCATTGCTGAATGAGACTTGCGGGCGGTGTTCTCCTGCCGGAACACAGCGGAACTTCCGGCACGCTTAGCACTCGTGCCGTGCGAGTGCTAAATTGCCCCCATACCCCCCGAGGGACCCCGGAATGACCACCGCTTTGACCTCCGCCAACTACCCCATCCCCAGCGCGCTCGGCTCGCTGGAGGCCTATGTGGCGGCCGTGCACCAGATCCCCGTGCTCAGCGTCGAGGACGAGCAGGCCTTGGCCCGCCGCCTCCGCGACGAGGGTGATCTGGAGGCCGCCAAGGCCCTCGTCGTCTCGCACCTCCGCTTCGTCGTCCACGTCGCCCGCGGCTACCAGGGCTACGGCCTCGGCGTCGGCGACCTCGTGCAGGAGGGCAACATCGGCCTGATGAAGGCCGTGAAGCGCTTCGACCCCGACCAGGGCGTGCGCCTCGTCAGCTTCGCCGTGCACTGGATCCGTGCCGAGATCCACGAGTTCATCCTCAAGAACTGGCGCATCGTGAAGGTCGCCACCACCAAGGCGCAGCGCAAGCTGTTCTTCAACCTGCGCAAGAGCAAGACGCGCCTCGGCTGGATGAACGACGCCGAGGTCACCGCGGTGGCCAAGGACCTCAACGTCTCGAAGCGCGAGGTGCTGGAGATGGAAGCGCGCCTGTCGGGCCGCGACATCGGCTTCGACGCGCCCGCGGGCGAGGACGACGACCACGCGCCGCCGGCGCCGATCGCCTACCTCGAGCAGGTGGACGCCGATCCGGCCGCGCTGTTCGAGCGCGAGAACCACGAAGAGAAGCAGCTCGACGCGCTGGGCGAGGGCCTCGACAGCCTCGACGCCCGCTCGCGCGCCATCCTGCAGCGCCGTTTCCTCGCCGAAGAGAAGGCCACGCTGCAGGACCTCGCCGCCGAGTACGGCGTTTCGGCCGAACGCGTGCGGCAGATCGAAGCCAATGCGCTGAAGAAGCTGCGGGGCCTCCTGCTTGCCTGAGCCCGCCGCGCCTGGCGGGTCGCGAGGGGATAGGACGGACGGCGCCTTCGGGCGCCGTCGTCGTTTGGGCTGCTAGCATCGACGGGACTTTCCCACCCCCAAGGATCAACCCGATGAACACGCCCTTCCCGCCGCCGCCCGCGAACGACACGCCGAAGCGCAAGCTTTGGCCCTGGTTCCTCGGTGGGTGCCTCGTCCTCGTGCTCTTGGCCGTGGCCGCCGTCGTCGGCTTGGGCTACTTCGGCATGAAAGCCATGGGGACGGCCACCAAGGACATGGTCGCCTCCGTGCCGGCGGTGCAGGAACATTTCGGCACGATCACCGACGCCGGCATGGACATGGGCGCCATCATGGAAGCGGGCCAGACCGGCAAGAGCGTCCTCGCCTTCACCATCACCGGCGACAAGGGCGAAGGCCGCCTTGTCATCGAGATGGACCAGGCCACGCAGCAGTTCAAGTCGGCGACGCTGACGCTGCCGAATGGTGAGGCGATGGCACTCGACGCGGCGACGCTGCAACAGTTGCAGCAGTTGCAGGGCATGTCGCAGTAAGCGGTCGCACGTTCGTTCCGAGCACCGGCGACCGGCCTTGGGCCGGTCGTCGCGTTTCCGGCCCCCCCGCGGGGCGTCAGTAGAGGTCGACGGGATCGACGTCGATCGACCAGCGCACGCGCCGGGCCTCCGGCAGGGCGTACCAGCCGGGGGCCGCCGCGCCCAGGGCCGCCTGCAAGACGCGACGCTCGCTGCTGCGCAGCAGCAGTTGGAAGCGCGCGCGCCCGGCGCGTCGTGGCATCGGCGCCGGCACCGGGCCGGCCCAGTCGAGGCCCGGCACCTGCTGGCCGTCGCCGGCCGCCTCGAACAGATGCCCTCGGACGGCGGTGAGGAAGGCTTCCGCGTCGTTGGCGTCGTTCGCCTCGGCGCGCAGCAGCGCCCAGTGCGCGAAGGGCGGCAGGGCGGCCGCCTCGCGTTCCGCGAGCAGGGCGGCCGACAGCGCCGCGTAGCCGCCGGAAAGCAGCAGTGCGAGCCATGGATGCTCGGGATGGTGGGTCTGCAGGATCACCTCGCCGGGCCGCTCACTGCGCCCGGCGCGTCCCGCCACTTGCACCAGCAACTGGCCGAGCCGTTCGCCAGCGCGGAAATCGGCGGAAAACAGCCCTTCGTCCATCGAGACCACGGCGGAGAGCGTGAGCTTCGGCAGGTCGTGGCCCTTCGCCAGCATCTGCGTGCCGACGAAGATGCCGGGGCCGTCGCCGAGTTCCGCCAGCCGCTTCGCGAGGCCGTCCTTGACCGCCGTGGTGTCGCGGTCGACGCGGACGATGCGCGCCCCGGGGAACCGCGCGGCCAGCGCCTCCTCGACGCGTTCGGTGCCCTGGCCCTGCGGTTGGAGGGCGAGGCTGCCGCAGTCGGGGCAGGCGTCCGGCTTTGGCGCCCTGTAACCGCAGTGGTGGCAGATGAGGCGGCGTCCGACGCCGTGCACCGTGAGTGGCGCGTCGCAGCGTCTGCATGGCGCGCTCCAGCCGCAGTCGTGGCAGAGCAGTACCGGGGCGTAGCCGCGGCGGTTGCGGAACACCAGCGCCTGCTCGCCACGCTGCAGGGTCTTTTCGAGGGCCTCGAGCAGCTCCGGCGCGAGACCGGCCTCGAGCTTGCGCTTCCGCACGTCGAGCACGCGCACCGACGGCGCCCGTGCTCCGGCCCGCGCCCGCGCCGGAAGCACCAGCCGCGCCAGGCGCCGCGACAGGGCCTGTCGCTGTGTTTCGAGCGCGGGCGTGGCGCTGCCCAGCACCACGGGCACGCCGCAGGCCTGGCCGCGCCACAGCGCGAGGTCGCGGGCGTGGTAACGGATGCCGTCCTGCTGCTTGTAGCTGGCGTCGTGCTCCTCGTCGACGAGGATCAGCCCGGCTTCGGGCAGCGGGCAGAACACGGCCGAGCGGGTGCCGACCAGCACGCGACCCTCGCCGCTGCGCATCGCCGCCCAGGCGCGGGTGCGGGCGCCGTCGGCGAGGCCGGAGTGCAGGGCATGCACCTCGACCGGCAGGCCGCGCTGCAGGCGGGTGATGGTCTGGGCCGTCAGCCCGATTTCCGGCACCAGCAGCAGCGCCTGCTTTCCTTGGGCGAGCGCGTGGCGGATCGCCTCGAGGTAGACCTCGGTCTTGCCCGAGCCGGTGACACCGTCGAGCAGGAAAGGCGTGAACCCCCGCGCCGTCGTGATCGCGGCGACGGCCGCGGCCTGAGCGTCGTTCAGCGCGACTCCCGTCCCCGCCGCGCGGACGTTGGCCGGCATCGGCACGCGCTCGGCCAAGCCGCGCTCGGCGAGGCGGCGGGCGGCATCGCGCCAACCCGGATGTTCGAGGTCGAGCCGCGCTTCGGGCCAAGGGGCTTCGCTTCCCGCCACCCAGGCTTCGGCCAGCGCTCGGGGACGCCCGGCGCGCAGGGTTCCGAGGCCGGCGCGGCCCGCTGGCGTCAGGCGCCAGCCAAAGGCGCGGTGGTCGACGACCGGTTCGCCGTCGCGCAGTGGGCCGGGCAGCGCGGTCGCCCATACTTCGCCCAACGGCGCGTGGTAGTAGCGGCTGGCGAAGGCCAGCGTCGCCCATAGCTCGGCGTCCAGCAGGGGCTCGTGGTCGAGGCGCTCGATGATCGGTTTGAGTGCCCCCTCGGCGGTCGCGCTCGGGCCGACGCTCACCACGACGCCCACCGCATGGCTCCGGCCGAAGGGCACTCGCACCCGGCACCCCACCCAGCCAGCGTCCGCCGCCTCGGCGTCCGGCGGGCGGTAGTCAAAGGGGGCGGGCAGGGGCCTCGGCAGGGCCACCCGCAAGGCGGTAAGCGGCATGGCCGCAGTGTAGCGGCGGCACCCCGGCGTCGAGGATGCGCCTTCGCTGGGCTGCGGAAACGTCTGCCCGAGCGGGCCAACTTGCGGCGTACTGCTGCCTTGGCAATGAGGTAGGTGTGACAAGTCGCTGATTTCAATCAGGTCTGCGCCTTATCCACACGTCCTGTGGATAAGTCTGTGGAGCGGCTTGGGGTGGGGGCTGCGCAGGCCCGCTGTTTCGCGGCTTCTTCGCGTCCTGATGATTTTTTAGTCAAACTGAAATAAGTCATAAAAATCATGGACTTGTCGTGATAAACCCGGGCTGGCCCGGCCCTCGCTGCGGCCGGAGCGCGTGGCCGTCCGCCATGGCGCCGGGGTGTGCACAACTGCGGGCCGTGGAACCCCAAGAAAATCGCGGCGGAGCCGCTGATCGCCCCCCTGTCAACCGTTGCGCGAAAAAAAATGTGTGCTGGCGCACAGCCCGACCCTCGCCGGTAAAACGTGACCTTGTCGACGCCGCTGCCTAGACTCGTGGGGTGAGCTCGACCCCGTCTTCCGCCCTGGTGGCCTTCCTTCGCGGCATCGAACCGCGCGCCCGCGTGCTGGTCCGCGCGTTGGCGGGTCCGTCGCTGGATGACGCCCGTCTCCTCGCCGAGGTGCGGGAGGTGTTCGAAGACCGTGCCGTCCGCCTTCCGCTGGCCGAATGGCCCCTGCGCTACTGGGGGCTGCTGTTGGCCCGGGACGAGCTCGGGCGACCCGCCGGAGAGACGCCTGCACACCCCCTCTACAGTCTCAGTCACACCCGCCGGCTCGCCCTGCTCCTGCGCCTCGTGGTCGGCTTGGAGCCGCCGGGCGCCGCCCGGGTGATGGGCCTGTCGGAAACCGCTTATCGGGCCCTGTGGGCCGACGCCGAGGGGCGGCTCGCCGAGCAGGGCGTCGGGCCGGCGGTGCTGACGCGTTGGCACGAGGCCTTCCAGCACGAGGTCCGCGGAGACGCGGCCGCGGCAGCCGATGCCCCCGCACCTGCCGCCGCACCCCGCAGTCCGCCAAGGCCGGGAGCCCGGGCGACGCGACGCGGTTGGCGTCCAACGTCCTTGCAGTGGGGGCTGGGCGCCGTGTTGATCGCGCTTTTGGCCGTGCTGGGCGCCACGTTCGTCTGGCCGCCGTCGCCGCTCCAGCCCGGCGCAGGAGCGTCGACCGGGCATGCCCCGGCCGCGTTGGCCTCGACACCCACCACCGTGGCGCGCGATCTCGAGGCCGAGCTGGTCGTCGATCCCGATTTCGCCCTGCTCGACGCCCCGCCATCGGCACCTTGGCGCGAGGGCGTGGCCTTCCTCAGTTGGGTGGCCATCCAGCGTGGAGTGGCTCTGCCCAATCCGCGCCCGGAAGCACCGCCGACCGCCGCCGCGTGGGGCGCACTGCCGGCCGATCTGCAGGCGCTGCTGGCTCCCGTGCGCGCGGCCTGGCCCGCGTTGGATCCCGCCTCCCAGGCGTCGCTGATCGCCAATGCCGCGGCCTGGATGGGCCACGACGCCGAGCGTCGGGCGACGTTGCGCGCCGCCTACGCGGCATGGCTGCAGCGTCCCGCGATGGAGCGTTCGGCCCTGCGCACGGCCTACGCGGAATGGCTGGCCTTGGACGCTGGCGAGCGCGAGGCCCTGACCGCGACCGCCCAAGCCCTCGCGGCCTTGCCGGTCGAGGCCCAGCAGGCGCAGCGCGCCGCTTTCGCCGCACTCGACGCCCAGGCGCAGCGTGGCTGGGCCCTCGGTCCTCGGCTCGGCGCCCAGCTGCCTGGCCTCCGCCCCCTCTTGGCCTTCGTGCCGGCCGACGAGCAGGCGGCCCTCATCGCGGCACTCGAGGCTCTCGGCGAGCCGGGCCGCATCGCCTTGGCCGAACGCGTGGCGAGGATGGGGACGGCCCAGCGGGCCGCCCTGCGCGGCAAGGTGTTGGCCGCCCCCGAGGACCAGCGTTCGGCGCTGCTGGCCGAGGCGGCCGCTCCCTGAGCCTTCCTGCGCGCCGCGCGGCCGCCTAGAGCCAGACCAGCGCGGCGAGCAGGGCGAGTGTCGCCACCACCGAGAGCAGCAGGATTTCGGCGAGGCCGAGGATCGCGAAGTTCAGGCTGGTGGCGAACCAGCCCTGGGCGTAGACGCGCTTCAGATGGAGCCACAGGTACGCGGGGATCCACAGCAGGGCCAGCCATTCCAGCCAACCCATGGGCGCCGCCAACCACGCCGGCGAACCCAGCAGCGATTCGAACGACGTCATCGCCATCAGCACCAGCAGCATCGCGCAGACGAAGGCGTGGCCGTGCAGCGCGGCGACCAGGTGCTCCATGTACAGCCGTCCCTGGTAGACGTACAGCAGCTTCAACAGCAGGGCGAACACCGGCACCAGGACGAAGAGGGCCGTGGGCAGCGCCGAGTAGAACGCGTTGCGCAACAGGTCGGGATCCTCGCGGATCCGCTCCCAGTTCTCCGGGATGTGGCCGATCTGCGCGTTGAGCCAGGCATTCGCCGTGTCCGGCAGGCGCTCGATGACGAGCGGGTTGGTTTCCGCGTCCCAAGGCTTGCCGTTGAAACTGATGTTGGGCGTGTCGGAATCGTCGTCCACCGAGAAGCCCGGCGAGGACGTGCGCACTGCCGGTCCGCCGGGGGGCTGTCCGGCGGCGCGCAGCTCGGCGATGCGTTCCTCGGCCGCCGCCTCGACCTGCGCCTCGGCGGCACCCAGCACCGCGACCACGCCGGGCACGTCCGCCGCTGCCTCGCGCTCCTTCGCCATTTCCGCACGCACTTCGGCGAGCCTCGCCTTGACGCCCTCGACGGTGTCGATCTCCTCGAAGCCCTCGTTGCCGTCGGGATCGATGACGACGGCATCGGTGCCGGCCACGCGCACCGCGTCGTCGCGGCCGATGTCGAACGACGGTGTGGCCAGCTTCGCGGCGAAAAAGGTCCCGATGCACAGGAACACGAACAGGCGCACCGGCGAGACGTAGCGGACACGATGGCCTTCCACGTATTCGTTCGTCAGGAACCCGGGCTTCAGCAGCAATGCGGGTAGCGTCCTCAGGATGCGCCCGTCGACGTTGAACAGCGTGTCGGCGACGTCGCCGAGGATCGAACCGAAATGGCGAACCAGGCCCTTCGTCGGCTGGCCGCAGGCATAGCAGTGCTCGCCGTACAGGGGCGACCCGCAGTTGCGGCAATGGGCGTCGGTGGGCGTGGTCATCGTCGATATAGTAGGCGCCCGACGTTCCGACGGTTCCCCTGCCATGCGTCATGACGATGCCCGCCGCGCGCGACTGGTGCGCGAGCTGCGGGCCACCGCCCTGCTGTCCGCGCCCCTCGTGGTCGGGCAGCTGTCCTCGATGGGCATGAACGTCATCGACACCGTGCTGGCCGGCCGTCATGGCACGCAGACGCTGGCCGCGATCGGCGTCGGTGCGCCGGCCTGGTCGGTGGTGATCCTGCTCTGCATCGGCGTGCTGATGGCGGTGCCGCCGTCGGTGGCCCAGCTCGACGGCGCCGGGCGGCGCGCCGAGATCGGTGCGCTGTTCCGCCAGGCGCTGTGGCTCGCGCTCGCGCTCGGCCTGGGCCTGTTCGCGCTGATCCGGGTTGCGCCGCTCGCGCTTGCGCACTTCATCGCTCCCGAGGTGATGCCCGGCGTCACCGGCTTCCTGCACGGCATCAGCTGGGGCGCGCCGGCGCTGGCGCTGTATTTCACCCTGCGCTATCTCGCCGAAGGCGTGGCGTGGACGGTGCCGACCATGGTCATCGGCGCCAGCGGCCTCGTTCTGCTGCTGCCCCTGGGGTGGGCCTTCATGGACGGCCTGGGCCCCTTGCCCGAACTCGGCGCGGGCGGCCTCGGCCTCGCGACCGCGCTGGTGCTCTGGCTGCAGGTCGCGGCCATGACGATCACGCTGTCGCGTTCGCGGCGATGCGCGGACCTTGGCCTGTTCGCCCGTTTCGACCGGCCCGACCCCGTGGCCATCGGCCAGTTGCTGAAGCTCGGCCTGCCGATGGGGCTGGCGATCTTCATGGAAGGCAGCCTGTTCGTCGCCACGGCGCTGCTGATCGCCACGCTCGGCACCGTGCCGATCGCCGCGCACCAGGTGGCGATTCTTGCCGCTTCCGCCGCCTTCATGGTGCCGCTGGGCGTTGCCATGGGCACCACGGTGCGCGTCGGGCAGGCCGCCGGCGCGGGCGACGCCGAGGGCGTGCGCTGGGCGGCGAAGGCGGGCTGGATCATCGGCTTCGCGACGCAGACCGCCTCGGCACTGGTGCTCGCGCTGGGCGGCGCGTGGATCGCCTCGCTGATCACCGACGATCCGGCGGTCATCGCCATGGCGGCGACGCTGATGCTGTTCGCCGCCGTGTTCCAGTACACCGACGGCCTGCAGGCCATCTCGGCGGGTGCCCTGCGCGGCCTGAAGGACACCCGGGTGCCGGCGTGGATCTGCGTGCTCAGCTACTGGGGCCTCGGCCTGCCGGTGGCGATCGGCCTCGGCGGCATCGGCGCCGACGGCGGCACGCGGATCGTCCTCGGCCTCGGCTGGGGTCCGCCGGGCTACTGGGCGGGCCTCATCGTCGGCCTGAGCGTCGCCGCGGTGCTGCTGACCTGGCGTTTCGTCGCGCATTCCTCACGTGACCTTCGGCGCGTGACCGCCGCTGATTGAGCGGCTAAGGTCGGGGCGTCGTTTATGGAGTCACCCATGGCCACTGTCGATCGTCCCGGTCCCCTGCGTCGCCTGTTCGGCGGCCTGTGGGACGCCCTGAACTTCACCCGTCGCCTCGTCTTCAACCTGCTGTTCCTCGCGTTCCTGCTGTTCCTGCTGGTCGGCCTCCTCTCCGGCCCCTCGGTGAAGCCGCTGCAGGACAAGAGCGCCCTCGTGCTCGAGCTCGGCGGCCGTCTGGTCGAAGAAGCGCGCTCGCCGGCGCAGAAGTTCGAGGAGCAGATCACCGGCGGCGAAGCGATCCCCGAGTTCCAGCTGCGCGACCTCCTGCGCGCCATCGAGGGCGCCAAGGACGATCCCAAGATCGACCGCTTGGTGCTGAAGACCGATGGCTTCTCGGCCAGCGGCTTCGCTGCCTTGCGCGAGCTCGGCGACGCCGTCGCCGACTTCAAGGCCAGCGGCAAGCAGGTCGTCGCTTGGGGCACCGGTTTCGATCAGGTGGGCTACTACCTCGCGGCGCAGGCCGACGAGATCTACATGGATTCCGAAGGCCTGATCCTCATCGAGGGCCTCGGCCGCTACCGCCCGTACTACCGCCAGCTGCTGGCCGACAAGCTCGGCGTCGACGTGCACCTGTTCCGCGTCGGCGAGTACAAGAGCGCGGCCGAGCCCTACATCCTCGACGGCGGTTCGCCGGAAGCGAAGGAGGCCGACCTGTTCTGGATGGGCGATCTCTGGCAGCGCTACCTCGCCGACGTGTCCGCGGCGCGCACCTTCGAAGGCACCTCGTTCGAGACCTTGGTCGCCGAGTTCCCCGCGCGCCTGAAGGCGGCGGGTGGCGACTTCGCCACCCTGGCGGTCGAGACCAAGCTGATCGACGGCACCAAGACCGCCGAAGAGCTTGAAACCCTGCTCGCCGAGCGCGGTGCGGAGGACGAGGACACCGGCTACCGCCAGGTCGACCTCGACCGCTTCCTCGCGCACCTCGGCGCGCCGACGCTGCCCACCGAATCGGCGCCGGGCATCGGCGTGGTCGTGGCGCAGGGCGGCATCGTCGACGGCGAGCAGCCGGTCGGCGCCGTGGGGGGCGTCAGCACCTCGGCCCTGCTGCGCCAGGCGCGCGAGGACGACGCCATCAAGGCCGTCGTGCTGCGCGTCGATTCGCCCGGCGGCGGCGTGTACCCCTCCGAGCAGATCCGCCGCGAGGTGGAGCTGCTGAAGTCGGCCGGCAAGCCGGTCGTCGTTTCGATGGGCAACGTTGCGGCGTCCGGCGGCTACTGGATCTCGATGAACGCCGACACGATCTACGCCGACCCGTCGACCATCACCGGCTCGATCGGCATCTTCGGCCTGTTCCTCAATGGTCCCCGCGCCCTCGAGAAGATCGGCGTGCGCACCGACGGCGTCGGCACCACGCCGCTGGCCGGCGCCTTCGATCCGACGCGCGCCCTCGTGCCGGAAGTGGGCGAACTGATCCAGACCTTCATCGACCACGGCTACCAGCAGTTCATCGGCAAGGTCGCCACCGCCCGCGAGACCGACGTCGCCGCGATCGACGCCGTGGCCCGCGGCCGCGTGTGGAGCGGTGCGCAGGCCAAGGAGCGCGGCCTCGTCGACGAGCTCGGCGGCCTGCGCGATGCGCTGGCGAAGGCGGCGGCGCTCGCGAAGCTCGAGGCCGACGCGCCGCACACCTACATCACCGCGCCCATGACGCCGTTCGAGCAGTTCCTCGCCGATCTCAACCGCAACGCGCACGCCAAGGCGGTGCTGGGCCGCGCCGCGCCGGCGCTGGCCTTCCTCGGCGACGAGCACGCCGGCCGCGTGGTCGACGACCTGGCCTTCGTGCTGGATGCGCAGGGCAAGCCCTTCCGCGCCGTCGCCCACTGCTTCTGCGACCTCTGAAGGCGCGCAGGCCGCCGCGTTGATCGCAGCGGCGAGGGAAACGAAAAACCCCGGCCGTTCGCCGGGGTTTTTCCTTGGCCGGCGGCGATGCCCGGCGGGGCGTCCAGCGGTCGTCGATCAGCGATCCTCCGGGGCCGTCGTCTCGCCGCTTTCGGCGGCATCGATGGCCTCGCGCTGCGCGTCGGCGGCCTGCATCAGCGTGTCCTCCACGGCGCGCGCCTTGTCCTGCGGCGCCTGGATGGCATCGCGCAGCTCGGTGGCGTTACCGGCCATCGCCTGCGGCGTCGGTTCTTTTTCCGGTATCGGGGTGGGTTCCGCGGGCGTGGGCTCGGGGCTGCAGGCGACGAGGGCGAGCGTGGCGAGCAGCAGAACGACGGGGAAGCGATTCGCGGGCATGGCCGGACTCCGGTGGGCGTGAGGCTATCCTACGGCGCCCGTCTTCCCATGGAGCCCGCGATGACGAACGCCGCCCGATGGCGCCTGGATGATCAAGTCGCCCTCGTCACGGGCGCGAGTGCCGGCATCGGCCGTGCCACGGTCGCCGAACTGCTCGGCCTCGGCGCCACCGTGCTCGCCTGCGCGCGTGACAGGGATGCCCTGGAGGCCGCTGCTGACGAGTGGCGGGAGGACGCGGCGGCTCGCGCCGCCGCCACGGGCGACGCGCGCGGCGGCGAAGTCCACGTGCTGTCCTGCGACGTCGCCGACGCTGCCGGGCGCGAGCGGCTGTTCGACTGGATCGACGGGCTCGGCTTCGGGCTCTCGGTGCTCATCAACAATGTCGGCACGAACCAGCGCCGCGCCACGATGGATTACGACGAGGCCGAATGGCGTGCCATCTTCGAGACCAATCTTTTCTCGGCCTTCGAGCTGTGCCGCGGTGCGTACCCGCTGCTGCGCGAACACGCGAGCTCGGCCATCGTGAACGTCGGCTCGGTGTCCGGCGCCACGCACGTCCGCACGGGTTCGCCCTACGGCATGAGCAAGGCGGCGATGCACCAGCTCACCCGCAACCTCGCCGTCGAGTGGGCCGCGGAAGGCGTGCGCGTCAATGCCGTGCTGCCCTGGTACATCCGCACACGCCGCACGTCCGGCGTGCTGGCCGACGCGGACTACCTCGAGGACGTGCTCGGCCGCACGCCGATGGCGCGCATCGGCGAGCCCGAGGAGGTGGCTTCTGCCGTTGCCTTCCTGTGCTTGCCGGCCTCGAGCTACATCACCGCCCAGTGCCTCGCGGTCGACGGTGGCTTCCTCAGTCACGGGTTCTGAGCCGAGCCGGCCGGAGGGCCGGCCTCGCGGAGCGGATCGCGTCGTTCGCTAGCCTCGGCAATCGTCGTCGACCACGGCCTTGGCGCGGTCGCGCTCGCGTCGGCGCTCGGCCTGCGTGTCGCTGAAGGCGTGGCGCAATGCCGACTCGGCAGCGTCGAGCCGCTCCTCCCATGCCGCGCAGGCGGCTTCGCCGGACAGTTCGACGCAGGCGTCTTCGACCGTGCGGCAGAGCGTCGCGGCGGACGGCGGGGCGCGCGAGAGATCGACACCGAGCACGGACAGCGGCACGCAGCGGGGTTGCGGGTCGTCGTCGTCGACGAGGCGGGAGCGGCCGTTGAGGTCGGTGCATCGCCACAGTGGCGGCGGCTGGGCGACCCGGCGCGACGGACCGACCTCGCCCACGATGATCCGCGGCGACGCCGGCGTGTCGTCGTCCGTACCCGCGGGCGTGGGTGCCGCGGCCGGGGTCGATGGCGGCGGCGGCGCGAACGCGGAGATGACCCTCCGCTCCTGCTTCTGGCCCGGCGGGCAGGGTTCGTCCTGCAGCGCGATCGCCCCGTCCGTCGCCGTGCAGCGGTAGACGACCCCGGCCGAGGCGTCCGCCGTTCGCGCGCCGAGGGTGCCCAGTGCGAGCAGCGGGAAGAGCACGGCGCGGAGGGCTTTGCCCTTGGAGGGGAAGGGGGCAGGCATCCCGGCCCCCTAGAGCTTCGCGAGCGGCACCGTGCGGTCCACGGTGCCGTCGTTGAAGCGCAAGGTGGCCGACGCGGCCGAGGTGAAGACCAAGGTGGCGTTGCCCACCACGGTATACCCCACCGCGTCCGCGTTGAAGTTCGACGACCATGCCGGCCCGTTCGGCCGATCGAGGTTCGCCGTTACCTGGTCCGTCCCGGTCCAGGCACCCTGCAGGCGATACCACGCGGGGCGCCCCGCGATGTCGTAGACGAAGAACAGCGCGAACACCTGCCCGGGGTAGTTGAAGACGGTCAGGCCCCAGCCCGGTTCCGAAGGAACGTACCAGGCGCCCGTGTAGTCGCGGGTCGGTCCCGCCGTGGCGCCGAGCCAGGGCTGCAGCGACGGATAGGCCTGGTCGAGTCGCGAGTAGTAGTCGACGTTGCCCGCTGCTTCCGACCGCCCGCTGTTCGCGCAGGAGGCGTTGCCTCCCACGAGCCCGCCGCGGAGCTGGTAGTCCGTTCCTTCCAGCGTGAAAAGGCCTGCCCCGGAGCTGTCGCCTTCGGTGGTGCCCTCGGCCCAGCTCGCGCGCGCGGCGCTGCGCACCGGCCGCGGAAGGTTCGAGAACGTGACGTCCGAGGAGAAGCCGCTGTGCGAGCCGCGGCTCACTTTCTTGGTGTCGCTGCTCGGGTGATGGATGGTCAGGATCGGCGTGGCGGGCGACAGGGTCGTGGCGTTCCAGCCGGAGAAGTAGGCACCTGCCGGCGGTGGGCGGCGGAGGCGGACGAGCAGGACGTCTAACCCGGTATCGGCGTGGAGCAGGTCGGCGCCGCCGGCCAGCGGGATGTACGGTGCCGCATGGTCGACACCGCAGGCCGGGGATTCGTCGTTCCATACCGTGATCAGCGTGTTCGCCACCGCCTGGGTGTCGAAGCAGTGGGCGGCCGAAAAGAGGTAGGGGATCTGCGAGGCCGGTGCGCTGTCGTTGAGCAGCGTGCCCGTGCATGAAAACGTTCCGCCGTCCTGGAAGACGAGTCGCGCCACGGCGTTCTTCGTGTTGACGAAGGCTTGGCCGAGCAGTGCGCTGCGGCAGGCCACGTCGATGTTGCAGGCCCCCGAGTCCCCGAGGGCCTTCGCGAGGTTCAGCCGTCGGAGCGGTGACGTGAGCAGGTGCGAACTGGCCAGCACCGTGGGCCGGAACGCCGGCGAAGGGCCGGGGACGTAGAGCTCGATCCGCTGGGTTTCGCCGTCGGTGACGGGCGTCCAGTAGGTGCCGTCGCCATCGACGCCGGACGCCATCGCCGCCGTGTCGACGAACTCGACCACACCGCCGTTGGCGCTGGCAACGCGCAGTTCGGTGCCGTCGGGCGGGCCCCGCAGGTCGAGGCCCACGCGCAGGGCGGCGGCATCGGGGGAGGTGACGTCGATCCGCAGCACGTGGCCGCCAGGCACCGCAGTCCATGCGAGCACGTCGGGCAGCGGCGCCGCGGCCTCGTCGGCGACGTGGCGCTCGATCCCGATCTGCAGGCGTTTTCCGCCGTTCGCGACATTGTGGCGGCGGAGCGCCGAGACGCGGGCGGCATCGAGCACCTGGAAGCGCAGCGTCGCCTGTGGCGCCGGCGTGCTGGAGCGGAATGCGGGGGCGGCGCCGCGTTTCGCGCTGTCGAGTCGCAGGGCTTCGCCGCGGACGCTCTGGCCCGCGGCGGTGGGGAGGGCCAGCACGGCGAGGCCGGCGAGGACCGCGACGGTGCAAAGACGAGTCGGCATCGACATGCTCCTGATGGCCCGCCATCCCATGGCTCGATCCGCCTCGATGCTACGCGCCCGACGGCGTCTGCCGGGTGCTGCGCGGTGCGTCGTTCAGGCGCCGTAGGCCCGCCGGGAGGGGCCTTGGGCGTCAGGCCTTGCTGGTCGTCTTCTTCACCGCTTTCTTTGCCGCGGCCTTTTTGGCGGGGGCTTTCTTCGCCGGCGCTTTCTTCGCGGGGGCTTTCTTCGCGGGGGCTTTCTTCGCAGCGGCCTTCGGTGCGTCGGCTTCCGGGGATGCCGCCTTGGCGGCCTTCTTCGCCGGCGCCTTCTTTGCTGCCGCCTTCTTGGCGGCGGCCTTCTTGCCGAAGCGGCCCTTGGCTTCGGGCGCGGCCTCGAGGATCGCCTTGCACTCCTCGAGCGTCAGCGAGGCCGGCTCGCGGTCCTTCGGGATCTTGCCGTTCTTCGCCCCGTCGGTGATGTACGGGCCGTAGCGGCCGTTCAGCACCTCGATGCCGGCCTCGTCCCATTTCTTGATGATGCGGTTGGCGACCGCCAGTTCCTTCGCGTCGATGAGTTCCACCGCGCGCTCGAAGCTGATCGTGTACGGGTCGTCCTCCTTGCCCAGCGAGGCGTAGGTGGGCCCGCGCTTGGCGAAGGGGCCGAAGCGGCCCACCGCCACCGTCACCGTCTCGCCGTTCGACACGCCCAGCGTGCGCGGCAGGTCGAAGAGCTTGATCGCCTCCTCGAGCGTGATGGTGTGCATGCTCTGCCCGCCGCGCAGCGAGGCGAACTTCGGCTTGTCCTCGTCCTCGGCGGTGCCGATCTGCGCGAACGGCCCGTAGCGCCCGAGGCGCACCGAGACCGGCTTGCCGCTCGCCGGGTCGACGCCGAGCACGCGCGAGCCCGAAGCCTCGCTGCGCTCGACGCTTTCGCCCTTTTCCTCCACCGTCTTCGAGAACGGCTTCCAGAACTTCTCGAGCAGGGGCACCCACTCGGCTTCGCCGCGCGAGACCTCGTCGAGTTCGTCCTCGAGCTTGGCGGTGAAGTCGTAGTCGACGTACTGCGTGAAGTGCGCCGACAGGAATTTCGCCACCGCGCGGCCGACGTCGGTCGGGCGGAAGCGGCGCGCGTCGAGGTAGACGTATTCGCGGTTCAGCAGGGTCTGGATGATGCTGGCGTAGGTCGAGGGACGGCCGATGCCGTGCTCCTCCAGCGCCTTCACCAGCGAGGCCTCCGAGAAGCGCGGCGGCGGCTCGGTGAAGTGCTGCGTGGTGGTGACGTCGGCCAGCGGGATGCGGTCGCCCGGCTTCATGTCGGGCAGCTTGCGGCCCTCCTCGTCGTCCTCCTCGCTCTTCGCGTCCTTGCCCTCCTCGTAGACGGCGAGGAAGCCCGGGTCGACGACGGTCGTGCCGCTGACGCGGAAGCCGTGCTGGCTGCCGGCGGCGAGGTCGACGGAAACGGTGTTCAGCGTGGCCGGCACCATCTGCGAGGCGAGCGTGCGCTTCCAGATGAGCTCGTACAGGCGGCGCTCGTCGTCGGCGAGGTACTTCGCGACGGACGCCGGCGTGCGCAGCGCGGAGGTCGGGCGCACGGCCTCGTGGGCTTCCTGCGCGTTCTTCGACTTCGACTGGTAGAGCACGGGCTTGTCGGGCAGGGCCTGCGTGCCGAAGTCGCGGGCGATCACGTCACGGATCTCGGCCACCGCGTCCACCGACAGGCTCACGCCGTCGGTACGCATGTAGGTGATCAGGCCGACCGTGCCTTCGTCGCCGAGGGCCACGCCCTCGTAGAGCTTCTGCGCGACGCGCATGGTGCGGCTGGTCGAGAAGCCGAGTTTGCGCGCGGCCTCCTGCTGCAGGGTCGAGGTGATGAAGGGCGGCGCCGGGCGGCGCTTGCGCTGCTTGCTCTCGACGTCGGTCACGACGAGCAGGCCTTGCGCGTCCTTGGCGATGCGCGCTCGGGCGGCCTCGGCCGTCTTGCCGTCGGTGATCGTGAACTGCTCGACCTTGCCGCCGTCAAGCTTGGTCAGCTTGGCGGTGAACGGCTGCTTCGGGTGCGTCGCCTCCGCGGCGATCGACCAGTACTCGCGCGCCTTGAAGGCTTCGATCTCTTCCTCGCGCTCGACGATCATCCGCAGCGCCGGCGACTGCACGCGGCCGGCGGACAGGCCGCGCTGCACCTTGCGCCAGAGCAGCGGCGAGAGGTTGAAGCCGACGAGGTAGTCGAGCGCGCGGCGTGCCTGCTGGGCGT
Source organism: Silanimonas algicola (assembly GCF_054777375.1). Lineage (NCBI taxonomy): Bacteria > Pseudomonadati > Pseudomonadota > Gammaproteobacteria > Lysobacterales > Lysobacteraceae > Silanimonas > Silanimonas algicola. Next base: position 836,438 of record NZ_BAAHAS010000001.1, on the reverse strand, counting down.
TGACGAGTTCGTCGCTGACCTTGCGCGGGTGGTCGACGGCTTCCTTGATCGCCTTCGGCGTGATCTCGGTGAACACCACGCGGTGCAGGGTTTTGTCCTTCAGCAGCTTGCGCTCCTTCAGGATCTCCGCGATGTGCCAGCTGATCGCTTCCCCTTCGCGGTCCGGGTCGGTCGCGAGGTAGATGGACGTGGCGTCCTTGGCGGCCTTGGTGATCGCGTCGACGTGCTTCTCGTTCTTGTCGATCAGCTCGTAGCGCATGGCGAAGCCGCGCTCGGGATCGACCGCGCCCTCCTTGGGCACGAGGTCGCGGACGTGGCCATAGCTGGCCAGCACCTGGAAATCCTTGCCCAGGTACTTGTTGATGGTTTTCGCCTTGGCGGGCGATTCGACGATGAGGAGGTTCTTGGCCATGTCCGGTTTACCGTGAGGGCCGCGCGCGGAAGGCCGCGCGAAGGGGCGAAAGCCCGCCAAGGGGCGGGCTTTCCTTTTTTCATTAGGGCCACCGGTGCGGCGGCGGTGTCAAGTTTCAGCCCCGGCAGCCCGCCGGCAGGAGCTTGTCCGCCATGCTGCCGCCGCAGTCCCAGCCGCCTCGGCCATCCTGCGTGAACCACAGGTATTCGCCATCGAAAGGACCCGCCTGGGCGCCGCCCAAGGTGAAGCGCAGGCTGCATTGGCCGACGTCGATCTCGCCGATGTCGGTGGACTGCACGAGGGGGCTGGAGGGCGCGACCAGGCCGGCTTCCTCGAGGGTCGCCGGGCAGCGGTCGGTCGCGAGCAGGAACTCGTCGATCGCGACGGTCATGCCGCGCCCCTCGGACACGACCTGGGCGATCTTCGCGCGCTCGGTGTAGTCCTGGTAGGCCGGCAGGGAGATGGCCGCCATGACGCCGGCGAAAAACACGAGGAAGAACAGCCCCATGCCGACGAGCGCGGCGATCGCGCAGCCGCCGAGGCCCCGTTGCTGCCGCTCGGGATGGTCCGTGTAGGCCCAGCGGTCGACCACGCGGGTGCTGGCCACCATGTCATGGAGGGCCATCTTGCGGTCGGTGAAGGCCGCCATCAGGAAGCCGACGTAGAGCGTCAGGTAGGACAGCGCCGCGGCGAACCAGCGGCTCATGGCTCGGCCCGTGCCCAGCTTGCCGCCGTCGAGGTCGACGACCTTGATGCCGACGGCGCGCTTGCCCGGCGTGCCTTGCCACGCCGAACTCGTGAAGAACGTGAAGTAGGCCCAGCGCATGATGAAGGGCAGCACGTAGAAGCCCACCAGGAACACCACGAGCAGGTTGCCCGACGGCGGCTGGCCGGTCGCGCTGGCCTCGAACAGGGTCATGATGCCGCCGACGCCAGCGCCGACGATGATCAGCATCAGGAAGACGATGGCATACGTGGCGACCATCAGGATGGCGCCGTCGATCATGAAGGCGGCCAGCCGCTTCCAGAAGCCGGCGTCGACCACGTCCCCGGTGTCGATCCCGCCCGTGGCGGACGCATCGCGCGAACTGGCCGCATAGGCCTGGGCCATCACCGCGTCGGTGGCCGGCGCGGCGGTTTCGACGGCGCGCGGTCCAGGTGCGGGCGCTGCGATCGCCGGCGCGTCGACCGGCGTCGTCGCCGGTGGCGCCGCCACCGCGGCGAGCGTGATGCCGAGTTCGCCGGCGACGGCCTCGAGCGGCTGCCACTGCGGCATGCCGGCTTGCCAGACCAAGCTGCGACGCTGGAGTTCGCCCGACTCGAACCGATGGCGGATCTCCTCGGCGGGCATCGGCCCGAGCCGTTCGCGCTCGGCGTTGACGCAGTACCAAGCGGGCGAGGCCATCAGTTCCAGCTCCCCGAGCCCAGCGCGACGACGAAGAGCATGGCTGCGCCCACCATCGTGAGGATCACCAGACCCCAGATCACCAGCACGGCGATCGCGCAGCCACTCAGCGCTTCCGTCTGTCGTTCCGGGGATTCGGTGAAGGCCCACCGGTCCACGACCACCGTGTCGCAAATGAGGTCGTGCAGCGTCTGGCGCCTCTCGGTGAACAGCGGCAAGAGGTAAGTGAGGCCGAGGGTGAGGAGGTTCAGCCAGTTGGCGAAGTAGCGGCCCACGCTGCGCGCGAAGCTGATCCGCTCGCCATCCGGCCGCGCGACCTTGATGCCGACGAGCTGCTTGCCGGGCGACGCCTGCTGGTCCGAGGTGTAGAAATAGCCGAAGTAGGCGATGCCGATGCCGATGCTGATGAGTTGGCTCGCGAGCTGGAGCAGCAGGTGGCCGGCGCCCGTGCTGTCGCCCATCGCGCTGATGCCGACGCCACCGATGAGAGCGATCGGTGTTTGTACGATCAGCGAGAGGATCGCGACGATGAAGCCGTCGATGATGCTGGCGGCGACCCGCTTCAGGAAGCTGGCATAAAGGACATGCCCGTCGCCGGCGAATGCGGCCCGGGCCTGGGGCTCGACACCGACCTGCGCGGCGTAAGCCTGTTGGACCGCGGTGTCGGGATAGGCGCCCACGGGGGCGGTCCGCTGGGGTTCCGAAGGGGGCGGGGTGGCGTCGGCCGGCCGCGGTGCAGGAGGCGGCGTCGTTGCTTCGATCGGTGGGGCGTCGAGGACGATGCCGAGTTCCGCGGCGACCTGTTCGATGGCCTGCCACTGTGGCATGCCTTGGCGCCAGACCAGGGTTCGGGCGCCGATGGCCCCGGTTTTGGCCAAATCGCGGAGGGCCTCCGCCGGGACCGGCCCCTGACGTTGCCGATCAGCGTTCACGTAGTACCACGGGGCGCTTTCCATGCCCGGACTCCAGAGACTTCAGGGGGACCGCCGCGCGATGCGGCGTTCACGCAAGAATGCCCGTGAACGGCAGGTCAAGGGAAGCCGCGGGTCTGGCGGCGGACCAAGGCGCAGGCCGCCGTGATCAGTGGGTTGGTGCCGGCTCGTCGCCGAACATGAGGTTCTCCATCCATGCGTAGGCGGCTTCCGCCCCGGGCTGGTTGAAGAGGACCATCAGCACCACCCACTTCAGGTCGTCGATGTCGACATCGTCCTGGTCGAGCGCCATCGCTCGGTCGACGGCCAGCTCGCGCTGCTCCGCGTTCAGCACTCCGGACTGCTCCAGGAACATCAGGAAGCCAACACCCTCGGCGTCGAGCTTGGCGTACTCGGGGGCGGTGTAAAGACGTATCGGGCCATCGAAACGCGCGCTCGCGACGGCGGGGCGCTGTTCGGCGAGCTCGTCCAGCCACTCGAAGGCCTTGTGGATCTCGGCGGGGCTGAACCCCGCTTCAAGGAGGCCGTTCTGGAGCGAGTCGCGGTCGCGGACGAGGTCGGCGTCGTCGCTGAAGTAGTGTTCGAAGAGGTAGAGCAGTACGTCGAGGATCGATTCTTTCATCACCCTAGCGCCTGCGCTGCGAACCAGCGCGTCCGGGGGGGGCGGAGCCGCAGGGGAAGTACACCCCGTGCTGCTGCCTGAGACGACCTTCCAACTCCATGGCCAGCAGGATGGGGGCGAGGGTGGCGGTCGTCAATCCCGCGCGTTGCTGCAGTTCATCGAAGTGGGCGCCCTCCGCGCCGAGCGCCCGCCAGACGCGCTCCGCCGCGGCGCCGGCCCCGGACCCGGCCGGGGCCGACCCTGCTGCGGGGGACGTCGTGGCGGGTCGCAGCGCCGCGCGCAGCCGTCCTATCGCGTCCCCGGTGCCAGTCATGAGGGCGTCGATCACTTGCGCCGGTTCCTCGACGAGCTCGGCGCCGTCGCGGATCAGGCGGTGGCAGCCGCGGGCCTTCAGGTTTTCCGGCGATCCGGGCAAGGCGAACACCTCCCGTCCGGCCTCGGCGGCCAGCCGGGCGGTGATCAGGGCGCCGGAGCGCTGGGCGGCCTCCACCACGACGGTGGCGAGTGCCAGACCGGCAATGATCCGGTTGCGGCTGGGAAAGTGGGCGGGGCGCGCGTCGGTTCCCGGCGGGTGCTCGGTGGCGACCGCACCATGGCGCGCGATCTCGGCCTGGAGGCGCCGGTGCGAGGCCGGGAAGCAACGGTCGGGCCCCGTGGCGATGATCGCGACCGTCCCCGGCCCGGCCAGGGACGCTTGGTGCGCGGCGGCATCGATACCGGCCGCCAGACCGCTGGTGACGACGAATCCTGCGTCGGCGAAAGCGCGTGCCCATCGCGCGGCGCGCTCTCGCCCTCCAGGCGTCGGCGCCCGGCTGCCGACGACAGCGACCTGGGGCCACCAGAGGCGGTCGACCCGGCCATGGACGAACAGCACCGTCGGCGGATTCGGGACCTCGCGCAGAAGGCTGGGGTAGTCCGGTTCATGCCAGGCCACGAGGGCGTGCGCCGGGTCGGCGTGGAGCCATCGGCGCACCGAGGCGGCATGGCTCGCGGCATCGGGCCCGAGGGCCGCCTCCCGGGCACCGATCGGCGCTCCGGCGGCGAGCCAGTCCTGGACAGGCGCGTCGATCAACGCCATGGCATCGGTGCGCAGACGTGCCGTTTCGCCGGAGCAGGGTCCGCCTTCCGGCTGCAGGGTGTCCCGGAGCCAGCGGGCATTGCCCGCCGCATGGTGAAGGCGAAGAAAGGCGTCCAGAGCGTCCATCCCCGAAACGATGAAGGCGCCCGGAGGCGCCTTCAGTCGGAAAAGCACGCGATGACGGGTCTTACTGCATCGCGTCCGGGCTTTTCAGCGTGTCACCGACCTGGGTCGGGCGGATGCCGTCCATCACCAGCGCGTAGCTGACGCGATCAAACGTACGGAACACCATCACCCGGCCATTGAACTCGTCGGGCAATTGCACCTTGTCGCGGGCAGCGCCGATGCGGTTGGCGTTCCGGACGTCGTCCGGGACGGCTTGCCCGGGCCGCCAGGTCGAGAACACGGTGCCGTTCTTGACGCCGTCGGCGCTGCCCACCGACAGGGCGACCACCGATTTCGGGCCGGCGGCGAGGCCGGCGTCGGCCACCCCGATCACCGCTGCGTGATCGGGGATCGACGTCGGGGCCTGCGGCAGGAAGCCGTCGTCGTAGGGCTGGGCTTCGGCTGGCACGGCGCGGTCGCCCGGACGCACGTCGGCGGTGCCGTCGACCAGCAGGGCCAGCGCGACTTCGCCCTGGATCTGGGTGATGCGCGCGAGGCTCTGGCGGGTCAGCTCGTAGCCGAGGCTCTCGCCGCGGGCCAGATCACGGCCCCAGGCGCTGCGGACGTCGCGGTAGGTCTCGTCGCCGCGGAAATCCAGCTCCGTCGGGATCGTGTTGGTGATGCGACGCGAGGCCGGCAGGCGGAAGTGGTGCGTCGGGCGCACCAGCATGATCGTGTCGCCCACCGAGGCGCCCTCGAGGCCGCGCACGTAGGCGATCTGCCCGTCCACGCCGCGCAGGTGCCCTTCCTCGATGCTGACCACGTGCGGCAGGTCCTCGAACTCGGCGACGACCGAGCTCTGGCGCAGGAAGGCCTCGATGTCGGCCAGCGGCACGGTGGTGATGGCCGGCTCCGAGCGCGGGCCCGCCTGGGTGGTCTGCACCACCGCGCGGCCGTCGAGGTAGGCGAGGCTGAGCACGTCGCCGGGGTAGATGCGGTGCGGGTTCTCGATCTGCGGGTTCGCCTGCCAGATCTCCGGCCACAGCCACGGCTTCGACAGGAAGCGGCCTGCGATGTCCCACAGCGTGTCGCCGCGCTGCACCGTGTACGTGGTCGGATGCCCTTCACGCATCTCGACCGCAGCGGCGTAGGACGCCACCGTGAGCAGCGCCGCAGCGGCGACCGCACAAAGCCGTTTAAACATGGCCGCTATCCCCCTGATTTTCCGCAAGGTTAACACTTGTCACTATAGACCAGAACCTTCGCGGCAATGCAATCGGCCAGCGCCGGTTGGGGCGCCGCCGCTAGACTATGGAGCCTGCGGCCCTGGTCCGCGCCCATCGCCGAACATCGCCCATGGCCCTGCTGCCGATCCTCCGCTTCCCCGATCCCCGCCTCCGCACCGTCGCCAAGCCGGTCGAGCAGGTCGACGACGCCCTCGGGGCGTTGATCGACGACATGTTCGAGACCATGTACGACGAGCCGGGCATCGGCCTCGCCGCGACCCAGGTCGACCGGCACATCCGCCTGATCGTGATGGACGTCTCCGACGACAAGTCCAACAAGAAAGTGCTGATCAACCCGGAGATCGTCGCGTCGAGCGGCGTGCAGAACTGCAAGGAAGGCTGCCTGTCGGTGCCGACCGTGTTCGCCGAGGTCAAGCGCGCCGAAACCGTGACCGTGCGCGCCCTGGGCCGCGACGGCCAGCCCTACGAGTTCACCTGCAGCGGCCTCGAGGCGGTCTGCGTCCAACACGAGATGGACCACCTCGACGGCAAGGTCTTCGTCGACTACCTCACGCCGCTGAAGCGCGAGATGGCGATGAAGAAGCTCGCCAAGCTGGCCAAGGCCGAGGGCTGATGGCGCTGCGGATCGTCTTCGCCGGCACGCCCGAGTTCAGCGTGCCCTGCCTCGACGCCGCCGCGGCGCGTGGCGAGGTGGTCGCCGTGTACACCCAGCCCGACCGGCCTGCCGGCCGCGGCCGCGCGCTGGCGGAATCGCCGGTCAAGCAGCGCGCGAAGCAGCTCGGCATCGACGTGGTCCAGCCGGTCACACTGCGCGACGCGGAGGCACAGGCCCAGCTTCGCGAGCTCCAGCCCGACCTGATGGTGGTGGTGGCCTACGGGCTGATCCTTCCGCAGGCGGTGCTCGACATCCCGACCCATGGCTGCTGGAACGTCCACGCCTCCCTGCTGCCGCGCTGGCGCGGCGCCGCGCCGATCCAGCGTGCGATCGAGGCCGGCGATGCCGAAACCGGCGTGGACCTGATGCGGATGGAGAAGGGCCTCGATACCGGCCCGCTGATGCTGCGCCTCACCACGCCGATCACTGGCGCTGACACTGGCGGGACGTTGCATGATCGCCTATCGGCGCTGGGCGCGGAGGTGCTCGGCGACGGACTGAAGCTGTTGCGGGCCGGCATGGTGCCGGTGGCGACGCCGCAACCCGCCGAGGGTGCGACCTACGCGCACAAGCTGGATAAAGCCGAAGCGAAGCTCGAATGGGCGCAGTCCGCCGCGGTGCTCGCACGCAAGGTGCGCGCCTTCCATCCCTGGCCGATCGCGGAATGCGAACTCGCCGGCGAACGCCTGCGTGTCCATGCCGCGGTGCCGCTGTCCGCGGCAGCGGCGCAGGCGCTGGACGTGGCTAGGCACCCGCCCGGCACGGTGGTTGCCGGCACGAAGGAGGGCCTGACGGTCGCCTGTGGCGAGGGCGCCCTCCGCCTCACCGTGGTCCAGCGTGAAGGCGGCAAGCCGCAACCCGTGGCGGATTTCCTCAACGCGCGCCCGCAGTTGAAGACCGCATGAGCACGCTCGGCCCCGGCGCCGCGCTGCGCGCCGAGGCGGCACGCGTGCTCGTCGCCGTGCTCGACGATGGTCGATCGCTGAAGGCGGTGCTCTCCGCCGCTCTGCCCAGGATCGCCGAGCCGCGCGACCGCGGTTTGCTTGAAGCGATTGTTTTCGCGGCCCTGCGCCACGAGCGCCGCTACGCCTTCGTGCTGTCGCGCTGGCTGGCGCGCCCGCTGCCCGTGGGGACTGCGAAGGATCGCGCTGTCGCCCGGCTTCTGTTGGTCGGGCTCGCGCAGCTCGATGCGCTCGGGCTGGCGCCGCATGCCGCGGTCGGCGCGACCGTCGATGCCGTCAAGCAGCTCGGTCGGGAGGGTCTTTCCGGCCTGTTCAATGCCGTCCTGAGGAAGGCGATCCGCGAGCCTTGGCCGGAGGCCGAATCCCGAGCCGTGCGCACGAGCCATCCCGATTGGCTGGTTCGGCGCTTCGAGGCCGATTGGCCCGAGCGCGTCGACGCCTTGCTTGCGGCGAACAACGCCGAGGCGCCGCTATGGCTTCGCGCGAACGCGCCACGTATCGGGCGCGAGCGGCTTGCGGCGCGCTGGGCGGCGGCGGGCATCGCCACGGAGTCCGGTCCCGCCCGCGACAGCTTGCGCGTGGTCGAACGAGCCAATCCGACGCAGCTGCCGGGCTTCGATGAGGGACTGTTCCATGTGCAGGACCTTGCAGCCCAGCTGGCCATCGAAGCGCTCGCGCCCCAGCCTGGCCAACGTGTGCTGGACGCCTGCGCGGCGCCGGGTGGCAAGACGCTGGGTCTGCTGTCGGCCGTCGGCGACGCGGGCGAGGTGCAGGCGCTCGATGTCGATGCCAGGCGTCTGGAGCGCGTGGTCGCACTGGTGGCGTCCCTGCAGCCATCACGGGCGGGCTTCGGTGCAAGGGTTGCGGATGCGGCGGAGCCCGCGCGATGGCATGACGGCCGCCCGTTCGACGCGATCCTGCTGGACGCGCCGTGTTCCGCGACGGGCATCCTGAGGCGCCAGCCGGACATCAAGGCGCATCGTCGCGACGACGACATCGCGGTGCTTGCCGCGACGCAGGCGCGTCTGCTCGATGGGCTCTGGCCGCTGCTGGCGCCCGGGGGATGCCTGCTCTACGCGACCTGCTCGGTGCTCCGCGAGGAGAATGCCGCCCAGGTCGAGGCGTTCCTCTCCCGCCATCCGGAGGCGAAGCTCGTTCCCCTTGACGCCCGTTTCGGCCATGACACCGGCTCCGGCACCCAACGTTTCCCGGGCGAGGAGGGTGGCGACGGCTTCTTCTACGCGCGGCTCTTCCGCGCCGCCTGAAACCTCAGCGGTCGCGCCAGGCCGGAAGCCGGAGGCGTGCCTGAAGCCCGCCCAGCGGGCTGCGTCCGAAGTCGAGATGGCCGTCGTAGCTTTCCGCGATGTCGCGGCTGATCGACACGCCGAGGCCGGTGCCTGGCGTGCTTTCGTCGAAACGCAGCCCGCGCTCGCCCAGGCGCGCCAATGCCTGCTCGTCGAGCCCGCGACCATCGTCGTCGACGAGGATATGCAGGTCATCGCCCTGCGCGGACAGCGAGACACGCACCTGGAGGCGCGCCGCCCGTAGCGCATTGTCGATCAGGTTGCCGAGCATCTCCTGCAGGTCGTTGGCCTCACAGGCCGCTTCCGGAACGGTGGCATGGGGCGCGACAGCAATGGCCTTGCCTGGATGCAGGCGGCCGAGCAACGCCACGAGCTCGCCGAGCGCTGCCGCCGCGTCGCACCGGGGTTTGTTGCGCCGAGCACCAGCGGCGGCGCGCGCGAGGTGGCCATCGACGATCGCTTCGATGCGGGCGAGGGCCTCGCGTTGCCGGGTGTCGTCCGTGGGCACCCGCGTCCGAAGCAGGGCGAGCGGCGTCTTGAGCGCGTGGGCGAGGTCGCCTGCGCGCTTGCGTCCGTTTTCCGCGAGCCGGCGGTTCTGTTCGATCACCGGATTGAGCTCGGCCACCACGGCGTCGAGTTCGCGCACGGCCAAGCGATCGAGCGCCTCGCGCCGACCGGCAGCCAGCTCGGCGACCTGTTCGCTGAAGCGGCGCAGGGGGGCGAGTCCCAGGCGGAGCTGCACGAAGACCATGGCCAGCGCCAGCACGGCGAGTCCAACCGCCGCCAGCCACGAAAGGCGGACGAAGTCGGCGACTTCCGCATCGATCTCGGCACGCGGCCCGGCGAGCAGCACGGTGACCGGTGCCGGGCGCCCGTGCAGCTCGATGCGACGCACGGCGGCGCGCAGCGGGGTGGCGCCGTCGGACGCAAGGTCGGTATGGCGGACGCGGCCGTCGCGACGGGCGCTGGGCATCGGCAGCTGCCGATCCCACAGCGAGCGCGAGCGCAGCCGCACCCCGGTGTCGTCGGCGACCTGCCAATACCAACCCGATCCGATGCTGTCGAAGGCGGCCTGGCCGATGGGGCGGCCGACGGCGACGCGCCCGTCGGGGGTGGCCTCGAGGCCGCCGACGACCGCGGTGAGCGTGCGTTCGAGCCGGGCGTCGAACGCCCGGCGCACGGTGTCCTCGAACGCCCACTGCAGCAGGAGAAGACCCGCGAGCACGAGGGCGAGGAGCGGCAGGGCCGCCGCCAACCAGAGCCGCCGCTGCAGGCTGGCGCTCATGCTTCCGCGAGCCGGAACCCGAGCCCGCGTTCGGTGTGCAGCAGCTTGTGCGGCGCGAGCTTCTTCCGGATGCGGCCGATCTGCACGTCGATCACGTTCGAGTCGAGGTCGAAGTCGCGGTCGTAGAGGTGCTCGGCCAGTTCGTTGCGCGGCACGGTGCGGCCGGCGTGGTGGGCCAGGAAGGCGAGAAGGCGGTACTCGCCGGCCGTGAGCACGAGGCCGCGCCCGTCCACGCGGAACCGGTTGGCCAGCGTGTCGAGTTCCAGTGGGCCGATGCGGATGACCGGCGAGGCGTGGCCGCTGGCGCGGCGGATCAGCGCCTTGAGGCGCAACACGACCTCATCGATCTCGAAAGGCTTCGTCAGGTAGTCGTCGGCGCCGGCGCCGAAGCCGGCGAGCTTGTCGTTCCAGCGGTTGCGCGCGGTGAGCACGAGGACGGGGAAATTGCGGCCGGCTTCGCGCCACCCCTGGAGGACCGAGATGCCATCGCGTCGCGGCAGGCCGAGGTCCAGCACGGCGGCGTCGAAGGGCTCCTCGCCGCCCAACCACAATGCCTCGTCGCCGTCGGCGCAGGCGTCCACGACCCAGCCCTCGGCGACCAGCGCGTCGTAAAGGGCCTCGCGCAATGGCGCGTCGTCTTCGACAAGCAGCAACCGCATCAGTCGTCCTCGAGGATGGCGGCGCTAAGCGCGTCGACTTCGAGTTCGCGGACGCGGCCATCGGCGCCGATGAACTCCAGTTCGTAGACCCAGCGGCCGTCCTCGCGCTCGAACTCCGCCTCGAGCAGGCGCTCCCCATCACGCAGCGGCAGGCGCGCGAGGATCTGGTCGAGCGGCAAGGCCTCGCCGCGCAGCACCGCCGTCCTTGCGCGCTCGTGGTCTTCATCGTCGTCCGCGCGGACAGCCGACGACGGCGGCAGCAGGGCCAGCAGCAGGAGCAGCGCGGCGGTGGGGCGGGTGCGGGGCATGGGGGCCATGGTGCCCGGCGCGATTAAACCGTTGGTGAAAAACCGCCTCAGAGGCGATTTCAGGGGCGGGCGTCAATCTGGCGCCGTTCCACCCCAACACCCCAACGGAGAACCCCCATGAAGACCTCGACCCTCGCGGCCACGCTCGCTCTGTCCCTCGCCGTCGCCGTGCCCTTGGTGCAGGCGCGGGCGGCCACCGCGCCCATCGGCTTGGAGCAGGCCACCGGCATCGCCCAGCAGGCTGGCTACGGTGCCGTCCGTGGCGCCGAACTCGACGACGGCGTGTGGGAAGTGCTCGCCAGCGCCGCTGACGGGAGCCGCGTCACCGTCCATATCGATGCGGCGACCGGCGCGATCCTGTCGCCCGAGCAGCCGGGGCAGCGCCAGCTCGGCATCGGCGAGGTGATGCAGCGCCTCGCGGCGGCCGGCTACACCGACGTCAAGGAGCTGGAGCGCGACGATGGTTTCTGGACTGCCGAGGTCCGCACGACGATGGGCTTCGAGCGCGACGTGCGCGTGCACCCCATCACCGGTGCCGTCGATGTCGAACGTTGGGACGACTGATCGTCAAGGCACGCATGCCGCCCCGGGGAAGGGGCGGCGCTAGTCGGAGGGCCGCGGGCCCGTCAGCGCCCGCAGCCTTTCATACTTCAGCGCCGCGTAGCGTGCGTGCAGGGCATGGAAGCGCCAGGCGCCGGGACCATCGAGCAGCCCGCCGCGCAGCAGAAGGTTCTTCAGCAGGTAGGCCGTTGCGGCCGCCGCGCCGCGGCTGGGCCAGGCGCGCTTGCCGCGCGCCGCGCGCTCCTCGGCCCACAGGGTCGCGTAGCGCTGCAGCTTCGCCCAGTACTCGGATTCCGATCGCGCCGTGTCGTGCTCCATGCGCACGTCGCTGCCCACCACGCGCTGGCCCCGGGTGTCGAGCCGCTCATGCACCGCGAGCTCCTCGTGTCGGCAATGGGCGCGGAACAGGCGCTCCACGGGCTCTCGGGCGAAGCTGCCATGGTGCATCACCGCGCCGAGGAAGCGCGTACGCCGTTCCAGCGTCACGACGTCCGCGTGATCGAGGCGCGTCGACGCGAACAGCCGGCGAAGCCGGTCGATGGCGTCCGGCTCCAGCCATTCGTCGGCATCGAGAAGCAGCACCCAGGGTTGCGCCGCCTCGGCGATCGCCAGGTTCTTCTGCCTCGCAAAGCCGAGCCACGGCTGTTCGACCACGCGTGCACCAAGCCGGCGCGCGATCCCGGCGGTGTCGTCGGTGGACAACGAATCGACGACGATGGTCTCGCTGCAGACCTCGGCAAGCGAGCGAAGGCAGCGTTCGATCCGGTCGGCCTCGTTGAAGGCCACGACGACGCCGGACAAGGGCAAGCGCAGGGTCATGCGGGTATGGTAGCGGCCCCTTGCCGAACGCCGCCAACACCGCCCCATGCGCATCGCCCACCTGCTCCTGACTTCGCGCTTCGCCGGCAGCGAGCGCTATGCGATCGAGCTCGCGGAGGGCCAGTGGCGGGCAGGGCATGACGTCACGCTCGTGTTGCGGCGGGCCGCGCTCGAGGCGCGCCCCGACGCACCGGGCCGCCACGTCCCGTCCGGGCTCCCGCTGGCCGTGGTGCCCGACTGGTTGCCCGCCTGGCACGCACGCCGCTGGGTTCGCCGGCATCGTCCCGAGGTCGTGCATGCGCACCTGAGCGCCGCCTGCAAGGCGCTTCGCGGCGTCTCAGGGATGGTTCGCGTGGCGACCCTGCACATCGCCTACAAGCCCCGCCAGCATGCCCATCTCGATGGGCTGGTCGCGCTGACCCCGGAGCAGCGGGACGCGCTGCCGCCCAATTGGGCTGGGCGAAGCGAGCACATCGACAACTGGACCCACGCGCGTCCGGCGGCTCCGGAGGCGCGGGCGCGCTTGCGGGGTCGGCTCGGCATCGGTCCGGAGGTCCGCCTGCTCGGCTGCCTTGGGCGGATCGAGTCGTCGAAGGGCCACGACGTGTTGCTCGATGCGTTCGACGCGGCCGGCTTCGGCGAGGATGTGCACCTCGTCGTGGTCGGGGGCGGCCGCGCGCTCGACGCCCTGCGGCGCCGGGCCTCCCGACGCGTCCATTTCACCGGGTTCTCCAACGAGCCGTCGGCCTGGCTCGCGGCGATGGACGGCTTCGTCTCCGCGGCCCGCACCGAGCCCTTCGGCCTCGTTTTCCTCGAGGCAATGGCCGCAGGCCTGCCGATCCTCGCCACGGCGACCGCGGGTGGACGCCACCTCGGCGAGCGCTTCGGTTGGCCGCTGGTGCCCCCCGGCGACGCGCAGGCGCTGGCCCGGGCACTGGCGGGGTTCGCGAACGCGGGCCTCGCCCGCCGCACCTATCCGATCGAGGCATTCCGCCTCGACACGCAGTTGCCCCGGTTCGAGGCGTTCTACCGCCGCCTCGCGCGTTGAGTGCAGCCGGTCCCGCGCCGGCGTATCCTCCGCGCCGAAGCGACGAGGTGCGGGGAACGCGTGAACATCCTGATCCTGGGGGCAGGCCAAGTCGGCACCTCCGTGGCGGCCGCCCTGGCCTCCGAGAACAACGACATCACCGTCGTCGACACCGACCACCAGCGCCTTCGCGACCTCGCCGAGCGGCTCGACATCCGCACCGTCGTCGGCCACGGTTCGCTCCCTTCCGTGCTGTCGCATGCCGGCGCCGAGGAGGCCGAACTGCTGGTGGCGGTGACCTCCAGCGACGAGGTGAACCTTCTCGCCTGCCAGATCGCCCATTCGCGCTTCCGCACGCCCACGCGCGTGGCGCGCCTGCGCGAGTCGGAGTACCTCGAGCTCGGCGTGCTGAAGGACCCGCGGACGTCGCCGGTGACGGCCGCGATCAGCCCTGAAAACCTCGTGGTCCGCCACATCGACCGCCTGATCGGCTACCCCGGCGCGTTGCAGGTGCTGGATTTCGCCCAGGGGCGCGCCCAGCTCGTCGCGGTGCGTGCCGTCGAGGGCGGCGCCTTGGTGGGGCACCAGCTTCGCGAGCTGCGCAGCCACCTCCCCGCCGGGGCCGACGCGCGCGTCGCGGCGATCTTCCGCCGCGGCAAGCCGGTGAAGCCGGAAGCCAGCACGGTCATCGAGATCGATGACGAGGTCTTCTTCCTCGCCGACCGGCGCCATATCCCCGCGGTGATGGCCGAGCTGCGCCGCGTCGAAAAGAAACCGACCCGTCGCGTGCTCATCGCCGGCGGCGGCAACATCGGACGCAATCTCGCCAAGGCGCTGGAGAGCCGCTATTCGGTGAAAGTGATGGAGCGCTCGCGCGAGCGCGCCCGCTCGATCGCGGAGGACCTGCTGAATTCGATCGTACTGGTCGGCGACTGCGCCGACGAGGAGCTGCTGCGCGAGGAGAACATCGACCAGACGGACATCTATTGCGCACTGACCAACGACGACGAGGCCAACATCCTGTCGGCGATGCTGGCCAAGCGCCTCGGCTGCCCGCGCGTGCTGGCCCTGATCAACCGCCCGGCCTATGCCGAGCTGGTCGAGGGCGGCAGCATCGACATCGCGGTCAGTCCGCAACAGGTCACGCTCGGCGCCCTGCTCGCGCACATCCGCGAAGGCGCGCCGGCGCAGGTGTACTCGCTGCGCCGCGGCGTGGCCGAGGCCGTGGAGGTCGTCGCCCGCGGCGACCGTCGCAGTTCGCAGGTGATCGGCCGTGGCCTCGAGGAGCTCGCCCTTCCCCCTTCCGCCACCATCGGCGGCATCGTCCGCGGCGACCAGCTGCTGATCGCCCACCACGACGTGGTGGTCGAGCCCGAGGACCACCTGATCGTCTTCGTGATGGACAAGCGTGAGATGCCGCAGGTGACCGCCCTGTTCCAGGCCGGGGCGACGTGGCTCTGAGCCCCTACTCCTTGTTGTCGGAGCGCTCGCGCACGCTGCTGCGCATCTTCGGCGCGATCATCGGCCTTTCGGCGACCATCTCGCTGCCACCGTTGCTCATGGCATGGTGGTGGAACGAGCCCAGTGCCACCGCCTTCCTCGAGAGCTTCCTCGTGGCCGGCATCGCCGGCTTCATCCTGTGGTTCCCGGTGCGCCACGCCCATTACGAGATGCGGTTGCGCGACGGCTTCCTGATCGTTTCCGGGGTGTGGATCATCGCCATCCTCGTGACGGCGCTGCCGTTCATGCTCACCGAGCCGTACCTGAGCTACACCGACGCGGTGTTCGAGGCGGCGTCGGGGCTAACGACGACCGGCGCCACCGTCATCGTCGGCATCGAGGACCTGCCCAAGAGCGTGCTGTTCTACCGAGCTTCGCTGTGCTACTTCGGCGGCATGGGCATCGTGATCCTCGCGGTCGCGATCCTGCCGATGCTGCGCATCGGCGGCATGCAGCTGTTCCGCGCCGAGACCACGGGCCCGCAGAAGGACAGCAAGCTCACGCCGCGCATCGCCGACACGGCCAAGGCGCTCTGGCTGGTCTACACCGGCCTCGTACTGCTGTGCACGCTGTCGTTCTGGGTCGGCGGCATGACCTTCTTCGACGCCGTCTGCCATGGCATGAGCGCGGTGGCGACGGGCGGCTTCGCCAACTACGACGCCAGCTTCGGCCACTGGAACAGTGCGTTGCTCGACAGCATCGCGATTGTCTTCATGTTCCTCGGTGGGCTGAATTTCGGCCTGCACTGGTACGCGTGGCGGCGCGCGACGCTCGGCCACTACAAAGCCGATTCCGAGTTCCTGAGTTTCCTGTGGATCTGCGTGGCGGTGAGCCTCGTCGTGGCGTTCGCGGTCTGGGTCGGCGGCCGCTTCGAGAGCCCGCTGGAGGCGGTGCGCCACGCCACGTTCCAGGTCGTTTCCAACATCACCACCACCGGCTTCGTCACCACCGGCTTCGTCGACTGGCCCGGCTTGGCGCCGCTCGCCCTGATGATGGTCGGCTTCGTCGGCGGCTGCGCAGGCTCGACCTCGGGCGGCATGAAGGTGGCCCGCGTGCAGATGGTGGTCCGCCAGGGCTTCCGCGAGCTCAAGCAGCTCGTCCACCCGAAGGGCCAGTTCCTCGTCAAGGTGGGAGGGAAGCGCGTCTCGGAAAGCGTCGTGATTTCGGTCGCCGGCTTCTGCACGCTTTACATCCTCGCCTTCCTCGCCTTCCTCGCCATGACGCTGGCGCTCGCCGCTGATGGCGTCGACATCGAGACCGCTTTTTCCGCCGTGGCTGCCTGCATGAACAACATGGGGCCGGGCCTTGGGGCGGTGGCCTCGCATTTCCGCGACATGAGCGACTTCGCGGTGTGGGTGTGCAGCTTCGCGATGGTGCTCGGGCGCCTCGAGGTGTTCACCCTGCTCGTGCTGCTGACGCCCCAGTTCTGGCGGGATTGATGCCGGCATCGCGCGGCATGAGCGAGCGCAGCCGCTCGGCCAGTGCCTCGGCATCGGCCAAGGCCAGGTAGGGGATTCGCAGCGGCGGCTCCATCGGCGAGGCGCCCGCGGTGTCGAGGTGCAGGGTGGCCATCCCGTGGCGGCGGTCGAAGGGCGACTGGGTGACCTGCAGTGCGTGCAGCTTCCTCGCCTCGGCGAAGCGCCAGTGGCGGTCCAGCCAGCCCTGCCGGAAGGCGATGACGCCGCCTTCGAGCGTCCAGGCCGAGTAGCGCGCCCAGACGCGCGCCCGGAGGAAAAGCAGGCCGAGCAGCGACAGGGCCCACAGGCCAGCGGCCCCTTCGAAGTAGATGAGCACGGCCGTACCGGCGAGGACCACCGTCGCCAGCGGGGCGAACACCCGCCACCACGCCCGCGCATGCAGCGGCTGCCAATCCGCGAGTGGCCAGCCGCGGTCCGGCAGCAGGGCGGCGAGCATGCCGTCCATGCCGTTGGGCGTGGCGAGGGGCACGAGGTCGCGCACCGATTGGCTCTCGTTCACGGTCTCGATCGCGGCCCGGTCCACGCGGAGGCTCTGGCGCCCAAACCAGCGGTGCAGCAGCGTTTCGCGCAGCGAATAGGCCTGGATGCGTCGCTTCGGAAGGTGGGTGCGCACCCGGCTCAGGAGCCCGCGCTCCACCCGGAGCTCGCGCTCTCCCGCGTACAGGCGGAAGTCGTGGAACTGCAGGATCGCCAACGCCACCGAAAGCAGGCGAACCGCGATGACCATGGCCAGGAGGAGGGCCAGGGCCAGCGCGACGTAGGCCGCCGGCCCGAGGTGCCAGGCCTCGGCGAACGCGATGCCCTCGCGGCCCACCGATTCGATGCCGTTGCTCAGGCGCTTTGTGAGCGCGTCGCCGGCCTGCGTCAGGTAGGCGAAGCCCGCGGCCACGACCAGCATGCCGCGGTTGGAGATGAGCCCGAGGCGCACCAGTTCGCGCGTCGGCAATTCGAGCCAGAGGATCGGCGCGCGATCCTCTTCGCCGTCGACGGGCGCGGCGCGCATGTCGGCGCCCGGCGCGGCGCGTGCCCGAGGCGCGCCGGCGCGCACGAGGGCCTCGAGCGCATGGGCCTGATCGAGTTTGAGCACCTGCATCTGCGCCTCGGCCTGGCCCATGCCGCCCGCCGACTCCAGCCTCACCTCCGCCACGCCCACCAGCCGATGCAGCAGGTTCTGGTGCAACGTCACGTTCTGCACGCGGTCGAAGGGGATCAGTCGGACGTTGCGCTGCAACAGTCCGCTGCGAACCACCAGCGCGGCCTCGAGGAATCCGTAGCGGTAGGTGAAGTACTGCCACACCGCAACCACCGCCAATGCCGCGGCGCCGGCGAGGCCGATCAGGTCGCCGATATCGTCGCCTTCTTCCCGGCTTCCGCCGAGCAGGAGGACGAGCAGCGGCAGCGCGAACATCCGCAGCTGCGCGATCAGGGTGAACAGCCAGGACAGCGGGTGCAGGCGATGGGTGGCGACGGCCTGCAGGGCCTCGCGATCGTCGCGATCGGGCGTGCCGTGGGGCTCAGCCATGCGCGCCGTCGTCATGCTCGCGCTCGCGGGGGACGAGCGCATCGCGCAGCCGGTTTGCGCTGTCCTCGTCGAAGCCCGGCTGGCGAACGGCGTTCAAGCGCGTGCCGGCCGTGTGCACCACCAGCGTGGCGAGGCCGTAGCGGCGCTCGATCGGCCCCCGCTCGATGTCGAGGTGTTGCACCCGCGCCCGCGGCACCAGGACCTCGGAGCGCCAGAAGAAACCACGGCGTACGCGCAGACCGTCCTCGTCAAGCCGCCACCGCGTGTAGCGGAAGGACAGCGCCGCCCGCCAAAGCGCGAGTCCGAGGCTCGCCGCCAGTACGCCGGCGGCCATGCCCAGATGCCACCAGGCCGGACCATCGGCGAAGGCGAGCGCGGCGGCCGGCACGGCGCCGAACGTGGTGCCGAGCACGGTGCCGGTGATCGCCGACGCGAGGCGGAAGCACCGCCGCGCGGCGTCGGGAAGCGGTTGCCAAGGCGCATCGCCAGGCCAGTCCAGCAGCGTGTCCGTCATCAATAGCATTCCGGCCAGTAGGGATTCACGAGGGGCTCGTTCGCGCGTTGGCCCTTGAACCGCTTGTAGGTCCACTGGTACTGCGAGAGGTCGCGCCGGACGAACGCTTCCACCGCTGCGTTGAGCGCATCCACCCCGGCCTGCACGTTTCCCGAGGTTGCGGCGGCGGGCAATGGTTCGATGACGACGCGGAAGCGCCCGTCCACGAGCCGCTCGGCGACCGCCAGCAGGAAGCGGGCGTCGGGATGCCGTGTGCCAAGGCGATGCACCAGGGTCATCGTCAGGCACGGTACGCCGAAGAAGGTCGACCACTGCCCGCCCGCTTCGTCCGGGGTCTGGTCGGGCGTGATCCCCACGGTCTGCCCGTGCCGTAGGGCGCGCAGCAGGGGCTTCATCCCATGCACGTCGGCGGGCAGGGCGCAGACGCCGCCACGACCGCGCGCCATGCGAAGGAAGGCGTCGACCGCCTCGAACTTGGCCCGCGTGTAGACAAGGGTCAGGTCGCGGCGTGCGGCAAGCCACTGCACCAGCAGCTCCCAGTTGCCGTAGTGGGGGGCGACGATGACCACGGGGCCGGCGTCTTCGGCCGCCTCGAGATGCGCCAATCCCACCACGTCCACCACCGTGCGCAGGTTCGCGGCGCGCGGCCGGGTCCAGAAGCGAAGGCTCTCGAGCAACGTGAGCTGGGTCTGCACGAGCGAGGCGTGGGTCAGGCCGGGGTCGAGCCCGGTAAGCCGCAGGTTGCAGTCGATCACGCGCACCATGCCACCGCGGCGCCGGCATTCACGCGCGGCGAGGCGCTCGGCGATGGCGCGGCGGAGGCCGGGGCCGGGAAGCCCGGCCAGCCAGGCGGCGATGCGAAGCGCGTGGGCGGACAGGGGGTATCGCATCCCCGGAGTCTAGCGGAGCCGGCTTGACTCCCCTCGTGCCGGAGCGCGAGCCTCCGTCGATGATCGCCCTCATCCAGCGCGTGCTGCGTGCCCACGTCGACATCGGCGGCGAAACCGTCGGTGCCATAGGCCCCGGCCTTCTTGCCTTCGCCTGCGTGCAGCCCGGCGACACCACCGGCCGTATCGAGAGGATGGCCGAGCGCCTCGTGGCCTACCGCGTATTCGCCGACGCGTCCGGGCGCATGAACGTCGGCCTCAAGGACCACGGTGGCGGACTGCTGCTGGTGAGCCAGTTCACCCTCGGCGCCGACACCCGCTCCGGGCTGCGCCCGAGCTTCTCCACGTCGGCTCCCCCGGAGGAGGCGCGGGCCGGGTTCGAAGCCTTCGTCGCCGCCTGCCGGGCGCGGCTGCCGGTGGTGGAGACCGGGCGCTTCGGGGCGGACATGCAGGTGATGCTGGTCAACGACGGGCCGGTCACGTTCTGGCTCGAGACCTGAGCATTGTGCCCCTGCTGAACGGAAACCCTTTTCCGATCAATTATTTGGCGCTAGTGCCGGGCCCGCGGGTATAATAGCGGGTTCCCGCTCTCTCCTCTCGGTACCCCTCCATGGCAACTCCGCGTCCGGAGCAGCAGTCCGAAATCAAGCAGCTGATCAGCAAGGGTCTGGAACAGGGTTACCTGACCTACGCCGAAGTCAACGACCACCTGCCCGACGACGTCGTCGATCCGGAGCAGATCGAAGACATCATCGGCATGATCAACAGCATGGGCATCGAGGTGCATGAAGTCGCACCCGACGCCGAAACCCTGTTGCTCACCGACGCGACGAGCACCCGCGAGGCGGACGAGACCGCCGCCGAGGAAGCCGCCGCGGCGCTGACGGCGCTCGACGCCGAGGGTGGCCGCACGACCGACCCGGTGCGCATGTACATGCGCGAGATGGGCACGGTCGAGCTGCTGACCCGCGAAGGCGAGATCGCCATCGCCAAGCGCATCGAGGAAGGCCTGCACCAGGTGCAGAACTCGCTTGCGGCGTTTCCGTGGACGATCCAGATCATCCTCGACGACTACGCGTTGCATCAGGAAGGCAAGAAGCGCCTCTCCGAGATCGTCACCGGCTTCGCCGACCTCGAGACGCCCGAGCTGTTCGGCGGCGCGCCGATCGAAGCGGTGGCCGACGAGGAGGAGGAGGTCGAGGTCGAGGGCGGCGACGACGAGGAGGGCGAGACCCAGACCGGCCCGGATCCGGTCGAGGTCGCGCGCCGAATGGAGCTCCTGAAGGCGCACTTCGGCAAGTTCGAGAAGACCCACGCCAAATACGGCTCGGCCGACAAGAAGACGGTCAAGGCGCGCGAGGAGATGGCTGGCGAGTTCATGAAGCTCAAGCTGCCGCTGGCGCTGATCGATGCGCTGGTGCGCAAGGTCCGCGAGGTCGTTTCCGAGATCAAGGACCACGAGCGCAAGGTGCTCGACATCTCCACGCGGCTGGCCAAGATGCCGCGCAAGGACTTCATCAAGGCGTGGCCGGGCAACGAGACCAACCTCGAGTGGGCCGACGAGATCATCCGTCGCAAGCAGAAGTGGTCGTCGGGCATGCGCGAGCACCGCGACGCCATCCTCGCCCAGCAGAACGCCCTGATCGCGCTCGAGGGCGCCCTGTGCCTCACGCTCGGGGAGATCAAGGACACGTCGCGCGCGATGGCCTACGGCGAGGCCAAGGCCCGCAAGGCGAAGAAGGAGATGGTCGAGGCCAACCTGCGCCTCGTGATCTCGATCGCCAAGAAGTACACCAACCGCGGCCTGCAGTTCCTCGACCTGATCCAGGAAGGCAACATCGGCCTGATGAAGGCGGTCGACAAGTTCGAGTACCGCCGCGGCTACAAGTTCTCGACCTACGCCACCTGGTGGATCCGCCAGGCGATCACCCGCTCGATCGCCGACCAGGCGCGCACCATCCGCATCCCGGTGCACATGATCGAGACGATCAACAAGCTCAACCGCATCTCGCGGCAGATGCTCCAGCAGTTCGGCCGCGAGCCGACGCCGGAGGAGCTGGCGAAGGAAATGGACATGCCGGAGGACAAGATCCGGAAGGTCCTGAAGATCGCCAAGGAGCCGATCTCGATGGAGACGCCGATCGGCGACGACGAGGACAGCCACCTCGGCGACTTCATCGAGGACACGAACGCCGAGTCGCCGCTGGAGAACGCGACGACCACCGGCCTGTCCGAAACGGTCCGCACCGTGCTCTCCGGCCTGACGCCGCGCGAGGCCAAGGTGCTGCGCATGCGCTTCGGCATCGACATGAACACGGACCACACGCTGGAAGAAGTCGGCAAGCAGTTCGACGTGACCCGCGAGCGCATCCGCCAGATCGAGGCCAAGGCGCTGCGCAAGCTGCGCCACCCGAGCCGGTCGGAGCAGCTGCGCAGCTTCCTCGACCTCGAGTAAGCCACCACGCCTGCCGAGACGACGAAGCCCCGCGATGCGGGGCTTCGTTTTTCCGGGGCGTTAGAATCACGACGCGGCGGGCCCATAGCTCAATGGTCAGAGCACGGGACTCATAATCCCTTGGTTCCAGGTTCGAGTCCTGGTGGGCCCACCAGCCGTCTTCAGTGGGTGCGAGCTGCCGCGTCGTTGCATGCCCATTGCGCGACGACCGCCATACGGATCGCGCGGATCAGTTCCGCCGACGTGGGGAATCGACGGTCGGCGGTGGGGTTGGCCAGCGCCCAGGCGTCACCCAGCGTCGTGCGCCCGGCGATCGTGCGGCCACGGAGCCGCTCCCACGCGGAGGCATTCGGCTTCCCGAGGTAGGCAAGGATGGCGTCCTTGGTGGACGCCGCCAAAGGCCCGTCGGTGCCGGTGCAGCCCTTGAAGATCCCCGGCTCGTTCATGCCGGCCGAGCGGACGGCGTGGGGGGTGGTATCGGTCAGGGTGTCGAACACGGCAGGCTCCGGGAGGGGTCTCCCGAAGCGGAGCAAGATTCGTGCCAGTCTTTTGGCGTGATGGGCGTCAAGTTCCGGGCGCCGATGGCGCCGGAAATCCGTGCCCTGGGGTCAGGCTGCCGGGTCGAGGAAGCCGTCGCGGCGCCAGGTCAGCACGAGCGTGTCGCGGTGGCCGGCCGTGCCGTCCGGCTGCAAGGGCGTCGTCTCGTGGATCATCCGGGCGTCGTCGAGCAGCAGGGCCGTGCCAGGTTCGACCATCGTGAAGCGCAGGCCCGTGGGCCCGTCGGCCTGGAAGACCCGGGTTTCGCCACCCCGGACAGCAGCCCGGTCGACCAGCACCACGGCCACGTAATCGACCCCGTCGCGATGGGCGCCTTCCGGGGTGGGCCGGCCGATGCCTTGGGCGGTATCGATGCGGAACTGGTGGACTTCGACGAAGGGCAGGGGGTGGCCCGCGGCGGCGGTGCAGACGGCGCCGAGGCCGGTGATCAGCCCGAGGAACGCCGGGTCCGCCAGCGTGGTGTCGAGCACCGGCGCGAACCAGCGCTCGTAGCCGCCGTGCAGGGCGTTGTAATCGGTGGGCTGCCAGTGGGGGCGGTCGACTCGCTGTTCGATGCGCCGCCCGTCCTCGCTCATCACCAACGAGGCATGGCGACGGAAACGGTAACGGCCGCCGTCGCGCAGATGCTCGTCGGGCGGGAGGTCGGCCCAGTGCGCGGCGAGGCCGGCGAGGGCCGGCGGAGTCACGCCTGCGGCACGTGCGCTGGCCGCCGGCGACAGGCGGGCGAAGCCCTGTGTGGCGAGGATCGCCGCCGGGGTGTCATCGTCGAGGCGCCAGGACGGCGTGGTGATCGCGCTCATTCGCGCATTGTGCGGTGCCGGCGCGGCCGCGGGCAGGGGGCGCCGGCTCGGGCACAATGCCGCGCCCTCATTTCGTGATGCCGCCATGCTCGATGCGATCGAAACCACCACCGGTGCCAAGCCGGTCTTCTCGGTGATCTGGCTGCACGGCCTCGGCGCCGACGGCCACGATTTCGCGCCGATCGTGCCCGAGCTGGTGCGCAAGGAATGGCCGGCGCTGCGCTTCGTGTTCCCGCACGCGCCGGTGATGCCGATCA
This sequence comes from Silanimonas algicola, assembly GCF_054777375.1. Lineage (NCBI taxonomy): Bacteria > Pseudomonadati > Pseudomonadota > Gammaproteobacteria > Lysobacterales > Lysobacteraceae > Silanimonas > Silanimonas algicola. Next base: position 813,086 of record NZ_BAAHAS010000001.1, on the reverse strand, counting down.
CCATCAACAACGGCCACGCGATGCGCGCGTGGTACGACATCGTCAGCCTCGACTTCTCGACGGTGCGCGAGGACGCCGCCGGCGTACGGCGTTCGATCGCCGACGTGGATGCCCTGGTGGCCCGCGAGCGCGACCGCGGTGTTCCGGCGAATCGCATCATTCTGGCCGGCTTCTCTCAGGGCGGCGCGATCACGCTGGCCGCCGGCTTGCGCCGCGAGCAGCCCTTCCTGGGGCTCGCTGCGCTCTCGACCTATTTGCCGCTGGCCGCCGAGACGGCCGCGGAAGCGACGCGGCAGGGCCTCGCCACGCCGGTGTTCATGGCGCACGGCACGCAGGACCCGGTGGTGCCGCTGTCGGCCGGTCAGAAGTCGGCGGAGGCGCTCAAGGCGCTGGGCATGGACGTGGCGCTGCGCCGCTACCCGATGCCGCACTCGGTCTGCGCCGAGGAGATCCGCGACCTCGGCGACTGGATGACGGCGCGTTTCGCCGGCTGATCCCGCCGTTGCGTGCTCCGGGGCGCTTCAGCGCGCCTCGTGCTCGGCCAGCACGTGCGAGCCGACCATGATCATCTTCAGCATCTCGACGAGCTGCTCGACGATCTCGCCGCGGCGCTCGCGCGGCAGGTCGATGGCCGTGCCGCCCATGGCGAACACGAGGCGCGTCATGGCCGTCGCCACCAGGGCCGGCGCGTGCACCGGCCGGCCGCCGGCTTCCGACAGTCGCACAAGGTCGATGCACAGCTCTTCCTCGAAGGTGCGCAGCTCGCGCTCGACGGCGGCCTTGTAGGCGTCCGACCCGACCATGCCCTCGCGCAGCAGGATGTGCAGCAGGCGCTCGTCGGCGTCGAGCTGCTCCATGAAGGTCTCGATCGAGGTGCGGATCACGCTGCGTCCCGGCCGCACCCGCGTGCGGGCCTCGCGGATGATGGTGCGCAGGCTCCGACCCCCCAGTTCGATCAGCGCGATGGCCAGCGCGTCCATGTCCCGGAAGTGCCGGTAGAAGCTGTTCGGGGCGATGTCGGCCTCGCGCGCCACCTCGCGCAGCGACAGCGTCGAGACGCTGCGGTGCGGCCCGAGCAGGCGCAGGGCGGCGGCGATCAGGTCGTCGCGGCTGATCTGCGGCTTGCGGCCGGGGCCCGAGGGCGTGGCGCGGGTGGGATGGAGGGGAATCGGGTCGCTCATGGGGCCAGTGTAGGGGTGGTGCGGCGGCGGACGCTCCCGGGATGAACGCCAACCGGCGGGCCGGTTGAATTCCGGGATGCTTGTCTATACGTCTGTCTGCACGACTGTATAGTATTCCCCGGCGCCACCTCAGCCGAGCCCTGCATGTCCTTCGCCCTTGCCCCGCCCCCGTTCCGCCCTGCCTGGCATTACTGGCGCGGCCTGCTGCAGCCGGGCTGGAGCCCCTACGGCAACACCGCGCGGCTGATCCGCCGCGAGGCGGCGTCCGCGGACAGCGAGACGCTCTGGCTGAAGCCCTTCCAGCGCCTGCGCGACTGGCAGCCGGGGCAGCACCTGAGCTTCGGCTTCGAGGTGGACGGCCGTCGCTTCCAGCGCAGCTTCACCCTCACCAGCCTGCCGGGCCAGCGGGAGTTCGCGATCACCGTGCGAAAGGTGGCCGGCGGTCGTTTTGCCGACTGGCTGTCCGAGGCCCGCGAGGGCACCCGACTCCAGATCAGCGAGCCCTGGGGCGGCATGGCCTTTGAATTGCCTGACGCGCCGCAGCGGATGCTGATGGCGGCCGGCAGCGGCATCACCGCGGCCATTGCCCAGGTGCGCGCGGCGGCGGAACGCGGCCAGCTGGCGGGGCTCTCCCTCGCCTACTGGGTGCGCGAGCGCGCCGAGGCCTGCTTCGTCGAGGAGCTGCGCACGCTGCAGTCGCGCTTCCCGGATTTCCAGTTCCGCCTGTTCCTCACCGGTGAAGCCCCGCAAGCCGCGCACGAGGCGGAAGGCCGGCTCGACGAGGCCACCCTCGCGGCCCTGCCCGGTAGCCCGAAGGGTGCCGAGGTGCTCGCCTGCGGCCCCACCGGCTTCGTGGCGCGCGTCGAGGCCCTGCTGCGCGAAGCGGCCGCCCGCATCGCCACCGAGAGCTTCACGCCGCCGGTGCTGCGCGTGCCCGAGGTGCCCGCCGCGGCCGTGCAGCTCACGCTGCTGAAGAGCGGTCGCACGCTCAGCATTCCCACCGACACGCCCCTGCTCGCCGCCCTCGAAGCCGCCGGCCTCAACCCGGAGCACGGCTGCCGCCAGGGCCTCTGCGGCCGCTGCACCTGCGCGAAGGCCAGCGGCGTGCACGTCGACCTGCGCGACGACAGCGCCCATCCCGAAGCCAGCACCGCGCTGAAACTCTGCGTCAGCGCGGCCCGCACCGACCTTGCGATCGACCTCTGACATGACCGCCCACGCCCCCCTGCTCACCGGCGAGCGCCTCGAAGCCTTCGGCGCCGAACTCGACGCCCTGCGCGACAAGCACGTCCGCGACCTCGGCGCCGCCGACGCCACGTACATCCGCCGCGTCCGCCACGTCGTGCGCTGGACGGAAGTGCTCGGCCGCCTCGCGATCTACGGTGCCGCTCCGGCCCCCTGGCTGTTGTGGCCGCTGTGGGTGCTGGGCGTGCTGCTGCTCGGCATCTCCAAGATCGTCGACAACATGGAGCTCGGCCACAACGTCATCCACGGCCAGTACGACTGGATGAACGACCCGAGCCTGCAGGGCGACCGCTTCCAGTGGGACCACTTGTGCCCCTCGGACTGGTGGCGGCAGACGCACAACCACAGCCACCACCAGTGGACCAACGTGCGCGGCAAGGACGACGACGTGGGCTACGGCCTGCTGCGCATCTTCCCGGAACAGCGCTGGACGCCGTTCGCGCTGGGCCAGCCGATCTACGCGGCCCTGCTGGCGGTGTTCTACCAGACCGGCATCGCCATCCAGCACCTGAAGCTCGGCCGCTACGTGAAGGGTCGCCGCTCGTGGCGCTACTTCCTCTCGGACGCGAAGCCGCTGCTGCGCAAGCTGCCCTGGCAGGGCGGCAAGGACTACGTGGTGTTTCCGCTGCTGGCCGGCCCGTTCTTCCTGCCGGTGCTGCTGGGGAACATGGCCGCGAACCTCGTCCGCAACCTGTGGACCTTCGTCGTGATCTTCTGCGGCCACTTCACCGCCGATGCGATCACGTTCACGCCGGCCCAGGTGAAGGACGAGACGCGCGCCGGCTGGTACCAGCGCCAGATCCGAGGCTCGTCGAACATCGCGGGCGGCTTCCTCATGCACTTCATGACCGGCAACCTCAGCCACCAGATCGAGCACCACCTGTTCCCCGACCTGCCGGCGCGTCGCTACGCCGAGATGGCGGTCGAGGTGAAGGCGCTCTGCGCGAAGTACGGCGTGCCCTACAACACGGGCTCGCTGCCGAAGCAGTTCGGCGAAGTGGTGTGGCGCATTCTTCGCCACGCCTTCCCGAGCCGACCGCACTGGGTGCCCACCACGGCCTGACGGCGCCGGCGCGGCATTCGGCAATAATGCGGGCATGCCGCCCGTCGCCGATCGCCTGAGTCTCCCCGATTTCTGCTCGCGCGGCCGCCTGCTGGCCGCCATTGCGGCCGGGCAGGTGGTGATGCTGACCATCGCGCTGGCGCCGACGCGTGCACCGCGCTGGGATTTCACCGAGTTCGCTTCCGCCAGCGCGTTGGCCACGTGGATCGCGATCGCCTCGGCGGTGGCGCTGTGCAAGCTGCGGCCGTGGCTGATGCGCCTCCCCCCGCGCGTCGATTTCGCCGCGGCCACCGCCGTGCCGATGCTGGTGGCGCTCTTCGGTGCCGGGGCACTCAACTACATCGCCGCGAGCCTCGGCCAGTTCGTGCTCGACGCCGGGGTCAACCGCCAGTTCGTCCTCACCACCGCCGGGCTCACCGGCCTGATCGCCACCATCGCGCTGCGCTACTTCGCCGCCCAGGACCGCTGGCGCGCGCAGGTGCAGGCGGTCTCGCAGGCGCAGATGGACGCCTTGCAGGCCCGCATCCGGCCGCATTTCCTTTTCAACTCGATGAATTCCATCGCCGCGCTGGTGCGTCGCGACCCCGCCGCCGCGGAGCGCGCGGTGGAGGATCTGTCGGAGTTGTTCCGCGCCGCGCTCGGGGCGCCCGGGCAGCGCGGCACGCTGGCGGACGAGATCCACCTTGCCCAGCGCTTCCTCGGGATCGAACAGCTGCGTCTCGGTCCCCGCCTGCTCGTCCGCTGGAATGCCGCCGCGGGCCTGCCGATGGACCTGCCGCTGCCGCGCCTTGTCCTGCAGCCGCTGCTGGAAAACGCGGTGGTGCACGGCGTGGCCCGTCTGAAGGAGGGGGGTGAAATCCGGATCGACTTGGCGGTCGCCGACAGCCTCCTGCGCATCGACGTCGGCAACCCGCGACCGCTGGCCGCCGACGCGCGCCCGGGCAACGGCCATGCCCTGGAATCGATCCGCCAACGCCTGCGCCACCAGTTCGGCGATGGGGCGCGGATGTCGGCCGAGGCCACCGAGGGCTACTATCGCGTCCGCCTCGAACTGCCGATCGGTGCCGCTGCCTGATGCCATGGATGTCCTGATCGCCGACGACGAACCTCTGGCCCGCGAGCGCCTCGCCGGGCTCCTTGCCGAGCTGGGCGGGCACCGCGTTGTCGCCGAAGCCGGCGATGGGCGCAGCGCGCTCGACGCCTGCCTGAGGCAACGTCCGGACGTCGTCCTGATGGACATCGAAATGCCGGAGATGGACGGCCTCGAAGCCGCACGGCACCTCGCTGGCCTCGAATCGCCGCCCGCCGTGGTGTTCTGCACCGCCTATGACGAGCATGCGCTGGCGGCCTTCGATGCCGCCGCCGTCGACTACCTGCTGAAGCCGGTGCGCGCGGAGCGACTTGCCGCTGCGCTGCGGCGCGCCGCGGAGCGCCGCGCCGGGCGCCAGCAGGCAGCGGCCGCGCCGGCGCTTCCGGGGCGTTCGCGAACCCACCTCGCGGCGCGGCTGCGGGGCTCGCTGCGACTCATCCCGGTCGCCGACATCCGTTACCTGCAGGCGGAGGAAAAATACGTCGTCGTGCACCACGCCCGCGGCGAGGACCTCGTCGAGGATTCGCTGAAGGGGCTCGAGGCGGAGTTCGCCGGCCGGTTCCTCCGCATCCATCGCAACTGCCTCGTCGCCCGCGAGCAGATCGGCGAGCTGAGGCGCTCCCCCGAAGGCGTCGTCCACGCGGTGCTTCGCGATGGCGGCGCCATGCTCGAAGTGAGCCGCCGCTGCCTGCCCGGCCTTCGCGACGAGCTGAAACACCTGTAGCGCCGCCGACGGCGCCCCACACGGAACCCCATATGACCCTGATCCGACTGGCCACGCGCGAGAGCGCGCTCGCGCTCTGGCAAACCGAACATGTCGCCTCGCGCCTGCGCGCCCTGCACCCCGGACTCGACGTCGAGCTGGTGCCGATGACCACCCGCGGCGACCAGATCCTCGACCGCGCGCTGGCCGCGGTGGGCGGCAAGGGCCTGTTCCTGAAGGAGCTCGAAGTCGCGATGCTGGAAGGCCGTGCCGATGCGGCCGTGCATTCGCTGAAGGACGTGCCGATGGACCTCGACGGTCCCTTCGTGCTGGCGGCCATCCTCGAGCGTGCCGATCCCTTCGATGCCTTCGTCAGCAACGCGCACGCCACGCTCGACGCGCTGCCGCGCGGCGCTCGCGTCGGCACCAGCTCGCTGCGCCGGCAGGCCCAGCTGCGCGCGCTTCGCCCCGACCTCGAGCTGCTCGACCTGCGTGGCAACGTCAACACGCGCCTCGCGAAGCTCGACGCCGGCCAGTACGACGCGATCATCCTCGCCTGTGCCGGGCTGCAGCGCCTTGGCTTCGACGCCCGTATCCGCGAGCGCCTGACGCCGCCGCGCCTGCTGCCGGCCGTGGCGCAGGGGGCCATTGCCATCGAATGCCGCGACGGTGATGCCGACATCGCGCGCCTGTTGCGCGGCCTGGACGACGGCACCACGCGCGTCTGCGTCGAGGCCGAGCGCGCGATGAACCGCGCCCTGCACGGCAGCTGCCATGTGCCGGTCGCGGGCTTCGCCGAACTGTTCAACGAGAAACTGCTGCTGCGCGGCGCGGTGGGCGACGCCAACGACGGCCGCTTGGTGCGGGCGGAAGCGAAGGGCAGCGCCGCCGATCCGGAAGGCCTCGGCCACCGCGTTGCCGAAGCCCTGCTGGCGCAAGGTGCGGGCGAATTGCTGGGGCTCAGAAGGGGAAGTAGCGCGGGATGAACAGCACGGCCAGCGCGAAGAACAGCAGGTTGAGCGGCAGGCCGATCCTCATGAAATCGGAGAAGCGGTAGCCGCCGGCGCTGTAGACCATCGTGTTGGTCTGGTAGCCGACCGGCGTGGCGAAGGCCGTCGACGCGGCGAACATCACCGCGACCAGGAGCGGCTTGGCGTCGACGCCCAGGGTTTCCGCCGTGCCCAGGGCGATCGGTGTCAGCAGCACGGCCGCGGCGTTGTTGCTCATGACCTCGGTCAGCACCGCGGTGACGAGGTAGAGCGCGGCCAGCGCCGCGATCGGGCCGAAGCCGCCCAACGGCGCCAGGGTGTAGTCGACGATCAGGGCGGCGAGGCCGCTGTCGCGCATCGCCACCCCGAGCGGGAACACGCCCGCGAGCAGAACGATCACGCGCCAGTCGATCGCGGCGTAGGCCTCGTCGGGCTCAAGGCAGCGCAGCAGCACGAGGGCGATGCAGCCGAGCAGGGCCGATTCGACGATCGGCATGACGCCGGCGGCGGCCAGTCCGACGACGCTGGCCATCACGCCGACCGAGACGAGGGCGCGCGTCCAGTCGATGCGCTGCTCGTTGCGTTCCGAGACCACCACCAGAGCGGGGTCGCGGCGCAGGTCGGCCAACTCGCGCTGCGGCACGTTGAGCATCACGAGGTCGCCGGCGGTGAGCGGAAGGGCGCGCAGCTGCTCGGCGACTCGCTGGCCTCGGCGGTACAGGGCGATCACCTGCGACTGGTGCTGCTCGGGGAGTGCGACTTCGCCGAGCGATCGGCCTTCCAGCCGGCTGTTGGGCGCGACCATCGCCTCCACGAGGATGCCTCGATCGCCCTGCGGAACGGCCTCGAGCTGCAGCCCGTGGGCGTCGGCGAAGGCCGTCAGCTTCGGCCATTCGCCCTGCACCAGGAGCCGGTCGTCGACATCGATGGCGGTGCTCCGCGGGGACCAGTGCTTCTCGTCGCCGCGGATCAGCTCCAGCACGTAGACGCGGTGCGTCTCCATGGCGCGGATGTCGGTCACGGTGCGCCCGACCAGCGGCGACCGGGCCGGCACGCGAAGCTCGGTGACGTACTTCCCGATCTCGTCACTCGGTGGCAGCGCTGGTGCTTCGCGCTCCGGCAGCAGGAATGGGCCGGCGATCAACAGGTAGCCCACGCCGAAAGCAAGGAAGATGACGCCGAGCTCGCTGAATTCGAACAGGGTGAATCCCGGCTCGCCGGCCTGCTTGGCGATGCCGTTGACCAGCAGGTTGGTGGACGTGCCGATCAGCGTGCACACGCCGCCCATCTGCGCGACGTAACTCAGCGGGATCAGGAACTTCGACGGGGCCCGGCGGCTGGTCGCGGCGGCCGCCAGCAACAGCGGAAGGAACACCGCGACGGCCGCGGTGTTGTTGATGAACGCCGACACCGGGCCGACCACGGCCAGCACGATCGCCAGCATCAGCCAGGGATTGCGGATCCTCGACATCGCCCGGCCGAGGCCGAGCAGGGCGCCGCTTCGCGACAGCCCGGCGCTGAGCACGAACATCGCCGCCACGGTGATGGTCGCCTCGCTGCTGAAGCCCGCCAGGGCGTCGTCGGGGTCGACCAGCCCCAGCACCAGCAGGGCGGAAAGCACCATCAGGGCGATGACGTCCACCCGCAGCCGCTCGCTGATGAACAGCGAAGCGGCGACGACGAGGATGGCGAGGGTCAGCCATGCGTCCAGGGGGAAGGCTCCTGCAGGATCAGGCCGAGGAATGTAACCCGGCGATGGCGGCCGGCCGAGGCCTTTGCGATGCTAGCGGCCCCCGCGTCGAGCCCGAGCCGCCGATGGACCGCTACGAACGCATCCTCGCCCTGCACCGCAGCCTCAAGGCCGCGCGCCTTCCGGTGCCGCTCCAGCGCCTGATGGACGAGCTCGGATGCTCCCGGGCCACGCTCTATCGCGACATCGCCTTCCTGCGCGACGCGCTCGGTGCGCCGCTGGAGAGCACCGACGGCGAAGCCAGCTTCCGCTACCTCGAGAAGGAGGCCGAGCGTTTCGAGCTTCCCGGTTTGTGGCTGAGCTCGGAGGAACTGCATGCCCTGACCGCCGCGCAGCAGCTGCTCGACCGCACCGGCCCGGGCATCCTCTCGGCGGCGATCGCGCCCCTCAAGGGACGCATCGATTCCCTCCTGCAACAGCATGCGGGGGGGAAGCGTTGGCCGATCGAACGGGTGCGGGTGATCGGCAGCGGCACGCGGCGCGTGGACGAGGCAGCCTTCCGCATGGTTGCCGGCGCAGTGCTCGAGCGCCGTCGCCTCCGCTTCGAATACCTCGCGCGTTCGACGAACACCCGGACGCAGCGAAGCGTCTCGCCGCAGCGGCTCACGCATTACCGCGACAACTGGTACCTCGACGCCTTCGACCACGAGCGCGAGGCCCTGCGCAGCTTCTCCGTCGATCGCATCGCCCATGCGCGCATCGACGATGTGGCGGCCATCGACCATCCCGATGCAGAGCTCGACGCCCATCTCGCCTCGAGCTACGGCATTTTCAGCGGGGCGCCCAAGGCCTGGGCGACGATACGCTTCAGCGCCAAGGCCGCGCGCTGGGTGGCCGACGAACACTGGCACTCGAAACAGGAAGGCCGATTGCTGCCCGATGGCCGTTACGAGCTTCGCGTGCCCTACAGCAACGCGCGCGAGCTGCTGATGGATGTGCTTCGCTATGGCCCGGATGCGGAAGTGGTCGAGCCCACCCCGCTGCGCGAGCAGCTGCGCACCCTGTTGCAACTCACCGCGGCCGCCTATGACGGCTGAGCCGGCCGCCGCGGCGAGGGCCGGCAAGCGGATCGCCCTCGTCCTTGGAGCGGGGGGCGCGCGCGGCCTCGCCCACATCGGCGTGATCGAAGCCCTGGAGGCCCGCGGCTTCGAGATCGCGGCGATCGCGGGCTCGTCCATGGGAGCGCTCGTCGGCGGCATCCACGCCGCCGGCAAGCTCGCCGCCTACCGCGAATGGGCCGAGCGGCTGGAGCGCAACGACGTTCTCCGACTGCTCGACGTGACCTTCGGCGCGTCGGGGTTGATCCGCGGCGACCGCGTCATCGCGACGCTTCGCGAGCTCGTCGGCGAGCATCGCATCGAGACGCTGCCCTTGCCCTACGTGGCGGTCGCCACCGATCTCGCCACGCAGCGCGAGGTGTGGTTCCAGCATGGCCCGCTGTTCGACGCCATCCGTGCATCGATCGCCATCCCGATGGTGTTCACGCCGCACGAGGTGAACGGCCGCGAGCTGGTCGACGGCGGCCTGCTCGCGCCGCTGCCGCTGGCGGCGACCCGTGCGTTCCACTGCGACTACGTGGTGGCCGTCGACCTCAATGCGCGGTCGCCGCGCGCACCCGTGAGCGGGCCCGTGCCGCTGCGGGAAGCCGAGATGTTCAACGACGACGCGCCCATAGCGCCGCCGAACTGGAAGGCGCGCGTGGCCTCGTGGTTCAGCGTCCCCCCGCCCGCGTCCACGCCACCGGCGCCGGGCGGCGGGATCGGCAGCCTGTTGGACCTCATGTCGCGCTCGATGGACACCATGCATTCGCAGATCACGCGTTTGCAGGTCGCCCAGGATCCGCCGGACCTCGTCATCCGCGTGCCGCGCGATTCCGCGAGCTTCTACGAGTTCTGGCGCGCCAAGGAGCTCCGTGAGCGCGGCCGCGAGCTCGCCGAGGCCGCGCTCACCGACTGGATTCAGTAGCGCTGGATCGCGCAGCGCTTGGGCGAGCGCGGCGCCGGGTCGCCGCCGAAGGCCGCGTTCGTGCAGGACACGCCGTCGCGGAACTCGCGGGTCACGCTCCGGCCGTCGTCGGATCCATACCAGATGGAACGACGGCCGCGGAACGAGCAGAAGCCGCCCTCGGTCGCGCACTCCGTCCAGGCGTTGCCAGGCCCGCCGCCCTGCCAGCCGCCACCGGTGCGGAACGAGCAGTGCTTGACCTCGCCCGGGGCAGGATCGCCGAAGCCGCGGTTGTCGCAGCGCACGCTGCCGCCACGGACCTCGAGGTCGGTGAAGCGGCGCTCCGTGCCGTAGCGGACCGTGGCAGGGCCGGGCAGGCGGCAGACCTCGTTCTCGCGCGCGCAAGGCGTCCAGCCACCGCTCCAGCTGCCGCCCCAGCCGCCGCCGCTACCCGGCCGGCCGCCACCGTCGTAGCGCAGTTCGCAGACCTTCCGCTCGCGCGGCGCGGGATCGCCGAAGGTCTGGATGCTGCAGGCCACGCTGCCGCCGCGGACGCGGCGTTCGTAGTAGCGGCCGTTGGTGCCAAAGCGCACCGTGGCCGGCCCGTCGACGCGACAGGTCTCGTTCTCGCGGGCGCAGAGCGTCCAGCCGTAGCCGTCGTCGCCACCGCCGCCCCAGCCGGTGTCGTCGTACTGGCGGATTTCGCAGCGTTTTCCGCGACCGGGCGCCGGGTCGCCGAACATCGAGTTGTCGCACTGCAGGCTCGCGTTGCGCACCTCGCGATACACGTAGCGCCCCTGCGTGCCGTAGCGCACGACCCCCCAGCCCCGCACCGAGCAGCGGCGTCCTTCCTCGGCACAGAAGCGCCAGTCCCCCGACCATCCGCCGCCGTAGCGGCCCGACTTCGCCGCCACCGCGGGCTGCGGCTCGCTGGAGGTTTCCGGGCCGATGTAGCCGTCGGCGGGCTGCGCCGATGCCGTGGCGACAGAGAGCCCGGCCAGCGCAAACAGCGCCAAGGCAAGGACGGGGCGGACGCGGGAGACACTCGGCATGGCGGGCCTCGTTGGTTGGGGGTGCGGCGCATGGAATAGCACGCTCGCCCGCGCCCCGCCATGCGGGCGTCCCGCCCGTTCAGCGCCGGGCTGGATCAGGGGGCGATCGGCGCGACCGTCTGCCCCTCGACTTGGGGCACGCGCCGCAAGGCCGCGCGATCCACCCCGTGTGCGGCCATTCGCGTGGCCAAGGCGGCCAGCGTGGCGTCGTCGACGACCGGCTCGCGCGCGAAGATCCAGGCCAGCTTGCGGTCCGGCGTGGCGAGCAGGGCGGTCGAGTAGTCCGGCGCGACCTCCAACACCTGCATGCGGGTCGAGATGGGCCAGACGAACTGAACCTTCCACTCGCGGCCGCCGCTGCCCTCGACGACGGTCGAGACGCCGTTCCACGTACGGTCGGGTTCGCCGAAGGCCTTCTTGAACACGAAGTCGTTGTCGATGCGCCCATCCGGACGCAGGCGATAGACGTCGCGCGTCGCGACTTTCCCGTTCTCGAAGAAGTAGGGGACATTCGCCACGACGTGCCACGTGCCCATGAAGCGCTCGAGGTCGACGGGTGCGGCGCTGGCTTCGGCAGGCATGCGGGGGGTTTCCGGTGGGGTCTGGCAGGCGGCCAGCGCGAGGGCCAAGGCGGCGATCACGGCGGTGCGTAGGGCGGGGCGGGCGGCGGCGCGCATGGGCGGCTCCGTTGGAATGATTGACGCAGCGTGGTCGCCGCCGGGAGAACGCCCCGTCAAGGCCGTGAAGGCGGCGTTCGCTGTGACTTTGGTCATGCATGCCGCGGCGTGGGCCGGGGGTAAGCTCCGACCACTCCCTTCCGGCCCCCATGGAGGCCCCATGCGCCGCACGCGCCTCGCTCTTGTCCTTGCCCTGATGACCGCTCCGCTCAGCCATGCCCAGACCCCTGCGACCGCGGCCACCGCGCCGCAGCCCGCCGACCCCTGGCAGTGGCTGGAGGATGTCGAAGCCCCGCGATCGCTCGACTGGGTGCGCGCGCAGAACGCCGACTCGCTGAAGGTGCTGGAGGCGCAGCCGGAGTTCGGCGCGCTGCGCGACGACCTGCTGGCCATCCTCGATTCGAATGCCCGCATTCCGTTCGTCAGCAAGCAGGGCGAGTATTTCTATAACTTCTGGCGCGATGCCAAGAACCCCGCCGGCCTGTGGCGCCGCACGACGCTCGAGGAGTACCGCAAGGCCGAGCCCGCGTGGGAAGTGCTGATCGACCTCGACGCCATCAACAAGGCCGAGGACATGAACTGGGTGTGGCGCGGCGCCAACTGCCTGCGCCCCGCCTATGATCGCTGCCTCGTCTCGCTGTCGCGTGGTGGCGCCGACGCCATCGAGATCCGCGAGTGGGACAAGAGCGATCGCGCTTTCGTCGAAGGCGGCTTCCGCCTGCCGGAGGCCAAGGGCGGCGCGGTCTGGCGCGATGCGGACAGCGTCTTCGTCTACACCGATTTCGGCGAGGGCTCGATGACGTCCTCGGGCTACCCGCGCGTCGTCAAGGAATGGACCCGCGGTACGCCGCTGGCCGAGGCCAAGGTGGTGTACGAGGGCACGGCGCAGGACATGTACATCGCCGGCTACCGCGACCTGACGCCGGGCTTCGAGCGGGACTTCGTCAGCCGCACCCTCGCCTTCTACAACGACGAGCTCTACCTGCGCGGTGCCGATGGCGCGCTCACCAAGATCGATGCGCCCAATTCGGCGAACAAGACGCCGTACCGTGAGTGGCTGATCCTCGAGCTGCGCGAGGACTACCGCGTCGGCGACCGCGTCTACCCGAAGGGCGCGGTGATCGCGGCCAAGTTCGACGCGTTCATGGCTGGCGGGCGCGAGTTCGACGTGCTGTTCGAGCCGACCGACACCACGGCCTTCGTCGGCCTCACGCCGACCAAGGACCACCTGATCCTCAACGTGCTCGAGGACGTCAAGAACCGTCTGTCGGTGCTGACCTACGCGAACGGCGAGTGGACGCGCGGTCCGCTGCAAGGCGCGCCGGCCTTCGGCACGGTGTCGGTCTCGGCCGTCGACGACGAGGCGAACAACGACTACTTCCTCACCGTGACCGACTACCTGACGCCGACCACGCTGATGATGGGTACCGTCGGCGAGGCGCCGCAGCCGCTGAAGCAGCTGCCGGCTTTCTTCGACGCCACGGGCTTCGAGATCACCCAGAACTTCGCCACCAGCAAGGACGGCACCCGCGTGCCCTACTTCATGGTCGCGAAGAAGGGCCTCGAGGCGAACGGCAAGAACCCGACCCTGCTGTACGGCTACGGCGGTTTCGAGGTCTCGCTGACTCCGGGCTACTCCGCCGGCGTGGGCCGCGCGTGGCTGTCCGAAGGGGGTGTCTACGTCGTCGCCAACATCCGCGGCGGTGGCGAGTACGGCCCGCGCTGGCACCAGGCCGGCCTCAAGGAAAACCGCCTGCGCATCTACGAGGATTTCGCCGCGGTGGCGGAAGACCTGATCAAGCGCGGTATCACCACGGCGCCGCACCTCGGCATCCAGGGCGGCAGCAACGGCGGCCTGCTGGTCGGCAACATGACCGTGCTCTACCCGCAGCTGTTCGGCGCCGTGGTCTGCCAGGTGCCGCTCCTCGACATGCGCCGCTACCACACGCTGCTGGCCGGCGCCTCGTGGATGGCCGAGTACGGCAACCCGGACGACCCGGCGCAGTGGGAGTTCATCCGCACCTTCTCGCCGTACCACAACGTGAAGCCCGACGTGCAGTACCCGCCCGTGCTGTTCACCACGTCCACGCGCGATGACCGCGTGCACCCGGGCCACGCCCGCAAGATGTTCGCGCTAATGAAGGAGCAGGGCCACCCGGTCTACTACTACGAGAACATCGAGGGCGGCCACGGCGGCGCCGCGAACAACGCGCAGAGCGCCAAGATGAACGCGCTGGCCTACACCTTCCTGAAGATGAAGCTCTTCCCGGAGGCGAACTGATGCACCGCCCGAACCTTTCGCGCCGTCCGCTGGCCGCACTCGGCCTGCTGCTCGCCTCCGGCTTCGCCGCGCCGGCGAGTTTCGCGGCGGACGCACCGACGCCGCCCGTGGCCGCGCAGCGCCCGCACGAAGTGAAGGCGCCGCACGGCGCCGTGCGCAACGACGAGTACTACTGGCTTCGCGACGACAAGCGCGAGAACCCGGAGATGCTCGCCTACCTCAACGCCGAGAACGCCTACGCCGATGCCGTGCTGGCGCCGCTGGCACCGCTGAAGCAGCGCCTTTACGGGGAGATCGTCGGCCGCATCCAGCAGGACGACTCCAGCGTGCCGTACTTCGAGGACGGCTACTGGTACTACACGCGTTTCGAAGCCGGCAAGGACTACGCCATCACCGCCCGCCGCAAGGGCACGATGGAGGCGCCGGAAGAGATCCTGCTCGACCAGAACGCGATGGCCGAGGGCAAGGACTACTTCCAGGTCGGCGGTTGGGAGGTGAGCCCGGACGGAAGCAAGCTCGCGTGGGCCGAGGACCTCAACGGTCGCCGCCAGTACACGATCAAGGTCAAGGACATCGCCACCGGTGAAGTGCTGGATTCGGCCATCACCGGCACCAGTGGCAACATCGTCTGGGGCGACGACAACCGGACGATCTGGTACGTCGAGAACGACCCGGAGACCCTGCTCAGCACCCACGTCAAGACGCACGTGATCGGCACGCCGTCGAGCGAGGACAAGCTCGTCTACACCGAGACCGATACGAGCTTCTACATGGGCATCGGCCGCACGCGGTCGAAGCAGTACATCTGCATCGGCGTGCAGAGCACGGTTTCGTCGGAGCAGCGTTGCACCAAGGCCGCCAACCCGGGCGAGTTCACCGTGATCGCCCCGCGCGAGCGCGACGTCGAGTACGACGCCGACCACCACGCCGGCCGCTGGGTCATCACCACCAACTGGAACGCGCCGAACTTCCGCCTCATGACGGCCGCCGAGGACGCCCTCGGCAGCCGCGAGAGCTGGAAGGAACTCGTGCCGCACGCCAGCGATGTCTTCATCGAGGGCGTCGAGCTGTTCGACGGCTTCATGGCCATCGGCGAACGCTCCGACGGCCTGCGCCGCATCCGCATCCTCAAGGACGGCGGCGACAGCCAGTTCGTGAAGTCGGACGAACCGGCCTACACGATGGGCCTCTCGGTCAATGCGATGCCCGACACCCCGTGGGTACGCTACACCTACACCTCGCTCACCACCCCGGCGACGACCTACGAGATCAACGTCGAGACCGGCGAGCGCAAGCAGCTGAAACAGGACCCGGTGCCTGGCTTCGACCCGACGCAGTACACCACCGAGCGCGTGTGGGTCCCCTCGCGCGACGGCAAGGTGCGCATCCCGGTGTCGATCGTCTACCGCAAGGGCTTCGAGAAGAACGGCGAGGCCGCCCTGCTGCAGTACGCCTACGGCAGCTATGGCAGCTCCTCGGACCCGGGTTTCAGCCGCCTGGTGCCGAGCCTGCTCGACCGCGGCATGGTCTACGCCATCGCCCACATCCGCGGCGGCCAGGAGATGGGCCGCGCCTGGTACGACGACGGCAAGCTGTTCAACAAGATCAACACCTTCACCGATTTCATCGACGTGACCGACTGGCTGGTCAAGAACGGGTATGCCGCGGAGGATCGCGTGGCGGCGATGGGCGGCAGCGCCGGCGGCCTGCTCATGGGCGCGGTGGCCAACATGGCGCCGGAGAAGTACGACGTCATCATCTCGCAGGTGCCCTTCGTGGACGTGGTGACGACGATGCTCGACCCGAGCATCCCGCTCACCACCAACGAGTACGACGAGTGGGGCAACCCGGAGCAGAAGGACTTCTACGACTACATGCTCTCGTACTCGCCCTACGACCAGCTGGCGGCGAAGGACTATCCGGCGATGTTCGTCGGCACCGGCTTGTGGGACTCGCAGGTGCAGTACTGGGAGCCGGCGAAGTACGTCGCCCGCCTGCGCGCGAAGAAGACCGACGACAACCTGCTGGTGTTCCGCACCAACATGGAAGCCGGCCACGGCGGCAAGTCGGGCCGCTTCCGCCGCTTCGCCGAAGCCGCCGAGTACTACGCCTTCCTGCTCGACCAGCTGGGCGTGGAAACGCGTCCGGAGTAATCCGCGACAAGCCGCTGCGCGCCATCGAGAGCCCCGGCCCCGCGCCGGGGTTTTTCGTCCCGAAGCATCGCCGTTCGAGGTTCCCATGCGCCTGCCGACGTTCGCGGTTGTTCTTTTCCTCGCCCTCGCGCCCGCCGCCCTGGCGGCCGCGCCTCGCATCGACGAGGTGCGCTTCGTCAGCCATGGCGCGACGCTGTCGGGCAGCCTCGTCCTGCCGGAAGGAAAGCCCATCGTCGCCGGCGTGGTGTTCATCCACGGCTCCGGCGAGCAGGGGCGCAACCTCGGCGTGGCCCGGCGCCTCGCCGATGGCGGCATCGCCGCGCTGGTCTACGACAAGCGCGGCGTGGGGCGCTCGGGAGGGGTGTACGAGGGCGAGCAGAGCGTCACCGGCATGAACATCTCGCTCCTCGCGGATGACGCGGTGGCGGCGCTCGAGACCTTGGCGACGCAGCCCGGGCTCGATGCGGTGCCGCTCGGTTTCGCCGGCATCTCGCAGGCCGGCTGGATCGCGCCGGTCGCCGCGACCCGGACGCGCCAAGCGGATTTCCTGCTGCTGTGGAGCGCACCGGTGACCAAGGTCAGCGAGGAGGACCTCTACAGCAAGCACACCGGCGACCGCGACGGCGCCGACCGCCCGGCCTACGCCACGGCGCTCGCCGCGCGCGACACGCCCTACGTCTGGCCGGCCTTCCTTGGCCGGGACACCGACCCCGCCGAAGACCTGGCGACGCTGGCGATTCCGGGTTTCTGGATCTTCGGCGAACAGGACGGCAGCATTCCGGTGGACCTCTCGCTGCGGAACCTGCGCGCGCTGCAGGCCAAGGGTCACCGGTACGAGTATCGCGTCTTCCCCGGGCAGGGCCACAACAACATGGCCGCGACCTTCGACGCGGCGATCGCGTGGGTTGCGGCGTTCGCGGGCGGAGCGCGATCAGCCCACGATGGCGAGGCGAGCGGGCAAGCGCGCTGATCGACGGTGGCGGCAGGTGGCGTCGCCCATCCGATCTTCCGCGGTGGTGGGTCATTCGGCGTGACGCATCACGCGGGACAGCGGCCTGAATTCGAATTCATCGACGGTGACTCTCACGGCGGATGGACCGGCCGCCGATACACTCGAGCGTCGCCGTTCCCGTCCTCGAGGCTTCGATGCGCTTGCGTCCTCTGACCGCCTTCCTCGCTGGCCTGTTAGCCGCCTCCGCTGCCGCAGCGCAGCAGACCGCCTCGCCGCCACCGTCTTCGGGGTCGTTCGTCGGCACCACCGAGCCGATGGCAGCGCACGCGGTCTATTTCGTGATGACCGACCGCTTCGTCAACGGCGATCCGTCGAACGACCATCGTGAGCAGGGCCTGCCCGACCATGGCACCTGGGGCGGGCCGGTGCCCGGCGCGCCGCCGGGCAAGGCCGACTACGTGGGCTACCTCGGCGGGGATTTCCGCGGTCTCCTCGACAACGCTGGCTACATCCGCGACATGGGTTTCGGCGCCGTGTGGCTGACGCCGATCGTCGAGCAGCCGGACGAGGCCTTCAGCGGCGGCACGCCGGCCGCGTGGGGGAAGATGTTCACGGACGGCGGCAAGTCCGGCTACCACGGCTACTGGGCCACGAACTTCTACGAGCTTGATGAGCATCTTCCGTCCGAGGGCCTCGATTTCCGCGCGCTCACCGCCGGCCTTCGCGCCCGTGGTTTGAAGACGGTGCTCGACGTGGTCGCCAACCACGGTTCGCCGTCGTTCACCGCCCCGACGCAGCGTGACCAGTTCGGCAAGCTGTTCAACGAGGCCGGCGAGCTCGTCGCCGACCACCAGAACCTGCCGCCGCGGCGCCTGACGCCTGCCACGAATCCGCTGCACGCCTTCTTCCGCACCGAGCCTGACATCGCCGAGCTCTCGAACCTCGACGAGCGCAACCCTGCCGTCGTCGACTACCTCGTGGGAAGCAGCCTGAAATGGCTGGGGCAGGGCGCCGATGCGCTCCGCCTCGACACCATCAAACACATGCCGCTGTCGTTCTGGAAGACCTACGCGGACCGCCTGCGGGCCGAGCGTCCGGGCCTTTTCATGTTCGGCGAGGCCTTCACCTACGAGCCCGACGTGCTTGGCGCGTTCACGCAGCCGGAGAACGGCGCGATCAGCGTGCTCGACTTCCCGCTGCAGAAGGCGATGGGCGAGGTGTTCGGCAAGCGCGACGCGGGCTACGAGGCGATCCTCCCCGCGCTGTTCCTCGACGGCGGCCCGTATGCCAATCCGTACGTGCTGATGACCTTCTACGACAACCACGACATGCCACGCCTCGACGCCGACGATGCCGGCTTCATCAATGCGAACAACTTCCTGTTCACCGTGCGTGGCATCCCGGTGGTCTACCAGGGTTCGGAGGTGGGCTTCATGCGTGGCACCGCCGAGCATGCCGGCAACCGCAATTACTTCGGGCAGGCGCGCATCGATGCTGCGCCGGCGAACCCGATCCATGGGGCACTGAAGCGCATCGCGACGCTCCGCGCTAATACGCCGGCGCTGCAGCGCGGCCTGCAGGTCAACGTGGAATTCGAAGGCGAACGCGCGGCGTTCTACCGCGTGTTGGAGCACGACGGCGTGGCGCAGACCGCGCTCGTGCTGCTGAACAAGGGCGATGCCGCGACGCGCTTCCGCATCGACGCCCTGGTGCAACCGGGCCGCTGGCGCGAAGCGCTGGGCGGCGGCACCCGCGTGATTGCGGCGGGCGAGGCCTTCGAGTCCGAGGTGCCTGCGAACGGCGTGCAGGTCTTCATGTTCGAGCAGCCGCTCACTGCGCCCGCCCTTCGCGCCGCGGTCGAAGCCGCGATGATCGCGCGCTGAAACCGGTCCGCGATCAGCCGCCGGCGGGCTCGGTGAATTCGAGGCGCAGCGGCCGGTCGAGCAGGCGCTCCATGGGCAGAGGCCATAGGCCGAGGGGGGCCACGCGGCGCATCGCGTCCTCCGGACTCATGCCCTTTTCGCGTACCAGCCAAGCGGCATAAAGGTGCGCGGCGCGCGTGCCGCTGGCGCAGTGCAGCAGCACGTCGCCTTCGCCGGTCGCCATGGCCGCGCTGAACGCGTCGAGCGCGGCAGGGGTGAAGCCCGCGTTGCCGGCGATCGGCAGCAGGGTGTAGTCCATGCCCTGCGCTTTCGCCACGGCGGCCGCGTCGAAACCCAGCGTGGCCATTTCCTCGGGCGTGCGCAGGTTGATCACGCGGCGAACGCCTTTGGCACCCAGGGCTTCGAGATCGGCAGCCATCGGCTGCGGCGACAGCAGCACCGCGCCATCCCGGACCACCCGGGTCTCGAACGGCGGCTGGGCCGGCACTGGCGCGGGGGTGGCAACGGGCGCTGCCGTCGCGGCATCGCCGCGGGTCGCGCCGTTGCCGGCGCAGGCGGCGAGCAGGACGGACGCGATGACGAGGACGGGGTAGCGGCGCATGGCGGGTTCCTCAACGGGCTTTGCTGGATCTTCCTGCAGGGCGGGTGACGGCGAGCTCTGCGCCGCAGGAGCGACGCACCACGAGCGCCGGCGAGAGCACCTCGCTCACCGCGGCCTCGCCGCGGATCTCCCGGATCAGCGTGTCGACGAGCTTCTCGCCGGCAAGCTTCGTGTCCTGCAGGACGGTGGTGAGCGGCGGATTGGTGAAGGCGGCCACCGGCTGGTCGTCGAAGCCCATCACCGCGACGTCCTCGGGGACACGCAGGCCGTGCTCCATCAGCGCGCGCATCGCGCCGATCGCGATCAGGTCGCTGGCGCAGAACACGGCGTCGAAAGCGACACCGCGCGCGAAGAGCGCCTGCGCGGCGGCGTAACCGGCCAGCTCGGTCGAGTCGATGACGTCGATCTGAAGGGCGGGTTCGGTACTCAGGCCAGCATCCTGCAGCGCGTCGCACAGGCCCAGGTAGCGATCGCGGAACTCGGGCCACGTCGGCTGGTTGGCGCCGAGGTAGGCCACCCGCCGTCGGCCATGCGTCGCAAGGTGCTCGCCCGCGAGGCGTCCACCGGCCCGATTGTCGCTCCCGATCGATACGCCGGGCTGGGCGTCGAAGACCGGCCCCCAGCGGACGAAATGCGTGCCTTGCTGGACGAGGCGGTCGAGCTTGTCGCGGGTGCTGAACCATTCGCCGTAGCCCAGCAGGATGAGGCCGTCGGCCTTGTGTGCGTCCTGGTAGTCGGCGTGCCAGTCCTCGCTGAACTGCTGGAAGCTCACCAGCAGGTCGTAGCCCTGCCGCGCGCAGGCGCGGGTGATCGAGCCCAGCATCGTCAGGAAGAACGGGTTGATCAGCGTGTCGTTCGGGGTCGGGTCCTCGAACAGCAGCAGGGCCAGCGTGACCGAGCTCTGCCGGCGCAGGTTCGACGCGTTCTTGTCGACCTTGTAGTTCAGCTCGCGGGCGATCTCACGGATGCGCCGGCGGGTGTCCTCGCTGACCAGCGGGCTGTCGCGCAGCGCCCGCGAGACCGTGGCCTGCGAGACGCCGGCGCGGTAGGCGATGTCGAACGACGTGGGGCGGGATTTCTGGCTCATGACGACGGGAGGATACCCCGCCCCGGGAAGGCGGCGCGGTCGTCGCGTGACGGCGCCACGGGCTGCGTCGTTCAGGTCGCTCGCAGCCCCGCGGCATCCCGGGCCAAACGTTCGACGCGCGACCAATCGCCCGCGGCGACGGCGTCTTTCGGGAGCATCCACGAGCCGCCCGCGGTGCCGACGTTCGGCAGGGCGAGGAAGTCACGGGCGTTGGTGGCGTCGATGCCTCCCGTGGGGCAGAAGCGGGCCTGTGGGAAGGGGCCGGCAAAGCCCTTCAGGGCGCCGACGCCGCCCGAACTCACCGCGGGGAAGAACTTGAAGCGCTGGTGGCCGTAGCCCAACCCCTGCATCACCTCGCTGGCCGTGGCCACGGCCGGCAGCCACGCGATCGGACTGGCGTCGGCGGCGCGATAGAGGGCTGGCGTGGCCCCGGGACTGATGGCGAAGGTGCAGCCGGCGGCGGCGGCGGCGTCGAGATCCGCGGGCGTCAGCACGGTGCCGGCCCCGAGAATGGCGCCCTCCACCTCAGCGGCGATGCGGCGCATCGCCGCGAGCGCCACCGGCGTGCGCAACGTGACTTCGAGCACCGGTAGCCCGCCGGCCACTAGGGCGCGGGCCAGTGGAACCGCCTGCTCCAGCGTCTCGATGACGATCACCGGCAGCACCGGCGCCTGGGCGAAGACGGCATCGACCGCCGCGTTGCGTCGTTCTGTGCTCCAGCTCATCGTGCCGCTGCTCCCCTGGATGCCGTGGATTGCTTCATTCGTCCCCCCCTCGTCGCGTCATCGCGCTTCCGTCATTCTGCCTGCCGCAGCGCGCAGGCGGCACCGAGCAGGCCGGGCTGCGGATGGGTGATGACGTGGAGGCTCACCTTCTCCAGGTACGCGGCGAATCGGCCTTTGGCGAGGAAGCGCTCGCGGAAGGCGCTGCTGCGCAGGAACGGGATGAAACGCGGCACGATGCCGCCCGCGATCATCACGCTCTTGGCACCATGGATCAGGGCGGTATCGCCGGCAACGCTGCCGAGCACGGCGCAGAAACGCGCCAGCGTGCGACGGGCATTGAGGTCATGGCCCTCGAGCGCCGATTCGACGATGGCCGCGGGGTCGCGCAGGACGGTGGCGCTGTCGCCGAGCGGGTTCGGGCCGGTGCCGGGGTCGCGCAGGGCGGCATCGATGTGCGACAGGCCGACACCGCAGAGCAGGCGTTCATTGCTGGTGCGGCCGAAGCGCTGGGTCATCCAGCGCTGGATCCTGTGCTCCTCCTCGCCGATCGGCGCGAAGCTCACGTGGCCGCCCTCGGTCTCGACCACCTGCCAGCCGCGCGTCGCGTCGCCGACCAGCATCGCGACGCCAAGGCCGGTGCCGGGGCCGAGCACGCTGACCGGGCCCCGCCGCGGCAGGGCTGGATCGCCGTGCAGGCAGACCACGTCGTCCGGCGACAGCGCGGGCACCGACCAGGCCACCGCGCCGAAGTCATTGATGACGGCGAGGCGTTCGAAGCCGAGCACCTCCTGCAGCTCGCGCTTCGAAAAGGCCCAGGCACGGTTGGTCAGTCGTATGGCGTCCCCGTCGACGGGGCAGGCCACCGCGATGGCAGCCCTCGAGGGCTTCGCGCCCACGCCCGCGAGGTAGGCCTCGGCAGCGTGCTGCAGGCTGGCATACTCGCTGCAGGGCAGCGTCTCCACGGCACGCATGTCGGGCCGTGCCGCGGCGAGGTCCGTCAGCGCGAACCGCGCATTGGTGCCGCCGATGTCGGCGATCAAGGCGGGGCGGTGGATCGCGCTCACAGGCCGCTGTTCCCGAACAGCGCGCAGGCGCCGTCCTCCGCGCTGTCCACGGCCTCGCGGAACACCGCGAACAGCTCGCGTCCCACGCCGAACTGGTTGCCGGCGAGGTCCATCGGGGCGGGCGTGCGCGCCGCCCACTCGGCTTCGGGCATGTCGACCTCGACGGTCGACGTCTCGGCATCGATGGTGATGATGTCGCCATCGCGGAGCTTGGCGATCGGCCCGCCGGCCACGGCCTCGGGCACGAGGTGGATGGCCGCCAGCACCTTGCCGGAGGCGCCACTCATGCGGCCGTCGGTGAGCAGGGCGACGCGCTGGCCGCGGTCCTGCAGCAGGCCGAGCGTCGGCGTGAGTTTGTGCAGCTCGGGCATGCCGTTGGCCTTCGGGCCCTGGCGACGGATCACGGCGACGAAATCGCCCTCCAGCTGGCCGGCCTTGAAGGCGGCGAGCAGGTCGTCCTGGTCGTCGAAGACCTTGGCCGGCGCGGTGATGCGACGGTGCTCCGGCGCAACGGCCGAGATCTTCACCACGGCGCGGCCGAGGCGTCCGGTGACCAGGCGCAGGCCGCCTTCGGCATCGAAGGGCTCGGCCACGGGGCGCAGCACGTTGAGGTCGCCGCTCGCCGGCGGTGGTTCGCGCCACGTGAGCCGGGTGCCCTCGAGGTGCGGCTCGAGCGACTGCTGGCGCAGGTCGCTGCCATGGACGCACTTCAGGTCGCCGTGCAGCAGGCCGGCGTCGATCAGCTCGCGGATCACGAAGCCGAGCCCGCCTGCGGCGTGGAAGTGGTTCACGTCGGCCGAGCCGTTCGGGTACACGCGGGCCATCAGCGGCGTGGCGCGCGAGAGCTCGTCGAGGTCGTCCCAGGTGACGCGCAGGCCGGCGGCGCGCGCCATGGCCACGAGGTGGATCACGTGGTTGGTCGAACCGCCCGTCGCCGCGAGGCCGACCATCGCGTTGACGATGGCCTTCTCGTCGACCGTGTGGCCGATGGGGCGCCAATCGGGCCCAAGCGCGGTGACGCGCAGGGCCTGCTCGGCGGCGGCCACGGTGAGGGCGTCGCGCAGGGCGGTGCCCGGGTTCACGAAGGCCGAGCCCGGCAGGTGCAGGCCCATCACTTCCATCAGCATCTGGTTGCTGTTGGCGGTGCCGTAGAACGTGCAGGTGCCGGCCGAGTGGTAGCTCGCCGATTCCGCCGCGAGCAGTTCCTCGCGCGTGGCCTTGCCTTCGGCGTAGCGCTGGCGGACGGCCGCTTTTTCCTTGTTCGGCAGGCCCGAGGGCATCGGGCCCGCGGGCACGAACACCACCGGCAGGTGGCCGAAGGCCAGCGCGCCCATCAGCATGCCCGGCACGATCTTGTCGCAGACGCCGAGCATCAGCGCGGCGTCGAACATGTCGTGCGAAAGCGCGACGGCCGTGGCCTGCGCGATGGTGTCGCGCGACCACAGCGAGAGCTCCATGCCGGTGCGGCCCTGCGTCACGCCGTCGCACATCGCCGGCACGCCGCCGGCCACCTGCGCGGTGCCGCCGGCGTTGCGGGCCGCCATCTTGATCAGCTCGGGATAGGTCGCGAACGGCTGGTGCGCCGACAACATGTCGTTGTAGGCGGTGACGATCCCGAGGTTGGGCTTCACCTGCAGCTTCAGCGCGTCCTTGTCGTCGCCCGAGGCGGCGAAGCCGTGGGCGAGGTTGCCGCACGAGAGCCGCGCGCGCGCCGTGCCCTTCAGGCGGGCGGCCTCGATGCGAGCGAGGTAGGCGGTGCGGGTCGGCGCGCTGCGCTCGCGGATCCGCTCGGTGACGCGTTCAACGACGGGGTGCAGCGACATCAGGGGCTCCAGTGGATCGCGAGGTCCGGCGCGGCGGCCAGCAGGGCGTGGATGGGGGCGTCAGCGGCGGGGCGGGTGCGGGCCGATTCGAGCACGGCGCGCTTGGCCTCGCCGGTGATCATCAGCAGCAGCGAGCGCGTCGCCACGAGGCGCGACAGCGTTAGGGAAATGCGCGGGAACGGCGCTTCCGGCGGCAGCGGGTCGGGCGTCAACGCGACAACCGCCGCGCGGTCGCCGGCATCGAGGGCGGCAGCCGGCGTCACCTGCGGGAACAGCGAGGCGAAGTGGGCGTCGGCGCCCATGCCGAGCAGCACGGCGTCGAAGGCGCGGTGGGCGAGCGGCGCGAGGCTGGCCTCGGCGGTGGCGCCGGCCCCGGCAGCGAAGACGGCGGACTCAACGGCGGGCACCAGCGGATGGATCGTCACGCCGTTCGCGGTGGCGAAGGCGTCGGCGAGCGCCCGCTCGTTGCGCTTGTCATGCGTGGCCGACACCCAGCGCTCATCGCTGGCCACGAGGTGCACCTGCGACCACGGCAGGGCCATCGCAGCCAGACGACGGTAGGCGGCGAACGGCGTGCTGCCACCGGCCAGCGCCAGCCAGGCCTCGCCGCGGGCGGCGACGCCCTCGCGGATCGCGTCGGCGAGCGCCTCGGCAACGGCGTCGGCCAGGGCCTCGGCGTTGGCGTGAGGGACGATTGGCAGCGGGCTCATCGGCATAGCGTCGTCGCGGCTCATTCGCGCCAGCTGTGGCCGTGGCGCTCCGGCAGCGCCAGCGCGCTTGTCGGGCCCCACGTGCCGGCCGGGTAGGGCTTCGGCTCCTGACCGCGCGCGGTCCAGCCGCCGAGGATCTGGTCGATCCAGCTCCACGCCGCCTCGATTTCATCGCGGCGCACGAACAGCGTGCCGACGCCGGCCAGCGCATCGCGGTACAGGCGCTCGTAGGCGATGCGCTTGCGCTCGTGGGCGAAGGCGTCGTGCAGGTCGAGGTCGAGCGCCACCTGCGAGAGCTTCACGCCGCCGCGGTCGAGGCCGGGCGTCTTGCTCATCAGCATCATCGAGATGCGCTCTTCCGGCTGCAGGCGGATCAGCAGGGCGTTGGGCTCCGGCGTCGCGCCTTCGCCGTCGAAGATCGAGTGGGGCACCGCGCGCATCTTCACGTAGATCTCGGTGGCGCGGCGCGGCAGGCGCTTTCCCGTCCGCAGGTAGAAGGGCACGCCGCTCCAGCGCCAGTTGTCGATGTGCGCACGGATGGCGACGAAGCTTTCGGTGCGGCTGCGGCGGCCCAGTTCGTCGGCATAGCCCGGCACGGCTTTGCCATCGATCGCCCCCGCCGTGTATTGGCCGGCCACCGTATGGGTCGCCACATCCTCTCCCTCGATGGGTCGCAGCGACCGCAGCACCTTCAGCTTTTCGTTGCGCACGGAACCCGGATCGAAGTGCGACGGCGGCTCCATCGCCGTCAAGGTCAGCAGCTGGAGGAGGTGGTTCTGCACCATGTCGCGCATGGCGCCCGATTCGTCGTAGTAGCCGCCGCGGCCCTCGAGCCCCACCGTCTCGGCGACGGTGATCTGCACCTGCTCGACGAAGCGCGAGTTCCAGATCGGCTCGAACAGCGCATTGCCGAAGCGGAGGGCCAGCAGGTTCTGCACGCCCTCCTTGCCGAGGTAGTGGTCGACCCGGAACACCTGCGCCTCGCGGAACACCTTCGCCACCGCCTCGTTGATGGCGATCGAGCTGGCGAGGTCGTGGCCGATGGGCTTCTCGAGCATCACGCGCATGCGCGCGTCGGCGACGCCGCCGGCGGCCAGCGCTTCGCAGATCGGCCCGTAGAACTTGGGCGCGGTGGACAGGTGCACCAGCGTGTCGCCCTCGCCCCGCAGGGTGGCGATGCGCGCGGCGAGCGCGGCAAGAGCGGCCGGATCGTCCACCGACGCCGCCTGGTAGTCGCAGCGGCCGAGCAGTCGCTCCAGCGCGGCTTCGTTGCACTCGCCCGCCGCGATCGCCTTGCCGATGGACTCGGCCACGTTGGCGCGGAAACCAGCGGCATCCATCGCGCTGCGCGCGGTGCCGAGGATGCGCAGGGCTCCGGGCAGCAGGCCGTCGCGCTCCAGCGCGTACAGCGAGGGCAGCAGCATGCGCTGGGCGAGGTCGCCGGTGGCGCCGAACAGTACGAAGAGCGAAGCGTCCTGGGTCATGGAGCACTCGATGGGGGCTTGACCGGGCAGCGTAATCCTTCGGCCCGAAGGCCGCTTGCGGGGCGGCCGGAGGCGCAAACGTATTCATCGCCCACGGGATGCCGTCGCTATACTCCCGCGCATGAAGACCCTCCGCCTGCTGCTGTCGTTGCTTCTCGCCTGCGCCCTGCTCGCCGCCTGCGGCAACAAGGGCGACCTCGTTCGCCCCGAGCCCGGGCCCGCGATGGCCTTGGACGCCGGAGCGGCGGCCGGATGAGCCGTCCGGCGCCGCCGCGCCGCCGCTTCAGCAAGATGCACGGCGCCGGCAATGATTTCGTCGTTCTCGACCTGCGCGATGGCGCGCCGCCGCCCACGCCGTCCCAGGCCGCGCGGATGGCCGACCGCCATCGCGGCGTGGGGTTCGACCAGTTGCTGACGATCGAGCCCCCGACGGCGCCGGACGCGGTCGCTGACTATCGCATCTGGAATGCCGACGGCAGCGCCGCCGGCCAGTGTGGCAACGGGGCGCGCTGCGTGGCCGCATGGCTCCGCCGCGACGGCAGCGCCCGAACGGCGCGCTTCGTGATGGGCAGTCCCGCCGGCCGCGTCGAGGCCGAGGCGCTGGACGACGGCAGCGTCCGTGTCCAGATGTCCGTGCCGCACTTCGCCCCGGAACGCATCCCGTTGCTCGCCCCCTCCGAGGCGGCGCGCTACGTCGCCGACGGCGCGTTCGGCCCCCTGGCCTTCGGTGCCGTGTCGATGGGCAATCCGCACGCCGTGATCGAAGTGGCCGCCAGGGCGGCACCCGGTGACGCCTTGGGCGCGGTCGATGTCGCTGGCATCGGCATGTGGCTCCAGCGCAGCGGCCGCTTCCCCGACGGCGTCAATGTCGGGTTCGCCGAGGTGCGGGCGTCCGACCACATCGCCCTTCGCGTCTTCGAGCGGGGCGTCGGCGAGACGCTCGCCTGCGGCAGCGGCGCCTGCGCCGCGGTGGCCGTCCTCGTGCGCCAGGGGCGCGTCGGCCGCGCCGTGCGCGTCGACCTGCCTGGCGGCACCCTGCACATCGACTGGCCGTCCGACGACGCGCCGGTCGCCATGCGCGGCCCGGCCGCGTTCGTCTTCGAGGGAGAGTGGTGGGATGAGGGAGTCGACGCCAATGGCCGATGAACGCAACGCACGCAGCGAGGCGCATGAAGTGGCGCAGTGGCTGCGCCGCCACCCCCGCTTCCTCGAACAGTTCCCCGATCTGGCCGTCACGCTCGTCGTGCCGAAGGATGGCGGCGCGAGTGCCTCGCTGGCGGGTTACCAGCTGGAAGTGCTGCGCGAGAAGAACCGCGAGTTGACGCGACGGCTGCACGAGTTGTCCGCCAATGCGCAGGACAACGAGCGTCTTGCGGTGCGCGCCCACCAGCTCACTCTCGCCTTGATGCGGGCTGGTTCCGCCGCCGACACGCTGCGGGCGATGGTCGCGGTGCTCGGCGAGGATTTCGCCGGCGACGCCGTGCAGGCCACGCTGCTCGCGCCCGTCGCCGGTCTCGGCGAGGCTTCGTGGTGTCGGGTCGTGCCCGCCTCCGATCCGCGGATGGCGTCCTTCCAGGAGACGATCGCGACCGGTGAGCCGCTTTGTGGGCGCCTGTCGCCGGAGCGTCAGGCGCTCCTGTTCGGCGACACCGCGGACCGTGCCGCCTCCTGCGCCGTGCTGCCGGTGTCCGGCGTGGGGCTGGTTGCGGTGGGCAGCGTCGATCCGAACCGCTTCTTCCCCGGCATGGGCACGCTCTTCCTGCGGATGATGGCCGAGGCCCTCGCGACCGCGATGGGGCGCTTCGCGCAGCGATGAACCGGAGCGCGGCCGGCGACGTGGGAGGGCAGGCCCTCGACGCGGCGCTCGCCCGGTTCGTCGACCACCTGGCGGTGGAGAAGCAGGCATCCCCCCATACCCTCGACGCCTATCGCCGCGACCTCGCGGCGCTGCGCGCTTGGGCCGGTGCGCAGGGCATCGCGGACTGGGGTCGAATCGATGGGCTCGCGCTGCGCGCTTTCGTCGCGGACGAGCACGCCCGAGGCCTCTCGCCGCCCAGCGTGCAGCGGCGGCTCTCGGCTTGCCGTGCGCTCTTCCGCTGGCTGATGAAGCACGGCGAGATCGCCCTCGATCCGAGCGCAGGCCTGCGCGGGCCGAAGGCACCGCGCAAGCTGCCACAGGTGCTGGATGCCGACGAGATGGGCCAGCTCGTCGAAGTGCCCACTGACGCGCCGCTCGGCCTGCGCGACCGCGCGATGATGGAGCTGTTCTACTCCTCGGGCTTGCGCGTGTCGGAGCTCTGCGCACTGCGCTGGGGCGATCTCGACCTCGCGGGTGGCGAAGTGCGCGTGCTCGGCAAGGGCCGCAAGACGCGCATCGTGCCGGTCGGCCGGCATGCGCGCGAGGCGCTGGCCGCTTGGGCGGCGAGCGAGGCGACCTCCGCCCGGGGGCCGTCGTCCGGCGTCGCGTCCCCCGGCGCCCGCCCGGTCTTCCCCGGTCGCGACGGCGGGCCCATCAGCCCGCGTGCGGTGCAGAAGCGCGTGCGCGAGCTGGCGATGCGCCAGGGCGTCTGGAAGCGCGTGCATCCGCACCTGCTGCGGCACAGTTTCGCCAGCCACGTGCTGGAAAGCTCCGGCGACCTGCGCGGCGTGCAGGAGCTGCTGGGCCACGCGAACATCGCGACCACGCAGATCTACACCCATCTCGATTTCCAGCATCTGGCCCGGGTTTACGACGTCGCGCATCCTCGCGCGAAGCGGAAGCCCTGAAACGACGAAGGCCCGGATCGCTCCGGGCCTTCCGTGATCCCGCGCCGACTCAGCGGGACGCGGTCACTGGCTGCGCCACCCAGTCCGGCAGCTGGCGCGACCAACGCGAGAACGCGCGGTCGGTGTCCTGCCAAACGCCGATGCGCGGCGCCCCGTCGGCGAAGCTGCCGACGTAGCGGTCCTTGAGCACGGCGATGTCGCTGCCGTCGCGCGACAGGCGCACCTCGACGGCGGCACCGCCAGCGTAGACGGATTCGAAGCCCAAGCCCGGCTCGCGATGGTAGTCGGCCATCGTCGGGCGGCTGGCCTCGAGGCGGGTCAGCGTGGCCTCGACCACGAGCACGCCGGGGCCCGGCGCATCGACCACCGTGAACTCTTTCTCGAATCCGCGCCGCAGCGCGGCGGTCAGGTCCGCGGCCTTCGCCTCGGCGTCCCGCGGGGCGACCGGGCGCGGCTCGTCGCCGCGGGCGCCGGCGCGGCGGGCGGCGGGCAGCTCGACCGCGACGGGCGCGATGTGGACGCTTTGCACGTTCGACAGCGCGGCGGGCTGCATCACCTGGGCCTGGTCGAAGGCCAGGGCGGGCGTCGCGATCAGCACGAGGGCGACGAGGAGGGGCTTGCGCATGGCGGGTCTCCGGCGGGGGATCGCCCGAGCATAGTCCTCCGCTGCCTTCACCAGCCTGACTGCCCGCGGGGTGTTCAGCCGGCGCTGACGTCGCTGAATCCGCCTCGCTGGGCGACGCCGGGCGCGGCGGTCTGGTTCAATCTGCGCATGAGCGCCCGCCCCACTGCCATCACTCTCCATCGAGCCTCCCGCGTCCTCGAGCTCACCTTCGACGACGGTGCCGTCGTCCGCCTGCCCGCCGAGTACCTTCGGGTGGAGTCGCCGAGTGCCGAGGTGCAGGGGCACGCTCCCGGACAGAAGATCCTCGTCGCCGGGAAACGCGAGGTCGCCATCGACGCCGTCGAGCCGGTGGGCCACTACGCGATCGCCTTGCGTTTCAGCGACGGCCACGCCACCGGCCTGTACACCTGGGCCTACCTGTACGAACTGGGCCGGGAGCATCACGCGCGATGGGAAACCTACGAGGCCGCGCTCGCCGCCGCGGGCTTGTCGCGCGACCCGGTCTGAGCGGCAGGGCCCCGCCCCCTTTCGGAAACGCCGCCTTGCCGCCGGTGGTGGGATAATCGTCCGCATGAACAGCGAACCCCGCGACGGCGGCACCACCCATTTCGGCTTCCGCGACGTACCCACCGCCGAGAAGGCCGGCCTGGTGCGCGAGGTCTTCTCGTCGGTGGCCGGCAAGTACGACCTGATGAACGACCTGATGAGCCTCGGCGTGCATCGGGTGTGGAAGCGCTACTTCGTAGCCACCTCGGGCGTGGCGAAGGGCGACCGCGTGCTCGACCTCGCCGGCGGCACCGGCGACATCGCCGCGCTGCTGCACGAGCGCGTCGGCGATTCGGGCGAAGTGGTGGTCGGCGACATCAACGCGGCGATGCTCGGCGTCGGCCGCGACCGGCTCACCGACCGCGGCCTCGTGCGCGGCCTGCGCTGGGTGCAGCTGAACGCCGAGGCGCTGCCTTTCCCGGACGCCAGCTTCGACCTCGTCACCATCGCCTTCGGCCTGCGCAACGTCACCGACAAGGCCAAGGCCCTGCGCGAGATGCGCCGCGTGCTCAAGCTCGGCGGCCGCGCCCTCGTGCTGGAGTTCTCGGAGGTGAAGCCGGAGTGGTTCAAGCCGGTCTACGACTTCCACAGCTTCAAGGTGCTGCCGCGCCTCGGCCAGCTGTTCGCCAACGATTCGGCCAGCTACCGGTACCTCGCGGAAAGCATCCGCAAGCATCCGCCGCAGGACGAACTCAAGGCGATGATGGCCGAGGCCGGCTTCGAACGCTGCGACTACCGCAACCTCAGCGCCGGCATCTGCGCCATCCACTCCGGCTACCGCGTCTGAGGCCGCGGCCTTTCCACACCTTGGCGTCGGCAGGCGGCAAGGGGCCGCGCCGGGCTTTGAGTAAACTGCAGTGATTCCCCGGATGGCCCTGCCCGCATGCGCTTGATCCTCGCCTTCGCCTTCGCACTCTTCGCGGCGGTCGCCCAGTCGGCCGATCGTGCGCACGACGAGCACAGCGCCGCCCAGCCCACGGTCGTGCGCATCAGCGCCATGGCGCTGGATCTCCGCGTGGATTTCCCGGCGCGCACCCTGTCGGGCGAGGTCGTCCACGCGCTGGCGTGGGCCGACCCGGCGGCGTCGGGCCCGGCGGAACTTCGACTCGACACCCGCGACCTCGCCATCGAGCGCGTGCAGGCCCGGAAGGGTGACGGCCGCTGGCAGCGCGTCGAGTTCAGCCTCGCCGAGCGCGACGCGATCTTCGGCAGCACGCTCACCGTGTCATTGCCGTCCCGGATGGATGCGGTGCGCATCCGCTACCGTACGTCGCCGGAGGCTTCGGGCCTGCAGTGGATGACGCCGGCCATGACGGCCGGCGGCAAGCTGCCGCTGCTCTTCAGCCAGTCGCAGGCCATCCATGCCCGCAGCTGGGTGCCCCTGCAGGACACACCGGGCGTGCGTTTCACCTACACGGCGCGCATCCGCACGGCGCCGGGCCTGATGGCCCTGATGAGCGCCGACAACGACCCGGCCGCCGAAGCCGATGGCGACTACCGCTTCACGATGGCGCAGCCGATTCCCAGCTACCTGTTGGCGATCGCCGTCGGCGATTTCCGCTTCAAGGCGATCTCCGACCGCGCCGGCGTCTGGGCCGAGGCCCCGGTGCTCGACCGCGCCGCGGCCGAGTTCAGCGACACGGAAAAGATGATCGTCGCCACCGAGGCGCTCTACGGCCCGTACCGCTGGGAGCGCTACGACCTGCTGATCCTGCCGGCCAGCTTCCCGTTCGGCGGCATGGAGAACCCGCGCCTGTCCTTCATCACGCCGACGGTGATCACCGGCGACAAGTCGCTGGTCTCGCTGATCGCGCATGAACTCGCGCATTCGTGGTCGGGCAACCTCGTCACCAATGCCAGCTGGAAGGACATGTGGCTCAACGAGGGCTTCACCAGCTACGTGGAGAACCGCATCGTCGAGGCCGTCTACGGCCGCGAGCAGGCCGACATGGAGGACGTGGTCAGCCAGACCGGCCTGCGCGCCGAGCTGGCCGCGCTGCCCCCGGCCCAGCAGGTGCTGGCGCTGCCGCCGTCGCCGGGGCGCGATCCGGACGAAGCCCTCACCGACGTGGCCTACATCAAGGGGCAGTGGTTCCTGTCCTTTCTCGAGGGCCGCTACGGTCGCGAGGTCTTCGACCCCTTCCTGCGGAAGTGGTTCGACGAGCACGCGTTCAAGAGCGTCACCACCGACGACTTCCTTGCTTTCCTGCGTCGCGAGCTCATCGCGAAGAACCCGGGCAAGCTCACCGAGGCCGAGCTGGCCGCCTGGATCGCCGGCCCCGGCCTGCCGGAGACCGCTGTCGCCGCGACCTCCCCGCGCCTCGCCGCCGTCGATGCCGCCCGCGCCGACTGGCTGGAGCGCCGTCGCGCCGTGGCCGAGCTCGACACGGCGAAATGGATCACTCAGGAATGGGTGCACTTCCTCGAGGGCCTGCCGGAGGATATCGATGCCAGCCGTCTTCTCGAGCTTGACGGCGCCTTCCGCTTCACCGGCACGGCGAACGGCGAGATCGCCCAACGCTGGTACCCGATCACCGTGCGCGCCGGCTACTTCGAGGCCCGCCCGGCCTTGGCGCAGTTCCTGCGCAAGGTGGGCCGCCGCAAGTTGGTCCTGCCGAGCTACGTGGCGCTGGCCGAGACGCCGGATGGCCTCGCGTTCGCGCGCCAGGTGCTGCAGCAGGCCAGTGCGGGCTACCACCCGATCACCCGCGGTGCCGTGCAGGCCGTGCTCGACGCGGCGGCGAAGTAGGCCGCGATGCGCGCTGCGCGTCTGCCGGCCGTGTCGTCCGGTGCGCCGCGAGGCCTGCGGCGCCGCACGATCCTCGTCGTGGCGCTGGCCCTCGATGCCCTGATCGTCATCGGCCTGTTCGCGTGGCGGCCGGAGTGGGCGCTGCAGGGCTGGTTCGCCGTGCAGCGGCTGCAGGCCGGTGCCGACGTCCACAGCGTCGAGGTGGACGGACAACGCATCGTGCAGCTCGAGGCCGGACCCGCCGATGCCCCGCTGGTGGTGCTGCTGCACGGATTCACCGGCGCCAAGGAGAACTGGCTGCCGCTGATGGCCGAGCTTTCGGCCACGCATCGCGTGATCGCGCCGGACCTGCCCGGCTGGGGCGAGAGCGATCGCGATCCCGGCGCTGATTACGGCGTGGTGGCGCAGTCCGAACGGATCGCTGCCTGGCTGGACACGCTGCCTCGTCCGCCGGCGCTCCTCGTGGGCCACTCGATGGGGGGGCACATCGCCGGCCTGGTGGCGGCCCGGCATCCCGGGCGGGTGCAGCGCCTTGCCCTGCTGTCGGCGGCGGGCGTGCCGTTCGCGCCGAACGAGTTCGGTCGCGCCGTGCTCGAAGGGGGCCATCCGTTCGCCGTGGCGGACCGCGCCACGCTCGACCGTTACCTCGGTCTCGTGTTCACCGATCCGCCGATCGTTCCCTGGCCGGCCGACCGCGCGCTGATCGCCAGGCGAATCGCGGAACATGATTTCGAGGTGGCGGTGCTCGATCGCCTGCGCGGCGACGAGGCGTTCGCGGTCCATCCCCTGCTCGGCGACATCCGCGCACCGACGTTGCTGCTGTGGTGCGACGACGATCGCGTGATCGATCCGAGCGCGGCCGCGTTGTTCGCTGCCGGCCTGCCCGAGTCGCGCACGGTGATGCTCCCAGGCTGCGGACACATGCCGATGATGGCGGCGATGGACGAGGTGGCCGAGGCGCTGAGGGCGCAGGTCGCGGTGTCCTTGCCTCCAGGGGCTGAGCCGTCCGTCATGCCTCTGCGTGACCATCGGCCCCGTCGCGTCCTGCCGGCAGCGGGGTAGGCTCGGCGGGCATTTCCACACCGGGAGTCCCGCCGATGCGTGCCACCGCCGTTCTGTCCGCCGTTTTCCTGCTCGCCGGCGTCCTGCCGGTCGAGGCCGCCGCTGCCGAGGCCGGTCCGAAATACACGGCCGCGCAGTTCTTCGACACCACCAGCTTCCGCGTGGCCGATGCCGGCGGACTCACGTTCTCGCCCGACGGCACGTCGCTGTTGATCAGCTCCGACGCCACCGGCGTGTTCAACGCCTACGCGCTGCCGGTGGCTGGCGGCGCTCCGGTGCCGCTCACCGCGTCGACCACCGATGCGCTGTTCGCCGCCAGCTACCTGCCGGACGGGCGCGTGCTGGTGCAGGGCGACAAGGGTGGCAACGAGCTGACGCATGTGTACTTGCGCGAGCCCGACGGCACGCTGCGCGACCTCACGCCCGGCGAGAAGCTCAAGGCCGGCTTCGCCGGCCTGAGCCCGGACGGCAAGACGCTGTGGATCACCTCGAACGCCCGCGACCCGCAGGCCTTCGACGTGCTCGCCTACGACACGACGACCTTCGAGCATCGCGTGCTGTTCCAGAACCCCGGCGGCTTCCTGCCGGCCGAGGTCTCGAACGACGGCCGCTGGGTCGCCCTGGAAAAGCCCAACACCTCGGCGGATTCCGATGTGTACCTCGTCGATCTGGAGGGCGACGGCAAGCCCGCGCTGGTCACCCCGGGCGAGGGCGCGGTGTCGACCAGCGTCTATGGCTTCACGCCGGACGCGAAGACGCTGGTGTTCGCCACCAACGCGCACGGCGAGTTCAACCAGGCCTGGACGCATGACCTCGCTTCGGGCAAGCAGGCGCCGCTGATCGAGGCCGACTGGGACGTGATGTTCGTATCGTGGTCGCCGAGCGGTCGCTACCGGGTCTCGGCCATCAATGCCGATGCCAGCACCGCCCTGGCCATCCTCGACACCCGCGACGGCCAGCCGCTCACCTTCGACGGCCTGCCCGATGGCGATATCGGTGGCGTGCGCTTCTCGCCGGATGAATCGCGGATGGCGTTCACCGTGGCCTCCGACACCTCGCCCGCCGATGTCTTCGTCGCCGACCTCGCCGACCGCAAGGTGCGCCGGCTCACCTCGGCGCTGAATCCGGCCATCGACGAGTCGCACCTCGTCGAGGCGACCATCGTCCGCTACACGGCCGAGGGCGGCGTTCAGATCCCGTCGGTGCTCTACCGTCCGAAGGGCGCGTCCGCGGCGACCCCGGTGCCGGCGGTCGTGCTGGTGCACGGCGGCCCCGGCGGGCAGACGCGCCGCGGCTACAGCGCGATGGTCCAGCACCTCGTCAACCACGGCTATGCCGTGCTCGGCGCCAACAACCGCGGCTCTTCGGGCTATGGCAAGACCTTCTTCCACATGGATGACCGCCGGCACGGCGAGGCCGACCTGCGCGACATCGTCGCCGGCGGCGACTGGCTGCGCGCGCAGGACTGGGTGGCCGACGACCAGGTGGCGGTGATGGGCGGCTCGTACGGTGGCTACATCACGGCAGCGGCGCTCACCTTCCATCCGGAAGCCTTCGAAGCCGGCATCAACATCTTCGGCGTCACCAACTGGGTGCGCACGCTGGAATCGATCCCCGCGTGGTGGGGCGCGCAGCGGCAGGCGCTCTACGACGAGATGGGCGATCCGGCGACCGACGCCGAGCGCCATCGCCGCATCTCGCCGCTGTTCCACGCGAAGAACATCGTGCGTCCGATGCTCGTGGTGCAGGGTGCCAACGACCCGCGCGTGCTGCAGGTCGAGTCGGACGAACTGGTGGCGGCGGCGCGCGCCAACAACGTGCCCGTGGAGTACGTGCTGTTCCCCGACGAGGGGCATGGGTTCCTGCGTCGCGAGAACCGCATCACCGCGCAGGAGGCCTACCTGGCGTTCCTCGACACCCACGTCCGCAAGGCCGATTGAGCCGAGCGCCGGCGGCCCCGCCGCCGACGCGCGGCCGGAAATGGAAACGGGCGCCTCGCGGCGCCCGTTCTTCGTTTCGTTGGTTCGCAGGACGGGCCCGCCGAACGATTACTGCCCGCGCTGTTCCACTTTGCGGAAGGCGTTGCCTTCCACGTAGTTCGGCCACTCGCGATTGCTTCCCAGCGTGCGGCCCACCCCGTAGAGCAGCTGCAGGTCCTGCATGGTGCCGCGCAGGTCCCAGCTCGCGTCGTAGTTGTCGCCGACCTTGTGGTAGCGCACCGCGGTGTAGTCGGCCATCCACGCGAGGCCGAATTCGCGGCCCTTCTCGCGGTGGTCGACGCCGCCCTTGGCGTACAGCGCCGGCACGCCGGCCTTGGCGAAGTTGAAGTGGTCGGAGCGGAAGAAATAGCCGTTCTGCGGCTCGCTCTCCTCCATCAGCACGCGGTCCTGCGCTTCGGCGAAGGAGCGGGCCACGTCATCGAGCGTCGAGTTGCCGAGGCCGATGACGACCAGCTCCTTCGACGGGCCGACGACGCTCATCGCGTCGAGGTTGATGACGGCGACGGTCTTTTCCAGCGGGATGGCCGGATGCGCGGCGTAGTACTTCGAGCCAAGCAAGCCGGACTCCTCCAGCGTCACGAACAGGAAGACCAGACTGCGTTCCGGTGCCGGGCGCTGCACCGTGAACGCTTCCGCGATCTCCAGCACGCCGGCCACGCCGGTGGCGTTGTCGATGGCGCCGTTGAAGATGCGATCGCCCACGCCGGAGAAGTTGCGGCCGAGGTGGTCCCAGTGCGCGGTATAGACGATGGCCTCGTCCGGATGCGTGGTGCCCGGCAGCATGGCGATGACGTTCTGCGAGGTCGCGGTGCGCGAGCTGCTCTTCAGCGACAGCGAGAACGTCGCCTTCAGCGGCACCGCCTTGAAGCCGGGCTGGTTGGCGGCCGTGCGGATCGCCTCGAAGTCGAGGCCAGCGTCGGCGAACAGCGCGTCGGCCGTGGCGGCGTTGATCCAGCCCTGCGCCGGCAGGCGCGGTTCCGGGTCCTCGCTCGGTGGCAGGTCGAACTGCGGGCCGCCCCAGCTGTTCTGCACCACTTCCCACGGGTAGGCCGCGCCGGCGTCGTCATGGATGATCAGCGCCGCGGCGGCGCCCTGGCGGGCGGCTTCCTCGAACTTGTAGGTCCAACGCCCGTAGTAGGTCATGCGCTTGCCGCCGAACAGCTCGGCGCTGCCGACGTGGAAGCCCGGGTCGTTGATCAGCATCACGACCGTCTTGCCCTTCACGTCGAGGCCGTCGTAGTCGTTCCAGCCGGCCTCCGGTGCGTTGACACCGTAGCCGACGAACACCAGCTCGCTGGCGTCGATGGTCACCTCCGGCTGGCCGGTGCGCGTGCCGACCACCACCTCGGGACCAATGGCCGGCGCCAGCGTCTGCTTGGCCGTGGTGAGCGTGAAGGTGCTGGTCTTGTCGTCGGCCTTGGTTTCGGTCATCGGGACGTCCTGCGTCCACGAGCCGTGGTTGCCGGGCTTCAGGCCGAGGCGCTGCAGCTGGGCGATCAGGTACTCGACGGTCTTGGTCTCGCCGATGCCGCCCGGCGAGCGGCCGGCGAACTCGTCGCTGGCGAGGGTGCGCACGTGGGCACTGAAGTCCTCGGCCGAGATCTCGGGCCCGAAGCTGTGCTGGGCCGTCGCGGTGGCGGCGGCGGGCGGAACCGGCGTGGCGCAGGCGGCCGCACTGGTGAGGAGGGCGACGCCCGCCATCAGGGTGGATCGCATCACGGGGACACTCCAACGTGGAAACGTCCCCGATTCTAGGCCGCCTACTCGGGCGCGTCTTCGCCCTCGTAGCGCACCGCCGTGGCGCCGCGCACCTCGCCGACGGTGGCGGTGGCGTGCACGAACAGCCGCACCTCGCGCTTGAAGACCATCGGGCCGTTCACCTTGGCCTCCGGGCCGATCACGACGCGCGGCAGCTTCTCGCCGCCCCAATTCCACCAGCCGCGGTTCGGTTCCTCGATCTCGATGCCGCCGGCCTCGGCCCCGCGGGTCAGGGTGATGTCGCCGTTGACGGTGCGCAGCACGCCGCGCACCGTGCCACCATCGAGGCGGATGCCGCCGTTGACGGTCTCGGCCTCGCCGGCCACCACGCTGCGGGCGCCGATGCGGATGGCGCCGTTGACGGTCTCGAGATCGCCGGACACTTCGCCGTCGTCGTCGAGGCTGATGCCACCGTTCACCGTCTCCGCGCTCCCCAGCTTCACCTTGCCGGCGATGCTGATGCCGCCATTCACGGTCTCGGCGCTGCCGACGTTCGCACCCTCGTCGATGCTGATACCGCCATTGACGGTCTCGGCACTGCGCACGGTGGCGCCGCGCTGGATGCGGATGCCACCGTTCACCGAATCCAGGCTGTCGTAGGCCTGGCCGGCCTGCGCGGTGATGCTGCCCAGCACCTTCGATTCACTGGGCGGGGTGTCGGCCAGGGCGTGACCGGCGCCGACGGCGAGGGCCAGGGCGATGACCAGCGGGCTGAGGCGGACGGGATGGCGCATGGCGTGCTCCGGGTCGGGATGACGGGGCCATGTTGCCGCCCGCCCGCTAGACTTGTCGCCTCCCTTTCGTCACTGGTGCAAAGGTCATGGCGTCGCGTCCGAAACCCGTCCTCCTGCTGATCCTCGATGGCTGGGGCCATCGCGAGGCCACGGCCGACAACGCCATCGCTCTGGCCCGCGTCCCGCACTGGCGCCGCCTGCTGGCCGAGTGCCCGCACACCCTCGTCCACACCGAGGGCAAGTTCGTCGGCTTGCCGGACGGGCAGATGGGTAATTCCGAAGTCGGCCACATGAACATCGGCGCCGGCCGCATCGTCTACCAGGACCTCACCCGGGTGGATGCCGAGATCGAGAGTGGCGACTTCTTCCGCAACCCCGAGCTGCTCGCCGCCTGCCGCGCGGCCCGCGACGCGGGTGGCACGCTGCACCTGATGGGCCTGCTCTCGCCGGGCGGCGTGCACTCGCACGAGGCCCACCTGTTCGCACTGATCGAGCTGGCGAAGCGCGAGGACGTGGCGCGCGTCGCCGTGCACGCCTTCCTCGACGGCCGCGACATGCCGCCGCGCTCCGCCGAGGCCTCGCTGCGCGCGCTGGCCGAGGTGATGGCCAAGGCTGGCAACGCACACCTCGCCTCCGTGTCGGGCCGCTACTACGCCATGGACCGCGACCAGCGCTGGGAGCGCGTCGAGGCGGCCTACCGCGCGATCACCGAAGGCGTCGCCGGGTTCCGCGCAGCGGACGGCTTGGCGGCGCTCGAGGCCGCCTACGCCCGCGGCGAGAACGACGAGTTCGTGAAGCCGACGGTCATCGACGGTGCCGCGCCGATGCGCGATGGCGACGCCGTGGTGTTCTTCAACTTCCGCGCCGACCGCGCCCGCCAGATCACCGCGGCGTTCACCGTGCCGGGCTTCGAGGGCTTCGCCAAGCCGCGTGCCATCGCGCTGTCGCGCTTCGTCGGCATGGCCGAGTATTCGTCCGAGCTGCCGGCGAAGGTGGCCTATGCGCCGGAAGACCTGCGCGACACGCTGGGCGAAGTGATCGCCGCCGCCGGCTTGAAGCAGCTGCGCATCGCCGAGACCGAGAAGTACGCGCATGTCACCTTTTTCTTCAGCGGTGGCCGCGAGGCCCTGCTGCCGGGCGAGACGCGCGAGCTCGTGCCTTCGCCGAAGGTCGCCACCTACGACCTGCAGCCGGAGATGAGCTGCCCCGAACTCACCGACAAGCTCGTCGCCGCCATCCGCGGCGGCGAGGTCGACTTCATCGCCTGCAACATCGCGAACCCGGACATGGTCGGCCACACCGGCGACCTGGCCGCGGCGATCAAGGCGGCGGAGGCCGTCGACACCGCGCTCGGCCGCCTGCGCGAGGCCATCGAGGCCGTCGGCGGCGAGATGCTCGTCACCGCCGACCACGGCAACCTCGAGATGATGCGCGACCCGGAAACGGGCCAGCCGCACACGGCGCACACCGTCGGGCCGGTGCCCTTCGTCTACGTCGGGCGCAAGGCCACGCTGCGCGCCGGCGGTGCGCTGCGCGACATCGCGCCGACCGTGCTGCGGCTGATGGGCCTGCCGAAGCCGGCGGCGATGACCGGCGAATCGCTGGTGCAGATCGCTTGACGGTCCCGCGCGCGAGGCCGGCGCGCCGGTGGGCTGGCCGAGCCTTCGCCGGGCTGATGGCGTTCGCCGCCCTCGGGGCCGCGCCGTCCTTAGCGCAGCCTGCGGATCCACAGCGTGCGGCGCGCGAGGCCGAAGCGCAGGCCCAGCTCGATGCGCTGAAACGGCGCGTGGCGGCGTTGGTCGAGCAGCAGAAGCGCGTGGAGGCCGAAAAGTCCGAGACGCTGTCCGCCCTGCGCCAAGCCGACGCCCGCGTGGCCGAAGCGCAACAGGCGGTCGATGCCGCCGAAGCCGATCAGGCGCGGCTTGCCGAGGCCCTGGCCGCGAAGGAGGCGGAGCGCGCCGCACTCGCCGACGCCCTCAAGGGCCAACGCGAGGTGCTGGCCCGGCTGGTGCGTGCCGCCTATGCCGCGGGTCGGCACGAGCAGTTGAAGCTGCTGCTGGCGCAGGACCAGGTCGGCGCGATGGGGCGTGCGCTGGCCTACCATCGCCATGTGCAGGCCGATCGCGCGCGTCGCGTGCAGGGCGTGCTGGCCGAGCTTGATGCGCTCGCGACGCTGACCGCCGACGTCCGGCGCCAGCAAGGCGAGATGGCCACCGTCGCGGCCGCGGCGACGACGGCCCTGGCCACGCTGGAGGACGAGCGCGGCGCTCGACGCCAGGCCTTGGCGGGCCTGGAAGCCGCCTTCCAAGACCGCCAAGCCCGCTTGGCCGCACTGGGCCGCGACCAGCGCGCGGTGGAGACCTTGCTGGCGGAACTGCGCGATGCCATCGCCGATATCCCCAAGCGGCTCGACGAGGATCGCCCCTTCGCCAGCCGCCGAGGCCAGCTGCCGCTGCCGGTGGAGGGGGGCCGGGTGCTCGAACGTTTCGGCGCTGCGCTGCCCGGCGGCCTGCAGAGCGACGGCGTGCGTTTCGCCGTGGCGCGCGGCACCCCGGTGCGCGCCGTCGCGCCGGGCCGCGTGGCCTATGCCGATTGGTTGAAGGGCTACGGCCTGCTGCTGATCCTCGACCACGGCGACGGCTGGATGAGCCTCTACGCCCACAACGACAGGCTGAGTCGCGGCGTGGGCGACTGGGTGGGGCAGGGCGACACCCTCGCCCGCGCCGGCGACTCCGGCGGCGCATCGCAGACCGCGCTGTATTTCGAACTGCGCCGCAACGGCCAACCCGTGGATCCGCGCGGCTGGTGGCGCTGAGCCGCATAATGGCGGCCTCTCCGGTGGACGCCATGCGACTTTCCCCCCTTCCGATCCTGCTCGCGCTGTCCGCATCGTCCCCCGTGCTCGCCCAGGCCGGCCCGGCGTCCGATCCGCTGGCCCCGGCGCCATCGTCGTCGGTTCCGCTCGAAGAGATCCGGCGTTTCGTCGAGGTCTTCCGCACGGTGCAGGAGGGCTATGTCGACCCGGTCGATGACCGCACGCTGATGCAGTCCGCCATCCGCGCCCTGCTTGCCGACCTCGACCCGCACAGCGCCTATCTGCCGGCCACCAGCGCCAGCGCCTTGGCCGAGGACGTGCAGGGTGTGTACGACGGTATCGGCGTGGAGGTCGAGGTCAGGCCTGACCGCAGCCTCAAGGTGGTCGGCACCATCGAGGGCGGTCCTGCGCACAAGGCCGGCCTGCGCACGGGCGATGTCATCGTGGCCATCGACGGCCGTCCCGCAGGAAGCCGGCGCGAGGCCGACCCGTCCCGCGCGCTGCGCGGCACCGCTGGCACCAGCGTGCGGCTGTCGCTGCTGCGCCCTGGCGAAGCCCTGCCGCGCGATGTCGTGCTCGTCCGCCAAAGCGTTGCGCTGTCGAGCGTCAGCGGCCGCCTGCTGGAGCCCGGTTACGGTTATCTGCGCATCGGCTATTTCGAAGGCGATACCGGCGATGAGTCGAGGCGCCAGCTCGCCGCGCTGCAAGCGGCCTCCGGCGGTCCGCTTTCCGGCCTCGTGCTCGACCTGCGCAACAACCCGGGAGGGCTGCTCACCACAGCCGTCGAGGTGGCCGACCTGTTCCTGGAAAGTGGTCTGATCGTCAGCACGCGCGGCCGCACAGCGGCCTCGAACACGCTGTATCGCGCTTCCCCCGGCGACACCCTGCAGGGAGCCCCGATCGCGGTGCTGCTCGACGTCGGCACGGCCAGCTCCGCGGAAGTGGTGGCCGGCGCCCTGCGCGACCAGCGCCGCGCCCTGCTGCTCGGCGCGCGGAGTTTCGGCAAGGGCTCGGTGCAGACGGTCGTCGACCTTGGCAATGGCGACGCGCTCAAGCTCACGACTGCCCGCTACTACACGCCATCCGGGCGCTCCATCCAGGCCAGCGGCATCCTCCCGGACGTCACCTTGCCGGGCACGGCCATCCGCGGCCTTCGCGAGCAGGACCTGCCCAGCCACCTCGCCGGTGATGCCGAGGTGCCCGACGGCTACGCCACCGGCGTGATCGTCGAGGGTGATTCGGCGGTGGCGGAGGCGCTTCGACGCGTGAAGCAGGCCGCCGCGGCGCGGCAGGCCAGCGCGCGACGCCCTGCCGGCGCGGGATGACGGCATGCGCCGCCATGGCGCTCAGCGCAAGGCCGCGCGCAGGTTGTCGTGGGCGCGCGTCTCGAATCGGGCCTTGAAGGTCGGCGTCAGGTAAAGCGCCGGGCGCGACAGGAAACGCATGAGCACCTGCCGGCGCCTCCATCGATAGACGAAGCCGGGCACCCACGGGTATTCGGCGCGGATTTGGCGGTCGTAATCGGCGAATCGCTGCGGATCGGCGCCGAGGATCGCAAGGTCGATGTCGACCAGCAGTTGCTGGTCGGGGTCACGGGGGGTGGCGTCGTGGCACGTGGCCATGATCAGGCCGCGAACCCGCTCGATCACCGCGCCGTCGAGGCCCGCGGCCGCAAGGGCGCTCGACGCCCAGTCCGCGCTCCGGTGCTCGTTGTCCTTCGCCCCGGGGTGGTAGATCGCGTCGTGGAACCACAGCGCGACTTCCACCTCGCCCGGTGCCTCGGCCTGGTCAATCGCGTCATCCAGGAGCGCGAGGCATTCGGACAAGTGCTGCCGCGAGTGGTAATGCCTCTGCGGCTCGGCGTAC
The DNA here is from genome assembly GCF_054777375.1 of Silanimonas algicola. Taxonomy (NCBI): domain Bacteria; kingdom Pseudomonadati; phylum Pseudomonadota; class Gammaproteobacteria; order Lysobacterales; family Lysobacteraceae; genus Silanimonas; species Silanimonas algicola. The sequence goes on along the minus strand of NZ_BAAHAS010000001.1, from coordinate 769,708 downwards.
GCCTCCAGGAGTCGTTGCTTGAGGCCATGCGGCGCTTCGCGCCCGAGATTCGCCCATGTACGCCGCCATGACGCATCGAACGGCGTCATATCCGCCCTCCCGCCTCGGGCACCTCGCGCGTCCAGCAGACGAAGCGGGCATTGTCGGTGCAGCCCATCGCCTCGATGACCATGGCATCGCGGAATCCGGCGAGCCGTGCTTGCATGACTTCCAGCATTCCCGCGTCGCCGGTCGCGCCCTGTGGGTAGCCGACGCGCGCCGAAGCACCTTCGAACACCCACCAGACATCGGAGCCCCATGGCCCGCTGTCATTGGTCTCGATGGCCACCGTCCACAAATCGCTCCAGCCGATCGCCTGTTGTTCGCCGTCCGGCCGGGAAACGCGGACCCCGAGGTCGTCGTGCTCGACGACCCAGCGCCGTTCGAACGCCAATGCCTCGCGGCGTCGCTGCTGCAGGTTCCTGAACCATGCGGCGATTCGTCCGATGAGCGCCTCCACGATGCCGGGCCTTCCCCACTCACCGCGGCTTCGAGGGCATCGGGAAGGGCGTCACCACCTTTTCCCCGCTGCCGGCGTCGCGGATCGCCGAGCTCCCTTTGCGTTCCACCTCCTCGATGCGGACGATGCTCTGCATCGGCAGGTACAGCCGCCGGGTCTGCCCGAATTCGTCCTTCAATCGTTCTTCCGTCGGATCGAGGACGACGCCTTCGTTCACGTCGAAGACGAGGTCGGCCACTTCGGTGAATCCCCAGAGTGCGCTGCTCTGCACCTCGCGCGCATAGAGCTCGTAGATGCGCCCGGCGTTGAGGAAGGTGATTTTGTAGATCGCTTTCGCCATGCGCGCAGTATAGGCGGCGTTCGCCAATGCCCCGTGGAGCCGTCCTCAGTTGCGCAGTCGCGAGCGCCGCGCCAGCGATTCGCGCACGGCCAGGGCCACCAGGAAGCCGAAGGCGAAGCCGGCGAGGTGTGCCCACCACGCCACGGCGCCGAAGCTCGGCCCCGCCCAGGTGAAAAGCAGCTGCAGCACGACCCAAAGGCTGATCAGTGCGACGGCGGGCATCCGCACGAACTCCAGCCAGAGGCCGAGCGGCAGCACCACGCCGAGTCGCGCATTGGGGAACAGCGCGAGGTAGGCACCGATCAGGGTCGAGACCGCGCCGGAAGCGCCGATGATCACGCGGTCGGGGCGATCCATCGATAGCGCCGCGACGAAGTTGGACACCGCGCCGCCGGTCACGAACACCACCAGCAGTCGCCACGATCCGAGCGCGCGCTCGGCAGGCAGGCCGAACACGAGCAGGAAGAGCATGTTGCCGAGCAGGTGGGTGCCGCTGCTGTGCAGGCCCAGCGTGGTCACGAGGGTCGCGGCGCGCTCCGGCTGGAGCAGGCTGCGCCAATCGGCGGCGGCCGCGGAGAGGGCGCCCCAGCGAAGGAGCAGGGCGTCGTGGGTGGCGCGATCGACGAAGGCGAGGAGCCCGTACGCGCCGACGCACAGCACCAGCACCAGCGGCGTGGCCCATCGCCTTGCGACGTGGCGGCGTCCGGGGGCGTCGACGAACATCATCAGCGCGGTACCCACAGCACGCGCCCCTGCCAGCGGAGGCGCAGGCCATCACGGCGGATCTCGAGCAGTGCGAGATCCGGCCCCAGCGCCTCGCCCTCCCGCCGTCGTTGGCCGTCGATGATGGCGAAGCGGCGGGCGGGGTCCTCCGCATAGACGTGCATCGATACCTTCAGCGCGGGCAACCCTTCGGCGTTGGACGCCATCCACGGCAGGTCGCCGTGGCGTGGCCCGGTGCCGGTCCCGTCGACCGGTGTCGCGCCATCCATTGGACGCATGGGCGGGTCGGGTGCTTGCGGCCGAGGTTCGGATGCGGGCGGCGCGGCGGTTCCGGCGGCGCGGGCCGGCGGCGTCCGGGCCGGGGCTGCCGGAGGGGGGGCGATGGCGAGCGATGGCCGGTCGGGTGGCGCGTAGGCGGCGACGGGAATGGGCTCGGCGTCGGCCGCCGCGCCGCCGTTGGCCGATGGCCGCGCCGGGGCAGCCGCCGTCGTCGGCCTATCGCGGGCGGAGTCCCACCACCATGCAGCGGCGGCCAAGAGCAGGCCGGCGCCCAGTCCACCCAACGCGATCGGCCATGCCGCCGCCGCGCGCGGCGGCGGCGCGTTGTCGCCGAGCAGCGTGGGCGGGGACGTGCGCCGGCGTTCGGCTTCCGAGCGGCGCAGGGCTTCAAGGATCAGGGACATGGCGGTCGCCTCCATCGAGGTCACGGCGAAGCCGCGGGCCATCGCCGCGCTCCGCACCGAGGGCGCGCAACGTGGTCGGTCCGGGCACGCCATCGGCGTCGAGCCCATGCACGCGCTGAACGTCGCGCAATGCAGCCAGGAGCGATGCGTCGAACTCCGACGGCCCTTGGCGCGTTGCCGCCTGGCCCCGAGGGGCCAGGCGCGCAGCCAGCCAATCGACCTCCGGCCCCGTATCGCCCTCCGTGGGAACGCGCGCGAACGCGGCCGGGCCACGCCAGATCGACAGCTGGCGGCCCTGGAAGTGGCGATGGAAGTCGACGCGCGCCACGTCGACCGCGATGTCGCCCAGCCACAGCCGGACGCGGAGGGCGTCGGCACCGAGCAGCACCGCCCAGACGCGGCGGTCGCCGGGACCATGCAGCTGCACGAGCGCCGGTCGCTGCAGCGCGACCAGCGCGTCGAGGCTGGTCGAGCCGGTTTGGCAGAGCAGGCCGGGTGCCAGTAGTGGCGGGCATTCGGCGACGCGCGCCGGCGAGGCCTCATGGGCGCGTACGGCCCACATCCGCATCAGCTCGGCGGCAGCGGGCCCGATCGCCCCGTCCAGCTGTTGCAACCGTGCCTCGAGCGTCGCCGCGTCCAGCCGCGGTGGCGGGATGGATATCGCCAGGTCGGCATTGAGCCGGGGTGGCGGCGGGGTCAGGGCGCGCGGCGGCGCCAGCGCGAACAGCGCGATGCCCAAGGCGAGCGCGGCGCCGACCATCATCGGCATCGAAGGCGTGGGCAGGCGCCGGAGCGGGCGCACCAGCACCTCCCGTGCGGCGAGGTCGACGAGGCGCTCGCCGACCGGATGCTCGTCGCGTGCGTAGCCGGCCAGCAAAGCCCGCTCGGCGATGACGTTCACCAGCCGCGGCACGCCGCCGGCGTGCTGGTGCAGCCGCTTCACCGCGAGGCGCGTGAACGGAAAACGCGTGGCACCGGCCACCGCCACGCGGTGGCGGACGTAGGCTTCGACCTCGTCGGCATCGAGCGGGGTCAGGTGGAAGCGGGCCGTGATGCGCTGGGCGAGTTGGCGCAGCTCCGGGCGCTCGAGAAGGTCGCGCAGCTCGGGCTGTCCCAGCAACACCATCTGCAGCAGCTTCTGCGTCGGGGTCTCGAGGTTGGTGAGGAGGCGCACCTGCTCGAGAGCGTCCTTCGACAGGTTCTGCGCCTCGTCGATGATGACCACGACACGGAGCCCTTGGGCATAGGCGTCGATGAGGTAGGCGTTGAGCCGGTCGTAGAGGCCCTTCAGGCTGCCGCGCACCGCGCCGATCTCGATCCGCAGCTCTTCGGCGATGGCCTCGAGCAGTTCGACCGGGGAGAGAAGCGGGTTGAGCACGAGAGCAACCCGCACACTGTCAGGCAGTTGTTCGAGCAGCAGCCGGCATAGCGTGGTCTTCCCCGTGCCGACTTCGCCGGTGAGCTGCACGAAACCGCCGCCGCCTCCCTGGGTGATGCCGTAGTGCAGGTGCGCGAGCGCGTCGCGATGGCGCTCGCTCAGGTGGACGAAGCGCGGGTCCGGCGTGATCGAGAACGGCGCTTCGGCGAAGCCGTAGTACTCGAGGAGCATTCGGAGGAACCACGGGGACGGGCGCTAAGCCTGCCACGGAAGCGCGGCCATCGGCAGCGGCCGGATCAGCGCCGCCGGCGGAAGCCCAGCACACCGAACAGTGCGAACACGCCGCCGCCGAGTCCGAGCAGGATCGGCAGGCCCCACATGCCCATGGTGCTGTCGGGCAGCGCCTCGCGGGTGGCTGGATGCACGCGCAGGGGGAACGCGTCGCCGACGCGGTGGCGAGCCTGGTCTTCGGGTTGGTTGCGGCCGCGCGACTGGCCGGCGCCGGTGCGCAACCGGCGGGTGTCGTTCGCCACCGTGTACTCGACCACGGCGGTGAACTTCGTGCAGGCGCGGCGCGGCTTGCGGCCGCAGCGGGTGTCGCGGGACTCGATGTCGACGACGATCCCGCTGGTGGGCATGGCCACGCGCACGAAGCTCGCGCGCTGCATGCCGATGACCCCAGCGAGCGCCAGCAGCACCAGGGCGACGAGCATCAGCACGGCCCTCATGGTTTCGGCCCCGCCCCGAACAGGCCGCGGACGGTCATCCCGAGCCATGCGAGCAGCGTGACGCCGAAGGCCCCCAGCCACGCGATCCCGGCCGCGCCCTCCGCCGGCAGCGCCGGCGCCGCGACCACCACGCCCCAGCGCAGCGTGCTCGCGGCGGCATTGGGCAGGTCGGACCACGCACCGGGATCGGCCAACACCCCGCCGGCCACGTGGAAGCCCGCGAGCGCGAAGGCGTAGAGGGCGAGGGCGAGCAGCACGGCGGACGCCAGCAGGTGCGGGCCAAGTGGCAGCCGCCGGGCGACAAAGCCGCGCAGCAGGTCGTTGCCGGACACGAGTCGGAGCAGTCGCAGCAGGCGGGCGAGGCGCGCCACGATGGCGACGCCACCGGCCAGCGGCAGCAGCGACAGCACGACGATGATGGTGTCGAAGCTGTTCCAGCCGTCGCGGAAGAAGCCGGCCAGCGGTTTGCCGTGCGCGACCATCCGCAGCGCGATCTCGACGACGAACCACGCCGTCGAGAGGGCGAACAGCCCTTCGAGCAGGCCTTCGAACGCTTCGGTGGCGGCGGGCAGGGCCTCCACGCCCAGCGCCAGCGCGTTGATCACGACCAGCGCGTGCGTGAAAGCGACGAAGCCCGGATTGGCGACGAAGCGTCGCACCCGCAGCGGCCCGTGGCCGGCGACGGCCGGGATGGTCTTGGCGGCGGGAGCGTGGCCCGGGCCGCCACCGCCGCCGCGCTTCGTCCCAGCGTGTTTCGGCGTCGCCACGGGGGGCTTACTCGGCCAGCGTCAGCAGCGAAGCGTTGCCGCCGGCGGCCGTCGTGTTCACCGTGAGCGTGCGCTCGGTGGCGAACTTGGCGAGGTAGTGCGGGCCGCCGGCCTTCGGGCCGGTGCCCGAGAGGCCCTCGCCGCCGAAGGGCTGCACGCCGACCACCGCGCCGATCTGGTTGCGGTTGACGTAGCAGTTGCCCACGCGCACGTGCTTCGCGATGTGGTCGATCGTCGCGTCGATACGCGAGTGGATGCCCAGCGTCAGGCCGAAGCCGGTGCCGTTGATGTCGTTGATGACGCCGTCGAGGTTGTCGGCCTTCCAGCGCACCACGTGCAGGATCGGGCCGAACACCTCGCGGTCGAGCTGCGAGAGCGAACTCAGCTCGTACGCGCGCGGGGCGACGAAGCAGCCGTGCGCGGCGGCCTCGGGGAGCGGTGCCATCTTGATGAGGCGGGCTTCCTTGTCCATGCGCGCGGCATGCGCTTCGAGGTTGCGCTTGGCGTCCTCGTCGATCACCGGGCCGACGTCGGTGCTGAGCAGGCCCGGGTCGCCGATCACGAGCTCGTCCATCGCGCCGGCGAGCATGTCCATCACCTTGTCGGCGATGTCGTCCTGCACGAACAGCACGCGCGCGGCCGAGCAGCGCTGGCCGGCGGAATCGAAGGCCGAGGCCACGGCGTCCTTCACCACCTGCTCGGGCAGCGAGGAGGAGTCGGCGATCAGCGCGTTCTGGCCGCCGGTCTCGGCGATCAGCGAGGCGATCGGCGCGTTGCGCGCCGCCAGCGTGCGGTTGATCGCCCACGCGGTCTCGTTCGAGCCGGTGAAGGCCACGCCGGCCACGCCCGGGTCGCGGGTCAGGCCGGCGCCGACGGTGGCGCCGTCGCCCGGCAGGAACTGCAGCACGTCCTCGGGGATGCCGGCTTCATGCAGCAGCTTGGTCGCGGCGAAGGCGACGAGCGTCGTCTGCTCCGCGGGCTTGGCGATCACGCTGTTGCCGGCCGCGAGCGCGGCCGCGACCTGGCCAAGGTAGATGGCCAGCGGGAAGTTCCACGGGCTGATGCAGACGAACACGCCGCGGCCGTGCAGGGTGAGCTGGTTCGACTCGCCGGTGGGGCCGGGCAGCTTCACCGGCGCGAAGAGTTCGCGCGCTTGGCAAGCGTAGTAGCGCAGGAAGTCGACGGCCTCGCGCACCTCGGCCACCGAGGCCGGGAGGCTCTTGCCGGCCTCCTTGACGCACATCGCCATGAACTCCGGCGTGCGCGCTTCCAGCAGGTCGGCGGCCTTCTCGAGGATCACGGCGCGGCTGGCGGCGGGGAGGGCGTCCCAGCCCGGCTGGGCCTTCACGCCATTGGCCAGCGCCTGCTGCACGTTCGTCTCGCTGGCCGCGAGGTATTCGCCCACGGCCTCGCGGCGGTCGGCGGGGTTGGTCACCTTCACCGATCCGCCGAAGGCCGAGGCGCCCGGCACCAGCGGCTGGGCCGACCACGGCGTCACGGCGGCGTTGATCTTGGCGGCGAGCTCGCGCAGCTGCGCGTCGTTGGCGAGGTTGATGCCCATCGAGTTGGTCCGGGGTTCGTTCTGCGAGCGGAAGAGGTCGCGCGGCTGCGGGATGTGCGGGTGCGGCTTGATGGTGTTGCGCTCCACCGTGGCCAGCGGGTCGGCGACGAGGTCGGCGGCGCGCACGCGGCTGTCGGTGATGCGGTTGACGAAGCTGGAGTTCGCGCCGTTCTCGAGCAGGCGGCGCACGAGGTAGGGCAGCAGGTCCTCGTGCGAGCCCACCGGCGCATACACGCGGCAGGGGACGCCGAGCTGGTCGGCGCCGATCACCTCGGCGTAGAGGTCCTCGCCCATGCCGTGCAGGCGCTGGTACTCGTAGTCGCGGCGCGTGCCGCCTTCCTTCGACATCGCGTGGATCGCGGCGATGGTCTGGGCGTTGTGCGTGGCGAACATCGGGTACAGCGCGTCGGTCGCCGCGAACATGCGGCGCGCGCAGGCCAGGTAGCTCACGTCGGTGTTCACCTTGCGGGTGAAGACGGGATACCCCGTGTAGCCCTCCACCTGCGCCTTCTTGATCTCCGAGTCCCAGTAGGCGCCCTTCACGAGGCGCATCGGCATGCGCCGGCCCACCTGCCGCGCCAGCGCGGCGAGTTCGTCGATCACGAAGGGCGCGCGCTTCTGGTAGGCCTGCACGGCGAGGCCATAGCCCTCCCAACCGTCGAGGCTCTTGTCCGCGAAGGCCGTGCCGATCACGTCGAGGGAGAGTTCCAGTCGCTCGCTTTCCTCGGCGTCGATGGTGAAGCCGATCGACTGTGCCTTCGCGTGCTGGGCCAGCTCCAGCACCATCGGCGTGAGCTCCGCCATGACGCGGGCGCGCTTGCCCACTTCGTAGCGCGGGTGCAGGGCCGAGAGCTTCACCGAGATGCTCGGCGCGGCGAAGACGCTCTCCGCGCCGCCCACGGACCGGAGCGAGGCGCCGATGGCGCCGATCGCGTCCTTGTAGGCCTGGAAGTAGCGGGCGGCGTCCTTGGTGGTGAGGGCGCCCTCGCCGAGCATGTCGAAGCTGTAGCGATAGCGGGCGTTCTCCCCCTTGAGGCTGCGCTCGAGCGCCTCGGCGATCGTGCGCCCCATCACGAATTGGTGGCCCATGATCTTCATGGCCTGGCGCACGGCAAGGCGGATCACGGGTTCGCCGGTGCGGGCGATCAGGCGCCGGAAGGCCCCGCCGAAGTCGCGGCGGGTGTCTTCGGCCAGGCTGACCACCCGGCCGGTGAGCATCAGGCCCCAGGTCGAGGCATTCACGAGCACCGAGGAGGAGCCCCCGAGGTGCTTCTCCCACGCCGCGTCGCCCAGCTTGTCGCGGATCAGCTTGTCGGCGGTCAGCTGGTCGGGGATGCGCAGCAGGGCCTCGGCCACGCACATCAGCAGCACGCCTTCCTCGGAGCTGAGGTCGTACTGGCGCATGAAGGCCTGCACCAGCTCCGGGTCGGCCGCGCGGACGCGGGTGCGCTCGACCAGGGCCTCGGCCGTGGCCTGCACCCCGGCCTGGACCTCGGCCGGGAGCCGGGCCGCGGCCAGCAGTTCGGCGAGGTGCTCGGACTCGTCGCGGGCATAGGCCGCGGTGGTGCGTTCACGCGCCGGACCGGGCGCGGCGGGCAGTTCGGGGCTGAGGATGGGCTTCACGCGGAGACCGGTGGCGCTGGGGAAAGACGCGAAGTGTGCCCGCCGTGCCGAACCCCCGTAACCCCCTGCTGTTTGACTTCCGTATGCGCGCGCTGGGCACGGCTCGCCACCTTCACTCACGCCGCTTTGCTTGCCCCTGCCGACGCTCGGGTCGTAAACTGCGTCATCCTGTCGCAGGGTCTTCTGGCACGGGCACCGTGATCGATGAACTGCCGCCGTCGGCTCCAGGCTCCGAGGCGCAGCTGATGCTGCGCCCCCGCCGGGTCCTGTCGCCGCGGCAGTTCGTCGTTCTCTTCGTGCTGATTGCCCTGCCGGTGGCTGCGGTGTCGGGTTACAGCGCGGCGCTGGGCAACGCGTTCGCCCCGTGGTTCGCGCTGCTGGACCTCGCCATCGTGGCGCTGGCCCTGCGGTGGGTGTGGCGGTCCGGCGATCGCTACGAGCGGATCGTCGTCGGTGAGGGGCGCGTCGAGGTGCGTCGCTCGCCGGATGACGCCGCGGTGTTCAAGGCGCATCCCTACTGGGTGCGACTGAGCACCGACGGTGAGCGTGACGCGCCTGCGCACCTGCGGCTGGGGTCGCAGGGGCGCGAGGTGGAGATCGGCAGTTTCCTGCCGCCCTGCGAGCGCAGCGAGCTCGCGGAGCGGCTGCGGTGGATGCTGGCGGCGGCTTCGGGCCGTGCGCCGGCGAACGAACATTGAGGTGAGGTCATCGGCATGAAGAAGTTCCGACCCCAACACGCGATCGCCGCCCTCGTGGCCGGCCTTGGCGCCACGTTCGCCTGGGCTGCCGAAAAGGCCGAGCCCTGGCAACTGAACATGACGCCGGGCGTCACCCGCACGGCGGAGCGTGCGTACGAGATGCACATGATCATGCTGGCCATCTGCGTGGTCATCGGCGTCATCGTGTTCGGCGCGATGGCGTATTCGATCCTCAAGTTCCGGAAGTCGAAGGGCGCGGTGCCGGACAAGACCTTCGTGCACAGCACGAAGCTCGAGGTCATCTGGACCGCCATTCCGACCCTGATCCTCGTGGTCATGGCCTATCCGGCGACCGTCAAGGTCATCGAGGCCTATGACACGAAGGACCACGAGATGACGGTGAAGATCGTCGGCCAGCAGTGGCTTTGGACCTACGAGTACGTCGGCGAGGGCGTCAGCTTCACCAGTCGCCTCGACCGCCAGTCGGACCGCCTCCGCCAGAGCGGGGTCGTGGTCGACAAGGCCGACGCCGACAACGCCAACTACCTGCTGGACGTCGACAACCGGCTGGTGCTTCCGACCGACACCAAGATCCGTTTCATCATCACTGCCGACGACGTGATCCACGCGTGGTGGGTGCCGGCGCTGGGTTGGAAGAGCGACGCCATCCCCGGCATCGTCAACGAGCAGTGGACCGAGATCCGCGAGCCGGGGATCTACCGCGGCCAATGCGCCGAGCTGTGCGGCAAGGACCACGGCTTCATGCCGATCGTGGTCGAGGCGGTGCCGAAGGCCGAGTTCCAGGCCCGCCTGGCCGCGATGAAGTCCGCGGATGACACCACCGCACGCACCGCTTCCGCCGTCCCGGCTGTCGCCGGTCCGCAGGGTTGAGCCAGAGAGGTCCCGTCATGGCAAACACGCACGCTGATACCCACCACGCCGACCACGGCCACCAGCAGACGTTCTTCGAGCGCTGGTTCCTGTCCACGAATCACAAGGACATCGGCACCCTCTACCTGATCTTCTCGCTGGTCATGTTCCTGGTCGGCGGCTCGATGGCGCTCGTCATCCGCGCCGAGCTGTTCCAGCCTGGCCTGCAGCTGGTCGACCCGGCGTTCTTCAACCAGATGACCACGATGCATGCGCTGGTCATGATCTTCGGCGCCGTGATGCCGGCTTTCGTCGGCCTCGCCAACTGGATGATCCCGTTGATGGTCGGCGCGCCGGACATGGCGCTTCCGCGCATGAACAACTGGTCCTTCTGGATCATGCCGTTCGCCTTCGCGCTGCTGCTGATGCCGCTGGTGCTCCAGCTGTTCGGCATCGGCTCGGGTGGCCCGGCCGGCGGTTGGACGCTCTACCCGCCGCTGTCGCTGCAGGGCGGCTCGAACGTCGCGTTCACGATCTTCGCGATCCACCTGATGGGCATCAGCTCGATCATGGGCGCGATCAACATCATCGCGACCATCCTCAACATGCGCGCCCCGGGCATGGACCTGCTGAAGATGCCGATCTTCGTCTGGACCTGGCTGATCACGGCGTTCCTGCTGATCGCGGTCATGCCGGTGCTGGCCGGCGCGGTGACGATGCTCCTCACCGACAAGTTCTTCGGCACCTCGTTCTTCAACGCCGCCGGTGGCGGTGACCCGGTCCTGTACCAGCACGTGTTCTGGTTCTTCGGGCACCCCGAGGTCTACATCATGATCCTGCCGGCCTTCGGCATCATTTCGGAGATCATCCCGACCTTCGCCCGCAAGCCGCTGTTCGGCTACCAGGCGATGGTGTACGCCACGGCCTCGATCGCCTTCCTGTCGTTCATCGTCTGGGCCCACCACATGTTCACCGTGGGCCTGCCGCTCGGCGCCGAGCTGTACTTCATGTACGCCACGATGCTGATCGCCATCCCGACGGGCGTGAAGGTCTTCAACTGGGTCACCACGATGTGGCGTGGCTCGATGACGTTCGAGACCCCGATGCTCTTCGCCTTGGGCTTCGTCGTGATGTTCACGATCGGCGGCTTCTCGGGCCTGATGCTCGCGATGGTGCCGGCCGACTACCAGTACCACGACACCTACTTCGTGGTGGCCCACTTCCACTACGTGCTGGTGACCGGTGCCGTGTTCGGCATCATGGCCGGCGTGTACTACTGGCTGCCGAAGTGGACGGGCTACATGTACAACGAGACCCTCGGCAAGGTGCACTTCTGGGGCAGCACGATCTTCGTGAACCTGCTGTTCTTCCCGCAGCATTTCCTGGGCCTCGCCGGCATGCCGCGCCGCATCCCGGACTACAACGTGGCGTTCGCCGACTTCAACATGTGGTCGTCGGTCGGTGGCTTTGGCTTCGGCTTCATGCAGCTGCTCTTCGTCTACATCGTCTGGAAGTGCGCCCGCGGCGGCGTCAAGGCGACCGACCGCGTCTGGGAAGGCGCCAAGGGCCTCGAGTGGACGGTGCCTTCGCCGGCCCCGCACCACACCTTCACGAAGCCGCCGGTGCTCCGCGACGAAGACCTGTCGCACGGCGACGTCGCCCACTGAACGTGATCCGTGCCTGACGTGGACGCGCCGCGCGAACCGAACGACCTGCCCGCCCGCCGAGGCTCCGCCCGGCGGACGGCTTGGTTGCTTGGGGCCGTGGCGGCCGCCGTCTATCTCTACGCGATGTACAAGGTCATGACGCAGGGAGCTTCGGCATGAGTTCGAATGCCGCCACCGCCCGCACCATTGCGCTCGTCTCGGCGGGATGCTTCGTCGCCGCCTTCGCACTGGTGCCGCTCTACGAGATCGCCTGCGAGAAGGTCTTCGGCATCAAGCTCGAGGACACGCCCGCCGGCGAGCGCCGCGTCGTCGGCATGCAGGTCGACCCCAACCGCACGGTGCGCATCGAGTTCGACGGCACGGTGAATTCCAAGCTGCCTTGGACCTTCGTGCCGCAGGTCCTGACGATGGACGTCGTGCCCGGCCAGGCCTACGAGATGAATTACGTCGCGGGCAACCGCGACGCCACCCCGGTGGTTGGCAACGCGGCGCCTTCCGTGGCGCCGGTCGTCGCCTCGGGTTACTTCGTCAAGACCGAGTGCTTCTGCTTCACCGAGCAGCTGCTCATGGCCGGCGAGAGCAAGACGATGCCGGTGCGCTTCATCGTCGACCCGGCCCTTCCCGCCGACGTCAAGACGATCACGCTGTCCTACACCTTCTTCAAGAACGACGCGGCCACGGCCCGCGCCGCCGCCGGCCCGGTGCCCGCGGTTGCATCGGCCCCCGTCTTCGCGCCACGCTGACACCATTCCACCGCTGCACCGCTAGGGGTTTCCATGGCTACCGCCCACCACGACGCCGACGTCTATTTCGTCCCGCACCACAGCAAGTGGCCCTTCGTCGGCTCGATCTCGCTGTTCGTGCTGATGATCGGCCTCGTCAACTGGTTCAACGGCAGCGACCTGTCGTTCTGGATCTTCATGGCGGGCAGCGCGATGATGATCTACACGCTGTTCGGCTGGTTCGGCGACGTGATCCGCGAGTCGGAGGCCGGCAAATACAACGGCCAGGTCGACGTCTCGTTCCGCCAGGGGATGATCTGGTTCATCTTCTCCGAGGTGATGTTCTTTGCCGCGTTCTTCGGCGCGTTGTTCTACATCCGCACCTTCGGCCTGCCGTGGCTCTCCGGCGACGGCCAGGGCGCGCTCGCCAACGAGTTCCTCTGGAACGGCTACGTCGCCGGCTGGCCGGCGAACGGCCCCGAGGCGATCGGCGGCACCTTCGACACGCTGCCGGCGTTCGGCCTTCCCCTCATCAACACCGTCATCCTGTTGACCTCGGGCCTGACCCTGACGATCGCGCACCACGCCATGGTCGTCGGCGAGCGCTCCAAGGTCCTGACGTGGCTCGGTGCGACCATCCTGCTCGGCTTCTGCTTCTTCGGCGTCCAGACGTACGAGTACGTGCACGCTTGGGGCGACCTGAACCTGCGCATCAGTTCCGGCATCTACGGCGCGACGTTCTACATGCTCACCGGCTTCCACGGCCTGCACGTGTTCCTTGGCACGGTGATGCTGCTCGTCGTGTGGTTCCGCGTGCTCAAGGGGCATTTCACCCCCGAGAAGCACTTCGGCTTCGAGGCAGTCGCTTGGTACTGGCATTTCGTTGACGTGGTCTGGCTCGGCTTGTTCCTGTTCGTCTACGTGCTCTGATCCCGCCCACCGGCGGAAACGAACAAGGCCGGCTTGCGCCGGCCTTGTCGTATCCGGACAGGCAGGGGCCTTACTGGCCGACGCCGTGGAACTGCCAGAAGCCGAGGAAATGGCCCGCGGTCATGATGGCGAGCAAGGCGATCGACAGGCCGATGCGCCAGCTGAGCGAGCGCACCATGCGGCCGTCCGCTTGCGGCTTCGACACCATGTGGAACAGCGCGGCGAAAAGGTTCCAGACGATGACGGCGAGAAACGCGATGACCAGCAGCTTTTCCACGGGCGGACCTGAAGGGCGGGACGTGCGCGGATTATCCGCTGCCGAAGGGAGCATGGGGTGAAACCGGTGCTGCGCCGCGCGTTGCTGTGGGTCGTCGTGCTGTGCCTCTGCCTCGCGTTCGTGCAAGCAGGGCTCTGGCAGTCCGGTCGCGCGGCCGAGAAGGACGCGCTGTTGGCGGACAGCGCGCGCGTGCTGGCCGATCGCCGGCCCGTGCCCGTCGCCACCGCGGCTGCGGAGGGCCGTCTCGCTTGGGTCGCCGTCGAGGGCACCTTCGAGGCCACGCCCGCGATCCGCCTCGACAACCAGCGGCGCGGGGCGCGCGTCGGCGTGCAGGTCTATCGCCTGTTCCGCCTGGGCGACGGGATGCGCCTCTGGGTCGACATGGGTTGGCGCCCGCTGCCCGCGGATCGCCGTGTGCCGGCCGAGGTGCCGCTGCCCGCCGACCTGATGCGCCTGGAAGGCCTGCTGGTACCGCCGCCCTCGCCGGGCCTGGCGCTCGGGCCCGCCGCCTCGCCCCTGCCAGACGGTGGCCTTCTCGCGCTTCGCCTTGAGCCGGAGGTGTTGCGCGAGGCCGGCGTGGCGATCGATTCGGCCGTGCTGCGCCTCGATCCGACGGTCCCCCTCGGCCACGAACGCGACCTCGACCTGCTGGCGAATACCCTGTCGCCCGACAAGCACCGTGGTTACGCGCTGCAATGGTTCGGTTTCGCCGCCGGCCTGTTGCTGCTCTCCCTCTTCCTCCAGTTCCGACGCCGTCCATGACCACCCTCCTGCGTTCCCGCGCGACCCTGCTGCTGGTCGTCGCGCTCTTCTTCACGTCATTCGGCATCGCGCTGTACTTGATCTACTCGGGATGGCGCCCGACCGCCACGCGGAACGCGGGCGAGCTGTTCGCCACACCCATCGAGTTGGGCACCCTGGGCCTCGCCCGTGCCGACGGCAGTCCGTATCCCGAGTGGGAGCCCGACAAGCGCCTGTGGCGCGTCGTGGTCTTGCCGCCACCGGGCTGCGGGGAACCCTGCCTCCGCTTGAGCGACTCGCTGTACCGCGTCTGGGTTTCCGAGGGGCGCCACGCCGACCGCGTGCAGGTGCTGTGGTTCGGCGAGGTGCCCGTGCAGGCACCCGAGTACCGGGCCTTCCTTCCGATGGCGGCCTCGCCGGCGCTCCGTGCGAAACTGCCGGCCTCCCACGTGGATGGCAGCCTCGCGGTGTACTTGATCGATCCCAACGGATTCCTCGTCATGCGCTACGCGCCGGGCTTCGACCCGACCGGCCTGCGCAAGGACCTCGCGCGCCTCTTGAAGGTGACGGAATGATCCCCGTGCGGCATTTCCATCGCATCGCCTGGGTGGCGGTGATCCTCGCCTTCGGCGTGATCTTCCTCGGAGGCTTCACCCGCCTGAACAACGCCGGCCTGAGCTGCCCGGACTGGCCGACCTGTTACGGAAAGGTGACCTGGCCCACGACGGAAGCGGACATCGCCCACGCGAACGCCAACTTCGAGCGCGCGGTGGAGGTGAGCAAGGCGGTGTGGGAGCAGGTGCACCGCCATATGGCGGCGACGCTTGGCACGCTGGTGCTGGTGCTGGCTTTGCTTGCCGTGCGCCGAAAGGCGCAAGGCGTCGCCACGGTCGCCATCGGCGCACTGCTGGTGGTGGCGGCGATCTTCGCCTACATGAAGGTCGACCACGTGCTGGCGCTCGGCCTTGCCGCGGCAGGGCAGGTCGTCTGGCTGTCGGGCCTCGTGCGTTGGGCCGACGGCGTGGCGCGCCTCTCGGTGGGCCTGCTGATGCTCGTCACGTTCCAGGCCCTCCTGGGCATGTGGACGGTGGTCTGGCTGGTGAAGCCCGTGATCGTCATGAGCCACCTCATGGGCGGCCTCGCGACGTTCTCCCTGCTCACCGTGCTGGCGTGGTGGACCACGCCGAACGCGATGCGCGTGCATGTCGATGCTCCGGCCCTGCGCGTGCTCCTTTGGATTGGTCTCGTGCTCCTCGCCGTGCAGATCGCGCTCGGTGGCTGGGTGGCGTCGAACTACGCGGCACTCGCCTGCGGCCTCGACTTCCCGAAGTGCAAGGGCGCATGGTGGCCGAGTACCGATTTCGCGGAGGGTTTCGTGCTCTGGCGGGGCATCGGCGTGGATTACGAAGGCGGCGTGCTCGACGCATCGGCTCGCGCCGCCATCCAGATCGCGCACCGCATCGGCGCCGCGGTGGTCACGGCGTACTTCCTCTTCCTCGGGTTCCGGCTGGCGTTCGCCCCCGGCTTCCGCACCTCCGGCATCACCCTGCTGGTGCTGCTCGTCGCCCAAGTGGCGCTCGGCATCGCCAACGTGGTGATGGGCCTGCCGCTGTACGTCGCCACCGCCCACCTGCTGGTGGCCGTACTGATGCTGTTCACCGTCGTCACCTTGCTGGCGCGCCTGCGCTCGCCCGGGGCCTGAGCCGATGGTCAACCTCGCCAGCCAGTACTGGGAACTGACCAAGCCGCGCGTGGTGGCGCTCATCGTCTTCACCGCGGTCATCGGCATGTTCCTCGCCACGCCCGAGTTTCCGGGCTGGCGTGCACTGGTGCTGGGCTCCTTGGGTATCTGGCTGGCGGCGGCGTCCGCTGCGGCGATCAACCACCTGCTCGACCAGCGCATCGATGCGGTGATGGCGCGCACCCAGCACCGCCCGCTGCCGACCGGCTCGCTGACCGCCGCCCAGGTGCTCGGCTTCGCCATCGGCCTTGGCGCGCTGTCCATGCTGATCCTCGCGCTGTGGGTGAACCCGCTCACCGCGGCGCTCACCTTCGCCTCGCTGATCGGCTACGCGATCATCTACACCGGTTACCTGAAGCGCGCGACGCCGCAGAACATCGTCATCGGCGGGCTGGCCGGCGCGGCGCCGCCGCTGCTGGGCTGGGCCGCGGTGAAGGGCTGGCCGGAAGGTGCCGGCTTCGGCGCGCTGTTCGACGCCCCGCACGACTACCACCACGCCTTGCTGCTGGTGCTGATCATCTTCGTGTGGACGCCGCCGCACTTCTGGGCGCTGGCGATCTTCCGCAAGGACGACTATGCCAAGGCGATGATCCCGATGCTGCCGGTGACCCACGGCGTGGTGTACACGCGCTGGCAGATCCTGTTCTACACGTTGCTGCTGATTGCGGCGACGGTGCTGCCCTACGCCAGCGGCATGAGCGGGCTGTTCTACCTCGGCGGCGCGCTGGTGCTGGGCGGCGTGTTCCTCTACTACGCCGTGCGCCTGTTCAACCCGCCCGACCCGATGTACCCGATGCGGGTCTTCAACTACTCGATCATCTACCTGATGGTGCTGTTCGCCTTCCTGCTGGTCGACCACTACCTGGTCGACGAAGCGCCGGCCGTCGATGCGACGCCGGGCCTGAGTTTCGAGCGGGTGGGTTGAGCCGCTACTTCCGTCGACGGGGTGGCTTGCATCCCGTGGCCCGCGTCGCCAGTTCAACGGAACCGTTGAATCCGGAGCCTGGCATGGACGGAACCTTCTTTCGCCGACGATGGCGCGCCGTCCTATACGGTGCCGCGCTGGGGGTGGCCTCGGTCGTTGTCGCTCTTCCCACCCCGACGCGTGTCGTGGAGGACGCGGCCGCCCTGCTGCCCGTCGACGCGGCCGGACCCCGACGGCTCGTGCTCGGCGAACTCCACGGCACGCGCGAGGCCCCGGCCGTGGCCGAGGCGGTGGTCCGGCGCTGGGTGGCGCAGGATGAGGCCGTGACCGTCGCGCTCGAAATTCCCACGGATGAGCAGGATCGTATCGACGCTTTCCTCGACTCGCCGGGCGACGCCGCATCGCGCGCGGCATTGCTCTCCGGTGCCTTCTGGGCCCTGCCGGCCGAGCGCAGCGACGGCCGACGCAGCGTGGCCATGGTCGATCTGCTCGACGCGGCACGGCGAATGCGAGGGGAGGGCGCCGAGCTGCGCGTGCTCGCCTTCGACGCGGGTAATGCCGGGGGCGGTGCCGACGAGCGCAATCGGCGCATGGCCAGCGTTCTGCGGGACGCCATGGCGGCCGACGCCACTGGGAGATTCGTCGTCCTGATCGGCAACTACCACGCGCGTCGCGCGCGCCCGGCGAACGTGTCGGGCCTGATGCCGGGGCAGACGGCTCCGGTGCCGACCATGGCGCATCTTGATGACCTGCCGATAATGCGCGTCAACGTTTCGGCGCGAACGGGCGCGTTCTGGGCCTGCATGGCAGGGACCTGCGGACCGAGACCGCTCGGCGGGCGTGGGGCCTTCAGCGGGGCAGGGGCGGCGGCTGAGGCGACCGCGACGTTCCATCGAACGCCCGACGACGCGACGGGCTGGGATGCCCAGCTGCTGTTGCCTGTCTTCAGCGTCGCCGAGCCGGCCGTGCCTTGAGGCGGCGATAGACTGGTGCCGGCGGGCGCGGACAGGCCCATCGGGAGCCGGCATGCAGTTGCGCAACAGCAATCTCGCGAAGCTCGCCGCGCGTCGCTTCGACGTGCTGGTCATCGGCGGTGGCATCAATGGCGCCGTCGCCGCGGCGGCGCTCTCGGGAAAGGGCGCCTCGGTGGCGCTGATCGACCAGCGCGACTTCGCCGGCTTCACCAGCCAGCATTCGAGCAATCTCGCGTGGGGCGGCATCAAGTACCTCGAAAGCCGCGAGTTCGGCCTGGTGCGCGACCTCTGCCGGAGCCGCAACCGCCTGCTCGAGGCCTACCCCTCGCGGGTGCTTCCGGTCCGCTTCTTCTCGACGCTGGACCGCGGCTTCCGTTTTCCGCCGCGCCTCGTCTGGGCCGGGGCTTGGCTGTACTGGCTGTTCGGGAATGCGCGCACCGACCCGCCGCGCTGGCTGTCGAAGGCCGCCATCGAGCGCGAGGAGCCGGTCGTCGGCACCGCACGCTACGCCGGCGGGCTCGAGTATTCCGACGCCTACCTGCACGACAACGACGCCCGCTTCGTCTTCCAGTTCGTGCGCTCGGCGATGGACCGGGGCTGCATCGCGGCGAACTACGTCGAATCGCTGGGCGCGCAGCGGGAGGACGGCGGATGGGTGACGCGGGCCCGCGACGGCATGACCGGTGCCGAGTTCGCGATCCGCTCGACGGTGCTGGTCAACGCCGCCGGGCCCTTCGTCGACGCCCATAACGGCCTGACCGGTGAGCGCACGGCGCATCGCCATGTCTTCTCCAAGGGCATCCACCTCGTCGTGCCGCGCATCACCTCCAGCCGGCGCATCCTGACCTTCTTCGCCGACGATGGCCGGCTGTTCTTCGCCATCCCGATGGGCCTGCGCACCTGCGTCGGCACCACCGACACGCGGGTGGCGTCGCCGCATGCCGTCGTCACCGACGAGGACCGGGCCTTCGTGCTCGACAACATCAACAAGCGCCTGAACCTCGCCACGCCGCTGACCCGCGCCGACATCATCGCCGAGCGCTGCGGCGTGCGGCCGCTGGTGGTGAAGACGGACGGCGTGGCCGCCGACGGCGACGATTGGCTGCAGATGTCGCGCCGGCACCAGATCGACGTGAATCCGGCTTCAGCGCACCTGAGCGTGTTTGGTGGGAAGCTGACGGACTGCATCAATGTGGGCGATGAGATCGCGGAACACGTCGCGGCGATGGGCGTGGCCCTGCCGCATGCCGACTACCGCTGGTACGGCGAACCGCACCCGAGCGTGCGCGAGGAGTACCTGCACCAGGCCCGGCTGATGGACCTCGACAGCTACACCTCGCCGCAGTCGATCGAGCGCCTGAGCAGCCGCCTGTGGCGGCGCTATGACCAGCAGGCCTTCGAGCTGCTGGCGGAAATCCGCGAGGACCCGCGCCAGGCGGAAGTGCTGATCGAAGGCACCGACTACCTGCGCTGCGAGATCCGGCTCGCGAAGCAGCAGGAGATGGTCACCAAGCTCGAGGACTTCCTTCGCCGGCGGTCGAAGATCGCCCTCGTGGTCCGTCGCGAGGAGATCCGTGCCGCCAAGGGCCTGATGGACGCTTGCGAGATCCTGTTCGGCTCGGACGCGCAGGCGAAGTTCGACGAGTACTTCGAGGAGCACCCCTGATGGACAAGCCGTACGTGCTGGCCCTCGACCAGGGCACGACGAGTTCGCGGGCCATCCTGTTCGATCGGGAAGCGAAGGTCATGGCGTTGGCGCAGCAGCCGTTCGCGCAGATCTACCCGCAGCCGGGTTGGGTCGAGCACGAGCCGATGGCGCTCTGGGAGACGCAGCTCGGCGTGGCGCGCGAGGCCCTGGCGAAGGCCGGCGTGCGCGCTGGGCAGGTCGCCGCGATCGGGCTGACCAACCAGCGGGAGACCACGCTGGTGTGGGAACGCGAGACCGGCAAGCCGATGGGCAACGCCATCGTCTGGCAGTGCCGGCGCACGGCCGGGCTCTGCGATGCGCTGAAGGCCCGCGGCTTCGAGCCGCACGTGCGCGAGCGCACCGGCCTCGTCATCGACGCCTACTTTTCGGCGACGAAGCTGCAATGGCTCCTCGACCAGCACCCCGGCGCGCGCGAGCGTGCGCGCCGCGGCGAACTGCTGTTCGGCACCGTGGACACCTGGCTGCTGTGGAAGCTCACCGGTGGCCGCGTGCACGCCACCGACATGTCGAACGCGTCGCGCACGATGCTGTTCGACATCCAACGCCTGTGCTGGGACGAGACCCTGCTCGATGCCCTCGACATCCCGGCGGCGATGCTGCCCGAGGTGCGCCCGTCGAGCGTGGTGTTCGGCCATGCCGACGCCGGCCTGTTCGACGGCGTGGCCCTGCCGATCGCCGGCTGCGCGGGCGACCAGCAGGCCGCGCTGTTCGGACAGTCCTGCTTCCAGCCCGGCATGGTGAAGAACACCTACGGCACCGGCTGCTTCATGCTCATGAATACCGGGGCGCAGCGCGTGCCCTCGAAGCACGGCCTGCTCACCACCATCGCCTGGGGGCTCGACGGCCGCGTCGACTACGCCTTGGAAGGCAGCATCTTCGTCGCCGGTGCCGCGATGCAGTGGTTGCGCGACGAACTGCGCGTGCTGGACCGCGTCGAGGATTCGGAAGCCCTGGCCGAGTCGGTGCCGGACAGCGGCGGCGTGGTCGTGGTGCCAGCCTTTGTCGGCCTCGGCGCCCCGCACTGGGACATGTATGCGCGCGGCACCGTGCTGGGGCTCACCCGCGGCAGCCACCGCGCGCATCTGGTGCGCGCCACGCTGGAATCGATCGGACTCCAGGCGCATGACGTGCTCGCCGCGATGCAGGAGGACGCCGGCATCGCGCTCTCGATGCTCAAGGTCGACGGCGGTGCCGCGGCCAATGGCTTCCTGATGCAGTTCCAGGCCGACGTGCTCGGCGTCCCGGTCGAACGCCCGGTGGTCGGCGAGACCACGGCGATGGGCGCGGCCTTCCTCGCCGGCTTGGCCGTGGGGTTCTGGCGCGATACCGACGAGATCGCCGCGCTGTGGCAGCGGGATCGACGTTTCGAACCGGCGATGCCTGGGGATCAGCGGGACAGGACCGTCCGCGAGTGGCGCCGGGCCATCCAGCGCTCGCGCGCGTGGATCGAGCCCGGCGACTGAGGCGGCTTACTCGGCCAGCAGGTGCCGCTGCCAGAACATCACGGTGGCGGCATTGAACCAGTCGGCGTTGCTCTTCTTGGCGAAGCCGTGGCCCTCGTCCTTGAACACGAGGTACCAGACGTCGCGGCCGTTGTCGCGCACCGCCGCCACGATCTGGTCGGCCTCGGAGAGCGGCACGCGCGGGTCGTTGGCGCCCTGCGCCACGAACAGCGGGGCGATGATGCGCTCGGCGTTGTTCAGCGGCGCGATTTCCTCCATGAAGGCGCGCATCGCGGGGTCGCGCTCGTCGCCGTACTCGACGCGGCGCAGGTCGCGGCGGTAGCTCTCGGTGGCCTCGAGGAAGGTGACGAAGTTCGAGATGCCCACGACGTTCACGCCGGCGGCGATGCGGTCGGCATAGTCGACCATCGAGGCCAGCACCATGTAGCCGCCGTAGCTGCCGCCGAACACACCGACGCGCCCGGCATCGAGCTCCGGCTGCTTCGCCACCCAGTCGAGCAGGGCGCCGATGTCCTTCACCGAATCCTTGCGCTTGAATCCGTTGTCGAGCTGCAGGTAGGTCTTGCCGTAGCCGGCCGAGCCGCGCACGTTCGGCACCAGCACCGCGATGCCGAGCTCGTTGACGAGGTACTGGATGCTCGGGCTGAAGGTCGGGAAGGCCTGCGCCTCGGGGCCGCCGTGGATCTGGATCACCACCGGCAGCTTGCGGCCGGCCGCCACGTTGGCGGGGCGGTAGTAGAAGGCCGGCACCGAGAGGCCGTCGAAGCTCTCGTAGCGGACCAGGCTCGGGGCGACGAAATGCGACGTGTCGAGGCCGCCGACTTCGCTCTGCGTCCAGCGCGTCAGCGTCTTCGCCGCGATATCGATCACGTGCACGTCGCTCGGCGAGGTGGCGGTGTTCAGCGTGAGTGCGATGCGCGAGCCATCGGGCGAGAACGCCACGCCGCCGATCACGCCGACCGGCAGTTCGGGCAGGGCGACCTCGCGATGGTCGGGCAGGGTGCGCAGATGCAGCTTGCCGATGCCATCCTCGTTGGTGGCGAAGACGAGGTGCTTGCCGTCATCGGCAATGTCGAAGCCGGTGACGTCCCACGGGATGTTCTCGCTGAGCATCACCGGCTTCGCCATGCCCGGCGCGTGGTAGCGCAGGGTGCGGAACTCGGTCCCCTCGTCGCTGGTGTAGTAGGCGCCCTTGCCGTCCGGGGCGTAGCGGAAGGGGCCGAACGACGCCTTGCCGCCATCGACGGGGAACATTTCGAGCTTGCCGGTGGCGAGGTCGAGCTCGCCGGGATAACTCTCGTTGATCGAAACACGACGCTGTACGAGCAGGCGTTTGCCATCGCGCGAGAAGTCGGTGGCGAACCAGGTGCCGCCTTCCTGCAGCACGACGCGCGCCGGCGCATCGCCGCTCTTCACCCAGATATCGCTGTCGCGGCCGTTGCGCATGGTGCTGGTGAAGGCCACCTGCGTGCCGTCGTGCGACCACAGCGGCGATTCATTGCGCGAACGCTGGCCATCGGTGAGGCGCGTGGCCTCGCGGGTGGCGAGGTCGTAGCGGTAGAGCTGCCAGAACTCCGAGCCGCCTTCGTCCTTGCCGAAGACGAAGCCGGCGCTGCCCGGCTGCGCCTGCACGGCAACGGTGGGCTCGCGGTAGAAGGTGAGCTGCTCGCGCATGCCGAGCGGCTGGCGCACCACGTGCACCTGGTTGGTCTCGCCGAAGCGCGTGGTGACGAGGATCGCGTCGTTGCCGGACCAGCCGGCGAAGTTCGCGCCGCGGGTGTTCTGGTAGCGCGCGAGGCGTTCCAGCAGCTCGGCGGACGGCGCGGGGATGTTCTCGCTGATGCGGGTGCCGACCTGCTCGCGCTGCACCGGCGCGGCGTTGGCCGTGGCCACGGTCGGAAGCAGCAGGGCAAGGGCGAGGGCGGCGGTGCGGAGGGGTCGCGGCATGGTCGGCGGGAGGGGCGGAGGGAGCGCCGAGGCTAGCAGCCCGCGATCGGGACGCCGTCATGGGGGGGCGAAGAGCGGGTCCTGCGGCGTCGGCGCCCCGTCCTCGAACTGGGCGAGGCCAACGCCCACCAGCCGGTAGCGGGTGCGTGGCGGGAGGTCCACGCGGTCGCGCAGCGCCAAGGCGGCCTCGGCCAGGGCAGTCGCCGAGTCGGGCATGCGTTCCGGGCTTTGGCTGCGCGTGAGCGTCTGGAAGTCCGAGGTCTTGAGCTTGAGTTGCACGGTGCGCGGTCGCCGCGGCTCGCGGCCCGCCTGCGCCCAGACGCGCTCGGCGAGACGGACGATGGCCGGCCCGAGCTCGTCGAGGTAGTGGTCTTCGGCGAAGGTGTCTTCCGCCGACAGGGACTGCCGGATCCGCGTGGGCACGACGGGGTCCTCGTCGATGCCGCGCGCGAGTTCGGCGAGGCGCAGGCCCCAGCGTCCGAACTTGTGCACGAGCAGGGGCGTCGGCACCGCACGCAGTTCACCGACGGTGTGCAGGGCCATCGCCGCAAGCTTCTCGGCCATCACCTGGCCGACGCCCGGGAGGCGGGCGACCGGCAGCGGCGTGAGGAAAGACAGCACGCGCTCCGGCGGCACGACATGCAGGCCGTCGGGCTTGCGGTGGTCGGAGGCGATCTTGGCGACGAACTTGTTCGGGGCCACGCCGGCCGAGGCGGTCAACGCCAACTCGTCGCGGATGCTGGCGCGGATCGCCCGCGCGACTTCGGTGGCGGTGGCGAGGCCCTGGTGGTTCGTCGTGACGTCGAGGTAGGCCTCGTCGAGCGAGAGGGGCTCGATGCGGTCGGTGTGGCGCTCGAGGATGGCGTGCACCTGCCGCGACACGGCCTTGTAGCGGGCGAAATCAGGGGGCACGAAGACCGCCTGCGGGCAGAGCCGTTCGGCGCGGACCGCCGGCATCGCCGAGCGCACGCCGAAGCGGCGCGCCTCGTAGCTGGCGGCGCACACGACCGATCGCGCGCCCTTCCACGCGACCACCACCGGCCGGCCGCGCAACGCGGGGTCGTCGCGCTGTTCCACCGAGGCATAGAACGCGTCCATGTCGATGTGCACGATGCGCCGCATCGGGGAAGCATAGCGGCCGCGTCACGCCGCCGACACGCGCGCGCGGCAGGCTGGCGTGATGCGCCCGTCCCGTCTCCTGCCGGCCCTCTGCGGCCTTATGCTCGCCGCGATGCCCGCCTTCGCCGCGCCCGCCTTCCTCGTCATCGCCCACCGGGGTGCGTCCGGCGAGCGCCCCGAGCACACGCTCGAGGCCTACCGCCTCGCGATCGCGCAGGGCGCCGACGTCATCGAGCCCGACCTCGTGCCCACCCGCGACGGCGTGCTGGTGGCGCGGCACGAGAACGCGCTGTCGGGCAGCACGGACGTCGCCGGCCGGCCCGAGTTCGCCGGGCGCAAGGCGCGCAAGCGCGTCGACGGCGTGTGGATCGAGGACTGGTTCACCGAGGACTTCACGCTGGCCGAACTGCGCACGCTGCGCGCGCGGGAAACCCGGCCCACGGAGCGTCCCGCCAGCGCCGCCTTCGACGGTCGCTTCGGCATCGCCACCTTCGCCGAGGTGCTGGCGCTGGCGAAGGCCGAGGGCGAGCGGCTCGGGCGCCCCATCGGCGTGTACCCGGAGACCAAGCACCCGACGTACTTCCTCCACGAGGGCCGGCACCTCGACGGCACGCCGATCGCGCTCGACACCAGCGCGATGCTGGTCGACGCGCTCGTGGCCGCCGGGTTCACCGACCCGGCGCGGGTGTTCATCCAGAGCTTCGAGATCGACAACCTCCGGCGCCTGCGCCACGTCCTGCTGCCGCGCGCGGGGATCGACGCGACGCTGGTCTTCCTCGTCGGCGACACGAGCGGCCGCAGCGATCCGGCCACCACCAATTTCGGCCAGCCCTACGACCTGGTCTGGCACGCGACGCAGGGCGACGCCCTCGCGGCCCGCTACGGGGCCTTGGCCGCGGCGGTCCCGGGCTTCGGCGCCCGCACGACCTATGGCGACCTCGTCCGCCCGGCGGCGCTGGCGGCGCTGCGCGCCGAGGTCGATGCCCTCGGCCCCTGGGCCGCGTCGCTGTTGCAGGCCGTGCCGGCCCCGCCGGGGGCTGCCGATCCGCGACCCCGCCTCGGGGCCGGTCCCGCACCGTGGCTGGCCGAGGCGCGCCGGCTCGGCTTCGCGGTCCACGCCTACACGCTGCGCGCCGAGCCGACGTACCGCTTCCTCGACGCCGAGGGCCGCGAGCAGTCGCCCGAAACGCAGCTGCGCGCCCTCGTCGCCGCCGGCATCACCGGCATCTTCGCCGACCAGCCGGCGCTGGCCGTCGGCGTCCGCGAGGCGATGGCCGCCGAGGCGACCTCGCCGCACTGAGCCCGCCGGCGGGCCGCTATCCTCGCGGCATGACGGTCCTGTCCGCCCTGCCGCCGCGCCTCGGCGCCGCGCCCCGCGCCCTCGTGCTGGGCTCGATGCCCGGCGTCGCCTCCCTGCGGGCCGGCCAGTACTACGCGCATCCGCGCAATGCCTTCTGGCCGCTGATGGCGGCGCTGTTCGGCGTGCAGGGCGATGCGCCGTACGAGGCGCGGATCGAGGCCCTGAATGCCCGTGGCGTGGGGCTGTGGGACGTGCTGGCCGCCTGCGTGCGGCCCGGCAGCCTCGATGCCGCCATCGTCCCCGGCAGCGAGCGCCCGAACGACATCGCGGGCCTGGTCGCGGCAAGGCCGGGCATCGCGGTACTCGCGCTCAACGGCGGCACCGCGGTGCGGCTGTTCGAGCGGCATGTCGCGCCGGGACTGGCTCGCCTTGGCCGTGGGCCGGCGGTCCTGCGCCTGCCGTCCACCAGCCCCGCGCACGCGGCGCTCGCGTTCGAGGCGAAACGCGACGCGTGGCGCGCGTTGGCCGAGGCCATGGAGCGTTCGCCATGTGCCTGATCGCGGTGGCCGTCGACCGGCATCCGCGCTGGCGCTTCGTGCTCGCGGGCAATCGCGACGAGGTCCACGCCCGGCCGACCGCGCCGGCCGGCCCCCTCGACGAGGCGGGTACCCGATTCGGCGGCGTCGACCTCGTGGCCGGTGGCGGTTGGCTGCAGGTGGATGCGCGTGGCCGCGTCGCCGCGGTGACCAACGTCCGGCTCGGGCGGCCGGAGAGCGCGCCGCGCTCGCGCGGCGACCTGGTGCGGGGCTTCCTGCAGGGACCGGCGTCGGCCGCCGAGTACCTCGAGGCGCTCGCGCCCCGGGCGGCGGACTACGGCCGCTTCAACCTCTTGCTCTGGGACGGTGCCCTGCACGTGGCCGGCAACCACCCGGCGCCGCACGGCCGGGTCCTTCCCGCCCCGGCCCTGCACGCCCTGTCCAACGCCCACCTCGATGCGCCGTGGCCGAAAGCCGAGGCCCTGCGCCTCCGGCTGGACGCCTGGGTGGCCGCGGCCCCGCCGGCCGATCCGCGCGAGGACGACACCCTGCTCACGCCGCTCTTCGCCGCGCTCGCCGACCCGACCCGTGCGCCGGACGAGGCGTTGCCATCGACCGGCGTGCCGCTCGACTGGGAACGTCGGCTCTCGGCGGCCTTCATCGTCGGCGAGGACTACGGCACGCGCGCCAGCACGGTGGTGCTGGTCGACGACGCCGGGCTGTGGTTCGAGGAGCGGCGCTTCGGCC
This sequence comes from Silanimonas algicola, assembly GCF_054777375.1. Lineage (NCBI taxonomy): Bacteria > Pseudomonadati > Pseudomonadota > Gammaproteobacteria > Lysobacterales > Lysobacteraceae > Silanimonas > Silanimonas algicola. The sequence goes on along the minus strand of NZ_BAAHAS010000001.1, from coordinate 743,041 downwards.
CCGGGGGGCTCGAGGCGGGGCGGAGCGCGGCGTGGCTGCCGCGCCACGGGGGGCGCTGATCCGCCGTCGACTCAGGGCGTCGAGCGCTCCAGACGGTAGACCACGCGGTCGCGGATCATGCCCAGCCGCACGGGCCGCCAGCCTTCCGATCCGGCGATCGAGCGGAAGCGGTCTTCCGCCCAGGGCCGCATGACGTACACGCGCGCCTCCACCCCGGCCTCGCGCAGGTCGTCGGCCAGCAGGTCGTCGAAGCTCGAATCGGACAGCGGGCGCGCCGCTGGATCGCCCTCGAAGGCGATGCGCTGGATCGCCGCGCCGGTGTAGAGGTGGAGGCCGTAGCGCGCCATGTCCTCGACGAAGCACACCTCGGTCGGGCGCGCGACGCCAAGCGCGGCCAGGCCCTCGGCCCAGACGCGCGCGTCCTTGTGCACCGCCATGCGTTCACCGAGGTGGTCCGGCAGGGCGTCCGCGATCTCGAGCTTGTAGGCTGCGAGGCCCTTGATGCCGATGACGAGGGCCACGAGCGTGGCGATGGCGGCCTTCCTCGCGGCCCCGAAGGGGGCGTCCTGGAGCGCCCGGCCCATCAGCAGGGCCAGCGGGGCGAACAGCGGCAGCACGTAGAGCGGAAGCCGCGACTTCGCGAGCATGAAGACCACGAGCGCGACGCCGATCCAGCAGAGCAGGAGCCGCGTCGGTGCTTCCGCGTCCCGCCATCGCAGGCCGATCCTGCGCGCGGCGCCCAAGGCCCACGGCCACCACGGCAGGAGCCCGAGGCCGAGGGTCAGGCCGTAGACGTAGAAGCCTCCCCACCATTCCGGGTGGCGGTCATGCGTCGCCGTCGCGATGCGCGCGACCACCTCGTAGCCGAGGAAGTAGCCCAGCAGGCCCTCGTGCCGGTGCACGACCACCGCGTACCACGTGAACCCGACCGCGACGAACAGCAGGAGGCCCAGCGGCGGGAACAGGCGCGGACCGCCCGGCTGCAGCCGGTGGAAGAGCAGGATGCCCGCGAGACCGAGCAGGCCCGGCGGCCCCTTGGTCATGAAGGCGAGGCCGAACGCGGCCCACATCGCCAGCACGAACGCCGGGCGGTGCTCGAAGCGGGCGATCGCGTAGCAGGCGAACGCCAGCGTGGTGGTGGCCGCCAGCATCGTGTCCGTGGTCACGACGTGCGCGGCGAGCAGGGGCACCGGCAGGGTCGCGTAGATCAGGGCCGGCAGCCACGGCCGTTGCGGGGCGAAATGCCGCCCGATCCGCAGCAGGAGGGCCACCACCGCGAGGAAGGCCAGCGCATTCGGAAGGCGCGCGGCCCACTCGTTCCACCCGAGGACCCCGACGCTCGCGGCGATCGCCCAGTACGTCACCGGGGGTTTGGTGAAATGGAAGGTCTCGGGGTGCCGGTGCAGGCTGATGAAGTCGCCCGAATCGAGCATGGTCAGCGCGACGTTGGTGAAGCGCCCCTCGTCCGGGTCCCACAGCGACCGCGTGCCCTGGAACAGCAGCACCAGGGCCGCGGCGAGCAGCAGCACGAACAGGGCGGGGCGTCGGGCGAAGGTCATCGGGTCACGGGTCGGGCGCGCGGACAGGGCGACAGTGTGCCAGCGCCGACCCCAGGAAACGCCGACGCCGCGGCCCGTACGGGCCGCGGCGTCGATCTTCGCGAGGGGGGCGTCAGAAGCGCAGGCCGACCTGCAACGAGTACACCCACGGGTCGACGTTCGCGGTGCCGATGCTGGCGCCGGCCAGCGTCGCTTCGGAGTCGAAGTCGATCCAGCGCGCTTCGCCTCGGACGAACCAGCGGTCGCTGGCGAGGAAGTCGGCGCCGAGCGTGGCCGTCAGGCCATTCGAGTCATCGACGTCCACCGGTGCGCCGGCGAGCGCGTTGATACCGCGCACGTCGGACAGCGAGGTCCAGTTGTAGCCGAGGCCGACATAGGGGCTGAAGCCGCCGTCGTTGCCGCCGAGGAAGTGCCAGTTGGCGCCCAGGCTGATGGGCTGGTGCTTGAGTGCGACGACCTCGCCGAGGCCGGCGAGGGTCACGGTGTGCTCGAACTTGCCCACCGGCATGTCGAAGGTCAGCTCGATGCCGTTGTCGAAAAAGTACGAGGCGCCGACGACCGCCTGGGTGTCGCTGTCGATCGAGGCCGCGGCGCCCGCCAGCGTGCCGTTGTCCGACTTCGGGTTGACGTTGGCGGCACCGGCGCGCAGGGCGAAGCCCTCCGCGGAGACCGTGGTGGAAGCCAGCGCGGCGGCGATGGCGATCGACATGAGGGCGAGGGTGGAGCGCATGAGGGGCATCCTTGTTGGGTATTGGGGTGGGGGCTGCGCGGCGGGAGCGCCGCGGCCGGCGGAAGACTGCGCATGACGCGGTGCAGCGAGCGCCAAGGTTTCGTCCTCGGGATGGCAAGGGCGCGTCCGCGCCGCGTGAATCGGGCCGGTTGTAAACGTATTCGGCCCGTTGGTGGCGCCCTCGGGCCGGGCGGGGATGGCGCCCCATGGGCTCCAAGGCCAGAATGAGGGTCTTGTTTGCGTCCCTCGGAGGGGACATGGCCGATATCCGCGACGCCAAGGTGCCCGACCTCGGCAACAGCAGCGACGTTCCCGTCATCGAAGTGCTCGTCGCCGTGGGCGACCGGGTGAAGAAGGACCAGGGGCTGGTCACGCTCGAGTCCGACAAGGCCACGATGGAGGTGCCGGCGCCCTTCGCCGGCATCGTCCGCGAGATCACGGTGAAGCTGGGCGATGCCTTGAGCGAAGGCCACGTCGTCGCGCGCATCGAGGTGGACGAGGGCGCGGCCGCACCGGCCCCCGCCGCCGCGCTGCCGGCGCCCGCGGCCAAGCCCGCGCCGGCACCGGTCGCGAGTCCTGCTCCCGTTGCCCCCGCGGCGCCGGTCGCCGAGCGCGCGCCGTCGCCTGCTCTCGCGGCCACGCCGGCGCCGGCCCTCGCGACCACGCCCGGCGTCGATCCGGAGGCCCTGCCGCCGAGCACGCCGCCGATCGCCTTCACCGCGGAATCGCTGCTGCCCGACAAGGTGCCGCACGCCTCGCCGGCCGTGCGCGTGTTCGCGCGCGAACTCGGCGTCGACCTCTCGAAAGTCTCGGGCAGTGGCCGCGCCGGCCGCATCGCCAAGGAGGACGTGCAGGCCTTCGTCAAGAAGGTGATGAGCGAGGGCGTGCCGATGGCCGCGCCGGTGGCCGGTGGTGGCGGCGGCTTGAACCTGATCCCGTGGCCGAAGGTCGACTTCGCCAAGTTCGGTCTGGTCGAGACACAGCCGCTGTCGCGCATCCAGAAGCTCTCCGGCCAGAACCTCGCCCGCAACTGGGCGATGATCCCGCACGTCACGCAGTTCGACGAAGCCGACATCACCGAGATGGAGGCCTTCCGCAAGCAGCTCGGCGAGGAGAGCAAGGACACCAAGGTCACGCCGCTGGTGTTCCTGATCAAGGCCGCAGTCGCCGCGCTGAAGGCCTTCCCGAAGTTCAACGCCTCGCTCGACGGCGACACCCTCGTGCTGAAGCGCTACTTCCACATCGGCATCGCGGTGGACACGCCGGACGGCCTCGTGGTGCCGGTGATCCGCGACTGCGACCAGAAGGGCTTGCTGGACCTCGCCCGCGAGCTCGGCGAGATCAGCAAGAAGGCGCGCGACAAGAAGCTCGGCCCCGCCGACATGCAGGGCGGCTGCTTCTCGATCAGCTCGCTGGGCGGCATCGGTGGCACCGCGTTCACGCCGATCATCAACGCGCCGGAAGTGGCGATCCTCGGCGTGTCGCGCAGCAGCACCAAGCCGGTGTGGAACGGCAAGGACTTCGCGCCGCGGCTGATGCTGCCGCTCAGCTTGAGCTACGACCACCGCGTGATCGACGGCGCCGACGCCGCCCGCTTCACCAGCTTCCTCGCCAAGTCGCTGGGCGACCTGCGCCGCCTGCTGCTGTGACCGCGCCGCTGCCGCCCGGGTCCGACGCCGTTCCGGCGCGCGCCACGGTCGGCGCGCTGCAGTGGGCGCAGCGCCGCGTGTCCGGTTTCGAGGACTTCGCCGGCGAGTTCGCCGAGTGGGTGCGCGTGGCGGCCGATTACGGCGTCGAGCTGCTGGTGGTGCCGGAGCTGATCACCTGCCAGCTGCTCAGCGCCGAACCGACGCGTCTCGGCCCCGCCGAAGCGCTGGATCGCCTCTCCGCCCACACGCCGGCGTGGACGGCGCTGCTGTCCGCGCTGGCGAAGCAGCACCGGCTCACGCTGGTGGGTGGCACGCACCTGACGTGGATCGACGGCCGCCCGCGCAACGTCTGCTGGGTCGCCACGCCCGACGGCGCGCTGCAGCGCCGCGACAAATTGCACATCACCCCGAGCGAGGCCGGCAGCTGGGCGGTCGAGGGCGGCGAGGCCCGCGACGTCGCGCCGGTCGACACGCCGGTCGGCAAGGTCGGCGTGCAGATCTGCTACGACAGCGAATTCCCCGAGCTGGGTCGCGCGCAGGTCGATGCCGGCGCGTGGCTGTTCGCGATTCCCTATTGCACCGATCTGCGCGGCGGTCATCTGCGCGTGCGCCACAGCGCGCAGGCGCGCGCCGTCGAGAACCAGGTGTACGTCGTCACCGCCGGCAACACCGGCTTCTGCCCCGGGGTGGCCAATTTCGACCAGCAGTACGCCGAGTCCGCCGTGCTCACGCCCTGCGACGACGCCATCAGCGCCTTCGCCGCCGACGGCGTGGCCAAGGCCGCCACGCCGAACGTCGCCCAGCTGCTGGTCGCCGAACTCGACGGCGCCGCGCTCGTGCGCGCCCGCGAGCGCGGCAGCGTCCGCAACCTCATCGACCGTCGTCCCGATCTTTATGCCGCCCTGCGCGGCGCCTGATCCAAGAGAGAACACCCATGGCCAGCATTGACGTCAAGGTTCCCGACATCGGCGGCAGCGCCGGCATTCCCGTCATCGAACTGCTGGTGAAGCCCGGCGACACGGTGAAGAAGGACCAGGGCCTTGTCACCCTCGAAAGCGACAAGGCGACGATGGAAGTGCCGTCGCCGGCCGCCGGCGTGATCACCGCGCTGAAGGTGAAGCTCGGCGACGAGGTCTCCGAAGGCCACGTGATCGCAACGCTGGAGGTCGCCGAGGCCGGTGCCGCCGCCGTGCCCGCCACGGCACCGAAGCCCGCGGCAGCTCCCGCTCCCGCAGCGCCGGCAGCGACGCCTGCCCCTGCGGCAACGCCGGCTGCCGCACCGGCCCCGAAGGCCGCGGCCAGCGACGGCAAAGCCGCCGACCACCGCTGCCAGGTCGTCGTGATCGGCGCGGGCCCGGGCGGCTACACCGCCGCCTTCCGCGCCGCCGACCTCGGCCTCGACGTGGTGCTGATCGAGCGCTACCCGACGCTCGGCGGCGTCTGCCTCAACGTCGGCTGCATTCCCTCGAAGGCCCTGCTGCACACGGCGGCCGTGATCCAGGAAGCGAGGCACATGGACGCCGTCGGCGTGAGCTTCGGTGCGCCGAAGATCGACATCGACAAGCTCCGCGGCTACAAGGAGAAGGTGATCGGCACGCTCACCAAGGGCCTCGCCGGCATGGCCAAGCAGCGCAAGGTGCGCGTGCTCCAGGGCACCGCCACCTTCGTCTCGCCGAACGAACTCGACATCGTCGGCGCCGACGGCACGCAGCGCCTCGCGTTCGAGAAGGCGATCATCGCGGCCGGTTCGCAGCCGGTGAAGCTCCCGGGCTTCCCCTGGGGCGACCCGCGCGTGATGGATTCCACCGACGCGCTGCAGCTCGCTGATATCCCCAAGACTCTCCTGGTCGTCGGCGGCGGCATCATCGGCCTCGAGATGGCCTGCGTGTATGCCGGCCTCGGCAGCGCGGTCACGGTGGTCGAACTCGGCCCGCAGCTGATGCCGGGCGCCGACCTCGACCTCGTCAAGCCGCTGGCCGACCTGCTCAAGAGCCGCGGCGTGGCCGTGCACCTCAACACCAAGGTGCCGGAGGTCGTGGCGAAGCCCGACGGCCTGCACGCGCGCTTCGAAGGCGAGAAGGTCCCGGCCGGCGCGGTGTTCGACCGCGTGCTGGTCTCGGTGGGTCGCAGCCCGAACGGCGGCAAGCTCGCGGCCGAGAAGGCTGGCGTGCACGTCACCGAGCGCGGCTTCATTCCCGTCGACCGCCAGATGCGCACCAACGTGCCGCACATCTTCGCCATCGGCGATCTCGTCGGGCAGCCGATGCTCGCGCACAAGGCCACGCACGAGGGCAAGCTCGCGGCCGAAGTCGCCGCCGGCGAGAAGCGCGAGTGGGTCGCGCGCGTGATCCCGTCGGTGGCCTACACCGATCCGGAAGTGGCGTGGGTCGGCGTCACGGAAACCGAAGCAAAGGCCAAGGGCCTCGCCATCGAGGTCGGCAAGTTCCCGTGGGCGGCCTCGGGCCGCGCCATCGGCAACGGCCGCACCGAAGGTTTCACCAAGCTCATCCTCGATGCGGAAACGCATCGCGTCATCGGCGGCGGGATCGTCGGCACGAATGCGGGTGATCTCATCGGCGAAGTGGCGCTGGCGATCGAGATGGGTGCGGAAGTGGGCGACATCGGCCACACGATCCACCCGCACCCGACGCTGATCGAAACGGTGGCGATGGCGGCGGAAGTGGCCGAAGGCACCATCACCGACCTCTACCTCCCGAAGAAGAAGTAAGCGCCCGTCCCTGCGCCGCCCCGAGGTGACGCCCATGGAATTCCTCTACCTCCTCGGCGGCTTGATCGCGCTGCTGCTGGGCACGGACACCGCCACCAAGGGCCTGTCCGGACTCGTCCAGCAGGCGGGTGCTTCGGCGCTCACCGCCGGCCTCGTGCTGGTCGGCGTGGGCTATGCCTTGCCAGGCCTTGCGCTTATCGCCGGTGCCGCCGCGTGGCAGGGCCCGGCGGTCTCCGCCGTCGCCGCGCACGGCGCGATGCTCGGCACGCTCGGCGTCGGCGCCGCCGGCCTGCTGATCAGCACCGGCGTCGTGCTGCGCGTGCGTCCATGGCGGATGCTCGACGGCGACAGGGCGCAAGCGGAGCTGGCCGAGTTCGCGGCCAGCCGCGGGGGGTGGGCGCGCAATCTGTTCCGACTCGCGCTCGGTGCGATCCTGCTGGCGCTCGGCGCACGCGGCCTGCTGGCTGGCGCGCCGTTCTTCGCCCCCGTTCCGGGCATCGGCGACGGGGGGGCACTTACCCTGTCGGCAATGCTTGGCATCGGTGCCGCGGTGGCCATCGTCGCCACCTTCAACGCCCGTTTTGGCGATGCGGCGGCCGCTTATGCCGCGATCCTGGGGGGCGGCTCGATGCTCGTGCTCGTCGCCAGCGTCGGTGCTTTCCTCGAGGCGAGACCCGCGCTCGACCTGTCCCTGCTTGCGCACCCGCTGCCGCAGGGCCTCGCGCTGCTGGGCCTGCTCGCTGCCGTCGCCGTGCCGACCAGGCCTTTGGGTCGCGGCCTCGGCCTCGTGCTGCTCGCCGCCACGCTCGGGCTCCTCGCCACGGTCGCGCGTTTCCGGGCCTGATCGTCGGCGCGGTCTAGCGGAACATCGCGTAGCAGACGGCGCACACCACCACGACACCCAGCACGTCCATCACGGCGCCTTCCTTCAGCATCCGCTGCGCGGGCACCCGGCCGGAGCCGTAAGCGATGACGTTCGGCGCGGTCGCGACGGGCAGCATGAATCCGATGCTCGCGGCCATCACGGTTGGGAACATCAACAGCGCCGGATCGACGTCGATGGCGATGGCGACGCTGGCCATGATCGGCATCAGCAGCACCGCCGTGGCGGTGTTGCTCACGATCTCGGAGAGCAGCACCACGCTGGCGACGATGAGCAGGAGCATCGGCAGCAGGGGGAGGGCGGCGAGGCCACGCAGCTCCATGGCGATGAGGTCGCTGAGGCCGCTCGACTGGAAGGCCATCGACAGCGCGATTCCGCCGCCGAAAAGGACGAGAACCCCCCACGGCAGGCGCTCGGCGTCCTTCCACGCCATCACGCGCGCGCCACGGCCGTCACTGACCAGCAACATCGCCAAGGCGCCGCACAGCGCGACGCTTGCGTCGGTCGCCTGCGGCAGGCCCAGCCAGGCGCTCCAGCCGCCGAATGGCAATTCGCGGAACACCCAGGCGGCAGCCGTCACCGCGAAAACGGCCAGCACGCGACGCTCCGCCGTCGACCACGCGGGCAGGTCCGGCAGCGCCGCGCGTGGCGTGCCGCCCAGAGATCGTCCGAGCCACAGCGCCATCAGCGGAACGAGCACCAGCACGATGGGTACGCCGATCAGCATCCAGTCGGCGAACCCGAAGGCTTTGCCCGTCGTTTCCTCGTAGACGCCCATGAAGACCAGGTTGGGCGGCGTGCCCACCGGCGTGCCGAGGCCGCCGATGCTCGCGGCATAGGCGATGCCGAGGATCAATGGCGCGCCCAAGCGAGCGTCGCGGTAGTCGGCCAGCACCGCCAACGCCACGGGCAGCAGCAGCAGGGTGGCCGCGGTGTTCGAAATCCACATGCTCAAGCCGGCGGCCGCGATCATGAAGCCCCAGAGCACGGCGCGCCCCGAGCCGCCGCCGACCGCGCGCACCATGCCGAGCGCAAGGCGCCGGTGTGCGTCGCTCTTCTCCACCGCCATCGACAGCACGAAACCGCCGAGCAGCAGCAGGATCAGCTCGTTTCCGTAGGCCTGCGCCACCTGTTGCGGCGTGAGCAGGCCGGCCATGGGCAGGAGGGCGAGCGGCAGGAGCGCGGTCACGGCCGGGGCGACCGGCTCGCGCACCCACCACCCCGCGCACCAGCACGTCAGCGCCGCGGTGAACGCGAGGGCGTGCGTTGCACCGTAGGCGAGCAACGCAAGGTAAGCCACGAGCGCGGCGGCAGGGACGATCAGCAGGGACCAGGAGCGTCCGGGCGGTGATGCGGGGGTCTCGGCCATCGGGCGTCTTTCGAGCTGTTCGGTCGGCGCGGAGCATCGCACGCACCCGGCACCGGCGCGGTGCACCGTGGCATCCTCGCGCCTGCTTCCGAGGGTCACGCCGTGCGTCGTCCACCGCTTCTTGTCTTCGGCCTCAGCGGCCAGTTGGGTGACGCGCTGCGCCGGCGCGGCCTGCCGTCGCCGGTCCTCGCTCCGTCACGGCGTCCCGTCGCGACGGCGTCGCGCGACGACGAGGGCATCGCCTGGCGGCATGGCGACCTCGACAGCTTCGACGACCCACGGCCCTTCGATGCCGTCCTCAGCCTCGGTCCGCTGGACGCGTTCGCGCGTGCCGTCGCCGCGGGGCGGGTGCGTGCCGGCCGCATCGTCGCCTTCGGATCGACCAGCGTCCACGTGAAGGCGGGCTCTCCCGATCCAGCCGAGCGCGATGTCGCCGCCCGCCTCGCCACGGCCGAGGCCGCCTTGTCCGCGGCCTGCAGGGCACGAGGTGTCGCTTGCACGGTCCTGCGCCCTACCTTGGTCTGGGGGATGGGACGCGACGCGACGCTGAGCCGGGTCGTCGACCTCGCCCGGCGCTGGCCCGTGCTGCCCCTGCCGCGGGGGGCGCCGGGGCTGCGCCAGCCGGTGCATGCCCTCGACCTCGCCGACGTCGCCGTGGCGGCGCTGGCGGCCGACGTCGCGGCGGGCGGGGCGTTCGACCTCCCCGGCGGGGAGTCGGTCGCCTTCGGTGAAATGCTGTGGCGCAGCGTGGCCGCGGCGGCGCCGCGATGCCGGGCGGTGCCGCTGGCATGGCCTTGGGTGGCCTTCGCTGGCCGGGTGCACCCGGGACTCCGGGGGTGGGCCTCACGCCTCGCCGAGGACCTCGTCTTCGACGACCGCGCGGCCCGCGACGCCTTCGGATGGGCGCCTCGCCGCTTCGTGCCCACGCTCGCCGACTTCCCGGGTTGAGCACGCCGTCTCGGCATGTTGCGCCGCAGCGCGGCGCCCATACGCCGGAGCATTGCCTTTTCCTAACGGACTCTTAAGATGGGGTCGTCGTCACTTTCGAGCTTTTGATCTAGTCGGCCCGGTGCGCCCCGCGCCCCATGCTGGCGAGGTCGGGAGATCGAGCCCCCTCCCCGGAGGCCCCGGGGGTCGCCTTGTCACTGGTCCTGTCCCGAGGAAGTCCTGATGAAGTCCAAAACCCACCTGCGCGGCGGCATCGCGCTCGCTCCGCTGGCTGCCGCCGTCGGCCTGGCGCTGCTGGCCCCGACCGCCCAGGCCTTCGAGTTCGGTAGCGGCGAATTCACCGGCACGATCGACACCACGGTGTCCTACGGCTACTCGTGGCGCACCGAAGACCAGGATCCGGGCCTGATCGGCAAGGCCCAGTTCAATCCGCTCATCTGCGCGCAGAACCAGGGCATCCTTCCGCTGCCGCCGGCCTCCGCGACGAATCCGTTCCCGGCCTGCGCCTCGGGCTTCCCGGGCTCGGCGGCACAGGTCGCTGCGCGAGGCCGCTTCTCGGTGAATCGCGATGACGGCAACCTGAAGTACGACAAGGGCGACGCGATCGCCAACACCTTCAAGATCACCTCCGAGATGAAGCTCGGTTGGCGCAACTGGGGCGCCTTCACGCGCGCCACCTACTTCTACGACTTCGAGAACGCCGATCGCGCCGACCTGACCGCCGAGGCCAAGGATCGCATCGGCGAGCGCTTCCGCCTGCTCGACGCCTTCATCTTCCGCGACTTCAACATCGGCGAGCAGAGCGGCACCTGGCGCCTCGGTCGCCAGGTGATCAGCTGGGGCGAGAGCACCTTCATCCAGAACGGCATCAACGCCGTGAACCCGGTCGACCTGTCGGCGCTGCGCGTCGCCGGCGCCGAGCTGAAGGAAGCCTTCCTGCCCGTCGATGCGATCTACGGGTCGTTCAACCTGACGCAGAACGTCGCGATCGAAGGTTTCTACCTGTTCGAGTTCGAGGAGATCGAGGTCGACGCCGCCGGGACCTATTTCAGCGCGAACGACTTCGCGACCCCGGGTGGCACCTACGTGATGCTCGGCTTCGGCACGGTGCCGCAGCCGGTCAACAACCCGGAGCGCTTCTTCGCCACCTGCTTCGGCGGCCCGACCGGCCCGCTGAACACCGACCTCAACTTCACCGGCCTGCCGCCGGGCGTGAGCAATGCCACCATCGCCGGCATCGGCTGCGGCGGCGCCGTGGCGCGCCTGCCGAACCGCAACGCGCGTGACGACGGCCAGTACGGCGGCGCCGTGCGCTGGTACGCCGAGAACCTCAACGAAACCGAATTCGGTTTCTACTTCATGAACTACCACAGCCGCTTGCCGCTGCTGTCCGGTCGTGCCGTCACGGGGCCGTCGGCCAACACCGGTCGCTTCTTCGTGGAGTATCCGGAGGACATCCAGCTCTACGGCCTGAGCTGGAACACGAACCTGCCGGCCGGCATCGCTTTCCAGGGTGAGGTCAGCTACCGCCCGAACGCGCCGTTCCAGATCGATGACGTCGAACTGCTGTTCGCCGCCCTGACGCCGCTCAACACCTTCATCCGTATCCAGGGCGCGCCGCCGGCCTACGAGTTCCGCAGCCAGCTGGGCCAGGCCGCGCTCGGCCAGGAGATCCGCGGCTGGCGCGAGCACGCGCAGACGCAGGTGCAGATGACCTTCACCAAGGTCTTCGGCCAGGTGCTGGGGGCCGACCAGATCTCCACGGTGGCCGAGGTGGGCTGGACCGACGTCGATCTCGACGGCGGCCTCCGCTACGAAGGCGAGGGCACCGATACCGGCGGCGGATGCAGCGTCGCCAACGTCGCGGCGGCGCTCTCGGGTGGCTTGCCGGCAGTCTTCAATCCGGCACTCGCCGGCTGCGCCCGCAACCCGCAGACGCTCGGCGGCGGCTTCCCCACCGACTTCTCTTGGGGCTACCGCCTGGCGGCGCGCGCCGACTACAACAGCTTCCTCGGCACGGCATTCACCTTCTCGCCGCGCCTCGCGTTCAACCATGACGTCGAGGGCATCTCGCCGGGCCCAGGCGGCAACTTCCTCGAAGGCCGCAAGTCGCTCACGTTGGGTGCCGAGTTCAATTACCTGAACTCGTGGGTCTTCGACCTGTCCTACACGTCGTTCTCCGGTGGCGGCATCTACAACCAGATCGCCGACCGCGACTTCGCGTCCGCCAGCGTCCGTTACTCGTTCTGATGCTCCTGGGAGGGAACAGCATGAAATTGACGACCAAGGCTGCATTCGCAGCCACCCTCGGCGCGCTGGCCCTGTCGGCCAGCGTCGCCAACGCCGCGGTCGATGCGGCGAAAGCGGCCCAGTTGGGCCAGACGCTCACGCCGGTGGGTGCCGAGAAGGCCGGCAACGCGGCGGGCACGATCCCGGCCTGGGAAGGCGGCATCACCCGTCCGCCCGCGGGCTACCGCAACGGCATGTTCCATCCGGATCCCTTCGCCGCCGACCGGCCGAAGTTCCAGATCACCCGCGCCAACGTCGGCCAGTACGGCAACAACCTGACCGCCGGGCAGAAAGCGATGTTCGCGCGGTACCCGACCTTCCGGATGGACGTCTATCCGACGCGCCGTTCGGCTTCGTTCCCGCAGCGCACCTACGACTTCACCAAGACGAACGCCACGCAGTGCCGGCTGGTCGCCAATGGCGAGGGTGTGCAGAACTGCGCCGAGGGCTTTCCGTTCCCGGTGCCGCAGAGCGCCCACGAGCTGATCTGGAACCACAAGCTCAAGTACAAGGGCGTGTCCGGCCGCCGCTGGGCGAATCGCGTCGCTCCGACTCCGGGCGGCCAGTACACGATGATCCGTCTGCAGGAACGCATCATGGGCCTGTACTACAAGCCCGGCAGCACGACGGAGAACATCAACAACATCCTGCTCTACTTCCTGCAGGACGTGCTCGGCCCGGCGCGCCTCGCCGGCCAGGTGCTGCTGGTGCATGAAACGCTCAACGCCAGCGCCGCTCCGCGCCAGGCGTGGATCTACAACCCCGGCCAGCGCCGCGTCCGCCGCGCCCCGAACGTGGCCTATGACAACCCGGCCACCGCGTCGGACGGCCTCGCGACCAATGACATGACCGACATGTTCAACGGCGCGATGGACCGCTTCGACTGGACGATCGTGGGCAAGAAGGAGATGTACGTTCCGTACAATTCCTACAAGGCGCACAGCAACAACACCAAGGTCGCCGACCTGGTCCGCCCGGGCCACCTCAATCCCGACTTCATGCGCTACGAGCTGCACCGCGTGTGGGTCGTCGAGGCGAAGCTGAAGGCCGGCCAGCGCCACATCAACAGCCGCCGCACCTTCTACCTCGACGAGGACAGCTACCAGATCCTCGCCATCGACCATTACGACGGCCAGGGCGCGATCTGGCGTGTTTCGGAAGCCCCGTCGATCAACTACTACGAGGTGCCGACGTTCTGGTCGACCATCGAAGCCCATTACGACCTGAAGTCGGGTCGCTACCTGGCCGGCCTGCTCGACAACGAAGAGGACAGGCCCTACGACTTCGGCTTCCAGGCCACGCCGGCGGATTTCTCGCCGCAGAACCTGCGCGCCGCGGGCGTCCGCTGATCCGTCGCGCCACGCCCTTCAGCGTGGCGCGTTTCTCCCGCGGGCGGCGCTTCACGGCGCCGCCCGTTTTTCTTGAGGGTTTCATGATTCCGACTTCACCGCGACCCCGGATGCCGCTCGTCCTCGCCCTCGGTGCCGCCCTGATGTGGGCGACCGCGGCGCCGGCCCAAGAACCGCCGCCCGACGACCCTTCGGTCCAGCCAGCCGAGATCCTCCCCTTGGCGTCGAAGGCCCTGTTGCTCGACCTCGTGCGGACCAGCGCCGGCCTGTTCGCCGTCGGCGAGCATGGCATCGTGCTGCGCGGCGACGACGCGGGGCAGTGGACCCAGCTCGCTTCGCCGACGCGTGTCGCGCTGACCAGCGTGGCCAGTGCCGACGGCGAGCTCTGGGCCGCGGGCCACTCGGGCGTGATCTTGCGGTCGAGCGACAATGGCGACACTTGGACGCGGCAGCGGCTCGACGTCTGGGATCCTGAGAGTTTCGAGCCCTCGCAGGGTGCGCCCATCCTCGATCTCCTTTTCGCCGACGCGAACACCGGCTTCGCGGTCGGTGCGTTCAGCACCCTGTTGCGCACGACCGACGGCGGCCAGTCATGGGTCCCCCTGTCGATCAAGGGCGAGGCCCTGCCCGCCGACACGCCCCCGGCCGAAACGGACGACGATGGCGTTGGCTTCGACGAGAACGGTGTCCTCAGTGCGGACGACCTGGTCCTCGAGGATGAAGTCGATCCGCACCTCAACGCCATCGCCCGCGATGCCGGTGGCACGCTCTACCTGGCCGGAGAACGTGGCGCGATGTTCCGCTCCCGCGACAACGGCGACACTTGGCAGCGGCTTGAATTCCCCTACGAGGGCTCGATGTTCGGCATCGTCGCCTGGGACGCCGGCCACGTGATGGCCTTCGGGCTGCGCGGCAACGTCTACGAGTCCACCGACGGCGGCGACAGCTGGAGCCGCCTCGACACGGGCACCGAGGTCGCCCTCATGGGCGGTACCGCGTTGTCCGGCGGCGGCGCCGTGCTGGTCGGCAACGAAGGCACCATCCTGCAGCGTGCGGACGGCGCCTCGCCGTTCGAACGCACCATCTTCCAGAACGCGGACGGCGAAACGCCGGTGCTGTCGGGCGCCATCCCCGACGCCGCGGGCGGGCTCATCCTGATCGGCGACAAGGGAGCGGACCGCCATGGCGCTCGGTAATTCCTCGGGCGACAGCGCCTTCCACCGCGCGCTGGAGCGCGTGATCTTCAACAACCGCGGGATCGTGATGGCGTTCTTCGCCATCGTGACGGTGGCGATGGCGTTCTTCGCCAGCCAGCTCCGCGTCGACGCGGGCTTCATGAAGCAGATCCCGCGCGAGCATCCGTACATGTCGACCTTCGTCGAGTACATGGCGGAGTTCGGCGGCGCGAACCGCGTCCTCGTCGCCGTCGTGGCGAAGGATGGCGACATCTTCGACCAGGCCTACATGGCCACGCTCGAGAACGTCACCAAGGACGTCATGGCGATGGAGGCGACGGACGACGCGCGCGTGCGTTCGCTGTTCACGCCGAACACGCGCTTCGTCGAGGTGGTCGAGGACGGCTTCTCGGGGGGTAACGTCATCCCCGACACCTTCTCGCCGAACGTCGAGGGCTACACGGCCACGCCGGAGGACTTCGACCGCATCCGCGGCAACATCGTCAAGGCGAACATCCTCGGCCGCCTGGTCGCGCGCGACTGGTCGGCGACGATGGTGTGGGCCGAGCTGATCCCCGAGGACCAAGCGCCGGGCGGCAAGCTCGACTACCAGGCCATCGGCGACGAGCTGGAGGCAATCCGTGCCAAGTACGAGAACGACCAGTACTCGGTGCACATCATCGGCTTCGCCAAGATGGTGGACGACATCGCCGACGGCGCCGCCTCGGTGGTGATCTTCTTCGCGATCACCATCGCCTTCACCTGGCTGCTGCTGTTCATCTACTCGACGTCGGCGAAGCTCGCGACGCTGACGGTGTTCGCCTCGTTCGTGGCCGTGGTCTGGATGCTCGGCGCGCTGCGCCTGCTGGGCTACGGCATCGACCCGATGAACATGCTGACGCCTTTCCTGATCTTCGCGATCGCCGTCAGCCATGGCGAGCAGATGATCAACCGATTCCGCGGCGAGATCTTCTTCGGCGGCATGGAGGACGGCAGTCCGGAGGAGCTGCGCCAGCGGCAGGGCATTTCCCCGCTTGAGGCCGCGAAGGCCAGCTTCCGCATGCTGCTGATCCCCGGCACCGTGGCGCTGGCGGCCGGCTGCATCGGCTTCGCGACCATCATGCTGATCGAGATCCAGATGGTGCGCGAGCTCGCCATCACCGCGACGGTCGGCGTGGGCCTGACGGTGCTCACCAACCTCGTGCTCCTGCCGGTGCTGCTGAGCTACACGACGCTCCGAAACATGGAGAAGAAGCGCGAGTTCCGCCTGCGCCAGCTCACCCAGTTCGACAAGATCTGGGCCGTGCTCTCCCGGCTCTCGAAGCCAGGGGCCGCGGCGATCGTCGTCGTCGCCGGCGTGGCGATCTGGTTCTTCGCCGAAGCCCATGGCGACAAGGTGATGATCGGCGATGCTGAATCCGGCGTGGCCGAATTGCGCCCGGAATCACGCTTCAACCAGGACGCCGCGCAGATCACCCAGCGCTTCGCCCTCGGCATCGACACCATCAACGTCATCGTCGAGACCAGCCCGGACGCCTGCACGAACTATCGCGTGATGGAGGTCATCGACCGCCTCTCGTGGCACCTCGCCAACGTCGAGGGCGTGCAGCAGGTGATCAGCCTGCCGATGGCGGCGAAGATCGCCAGTGCCGGCTGGAACGAGGGCAACGTGCGCTGGCGCGAGCTGCCGCGTGTTCCGGACAACCTGCGCACCGCCACGCAGAGCTTCGAGACCGACACCGGCCTGCTCAATGCCGACTGCTCGGTGATGCCGGTGACGGTGTTCCTCGCCGACCACAAGGCGACGACCATCGACCGCGTCGTGACGGCCATCAAGGCCTTCCGCGAGGCCGAAACGGCGAACGTGGCCGGCATCCGCACCGTGCTCGGACTCGCCGGCGACGCCGCGCTGCCCGACCTCGACCGCACCGGCATCCGCGAGAAGCTCGCCGAGGCGCACATGGCCGCGATGAGCGACCCCTCGGCGCCGGCGCTCAACGTCGTCAACCCGCGCATCGGCACCGGCAACGTCGGCGTGATGGCGGCGATCAACGACGAAGTGCGCGAGCAGGAGCACGTCATGCTGTGGCTGCTCTACGCCGCGGTGTTCCTGATGTGCCTGCTGAGCTTCAAGAATCCGCTCGCCGCCGCCTGCATCGTGCTGCCGCTGATCCTCGTGACCGAGCTCGGCCACTCGCTGATGGTGGAGCTCGACATCGGAATGAAGGTCAACACGCTCACCGTGGTGGCGCTTGGCGTGGGTATCGGCGTGGACTATGCGATCTACATCTTCGCCCGCATGCGTGAAGCGATGCTTTCGGGGAAGTCGCTGTCGGAGAGCTACTTCATCGCCCTGAAGACCACGGGCATCGCCATCTTCTACACCGCGCTGACGCTGGCGGTGGGCGTGGCCACGTGGATCCTCTCGGACCTGAAGTTCCAGGCCGACATGGGCCTGATGCTCACCTTCCTGTTCGTGGTGAACATGGTGGCCGCCATCGTCTTCCTTCCGGCGCTGTGCCGCTTCCTGCTGCGCCCGACCGAGAAGGACACGTGGACGCCGCCAGCTTAGGCCGTGCGGCCGGGCCACCGTCTCGCCTGGGCGCGACGGTGGGAGCAAAGACGACGAAGGGGCCGAAAGGCCCCTTCGTCGTTTCCCGGACCGCCGGAGGCGCTCAGTCCCGCGGCACGGGTGCCGGGTCGCGCGACTTCCACAGCGAATACACGACGCCGCCGACCAGCAGGCCGAAGGTCACGCCGAGGCTGATCTCGGCGGGCACCTTGCCGTCGAACAGCCAGTCGCCGAGGAAGATCTTGCCGCCGATGAAGATCAGCACGAACGCCAGCGCGTACTTCAGGTAGTGGAAGCGATGCACCATCGCCGCCAGCGCGAAGTACAGCGCGCGCAGGCCGAGGATCGCGAAGATGTTCGACGTGTAGACGATGAACGGGTCGGGGGTGATCGCGAAGATCGCCGGCACCGAGTCGATCGCGAACACGACGTCGGCGATCTCGACCAGCACGAGGCAGAGGAACAGCGGGGTGGCGAACCAGAGCAGCTTGCCGCTCGCGTCCGGCTGCTTCACGAAGAAGCGCTCTCCGTGCATTTCGTTCGTGAGGCGCATGCGACCCTTGAGGAAGGCCAGCACGCGGTTGTTGGCGATGTCGGGTTCGTCGTCGATCGACATCAGCATCTTCACGCCGGTGGCGATCAGGATCACGGCGAAGACGTAGAGGATCCACGAGAAATTCATCACCAGCGCGGCGCCGAGGCCGATCATGATCGCGCGCAGCACGATGACGCCGAGGATGCCCCAGAACAGGACGCGGTGCTGGTAGATCCGCGGTACGGCGAAGTACGTGAAGATCATCGAGATGACGAAGACGTTGTCCATCGCCAGCGCCTTCTCGACCAGGTAGCCGGTGAGGTAAAGCTTGGTCGCCTCCCATGCCTTCGCCTCCGCGGTGGGAAGCGAGGCGATCTGCGGGTCGATGGCCTTGTCGCCACCGTACTCGTAGTAGATGAACCACACGGCCACGGCCCAGAGCAGGCCAAGGCCGATGTAGAGCGCCGACATCCACAGGCTTTCCTTGACGTCGATCTCGTGCGCGTCCTTGTGCAGGACGCCGAGGTCGAAGGCGAGGATGGCGAGGACGGCGCCGAGGAAGGCGAGCCACACCCAGACGGGCATGCCCAGCCAGAGGCCGGTCAACAGTTCCATGATTACTCCGAAGGCAGGTCGATGGGTCATCGATGCCCGGCCTCGTGACGAGGCATGGAGCGTCCGTGCGGCGGGCCGGTGGATCGATGAACGACTCCGACATCGCCATGCATCACGCATGACCAGAGGGGCCCGCAGTCGCCTTCACATTGTCGTGAGGGCGGCATGAAACCCTGGTGAACCGGGGCGCGGTGTCGTGCCCCGGTCAGGCGCGCGCGACGCTCTGGCGTGCTTTCTGCCAGCCGCGCAGGGCGATGGCGAGGACGCCGCCGAGCACCATCGCTCCGCCGATCCACAGCTTGGGCCCCGGCCTGTCGCCCCAGAAGGCGACGCCGAGGGCGACGGCCAACACCGGCGCAAGCAGCAGCCAGGGTGTCACCTGGGCCACCGGGTGGCGCTGCACCAGGACGTAGTACAGGCCGTGGCCAAGGAGGGACGACACGAGGGCCGAGTACGCCACGCCGCTCCAGCCGATCCACGTGCCTCCAGCAAGGTGGTGCGTCAGCGGCCCTTCGATCACGAACGACAGGGCCAGCAGCGGGCCGACGCTGATCAGGGCGAGCCAGCCCTGCTGGCTCCACGGTGTCTGGCCCTGCAAGCCGCGCATCATCACGGTCGCGACGGCCAGGAAGCCGGCCGAGCACAGCATCAGCAGCAGGGAGGCAGGGCGGTCGAGTACCAGCGGGTCGAAGCCCAGGACAAGCACGCCGGCGAAGCTCACCGCGATCGCGAGCCCGGTTCGCCACGCAAAGCGTTCGCCGAGGAGCCACCACGCCAGCAGCGCCGACATCGGCACGTAGCTCTGCATGACGATGGCCACCGAAGAAAGATCACCGGCGAGCTTCAGTGCCCAGAAGCTCAGGCCGAAATGGATGACGCCCAGGCCCACGCTGATGCCCAGCAGGCGCGGCCACTGTCCGGGCGCCGGCGCCTTCAGGAAGGGCCAGAGCACCGCCGCCAGCACGGCCATCCGCAGGCCGGTGAACAGCAGGGGGGGGAACTCCTGCAGGGCGTAGGCCGAGGTGAGGAAGTTGATCGCCCAGACGACGCAGACGATCGCGACGAGTCCGATATCGCGCGGGGGCAGGGTGTTCAATACGGGAGGCCGAGGCGCCGGTAGAGTTTCGAGAGCGTCCAAGCCGGGCCGACCAGCAGGTAGACGAGGTCGGTGAAGAAGCTCGGGCGCTTGCCCTCGATGCGATGGCCGATGAACTGCCCGATCCACGCGGCCACGAACACGACGATCGCCGTGACGAAAAGGCCACGCATGCCGATGGCGTTCTCGAGGCCCCAGCACAGGGCGCCGGCGCCCGCGAAAGCCAGTGCGGCACCGAGGCCCAGCGGGCGGGATTGGCGGAAGTACCAAGCCGCGAGTGTCGCCATCAGGAATCCGGCAAACGCACCGGGCTGGAACCAGGTGCCGGGCACGGGGATCGTCCAAACCATCGCGATGATCGACCACAGGATCAGCGGCACGCAGACGAGGTGGATCGCCTGGTTCGTCGCGTTCTCGTGGTCACGGCCGTAGTGCTCGAGCAGGGTGTGCAGGCGGCTCATGGGCGTCTCCGCGGGGCGCAGGTTCAGTCGATGGTGATTCCGGCCAGACGCTGCAGCGCCTCGGCGTACTTGGCGCGCGTGACCGCGATGACCTCGGCCGGCAGCGAGGGACCGGGCGCGGCCTTGTTCCAGTCCAGCGTCTCCAGATGATCGCGCACGTACTGCTTGTCGTAGCTCGGCGGGCTGGTGCCGACCACGTAGGTGTCGGCCGGCCAGAAGCGCGAGGAGTCGGGCGTGAGCATCTCGTCCATCACCACCAGGGTGCCGTCGGCGTCGAGGCCGAACTCGAGCTTCGTATCGGCGATGATGATGCCGCGCTCCAGCGCGTAGGCCGCGGCGAAGCGGTAGATCGCCAGCGTCGCCGCGCGCACTTTCTCCGCCAGTTCACCGCCAATGGCGGCGACGACCGCATCGAAGCTCACGTTCTCGTCGTGGTCGCCGACGGCGGCCTTGGTGCTGGGCGTGAAGATCGGCTCGGGCAACTGCTCGGCCTGACGCAGGCCGGCGGGCAGGGCGATGCCGCAGACCTGGCCGGTCTTCTGGTAATCCTTCCAGCCGCTGCCGATCAGGTAGCCGCGGGCGATGGCTTCCACCGGGAGCGGCTTCAGCGCCTGGGTCACCACCGCGCGCTTGGCGTACAGCGCGGCATCGGTGCCGGGTGGGAGGACGTCGGCCACGTCCGTGCCGGTGAGGTGGTTCGGCATCAGGTGGGCGGTCTTGCCGAACCAGAAGTTCGAGATCTGGCACAGCATCTCGCCCTTGCCCGGGATCGGGTCGGGCAGCACCACGTCGAAGGCCGACAGGCGGTCGCTGGCGACCATCAGCAGGCGGCCGCGGCCGTCCGGGCCCGGCGGCAGGTCGTAGACGTCGCGCACCTTGCCGCGGTGGCGCAGGGGCAGGGCGAGGTTCGAGGTGTGCAGGGTCGTCGACACGGCGGGCAGGGCGGCGCGGGGAAGCGGCCATTGTAGCGGCGCGCCCCGGCGCTCACGGCCTGCAGGCTAGAATCCGCCGCCATGAAGCCGCTCCTCGTCGCTGCCATCGCCCTCGGCCTCCCCGTTGCGGCCCTTGCCCAGACCAGCCCGCCCGCGGGCTCGCCGCGTCTGCCTGCGAATTCACCGCCTGCCGCCGTCTCCGAGCAGCCTGCCCAGCTGGGCCTCTGCGTGGCCTGCCACGGCGTCAACGGCACGGCACGCCAGCCCGGCACGCCCCACCTCGGCGGCCAGGACGAGGCCTACCTGGTTCTCGCCTTGAACGCCTACCGCGACGGCAGCCGCAAGGCGGTGGCGATGAACGCCATCAGCAATGCGCTTCAGCCCGACGACATCGAGGCCCTCGCGCGCTGGTACGCCGCCCAGCCGGGTTTCCGCCCGCCCGCGGAGCGCTGAGTTGCGCTGGTACGGCACGATCCTCGGGTTTCTCGCCGGATGGCTGCTGCTGCGTCATCCGGCCGGTGGTGTACTGGGCGCGCTGATCGGCATGGGGTTCGACCGCGGCTGGTTCCGCCGCGGCGGCCCCGACCCCTACATGGTGCTCGACGTCGACCCCAGCGCCGACGACGAGACCATCCGTCGCGCCTGGCAGCGCCTCGTCTCGCAGTACCACCCGGACAAGCTGGAAGGCGTGGCACCCGAGCTGCGCGCGCAGGCGGACGAGAAGCTGCGCGAGATCAACCGCGCCTACGACCTCGTCCAGCAGCGCCGCCGCGAGCGCTGAGCGCCACGCGCCCCCCGTCCTCCTACTCCGCGCCGCACCGGGATTCCCATGTCGAACTGCGTCATCGCCCCGTCCATCCTCTCCGCCGACTTCGCGCGCCTCGGCGACGAGGTGAACGCCGTGCTCAAGGCCGGTGCCGACTGGGTGCATTTCGACGTGATGGACAACCACTACGTGCCGAACCTGACCATCGGCCCGCTGGTCTGCGAAGCGCTGCGCAAGCACGGCATCACCGCGCCGATCGACGTGCACCTGATGGTGGAGCCGGTCGATCGCATCGTCCCGGACTTCGCCAAGGCCGGCGCGTCGGTGATCAGCTTCCACCCGGAAGCCAGCCGCCACGTCGACCGCACCCTCCAGCTGATCAAGTCGCACGGCTGCCAGGCCGGCCTGGTGCTGAACCCGGCGACGCCGGTGGACGTGCTCGATTACACGCTCGAGAACCTCGACCTCGTGCTCGTGATGAGCGTGAATCCGGGGTTCGGCGGGCAGAGCTTCATCGACTCGGCCCTGCGCAAGATCGAGGCCATCCGCAAGCGCATCGATTCAAGCGGCAAGGCCATCCGGCTCGAAGTGGACGGCGGCGTCAAGGCCGACAACATCGGCCGCATCGCCGCGGCGGGCGCCGACACCTTCGTCGCCGGTTCGGCCATCTTCAACGCACCGGATTACGCCGCCGTCATCGCGACGATGCGCGCCGAAGTGGCCGCTGCCCGCGGCTGAGCCGCAGCGGCGGGCGACTTCCCGGTCGCTGGGCGGGGTTGGCACGCGGCCGAGGAATCGCGCGAGGGCCAGGGCGGCATCGCGCGGCGGTTCACCGACGTGCGCGCCGCGGGGCAGGGCGGCGCCGGGAGGCAGTTCGATCTCGAGGCTCATGGGGTTCCTTTCAGCGGGGGTCGGTGGCACGCAGCACGAACAGGGTGGCGAAGCACAGGCCGAGTCCGAGCCATAGGGCGCCGCGTTCGGCGCGGAATCGGGGCGATGCGGTGACGCGATGCTCGCGCCCCATCCGGGCGCGTCGGAAACACGATGTGGGCATGGGGACATCCTCCTTCCCCTGCATTGCAGCCGTTCGATCTACCGCCGTGCCGCCGCCACGCGGCGGCTTCGGGACGCGTCATGGCAAATCGCGGGCAGTGCCTTCCCGCCCGGGAAAGCGCCGCTAGACTGGCGGCCATGACCCACGCCATCGCCATCGTCGAAGACGAACCCGCCATCCGCGACAACTACGCCGAGGCCCTGCGCAAGCATGGCTTTGCGGTCTCTGCGTACGCCTCGCGCCCGGAAGCCCGCGCCGCGTTCGCGGTGAAGCTGCCCGACCTCGTGATGATCGACGTCGGCCTTGGCGATGAGCTGGAGGGCGGCTACGAGCTCTGCCGCGAGTTGCGCGCGCGCTCGGCCAGCCTGCCGATCCTGTTCCTCACCGCGCGCGATTCCGAGCTCGACGTGATCTCCGGCCTGCGCCTCGGGGCGGACGACTACCTGAGCAAGGGCGTCTCGCTGCCGCACATCACCGCGCGCATCCATGCGCTGCTGCGTCGTGTCGAAGCGCTGCGCGCGCCGGCCACGCGCGATTCGGTGATCGTCCTGCGTGGCTTGAAGCTGGAGTTCGAACGCATGCAGGTGAGCTGGAACGGCGAAGCGGTACCGCTCACCGTCACCGAGTTCTGGATCGTGCACGCGCTGGTGCGCCACCCGGGCCACGTGAAGAACCGCGAGCAGCTGATGCGCGAGGCGCAGGTCGTCGTCGATGACGCCACGGTGACCTCGCATATCAAGCGCATCCGCCGGAAGTTCCAGGCCATCGACACCGCGTTCGACGAGGTCGACACGGTGCACGGCGCCGGCTACCGCTGGCGGCCGTGAGGCGCCTCCGCCGCACATCGAAGGCGATGCCGCCGGCGTGCGCCTGAGCCTGCGCCGTCAGCTCCTGCTGCTCGCGCTGGTGGCGCTGGTGCTGCCGTGGGCGGCTTGGCAGGCCCTCGTGCAAATGGAGAGCCTCTTGCGGCAGGGCCAGCAGCAGGCTTTGGAGGCCTCGGGCGAGGCGGTGGCACGCTCTCTCGCGCTACGCCCCGCGCTGCTTCCGCCCGCCGGTCCGTCCTTGCCCGTCCATGCCCTGTCGGTCTCGCCACGCCTCGATGGCGATGCCGCCGACTGGGGCGCGGCGACCGCGCCGCTGGAGGAGGACGAGGCCATGCCGGGTGTGCGCTTCGCGGTGGGTCACTACAACGAGCGTCGGCTGCTCTTCATCGCTGTCGACGATGCGACGCCCCAGCGCGGCGAAGCACACTGGCCCGGCGACCTCGCGATCGATGCGCTGCTGCTCGAACTCGACACCAGCCTCGGACCCATGCGCCTCAAGCTGGCCGCCCGCGCCGACGGCAACACGCGTGCCGCAGCCGCCGACGGCGGCGCCGCCCCGGTGTTGGTCGATGCCGGTTGGCGCGAGACCGCCGGAGGCTACGCGGTGGAACTGGCGCTGCCGCAGGGGCTGTCGCTCAATGCCCTGCGGCTCGTCCGCCGCGATGCCGACGGAGGCGGTGGTGCCACCGAATCCGCCTCGCCGCGCTTCGCCCTGTACCGCCCGTCGCCGCGCCTGCAGCGCGAGCTCGGTGCGCTGCTGCCCGACGACGTGCGCGCCGTGGTGGTCGATGGGCGCGGCTGGGCGCTGGCCGCCGACGGTGCGCTGCGCGCCGATGCCGCCGGCGACGACATGCTGTCGTGGCGGCGCCTTCTGTATCGCGCGATGCTCGATGCGGCGGAACTCGATGCGTTCGCCATCGGCACGTCGCCGTTGCGCGACGACCGGCCGGAGCGCCTCGCCGCGGCACAAGGCCGGGCGGAGTCGCGATGGCGCCGCGATCCGCAGGGCACTCGGCTGATCCTCAGCAGCGCGGTGCCGGTGCGCGTGGACGGCGAGGTTCGCGCGGTGTTGCGGCTCGATCGCAGCAACGCCGAAGCCCTGCTGCTGGCCGATCGCGCCGCGGCGCACCTGTTCGGGCTGACCCTGCTGGCCTTCCTCGCCTCCGGCGGCGTGGCCTTCCTGTTCGCCACGCGCCTGTCGCAGCGCATCCGACGGCTGCGAGACGCCGCCGAGCAGGCCCTCGACCGCAGCGGCGAAGTGCGTCGTTTCGACGTGTCGACGGCGCGGGACGAGATCGGCGACCTTTCCCGCAGCTTCTCGCAGCTGCTCGACGAGATCGCGGCCTACACGAGCTACCTGCGTTCGCTCAGCAGCAAGCTGTCGCACGAGCTGCAGACGCCGCTGGCCATCGTCCGCAGTTCGTTGGACAACCTCGACCTGGCGGCGCTGCCCGCCGACGCACGGCCCTACGTGGCGCGCGCCCGCGACGGCGTCGAGCGGATGGGGCAACTGGTGCGCACCATGAGCGAGGCGACGCGGATCGAGCACGCCATCGCTGCGGCCGAGCACGAGGGCTTCGATCTCGCCCGCCTTCTGGCCGACGTCGGCGAGGGATACCGCGACATGCTGGCACCGCGCCGGCTGCGGCTTGACGGCCTCGAAGCGGCCTGCCGGATCCACGGGTCCCCGGAACTGCTCGTCCAGGCGCTCGACAAACTCGTCGACAACGCCCGCGGATTTACCCCTGGCGATGGCGAGATCGGCATCGCGCTGAGGCGTGGTGTGCGCGAGGTGGTGATCGAGGTACGCAACACCGGCCCGCAGCTGCCGGAGGCGATGCGTCACCGGCTGTTCGATTCGCTGGTGTCGCTGCGAGAGCGCTCTCGCACCGCCGATGGCGCCGTGCACCTCGGGTTCGGCCTCCACGTGGTCAAGCTGGTGGCCGCGGCCCACGGCGGCAGCACCGACGCCGACAACCTCGAGGATGGCAGCGGCGTGGTGTTCCGCCTGCGACTTCCGTGGCGACGCGCGCCGGGGGGGGAGGGCGTCCGGTCCTGAGGCCGGGTTGGGGCCATCCGTGGCCCCCGTTTCATCCCTGACGATGCGGGATGAGAGTCTGGGGGCAGGTCATGACAGTTCGTCGTGGCCGCGCTGGCATACTGCGTGGCCGTTCGATCCTCGGCTCCTGCCGCCCGCCCCGCCCCGATGGACACTGCTGAATTCGCCCGCCTCGCCGCCGACGGCCATAACCGCATCCCGGTCGTGCGCGAAGTGCTCTCCGACCTCGATACACCGCTCTCGGTGTACCTGAAGCTCGTCGACGGCCCGAACGCCTACCTGTTCGAGTCGGTCGAGGGCGGCGAGAACTGGGGGCGCTACAGCATCATCGGCCTACCGGCGCGCCGCACCTGGTCGGTTCACGGCCACACGCTCACCGTGCGCGAGTTCGGCGAGGTGGTCGAGACGCGCGAGCTCGCCGATCCACTGGGCGAAGTCGAGCGACTGCGCGCGTCGTACTCGGTGCCGCGCATCGACGGCCTACCGGGCTTCACCGGCGGCCTCGTCGGCTGGTTCGGCTTCGAGTGCATCGGCTACATCGAGCCGAAGCTCGCCAGGCCGGTCGCGCCCGACCACCTGGGCACCCCCGAGATCTTCCTGATGCTCAGCGAAGAGCTCGCGGTGTTCGACAACCTCAAGGGCAAGCTCTACCTCGTCGTGCACGCCGACCCGGCCGAGCCGCAGGCGCTGGCCCGCGCGCAGGCACGGCTTGATTCGCTCACCCATCGCCTGCGCCATGCCGGCGCGAGCTATCCCGATGTGCTCGACGCCGGCCTCGTCGACGAGTCCGACTTCATCAGCGGCTTCAGCAAGGACGGCTTCAAGGCCGCGGTGTTGAAGGCCAAGGACTACATCGCCGCTGGCGATGCCTTCCAAGTGGTACTGAGCCAGCGCCTCTCGATCCCCTTCAAGGCGCGTCCGGTCGACGTCTACCGCGCGCTGCGCGCGCTGAACCCCTCGCCCTACATGTATTTCCTCGACACCGGCCGCCTGCAGGTGGTCGGTTCGTCGCCGGAGATCCTCGTGCGCCAGCAGCAGGGCACGGTGACGGTGCGGCCGATCGCCGGCACGCGGCCGCGGGGCGCGACGGTGGAGGCCGACAAGGCGCTGGAGGCGGAGCTGCTGGCCGATCCGAAGGAACGCGCCGAGCACCTGATGCTGATCGACCTCGGCCGCAACGATGCGGGCCGCGTCAGCGAGGCCGGCAGCGTGCGGGTGCCGGAGCGCTTCGTCATCGAGCGCTACAGCCACGTGATGCACATCGTCTCCGAGGTGCAGGGGCGCCTGAAGGACGGCCTCTCGTACGCCGACGTGCTGAAGGCGACCTTCCCGGCCGGTACCGTGAGCGGCGCGCCGAAGATCCGTGCGCTCGAGATCATCCGCGAGCTCGAACCGCACCAGCGCAATCTCTACGCGGGCGCCGTGGGCTACGTGAACTGGTGGGGCGACGCCGACACCGCCATCGCGATCCGAACGGCGGTCATCACGAACGGCCAGCTGCACGTGCAGGCGGGCGCCGGCATCGTCTTCGACTCGGACCCGGAAAAGGAGTGGGAGGAGACGATGAACAAGAGCCGCGCGCTGTTCCGCGCCGTGGCGCAGGCGGCGAAGGGACTGTAGGGCCCGGTTGCATCCCCCTTGATTCCGGCTCTGGCACACTGCGCCCCGCTCAGGAATTCCCCGCGACCCCGACAGTATCCCCGCCGGAGCCCGTTGTGCTGCTGATGATCGACAACTACGACAGCTTCACCTTCAACCTCGTGCAGTACCTGCAAGAGCTGGGTGAAGAGGTGCGCGTCGTCCGCAACGACGAGCTCACCGTCGCTCAGATCGAGGCGTTGAAGCCCGATCGCATCGTCATTTCGCCGGGGCCGTGCACGCCGAACGAGGCTGGCGTCTCCGTGGCGGTGATGAAGACGCTGGGCGCGCGCATCCCGGTGTTCGGCGTCTGCCTCGGCCACCAGTCGCTCGGGCAGGCCTTTGGCGGCGACGTGGTGCGCGCCAAGGTCATCATGCACGGCAAGACCTCGATGATCCGCCACGGCGGCCGAGGCGTGTTCGCGGGCCTGCCCGACCCGTTCGAGGCCACCCGCTACCACTCGCTCGTGGTGAAGCGGGAAACACTGCCTGCGGCTCTCGAAGTCACGGCATGGACGGAGGCCGACGACGGCGGCTTCGACGAGATCATGGGGCTGCGCCATCGCGAGTGGCCGGTCGAGGGCGTGCAGTTCCACCCCGAGTCCATCCTCACGCAGCACGGGCACGCGCTGCTGAAGAACTTCATCGAGCGTCGCTGATGCGCACCCTCCCGCTCGCGCTTGCCCTGGCGTTGTCCGGCCTGGCCGCATTGTCGCTACCGGCGGTGGCGGCAGGCTCCGGCCCCGAGTCGCCGGCGCATGACGATGCCGCGCAACGTTTCGACGGGTCCAGCGCCGAGGCGTTCTCCGACAGTCTCGCCTCGCTCGAGGCAGGCATGGGCGATGCCGCGAAGCTCGGGCTGCACATGAAGCTCGCGCAGGTGCGAGCGAAGCTCGCCGAGCAGCGCGGTCGTCCACTGACCGACCAGGAGTTCGCCACGGCCCTCGACGGAAGGACGCTCGCCGAGCTGGATGCCTTGGCCGAGGCGGCGCCGACGCACATCACCATCGACATCGAAACCAGCGACGACACCTGAACCATGCCGATTTCACCGCAGCAGGCGCTCCAGCGCGTCATCGAGCACCGCGAGATCTTCCACGACGAGATGATCGACCTGATGCGCCAGGTCATGCGCGGCGACGTTTCGCCGGTGATGACCGCGGCCATCTTCATCGCGCTCCGCGTCCGCAAGGAAACCGTCGGCGAGATCGCCGGCGCGGCGGAAGTCATGCGCGAGTTCTCGGCAAAGGTCGAAGTTCCGGACGCGGCTCATTTCGTCGACATCGTCGGCACGGGTGGCGACGGTGCGCACACCTTCAACATCTCGACGGCCAGCATGTTCGTCGCGGCAGCGGCCGGTGCCTCGGTGGCGAAGCACGGCAATCGCAGCGTGAGCTCGAAGTCGGGCAGTGCCGACGTGCTCGAGGCCTTGGGCTGCGCCATCGAGCTGCAGCCGTCGCAGGTCGCTGCCTGCCTCGCCGAGAGCGGGATGGGGTTCATGTACGCACCCATCCACCACCCGGCGATGAAGAATGTCGCGCCAGTGCGCCGCGAGATGGCCGTGCGAACCTTGTTCAACATCCTCGGGCCGCTGACCAATCCGGCCGGCGCGCCGAACATCCTGATGGGCGTTTTCCATCCCGACCTCGTCGGCATCCAGGCCCGCGTGCTGAAGAAACTCGGCAGCAAGCGGGCCCTGGTGGTCTGGGGCCGCGACGGCGTCGACGAGATCTCGCTCGGCGAACGCTCCTTGGTTGGCGAGCTGCGCAATGGCGAGATCAGCGAGTACGAGATCGCGCCCGAGGACTTCGGCTTGCAGCGTGCGCCGCTCTCGGCGTTGCGCGTCGATGATCCACAGGCGTCGAAGGCGATGCTGCTGGAGGCCATCGACGGCCGTGGCGGCCCAGCGGCCGACGTGGTCGCGCTGAACGCCGGTGCGGCGCTCTACGCCGCTGGCGTCGCAGTGAGCATCCAGGACGGCCTCGCCCGCGCCCGCGCCGAGATGGCGAAGGGGACGCCGCGCGCCAAGCTCGACCAGTTCGTCGCGCTGACCAACATGAAGGCATCGGGAGCATCCACGTGAGCGACGTCCTGCAGAAGATCCTCGCCCGCAAGGCCGAGGAGGTCGCCGGACGCCGCGCCCGCGTGCCGCTCGCCGAGGTCGTCGCGCGTGCCCGGGATGCGTTGCCGGTGCGCGGCTTCGCCAACGCATTGGAGGCGAAGATTGCCGCCGGGCAGGCCGCGGTCATCGCCGAGGTCAAGAAAGCCAGCCCGTCGAAGGGCGTGCTGCGCGCCGATTTCCGCCCGGCCGACATCGCCGCCAGCTACCAGCGTGGCGGCGCCGCCTGCCTGTCGGTGCTGACCGACGTCGATTTCTTCCAAGGCCACGACGACTACCTGGTCCAGGCGCGCGCGGCGTGCGCGCTGCCGGTGCTGCGCAAGGACTTCACCGTCGATGAGTACCAGATCCACGAGGCGCGCGCCCTCGGTGCCGATGCGGTGCTGCTGATCGTTGCCGCGCTCGACGACGCCCGGCTCGCGGGGTTCAGCAACCTCGCGATGGGTCTCGGGCTCGATGTGCTGGTGGAGGTGCACGACGCGGACGAACTCGAGCGCGCGCTGCAGACGGCCTCGCCGCTGATCGGCATCAACAATCGCAACCTGCGAACGTTCGAGGTGTCGCTCGAAGCGACGCTGGGCATGAAGGACTCCGTGCCCGCGGACCGTCGATTGGTGACGGAGAGTGGCATCCTCGCGCGCCAGGACGTGGAAACGATGCGCGCTGCCGGCGTGCATGCCTTCCTCGTCGGCGAAGCGTTCATGCGCGCCGAGGATCCCGGCACGGCCCTGCGCGCGCTGTTCGATTGAACGCGGTGCGGCGCCCCCGGGGCGCCGCGCCACCACCCGCGCCTTAGCGGGTGCCGTACACCACGATGGTCTTGCCGCGGGCGTGCAGCAGGCCCTGCTCCTGCAACTGCTTCAGCACGCGGCCGGCCATTTCGCGGGAGCAGCCGACGATGCGGGCCAGCTCCTGCCGCGAGACGCGGATCTGCGTGCCCTGCGGGTGGCTCATTGCGTCGGGCTCCTGGCAGAGATCATGCAGGGCGCGGACGATGCGGCTGCCCACGTCGAGGAACGCGAGGCGGCTGGCTTTGCGGCTGGTCTCCAGCAGGCGCTTCGACAGCTGTGCGCCGATGACGTAGAGCAACTTCGGCGCGTCGGCCGACAGCGGGCCGGTCAGCAGCTGGTGCAGGCGCTCGTAGCTGATCTCGGCGAGTTCCACCGGCGACCGGGTGCGCAGCGTCACGACGCGCTTGTCCGCCTTGACGAACAGGCCCATCTCGCCGACGAAGTCTCCGGGATTGGCATAACTGAG
Organism: Silanimonas algicola; assembly: GCF_054777375.1. Lineage (NCBI taxonomy): Bacteria > Pseudomonadati > Pseudomonadota > Gammaproteobacteria > Lysobacterales > Lysobacteraceae > Silanimonas > Silanimonas algicola. Next base: position 712,434 of record NZ_BAAHAS010000001.1, on the reverse strand, counting down.
GACCAGCTCTCGGTCCTCGGACTCCTCGCTGATCACGCTCACGGACCCCGAGACCACGTAGTAGAGCGTGGTGGCCGCGTCCCCCGGGCGGAAGACGTCCGTACGGTTCGGATACTTCCTGCGATGGCACTGGTCGAGGAAGCGGGCGAGCGTGGCTTTGTCGAGGTCCAGCGGCGAGCTGGCCACCTGCGGACGGACCGTCGGGGTCAGCAGGGTGGCGGAAGCGGTCTGGATCATGGCGTGTTCCTTCGAAGCGTCTCCTTAGCTTATTGCGCCCCGGACTGTGGATTCAATCGCATTTTGGCCCTGCCGGCCGGAAAAGGTGGTCCCACGGGTCACATTGCCCGATAATCCCGGCCCCTCTCGCGCACCCCTCCTCAAGGACCCCCGCCGTGGTCAAGCCGCTGCCGCGCCTCCGCCTGCAAGGTTTCAACAACCTGACGAAGGCGCTGAGCTTCAACATCTACGACGTCTGCTACGCGGTCACCGAAGAGCAGCGGCAGCGCTACATCGAGTACATCGACGAGGCGTACAACGCCGAGCGCCTGACCCAGATCCTCACGGACGTGGCCGAGATCATCGGGGCGAACATCCTCAACGTCGCCCGCCAGGACTACGACCCGCAGGGTGCCTCGGTGACCATCCTCATCTCCGAGGAGCCGGTCATCGACAAGAAGGCCGCGGGCAAGGAGATCATCTCCGACGCCGTGGTCGAGCATGACGAGGCCCCCGAGGCCTCCGTGGTCGCGCACCTCGACAAGTCGCACATCACCGTGCACACGTACCCGGAAACGCATCCGCACAACGGCATTGCGACCTTCCGTGCCGATATCGACGTGGCGACCTGCGGCGTCATCTCGCCACTGAAGGCCCTGAACTACCTCATCGAGAGCTTCGAGTCCGACATCGTGATCATGGACTACCGGGTCCGTGGTTTCACCCGAGACGTGAAGGGCACGAAGCATTACATCGACCATCGCATCAACTCGATCCAGGACTTCCTCGCGAAGCCCATCAAGTCGAAGTACGAGATGATCGACGTGAACGTCTACCAGGAAAACATCTTCCATACGAAGATGCACCTGAAGGAGTTCGACCTCGATACCTACCTCTTCGAGGAGCGGGCGAAGAACCTCAGCTTCAAGGACCGCATGCGCATCGAGACGCAGTTGAAGCGCGAGATCGAGGAGCTGTTCCACGGCCGCAACCTCACCTGATCCGTGGGCGTCGCGTGGCTCTGGCTGGTCGCTGCCGGACTCCTTGAGATCGTCTGGGCGGTCGGCCTCAAGTACAGCGAGGGCTTCAGCCGCCTCGGGCCCAGCGCGGTCACCGTCGCGGCGATGGCCGCCAGTTTCTGGTGCCTCGCTCGCGCGCTGAAGGACATCCCGCTGGGTACCGGTTACGCGATCTGGGTCGGTATCGGTGCGGTGGGGACCGCCATTGCCGGTGTCTTGCTGTTCGCCGAACCCGCCACGTGGCCCCGCGCGTTCTGCGTCGCCCTGATCCTGGCGGGCATCATCGGCCTGAAGCTCACGGCGGCCTGAGTCCTCGATTCCTTCGCCGGGTGGCCGGCCGTCAGATCCGATAGGCCGCGACCTTCATCATCTTCGACACCGCCGCCATCGCCTGCGGGATGGGTGGGGGCAGTGCGCGCGCGCCGGATTCCAGCGCATGGTCGGCGTGCCTCGCCTCGTCGGCCTTCATCACTTCCAATACCGCCCTCGAGCGGGCGTCGGCCGGTGGCAGGGTCTCGAGATGCTCGGCGAGATGGGCTTCGACCTGGCGCTCGGTCTCGACCACGAACCCGAGGTTCCAGCCGTCGCCCCGCAGTCCCGCGGCCACGCCGATCGCATAGCTGCCCGCGTACCAGATCGGGTTCAGCAGGCTGGGACGGCTGTGGAGTTCGTGCAGGCGCTCGGCGCACCAGGCGAGGTGGTCGGTTTCCTCCTGCGCGGCCTCGTGCAGCTGGGAACGCACCGCCGGATCGCGGGCCACTGCGGCCTGGCCCGAATACAGCGCTTGCGCGCAGACCTCGCCCGTATGGTTGATGCGCATCAGTCCGGCAGCGTGGCGGCGCTCGGCGTCGTCAAGCGTCGCCTCGGGATGCGCGGCCCCGGGATTGGCGCGTTGAGCGGCCGGTCGGGCGAAGATCGTGTTGAGCGCGCCCTGCAGTTCGCCGAGCCAGTGGTCGAGCGGGCGGGAATCTCGGATCAGGGTGGGCACGGGGGTCTGGATGGGGTGGGCGGCGATGCCGTATGCTCGCGCACCCTCGCGCCGTCGCGCCAGCCACGCCCTGTGAACCCCCGGTTCCGGGCGGGAACCTGAACGTCGGACACGCCCCTGCCCCTTGCAAAGGGTCGGGAGGCCAGCTATCCTTTTTCGTCTACCCTTTCACTTTTCGCTTTCTGGAGCTGTCATGAAGAGCATGACCGTCAGCGCCAAGGCCGAGACCGTCCAGCGCGACTGGTTCGTCGTCGATGCGGCCGGCAAGACCTTGGGCCGCCTGTGCTCGGAACTGGCGTTCCGCCTGCGCGGCAAGCACAAGCCGACCTGGAGCCCGCACGTCGACACCGGTGACTACTTCGTGGTCATCAACGCCGACAAGATCGCGGTCACCGGCAACAAGCTGAAGGACAAGATGTACCACCGGTTTACCGGCTACATCGGCAACCTGAAGTCCGAGTCCCTCGAGCAGGCCCTCGACCGCCACGCCGAGCGCGTGATCGAAATCGGCGTCAAGGGCATGTTGCCGAAGACGCCGCTGGGCCGCGCGATGTTCCGCAAGCTCAAGGTCTACACCGGCGCCGAGCACCCGCACACCGCCCAGCAGCCGAAGCCGCTGGACCTGTAAAAGAGACCGCACATGGCACTCCAGCAGAATTACGGCACCGGCCGCCGCAAGTCCTCGACCGCCCGCGTGTTCCTGCGCAAGGGCACGGGCAACATCACCGTCAACGGCCGTCCGCTCGACGAGTTCTTCGGCCGCGAGACCTCGCGCATGATCGTGCGCCAGCCGCTCGAGCTGACGAAGACCACCGAGCAGTTCGACATCCTGGTGACCGTCGAAGGCGGCGGCACCACCGGCCAGGCCGGTGCGATCCGTCTCGGCGTCGCCCGCGCGCTGGTCGAGTACAACGACACGCTGAAGCCGGAGCTGCGCAAGGCCGGGTACATGACCCGAGACGCCCGCGAAGTCGAGCGTAAGAAGGTCGGCCTCCACAAGGCCCGCCGCGCCACGCAGTTCTCGAAGCGCTAAGCTTCGCCCGTGCGTCGGCTCTGCCGGCGCCGGTGCTCTGGATCTACAGCCCGTTAGCCAAGCGGTAAGGCACCTGACTCTGACTCAGGCATTCGGTGGTTCGAATCCATCACGGGCTGCCAAACCGGCAGCAAGCAACGGCCCTTCGGGGCCGTTTGTCGTTGGCGTTCGCCCGGCGCTCCTGCCTGATCCGCGAGGGCGCGGTCACGGTCACCAAGACCTTGGACGGCGCGCCGAAGGTTGTCGTCTACCTCGCGGAGGGCGATGCCTTCGGCGAGGATTCGACGCGCTGCCGAAACCGCCGGTCATCCCCGGTGGCTGCTGCCGGTCAAGGCGGCGAGGAAGGCGCAAGTGCGTGCGATCGTGCTCGATGTGCGCTTGCCCGAAGACGTGACCCGGCGCTCGATCACCGCCGCGCTGACCGTCCCGCTCGCACGCCGCCTTCGCCCTCTCGCGGCTCGATTACGAGGTCGGCGCGATCCACGATGGATTGGCGGCGATGCTGCGCCTGCGGGCGCGGCCGCAGGCGATGGGCGACGCCGCGAGGCGCTGGGACTCAGCGGTTCCTGCGGACGTCGCCGGCGCTGATCACGACGTCCGCCGCGCGGCGCGCGAACAGGCCGTTGGTGACGACGCCCGGGATCTGGTTGAGTTCGCGCTCGAGGGTCAGTGGATCGACGATGCGCAGGTTGTGCACGTCGAGGATCCAGTTGCCGTTGTCGGTGGTGACGCCCTCGCGCCACACCGGCTGGCCGCCGAGGGCCACGATCTTGCGGCCCACCAGCGAGCGCGCCATCGGGATCACCTCGACGGGGAGCGGGAAGCGCCCGAGCACGTCGACCTCCTTGGCTTTGTCGATGATGCAGACGAAGGTCTTGCTCGCCTCGGCGATGATCTTCTCGCGCGTCAGCGCGGCGCCGCCGCCCTTGATCAACCGATTGTGCGGGTCGCACTCGTCGGCACCGTCGACGTAGAGCGACAGCGGGCCGGCGGCGTTCAGGTCCATCACCCTAATGCCGAGCGATTTCAACTGGGCGGTACTCTGTTCCGAGCTGGAGACCGCCGCCTCGATGCGGTCCTTCATCGCGCCGAGGCCGTCGATGAAATGCTTCACCGTCGAGCCGGTGCCGACGCCGATGACCATGCCGTCCTCGACGTATTCGAGGGCTTTCAGCGCCGAGGCGCGTTTCTGTTCGTCGGCGGTGCTCATGGGCGTTGCTTCTCCAGCGTGAGGATGTGTTTCCACTGCGCGGCGGTCACCGGCAGCACGGACAGGCGGTTGCCCCGCCGGAGCAGGGCGAAATCATCGAGCGCGTCGGCGTGCCCGCGGAGCTCGTCGAGGGAAATGGCGCGTGACAGCTTGCGTTCGAAGCCGACGTCGACCAGCCACCAGCGCGGGTCCTCACGCGTGCTCTTGGCGTCGAAGTAGTCGGACGTCGCGTCGAACTGCGTCGGGTCAGGGTAGGGCGTCGAGGCGACCGTGGCGAGGCCGTAGATACCCGGAACGTCGGCGTTCGAGTGGTAGAAGAACACGCCGTCCCCGACGCGCATCTGCTTCCACATGAAGTTGCGGGCCTGGTAGTTGCGGACGCCGCTCCAGGGCTCTGCGCCGACGCGTTCGAGATCGTCGATGGAGAACTCGTCCGGCTCGGATTTCATCAGCCAGTACTGGCGGGCGGGCTTGGGCATGTCAGCGGTCGAAGCGATGGAAAGCGGAGGGCGTGGCGACGGCATCGAGCGGGACATCCCAGTCGGCGGCCTCGAGCACGTCGACCTGCTGCCCGTCGTAGGCGATGCCGACCAGTCGCGGCGAGCGCGGCGCCGCGGCCAGGGCTCCGTCGCCGGTGCGCCGGAACGCGAAGCTGCGGTCGTACCAGCCGCCGCCCTGGCCGAGGCGATCGCCCTTCGCGTCGAACGCGAGCAAGGGCACCAACACCACGGCGAGTTGGTCGGCCGCCAGCAGCGGCCCCTGTGCGGGTTCCGGTATGCCATGGCGATTGGGCGCAAGCGCCTGCCCCGCCGACCACTCGCGGAAGCGCAGGCGGCCGTCCTCGTGGAGCACCGGCAGGCACCAGCGCAGCGTGGCGGGAAGATTGGCCTGCACGGCATGCAACGGCAGCTCGCCACCGACGGCCCAATAGCCGGCGATGCGGCCTTCGAAGGCGGCGAGCTCGGGCAGCAGGTGCGACGCGACGGCGGCGGCCGCGTCGAGCCGCTCGCGGACGGGCAGCGCACGGCGGCGCTCGCGCATCGAGGCTCGAAGCTCGCTGGGGTTCAAGAAGACGTCCTCCGCCGTGCCGATGCGTACGAAACGACCTTGATCCCGAGGATCAAGTGGGAGCGCAGTCATCGCGTTCAGGCTTTCCGCAGCAGGGCGGACATGCACACCGGCGATGAAGCTGAATTCCCGGGCCGTATTTATGGGTCAAGGCGAAATGTTAGCGCACGCTGTCGAGCACAGCAGAGGACGCATGCGCAGTATAGCCGCCCGATGGCGTCGCAAGGCCGTGACGGCCGCCGTGGTTCAGCGCGAGGCGTGGACGGCGAGCAGCGACTCGAGCTTGCGGTTGAGGTCGGCGATGCCGCGCGACAGGTCGCCGTCGCGGCCGTCGAGCTCTCGCCGGAACGCGTTCACTTCGGCGGCGAGGTTCAGCGCCGCGATCACCGCGATGCGGTCGAACGCCGCCATCTTGTTGTCGCCGCGGATGCCGCGCATGCGGGCGTCCAGCAATTGCGCGGCGGACTGCAGGGCCTCGCGCTCGTCCGGCGGACAGCCGATGGTGAACTCGCGGTCGAGGATGCGGATGTTGACGCCCTCGCTCACGGGCTGGCCTCCATCGACTTCAGGCGCTGGATCATGGCTTCGACACGGCTGCGCGCCTGTTCGTTCTTCGACAGCAGCTGCGCGCGTTCGCCGGCCAGCTGCTCCTGGGCCTGCACCAGCCGCCGGTTCTCGTCGGACAGCCGCTGCACCACGGCAACGAGGGCGTCGATGCGGGCAGCGAGCGTCGCGAGGTCGTCGCGCGGGTCGGGATGTCGGCTCATGGCGGCATCTTGGTCGGCGATGGGAAAGGCGGTCAAGCGGCGTTCGCGCCGCCGCGAGGTGCTTCGTTGCGCTCGCGGATGAAGGCGAAGGCCTGGGGCGTCTCGAGGGGGCGGGACAGCCAATAGCCCTGCACCTCGTCGCAGCCCTGGCCGCGGAGGTAGCCGAGTTGGGCGGCGGTCTCCACGCCCTCGGCGACGACGTGCAGGCCGAGTGAATGCGCCATGGTGATGATCGTCGCCGTGATCGCTTTGTCGTCGGGGTCGTCCGTCAGGTCGCCGATGAAGGCCTTGTCGATCTTCAACGTGTCGATCGGCAGTCGCTTCAAGTAGATCAGTGACGAATAGCCGGTGCCGAAGTCGTCGATGGCGACCCGCACGCCGACCTCGCGCAACTGGTGGAGAACGGCGAGCGTCTGTTCGGCGTTCTGCATCACCATGCTCTCGGTGACCTCGAGCTCGATCCGGTCCGGCGGCACGCCCGTCTCGGCGAGGATCCCGCGGAGCTGGTCCGCCAGCGGCGAACGCAGCAACTGGAGGACGGAAACGTTGATGCTGCAGGAAATGTCGACGAGGCCGTCGTCCCGCCAATGCCGAAGGGTCCGGCATGCCTCGCGCATCACCCATTCACCGATCGCGAGGATCATCCCGCTTTCCTCGGCGAGCGGGATGAATTCGACCGGGCTGACCTCGCCGACGTCGGCCGAACGCCAGCGCAGCAAGGCTTCCACGCCGACGATGCGGTCGCTGCGCAGGCTCAGTCGGGGTTGGAAGACGAGGCGGAACTCGTCCTGGGCCAGTGCCCGCCGGAGTGCGGCGAGCAGGTTGGCCCGGCGGCGTGCCTCCGCGTCCATCGCCTCGTCGTACACCTCGAAGGTGTTCCGCCCCTGCGACTTGGCTTGGTACATCGCGGTGTCCGCGAACTTCAGCAGGTCGGTCGGCACCATCGCATGGTCGGGATACAGGCTGATGCCCACGGACGGCGTGATGCTCACGTTGTGACGCTCGTCGACCTCGAGCGGTAGGTTGAACGCCGCGAGAAGTTCGCGCGCCAGGCGTTCGACCGACGCTACCCCGTCGAGGTCCTCGACGATGATCGTGAACTCATCGCCACCGAGCCGCGCCACCGTGTCGGTAGGTCCGACCGCGGCCTGCAGGCGAGCCGCGGCCGCCTTCAGCAGGCGGTCGCCCGCTGCATGGCCGAGCGAGTCGTTGATGTCCTTGAAGTGGTCGAGGTCGATGAAGAGCACGGCGACGCGGCTCTCCTGGCGGCGTGCGCGGATGATCGCGCGGGACAGCCTCTCGGCCAGCAGGGTCCGGTTCGGCAAGCCGGTGAGCGTGTCGTAGTTCGCGAGATACCGAAGTTCCTGCTCGGCGCGCTTCTTCTGCGTGATGTCGTTGACGACCGCGACGAAGTGTGTGCGTTGCTGGCTGGCGTCGGTGACCTCCGACAGCTCGATCCAGCTCAGGAACTCGCCGCCGTCCTTCCTCCGCTGCCACATCTCGCCGCTCCAGTGGCCACTGCGGACGACGACCCCGCGGACGCGCTGGTAGAACTCGGCGCTGTGCTGGGAGGAATCGAGCAGGTTGGATGGAAGGCCGACGACGTCCGCTTCGCTGTATCCGGTGATCCGCGAGAACGCCGGGTTGACCGCGACGAAGGTGAAGTCGAGGTCGATCACCGAGACCGCCTCGCTCATGCTGCGGAAAACCTCGTAGGCGACTCGGGTCTCGCGCTCCGCGCGGCGGAGGTCCTGGATATCGCGCGTGGTGCCGCCGAGCTTCATCGCCTTGCCGCTGGCATCGCGCTCGGTGACCTTGCCGCGGGCGCGGACCCAGCGCCAGCTGCCGTCTTCGTGGCGGATGCGGTGTTCGGACTCGAAGAGCGCGCCTTCGCCATTGACGTGGCGCTCGACCAGGCCGCGAAGTCGCTCGACGTCGTCCGGATGCACCGATTCCTCGCGCCACTTCGCCAGCGGAACCGCATCCGGCGCGGTGTTGCCGGCGATGCGCTGGATGCCCTGCCGGACGAGCATGCCGGTGCGTACGTCCAGCTCCCACAGCACGTCGCCGGAGGTCGCCAGGATGAGGTCGGCCTGCTGCTTGAGCCGGCGGATCTCGTTGGCACGGGCATCGTCTTCCGCATGGCGGATCTGCTTCGACCGCAGCCTCGCCACCAAGAGCCCCAAGAGGGCCATGCCCAGCACGACCACCAGGAACCAAGCTTCGGCCGCGAACGGGGCAGCGGGCATTGCGGGTGGTCGCCTCGGGGTCGTCGGCAGGACAAGCAGTGTACGCAGGGCCGGGACGGGCACCAAGCGCGCGGGCCGCTGATAGACTGCAGGGACAGATTGTGGCCGCGTGACATGTCCGATTCCTTGCCCTCCTACGCCGCGGTGGCCGAGCAGATCGCCGCGCTCTCGCTGTCCGTGGATCCGTCCGAGCTGCATGGCTCCTTGTGCGCCCTGCGCTGCGGCCATCCACCGCGCGCCAACTGGCTCGCCGAGGCCATGGGCGATGACGCCGTGCCGCTGCCGCCGGCGTCGTCGGCCCTCGGCCGCCTGGACGCGGCGACCATCGAACAGCTCGGCGGGACGGACTTCGGCCTGGAGTTGCTCCTTCCCGACGACGATGCGCCGGTGGCCGAGCGGGGCGAGGCGTTGGTGGCCTGGTGCCGCGGCTTCCTTGGCGGTGTCGGTCTGGCCGGCATCGAGCCAAAGCTCGGCGAGGAGGCGCGCGAGGCCTTGGGGGATGTCGCCCGCATCGCCGAATCCGACGTCAGCTACGACGATCCGGACGCGGACGAGGAGGCCCTGGTGGAACTCGAGGAGTTCGTCCGCGTGGCGGCCCTGCTGATCCACGGCGATTGCCTCGCCGCCACCGGCGATCGCAAGCGCCTGCACTGATGGTGGCGCCGAAGGCCCCGGCCGAGGTCGCCAAGGGCGAATACCAGCGCCGCCGCCGTGCCCTGCTGCAGATGGCGCAGGACGACGCCATCCTGATCCTTCCGGCCGCGCCGGAGCGCATCCGCAGCCACGACACGCACCACCCCTACCGGCAGGATTCCGACTTCGCTTACCTCACCGGTTTCCCGGAGCCGGAAGCCGTGCTGGTGCTGGTGCCGGGCCGCGCGCATGGCGAGACCCTGCTGTTCTGCCGAGAGCGCCACCCGGAGCGCGAACTCTGGGACGGACGGCGCGCCGGTCCCGAAGGGGCGGTGGCGGGTTATGGCATCGATGATGCCTACCCCATCGACGACATCGACGAGATCCTGCCGGGCCTGCTGGAGGGTCGTTCGCGGGTCTACTACCACTTCGGCCGCGACACCGACTTCGACCTGAAGCTCATCGGCTGGGTGAACCGGGTCCGCGCGCAGGCGCGGCAGGGCGCGCAGCCGCCGCACGAGTTCCTCGAGCTGGGCCACCTGCTGCACGAACTTCGCCTGTTCAAGTCGCCGGCCGAATTGAGGCAGATGCGCTTCGCCGCCAGCGTGGCGGCCGAGGCGCAGAAGGCGGCGATGCGAGCGACCCGCGCGGGCGGCCGCGAATTCGAGGTGGAGGCGGCGCTGTGGGGCGTGTGGCGCGCGCACGATTGCGTGCCGGCCTACAACCCCATCGTCGGCGCGGGCCCGAACGCCTGCGTGCTGCACTACCGCGAGAACAACGGCCCGCTGAAGGACGGCGACCTGCTGCTCTGCGACGCCGGCGCCGAGTTTCGCGGTTACGCCAGCGACATCACCCGGACGTGGCCGGTCAATGGCCGCTATTCGAAAGAGCAGCGCGCGCTGTACGACCTCGTGCTGTCGGCGCAGGCGGCGGCCATCGCCCAGGCTGTGCCCGGGCGGCCCTACGCCGGCGTGCACGACGCCGCGGTCGAGGTGCTCACGGAAGGCCTGCTCTCGCTCGGCCTGCTGAAGGGCACGCTGCGGAAGGCGTTGGAGAGCGAGGCCTACAAGGCCTTCTACATGCACAAGACCGGGCACTGGATCGGCCTCGACGTGCACGACGTCGGCGACTACAAGGTGGCGGGCGAATCGCGACTGCTCGAGCCGGGCATGGTGTTCACCGTCGAGCCCGGGCTTTACATCGCGCCCGATGCCGCGGTCCCGGCCAAGTGGCGGGGCATCGGCATCCGCATCGAGGACGAAGTCAGGATCACCGACGACGGCGGGGAAGTGCTGACCGGCGCCGTGCCGAAAGACGCCGATGCAGTCGAGGCGTGGATGGCGGGCTGAGCCCGCGCCTCACATGTCGTGCTTGTTCAGGGCCAGGCCGCGGGCCTGGTACTGCTTCCAGCGTGCGCGAAGCGGCTCGCGCGCGGACGGATCGGCGGGCACCACTTCCAGCACGCGTTCGAAGCCCTCGGGCACCGTCTCGGCGCGCAGGTTGATCACCATGGCGCGCATCGGCGCCTCGATGCCGGGAGGCACCACGAGCACGGGGACGTCGTCCTCGTCCTCGTCGAGGCCGGCGATCTGGTGCTCGATGAAGCTGTCCTCCTCGAACGACCACAGCAGGTCGTCGAGTTCCTCGGCCTGCTGCGCCGTGGCGCACAGCACCAGCGTCGGCTTGCCGGTGCCGTGGCAGCGCTTGGCGAGTTCGCACACGAGCAGCAGGGGCTGCTCGCGGAAGCGAGGCTTGTCGATCAGGTAGAAGTCGGCGCGCGCGCTCATCGGCGGGCGCCCCGCGGGGTCGCGGGGCGCGTCACGCTCAGGCCGCCCGGGCCTGGTCGATCAGCCAGCGGGTCAGCAGGCCGACCGGACGGCCGGTGGCCATGCCCTTGCGGCCCTCGTCCGAGGACGAGCCGGCGATGTCGAGGTGCGCCCAGCGCTGGCCCTCCGCGAAGCGGGAGAGGAAGCAGGCCGCGGTGATCGAGCCGGCCGCCTTCCCGCCGATGTTGTAGACGTCGGCATAGATCGAATCGAGCTGCGACTGGTAGTCGTCCCAGATCGGCAGGCGCCAGGCGCGGTCGTGCGCGTACTCGCCCGCGGCGAGCAGCTCGGCCGCGAGGTCGTCGTGGTGCGACATCAGGCCGGTGGCGTGCTTGCCCAGCGCGATGATCACCGCCCCCGTCAGCGTGGCCACGTCGACCAGGGCCTTCGGCTCGAACCGCTGCGCGTAGGTCAGGGCGTCGCAGAGGATCAGTCGGCCCTCGGCGTCGGTGTTGCCGACCTCGATGGTCTTGCCGCTCATCGAGGTGAGCACGTCGGACGGACGGTAGGCGTTGCCGTCCGGCATGTTCTCGACCGCGGCGGCGATCGCGACCACGTTGATCGGCAGCCGGAGCTTGGCGGCCGTGAGGAAGCTGCCGAGCACGCTGGCGGCGCCGAGCATGTCGAACTTCATCTCCTCGATGCCGCCCTGCACCTTCAGGTTGATGCCGCCGGTGTCGAAGGTGATCCCCTTGCCGACGAGCACGTGCGGCTTGGCGTCGCCGCCGCCGTTCCACTTCAGGACGATGACCTTCGGGCGGTTGTGCGAGCCGCGGCCGACGGCCAGCAGCGAGCCCATGCCCAGCGCCTCGAGATCCGCCTCTTCCAGCACCTCGACCTCGACGCCCGCATGGTCCGCGGCGATCTTCCGCGCGGTGTCGGCGAGGTAGGCCGGGTTGCAGATGTTCGGCGGCAGGTGGCCGAGCTCGCGGGCCAGCTCCGTGCCGGCGGCGATGGCCTTGCCACGCTCGAGCGCCGCGGCGTCGTCGCCGCGGATCGAAAGGCCCACGAGATCCGGGGCCGGGCCGGCGTTGCGGGTCGCGGTGTAACGGTAGGCCGCGTGGTCGGCGCAGGCCACCGCCTGCTCGATGGCGAAGCCGGCGTCGCGGCCCTCGATGGCGAGTTCGCTCAGCGTGAAAAGGGCGCGCTTCGCCGGGGTGGCCTTCACCGCGCGCACCGCGTCGCCGATGAGCTTCTGGTAGCCGGCGGCGTTCAGCTTGCCGGCCTCGCCGGCGCCCACCACGATGACGCGCGGCGCGGCGACGCCGGGCAGGTCGGTCAGCAGGGTGGTGCGCCCGGCCTTGCCCGGCAGGTCGCCGCGGGCGTGGAGGGCCGAGAGGCGGCCGCCGCTCGCGGCATCGATGGCCGCGGCGCTGTCGCTCAGGCGGCCATCGGCGTGGATGCCGACGATGACGGCGTCGGTGGCCACCGACGCAGCGGCGGACGGGTTCAGGTCGAATTCGAGTGCCATCGGGGAGTTTCCGTAGAATGCAGCGCCTTGACCGGCGTTGCCGGCAAGGCAGGTCGGTGCTGAGGCGCCGGCCGCCAGTACGGCGGTGCCCCGCGGGGGCCGCGAGTGTAATCGATCCCGTGCGAGGACCGCCTTGACGACCCTGCAGCGCTACCTCGTGCGACAGCTGGCCGCGACCACCGCGGCGACCGTGGTCGTGCTGCTGCTGGTGAGTTTGGGCGGCGTGTTCGCGGACCTGGTGTCCGAGATCGCGCGCGGCCGCGTGCCAGCGCCGTTGCTGTTCTCGCAGATGGGCCTGCGCCTCGTCTCCTACCTGCCGCTGGTGCTGCCGCTCGGTCTGTTCATCGGCCTGTTGATGGGGATCAGCCGCCTGTATCGGGACAGCGAGATGGCCGTGCTCTTCTCGCTGGGACAGGGGCCCCGCCAGCTCCTCGGGCCGATGATGCTCGTTGTCCTGCCAGTGGCGACCGTGATCGCCCTGTGCAGCCTTTGGCTGGGCCCCTTGGCCGAGCGCGAAGCCACGGCGGCGGTCGCGAACGCCAATCGCAGCTTCCTGGTCGCGGGACTTGATGCGGGGCGTTTCGTCGAGTTGCCCGGTGGGCGGGGCGTGGTGTTCGTCGGTGCGCTGTCGCCCGATGGCCGGGAGTTCAAGCGCCTCTTCGTGCAGATGCAGCGGGGGGACCGCGTCGACGTGATCACCGCGGTCGAGGGCGAGATGTTCGTCGATCGCGGTGGTCGCTTCCTCCGCCTCCGCGACGGCTTCCGCGCCGAAGGGCAGCCCGGCGAGCCGGACTTCCGGCTGCAGCGTTTCGATGTGAACGAAGTGAGGCTGCCCGATGTCGAGAGCGAGGAGCGCAACCCGCTCGCTGGCCGACCCTCCCTCGCCCTCATCGGCGAGACGGCCACGCCGCGCGCCCGCGCGGAGTTCCACTACCGCGTCGGCATCCCGCTGTTCTCGGTGGTGCTGGCCTTGCTGGCGCTGCCCCTGTCGCGCAGCCCGCCGCGGCAGGCCCGCTACGGCCGGATGATCCTCGCCACGCTGGCCTACACCTTCGGCAGCAACCTGTTGATCCTCGGCCGCACATGGTTGGGCACCGGCCAGATCCCGATGGCCCTGGGCCTGTGGTGGCTGTTGCTGCCGGCACTGGCACTGGCGATCTGGCTGGTGTGGCGCGACGGCGAGCCGCCGCTGTGGCGCCGCGCTTCCGTGGTGCGCTCGTGATCACGTTGCGGGTCCATCACCGCTTCATCGGGCGTTCGGTCCTGTCCAGCGTCCTCCTCAGCTGGCTCGTGCTCACCGGCTTTGCCGTGCTGGGCGCGCTCGTCGGGCAGATGGACGACATCGGCCAAGGCGATTACGGCGTGGGCCATGCGCTCCTCTACCTGGCCTTGCAGGCGCCGCGGCGGGCTTACGAGAGCTTCCCGATGGCGGCCGTCATCGGCACCGTCCTCGCGCTGGGGGCGCACGCGGCGAAGTCCGAACTGGTGGCACTGCGCGCGTCGGGCCTTTCGCCTTTGCGCATCGGGGCGACGTCGCTGCTGGCCGTCGCCATGATCATCGTGCCGTTGATGGTCGCGATGGAGGTCGTCATCCCCGGCGCCGAGCAGCGGGCGCAGGCGTTGAAGCTCGGCGCGATGCAGCGCGAGGTCGCCTTGGCCGGGGGCGCCAACGTGTGGGCGCGCGAGGGCGGCGAGGTTTTCAACGCTCAGGGCGGCGAACGCCGCGTGGTGGATGGCCGCACCATGCTGGTCTTCAACCAGGTGCGGGTGTTCGCCTTCGACCCGCAGGGGCGCCTCGCGTGGATCCAGGAAGCCGGCGAAGCCGACTACGACGAGACCCGCGGCTGGCAGCTCCGTGACGTCAAGCGCACCACGTTCAGCGCGCGCAGCGTCGCGGTGGAGCGGTTCGACGTCCAGTCGTGGTCGACGGCACTGCGACCCGGCGCCATCGAGGCCAGCCTCCAGCATCCCGATCTGCTGACGACCATGGCGCTCGGCAGCCGCATCGAGCAGTTGCGGCGGAATGGGCTCGATGCGGGGGCCATGAGCGAGGCGTACTGGGCGCGCTGGTTCTTCCCGCTCACCACGCTGGCCCTCGTGTTCGCCGCACTGCCGGTCGCCTTCGGGCAGCAGCGCAGCGGCGGCTTCGGCCAACGGCTCTTCATCGGCATCGTGTTCGCGCTCGTCGCGCGTCTGGTCCAGCCGATGCTGGTGAACCTCGCGAAGGCCTACCAGTGGCCGATCGTCGTCGCGTATGCGTTGCCGGTGCTGCTGCTGGTCGCGTTCGGCGCGTGGTGGGTCCGCCGGCGTTGATCAGGGCGCTTCGAGGCGAACGAACCGCGTCCCCGCCCAGCGGTCGTAAAGCGCCGCCGAATCGCGGTCGACCAGCGACCAGAGCGGGCCCGCCGCGGCGATGCCAGCGCCGATCCAGAACGGGAGCAGGCGCTCGATACCCGGAAGCCACGCGGCCACTTCGATGCCGAGGATGGCCGGCACGGTGGCGAGCGCGTAGCGACGCAGCAGCACGAGCCGCGACGCCGGATGGCCGTCGTCGCCCACCACCTTGAGTCGCCATGGGCGCATGCCGAGGGTTTGTCCGCCGCGCGACCAGCTCAGCACGAAATAGGCGCCGGCGGCGCTCCACGTGCCGGCGACCATCACCGGTGCCATCCACGGCAGGTCGCTGAGGTCGGGATGGCCCAGGGCAGCGGCGATGGCGGTGACGACGCCGCCGAAGGCGAGCACCAGCGCGAACACCGGGAACAGGTCGTAGACGAGGGCGAGCAGGCGCCAGCCCAAGGAGGCAGGCCGGGCCTGCGGAATCAGTGCGGTCATCGCCCAAGGATACCGGCCGCCTCGGCTAGAGTGCCGTCATGACCGACGTTCCCGCCGCCCGCCGCCGCAGTGGCCCGCCGGCTTCCACCGCCGAACGCCGGAGGCTCGGCGCGACATGGCCCGATGTCCCGGCCACGGATGCGGCCGACATCGAGGCCTTTCTCCGCCGCCACTGGGCGGAAACCGGCAGCGCCCGCGCCACGCTCTCCGCCTATCGGAGCGATCTGGAGCTGGCCGCGCGCTGGTTGGCCTCGCGTGGCGTGGCGGGCCTTCGCGCCGCCACTCGGGCCGAGCTTTTCGCGCTTCTGGAGATGCGCGCCGGGGCCGGGTACGCGGCGCGGAGCACCGCCCGGCTGATGGCCGCTTTGCGCGCTTTCTTCGCTGATGCGATGCGCCAGCAGCGGATGTCCAGCGACCCGACGGCCCTGCTGGAGCTGCCGACCCTGCCGCGTCCACTCCCCAAGGCCCTCGCCGAATCGCAGGTCGACGCCCTGCTCCAGGCGCCGGACCCCGGCACGCCCGCCGGGCTTGCCGAGCGCGCCATGCTCGAATTGCTGTACGCCACCGGCTTGCGTGTTTCCGAGCTGGTGGCCTTGCCGACGCTGGCGGTGAATCTCCGACAGGGCGTGCTTCGCGTCCGCGGCAAGGGAGGCAAGGAGCGTCTCGTGCCGATCGGTGCCGAGGCCCAGCACTGGTTGGAGCGCTATCTGGCCGAGGCCCGGCCCACACTGGCGCGCGCGGCGGATGGCCGCTCCGCGAACCCGGGCGCGCTGTTCCTCGGGGCGGACGGCGCGCCGCCAACGCGCCAGCAGTTCTGGGCGCGCCTGAAAGCGTTGGCCGCGCGAGCCGGTATCGACCCCGCCAAGGTCACCCCCCATGGCCTGCGTCACAGTTTCGCGACGCACCTCTTGAATCGTGGCGCCGACCTCCGCGTGGTCCAGATGCTCCTCGGACACAGCAGCCTCTCGACCACGCAGATCTACACCCACGTGGCGCGCGAGGGGCTCAAGCGCCTGCACGCCGCCCACCACCCGCGCGGTTAACCGCGGCGGACCGCGTCCCGCTCACGGTCCCGGGTCGGGGGCTGTGCTTCAATACGCAACGTGAAGCCCCGCTGCGGCCCCCGCCGCCAGACCCCGACTTTCTGCCTTGGAATGCCCATGCGTCGTCGCCTTGCCCCGCTCTCCGTCCTCGCCCTCTCGCTGGGCCTCGGCCTCTCGGCCTGCGCCCAACCGGCGCCGTCGGCACCCGCGACCACGCCTGCGGCGGGTGAGGCAGCGGTTCGGGCAACGCTCGCGGGCGCCTTGCCCGGCGCCGACATCCGCCGGTTGCGCCCGGCCCCGATCGCCGGCTTCACCGAGGCCGTGGTCGCAGGGCGCGTGTTCTACGTCAGCAACGACGGCCGCTACATCATCGATGGCGCCGTCATCGACATGCGGGAGCGCCGGAACATCACCGACGCGGCGATGGACGACATCCGCGTCGAGGGCCTGAAAGCCATCCCGACGTCGCAGCGCATCGTCTTCGCGCCGCGCGACCCGAAGTACACGGTGACGGTATTCACCGACATCGACTGCGGCTACTGCCGGATGTTCCACCAGCATGTCGCCGAATACAACGCACTCGGCATCGCCGTGGAATACCTCTTCTTCCCGCGTGCGGGCGAAGGGTCCGAGAGCTGGGCGAAGGCCGAGTCGGTCTGGTGCGCGAGGGACCCGCGTCAGGCCATGACCGATGCAAAGGCGGGCAAGGCCCTGCCGCCCGGCGGCTGCAACAACCCTGTCGGTGCCGAGTACGCGCTCGGGCAGGACGTCGGGGTCAACGCCACGCCGGCCGTGTTCGCCGCGAACGGCGCCCAGCTTGGCGGCTACCTCGAGCCGCAGCGGCTGCTGGCCGCCCTCGAGGCCAACGCGGCCGCCGAGGCCGCGGCAAACGCCGCCACCGCCGCGCGCTGAGGCCGCGCGTCGCAGGCGCCCGCCCTCGAAGGGGGGCGCTCTCCGAGGGATCGGCGGGGCAGGGTGGGCGCTTTGCTAGAATTCGCGCCCCGCCTCGTCGGATTCGCTGGTCCATGATCGTGCTCGAGGGCCTGCCGGCCCTGTCCGCCTTCCGCCTGCAACGCCTCCGGGCCGAGTGCCAGGCGATCCATCCCGCGGTCGAGGTGCTGGGCACCCACCACGTCTACCTGATCCAACCCCGCGACGGCGCCGCCATCGACACCGGCGCGGTCGGGGCCATCCTCGAGGGCTGCATCGCGACCACGCCGACGCCGGCCGGCGCGGTCAGCCGCTTCGTGGTGCCGCGCCTTGGCACGCTGTCGCCCTGGGCCAGCAAGGCCACCGAGATCCTGCGCGGTGCCGGTCACGCCATCGCCCGCGTGGAGCGTGGCCTGCGCATCGATCTCGCGAACTGGCCGTCCGATGCCGACGCCGCGCGCCGCCTTTCGCGGGCGCTGCACGATCCGATGACGCAGTCGTTCGTGGCGACGCTCGACGAAGCCGAAGCCCTGTTCCGCGTGCCGCCGAAGGGCGCCGTGGAGCACATCGCTCCGGCGGCGCTGCCGGCGGCGAACGGCCGCCTCGGCCTCGCGCTGTCCGAGGACGAGATCGCCTACCTGCAGGACGCCTACACCCAGCTGGGCCGGCCGGCGACGGACGCCGAACTGATGATGTTCGCGCAGGCGAACTCCGAGCACTGCCGGCACAAGATCTTCAACGCCAGCTGGACCATCGACGGCGAGGACCAGACCCACTCGCTGTTCAAGATGATCAAGGCGACGCACGCCGCGACGCCGCAGTTCACGCTCACGGCCTACGCCGACAACGCCGCCGTGGTCGAGGGCCACCCGGGCCGCCGCTTCCGCCCCGACCTTGCCAGCGGCGAGTACGTGGCCGAGCCGGTCGCCGACAGCGCGTACTGCATCAAGGTCGAGACCCACAACCACCCGACGGCGATCTCGCCCTTCCCGGGCGCCTCCACCGGCGCCGGCGGCGAGATCCGCGACGAGGGCGCCACCGGCCGCGGTGGCAAGCCCAAGGCCGGCCTGACCGGCTTCACCGTCTCGCATCTGCGCATCCCCGGTGCGGCGCAGCCGTGGGAACAGCCCCGCGCGCTGAACCCGCGCATGGCTCCGGCCTTCGAGATCATGCGCGACGGCCCGCTGGGCGCGGCGGCGTTCAACAACGAGTTCGGCCGCCCGGCCCTGGTCGGCTACTTCCGCAGCTTCGAACTGCCGACGGAAACGCCGGGCCTCGTCCGCGCCTACGACAAGCCGATCATGCTGGCCGGCGGCCTGGGTGCCATCGACCGCGTCCAAGTGAAGAAGCTGGGCCTGCGCGACGGCGACCTCGTCATCGTGATCGGCGGCCCGGCGATGCTGATCGGCCTCGGTGGCGGTGCGGCCAGCTCGCTGGCCAGCGGCCAGAGCAGCGAGGACCTCGATTTCGCCTCGGTGCAGCGCGACAACCCGGAAATGGAGCGCCGCGTGCAGGAGGTCATCGACCGCTGCGTGGCGCTCGGTGCCGACAACCCGATCCGCGCCTTCCACGACGTCGGCGCCGGCGGCCTGTCGAACGCCATCCCGGAACTGCTGCACGACGCCGGCCTCGGCGGCCGCATCCAGATGGCGACGATCCCCAGCGACGACCCGTCGCTGTCGCCGATGCAGCTGTGGTGCAACGAGTCGCAGGAGCGCTACGTGCTGGGCATCGCGCCCGAGCACCTCGCGGCCTTCGACGCCATCGCGAAGCGCGAGCGCTGCCTGTACGCCGCGGTCGGCGTGGCGACGGCCGAGGAGCGCCTCGTGCTCGAGGACGCCGACGGGTCGCGCCCGATCGACCTGCCGATGAACGTGCTGTTTGGCAAGGCGCCGAAGATGCACCGCGACACCGCCCACGTGGCGGCGACGCGCTGGCCGAAGCTCGACACCGCCGCGCTCGATCTGCGCGAGGCCGGCCTGCGCGTGCTCGCGCATCCGACGGTGGCGAGCAAGAGCTTCCTCATCACCATCGGCGACCGCAGCGTCGGCGGCCTCACCGCCCGCGACCAGATGGTCGGCCCGTGGCAGCTGCCGGTGGCCGATGTCGCCATCACGCTCACCGATTTCCACGGCTTTGCTGGCGAAGCCATGGCGATGGGCGAGCGCACGCCGCTGGCGCTGATCGACCCCAAGGCCTCCGCGCGCATGGCGGTCGGCGAAGCCATCACGAATCTTGTCGCGGCCCCCATTGCCTCGATGGAGGAAGTGAAGCTCTCGGCCAATTGGATGGCCGCTTGCTCGCACCCCGGTGAGGACGCCGCGCTGTTCGATGCGGTGAAGGCGGTAGGCCTCGAGCTCTGCCCCGAACTCGACCTGTCGATCCCGGTCGGCAAGGACTCGCTGTCGATGCAGGCGCAGTACGCCGTCGACGGCAGCCCGCAGAAGTCGGTCTCGCCGGTCTCGCTGATCATCACCGCGTTCGCCCGCGTGGCCGACGTGCGCGCGCAGCTCACGGCCGACCTGAAGCGCGGCGTCGATTCCGAGCTGTGGCTGATCGGCCTCGGCGCCGGCAAGAAGCGCCTCGGCGGCTCGATCCTCGCGCAGTGCTACAACGCCTTCGGCGGCACCGCACCCGACCTCGACGACCCGCAGCGCCTGAAGGATTTCGTCGCGCTCATCAACGAGGCGCGCGAGGACCAGTTGCTCTTGGCGTACCACGACCGCAGCGACGGCGGTGCTTTCGCCACGCTGTGCGAGATGGCCTTCGCCGGCCACGTCGGCCTCGACCTCGCGCTCGACGGCTGGGGCGACGACCCGTTCCGCACGCTGTTCGCCGAAGAGCTCGGGGCGGTGGTGCAGGTGGCGGTCGAAGACCGTGCCGCCTTCGCCGACCTGGTCGAGCGCCATGGCCTCACCGAGTGCGCGCAGCGCGTCGGCAAGCCCGCCAGCGCGCCGCGCGTCCGCGTCAACGACGACGGGAAGACGCTGGCCGAGTGGACGTGGACCGAACTCTTCGACGCCTGGTGGGCCACCAGCCACGCCATGCAGCAGCGCCGCGACGACCCCGGCTGCGCGGACGAGGAGAAGGAGGCCCGCCGCCGCTTCGACGACGCTGGCCTGAACCCGAAGCTCAGCTTCGAGCCGCAGGACGACATCGCGGCGCCGTTCATCAACACGGGTGTGCGCCCGCGCGTGGCGATCGTGCGCGAGCAGGGCGTCAACGGCCAGATCGAGATGGCGGCGGCGTTCGACCGCGCCGGCTTCACCGCGGTCGACGTGCACATGAGCGACCTGATCGAAGGCCGCCTGCGTCTCGACGGCTTCAAGGGCCTCGCGGCCTGCGGCGGCTTCAGCTACGGCGACGTCCTGGGCGCCGGCCGCGGCTGGGCCACATCCATCCTCACCCGCGACGCCTTGCGCGAGCAGTTCGCCGCGTTCTTCGCGCGGCCGGACAGCTTCAGCCTCGGCGTCTGCAACGGCTGCCAGATGCTGGCCCAGCTCAAGGACCTCGTGCCGGGCGCCGAGCACTGGCCGCGCTTCGTCCGCAACCTGAGCGAGCAGTACGAGGCCCGCGTGGCGCAGGTGCTCGTCGAGGACTCGCCCTCGGTGCTGCTGAAGGGCATGGCCGGCTCGCGCATCCCCATCGTGGTCTCGCACGGCGAAGGCCGCGCGTGTTTCAGCGACGAGGCCCATCGCACGGCGGCCGCCGTGGCGATGCGCTATGTGGACGGCGAAGGCCGCGTGACCCAGGCCTTCCCAGCCAACCCGAACGGCTCGCCGGACGGCATCGCCGGCCTCACCTCGCGCGACGGCCGCGCCACCCTGATGATGCCGCACCCGGAGCGCGTGTTCCGGACCGTGCAGCTCAGCTGGGCCCCGGCCGGCTGGGGCGAAGCGTCGCCGTGGCTGCGGCTGTTCCGCAACGCCCGGGCCTTCGTCGGCTGAACGAGAGCGAGGGGCGCGCCCGCGTGATCGCGGTCACGCGCCCCTGATACCCTTGGGCGATGGCTGACACCGACGCCCCCGCCCCCCCCGACAGCGGCCTCGACACCGACTTGGACGCCCGCATCGCCGCGGCCCTCGTGGCTCGTGGCCGGCTGAAGGACGCCGATCTTGTCCGCGCCGAACGTCTGCGGGCGGAAACCGGCGGTGGCTTGCCGTCGCTGCTGGTGAAGCTCGGCATGGTGTCGGAGCGCGACATGGCCGACACACTGGGCGACGTGCTCGGCCTGCCGCTGATGGCGGCCAAGGATTGCCCGGAGGGTCCGCCGGCCGGCGTGGCGCTGTCGCTCAAGTTCCTGAAGCATCACGCCGTCTGCCCGGTGGGCGAGGACGCGCAGAGCGTCACCATCCTCTGCGCCGATCCGCAGGACGCCTACCTCGCCGATGCCGTGCGGCTGGCGACTGGCCGCGAGGTGAAGCTCGCCGTCGGCCTGCGTTCCGAGATCAGCGATCTCGTCGAGCGCTACTACGGCCAGGGCCGAAGCGCGCTCGGCAGCATCGTCGAGGATGTGGGCGAGGAATCGCGCGAGGAGGACGACGTCGAGCACCTGCGCGACCTCGCCTCCGAGGCGCCGGTGATCCGCCTCGTGAACCTGCTGATCCAGCGCGCGGTCGAGACGCGCGCATCGGACATCCACATCGAGCCGTTCGAAACGCGGCTGAAGGTGCGCTACCGCATCGACGGCGTCTTGATCGACGCCGAGAGCCCCCCGGCCGCGCTGACCGCGGCGGTGATCTCGCGCATCAAGATCATGGCCAAGCTCAACATCGCCGAGCGCCGCCTGCCGCAGGACGGCCGCATCATGGTGCGCGTGCAGGGCAAGGAGCTCGACCTGCGCGTCAGCACGGTGCCGACGCAGCACGGCGAGAGCGTGGTGATGCGACTGCTCGACCGCGAGTCCGTGGTCTTCGACTTCCACCAGCTGGGCTTCACCGACGAGTTCCTGCCCCGGTTCATGAAGGTACTCGACCAGCCCCACGGCATCCTGCTGGTCACCGGCCCCACCGGCTCGGGCAAGACGACGACGCTGTACACCGCGCTGTCGAAGCTCAACACCGACGACGTCAAGATCATCACCGTCGAGGACCCGGTCGAGTACCAGATCGAGGGCATCAACCAGATCCAGGCGAAGGCGCAGATCGGCCTCGACTTCGCGACGGCGCTGCGCAGCATCGTCCGCCAGGACCCCGACATCATCATGATCGGCGAGATGCGCGACCTAGAGACGGCGAAGATCGCCATCCAGTCGGCGCTCACCGGCCACCTCGTGCTCAGTACGCTGCACACCAACAGCGCGGCCGGCGGCATCACCCGCCTGCTCGACATGGGTGTCGAGGACTACCTGCTGACCTCGACGATCAACGGCATCCTCGGCCAGCGCCTGGTGCGCCGCCTTGAGCCGACGCACGCCGAGCGCTACGAGGCTTCGCCAGAAGAGATCGAGAAGTTCGGCCTGCGCCGCCTGCAGCCGGAAGGAACGATCCACCTGTACCGCCCGAAGCCCTCGGCGCTGACGCCCACGGGCTACCTCGGCCGCACGACGATCATGGAATTCCTCGTTGTCGACGACGCCATCCGCAAGCTGGTGATGCAGCACGCCACGAGTGTGGAGATCGAGCGCGAGGCCCGCGCCCGCGGCATGCGAACGATGTACGAGGACGGGCTCGCCAAGGCCCTCGCGGGCCAGACGACCATCGAGGAAGTGCTGCGCGTGACGGAAGAGGCTTAGGTCGCGTGGCGCTGTTCCGCTACAAGGCCCTGAGCGCTGCCGGCGAAGCCCTCGCCGGCACGATGGAGGCCGCGCGTGCCGAGGACGTCGTCGCGCGCCTGCAGGAGCAGGGCCACCTGCCGCTGGACGTCGGCACCTCGCTGGAGGAGGGGGCGGGCGCCGGGCTCGCGACGCTATTCCGCAAGAAGGCGCTCGATGACGCGGCGGTGCTGCAGTTCACCCAGCAGCTGGCGACGCTGCTGGGGGCCGGGCAGGCGCTGGACCGCGCGCTCGGCACCTTGCTGGAACTGCCCGACAACCCGCAGAGCCGGCGCGTGATCGAACGCATCCGCGACGCCGTGCGCGGCGGCTTGCCGCTGTCGGCCGCCCTCGAACAGCAGCATGGCCTGTTCTCGCGGCTCTACGTGAACCTGGTGCGCGCGGGCGAAGCCGGTGGCGGCCTGCAGGTGGCGCTGCTGCGGCTCGGCGAATACCTCGAGCGCGCCGCGGCGCTGAAGGCGCAGGTGATCTCGGCCCTGATCTATCCGATCCTGCTGCTGGTGATGGTGCTGGCGGTCTGCGCGCTGCTGCTCGGCGTGGTGGTGCCGCAGTTCAACGACCTGCTGGCCAGCACCGACGTCGTGCTGCCGTGGTACACCCAGCTGGTGCTGGGCAGCGGCATGCTGCTGCGCAACTACGGCCTGTACGTTTTCGTCGCGGGCGCGGTGGCCCTGCTGCTCGGTGCCCGCCACGTCCGCCAGCCGGAGCCGCGTGCGCGGCTGGATGCCTGGCTGCTCGGCCGACCGCGCATCGGCGAGCTGCTGGCCCGCTACGAGACGGCGCGCTTCGCCCGCACGCTGGGTACGCTGCTGGGCAACGGCGTGCCCTTGCTGAACGGCCTCGGCATCGCCCGCCAGGTGATGGACAACCGCGCCCTCGGGGCCGCGCTGGAGCGCGCCACCGACGAGGTGAAGACCGGCCAGGGCCTCGCCTTCGCGCTGTCGCGGACGAAACGCTTCCCCCGCCTCGCGGTCCAGATGGTGCAGGTGGGCGAGGAGTCCGGCGAACTGGGCGCGATGCTGCTGAAGGTGGCCGACACCTTCGACGCCGAAACCCAGCGCGCCATCCAGCGGGCGCTGGCCGCGCTGGTGCCCGTCATCACCGTGCTGATGGCGCTGCTGGTCGGCGTCGTGATCATGGCCGTGCTGGTTCCGATCTACCAACTCACGAGTTCCGCAGGAGTGTTGTGATGCGCTTGACGTCCCCCCGCCTCGCCGCCCGTTCGCAGTCGGGCTTCAGCCTGATGGAGATCCTGATCGTCGTCGGCATCATCGCCGCGATCATGGCGTTCGCCGCCAGCCAGATCTTCGGTGGCAAGGACCAGGCCAACGTGCGCCTGACCCAGACGCAGCTGGAATCGCTGGCGGCCAAGGTCGAGCAGTACCGCATGGACACCGGGCAGATCCCGTCCTCGCTGGACGCGCTGGTCACCAACCCGGGCGCCAGCGGTTGGCTGGGCCCGTACGTGCGCAAGACCGAAGACCTGCAGGACGCGTGGCGCCGCCCCATCCAGATCCGCGCGCCCGGTGCGAACGGCGAGTTCGAGCTGGTGAGCCTCGGCAGCGACGGCAAGCCCGGCGGCGACAGCACCGCCGCGGACCTCGTCAAGCCCTGAGGCGGGCGGACGTCGCGTGATCCGATGAAGGCCCACGGATGAAGCACGCGACGCGAGCGGCCGGCTTCACGCTGATCGAGGCGCTGGTGGTGATGGCGCTGATGGCCACGGCCTTCGCGCTGTTCGCCGGCGCGCTGGTCGGCGCGCTGCCCGGCCAGCAGTTGCGCGATGCCACGCATCGCCTCGCCGCCGAGATGCGCGCCACCCGCGCGCGTGCGGTGGCGACCGGCATCGACCAGAGCTTCGTCATCGACACGCAGGCGCGCACCTGGCGCAGTGGGGCCAGCGATGCGTTCATCGATGCAGTCGCCCCGACCGCGGGAATGACGCCAGGTGCCTTGCCGCACAGCGGTGCACGTCGCCAGGGCGAACTCGACGACGTCCTCGCGCTGGGGGCCACGGTGGCGCGCGAGGAACAGCCCGGTCCCGGCCTCGCGGCGATCCGCTTCTTCGCCGACGGCAGCAGCACCGGCGGGCGCGTGGTCGTCCGTCGTGGCGATGCGGCATGGCGCGTCGACGTGAACTGGCTGACCGGCGCCGTGCGCGTCGAGCGCGGCGAGGGCGGACGATGAGCGCCCGGTCGCGCACGTCCCGTCGCGTCGCGGTCACGCGCCAGCGCGGTTTCACGCTGCTTGAAGTGCTGCTGGCCTTCGCGCTCCTGGCTGGGGCGGCCGTGCTGCTGCTGTCGATTCTCTCGAACGGCCTGCGCGATGTCGCCGATGCGGAGCGCCATGGCGAAGCGGCCCTGCATGCGCGCAGCCTGATGGACAATTTCGGACGCATGGAACGCCTGCGGCCCGGCGGCCGGAGCGGTCAACTCGACGATGGCCGCTACCGCTGGGCGCTCGAGGTGCAGCGCGTCGAGGATCCGTTGCCGGCCGCGTTGCCGCTTCCGGGCGAGGCGGTGCCGGGGCCCGGCGCGGACGGGATCGTCGACGCCGCAGAGCCCGTGCTCTACCGCCTCGACCTGACGCTGCAGTGGGGCGAGGGCGGGCCGAGGCAGACCTTCCGCACGTCGACGCTTCGCGCGCTGTATCCGCTGCCGGAGGACCGGTGAGGGCGCGGGGGTTTTCGCTGCTGGAAATGCTGGTCGCCGTGGCCTTGCTCGCCACCGGACTCGCCCTGGCGTTCGGCATCGCGCAGGGCAGCGTGCGTGCGTCCACCTCGGCCGAGCGAGTGGCCGCGCACAGCGACCGCGTGCGCACGGTCCATGGGTTCGTGCGCCGGCAGGTCGCCGCCGCGTTGCCGCAGCCGATCGACCCGGAGGCCGGCTTCGAGGACATCCGCCTGCTCCGGCTGTCGTCGGATCGCCTCGAGTTCATCGGCGAGATGCCGGGCTACCTCGGTCGCGGCGGCCCCTACCTGCAGGTGCTGCGCCTGCAGCGCGGCGCGCGCGGGACGGCCCTGATGTTCGAACATCGACTGATGACGCCGGAGGGGCCGCTTGCTGCGGAGCGCCCGGCGGAGGTGCTGATCGACGGCCTCGCCGAGGCCCGCTTCAGCGCACGGGCCTTCGGCCCGGACGGTCGCCCGGAGGCCTGGGCCTCGGAGTGGACGCGCCTCGGCCAGCTGCCCAGCCAGGTGCGCTTCACCGCGCGATTCGCCGAGCCACGGCTTCGCTTCCCCGACCTCGTGGTGCCGCTGCGCTACAGCCTGTCCGGCGCCACCGGGGCCCTGCCGGAGGCCGCGCGCCGCGACACCGGCGGCGAGGGTGGGCAATGATCGTCCTGAGCGTGTGCAGCGGCGGTTCCCGCCACCAGCGCGGTATCGCATTGATCGTGGTGATGTGGCTGCTGGTCCTGCTGGCGGCGATCATCGGGTTGTTCGCGCTGAATTCGCATGCGGAGGCCGTACAGGCCTCGGCGGTGCGCCAACGTGCCGAGCTCGACCATGCGGCGGAGGCCGGCATCGAGGCGGTCGCCGCGCGGCTGTTGGCCGTGGATGCGCGCCGCCGCCCCGTACCCGATGGTCGTGAAACGCACTTCGCGTTCGGCAACGGCATCACGGTGACCGTGGCCGTCACCGACGAAAGCGGCAAGGTGGACCTCAACGTCGCCGACGCACTGCTGTTGCAGCGCCTGTTCGAGGCCACTGGCGTGGCCAGCGACGAGGCCGCCCGGCTGGCCGGTGCCATCGTCGATTGGCGTGATGCCGATGGGCTCGTCAGCGCGGCGGGCGGCGGCGAAGAGCGTGACTACCGCAGCGCCGGCCTGCCTTACGGTCCCGCCAACCGGCCCTTCGCCCAGGTGTCTGACGTCCAGCGCGTGCTCGGCATGCGGCATGCGTTGTACCGGCGCGTGCGGCCCTATCTCACCGTCTACACCGGCCTCGCGCAGCCCAACCTCGCCTTCGCGGGCCGCCCCGTCCTGGTCGCGATGGGCCTCGCACCGCCCGTGATCGAGCAGGTCCTCGCGGCCCGCGACCGCGTGCAGCCCGGCCTGCCGCCGCCGCCCCTGCCCGGTGGGATCGTGCTCGCTGCCGGCGGCACCGGCACGTATAGTGTTTCGAGCCGCGCCGCGCGTGCTGACGGGCCCAGGGCCGAACTCGAAGCCACCGTCCGGGTCGGCGCGGGGGGCTTCCTCGGCCAGGTCTACACGCCGCTGGCATGGCGCTACGGACAACAGGACTGATGGCCACACCCCCCGCTGCCAATCCCCCGTGGGACACCCTGCGCCTCCGCTGGGCGGCAAGCCCCATCCCCGCGGCGCTGTCGCGCTGGTGGGGAGAGCTCGTCGAGCTGCTTCCACCGTCCCTGGCCCGCCTGTGGTTTCCACCGGCGCGTCGGCTATGGCTCACGCTCGACGCCGGGGTCCTGCATCCCGTCGAGGAAGCGGGCCGGGATCGGGTGGTCATGCCGCCCGTTCCGTTGGCCGACGGCGAGGGCGCCGTTCTGCTGGCCGCCAGCCTCGAACGCCGGGGCGTCGACGGTGAACTGTGGCTGGCGCTCCCTGCCTCGCAGGCCCTGGTGCGGACCCTGTCGCTGCCCTTGGCGGCGGAGCCGCAGCTCGAGGGCGTGCTGCGCCATGAGATCGACCGCCAGACCCCCTTCAGCGCCGACCAGGTGGTGCATGCCGCGCACGTGGTGTCGCGCCATCCGTCCGAGGGGCAACTGCGTGCGGAGTTGGTGGTCGTCCCCAAGGTCGCGCTCGAGGCCGCCTTGGCCAGCCTTGGCCCGCTGGCGGCCCGCCTTTCCGGCGTGGACGTCGATGACGCCGCGCATCGCGCCGGCCGTCGCCGCAATCTCCTCCCGGTGGCCCAGCGCCTTCATCGGCCCGACCGCGACGCACGCGTGCGCATCGTGGTGGTCGCTGTCGCCGCTGCCGCCCTGTTGGCCGCGGGGTTCGTGACGCTCGGCAACCGCGAGCGCGCCCTGGCCGGCCTGGAAGCGCAGCGCGACGCCGCCTTCGGCACCGCGCGCCAGGCCCGCGCACTGCGCCTGCAGCTCGATGCCGGCGCGAGCGCCGCGAACTTCCTCGCCGAACGGCGTGGCACGCGTCCGACCATGCTCGAAGTGCTGGACGACCTGACGCGCCGCTTGCCGGACGACGTCTACCTGCAGCGTTTCTCGGTCGAGCAGGGCCGGGTGACGCTCAGCGGTGCGGCCCGCTCTGCAGGCAGCATCGTCGCCACGCTGCAGGGTTCGCCCTACCTGAAGGGCCCGGCGCTGGCCGGTGCCGTGCAGCAGGATCGGAGCACCGGACGCGATGGCTTCACCGTCGTCGCCGAACTCGTTCCGGGAGGTCGCGATGCGCCGAAGCCTTGAGCGCCTCCGCCCGCTGCTGTGGCTGGGCATCGCCGCTGTGCTCGGCTATGGCCTGCTCGTGCACTGGTGGTGGACCGTGCCGATGCTGGCGCTGGGCGACCAGATCGCCGAGGTGCGCGACGAGGAGCTTGGTCTCCGCATGGAGGGCGAGCAGATCCCTCAACTGCAAGCCCGGCTGGCCGAGGTGCGTGCGGCGGAGGCAGCGAACCCGGGCTTCCTCGCCGAGCCGAACAAGGATCTCGCCACCGCGGCGCTGGTGCAGCGGCTGGAGGCCGAGGTGCGTCGCGTGGCGCCCAACCCGGTGGCCTGCGAAGTGGTCTCGCGCACGCCGCTCGAGGCGCAGGGCAGCGAGCCTTACCCGCGCGTAACCGTGCAGGTGCGCCTGCGCTGCGACGCCGCGATGCTCGGGGCGCTGCTCCACGGGTTGGAAAGCGGCAGCCCCCAACTGTTCATCGACAACCTCGCTTTCAACAGCATGGCGGCCTATTTCGGCGCAGGACAGAGCGCCACCGACAGCCGCGTCGATGCCGTGTTCGATCTCTACGGCTACTTGCGCCCCACGGCACCGACGCCCGAGGGCGATCCGAATGCTTGATGCGCTGCGTCCCGCCACCTGGCTTTGCGGTGCCGTCGCCGCGTGGAGCCTCGGCCTGCTCCTGTTGGCGATCGCCGGCCTCGGCGGCCGGGTCGGCCCTCACCCGGCCGATCCATCCCTCGGCCCGCCGATCCCGGAACTGCGCCTCAGCGAGAGCGCGCAGCGCCTCGGTGCCGCGACCGACTACCTCGCCGTCGGCGAGCGGCCGCTGTTCAATCCGGACCGCCGCCCCGCGTCGGTCGCCATCGTCAGCGACGAACAGCAGGCCCCGTTCAATGGCGTCCTCACCTCGGTGCTGATCACCGACGCGCTGCGCTTGGCGATCTTCAGCGAAGAGAACGGCCAGGTGAGCAAGCGCGTGCGTCTGGGCGACACGCTGCCCGGCACCGCCTGGCGGCTCGCTTCGCTCGAGCCGCGTCGCGCGGTGCTCGAGGGCCCCGAGGGACAGCGCGTGCTCGATCTGCGCGTCTTCGACGGGCAGGGCGGTGCCGCGCCGACGCCGGTCTCGGTGATCACCGAGGACAAGCCGGACCGCCCGGGCATCCCGGCGGGCGCGGGCCAGCCCGGCGCGTCGAACCCACCCAACCTCCTGCAGCAGGCGTCCCAGGCCAGCGCCGAATCGCAGCGCAGTGCCGCCGACCAGGCGCAGATCGACGCCATCCGTGCCCGCATCGACGCGCGCCGTGCCCAACTGGCCGAGCAGCAGGCCAAGAACAACAACGCCCCCGTGGCCGAGCAATGACCGACATGACCCCCAAGCGCCTCCTGCTCGCCGCCGCCGTGATGACGGCCCTGGCCGGCTGCGCCACGACGCCGGTGCCCGACATCGCGCGCAATCCCGATCCGGCGACCATGCCGACCATCGCGCGCAATGCCGATGGTGAGGCGATCGGCGGCCCCTCCGCCGCCGGCCAGCCCGACCTCACGCCGGGCAGCGGTATCGTCATCAACGAGTCGCTGGCCGCGCAGGCGCCGCCCCAGCTGCCGGAAGGCGGCGAGGCCACCTTCAATTTCGAGGGCGAATCGCTGCACGCGGTGGTCAAGGCGGTGCTGGGCGACCTGCTGCAGCAGAATTACGTGATCGCACCGACCGTGCAGGGCACGGTGACGCTGGCCACGCCTCGGCCGGTGAGCCCCGCGCAGGCACTGTCGCTGCTCGAAATGGTGTTGGGCTGGAACAATGCCCGCCTCGTCTGGAACAACGGCCGCTACGCGATCCTGCCCGCCGACCAGGCCGTGGCCGGCAACCTTTCGCCGCGCACCGGCGGCACCGCGGACGCGCGGGGCTTCGAGCTGCGCGCGGTGCCGCTGCAGTACGTCTCGGCCGTCGAGATGGAGAAGCTGCTCAAGCCCTACGTGCGCCAGGGGGGCGTGGTGCAGACCGACGCCGCCCGCAACCTGATCGTCCTCTCGGGCAGCCGCAGCGAGCTCGAGAACTACCTGCGCACCGTACGCATCTTCGACGTCGACTGGCTGAAGGGCATGTCGGTCGGCGTGTTCCCGATCCAGAGCGCCGAGCCTGAGAAGATCGTCACCGCGCTGGAACGCGTCTTCGGCCCGGAGAGCGGCACGCCGCTGGCCGGCATGTTCCGCTTCCTGCCGGTGGAAGGCAGCAACTCGATCATCGTCATCACGCCGCAGCGCCAGTACCTGCAGAGCGCGCGCGAGTGGATCGAGAAGCTCGACATGGCCGGGGAGGGCGCGCGGCTGTTCGTCTACGAGGTCAGGTACATGAAGGCGCAGGACCTCGCCTCGCAGCTGGGCACGGTGTTCGACGCCAGCGTCAGCAGCAGTGGTGGCGACGGCGGTGCGTCGATCTCGCCCGGCCTGACGCCCGTGGAGCTGGGTGCGGTGTCGCGCGAGGCCGGGCAGATCTCCCAGCCGGCGGCGTCTGGCGGCGGTGGCGCCGCGACCGGTGGCGGCAGCGGCGGGTCTGGCATCGGCATCAGCGCCATCGAGGAGAGCAACGCGTTGATGGTGCGCGCCAGCCCGGCGCAGTGGGAGTCGATCCGTCGCGCCATCGAGCGCCTCGACGTGATGCCCGCGCAGGTGCACATCGAGGCGCAGGTGCTGGAGGTGACGCTGCAGGGCAACCTCAGCTACGGGGTGAACTGGTACTTCGAAAACGCCATCCCCGGCAGCCTCGCCGGTGCCCTGAGGCCCGGTCGCAGCAGCCTCGGCCTGGTCGGCGCGTCGGTCGCGCAGGGGACGGACGGCACCTCGTCGGTCGGCGCGACCTTCACGTCGAGCGACGCGGTCGCGGTGGTGAACCTGCTGGAGCGCGAGTCGGACGTCCGCGTGCTGTCGACCCCCTCGCTGTTCGTGCGCAACAACGCCGAAGCGTCCCTGAACGTCGGCCAGAGCCTTGCCGTGGCAAGCACCAGCTTCAACCCCGGCACGGGGACCACCCCGGGCAACAACACCATCAGCAGCGTGCAGTACCTCAGCACCGGCACGAAGCTGAAGGTGAGGCCGCGCATCGGCGGCGACGGTATGGTGTTCCTCGAGATCGAGCAGGAGATCAGTTCTCCCTCGGACGATGCGGGCGCCGGCGGCAATCCGAACGTCAACCAGAGCACGGTGACGACCGAAGCCATGGTCCGCGACGGGGAAACGGTGATGCTGGCGGGCCTGATCCGACAATCGGATGGCGATTCGAGCTCCGGCGTGCCGGGGCTCGCCCGCCTGCCGGTGGTCGGCGGGCTGTTCGGTACCCAGGGGCGCTCGCAGTCGCGCAGCGAAGTGATCCTGCTCATCACCCCTCGGGTGGTCCGCAGTGCGCAGGCCACCCGTACCCTGACCGACGACTACATCCAGCGCTTCCAGGGCATGGCGCCATTGCGCGCGCCCGGCGGCTGACCGCCCATGCGGCTCGCTTCGGGCCCTGTGCTGCGCGAACTGCTCGTCCGCGAGTGGCGCGAGCGCTACCAGGGCAGCGTGTTGGGCGTCGCTTGGCTCGGCCTGCTGCCGCTCGCGCAGCTGGCCGTGCTGGCTTTCGTGTTCGGCACCCTGCTGCCGGCGCGTGCCTCGTCGGGTGCGCTGCCTTACCCCATGTTCCTCGCGCTCGGCTTGTTTCCGTGGCTGCTCTTCGCGAACGCCTTGAACCGCGGCGTGACGGCCTATCTCGACAACGCGGGGCTCATCGCCCGCGTGCCGCTGCCGCCATCGCTGTACGTCCATGCGCGTGTGCTCGGCAGCGTGATCGTGGATGGCGCTGGGCTGGTACTGGTGCTCGGGGTGCTGGTCGCCTTCGGCCTCCGGTTCGATGCCGCTGGCGCGCTGGCGGCGCTCGGCGGCGTGGCGGTGTTGGCACTGGCCGCGCTGGCGTTGGCCCGCATTGCCGCCCTGCTGCAGGTCTTTGTCCGCGACCTCGCGGCGCTGGTCGGGCAGCTCACGGGGCTTGGGTTCTTCCTCGCGCCGGTGCTCTACGAGCGAAGCCAGCTGCCGCCGGCCACCGCCGAGGCGCTGGGTTGGAACCCGCTGGTCGCGCCGCTGGAGGCCGTCCGCCACGGCTTGTCGGGCGAGGGCGCCCTGCCTTGGGTGGCGCTGGGAATCTCGGCCCTCGTGGCGTGTGCGCTCCTCGGCCTGTCGCTCGCGCTGCAGCGTCGCGCCGGCCGCCACATCGAGGATTTCCTGTGAGCGCCGGTGCATCGACCTCCGCGATGGCGTGCGGAACGCCCCTCGTCCGCGTCGAAGGCGTGTCGAAACGCTACCCCGTCGTCGGCGCGCGCGGCGACCGCTTGAGCGCGCTGGGGCGTCTGTTGCTCGGCCGAGCGCCACGGCAAGAGGTCGAGGTGCTGTCGGGCATCCACCTGGCGATCCGTCGTGGCGAATCGCTCGGCATCGTCGGCGAGAACGGCGCGGGCAAGTCGACCCTCTTGAAGCTGATCACCGGCACCTTGACGCCGAGCGCGGGCCGCGTGGTCACGGAAGCGCGGGTCGGTGCGTTGCTGGAGCTGGGCGCCGGCTTCCATCCGGAGTACAGCGGGCGCGACAACGTGCGCATGGCCGCGGCCATCCACGGGTTGTCAGGAGAGGCGCTGGCGGCCAAGCTGCCCGAAATCGAGGCGTTTGCCGAGATCGGCCGCTACTTCGACGAGCCGGTGAAGCACTACAGCAGCGGGATGGTGGTGCGGCTCGGCTTCGCGGTGATCGCGGCGACGCGGCCCGACCTGCTGATCACCGACGAGGTGCTGGCCGTGGGCGATGATCGCTTCCAGAAGAAGTGCATCCGCTGGATCGACGGTTATCTCGCCGGGGGCGGCACCCTGCTGCTGGTCTCGCACAGCACCTACCATGTCCAGAAACTCTGCCGGCACGCGATCTGGCTGAAGGACGGCCGCGTCGAGGCGCGAGGCGACGCCTTCGAGGTGACGCAGCGCTACCAGGCCTGGCTGGAGCAGCGGGAATCCGGCGATCGCGCGACGGCGGGCGATGGCGTCGCCGAGATGCGCGTGCTCCGGCTCGCGCTCAACGGCCTCGAGGCGGCCGTGGACATGGCGATGGGCGAGGACCTCCGGGTGGACGTCGACATCGCCAGCCGCGACGAACGACCGCCGCGGCTCAGCCTCGGCCTGCTGCGCGCGGACGGCACGCCGGTGTACGGCGTCGACAGTGCGATGGACGGCGTCGAGGCGGCGCCTTCGACCGCAGGGTTCGCCTTCCGCTTTGTCTACACCCGCCTTCCGTTGCTGCCCGGCGAGTACGTGGTTCGCGCCTTTCCGATGGACGCCGAGGGCTTGCGCCTCTTCCCGCCGATGGAGGCGCGTCTCCGCGTGCGCGGCGCATCGCGGGAGTTCGGCCTCGTTCGATTGCCGCATCGCTGGGAGACGCCATGAGCCGGAGCCCCGATCGACGCGCCGGAACGACCGCCGCCGCGCTCCCGACGGTCGTGGTGCCGGTGTTCAACGCGCTCGAGGCGCTCGACGCTTGCCTCGGCGCTCTGGACCGCACCCTGCCCGCAGGCGCCCGCGTGCACCTCGCCGACGACGCCTCGACCGATCCGCGCGTGCCGGCGCTGCTCGAGGATTGGCAGCGGCGTACGCGGCTTGACGTCGGGCTTGTCCGCCGGAGCGCGAACCTCGGCTTCCCCGGGAACTGCAACGCCGCCTTCGCCGAGACCGGCGATGCCGACCTCGTGTTGCTGAATGCCGATACGGAGCCAGCGGGCGACTGGCTGGCACGCCTCGCCGCCTGCGCGGCGAGCGATCCGCGCATCGCGACGGCGACCCCCTGGAGCAACAACGGCGAGATCGTGTCCTACCCCCGCTTCGTGTCGCCGAACGCGCGCCCCGACGACCCCGAGGCCCTGGCGCTCGCGGCCGCACGCCACGCGCCGTCCTACCCGGACCTGCCGACCGCCGTGGGGTTCTGCATGTTCATCCGCCGTGCCGCGCTCGACGCGATCGGTGGATTCGACGCGGAAACCTTCGGCAAAGGGTACGGCGAGGAGAACGACTGGTGCCTCCGCGCCGAGGCCCACGGCTGGCGCCACGTCCTTTGCGACGACGCTTATGTCGTGCACCTTGGGCATGCGTCGTTCGCCGCGACCGGACATGCCCCGGGCGGCGAGAACCTGCGGCGGCTCAACGCCCGTTGGCCAGGCTACAACGAGCGCATCGCCCGGTTCATCCTCGATGATCCCTTGCGTGCCGCGCGTGCCCGCCTCGACGACGGCCTCGCTATGCTGGCGGCCGGGAGCCCGCAGGGAGACCTGTTCCGATGAGAGCGACCCGATGAGCGACACCGCGACTCCGCTGGCCTTCACCGGCGAGCGCTACCACCCCGAGCTGCCCCGGGAGATGGCCTACGAGCACTGGCATCGCTACGCCTTTGCGATGGAGCTGGCGCGCGGACGGACCGTGCTCGACGCCGCGTGCGGCGAGGGCTACGGCGCCGCGCTGCTGGCCCGCACCGCCGCATCGGTCGTGGGCGTCGACCTCGCCGCCGAGGCCGTGGCCCATGCCAGCGCCCGTTACATCCATCCGCGGCTTTGCTTCCGCCAGGGCGACGTGCTGACCCTCGAAGGCATCGACGATGCGAGCGTCGACCTCGTGGTCAGTTTCGAGACGCTGGAGCATCTGGCCGACCATGACGCGCTGATGGCGAGCTTCGCGCGCGTGCTGAGGCCCGAGGGCCTGCTCGTGGTCTCCACCCCGGACCGGCACACCTACAGCGAGCTCACCGGTTACCGCAATCCGCACCATGTCCGCGAGCTGTATCGCGAGGAGTTCGAAGCCCTGATCGGGCGACACTTCGCCCGCCACCGCCTCTATGGCCAGCGCGTCGTCGCGCACTCGATGCTGTGGCGACTCGACGGTGGGACGGGTGCGACGACGAGCTACACCCAAGACGGCGACGACGTGTTCGGTGGCGTGCGCGCCTTGCCGATGTACCACGTGGCGGTCTGCGCCAAGCGCGGGGAATCCCTCGCCGGGCTTCCCGCGTTGTCCTGTTTCTCGGACGCGCAGCAAAGCGTCTATGCCCACTACCAGCAGGTGATCCGCGAGCTGATGGCGACCGACCGCTACGCCCATGCGCTGCGCGAGCGCCTGCGCGCGGCGGGCCTGCCCGACGGCCCTTGAGGCACGCGGTGACGGGGGCTCCTGTTTCCGCGGAAGGCGCCAAGGTCGCGGTCGTCGATGCCGTGGTGGTGACCTACCAGAGCGCGTCCACGATCGAGCGCTGCCTCGAGGCGTTGCTCGCCCAGCCCGGCGTGGCCCGCGTGTGCGTGGTCGACAACGGATCGAGCGACGACACGCTGGCCCGGGTCCGCCGGCTCGCGGTCGGCGATTCCCGCATCGAGGTGCGGGTGCAGCCCGAAAATCCGGGCTTCGCGGCGGGCTGCAACGCCGGTGTGGCCGGTAGCGTCGCGCCGTGGCTGCTGTTCGTGAATCCTGACCTCGAGCTGCCGGAGTCGTCGCTGGCGCGATTGCTGGGCCACGCCGTCGCGTCGCCGCGCCTTGGTGCGCTCGGTGCCGACCTGCGCGACGCCGACGGGCGGCGCGATCCCGCGGCCCGACGTCACGACCTGTCCCTGGCTCGGATGCTGGATGCCGCCGGCGCGCGCGCAGCGCTGGCGGTGACCGTGGCGCCTGGCGTGAGCCTGCAGCGCGTCGAGGCCTGCTCCGGTGCGCTGATGTTGGTGGGCCGGAACGCGTTCGACGCGGTGGGGGGGTGGGACGAGGGCTACCGCCTTCACGTGGAGGACCTCGATTTCTGCCGGCGTATCCGCGCCGCCGGATTCGACGTCGCGGTCGCCAACGACGTGCCCGTGCTGCACCATCGCGGCGTATCGAGCCGCGCCCGCCCGTTCTTCGTCGAGTGGCACAAGCACCGGGGGCTGTGGCGCTACTGGTGGCGGTTCGAGGCCCGCGGCGCCGCGGCGTTGCTTGCGCCCGTCGTGCTCATGGCCTTGGTCGCGCGATTGCTGCTCGTTGCGTGGCCCCGTGCGTTGCGGCAGCGCCGCCATTGAGGCGGAGCGCTTCACGCCGCGTCCGTATACTCGCGGCCCCATGACGCCCCCCGCCACCCGAGCCACGAGCCTGTTCGTCGCGCACATCGACGTCGTGCACGGCTGCCAGCTGCGCTGCGTCGGCTGCCCCAACTCGGTGCTGCAGCCGAAAGTGGTGCCGGTGGATCCGGCCTTCTTCGAGCGCATGCTCGGCAACATCGACGTCGAGCGCATCCATACGCTGCGCCTGTTCAACTTCGGCGAGCCCTTGCTGCACAAGCGGCTGTCCGAGCTGGTGGCGATGATTCCGCGCCAGCGCTGGACGGTGCAGGAGGTCGAGATCTCGACCAATGCGCAGAAGGTCCACTGGGAGGACTTCGAGCGGGTGCTGGCGGCCAACGTGGTGACCCGGCTCGTGGTCAGTGCCGACGGCGACGGCACCCCCGAGGATTACGAGAGCCTGCGGCCGCCCTCGAAGTGGGCGAAGCTCGTCGAGTTCCTCGAGCGCACCAAGGCGCTGCGCGATCGCCTGTGCCCCTCGATGCAGCTCGTGTGCAAGAGCGTCAGCGAGGTGCCGGAGCATCGCGAGCGCTGGCGCGAGGTGCTGGTCACGCGCGGTTGGACGCCGGAGTTCCGGCGCTGGATGTGGCTGCCGGGCGCCGAGCGCAACATGACCGGACGGTCGATCACGACGCCCGAGGGCCCCTGCTTCTTCATGGCGCACTGGAGCGAGTTCCAGTCCCGTGATTGGGACGGCCAGGTGACGCTGCTCTATGTCGATGCCGATGGGAGCATCGTCCCCTGCTGCATGCACCCCGGCGCCGCGGTGCTGGGCAACCTCGGCGCGATGAGCTTCAACGACATGCTCGCCGGCAAGGCGCGCGCGGACTTCATCGAGGCGATGCGCACCAACCGCCGCGCGATGCCGGTGTGCGGCGAGTGCGATGTCGGGCCGGCCGGCAACGAAGGGCCCTCGTTCTGGGCGTCGATCGACGCGTGAGCGCCAGGGGCAGCGCGGCCCTCGCGGGGGGTCAGCGGTGGCGGTTGATGAGGTCCCGCGTCTCCCGCGCGACCCGTGCGGCCGCGTCGGCGAAATCCGGACCGCTGCTCGCATAAAGAATCGCGCGCGAGCTGCTGATGATCAGCCCCGTGCGATCGGCGTTGAGGCCGTGCGCCAGCACCGCTTCGACGTCGCCGCCCTGCGCGCCGATGCCGGGAACGAGCAGCGGCACGTCGCCGCCGACGATGGCCCGCACCTCGCCGAGCTGTGCCGGCCAGGTGGCGCCGACGACCAGCGAGAGGTTGCCGTGGGGGTTCCAGACGCGCGCGGCCTTCTCGGCGACGCGCTGGTAGAGCGGTCGCGTCGTGCCGTCGGCCCCGGCGACCGGAAGGTCCTGCAGGTCGGCCGCCCCCGGGTTCGAGGTGCGGCACAGCACGACCACGCCCTTGTCGGCGCGCTCGAGGTAGGGCGCCAGCGAATCGCTGCCGAGGTAGGGGTTGGCGGTGACGGCGTCGGCGCGGAAGCGGTCGAAGGCCTCGCGGGCGTAGTTCAGCGCGGTGCTGCCGATGTCGCCCCGCTTGGCGTCGAGGATCACCGGGATGCCCGGGTGCGCGGCGTGGATGTGGGCGATGAGCCGTTCCAGCGCGCCCTCGGCCCCCTGCGCCGCGAAGTGCGCGATCTGCGGCTTGAAGGCGCAGGCGAACCCGGCCGTCGCGTCGACGATGGCTTTGCCGAACGCGAACACGCGGTCCGGGTCGTCCACGAGGCCCGCGGGCCACCGCCCCGGCTCCGGGTCGATGCCGACGCAGAGCAGGGTGTCGGCACTGGACCAGCGGGCGGCGAGGGCTGCGTGGAAGCTCACGGTCGCGCCGCCGATTACTTGAGCGCCTTGAAGCGGATGCGCTTCGGCGCGGCGCCGTCGGCACCGAGGCGGCGCTTCTTGTCTTCCTCGTACTCGCGGTAGTTGCCCATGAAGAACTCGACGTGCGAGTCGCCTTCGAAGGCGATGATGTGCGTGGCGATGCGGTCGAGGAACCAGCGGTCGTGCGAGATGACCATCGCGCAGCCCGGGAACTCCAGCACCGCGTCTTCCAGCGCACGCAGCGTTTCGATGTCGAGGTCGTTGGACGGTTCGTCGAGCAGCAGCACGTTGCCGCCCTGCAGCAGGGTCTTGGCGAGGTGCAGGCGGCCGCGTTCACCGCCCGAGAGCGAGCCGACCATCTTCTGCTGGTCCTGGCCCTTGAAGTTGAAGCGGCCGATGTAGGCGCGCGACTGGATCTCGACGCCGTTGATGTTGAGGATGTCGGCGCCGCCCGAGATCTCCTGGAAGACGTTGTGGTTGCCCTCGAGCTTGTCGCGGCTCTGGTCGACGTAGGCCAGCTTCACCGTCGAGCCCATGACGATCTCGCCCTTGTCCGGCTTTTCCTGCCCCGTGATCATGCGGAACAGGGTCGACTTGCCGGCGCCGTTGGGGCCGATGATGCCGACGATCGCGCCGTTCGGGATGATGAAGGAGAGGTCGTCGATCAGCACGCGGTCGCCGTAGCTCTTCGAGACGTTTTTGAACTCGATGACGTTCTGCCCGAGGCGCTCGCC
The DNA here is from genome assembly GCF_054777375.1 of Silanimonas algicola. Lineage (NCBI taxonomy): Bacteria > Pseudomonadati > Pseudomonadota > Gammaproteobacteria > Lysobacterales > Lysobacteraceae > Silanimonas > Silanimonas algicola. Next base: position 673,351 of record NZ_BAAHAS010000001.1, on the reverse strand, counting down.
CGGCGGGATGAAGATCTCGTTGGTCTCGTTGCGGCGCTGGTAGTCGACCGACTGCAGTTCCTCGAGCTTGGCGAGGCGCGCCTTGCCCTTGGTGCGGCCGCCCTTGGCGTTCTGCCGCGACCACTCGAGTTCCTTCTGGATGGCCTTCTGGCGGGCCTTCTCCTGGTTCTCTTCCTGCTTCAGCCGCTCGTCCTTCTGCTCGAGCCACTGCGTGTAGTTGCCCTTCCACGGGATGCCACGGCCGCGGTCGAGTTCGAGGATCCACTCGGCGGCGTTGTCGAGGAAGTAGCGGTCGTGGGTCACGGCCACCACGGTGCCCGGGTAGCGGGCGAGGAACTGCTCCAGCCACTCGACCGATTCGGCGTCGAGGTGGTTGGTCGGTTCGTCGAGCAGCAGCATGTCGGGCTTCTGCAGGAGCAGGCGGCACAGGGCCACGCGGCGCTTCTCGCCACCCGAGAGCTTGCCGACGATGGCGTCCCACGGCGGCAGGCGCAGGGCGTCGGCCGCGACTTCCAACTGCTGTTCGACCTGGTGCGCGTCACCGGCGGCGAGGATGGCTTCGAGCCGCGCCTGTTCGGCGGCGAGCTTGTCGAAATCCGCATCCGGTTCGGCGTAGGCCGCGTACACGGCATCGAGCTGCGCCTGGGCGTTGAAGATCTCGCCGAGGCCTTCCTCGACCGCCTGGCGCACGGTGTGCTCGGGGTTGAGGCGCGGTTCCTGCTCGAGGTAGCCGACCTTGATGCCGGGCTGCGGGCGCGCCTCGCCGACGAAATCGGTGTCGACGCCGGCCATGATGCGCAGCACCGTGGACTTGCCGGCGCCGTTCAGGCCGAGCAGGCCGATCTTGGCGCCCGGGAAGAAGGACAGCGAGATGTCCTTGATGATCTGGCGCTTCGGCGGAACGGTCTTGGACACACCGTTCATCGTGTAGATGTACTGCATCGCTCACTCCATTCAGACGCGCCCGGCCGCGGCGGCGCCGGCGGCGGGTGGGGGCATTCGGGGACGCGTGAAGTATACCGGAGGGCCGCCGCGCCCCGTCCCGGGGGCGCGATGGGCCCGCGGCACGCCCCCTTCGCCATCCGTGCCTGAATGCCGGCGACCGTTCAGCTGGCTGGCAAGAATCGATTCAGCCGGCGCCGCGGATGCTCGGGCTGCAACCCCTCGACGTCCCACACACGGAGGCCCCGCATGACCCTCGCCATCTTCCCCCGCCTGGCTGCCGCGCTCCTGATGGGGGCCGCCATGCTCGCTGCGTCCCCGGCCGATGCCGGTCGACGCGATCGCGACGACCACCGTTACGACCGTCGCTACGAGCACCGTGACTGGAACGACCGCGACTACCGCCAGGGCTACCGGGACGGGCGTCGTGACGACCGGCGCTGGGATCGCCATGCCGATCGGCGTTGGGAGCGCCACGACGACCGCCGCGACTGGCGCCGCGACCATCGGGGCCGTGTCGTTTACCGGGAGGTCGTTCGCGTCCCCGCCTATGGCTACGGCTACGGCCCGCCGCCGCGCCACTACGGTCCGCCGCGCTGGGCCCGTGGCCATCGCATCCATGACTACGGCTGGGCGCCGACCTACGTGGTCGTCGACTACAACCGATACGGCCTGCGCCATCCGCCGCGCGGCTACCACTGGCGCCGCGATGATCGCGGCGACTGGCTGCTCGTGGCCATCGCCAGCGGGATCATCGCCGACGTGATCCTCGGGAACTGACCGGCCGGCGGCTGCCCCACGCTGCCTGAATTCGCCCGCCCGCCGCCCGCCGGCGGGTCGCGGATCGCCCCTCCGCCCCGCGACCCTGCACCCTCCTGTGACTCCCGGAGGTGCCCCATGCGTCTTGGACGGAAACTGTTGGCCATCGGCGGCCTGATCCTGCTGTTGCTGATCCCGATCGCGCTGCTCCATGGCCTCGTCGATGAGCGCCAACAGCGCGCGGCCGGGGTGGTCGCCGACATCGCGCAGGCCAGCGCGAATGCACAACGGATCACCGCGCCGCTGCTTCGACTGGAGATCGAGCGCGTGGTGCGGCGGATGGAGCGCGTCGGCAACGACGAGCGGGTCCCGCTGCAGGCGGTCGACCGTACCGAGGTCGAAACCCTGCTGGTGGCGGCGGACGCGGTCGACGTCACGGCCACGCTCGGTACCGAGACCCGCCAACGGGGGCTGTTCGAGGCCCGCATCTTCCAGCAGAAGGCACAGATCAGCGCGCGGTTCCGCGTGCCGACGCCGGTCGAGGTGCCCGGTCAGCAATCGGTGCGCCTGCGCGATGCCCGTTGGGTGCTGGGACTCGGGGACAATCGCGGCATCACGGCACTGGGCGTCCGCGCGCAGGGGCGGGCCCTGCAGCCGGAACCCGGCACCGGCGTCGCCTGGCTCCCGGAGGGCGTCCAAGCGGTGTTGCCCGGTGGCCTGGTCGGTGGCGAAGTCATCGAAACGGCAGCGGCCCTTGACCTCACCGGCACCAGCCAGCTCGCCTGGCTGCCCGTGGCCGAGGACTTCCGCTGGCAGCTCGCCGGCGATTGGCCGCACCCGCGTTTCGCCGGCTTCGCCCTGCCGATCGAGCGCGAGGTCCGGGCCGACGGCTTCCGTGCCGAATGGCGCCTGTCCTCGCTGGCCAGCCAGGCGCCGCAGCGCCTCGCCGCTTGCGGCCCCGAAGCCCTGTGCCCCGGCCTCGAGGCGACGGCCGTGAGCCTCGAACTGCTCGACCCGGTCGACCGCTACCTGATGACCGACCGCGCGATGAAGTACGCCCTGCTGTTCCTCGGGCTGGTGTTCGGCGCGGTGTTCCTGCTGGAAGTGCTGCGCGGCGCGGCCGTGCACCCGCTGCATTACCTGCTGGTCGGGCTCGCCCTGGCCCTGTTCTTCCTGCTGCTGCTCGCTCTGGCCGAGCACGTGGGCTTCGGGCTCGCCTACGCCCTGGCCGCCGGGGCCTGCATCGCCTTGATCGGCTACTACCTGAGCGGGGTCCTGGGCGGCGCGAGGCGCGGGCTCGGTCTTGCGGCGTTGCTTGGCGCGCTCTACGGCGCGCTCTATGGCCTCTTGCAGTCCGAGGACCACGCCCTGCTGCTCGGCGCCGTCCTGCTGTTCGGCACGCTGGCGGCCACGATGGTGCTGACACGGCGCATCGACTGGGCAAGGCTGGGCGCCGCGCCGCCGCCGGTGCCGTGAAGGCCGCCCCCGGCCTGCATTCGAATGCAGGCCGGGGCGGGGAGGGGGAGGGGAGCGGCTACAATGCGGGCTCCCCTTCGCCCGAGGCCCGCCCGATGTTCCCGAGCAGCATGCGCATTGCCGATTACGACGCCGAACTCGCCCAGGCCATGGCGGCCGAGCGGCAGCGCCAGGAAGACCACGTCGAACTGATCGCCTCGGAGAACTACGCCAGCCCGCGCGTGATGGAAGCCCAGGGCTCGGTGCTGACCAACAAGTACGCCGAGGGCTACCCGGGCAAGCGCTACTACGGCGGCTGCGAGTACGTCGACGTCGCCGAGAAACTGGCCATCGAGCGCTGCAAGGCGCTGTTCGGCGCCGACTACGCCAACGTGCAGCCGCACTCGGGCTCGCAGGCCAACCAGGGCGTGTTCATGGCCCTGCTGCAGCCGGGTGACACCATCCTTGGCATGTCGCTGGCCCACGGCGGCCACCTGACCCACGGCGCCAAGGTCAACGCCTCGGGCAAGCTCTACAACGCCGTGCAGTACGGCGTGAACGAGCAGGGCCTCATCGACATGGACGAGGTCGAGCGCCTCGCCGTCGAGCACCAGCCGAAGATGATCATCGCCGGCTTCTCGGCCTACTCGCAGGTGCTCGATTGGGCGCGCTTCCGCGCGATCGCCGACAAGGTCGGCGCGGTCCTGTTCGTCGACATGGCGCACATCGCCGGCCTCGTGGCCGCGGGCGTCTACCCGAACCCGCTGCCGCACGCGCACGTGGTCACCAGCACCACGCACAAGACCCTGCGCGGCCCGCGCGGCGGCATCATCGTGATGAGCAAGGTCGGCGCCGGCGACAAGGCCGAGGAGCTCGAGAAGAAGCTGCAGAGCATCGTCTTCCCGGGCATCCAGGGCGGCCCGCTGATGCACGTCATCGCCGCGAAGGCCGTGGCCTTCAAGGAAGCGCTGGAGCCGGAGTTCAAGGCCTACCAGCAGCAGGTGGTGAAGAATGCGCAGGCCATGGCGAAGACCCTCGTCGCCCGCGGCTACAAGATCGTTTCCGGCGGCACGCAGAACCACCTGATGCTGATCGACCTGATCGGTCGCGAGGTCTCGGGCAAGGACGCGGAAGCCGCGCTGGGCGCCGCGCACATCACCGTGAACAAGAACTCGGTCCCGAACGACCCGCGTTCGCCCTTCGTCACCTCAGGCCTGCGCATCGGCACCCCGGCCGTGACCACCCGCGGCTACATGGAATCCGACTGCGTGGAGCTCGCGGGCTGGATCGCCGACGTGCTCGACGCCCCGGCCGACACCGCCGTGCTGGAGCGCGTGCGCGCCGCGGTGACGGCGCAGTGCCGCAAGTTCCCGGTGTACGGCTGAGCGCCTGACGCATGCATTGCCCCTTCTGCCCGCACGAGGACACGCGCGTGATCGACTCGCGCGTGGCGGAGGACGGCAGCAGCATCCGGCGCCGGCGCGAATGCCCGGCTTGTGGCGAACGTTTCTCCACGGTGGAGCAGGTGGAGTGGCGACTGCCCTCCGTGGTGAAGAGCGACGGCCGCCGCGAAGCCTTCGACGAGCGCAAGCTGCGTGCCAGCTTCGAGAAGGCTTTGCAGAAGAGGCCGGTGCCTGCCGATGACGTCGATGCCGCCGTGCTCGCGGTGGTGAACGAACTGCGCAAGAGCGGCGAGCGCGAGCTTCCCACGCGTCGTGTCGGCGAGTTCGTGATGGCGCAGCTGAAGCTGCTCGACCAGGTCGCCTACGTGCGTTTCGCCTCGGTCTACCGCAGCTTCGAGGACGTGCAGGATTTCCGCGAGGAGATCGAGAAGCTGCAGCGCGACCTGCCCGCCGCGCAGACCCTCGACCTGCCGCTCGAGGACACGGTGCCGAAGCCGGCGAAGTCGAAGAAGGGATGAGCGCCGGCGCGCGCTGGCACATCGTGCCGGCGTCGGCGGCGATCCAACATTTGCCGACCCTGGCGGCTTGGCACCACGCCGAGTGGGGTGCGCTCTACGCGGGCTGGTCGGAAGACGACGCGTTCGCCGAACTGCAGGCCCACGCTGCGTGCGAGGTCGTGCTGCCGTCGACGTGGGTGGCCTTGGGCGAGGACGGGGCGCCGCTGGGGTCGGTGAGCCTGCTCGTCGAGGATGCGCCGGACCTTGCAGCCCTCGGGGGGCCGTGGTTGGCCAGCCTCTACGTCGGCCCGGTGTTTCGCGGTCGCGGTCTCGGCGAAGCGCTCGTGCACCATGCGGTGCGTCGCGCGTTCGCGGCCGGAATCCCGCGTCTGCGCCTGTTTACCCCGCACCATCGCGCGTTCTACGAACGCCTTGGCTGGTCCTTCGAGGCGGGCGCCCGCGTCGGCGGTCAAGCCGTCGATGTCCTCACCCGCGTGCCGTAGGCTTCCCGCATGCCGTTCTCCGAACTCGACCGCCGCCACATGTCCGAGGCCCTGCGCCTCGCCGCCGAGCACGCCTTCACGACCAAACCGAACCCGATGGTGGGCTGCGTCATCGCGCAGGGTGGCGAAGTGGTCGGGCGCGGTGCGCACCAGCGCGCCGGAGGGCCGCACGCCGAGGTGTTTGCACTGCGCGAAGCCGGTGCGCGTGCCGTCGGTGCGACGGCCTATGTGACGCTCGAGCCTTGCGCGCACTTCGGCCGCACGCCGCCCTGCGCCGATGCGCTGGTGGCCGCCGGCGTGACGCGCGTGGTGGCGGCGATCCGCGACCCCTTCCATGCCGTCGCCGGCCGCGGCTTCACCGCGCTGCAAGCCGCGGGCATCGCCGTCGAGCACGGCCTGCTCGCGGAGGAGGCCGAGTGGATGAACCGTGGCTTCCTGATGCGCGCGCGCGAAGGCCGCCCGTGGGTGCGCGTCAAGCTGGCCATGAGCCTCGACGGCCGAACGGCGATGGCCAATGGTGAATCCAAGTGGATCACCGGCGAGGCGGCACGCGCCGACGTGCAGTCGTTCCGCGCCCGAGCGTCGGCGATCCTCACCGGCTTGGGCACGGTGCTCGCCGATGACCCGCGGCTCACGGCCCGCGTGCCCGGCGGCGTGGCGGTGGTGCCGCCGATGCGCGTGGTGCTCGACCACCACGGTGCGCTGCCGCGCGCCTGCCACCTGCTGGACGGCGAGGCTTCGACCCTGGTGGCGCACGCCGACGACATCGTTCCCGACTACGGCCCGACGGTCGAGGGGTTCGCCGTGCCCAGGCGTGGCCGGCACCTCGACCTGCTCGCGGTCCTCGCGCAGCTGGCCACCCGGCAGGTGAACGAAGTGCAGGTGGAGGGCGGCGCCACGCTGGCCGGCGCCTTCCTGCGCGCCGGTCTCGTCGATGAACTCCTGCTCTACGTCGCCCCCGTGTTGCTGGGTGAGCGTGCCCGGCCGTTGTTCGGCGGTCTCGGTATCGAGCGCATGGATGAACGCCTCGGGCTCGAGCGCACCGACGTCCACTCCTTCGATGACGGCGACCTGCGGCTGACCTACCGTCCGAAGCGCTGACCATGCCTGCGCGCTTGCACTTCTTCCGCGAGCGGGCGCTGGTGCTGACGCGGACGGCGGACTCCGGCTGGCACGCGCACCGGGCCCTGCAGGCGATGGTGGCCGTGGGCAAGGGCTTTTGCGTCGAGCGCGAGGGGCGGGGTCAGGCCTCCTGCCATTTCGCGGCTTTCGCACCGATGGAGCGCCACCGGATCCGCGGTGGCGATACGCCGATCGCCTACCTGTTCTTCGACGCCGGCCCACGCGCCTGGCAGGCGTGGCGCGAGGGGGGCGGCGAGCCCCGGGCGCCGGAGGCGCCGCTGCGCGAGGCCCTTGCCGGGCTGCTGGAGACCGGGCGCGATGCGGACGCCGGCGCCGCCGGAGGGATGGAAGCCCTGGCGGCGCGCTGGTGCGCCGAATGCTGGCCGGGCCTCGCGGTGCAGGCCCCCGCCGACGCACGGTTGAAGCGCGCCCTCGATGCCCTCGATGCGGATCCGCTCGCGCCGTGGACGCACCGCGCGCTCGCCGAACGTGCGCACCTGTCCCCAAGCCGATTCCAGGTCCTGTTCCGCGAAGCCACCGGCCTGCCGGTGCGCAACTACCTGCTATGGCGGCGACTGCTCGAAGCCACGGCCCGTTTGCAGGGTGGCGAGCCCGTCACGTCGGTCGCCCATGCCACCGGCTTCGCCGATGCGGCGCATCTGTCGCGGAGTTTCCGCCGCATCATCGGGGCCGCGCCGTCCTCGCTGCGGCCCGGCCGGTAGAGGCGCCCGGCCGCGCGATGGTGCCGAGGGCGACGCAAGGGGCGAACCGTTCAGTGCGCTGGTTCATGCCCGCCGGACGCCCGGCGCCTAGCCTGCCGGGCAACTTCGCCGACCGGCCACGACGCCCATGACCACGACTGCCGCCGATCTTCCGCCCTCGCCTGAACGCCGCCGCATCGACCTGCTGGTCGGCCAGTACGCGGAGTCGCATCGCCACCCGACCAATGTCGCCGTGCATTGGGTCTGCGTGCCGATCATCGTCTGGTGCACGCTGGCGCTGATGTTCGTCGTGCACCCGTGGCTCTGCTACGCGTTCGTCGCGGCCTCGCTCGTGTACTACCTGCGCCTGTCCGTGCCCATGGCGGTGGTGATGGCGGGCTTCACGGCCGCGTCGGTGGCGTCGTTCTTCGTCCTGCCGCACGTGGGCTGGGTCGCGCTGGCGGCCTTCGTGGTCACCTGGATCGCGCAGTTCATCGGCCACAAGATCGAAGGCAAGAAGCCCAGCTTCCTCGAAGACCTGCAGTTCCTGCTGGTCGGGCCGCTGTTCCTGCTGGTGAAGGCCTTCCGCAAGGCCGGCCTGCCCTACTGAGCCGCCCGCGGCGCGGTTCGCCAGCCGCCGCGCAACGCCGCGTTGCCACCACGGCGACGCCCGGCCCGGGGGCGCTCCCTATAATCGCGGGCTCTCCGCTCGGGACCCCGCGATGTTCACCGGACTGATCCAGGCCGTCGGCCGCCTCGTCGACCGCACGCCCCTCGGGGGCGACGTGCGCCTGCGCTTCACCGTCGGCGCCATGCCCTTCGACGACGTGCAGCTGGGCGAGTCGATCGCCTGCAACGGCGTCTGCCTGACGGTCGTCGCCTTCGGCACCGCGCACTTCGATGCCGATGTCTCGACGGAAACCCTCGTCCTGACGACGCTCGGCGCGTTGCCCGTGGGCGCGGCCGTGAACCTGGAGCGCGCGCTGCGCGTCGGCGACCGCCTCGGTGGCCACCTCGTGAGCGGGCATGTGGATGGCGTTGGTGCGGTCGAAGCGGTGCACGACGACGCCCGCGGCCAGCGCTGGCGCTTCAGCGCGCCGAAAGCCCTGCTGCGCTTCATCGCCACCAAGGGCTCGATCGCCGTCGATGGCACCTCGCTCACCGTCAACGCGGTGGATGAGGCGGGCTTCGAGGTGATGCTGGTGCCGCACACGCTGGCCCACACTGGCTTCGGTGTGATGCCGGTGGGCAGCCCGGTGAATCTCGAGGTCGACACCGTGGCGCGCTATGTCGCCCGTCTCGCCGAGACCGAGGGCTGGGCCTGACGGGCCTTCCCTCTGGCCGATCGGACGCGCCGATGGTCCGTTCGGCCGCATGACGCTCCGCCCGCAATCGAATCGCAACAGCGCACCAATCGTCCTGCGTCTTTGGCGCCGCACGCTCGTCTCTGGGCTTCCGGCGAAGTCCGGCCATGAGGGCCGAACGTCGGATGACCACGGTGCCGGCCCGCCGTCCGGCAGCGAAAGCAACGGAGAAGTCGATGAAAGCAAATCGTTTGTTTGGCCCGTTGGTCTTGGCCGCCCTTTCCAGCACCTTTCTGGCCGTTGCTTCGGGCGCCTCGGCCCAAGCGGGCTCCACTCCGGCCGATCCGGTCGCCCAGGTCGAGGAGAGAAAGGCCAACTTCAAGACGCTTGGGCGGGCGATGAATACCCTCGATACCTTCGTCAAGGGCGAGGGTGGCACGGCCGAGGACGCCCGAGCGGCGGCGGCCACCCTTGCAGAGACGGGGCGCCGCATCGGTGGCTGGTGGCCTGAAGGAACGGCCGTCGGCGTGGGCGATAGCGAAGCCAAACCCGAAATCTGGACCAACAAGGCGGAGTTCCTCGCCCTCCAGAAGCGCTTTGAGGCGACACTCCCCGGTCTGGTGCAGGCCGCCGCCACGGGCGATCGGGCCCGCATCGGCGCGGCCCTCAACGCCGTGGGCCGCGAGTGCGGAGCCTGCCACGACAGTTACAAGCTGGACTGATCCCCATGACCGCCCCGGCTGATTCCGAACGGTCCCTTCGCGTTTGGGACCTCCCGGTCCGGGTCGTCCATTGGGGGCTGGTCGTTTGTCTCGCCGGCTCCTGGTGGACGGCGGAGAACGAGGATTGGGAGCGCCACATGCTGTTCGGCTATGGCGCGTTGGGTCTGGTGCTCTTTCGGGTCGCGTGGGGCTTCGTCGGAAGCGAGACCGCGCGGTTTCGACACTTCGTCCGCGGTCCGGCCGCCGTGCTTGAACACCTTCGTGAGCTCGCCCGCCCGGGACCGCTTCCGGCCCATCCGGGGCACAACCCCGCCGGCGCACTGGCCGTGATCCTGCTGCTGCTCCTGGTGGGTGTGCAGACGTTGTCCGGGCTGTTTCTCTCCGGCGGCGATCTCTTCGTGGTCGAAGCCCCGCTGAGCGGCTGGGTCGGCGGGCGCATGACCCGCTGGCTGGGGGACGTGCACGAATGGGGGTTCACCTTGTTGCAGGCGGTGGTCGCCTTGCACATCGTGGCCGCGCTGGGCTACGCCGTGCTCAAGCGCCGCAACCTCATCGTGCCGATGCTGACGGGGCGCGATGCCGATCTGCAGGGACCCGCGCCTTTCATGGCGCCTTTGTCGCGCGCCATCGTCCTCGGGGCCCTCGTCGCCGCGGGCGTCTGGGCGCTGGTCCGCTTCGCCTGATGCCTTCGAGCAAGGCCGGCGGTGTTTCGCGACACCGCTGGCCCATCCTCATCGGGCTGTTCAGAAACGGCCGTTGAACGAGAGCAGCACGCGCGTGTTGCGATTCAGCGTCCGCGATGCCGAGCCCGCGACCACGCCGTCCGCCCGGCTTCCGGCATAGAAGACGCGTTCCCGGCCGATGTCGTAACTGTTGGCGTTGTCGACTTCGAACCGGAACTTCCCGCGTGCCACCGCATACTCCGCGAACAGACCCAGCGAGGGGGTTTCCCCGAAGCGCAGGGTCTGGCCATAGAAGTAGCGCGTCTGGCTCGACGACCAGTCCAGGGTCGCCCCCCAGGCGAAGGGCGAGTCGAGGACGTCATGGCGCAGCGCGAGGGCGTGCTGCTGCTCCGGGGCCCAGGACGGTCCGAATTTCGGCTGCAAGCGCCGTTCCAGGCCGGTGACCGGGTCGGTGACGCGGCTGTGCCGGTACGTCCCGGCATACGTGAGCGTGACCTCCCCGGAATCGCCGAGCGGGAGCATTTTCTCCAGAGGCAGGCTCAAGTCCAGCGAAACCCCCCATTCGCGGCCGCGGCCGATGTTCCCCGGGCCGTCGACCACCGACACGATCGCGCCCGTGCCGTCGCGGATCGTGATCGGAACCAAATCCTGCGTATCGTCGATGTGGGTGATCCACCCGCGGACCTGGCCACTGCCCCTGCCCAGCCACGCGCGACGCAGCGTGGCCGTCAAGGTCGAGGTCCGTTCCGGCACCAGCTCGGCATTCCCGGCATCGACCAGGGCGCCCAGGCCGAGATCGACGGACGTCGCGTAGTCGTTGAAATCAAGCTGCGCCGCCCGTCGTTCGAAGCGAAGATCGAGGGTCGTGACAGGGTCGAGTGTCCACGTCGACACGAGGCGGGGCTTCCAGAACAGGAACTGTCGGCTCGCCGTGGCATCGCCGCGGACGCGAAGCGTCGATCGCTCGGCGATCATCGCGGCCTCGATCTTCCATGTCGGACGGATCGACCACACGTCGGAGATGAAGGGCTCAATACGGAGTTCGCTGACATCGACGTTCGACGCGGGCAGCGGGGGAAGGCCCGCGATCGCGCTGGTGAAGCGGCCGCGAAGTTGGTTGCGGGCCGCCTCGACGCCGAACTGGATCGAATGGCGGTCGCCGGCGGCGACGGTGTTGCCTATCCGCAGGATGGCTTCATCCTCGCGGTTGTCGTTGCGTGAGCTCTGCGACAGTGCGGACAGGCCCGGTCCAGACCGCGAAAGATCGTTGCGGGACAGGATGTCGTACCTGCTGTACAACCCCACCAGCTTGGTGGTGATCGATGGCATGGGGCTGAACTCAAGGTCCGCGCCCAGCTCGAAACCGTCGCGGTTCGTCGGCGATCCGCTTTCAAGCACTTCCCGACCCTGCAAGGCCCCCTGCGGGTTGAAGACGTCGCTGATCCGGACGGTCGTGTACGAATCACGATCGAGCCTTGCATTGACCCCCCAACGCGCCGATCCCACGGCGCCGCGGACGGTGCCGGTCACGGCGGTTTGCCGGCTGTCGCTGTCGATGCCGATGCCCAGGATGCGATCGGCCCGGCGTGCGGCGTCGTAGTTCGTTTCGGCCCCGGACAACTGGTACAGGTCGTTCCGGTAATCCAGGCCGAGCTCGTACTGCGTTCCTCCCCGCTCGAAGGACAGCGAAGACTGGCCGAACGGCCGGGCGACGCCGTCCTCGTCGACGCCGAGGCCCAGCGTGTAGGTGCCGTTGGCCCCGGTGCTCGCTCTTCGGACGACATTCACGATGCGGCTTTGGCCTTGCGCTTCCTGGTTGACGCCGGCGCGCTCGATCAGCTCGATCCTCGTGACGCGATCCGCGGGGATGCGGGCGAGGAGCGTGCGGATGTCGTCGGACTTGGTGGACGGCCTTTCGCCATCGATCAGGACGTTGCCGGCATTGGTGCCGAATCCGCGTTCCATGCCGCCCTCGTCGATCGTGAACCCGGGCACGCGCTCGACCATCTGCAGCGCATTGACCGGCGCGGACGAAGCGAAGAACTCTGGCGCGTAGGTCCGCGTCCCTGCCTCGGCTTCTGGAGCCTCCTCGGCCTGCACACGCGCTGGCGAGCTGATGGCAAGGGCAATGGAAAGTGCGAGTAGGTTGAGTGCGCGGTGGCGATCCGGTGACGCGGGCATGTCGACAATCTCGTGCAGGGTTGGTGCATGCACGATGGTTTCGAAGCCTTTCGGGAGAATGCGCTCTCGATTGCGGGACCGTTGCGCGCGGGCCGCGTTGCCTTCTCGTTCAGTTGATCGTCTTCGGTATGGTGAGCACTGCTCGTGCGCCACCACCAGGAGAGCTCTCCAGCACGAGCGAGCCTTGGTGCGCCCGTGCGATCGCCTGCACGATGGCAAGGCCAAGGCCCGTGCGTTTGCTGCGCTCTCGGGTCGCGGAGTCACCGGTGACGAACGGCTCCTTGAGCGCCTCGGGATCGCTGACCGGCCAGCCGCGACCGTCATCGGCGACGATGATCCGGCATTGATCGCCGACGTCGTCCACCGTGATGGTCACCCGGGTGGCGCCAGCGTGCTGGATCGCGTTCTCGACCAGGTTGGAGATCGCCCGTTCCAGGCGGGCGGGATCGGCGTCGGCGATCACCCGCCCGCTGCTCTGTCGCGTCAGGTCCACGCGGTGTTCCTCCGCCATCGGCTCGAGGCAGTGGATCACCGCATCGACGACGTCGTCGACCGAGGTCGGGGCGCGCTCAAGCGAGAACCCGATGCCCTGGCTGTCGCAGAGCATGCTCAGGTCGCTGGCGAGGCGCTCGATCTGCAAGACCTGGCCGAGCAGGCTGTCGAAAAACGCCCCGTCCGCGACGAACACCTTGTCCTTCGCGCCCATCAATCGGGCGCGGATCACCGCCAAGGGCGTGCGCAGTTCGTGCGCGATGCCGTTCGACCGCAAGCGGAGGTCGCGATCCGCGGCGGCCAGTGATTCGGTCATCAGCGCGAAGTCGCCGATCAGGTCGCCGACCTCGCGCGGGCCGGAACGCGGCGGCAGCAGCGCGGCGTCGCGCGATCCACCGGCGATCGCCCTGGCGGCCCGCGACAGTCCGATGATCGGCGCGGCGATGCCACCCGCCAACTTGAACGCCAAGGCTCCGCCGATCAACGCGGTGGCGACGATCACGGTGGTCAGGGCCACGTGGTAATTGAGGTTCCAGCGCTCGATGCCATGTTGGCTCTCGAAGGAACGGACGATGCCGGAGCAACTCCCGTAGGCCTCGGTGAGCTTGCGCAACGTCTCCTGCTCCTGCGCCGGCAGCGATGCCATGAAGAGGTAATCGCGCAGCCAGTACAGCACGTCGGGGACGAAGGCGGCGATCAGGGCCGCCGCCACGCTGATCGCGATCGCGAGGCAGGCGATTTGCATCCGCAAGGAATTCATCATTCGATGTCCAGCCTGTAGCCTTCGCCGCGGATGGCGACGATCCTCACCGATTCGACAATGGCGATCTTCGCGCGCAATCGACTGAGGTGGGCGTCGACGCCCCGGTCGGCCGCCACTTCGCTCAGCACGGCATCGCCCAATTCTGCCCGAGTGAACATCCGGCCCGGGCGACGTGCCATGGTCGTGAGGAGTCGGAACTCCGTCGGGGTCAGGTTGATCAGCTTGTCGTTGGCGAACGCACGCCGGCTTTCGACTTCGATGCGCAGCCCCCCGTGGACGATAGGCGGGGTCGATGCAAGTTGCTTGGCGCCCTCCTGCCGACGCAGCACGGCGGCGGCGCGTGCGACGACCTCGAGGGGATTGAAGGGCTTGACGATGTAATCGTCCGCGCCGAGTCGAAATCCGGAAAGACGGTCGACGTCGTCGCCCAACGCGCTGATCAGGATGACGGGAATGTTGGCATCGTCCTCCCGCACCGACACCAGTACCGAAAGGCCGTCCTTGTTGGGCATCCGGATGTCGAGGAGGATCACGTCCGGCCGCCATCGATGGACCTCTTCGCTGGCGATCCGGCCGTCCGGCGCGATCCTGACGAGGGCGCCCTCCCTCGCCAAGTAGGCGCGAAGAACGTCCGCCAAGGCGGGTTCGTCCTCGGCGATGAGAATCTTGCGGCCTTCCAGCAGGTTCTTCACGGACTTTCCGGACGACGTTGGGTGCAAGCTTTGCTCAGGGGGCCCCAGCGGTAAACGCCACGGGCGTGGTGATGCTATCGCTAGAGCCGACCAGCGTCTGCCAGAGTGGCAGAGCCGGGAGGGAAAACGGTGATGCTCGGCGCATCCACGCCAGAGGACGCCGCGTTGAACGAGAGCATGGCTTTCACTGAGTATCGCTGTCGCGCTTGATGCTGGCGTCCACGCCGCCGAACCACGCCATGCCGGAGTCTCCATAGATCGACGCACCGACGAGCAAGGTGTTCGTTTCGGGCGGCACCTTCAGCTCGATGCTGTGGCGACGAAAGCGCTTGTCGGCCGGCAGGTCAAGCTCGTATGAGTTCGCATACCCAATGCTCCCGCCTTCCTTGTCAAACGCGCGGGCCCAAACGCCGACAGCGGCGGTGGCCGTGTCGCGTGCTAGCCAACCTTCAATGACCACCGTCGCGTCCTTGGCCCTATCGCCATCCAATCTCTGGACGATGCCGGCATAGGGTGCGCCCTTTTCGAACGTGACACGGAGTGAGTTCAAGCCATCCCGTGTCACGGTGGGGTCGGATGCGACCTCGACGGCCGTTCCGTCCAGACGCCATCCACGCGGTGCGCCTGAATCATCGATCGCTTGCAGCGTTGGATTCGCGACGAGGGATGTCGAGGCCGTTTGCGCCGCCACGAGAATGGAGGGGTGCGCGCCGAGCGTCGCGACCATCATGAGAACGAGCATGCGCAGCAAGGTGGATCTCCTGGTGAGGTCCGGCGTGAAGAGCGAGTGCAGGCCGCGACGTCTGGGCCTGAGTCGGGGCGAGCGGCCGCGGTGGCCATCCGGGGTGGAGCTTGCTTGCGAAGCGTCCCGTGAGGATTGAGGCGGTGTTGCGATTCGATTGCGGGGCGTGGATCGCGGGTGCGGTGATGGCTCGGCCTGAGGGTAGAATTCCCGCCCCGACCCGCGGCGCCTTCCCGGGTATCCCCAGAGAACGGCGTTGGTTCGCCTGACTCGCCCGACGTAAGCGGAGAGGTCCACGATGGCTGGTGTTGGTTCTTCCACGGAGCCGAATTGCTTCGCGACGATCCCGGAGATCCTCGAGGACATCCGCGCCGGGAAGATGGTGGTCATCGTCGACGACGAAGACCGCGAGAACGAAGGCGACCTGATCATGGCCGCCGAACTGGTGCGGCCCTCCGACATCAACTTCATGGTCACGCACGCGCGCGGCCTGGTGTGCCTGTCGCTGACGCGCGAACGCTGCCGCCAGCTCGGCCTCGGGCCGATGGTCGTCAGCAACACCTCGCCGCACCACACCAACTTCACGGTGAGCATCGAGGCCGCCGAGGGCGTCACCACCGGCATCAGCGCCTACGATCGCGCGCACACCATCCGCACCGCGGTGCGGCCCGATGCCGCGCCCGAAGACCTCTCGCAGCCGGGGCACATCTTCCCGCTGATGGCCCAGCCCGGGGGCGTGCTCACGCGCACCGGCCACACCGAGGCGGCCAGCGACCTCGCGATGCTGGCCGGGCTCGAACCTGCCGGCGTGCTGGTCGAGATCCTCAATCCCGACGGTTCGATGGCGCGCCGCCCGGAGCTGGAGGTCTTCGCCCGCGAGCACGGCCTGAAGATCGGATCGATCGAGGACCTGATCCGCTACAGGCTCGCCACCGAGCACACCGTGGAGCGCGTCGACGAGCGCGCCATCGACACCGCCCACGGCCCGTTCCGCCTGCTCACCTACCGCGACCGCGTCTCGCGCGAGCTGCACTTCGCCCTGGTCCGCGGCACGCCCTCGGGCGAGCGCCCGGCCCTGGTGCGCGTGCACGTGAAGAACCCGCTGGCCGACGTGCTGCAGTGGCGACGCCCGGATTTCGGCGGCTCGGCCGCCGAGGCCATGGCCCGGATCGCGGCCGAGGGGGAGGGCGTGCTGGTGGTGCTGGCTGACGCCGTCACCCCCGATGCCCTGCTGGCGCGCGTGACCGAGCAGCCCGAAGCCGGCAGCGGCAAGGTGCAGGAATGGCGCCGGAACGGCGCCGGCTCGCAGATCCTGGCGGACCTGGGCCTGCGGCACCTGCGCGTGCTGGGGACACCGCGCAAGCAGATCGGCCTCGGTGGCTACGGCCTCGACGTGGTCGAGTACCTGCCCCTGCGCTGAACCGGCCCCGCTCCAGCCGGGGCCCGGCGAGGCCCGACGGGCCGACCCGGGGCCCGGAGGGCGTAAACTGCGCGACCGCCCGCTTCCAGATCCGCCCATGCCCCGTTTCGAAGGCGACCTCCGGCCGCACCCGACCGGCCGCTACGCCATCGTCGCCAGCCGCTGGAACCCGAAGATCACCGACGTGCTGGTCGATGGGGCCCGCAAGGCGCTGGTCGACAACGGCGTCGAGGCCGAACGCATCGACGTCGTCCGCGTGCCCGGCGCCTGGGAGATCCCGCTGGCCGCTGCGGCCCTCGCCCGCGCGGGCGGCACGACCGCGATCGTCGCCCTCGGCTGCGTGGTCCGCGGCGACACCCGCCACTACGAGCAGGTGGCCGACGGCTGCTCCGACGCGCTGATGCGCGTGCAGCTCGATTTCCAGCTCCCCGTGGCCAATGGCGTGCTGGCCGTCGAGGCTTATGCTGATGCCGAGGCCCGCGCCGGCGGCGCGATGGGCAACAAGGGCGAGGAGGCCGCGCTGGCCGCCCTCGAGATGAGCGACCTCCTGAAACACTGGCAGAAGACCACCGCATGAAGCCGATCCGCACCGATGGCATCGACCCCGCCGCGCGTTCGCGCGCGCGCCGCCGCGCCCTGCAGGCCCTTTACGCCTGGCAGGTGTCCGGCACGTCGATCCCCCAGGTCATCAACCAGTTCCAGCATGAGCAGGACATGGAAGTGGCCGACCAGGAGTACTTCGAAGCGCTGGTGAAGGGCGTGGCCGAACATCGCGCCGGCCTCGACGAGAAGCTCGCCGCCTACCTCGACCGCGGCATCGAGCAGGTCGACCCGATCGAGCGCGCGGTGCTGCGCATCGCCGCGTTCGAGCTGCTGCATCGCATCGACGTGCCCTACCGCGTCGTGCTCAACGAGGCGATCGAGACGGCCAAGCGCTTCGGCGCCGACCACGGCCACACCTATGTGAACGGCGTGCTCGACCGGGCCGCCGCCGAGTGGCGCCCCGGCGAGGCGGCCCAGGGCCGCCGCTGAGGCACGCGGGTTGCACGTCGCCGGGCATGGCTGAATTCGCCCTCATCGATCGCCTCCGCCAGCGCGCCGGGTCCCGCCCGGACGTGGCGCTCGGCATCGGCGACGATGCCGCCCTCGTCGAGCCGCCCAAGGGCCAGCAGGTGGTGCTGGCTGTCGACACCCTGGTCGAAGGCGTGCACTTCAGCCGCGGCGTCCCGGCCTCGGCCATCGGCTGGAAGGCCCTGGCCGTCAACCTCTCCGACCTCGCGGCGATGGGCGCCGAGCCTGCCGTCGCCCTGCTGGCGCTGACGCTGCCGAGCGAAGACGGCGCCTTCGTCGATGAGTTCGCCGCCGGTTTCAGCGCCTTGGCCGACACGCATCGCGTCGCGCTGATCGGCGGCGACACCACGCGCGGCCCGCTCGCGGCCAGCGTCACCGTCATGGGCTACGTGCCCAAGGGCAAGGCGCTCACCCGCGCCGGCGCCGAGCCCGGCGACGACCTCTGGGTGACGGGCACGCTCGGTGATGCCGCCGGCGCCTTGGCGCTGTGGAAATCCGGCATCCCGATGCTGCGGACGGGCGTGTTGCGCGAGCGGCTCGACCGCCCCGCACCGCGGCTCGGCGCGGGCCTCGCGCTGCGTGGGCTGGCCACGGCCTGCATCGACGTCAGCGACGGCTTCCTCGCCGACCTCGGCCACATCCTCGCGATGAGTGGCGTCGGCGCGGATGTCGAGGCCGATGCGCTGCCGGCGTCGCCGGCGCTGCGCGAGGCCTTCCCCGACCTCGCCGCCTGCCGCGCGCTGCAGCTCACCGGCGGCGACGACTACGAACTCTGCTTCACCGCGCCAGCGAAGAAGCGTGCCGCGGTGCAAGCCGCCCTCGACGCCGTGGCCACCCCGGCCACGCGCGTGGGCCGCATCACCGAAGGGGCCTCGCTTCGTCTGTTCGACGCCGACGGCCTGCCGCTGCCCTTGCCGCCGCGCCGCGGCTACGTGCACTTCGCAGGGGCCGGCGCATGACGGTGCTGCCGGTCGGCACGCGTCGAAGGATGATGCGACACCCGCGGGGATGGATCGCCGCCGGCTTCGGCGCGGGCTTTTCCCCGAAGGCGCCGGGTACGGTGGGCTCGGTCGTCGCCATCGCGCCGTGGTGGCTGTGGATGCACGACCTCGCGCCGCGCGACTACGCGGCGGTGCTGATCCTCGCCTTCGTCGTCGGCGTGTGGGCGGCGCGCTGGGCCATCCGCGAGAGCCGCATCGAAGACCCCTCGCTCGTCGTCTGGGACGAGTTCGTCGGGATGTGGCTGGCCCTGTGGCTGCTGCCGCGCGAGTGGCCGTGGGTGCTCGCGGCCTTCGGGCTGTTCCGTCTGTTCGACATCTGGAAGCCCTGGCCGGTGCGCTGGGCCGACCGCTCGCTCAAGGGCGGCTTCGGCACGATGGTCGACGACGCCCTGGCCGGCCTGATGGCCTTCGGCGTGCTGCAGGTGGCTTTGGCCCTCTGGCCGATGCTGCGCGGCTAGACGTCGTCCAGTGTGAACGCGCCGCGCACCCAGCGCGGTTCGGCTCCGCCATCGAATCCCACCACGTCGAACCGGCAATCGCGCCGCGCGTGCCGCGGTTCACGCTGAAGGTAGAGCCGCGCGGCGAGAACGAGTTTTCTTGCCTTGCGCGTGTCGACGCTGTCGAGCGCGTCGCCGAAGTCGCTGCGCCCGCGGCGGCGCACCTCGACGAACACCAGCGTCTCGCCGTCGAGCATCACCAGGTCCAGCTCGCCGCCCTTGAAGCGGACGTTGCGCGCTTGCGGCCGCAGTCCCTGCGCCATCAGGAAGGCGAGGGCGGCCGTTTCGCCGGCGTCCCCGAGCTGCTGGGCGCGGGTGCGTGTCGTCCCGGCGGAGGGGCCGGGTGTCCTTCGCTGTGGCGCATCCATGCGCGGTGCCTCGTGGGTGTGGCGGGAGTCAGGGCGTCGGCGGTGGCGTCGCGTCGACGGGCACCAGCGCGCCATCCGAGGCGCGGCGCGTCACGCCGCCGCTGTATTCGGCCCAGGCCGGCACGCGCTCCACGATGCCGGCGGCATCGATGCCGAGCTCGCCCGTGGCGCCGCGCAGCTGCGCGCCGCCGCGCAGCGCATCGAGGTAGGTCGCCACTTTCCAGGCGTCGAAACCGAAGGCGAACAGGCGCGCGGCGCTGCCGCGGGCGCTGGGCAGGCGGCGGCCGAGGCTTTCCGCATCGCCGGGGCCGACGAGGTCGCCGAGCAGCCACGGCAGCTCCGGGTATTGCAGGCCATCGAGCTCGCGATCGAGGCGCGGGTCGCCACCGGACTGCACCAGCGAGGTCGCCAGCACCGGCAGGGCGACCAAGCCGGCTTCTTCGCGCTGCGGCATGAGGATGCGCAGGGCGGGCGCGCGGGCCGCGACGAACAGCGCCTGCGCGCGCGTCGCGTGGGTGGCCAGCGTGGCGAGGCCTTCGGCGGCATTGCCACCGAAGGCATCGATCGGCGCCACGGCGAGCAGCTCACCGCCATCGGCAACGAATCGTTCGCGGAAGCCGGCCAGCGCGCGCTGCGCGCTGTCGTCGCCCTCGGCGATCGCGACGGCACGGGTGAGGCCGCGCTCGATCAGGCGCTGTGCGACCGCGGCGCCCTCGTCTTCGGGGGCGAGGGCGAAGCTGCCGCCGCCGGCGGTCGCCACCGGCGTGCGGTTGAGCGCCAGCCACGCGGCCGAATCGATGGGCGCCGCGGCCAGGGCGGCGACCTCCTCGCGGCCGAGCGGGCCGACGAGCAGGTCGGCGCCCTCGGCGACCGCGCGGTCGCGCGCGGCCTTCGCCCCGTCCACGGTGCCCTTGGTGTCATGGAAGGCCACCGACGGGCGGGCGCGCGATTCCGCGTAGTAGGCCGCGAGCAGGCCATCGCGCACCGCGAGGCCGGCCGGGGCGAGTTCGCCGCTCAGCGGCAGCAGCACCGCCATGCGGCGTGGCGGGTGGTAGCCGTCCGACGCCGGCGGCGGGCGATCCGCCGGGGCCGGCGCGGCCGCGGTGCGGGCCACCTCGAGGCCGCGGCGGCGCGCTTCGCGCAGGGCCAGGGGCAGGATCGCGGCGTCTTCGCCCAGGAAGCCGGCCTGCTGCACGAGGGCGGCGTCGGGCACCGACTTCAGCTGGCGCTCCGCGTTGCGCAATTCGGCGGCGCGTTCGGCGCCCTGCAGGAGGCCGGCGCGTTCCGCGAGCGCGGCGGCCATGCCGAAGCGGTCGCCGGTGGCGTCGAGCGCGCGGGCCCGGAGCGCCAGCCAGTCGGCCACGCGGCCGCCGGGCACGGCGGCACGGTCCTGCTGCAGCAGCGCCAGGGCCTCGGCGCCGCGGCCATCGTCCAGCGCGAAGCCGGCGGTGAGCAGGTCGTGGCGGAACTGGTCGCCGGGCACGAGGCGCCGACGCGGCGCTTCCGCGAGCTCGGCGCGGGCGCCAGCGGCATCGCCGGCCCGACGCAGGGCCTCGGCGGCATTGAGTCGGGCCATGGCGACGTCCGCCCCGCGTGCGGTGGCGGCGATCGAGCGCCAGGCCTGCGCGGCCTCGGCATGGCGGCCTTGCGCGTCGAGCGCGCGCGCTTGCGATTCCGCCGGCGTGTCCGGCCGCGACGTGGGGGCCGTGGCGCAGCCAGCGAGCGAAACGGCGAGGAGGGCGAGGAGCAGCCAGCGGGCCATGCGGGGGAATCTCGGTGAACCGGGCCTAGAATGATACGGGTCGAAGGGAGGACACGATGTCGGAGATCGTCGCGGGAACGCTGTATGTCGTGGCGACGCCCATCGGGAACCTCGGTGACCTCACGCCCCGGGCCCGCGAGGTGCTGGCCGGCGTCTCGGCCATCGGTGCCGAGGACACGCGCAACACGGCCGTGCTGTTGGGCCAGTTCGGCATCGGCACCCCGCTGGTCGCCGTCCACGACCACAACGAGGACGACATCGCCGCGAAGCTGGTGGCGCGGCTGCAGGCCGGCGACAGCCTGGCCCTCGTCTCGGACGCCGGCACCCCGCTGGTCAGCGACCCCGGCTATCGGCTGGTGCGTGCGGTGCGCGAGGCCGGGCTGCCGGTGGTGCCCGTGCCGGGCGCCTGCGCGGCCATCGCCGCGCTCAGCGTGGCCGGCATCCCCAGCGACCGCTTCTGCTTCGAAGGTTTCCTGCCGGTAAAGGGCGGGGCACGCCGCGAGCGCTTGGGTGAACTGCTGTCGGAAACGCGCACGCTGGTCTTCTACGAGAGCGCGCACCGCATCGAGGAATCGCTGGCCGACCTCGTCGCGGTGTTCGGCGCGGAGCGCGAGGCCACGCTCGGGCGCGAGCTGACCAAGCGCTTCGAAACCCTGCTCGGGCCCACGCTGGCGGCGATCCAGCAGGCCGTCGCGGCCGATGCGAACCAGCGCAAGGGCGAGTTCGTGCTGGTGGTGCGCGGCAGCGTCGACCGCGAGGCCGCGCAGCTGGCGGAAGGCAAACGCTTGTACGCCAAGCTCGCCTCCCACCTGAAGCCCTCGCAGGCGGCGAAGCTCGCGGCGGAGCTCAGCGGCGCGCCGCGGAAAGCGCTCTACGTCGGTGGCGACGCCGACTGATCGGCGCGGGGCGTGGCTGGCGCGACAGCCGGCATTCCGTTTCGACCCGCGTTCGGCGCGTACACTGCGCCCTGACGGAGTCGGCCAGGCAGTCGCGTCGGGAGCAATCCCGCCGAGGAAAGTCCGGGCTCCACAGGGCAGAGTGCCAGGTAACGCCTGGGCGGCGCGAGCCGACGGAAAGTGCAACAGAGAATAGACCGCCGAACGGCCCGCAAGGGTGCGTGGTCAGGGTGAAACGGTGGGGTAAGAGCCCACCGCCTGCGGGGCCAACGCCGCAGGGCACGGCAAACCCCACTCGGAGCAAGACCAAATAGGGGTGCATTGGGTTGGCCCGGCCCGCACCCGGGTAGGTTGCTGGAGCCCCATCGCGAGGTGGGGCCGAGAGGAATGGCTGCCGGCACCGGCAACGGTGCTTACAGAACCCGGCTTATCGGCCGGCTCCGTCACCCTCTTCATCGATGGATGCAGGCGTGGATTACGTGTTCGACCCGGCCGCCCTCGCGGCCTTGGCCAAGGCGCGCGCGGCGGAGTACGCGGCCGCCGATCCCTATCCGCACGCGGTGTTCGAGTCGCTGCTGCGGCCCGAGGTCGCCGATGCGCTGGCGCGCGACTTCCCGCGGCCGAACGACCCGGTGGGTTGGGACCATTACGGCTACGAAGGCTTCGAGAAGAAGATCGCCACGTCGAAGGAGCAGCTGCTGCCGCCGCTGCTGCGCCGCACGCTGCAGGAACTCAACACCGCGCCCTTCATCGCCTTCCTCGAAGCCCTGACCGGCATCGAGGGCCTCATCCCTGATCCGACGATGCTGGGTGGCGGCATCCACCTGAGTCGCCCCGGCGACCTGCTGGGCATCCATGCCGACTTCAACTGGCACCCCGCGCTCAAGCTGCACCGTCGCATCAACCTGCTCATCTACCTCAACCCGGTGTGGCAGGCGGATTGGGGCAGCGACCTCGAGCTCTGGGACACCGGCGCCAAAGCCTGCGTGCGCCGCATCGCCCCGCTGATGAACCGCGCCGTGGTGTTCAACACGCGCAGCGACACCTTCCACGGCCATCCGCGCCCGTTGGCCTGCCCGGAAGGCGTCTTCCGCCAGTCGATCGCGGCCTACTACTACACCGCCGAGCGCCCCGCGGATGAGATCCGCGATCCGCACAACACGCGCTACAAGGGCCTGCACCTCGACTGAGGTCCCGACAGCGCGCTGGCGTCGCGTTGCACGGCGGTTTGCCA
Source organism: Silanimonas algicola (assembly GCF_054777375.1). Classification (NCBI taxonomy): domain Bacteria; kingdom Pseudomonadati; phylum Pseudomonadota; class Gammaproteobacteria; order Lysobacterales; family Lysobacteraceae; genus Silanimonas; species Silanimonas algicola. The sequence continues at coordinate 650,141 of NZ_BAAHAS010000001.1, read as the reverse complement.
AGCCGGGCTGCGCCCGCCACCCTTGCGTGCGCATTCGCCGCCAGGACGCTCCGACCATGTCGATCCGCTTGTTCCCGCTTCTTCCGCTGGCCCTCGGCCTGGCCATCGCCGTGCCACTGCACGCCCAATCGGCCTCCCCCGCGCGCGCGGCAGCCACGGCGACGACGGTGTCGGCCAGCCCGCGCTTCGAAAGTACCGACATCTTCGCGCTGGAGACCGCCGGCGATGCGCAGATCTCGCCGGACGGCCGTCGCGTCGTCTACGTGCGCACGCGCTACGACGTGATGAAGGATCGGCCGATCGCGAACCTGTGGATCGTCGATACCGAGGGCGGGCGTTCCGCGCATCGCCCCCTGCGCTCCGATGGCGACAGCCACCGCTCGCCGCGCTGGTCGCCGGACGGCACGCGCCTCGCCTTCATTTCCAACAGCGACGGCAAGCCGCAGGTGTTCGTGCGCTGGATGGACAGCGGGCAGACCGCGCGCATCACCGATCTCGTGGAAGCGCCGGGGGACCTCACGTGGTCGCCGGATGGCACGCAGCTCGCGTTCACCGCCTTCGTGCCGGCCGCGCCTTCTACGATGGCCACGCCGCCGCCGAAGCCCGAGGGCGCGGAGTGGGCCGATCCGGTGACGGTGGTCGATCGCGCCGTGTTCCGCATGGACGGCGAGGGCACGCTGCGCAGCGGCAGCACGCATGTGTTCATCGTTCCGGCGGAGGGCGGCACGCCGCGTGCGCTGACCGCGGGCGACGCCGACCATGGCGGGCCGCTGGCGTTCTCTCCGGATGGCCGGACGCTCTACGTCTCGGCGAATCGCCGCGCCGATCGCGAGCAGGCGCCGCTGGATTCGGAGATCCACGCCGTCGATATCGCGACCGGCGCACTGCGCACCCTGACGCGCCGCGACGGCCCGGACGCGAATCCGGCGGTATCGCCCGATGGGACGCGCATCGCCTACCTCGGCTTCGACGATCGCCGCGTCAGCCACCAGCACCACCGTCTGTACGTGATGGACGCTGAGGGCGGCAACGTGCGCGATCTCACCGGCGAGCACGATCTCGATTTCGAACAGCCGACGTGGTCGGCGGATGGCCGGCACCTTTACGTGGCTTTCGACCAGCGCGGCGTGCGCAAGCTCGCGCGCATCGCGATGGACGGCAGGCTGGACGTGATCGCGTCGCCGCTCGGCGCCAGCGACGTCGGCCGCCCGTACACCGGCGGCGGATTCTCGGTGTCGCGCGATGGCCGCTTCGCCTTCGTGCAGGCCTCGACCACGCGGCCCGGCGACGTGGCCGTCAGCGACGCGCGCGGCCGCGTGCGCACGCTGACCGCGATCAACGAGGATCTCTTCGCGCACAAGACGCTCGGCCAGGTTGAAACCCTCACCTGGGCGTCCTCGCATGATGGAAAGGAGATCGAGGGCTGGCTGGTCACGCCGCCCGGTTTCGATCCGTCGAAGCGCTACCCGCTGCTGCTCGAGATCCACGGCGGGCCGCACACGGCCTACGGCCCGGTCTTCAGCGTGGAATTGCAGCGCTACGCCGCCGCCGGCTACGTGGTGCTGTACACCAACCCGCGCGGCAGCACGAGCTACGGCGAGGCCTTCGCCAACAGCATCCACCTCGCGTATCCGGGCTTCGACTACGACGACCTCATGTCGGGCGTGGATGCGGTGATCGCGCGCGGCTTCATCGACGAAAAGAACCTCTTCGTCACCGGCGGCTCGGGCGGCGGCGTGCTCACCGCGTGGATCGTCGGCAAGACCGATCGCTTCCGTGCCGCCGTCGTGGCCAAGCCCGTCATCAACTGGACCAGTTTCGTGCTGACGGCCGACATGACGCCGTACTTCCACCGCCACTGGTTCAAGGGCTTCCCGTGGGAGTCGCAGGCGGACTACTGGGCGCGCTCGCCGCTGTCGCTGGTGGGCAATGTGAAGACGCCGACCATGCTGCTGACCGGCGAGGCCGATTACCGCACGCCGATGGGCGAGACCGAGCAGTACTTCCAGGCCCTGCGCCTGCGGGGGGTGCCCACCGCCATGGTCCGGGTGCCGGAGGCGTCCCATGGGCTGACGGGACGCCCCAGCCAGTTCATCGCCAAGATCGACAACATCCTGGCCTGGTTCGAGCGCTATCGGCAGCCCGCCGAGGAGTGAATCCAAGCAAAACAACGGCTGTGGATAAATACTTCAAGTAACACTTGAAGTGTGGCGTAAGCGATTGATCCGCCAAGCGAATTTGCCTCCAAAAAGTCATTGACACTCCCCTGACGCGGGCCTACCGTGGGCGCCTGAGGGAATTTCTGGTTTTTTGTGGGAGAAGGTGGGGATCCACCGACGGGCATGTTCCAGGGCGAGACGGCCATCACAATCGACGACAAGGGGCGGCTGGCGATTCCGGTCGCCTTCCGCGATGTCGTGGCGCGTGAGTGCGGCAACCGCCTGGTGCTCACCTACAACCCGTTCGACCAGGGCTCGCTCTACCTCTACCCCGAGGCCGGTTGGCAGGCGGTGCGCGACCAGATCGTCGCGCTCTCGCCCTTCGTGCCGGAGCACCGCGTGCTGCAGCGCATGCTGGTCGGTGCCGCCACGCCGCTGGAGCCGGATTCCGCCGGGCGCGTGCTGCTGCCGCCGTCGATGCGGACGACCGCCGGCCTCGAGAAGAAGGCCGTGCTGATGGGCATGGGGGGACGGTTGGAGCTGTGGAGCGAGCAGGCGCATCTCGCGCTGATGCGGCAGACCATCGGGTCGGCCGGCGTCAGTGCGGCGATGCAGGACTTGCGGCTCTAGTGCCGATGGCCAGCGCGTCCGCCGCACCGCCTTCGCAACATGTGCCGGTGCTCTGGGCGCCGGTGCTGGACGGTCTTGCCGTCAAGCCGGCGGGCACCTACCTCGATGGCACCTTCGGCCGCGGTGGCCACGCGCGCGGCGTGCTGGCCCAACTCGGGCCGGAAGGGCGCCTGCTGGTGATGGACAAGGACCCCGAGGCGATCCGCGTGGCGAACGCGCTGGCCGCCGATGACGCGCGGGTGCGCGTGCGCCAGGCCAGCTTCGCCACGCTCGGCGAGTGGCCGGAGACGGCCGGCGGCCTCGATGGCGTGCTGTTCGACCTCGGTGTCTCGTCGCCGCAGCTCGACAAGGCCGCGCGCGGTTTCAGCTTCCGCAACGACGGCCCGCTCGACATGCGCATGGACCCGACGCAGGGCATGAGCGCCGCGGACTTCGTCAACACCGCCGACGAGGCCGAGATCGCCCGCGTGCTCTGGCTGCACGGCGAGGAGCGCCAGAGCCGGCGCATCGCCAAGGCGATCGTCGCGCGCCGCGCCGAGCGGCCGTTCGAGCGGACCGGCGACCTGGCCGACGTCATCGCCAAGCTGCTCGGTCGCGGCGACGGCAAGACCCACCCCGCCACGCGCAGCTTCCAGGCCATCCGCATCCACGTGAACGCCGAGCTCGACGATCTCGTCGCCGGGCTCGAAGCCGCGGAGCGGGCGCTGAAGGTCGGCGGCCGGCTCGCGGTGATCAGCTTCCACTCGCTGGAAGACCGCATCACCAAGCAGTTCATCAACGAGCGCGCCAAGGCGCCGCCGTCGAACCGTCGCGCGCTGGTCGAAGTGGCGTTCACGCCGGGTCTGCGCGACGTGTCGGGCGCGATCAAGGCCGACGAGGCCGAGCTGGCCGCCAACCCGCGCGCCCGCAGCGCCGTGCTGCGCGTCGCCGAGAAGCTCGGGGCCGCGGGAGCGCGCCCATGAGCCTGCGCGCCTTCGTCCTGCTTCTCCTGCTCGGGCTGGTGGCCACCAGCGCGATCGCCGTCGTGCTCACGCGCCACCAGCACCGCGAGGCCTTCATCGCGCTCTCGAGGGCCGAGAACGAGCGCGACGAGCTGAACATCGAGTTCGGCCGGCTGCAGATCGAGCAGGCCACGTGGTCCGAGATGAACCGGATCGAGCAGGTCGCGACGTCGAAGCTCGGCATGAAGTTCCCGGAAGGCGCGGACGTCGTGGTGGTGCAGCCGTGAGCCCGCGCGTGAAGCCGAACACCTTCGACCCGCGCGGCCGCCTGCTGTTCCTCGCCGCGGTGCTGGGCGCCTGCGGGTTCGCGATCGCCGCACGCGCCGCCTGGCTCCAGCTGCTCAGTCCCGAGTTCTACCAGCAGCAGGGCGATGCTCGCTTCGTGCGCGACGTGCCGATCATGGCCTCGCGCGGCAGCATCCTCGACCGCAGCGGCGAGACGCTGGCCGCATCGTCGCCGGTGGCCTCCGTATGGGCCAACCCCAAGGAAACGCTGCGGCATCCCGAGCGGCTGGGGGAGCTGGCGGCGGCCCTTGGACTGCCGCAGCGCGAGTTGGCGCGGCGCCTCGGCGAGCGCGCCGACCGCGAGTTCGTCTACCTGCGCCGGCACATGAACCCCGATGCGGCCGCGGCCGTCGTGGCGCTCGGCATCCCCGGCGTGCACGAGCAGCGCGAGTTCCGCCGCTTCTACCCGCATGGCGAAGTGCTGGCGCACGTGCTGGGCACCACCAACATCGACGACCGGGGGCAGGAAGGGCTCGAACTGGCCTTCGACCCGTGGCTCACCGGCAAGCCGGGCAGCAAGCGCGTCATCCGCAATCGCCAGGGGCAGATCATCGACGACGTCGACCTGCTGCGGCCGGCCGAGCCCGGGCGCGATCTGGTGCTGTCGATCGACCGTCGCGTGCAGTACCTCGCCTATCGAGAACTCAAGGCCGCCCTGGCGCTGCACAACGCGAACAGCGGATCGGTGGTGGTGCTCGACATCCCGACCGGCGAGGTGATCGCCATGGTCAACCAGCCGAGTTACAACCCCAACGCGCGCGCGCCGGGGCAGGAGGCGGCGCGACGCAACCGCGCCGTCACCGACCTCGTCGAGCCCGGTTCGGTCATCAAGGCCTTCACCGTCGCCGCGGCGATGGAGAACGGCGCCGATCCGACGCGCCAGATCGACACCAACCCCGGCTTCTTCCCCCTGCACAACCACACCATCCGCGACGTGCGCAATTTCGGCATGGTCGACATGGCCCGGCTGCTGCAGAAGAGCTCGAACATCGCCTCGACGAGGCTGGCGCTGGAGATGAGCAACGAGCACTTCTACGACGTGCTCAACCGCTTCGGCTTCGCGCAGTCGACCAACAGCGGCTTCCCCGGCGAGGCGGGCGGGCGGCTCGAGGCGCCGTCCGGCTGGGGCGAGGTGGAGAAGGCGACCATCTCCTACGGGTACGGCCTCTCGGTGACGCCGCTGCAGGTCGCGCAGGGCTACGCCGCGCTCGGCAACGGCGGCCGCCTGCTGTCGCCGACCTTCGTGCGCGGTGGCAACGTCGGGCAGGGCCACGGCAGGCAGGTGATCGACCCGCAGATCGCCCGCAGCGTCGTCGGCATGCTGGAGACCGTGGTCGCGCCCGGCGGCACCGCAACGACGGCCGCCGTGGCCGGCTACCGCGTGGCCGGCAAGTCCGGCACCACGCGCCGCTCGGTCGCCGGCGGATACGAGCGGCGCTACGTGTCGATGTTCGCCGGTATCGTGCCGGTGCAGCAGCCGCGCTTCGCCATGGTGGTCGCGATCCACGACCCGAGCGCCGGTGCGTTCTACGGCGGTGCCGTGGCGGCCCCGGTGTTCCACAGCGTGATGGACGGGGCCCTGCGCCTCATGGACGTGCCTCCGGACAACGTGCGCGGCTGGTTCGCTACCGCCCCCGAGGCCGATACGACGGAGATCGGCACCGACGGGCTCGTTCCGCTCGATGCGCCGGGCGCCGGCGTGGATGCGGGGGTGCAGCCGTGAGCATGCTCCGACTCGCCGACCTGCTCGCCGGGCTCGCCGTCGTCCCTTCGGCACTCGACGTGCCGGTGTCGCGGCTCGTCGCCGACAGTCGACACGTGCGGCCCGGCGACGTCTTCATCGCGCTGGCCGGGGCGACCACGCACGGCCTCCGCCATGCGGCCGACGTCCTCGCGAAGGGGGCGGTGGCCATCCTCCATGACGGCGAGGCGCCGGCCGACGTGGTGCTGAGTGAGGCGGACGGCGCCCGCACGGTCGCCGTTGCAGGGCTGCGCGCCGCGCTCGGTGGGCTCGCCGACCGGGTGGCGGGCGAACCGTCCGGCGCACTTCGCGTGGTCGGCGTGACCGGCACCAACGGCAAGACCTCGACCGTCCAGCTCATCGCGCAGGCGCTCGAGCGCCTCGGCACGCCCGCCGGCACCATCGGCACCCTGGGCGCGGGCCGCGTGGGACGCATCGTCGAAGGCGAGCGCACCACCCCGGACGTGCTCAGCGTGCACGCGCTGCTGGCGCAGCTCCGCGATGACGGCGCCCGCGCCGTGGCGATGGAGGTGAGTTCGCATGCGCTCGACCAAGGTCGCGTGGACGGCGTGCGCTTCGAGGTCGCGGTGTTCTCGAACCTGACGCGCGACCATCTCGATTATCACGGCACGATGGCGGCCTATGGCGCGGCCAAGGCCAAGCTGTTCGCGTGGCCAACACTGCACGGCGCGGTGGTTAACCTCGACGACGACTTCGGCCGCACGCTGGCGGCGCGCCTGCCCGAAGGGTCTCGCTGGACGGTCTCGGCGAACGGGGATCCGGCCGCGCGACTGCGCGCCGAGGCTCTGGCCCTGACCGCCGATGGCCTTCGCTTCACGCTGGTCGAGGGCGACGAACGCGCCGCGATCGCCTCGCCGCTGCTGGGTCGATTCAACGCCGACAACCTGCTGGCGGTGGCCGGTGCGCTGCGCGCGCTGGGCATCGCGTTCGCCGGGGTGGCGGCGGTGCTGCCGACGCTCGAGCCCGTGCATGGCCGCATGACCCGGCTCGGCGGCGGCGCAAAGCCGCTCGTGGTGGTCGACTACGCCCACACGCCGGATGCGCTGCAGCAGGCGCTGGTGTCGCTGCGCGGCCACGTGCACGGCCTGCTCGCCTGCGTGTTCGGCTGCGGCGGTGAGCGTGACCGTGGCAAGCGTCCCCAGATGGCGGCGATCGCCGAGGCCCATGCCGACCGCGTCACCGTCACCGACGACAACCCGCGTGGCGAGGATGGCGACGCCATCGTCGCCGACATCCTGGCCGGCTTCCGCGAGCCGGCGCGCCATGCCGTGGTGCGCGACCGCCGCGCCGCGATCCGTGCAGCCGTTGCCGCGGCGCGCCCCGGCGACGTGGTCCTGCTCGCCGGCAAAGGCCACGAGCCCTATCAGGAAATCGCGGGCGTGAAGCACGCTTTCGACGACGTGGCCGAAGCCCGGGCCGCGCTGGAGGCCTGCGCATGAGGCCGATCACGCTCGCGGACGTCGCGCGCTGGACGGAGGGCCGCCTGATCGGCGCCGATGCGACGGTCACCGCGATCTCGACCGACACCCGTGCCATCGCACCGGGCGCACTGTTCGTCGCGCTGCGCGGCGAGCGCTTCGACGCCCACGACTTCGTCGCCCAGGCCGAAGCCGCCGGCGCGGCCGCCGTGATGGTGAGCCGTCCGGTCGAGACCGCGCTGCCTCAGGTCCACGTGGCCGATACGGAGGAGGCGCTCGGCGAACTCGCCGCCGGACTGCAGCAGGGGCGCCCGGCCGTCGTGCTCGCGCTCACCGGCAGCAATGGCAAGACCTCGGTGAAGACCCTGCTCCACGGGATCCTGTCCCGCGCCGGCCGCGCCCACGTGAACCCGGGCAACCTCAACAACGAGATCGGCCTGCCCCTCGCCGTCATCGGCGCGCCGGAAGACGCGCAGTTCGCCGTTTATGAAATGGGTGCCGGCAAGCCCGGCGACATCGCCTACCTGTGCAGCATCGTCGCGCCGAACGTGGCGCTGGTGAACAACATCGCCGCCGCGCACATCGAGCGCCTCGGCAGCCTGCATGGCATCGCCGAGACCAAGGGCGCCATCTACGAGGCGCTGCCCGACGACGGCATCGCCGTGGTGAATGCCGACGACGCTTTCGCGCCGTATTTCATGCAGCGCATCGGCGGTCGCCGCGTGTTGCGCTATGGCATCGAGAACGACGCCGACGTGCGCGCCCGCGACCTGCGCCTCGACGCCGCCGGCAGTCGATTCATGCTCGTGACCCCGGCGGGCCGCGCCGACATCCACCTGCCGCTGCCGGGGCGCCATGCGGTCGCCAACGCGCTGGCGGCCGCGGCGATGGCGCTCGCCGCCGGCGCCGGCTTCGACACCATCGTCGACGGCCTGCGGGGCGCCGAGCCGGTCAAGGGCCGCCAGGTCGCGCATGCGCTGGCCAACGGCAACGTGCTCGTCGATGACAGCTACAACGCCAATCCGGGCTCGCTCGCCGCCGCCATCGCGACGCTGGCGGGTGCGAACGAGGCCTGGCTCGTGCTTGGCGACATGCGCGAACTGGGGCCGGGTGGCCCGGCCCTGCATGCCGAGGCCGGTCGGCAGGCGCGTGCGGCCGGCCTGAAGCGCATCTGGACGATCGGCGTGCTCGCCGCCGAGGCCAGTTCGGCCTTCGGCGAAGGTGGCCGGCATTTCGATTCGCGCGAATCGCTCGTGCTGGCGCTCCGCGAGGCGCTCTCCGCTGCCGCGGGCGTGCGTTGCCTGGTGAAGGGGTCGCGCGGCAGCGCGATGGACGTGGTGGTGGCCGGGGTTCTGGCCAAGGAGGGCGCCGATGCTGCTTGAGTTGCTCCGTTGGCTGTTCCCCGGGTTCGGCCTGTTCGAATTCATCACCATGCGCGCGATCGTTGGCGCCGGCACCGCGCTGGCCCTGTCGCTGTGGATGGGGCCCTTCGTCATCGACCGCCTGCGCGCGCTGAAGAGCGGCGGCCAGCCGATCCGCACGGACGGCCCGCAGAGCCACTTCAGCAAGGCGGGCACGCCGACCATGGGCGGCGCGCTGATCCTGCTCGCGGTGACGCTGTCCACCCTGCTGTGGTCGGACCTGTCCAACCGCTACGTGTGGATCGCGCTGGCGGTGATGCTCTCGTTCGCCCTGATCGGCTGGCTCGACGACTGGATCAAGATCGTCCGCCGCGATCCGAACGGCCTGAAGTCGCGGCACAAGTACGCGCTGCAGTCGGTGTTCGGCCTGGTCGCGGCGGTGGTCCTGTTCGCGACGGCCGACCATCCCTCGAATACCACGCTCTACCTGCCGCTGTTGAAGAACTTCGCGTTGCCGCTGGGGCTGATGTTCGTCGTCGTCGCCTACTTCTGGATCGTCGGCTTCTCGAACGCGGTCAACCTCACGGACGGCCTCGACGGGCTGGCGATCATGCCGGTGGTGCTGACGGCCGGCGTGCTCGCCGTGTTCGCCTACGCCTCCGGCAACGCGGTGTTCTCCGAATACCTCGGCATCCCGCGCATCCCCGGCGCCGGCGAGCTGGCCATCCTTTGCGCGGCCATCGGCGGTGCCGGCCTCGGTTTCCTGTGGTTCAACACCTATCCCGCGATGGTGTTCATGGGTGACGTCGGCGCCCTCGCGCTCGGGGCGGTGCTCGGCTGCGTGGCCATCATCGTCCGCCAGGAGATCGTGCTGGTGATCGTCGGCGGCATCTTCGTCATCGAAACGCTGTCGGTGATGGCGCAGGTGGCCTCGTTCAAGCTCACCGGCCGCCGCATCTTCCGCATGGCCCCGATCCACCACCACTTCGAGCTCAAGGGCTGGCCGGAACCGCGCGTGATCGTGCGCTTCTGGATCATCTCCGTGATGCTCGCCCTCGTCGCGCTGGCGACGTTGAAGGTGCGTTGATGACGCTCGCCAAGCCCATCGACGTCCCGGCCCAGGCCACCCGCCTCGACGCCATCGGCGGTCGCTACGACCGCTGGCTGCTCGGGGCCGTCCTGTCGCTGGCCGTGCTCGGCATCGTCATGGTCACGTCGGCGTCGCTCGGCCTGGCCGACGTGATGGGCGTCGGCGAGTTCTACTTCGTCCAGCGCCACCTGTTCGCGCTCGCCTTGGGCGGCACGCTGGCCTGGGTGGCGATGAACCTCGAACTGAAGACGGTGGAGCGCTACCAGCAGCTCGCCCTCGTCGCCTGCTTCGTCGCCCTGCTGCTGGTCTTCATCCCGGGATTCGGCGTGCGCGTCAACGGCGCGCGGCGCTGGCTCAACTTCATGGTGCTGAACTTCCAGGCCGTCGAGGCGGTGAAGCTGCTGCTCATCGTCTGGACCGCCAGCTACCTCGCGCGCCGCAAGGATGAGATCGCGGCCCACTGGCCCAGCCTGATCAAGCCGCTCGGCATCGTCGGCCTGCTCGTGCTGCTGCTGCTGGCGCAGCCCGACTTCGGCTCGTCGGCACTGCTACTGGCGATCGTCGGCGGCATGATCTTCCTCGGCGGCGCCCCGCTCGGCAAGCTCATGATGCTCGGTGCCCCGGTGGTCGTGCTGTTCATCGGCATCGCGGTGCTCGAGCCGTACCGGCTCGCGCGCATCACCAGCTTCCGCGAGCCGTTCGAGGACCCCTTCGGCGGCGGCTACCAGCTGGTGCAGGCGCTGATCGCCATCGGCCGCGGCGGTTTCGACGGCGTCGGCCTCGGGGCCTCGGTGCAGAAGCTGCAGGCGTTCCCCGAGGTGCATACGGACTTCATTTTCTCCGTGCTGGCCGAGGAGCTGGGCTTCCTGGGCGTGTGCGTCGTCCTCGCGCTCTATGCCGTGCTGCTTTGGCGCGCGTTCTCGGTGGGCCTGCGCTGCATGGCGCTTCGCCGCCAATTCGCCGGGCTTCTGGCGTTCGGCATCGGGTTGTCGATCGGCATCCAGGCCACCGTGTCCATCGGCGTGAACCTCGGCCTGCTGCCGACGAAGGGCCTGACGCTGCCGTTGATCAGCTCCGGCGGCTCGAGCGTGATGATGACCTGCGCGATGCTCGGCGTCCTGCTGCGCGTCAGTTACGAACTCGATCGTTCCGAGCGCCAGGTGCAGCGCGCCCGTGGCGAACTGCGCGGGATCGACGAGCCGGGCGAGACGGTCCTGCCGGCCGCGCTCGTCGCGGCCCAGGCCGCCGCCGTCCGGGCCAAGCCCAAGGTGCCTGCGGTCGGTGGTCGTGGCACGTCGCGCATCGAACCCGTGCTCGGAGGCCCCCGATGAGCACGCCGCGCTTCACCGTCATGGCCGGCGGCACCGGCGGCCACATCTTCCCGGCGCTGGCCGTGGCGCGGGTGCTGCGCGAGCGCGGCGCCGACGTGCGCTGGATGGGGTCGGCCGGCGGCATGGAGGAACGCCTGGTGCCGCAGGGCGGCTTCGCCATCGACGCCATCCGCATCGGTGCGCTGCGCGGCAAGGGTCCGTTGGCCCTGCTGGCGGCCCCGCTCAACGTCGCCCGCGCGGTGCTGCAGGCCCGTGCGTTGCTGAAGGCCCAGCGGCCGCAGGCGGTGCTCGCCTTCGGCGGCTTCGCCAGCGGCCCCGGCGGCCTTGCGGCGCGCACGCTCGGCTTGCCGCTGATCGTGCACGAGCAGAACCGCGCCCCCGGCCTCACCAACCGCGTGCTGGCCCGCGTCGCCCGCAGGGTGCTCACCGGCTTCCCCGGCGTTTTCCCGCCGCCGGCCGAGGCCGTGGGCAACCCGGTGCGCGACGCCATCGCGGCGCTGCCCGACCCGGTGCGTCGCCTGCAGGGTCGCAGCGGCGCGGTCCGCGTGCTCGTGCTCGGCGGCAGCCAGGGCGCGCGCGGCCTCAACCTCGCCGTGCCGAAGGCGCTGGCCGGCTGGATGAACCTCGAGATCCGCCACCAGTGTGGCGAGAAGCTGGTCGACGAAGCGCGCGCCGCCTATGCGGTGTCGAAGTTGAACGCACGCATCGAACCCTTCATCACCGACATGGCCGACGCCTACGGCTGGGCGGATCTCGTCATCAGCCGCGCGGGTGCGTCCACCCTCGCCGAGCTCTGCGCCGCTGGCGTGGCCAGCGTGCTGGTGCCGTTCCCCGGTGCCGTCGACGACCACCAGGCGCGCAACGCCGAGTACCTCGCCGAAGGCGGCGCCGCACTGTGGCTGCGCCAGACCGACACCCTCGCGGCCGACCTCGCGGAGCGCCTCAAAACCCTGCTCGGCGACCGCCGCCGCCTGCTCGACATGGCCCGCGCCGCGCGCGCCCTGGCCCTGCCGGGCGCGGCCGAGCGCGTCGCCGACATCGCCTACAAGGAAGCCCACGCATGATGCGCGGACGCCTGAAGCACCCCGGTGACCTCGCCCGCGTCTTCAACCGCGTGCATTTCGTCGGCATCGGCGGCGTGGGCATGAGCGGCATCGCCGAAGTGATGCTCACGCTCGGCTATGCCGTCTCCGGATCGGACGCCGCCGACAACGCCACCACGCAGCGTCTCGCTGCGCTGGGCGCGACCATCCACCGCGGCCATCGCGCCGAGCATGTCGGCGACGTCGATGCGCTGGTCGTCTCCAGCGCCATCAAGGCCGACAACCCGGAGCTCATCGAAGCCCGCGCCCGCCGCATCCCCGTGGTGCCGCGCGCCGAGATGCTGGCGGAGCTGATGCGCTTCAAGCGCGGCATCGCCATCGCCGGCACGCATGGCAAGACCACGACGACCTCGCTGGTGGCCAGCGTGCTCAGCGAGGGCGGGCTCGACCCGACCTTCGTCATCGGCGGCAAGCTGCTGTCGGCCGGCGCGAACGCGCGCCTTGGCGGCAGCGAGTGGCTGGTGGCCGAGGCCGACGAGAGCGACGGCAGCTTCCTGCGCCTGAACCCGCTGGTGGCCGTCGTCACCAACATCGATGCCGACCACCTCGAGAACTACGGTGGCGACTTCGACCGCGTGAAGCAGGCCTTCGACGAGTTCCTGCATCGCCTGCCGTTCTACGGCCTGGCCGTGCTGTGCATCGACGATCCGGAAGTGGCGATGCTCGCCACCCGCACGCCGCGCCACGTGCTGCGCTACGGCTTCGCCCAGAGCGCCGACGTGCGCGCCAGCGAGGTCTCGCAGCGGGGCCAGCAGATGCACTTCCTGCTGCACCTGCCGGGCGAGGCGCCGGTGCCGATGGCGCTGAACCTGCCGGGTCGCCACAACGTGCAGAACGCGCTGGCCGCCGCCGCCATCGGCTGGCAGCTCGGCGTGCCCGCCGAGGCCATCGCCCGCGCGCTTTCGGCCTTCCAGGGCGTGGGCCGTCGCTTCAACCTCAAGGGCGAGATGGCCCTGCCGAACGGCGGCACGGCGCTGCTCGTCGATGACTACGGCCACCATCCGGCCGAGCTTGCGGCGGTGTTCGCCGCCGCGCGCGGCGGCTGGCCGCAACGCCGCCTGGTGGCGTGCTTCCAGCCGCACCGCTACAGCCGCACGCGCGATCTGTTCGACGACTTCGCCAAGGTGCTCAGTGACGTCGACGGCCTCGTGCTGTGCGACGTCTATCCGGCCGGCGAAGCACCGATCGCGAACGCCGACAGCAAGTCGCTGGCGCGCGCCATCCGCACCCGTGGCCGCGTCGATCCGGTGCTGGCCGGCACGGCGAAGGAGCTGCCGGCGATGCTCGGTGACGTGCTGCAACCGGACGACCTCGTGATCCTGCTCGGCGCCGGCGACATCGGCGCCGTGGCCCAGCAGCTGGCCGACCGCGGCCTGCCGGAGCGGAGCGCATGAGCCTCGACGCCGCCAGCCGCGCCGCCGTGGACGCCTTGAAGGCGCGCGTCGAAGCGCTTGCGCCGGCCGTGTTCGGCCGCGTGGCCGTGTTGATGGGCGGCGATTCGGCGGAACGCGACGTGTCGCTGAATTCCGGTGCCAACGTGCTGGCCGCCCTGCAGGCGCGCGGTGTCGATGCCCATGCGGTCGACGGCGTGTCCACGCTGCTGGCGGGGCTCGCTCGCGGCGAGCGCTTCGATCGCGTGTTCAACATCCTCCACGGCGGCGGCGGCGAGAACGGCGTGTTGCAGGGGGCGCTCGACGCCCTGGGGGTTCCGTATACCGGACCCGGCGTGCTGGGCAGCGCGCTCACGATGGACAAGATCCGCACCAAGCAGGTGTGGATGGCCGAAGGCCTCGCCACCGCGGGTTTCGTGCGCATTCCGCCAGGTGGCGACCTCGCCGCGGCCGTGCGCTCGCTGGGCCTGCCGGTGTTCGTCAAGCCCTCGGCCGAAGGGTCGAGCGTCGGCGTCTTCCGCATCGTCGACGAGGCCGGGCTCGCGCCGGCCATCGCCTTCGCGGCCACCTATCCGGGCGAGCTGCTGGCCGAGCAGATGATCACCGGCGGCGAGTTCACGGTCGGCATCCTCGGCGGCGTCGCGCTGCCGTCGGTGCGCATCGTTCCGCCCGGCGAGTGGTACGACTACCACGCCAAGTACATCAGCGACGACACGCAGTACCACTGCCCCGGCCTCGCCGGCGACGACGAGGCCGCCATCCGCGCGCTCGCGCTGGCGGGATTCCGCGCGGCCGGCTGCACCGGCTGGGGCCGCGTCGACGTGATGCGGCATGCCGACGGCCGCTTCCTGCTGATGGAGGTGAACACCGCGCCGGGCATGACCAGCCATTCGCTCGTGCCCAAGGCCGCGCGCGAGGTCGGCATCGGCTTCGAAGACCTGTGTCTCGCCATCCTCGCCCAGACCCTGGAGGCCCGTCGCGCATGACCCGCGTGTGGCAACTGCTGGGATGGGCCTTCGCGCTGCTGCTTCTGGCGATGCCGGTGGTGGCCGTCGTGAACGGCTGGATCGGCGCCGAGCGCTGGCCCATCCGCACGCTGGCCCTGCAGGCGCCGCTGAAGCTGGTCGACGAGGCCACGCTGCGCGCGACCATCGCGCCGATGGCGCAGGGCGGGTTCTTCGCCGTCGATCCGGTGGCGATCCGCCGGGCCGTTGCCGCGCTGCCGTGGGTCGACCAGGTCGATGTGCGCAAGCGTTGGCCGGACCGCCTCGAAGTGCGGCTCACCGAGCTTCGCCCCTATGCGCACTGGGGCGAGGACCGGCTGTTGTCCGACGACGGCCGGCTCTTCGTCCTCCCCGCCGGCCTCGCCACGCCGCTGCCGCGCTTCGAAGCGGCCGACGGCCGCGTCGCCGAGGTCATCGCCTTCCATCGCGAAGCGCGCCCGGTGCTGGTGCGCGTCGGCAGCGACATCCGCGAGCTGCACCTGTCGGCGCGCGGCGGCTGGTCGATCACGACCGTGGACGGCCTCCAGGTCGAGCTCGGTCGCCACGACGCCCTGGCCCGGCTGTCGCGCTTCGCCCGCCTGCTGCCCACGCTCGGCCGCGATCCGGCCGGACGCGTGCTGCAGCGCGCTGATCTCCGCTACACCAATGGTTTCGCCCTCACGTGGGGCGACGCCGCGGCGGCCCCCGCCGCGCCTTCCGCATCGAGCAACGCATGAACCGCAAGAGCGACAAGTCCCTCATCGTCGGCCTCGACATCGGCACCTCCAAGGTGACGGCCCTCGTCGGCGAGTACGCCCCCGACCAGCCCATCGAGGTGATCGGCATCGGTTCGCACGAATCGCGCGGCATGCGCCGCGGCGTCGTCGTCGACATCGAGAGCACGGTGCAGTCGATCCAGCGCGCCATCGAGGAAGCGGACGTGATGGCCGGCTGCGAGATCCGTTCGGTCTATGCCTCGATCGCCGGCAGCCACATCCAGTGCCGCAACTCCAACGGCGTGGTGCCGATCGCCTCGGGCGAGGTGAGCTACGCCGATCTCGACCGCGTGCTCGAGGCGGCGCGCGCCGTCGCGGTGCCGGCCGACCAGCGCATCCTCCATGCCATCCCGCAGGAGTACATCGTCGACGGCTCGCAGGAAGGCATCCGCAACCCGGTCGGCATGTCCGGCGTGCGCCTCGAAGTGCGTGCGCACCTGATCACCGGCGCCACCGCCGCGGCCGCCAACATCAGCAAGTGCATCCAGCGCTGCGGTCTCTCGGTCGACGACCTGATCCTGTCTTCGCTGGCCTCGAGCACCGCCGTGCTCACCGCCGACGAGAAGGAGCTCGGCGTCGTGCTGGTCGACATCGGCGCCGGCACCACCGACATCAATGTGTTCGTGCAGGGCGCCATCCGCCACTCGGCCTGCCTGCCGATCGCCGGCGACCAGATCACCAACGACATCGCCCACCTGCTGCGCACGCCCACGCCGGAAGCCGAGCAGATCAAGGTGCGCTACGCCTGCGCCTTGGCCCAGCTCGCCGGCCGCGAGGAAACCATCCAGGTGCCCAGCGTCGGCGACCGCGCGCCGCGCCGCCTGGCCCGCCAGGCGCTCGCCGAGGCGGTGCAGAACCGCTACGAGGAGATCTTCGAGATGGTGCAGGCGGAACTCCGCCGCGCCGGCTACGAGGAGCTGGTGCGCGCCGGCATGGTGCTGACCGGCGGCAGCGCCCGCATGGAGGGCGTGGTCGAGCTGGCCGAGGAGATGCTGCACATGCCCGTGCGCGTCGGCATCCCGCAGCACGTCACCGGCCTCGGCGAAGTCATCACCAATCCCGTCCATGCCACCGGCGTGGGCCTGCTGCTCTGGGGGCGCTCGCTCGAAGCGGGCCCCCGCCCCAGCCTCAACGCCGGCAAGGCCGGCGTCGCTTTCACGCGCTTCCGGAACTGGTTCCGGGGCGCGTTCTGACCGTCGGCCCCCCGACGTTTTTCCCACCGAAGTAGAAACACCCCGAGACGAGAGGACGAGACCATGGCGCAGTTTGAACTCATCGAGAAGCTGGCACCGAACGCAGTGATCAAGGTCATCGGCGTGGGCGGCGGCGGCGGCAACGCCGTGTCGCACATGGTCAATGCCAACGTGGATGGCGTGGAGTTCGTGGTCGCGAACACCGATTCGCAGGCCATCAAGAACGTCGGCGCGAAGCTGCACCTGCAGCTCGGCGCCAACGTGACCAAGGGCCTTGGCGCCGGCGCCAACCCGGAAGTCGGCCGCCAGGCCGCGCTGGAAGACCGCGAACGCATCATGCAGGCGCTCGACGGCGCCGACATGGTCTTCATCACCGCCGGCATGGGTGGCGGCACCGGCACCGGCGCCGCGCCGGTCGTCGCGCAGCTGGCCAAGGAGATGGGCGTCCTGACCGTCGCCGTGGTCACCAAGCCCTTTCCGTTCGAAGGCCGCCGCCGCATGCAGGTGGCGCTGAAGGGCATCGAGGAACTGGCCAGCCACTGCGACTCGCTGATCACCATCCCGAACGAGAAGCTCATCACCGTGCTGGGCCGCGACGCCACCATGGTGCAGGCCTTCCGCGCCGCCAACGACGTGCTGCTCGGCGCCGTGCAGGGCATCGCCGACCTGATCGTCCGCCCGGGCCTGATCAACGTCGACTTCGCCGACGTCCGCACCGTGATGAGCGAGATGGGCCTCGCCATGATGGGCAGCGGCACCGCCCGCGGCGACGACCGCGCCCAGGCCGCGGCCGAGGCCGCCATCAGCAACCCGCTGCTCGACGAGGTCAACCTCGCCGGCGCCTGCGGCGTGCTGGTCAACATCACGGCCGGCCCGAACTTCACCATGCGCGAGTTCGACGAGGTCGGCCGCACCATCGAGGAGTTCGCTTCCGAAGACGCCACCGTGGTCATCGGCACCGTGCTCGACCCGGAGATGCAGGACGACGTCCGCGTCACCGTGGTCGCCACCGGCCTCAACCGCGGCGTGCAGGCCGGCCGCCTGCCGAACCGCGAGAGCCACCGCGAGCTGGCCCGGGCCGTCGAGCGCGAAGTGGCCCGCCCGAAGGTGCAGCTGATCCGCAACGGCAGCACCGGCCTGCCCGAGTACGCCGATGCCGTGGCCCCGGTCGCGGCCGGCCGTGACACCGGCAGCTTCGCCGGTAGCCTTCGCGGCCGCTCGGCCGACGTGGCCGGCCCGACGGCGCTGTCCGACCTGCCGGCCGACCAGGCCTACCTGGACATCCCGGCCTTCCTGCGTCGCCAGGCGGACTGAGACCCGGTCCCGGCCGATCACGGAGCCGGTAGGGCTCCGGGCCGGGGACTGCTCGTCTCAGTCGCCGGCTGGACAACAGGCGGGCAGGGGGCTGCCCGCTCTGTTGCAGATTTGACACGGAGAAGTTCAGTTTTTAAGGTTTCGTTAAAGCAGGGGCGTGCTAATGTGCGCGCCCTACCGTGTCAACCCCCTCGGGGATCCTGACGATATGTTCAAGCAGCGCACCCTCAAGAACGTCATCCGCGCCACCGGCGTCGGCCTGCACAGCGGCGAGAAGGTCTACATGACCCTGCGCCCGGCGGCCGTCGACACCGGCATCGTGTTCCGTCGCGTCGATTTCGACCAGCCGGTCGAGATCCAGGCGACGGCTCTGGCCGTGGGCGACACCTCGCTGTGCACCGCGCTGGTGAAGGACCAGGTCCGCGTCATGACGATCGAGCACCTGCTCTCGGCCATGGCCGGCCTCGGCATCGACAACGCCTACGTCGACCTGTCCACGGCCGAAGTGCCGATCATGGATGGCTCGGCCGGCCCCTTCGTCTTCCTGCTGCAGTCGGCGGGCATCGAAGAGCAGAACGCCGCCAAGCGCTTCATCCGCATCAAGAAGCCGATCCTCGTCGAGGACGGCGACAAGTGGGCCCGCTTCGAGCCGTTCGAAGGCTTCAAGGTCGGCTTCACCATCGATTTCCAGCACCCGGCCTTCCGCCGCTCGACCTCGAGCGCCGAGATCGATTTCTCCACGACCTCGTTCGTGAAGGAAGTCAGCCGTGCCCGCACCTTCGGCTTCATGCGCGACATCGAATACCTGCGCGAGCGCAACCTGGCGCTGGGCGGCTCGATGGACAACGCCATCGTGCTCGACGACTACCGCGTGCTCAACGACGACGGCCTCCGCTACGAGGACGAGTTCGTGAAGCACAAGATCCTCGACGCCATCGGCGACCTTTACCTGCTCGGCCACAGCCTGATCGGCGCGTTCTACGGCCACAAGTCGGGCCACGCCCTCAACAACCGCCTGCTGCGTACCCTGCTGGCCGACAAGACGGCCTGGGAAGAGGTGACCTTCAGCGACCCGGCGAAATCGCCCATCTCCTACGTGAGCCCGGCCGCGGCGGTCTGACCCCACCGCGTCGCGGAGGCCCGCACAGCGGGGCTCCACGGCCATCGTGACGCCCGAAGCCCGCCGGTGACCCCGGCGGGCTTCCTCGTTTCCGGGCCCGCTTCACCGATTGTTAGCGGGTTTTTAACGACCCGTCCGTAGACTCCGGGTTCCCGCCCGCGAGGTCGGGGGCCCGGCCGCTTGCGGCCAGGCGCAGGAGTTGGGCCTTGAGATCGGGGTCCGCAACGGATTGGGCGGCGGCTTCGAGCGTGGCTCGGGCTTTCGCCGAGAGCGGTGCTCCATGGCGTTCCGGCAACGGCGCGTCGGGGGGCACCACCTTGAGGGTCACCGACCGGGCTTCGATCCCGGCCGCGTCGGCCGCCGCCAGCAGCAGCGCGGTGTCCATGCGCAGCCGGGCCTTCCAGGCCGGGGAGGGGACCACCACCACCATGGTTCCGCGGTCGACGTTCGCCAGGCGCACCTGCCCGGCCAACGCCGGCGGCAGATGGCGGCGGAAGCGCTGGTCGATGGCGTCCAACCACTGGGCGCGGGCGATCACCGCGGCGAGGTCGCCTTCCGCGACCCACTGGCCGGCCGGCCGGGGGGCGCTGGAGGGGCCGGAGGCCGGTTCCGTCGTGTTGCGAGGTTTGGATCGAAGCATGCTCAACATCATCGTCGTTTCCCGCAGCCTGCGCGCGCCCCTGACCCTCAGTCTGGAATCGAAGCGCCACCGCTGGTTTTGCGCGGGCGGCCTCGCGGCAGCCGTCGCGGCCATCGGGCTGCTGGGCGCCGGCATCGGGCACTGGGTGGCGGGCGCGGACGCGGCGCTGGCGCCACTTCGCGCCGAAGTGCAGGCCAGCCGTGCCGCCGTCGAGCAGGCGCGCGCCGAGGCCCAGCGCGACGTGAATGCGATGGCGGCGAAGCTCGGCGAGCTGCAGGCCCAGGCCAACCGTCTCAATGCCCTGGGCCACCGCCTCACGGCCATGGGCCAGTTGAAGGACGGGGAGTTCGACTTCAGCGAGCGCCCGGCCATGGGCGGGCCGGAGAACCCGGGCCAGCCGCAGGACGTGGCGGTCGTGCTGGGCTCGGTGGAGTCGCAGTTCGCCCAGGCCGAGAAGCAGCTCGATGTGCTCGGTGCCCTGCTCGAAGGCCAGGAGCTGGCGGAGGCGTCGCGGCCGAGCCGCGCTCCCGCGCCGGGCTACATCTCCTCGGGTTTCGGCACCCGGGCCGACCCCTTCACCGGCGGACGCGACCACCACCTCGGCGTCGACTTCGACGCCAACTACGGCGACCCGGTGCGTGCCGCCGCCAACGGCATCGTCAGCTTCGCCGGCTGGAAGAACGGCTACGGAAACACCGTCATCGTCGACCACGGCGACGGCTACCGGACGCTCTACGGCCACAACCAGCGCAACCTGGTCCGCGTCGGCGATGTCGTGCGCGCGGGGCAGGAAGTCGCGAAGGTCGGCTCGACCGGCCGTTCCACCGGCGCCCACCTGCACTTCGAGGTGCACGTCAACGGCCGCCCGGTGAACCCCATGGCCTACCTGGAGCGCATCAAGGGCTGACCGGTCGTCGCAGCGGGCACCGCAGCCCGCTTGAAAGCGGGGTCCATCGCCACCAGCTAGAATATGCGGCTGCCCTCCGGCGGCCGCTTCCGTTTTCAAGGGCGGCCACCGGCGCGCCCCCACACCGCAAAGACCCGTCCATGCTCAATCGCCTTCTCACCGCCCTGTTCGGCAGCCGCAACGAGCGCCTGGTCCGCCAGCTCTCGAAATCCGTCGCCAAGGTCAACGCCCTCGAGGCGGGGCTGAAGGAGCTCGACGACGCCGCGCTGCAGGCCAAGACGGCCGAGTTCAAGGCGCGCGTGGCCAATGGCGAATCGCTCGACGCCCTGCTGCCGGAAGCCTTCGCGGTCTGCCGCGAGGGCGCCCGCCGCGCGCTCGGGATGCGCCACTACGACGTGCAGCTGATCGGCGGCATGGTGCTGCACAGCGGCAAGATCGCCGAGATGCGCACCGGCGAAGGCAAGACGCTGATGGCGACGCTGCCGGTGTACCTCAACGCGCTGTCCGGCAAGGGCGTGCACGTGGTGACGGTGAACGACTACCTCGCCCGCCGCGACGCCGGCTGGATGGGCAAGCTCTACAACTTCCTCGGGCTGTCGGTGGGCGTGGTCTACCCGGGCATGCCGATGGGCGACAAGAAGGCCGCCTACGCCGCCGACATCACCTACGGCACCAACAACGAGTTCGGCTTCGACTACCTGCGCGACAACATGGCGCTGCGCAAGGAAGACCGCCACCAGCGCGGCCTGAACTACGCCATCGTCGACGAAGTCGATTCGATCCTCATCGACGAGGCGCGCACGCCGCTGATCATCTCCGGCCCCGGCGACGAGTCGCCCGAGCTGTACGTGAAGGTCAACAAGGTGGTGCCGCAGCTGCGCCGCCAGGCCGACGAAAACGCCGACGGCGACTTCTGGGTCGACGAGAAGGGCAAGCAGGTGCACCTGTCGGAGGGCGGTATGGAGCACGCCGAGGCGCTGCTGCGCGCCGCCGGCATCCTGCAGGGCGAGGACAGCCTCTACGCCGGCCACAACATCGCCGTCGTCCACCACCTGAACCAGGCGCTGCGCGCCCACGCGCTGTTCCAGCGCGACGTCGACTACATCGTCCGCGGCGGCGAGGTGGTGATCGTCGACGAGTTCACCGGCCGTACCCTGGCCGGCCGCCGCTGGTCGGACGGCTTGCACCAGGCCATCGAGGCCAAGGAGAACGTGCCGATCCAGCGCGAGAACCAGACGCTGGCCTCGATCACCTTCCAGAACTACTTCCGCATGTACGGCAAGCTCGCCGGCATGACCGGCACCGCCGACACCGAGGCCTTCGAGTTCAACTCGATCTACGGCCTCGAGGTGGCGGTGATCCCGACGCACCGTCCGATGATCCGCAAGGACATGCCGGACCTGGTCTTCCTCAACCGCAACGGCAAGTACCTCGCGGTCATCGAGGACATCAAGGAACGCCACGCCAAGGGCCAGCCGGTGCTGGTCGGCACCACCTCGATCGAGACCTCGGAGCTGATCAGCGAGCAGCTGACGGCCGCCGGCATCGTCCACGAGGTGCTGAACGCCAAGCAGCACGAGCGCGAGGCCCACATCGTCGCGCAGGCCGGCAAGCCCGGCGCCGTCACCATCGCCACCAACATGGCCGGCCGCGGCACCGACATCGTGCTGGGCGGCAGCCTCGAGGCCGAGCTGCACGCCGCCGGCGAGGTCGACGAGGTCGCCAAGGCGCGCATCAAGGCCGACTGGCAGGCCCGCCACGACGCGGTCAAGGCCGCGGGCGGCCTGCACATCATCGGCACCGAGCGCCACGAGAGCCGCCGCATCGACAACCAGCTGCGCGGTCGCTCCGGCCGCCAGGGCGACCCCGGCTCCTCGCGCTTCTACCTGTCGCTCGAAGACAACCTGATGCGCATCTTCGCCAGCGACTGGGTGCAGAAGGCGATGACGCGCATGGGCATGAAGGAGGACGAAGCCATCGAGAGCGGCCTCGTCACCCGCCAGATCGAGAACGCCCAGCGCAAGGTCGAGGCCCACAACTTCGACATCCGCAAGAACCTGCTCGACTTCGACGACGTCGCCAACGACCAGCGCAAGGTCGTCTACGAACAGCGCAACGAGCTGCTCGACCAGGGCGAGGTCCACGAGACCATCGAGGCGATCCGCGACGACGTGCTCGCCGCGCACACCCGCAAGTACGTGCCCGTGCAGTCGATCGACGAGCAGTGGGACCTGCCCGCGCTCGAGAACAGCCTGCGCGACGAGTTCGGCGTGCAGGTCGACATCCGCGGCGCCATCACCGCCGGCGCCGAGCTCGACGACGAGGGCATCGTGGCCAAGGTCGTCGAGGCCGGTCGCGCGCACTTCGCCGGCAAGGAGGCCCAGCTCGGCGCGGAGCTGATGCGCCAGCTCGAGAGCCAGGTGATGCTCTCGATGCTCGACCAGAACTGGAAGGAGCACCTCGCGCGCATGGACTACCTGCGCCAGGGCATCCACCTGCGCAGCTACGCGCAGAAGCAGCCGAAGCAGGAGTACAAGCGCGAGGCCTTCGAGCTCTTCGAGGAGATGCTCGACAAGGTGAAGCGCGACATCGTCACGCTGCTCGCCCGCGTGCGCATCCGCAGCGAGGAGGAAGTCGCCGCGATGGAGGCCGAGGAGCGCCGCCGCGCCGAGGCCCAGGCCCAGCGCATGCAGTTCCAGCATCCGGAAACCGGCGGCTACAGCGCCGACGAAGAAGCCGCCGACGTGCGCGAGGAGCAGCAGCGCCTGGCCCGCGTCGCCGCCGCCTCGGCCGCCGCCGCGGCCGGCCCCGCCATCGGCCGCAACGACCCGTGCCCCTGCGGCTCGGGCCGCAAGTACAAGCACTGCCACGGCCAGGCCTGAGGGCCGGCCTCGCCCGCCGCGGCGCGCGCTCCTCGCCGATGGCCGCGGCCGCGCCGCTCCATGTGGTCGCCGGGGTGCTGCACGACGGGCAGGGGCGCGTGCTGCTCGCGCGTCGTCCGCCCGGCAAGGCCGACGCCGGCCTGTGGGAGTTCCCCGGCGGCAAGGTCGAGCGCGGCGAGGCCCCGTTCGACGCGCTGCGGCGCGAACTCCACGAAGAGCTGGGCGTGCGCGTCCTCGACGGCGTGCCGCTGATCCGCGTGCCGGTGGCTGCCGCGGGCGAGCCCGCCGCGCTGCGCCTCCACCTCGACACCTGGCAGGTCCGCGCCTTCGAAGGGGCCCCCGTGGCCCACGCGCATGACGCCTTGGCCTGGGTGGCCTTGGACGACCTCGACGCTTACCCGATGCCTCCGGCCGATCGTCCGGTGGTGGCGGCCCTGCGCGAGCCCGACCGCGTGCTGATCACCCCGGAACCCGGCGACGGGCCCGGGGCCGAAGCCGCGTGGCTAGCGGCCGCCCACGCGGCCCTGGCTCAAGGCGTCCGTCGCGTGCATTTGCGCCTCGCGGACGCCGAGCGGCGCCAGCGCCTTGCCGTGGCCCTCGCGCCGCTCTGCCGGGCCGCCGATGCCGGGCTGTGGGTGCATGGCGACGCCGCCTTGGCTGCTGCACTCGGCGTGGGCCTGCACTGGCGGGCTGGCCAACTGCGGGAGGCGGGTACCGCGGCCCTCACGCACCGGCATCGGGAGGCCGGCGGACGCGTGTGCGCTGCCGTGCACGACGCCGACGAGTTGGCGTTGGCTGAAAGCCTTGGCGTCGACGACCTGCTGCTCGGGCCGGTGAAGCCCACGGCCACCCATCCGGGCCAGCCAGGCCTCGGCTGGGTCGCCTTCGAGCGGCTCCGCTCGCTGACGACGCGGCCGGTGTACGCCTTGGGCGGGGTGGGCCCGGGCGATCTCGCCGAAGCCCGCCATCATGGGGCCCAGGGCGTGGCGGGGATCCGGGCGTTCTGGCCCGATCAGGCGGCTTGGGCGGTGTAGGACTTCACGCCGCGCAGGTCCACTGTGTCTCGCGCGATCCAAAGGTCATGCGCGTCCTGCATGGCCAGCCAGCTTTCCGCGCTACGCCCCAAGGCCTTGGATAGTCTGAGTGCCATCTCCGGCGACACCCGGCTGCTGCCCTTCAAAATACGGCTGAGCGTCGATGGAGAAACGTCCAGCAACGCGGCGAGCTCCCGTCCGCTCATGCCGAGGGGCTCAAGGTAAGTCGCGGCGATGAATTCACCGGGATGCGGGGGGTTGAACATGGCCATCAGTGGTAATCCTCGTAATCCAGAACGTGGACGTCACCGTCCACGAACTCGAAGGTCAGTCGCCAGTTCCCGTTGACGGTAATGGACCATTGCCTTTTCCGATCGCCCTTCAAGGGATGAAGGCGGAAGCCCGGCAGGTCCAGATCGTCAATCGAACGTGCGGTATCCAGTGCCGCGAGTTGCATGCGGAGTCGGTTGGCATGGCTCGCGCGAATCCCGGCCCCGGAGCCCGTCTCGAAGAACCGGCGCAATCCCTTGTGCCTGAACGACTTGATCATTCCCGCATCGTAGACTGTTGCGCATCACGCAACAAGCGTGCCTCCAGCCTCCCAACCGCGGCGTCGAGCTCGTCCAGCGATCCGAGGTTGACGAGCACGTCGTCGGCCAGCGCCAGGCGCTGCGCGCGGGTGGCCTGGGTCGCGATCATCCGCGCGGCGAGGGCGGCATCGACACCGTCGCGGGCCATCAGGCGCGCGCACTGCACGGGTGTGGGCACGTCGACCACGACGATGCGGTCGAGCATCGGCCAGGTGTCGCGCCCGCCGCCCTCGGCGAGCAGGGGGATGTCCATCACCACGTAGGGCGTGGTGGCCGCGGCGGCGCGCCCGATCATCCAGGCGCGGATGCGCGGGTGCAGCAGGGCTTCCAGCGCCCGGCGTTCCTCGGGGGCGGCGAACACGCGCGCCCGCAGGGCCGCGCGGTCGAGCCGACCGTCCGGCCCCAGCACCGCGGCGCCGAAGTGGGCGACCACGGCGGCCAACCCCTCGGTGCCCGGCTCGACCACCGCGCGGGCGGCGAGGTCGGCGTCGACCACGCAGCCCGGGTGCCGGGCCTCGAAGGCGCGGGCCACGCTCGATTTGCCGGAGGCGACGCCGCCGGTGAGTCCGATGAGCGGGCCGGCAGCGGCCATGAGGGGGGCAGGCGTGCGGCGGTCAGGGCGCGGTGGCGCCCGGCGGCAGCATCAGGCCCCAATAGAAGGCCGACAGCTCCGGGCCGAACAGGAACCACACCCAGCCGGCGATGGCGAGGAAGGGGCCGAAGGGGATCTGCGTGTCGCTGTCCTTGGCCAGCAGCTTCAGGCCGACGCCGCCGATGATCGCGCCCACCAGGGAGGAGAGCAGCACGATCGGCAGGATGGCCGAGGCCCCGCACCAGGCGCCGAGGGCGGCCAGCAGCTTGAAGTCGCCGTTGCCCATGCCCTGGCGGCCCTTGATCAATGCGTAGGCCGTGCTGACGGACCACAGGCTCAGGTAGCCGGCGAGCGCGCCGAGGATGGCGCTGTGCGGGGGCACGAAGAGCGTCATCACGCTGGCGCCGAGGCCGAGCCACAGCAGCGGGTAGGTGAGGTCGTCGAACAGGAACTTGGTGCGCCAGTCGATGCCCGCCAGTGCGATCAGCAGGCCGGTGAAGACCAGCGCCGCCCCGGCCTCCAGCCCCGTGCCGAAGCGCCACACGCAGGCCGCGAAGGCGAGGCCGGTGATGAGCTCGACGATCGGGTACTGCACCGAGATCGGCGTCTTGCAGGCCGAGCAGCGCCCCCGCAGCGCCAGCCAGCTGAGGACCGGGATGTTCTCGTACCAGCGCAGGGCATGGCCGCACTTGGGGCAATGCGAACCCTTGACGACGATGCCCGGCGGCTGGGGCTCGTCGCTCTCGGGCAGGTCGAGCACCTCGCGCGCTTCGCGGCGCCAGCCCCACATCATCCGCGGCGGCACGCGCAGGATGACGACGTTGAGGAAGCTGCCCACCAGCAGGCCCAACAGGAAGACGGCCGCGATCGCGGCCGTCCGGTTCTGCATCAGGAGCTCAAGCATCGATCAGATCGCCGCACCGAGCTTGAAGATCGGCAGGTACATGGCCACCACCATGCCGCCGACGAGGGTGCCGAGCACCACGATGATGAAGGGCTCCATCAGGCTGGTCAGGGCATCGACGGAGTTGTTGACCTCGCCCTCGTAGAACTCGGCGACCTTGAACAGCATGGAGTCCAGTGCGCCCGATTCCTCGCCGATGCCCACCATCTGCACCACCATGGGCGGGAAGATGCCGACCTGCTTCATGGCCAGATTCAGGGAATAACCGACGGCCACGTCATCGCGGACTTTGGCCACGGCCTCGTCATAGATCACGCTGCCCGTGGCGCCCGCGACGGTGTCCAGCGCCTCGACGAGCGGCACGCCGGCTTTAAAGGTCAGCGCCAGCGTGCGGGCAAAGCGCGAGATGGCCGACTGGTGGAGGATCTGTCCGATTACCGGGATCTTCAGCGCCATACGATCCACGTTTCGCTGCAGATTGGCGGACGCTTTGTAGGCGAATGAAAAGGCAAACACCGACGCAATCGACAATCCCAGCATCCACCACCAGTTTCCGACGACAAACTCAGACAAATCAACGTAGATCTGAGTGAACGCGGGGAGATCGGCGCCGAAGCTGGCGAAGGTGGTCTTGAACTGCGGGATCACGAACATCAGCAGGATCAGGCTCACGATGAGTCCGACCGCCAGCACGCCGGCCGGGTAGAACAGGGCCTTCTTGATCTTGCCCTTCAGCGCCTGGATGCGCTCCAGGTAGGTGGCCAGCGTGTCGAGCACGGTGTCAAGCACGCCCGCGCCCTCGCCGGCTTTGACCAGATTGCGGTACAGCTCGTTGAACTGGACCGGAAAGGCCTTCAGAGCCTCGCTCAAAGCATTGCCGCCGGAGACGTCGTCGCGCAGCGCCTTGATCATCTGGGCGAACTTCGGGTTCTTCTGCCCGTTGGAGAGGATCTCCAGCGCCTGCACCATGGGCACGCCGCTGGCCATCATCGTGGCCATCTGCCGGCTGAAGAAGGTGACCTCCTGGCCGCTGACGGTCTTGCCGGCGCTGCCGAACAGGGGCTTGGGCTTGGGGCGGATGGTGCCCGGGTTCATGCCCTGCTTGCGCAGCTCGGCCTTGACGAAGTTGGCCGATTTCGCGGCCATCTCGCCCTTGAGGGTCTTGCCGCGCTTGTCGGTGGCCACCCAGACGAATTCGCTGAGCGGGTTTTCCCGGGCAGCCGACTTCGGGGGGGTCTTGGCGGTGCGTGCGGTGGCAGACATGGCTTAGTCCTTCGTCACTCGATTCATCTCGGCCAGGCTGATCAGCCCGGCCTTGACTTTGTTGATGGCGGAGCGGCGCAGGTCGCCGATCCCTTCGCGTTCGCAGACCAGCCCGATGTCCATGGCGTTGCCGCCTTCGAGGATGATCTTCTGGATCTCTTCCGTCATCGGCATCACCTGGTAGATGCCCACGCGGCCCTTGTAGCCGCCGTTGCACTCGTCGCAGCCGACCGGCTCGTAGACGTCCAGCCCGCCCTCGCATTCCTCGGGCTTGAAGCCCTCGGCCACCAGGGCGCCTTGGGGAATATGCACCTTTTTCTTGCAGTCGTGCAGGCGGCGGGCGAGACGCTGGGCGATGATCAGGGTGACCGAGCTGGTGATGTTGTAGGGCGCGATGCCCATGTTCATCAGTCGGGCGACCGTCTGCGGGGCGTCGTTGGTGTGCAGGGTGCTCAGCACGAGGTGGCCGGTCTGCGCGGCCTTGATGGCAATCTCGGCGGTTTCGAGGTCGCGGATTTCGCCCACCATCACCACGTCCGGGTCCTGGCGTAGGAAGCTGCGCAGGGCCGCCGCGAAGTTCATGCCCTTCTTCGGGTTCATCTGCACCTGGTTGATGCCGGGCACGCGGATTTCGACCGGGTCCTCGGCGGTGCTGATGTTGCGCTCCTCGGTATTGAGGATGTTCAAGCCGGTGTAGAGCGAGACCGTCTTGCCCGAGCCGGTGGGGCCGGTGACGAGGATCATGCCGTAGGGCTTGTCCAGCGCACTGAGGTAGAGCGCCTTCTGGTAGTCCTCGTAGCCCAGCTTGTCGATGCCCATCTTGGCCGCGCTGCCGTCGAGGATACGGAGCACCGTCTTCTCGCCGAACAGCGTGGGGCAGGTGGACACGCGGAAGTCCATCGCCTTGGTCTTGCTGATGTTGAGCTTGATGCGGCCGTCCTGCGGCAGGCGCTTCTCGGCGATGTCGAGCCCGGACATCACTTTGAGGCGCGCGGTGATGCGCGGGGCCAGCTTGATCGGGGCTTTGGAGACGATCTTCAGCACGCCGTCCATGCGGAAGCGCACGCGGAAGTCGTGCTCGTAAGGCTCGAAGTGCAGGTCCGAGGCGCCGCGCTTGATGGCGTCGAGCAACATCTTGTTGACGAACTTGACGACCGGGGTGTCATCGCCCTTGGCGTCATTGCCGCCGGCGTCGGCCTTGTCGTCGTCGCCGGCTTCGGAGTCGAGGGCGTCCAAGCCTTCATCGTCGCCTCCGGCGTCGAAGGCTTCCGCCGCGGTGAACGCGCGATCGATGGCGCGCTTGAGCTGCTCCTCGTCGATCAGGATCGGCTCGACGGTGGCGCCGGCGGCGAACTGAATCTCCTCGATCGCCCGGGTGTTGGTCGGGTCGCTGATGCCGAGGAAGAGGCGGTTGCCACGCTTGTACAGCGGCAGCACGCCGTGTTTGGTGATCAGTTCCTCGTTGACGGCCTTCACGGCCGCGCGGCCCAGATCAAACGCGTTGATCTCGAGCAGCGGGATGCCGAACTCGATGCTGTTGGCGGCGGCCACGGCGGCGCTGCCGACCAACTTTTTCTCCAGCAGCCAGCGAACCACCGGCTGCTTGGCCTTGGGCGCTTCGTCCATGGCCCGGCGGGCATCGGCCTCGCTCAGGGCGCCGTCCATGACTAGCCGGCGGGCGATGCCGGTGATGCCGACCAGATTGGGGGTGACTTGGGCGTTCATGCCGCGGCGCAGGCCCTAGGAAACAGAGAATTAATGTACCTCAGGCTGCCTCCCGCACCACAAAAAAACAAGGCCGCCCGAGGGCGGCCTTGTCTCCGATCAATGCTGAGCGATTACTCGCGGCACTCGGCCGGGACGTAGCGGACATCGCTCGGGTTGTTGCAATCCCACTCGGTGCCCGTCTCCTCGTCGTACGTCGGGACGAGGTCGAAGGTCACGTCGGCCGCGGCGCCGGCGTCGACCGCAACGCTGATCGTGCCCGCGTCGCAGGTCAGGCTCGTGCGGCCAGCATCCGTCACTTCGTTCACGCCAGCGCACATGTCGTTCGCATCGTTAGCGAAATTCTCCGAGACGGTCGTCTTCGCAGCCGAGGCGATGCCCAAGCCTTCCGTCACGCGAGCGCGGATGGTGTAGTCCTGGTAGGCCGGCAGCGCGATGGCGGCGAGGATGCCGACGATCGCGACGACGATCATCAGTTCGATCAGGGTGAAGCCCTGCTGGTTCTTCATGGTGGTAACCCCTAGCTAGTGGTGGTGGATTCGTGCCCGGAGCCGTGATGGCACCCGTCGGTGCCGACGCCGGCACGGGGCGAACAATGCACCATCCGTGCCAAGCCGGGAACCCTTGATTTTGTGACGCGTTGCAAAACGTGGGGCATGGATGCGGCTTTGCATCATCCCGCGGCCGCGCCGGGTCAGAAAGTGACGCGACGGGCCGCGTCACTCGGTGAGCGCCGTCACATCCGCTATTCGATGCCGTACTTCTTCAGCTTGTAGCGCAGCGCGCGGAAGGTGATGCCCAACGCCTCCGCCGTTCGGGTGCGGTGCCAGCGGTGGGCCTCCAGCGCGGCGATCAGGGCCTCGCGCTCGATCTGCGCCAGCGCGTCGGGCAGGGCGCCCTCGGGGCTGCCGGGCAGCGGGGCGTCGGCAGCCTCGCCGGCGTGGGGCGGGGCGTCGGGGGCGGGGGCGGCCGGCAGGCCGAGGTCGGCCGCGTGCAGGGTGGGGCCGTCGGCCAGGGCCGCGGCGCGCTCCAGCACGTTCTCGAGCTCGCGCACGTTGCCGGGGAAGGGGTAGGCGGCCAGCGCCGCCCGGGCGTCGTCGGCCAGGCCCAGGGCCCGGCCCTGCTCCTGGGCGAGGCGGGCCAGCACGGCCTCGGCGATGGCCGGGATGTCGTCGCGGCGCTCGCGCAGCGGCGGTACGGGCAGCGCGATCACGTTGATGCGGTAGAACAGGTCGTGGCGGAAGCGGCCCTCGGCCACCAGCGTGGCGAGGTCCTTGTGGGTGGCCGAGAGCACGCGCACGTCCACCGGCACTTCGGCCGGGGCGCCGACGGGGCGCACGGCTTTCTCCTGCAGCACGCGCAGCAGCTTGACCTGCATGGGCAGGGGCAGCTCGGCGATCTCGTCGAGGAACAGGGTGCCGCCCTGCGCGGCCTGGAACAGGCCGTCCTTGTCGGCGTGGGCGCCGGTGAAGCTGCCCTTGCGGTGGCCGAACAGCTCGCTTTCCATCAGCTCGGCCGGGATGGCGCCGCAGTTCACCGGCACGAAGGGGCCGTCCTTGCGGCCGCTGTGGGCGTGCACCAGCCGCGCCACCAGCTCCTTGCCGGTGCCGGACTCGCCGCAGATGAAGACCGGGGCCTGGCTGCGGGCCACCTTGGCGGCGGTCTCGCGCAGTTGGCGCATCGCCGGGGCGTCGCCGATCAGCCGCGGCACCGGGGCCTGCGCGGCGGCGCGGCGCTGCACGCCGAGGTTCAGCGCGTGGGTGACGAGCTGGCGCAGCACCGCGAGGTCGACCGGTTTGGTGACGAAGTCGAACGCGCCGGCCTTCAGCGCGGCGACGGCGGCTTCGACGTTGCCGTAGGCCGTCATCATCGCCACCGGCGTGTGCGGGTGCTTCGCGGCGATGTGCTCGACGAGCTGCGTGCCGTTGCCGTCGGGCAGGCGCATGTCGGTGAGGCAGAAGTCGAAATCGTGCACCTGCAGCTGGGCACGGGCCTGGGCGAGGTCGCCGGCGGTTTCCACGCGCAGGCCCATCCGCCCGAGGGTGAGGGCCACCAGCTCGCGGATGTCGCGTTCGTCGTCGACGATGAGGGCGCTGCGCGAAATCATGGGGTTCCGGGGCGTCCTGGCCGATCGTTAGCGTAACGGCCCGGCAAGCGGATGCGGAAACAGGCGCCGCCGCCGGGCACCGGCACGAAGCGCAGGCGGCCCTGGTTGGCTTCGCAGAGCTGGCGGGCGATGTACAGGCCGAGGCCGGTGCCGTGTTCGCTGGTGGTGTAGAAGGGCTCGAACAGGCGCGCGGCCACGGCGGGCGGGATGCCGGGGCCGTGGTCGACCACGTCGAGATCGACCGCGCCGGGTTCGGCGCCGTCGCCCCCGGCGGCCTGGGCCCGCAGCAGCACGCGGGCCGGCTGGCCCGGCAGGCGGCCATAGGCGCGGGCGTTGTCCACCAGCACGGTGAGCACCTGTTGCAGGTGGCGCGGATCGACCATGGCGCTCAGCCCCGTGCTGCCGCGCGCGTCGAGCTGGTCGGCCCCGAGCGGGTGCAGGCCGCGGTAGTCCTCGACGAAGCGCTGCAGCAGCTTCGGCAGGTCGACCACCTCGGCCTGGGCGCGCTCGCGGCGGGCGAGGCCGAGCACGCTGTCGACGATGCCGTCCATGCGCTGGCACTGGCCCTGGATGATGTCGAGCAGGCGGCGGTCGGCCTCGGGCAGGCCGGGCGATTCGTCGAGCAGCTGCGCGGCGTGCAGGATGGCCGAGAGCGGGTTGCGGATCTCGTGGGCGATGCTGGCGCCGAGCCGCCCGAGGGTGGCCAGGGTGAGCTCTTCGGCGCGGCCGCTGTAGTGGCGGGCATCGTCGAGGAAGCACAGGTAGAGCTCGTCGCGCACGCCGGTGGCGGCGAAGCGCGGCAGCAGCTCGGGCCCGTCCTCGCCGACGCGCAGGCTGCGCGGCTGCACCTCGCCGCTGCTGCGCCAGCGGCGCAGCAGGGTGTCGAGCGGCGGGCAGAGGTCGGCGAGGCGCTGCGCTTCGCCTTTCGCCCCGAGCAGGGCCCAGGCGGCCTCGTTGAACAGGCGGATGCGGTGCTGGCCGTCGACCACGAGCACCCCCGTGCGCATGCGGCGGATCACCAGTTCGTTCAATTCCGCCAGCTGCGCCACCTCGCTGCCGCGCTCGTCGGCCAGCGCCTCGGAGCGGGCCAGCTCGCGGCGCAGGAACTGCGAGAACGCCGCGCCGGCGAGGTAGCAGACGGCGAACATCGCCGGCTCCACGAGGGGGCGGTCGTCGCGCGCGGCGAGGGTGCTCAGGGCGAACTCGCCGAACACGGCGGCGGCGGCCAGGGTGGCCAGCGCCATCGCCAGCCGGAACCCGACGATCAGGCTGCCGATGGTGATGTTGAACAGCAGCAGCAGGCCGATGGCGGCATCCAGCCCCTGCTGGGCCGAGAGCACCGTGGCCGCCACCACGATGTCGAGGGCGAGGCCCCAGCCGCCCTGGATGGGCAGGTTCGCCCCCTCGCGCCGGCTGGCCCAGAGCAGGCCCAGCGACAGCAGCAGGTAGAAGGTGGCGGCGCCGCGCAGCAGCGGGGCGTCGACGGCGGTGAGCAGGCCGAGGTGCTCCGGCGCCCAGCCCAGGGTGACGAGGAGGACGGCTTCCAGCACCCGGTACAGGGCGAAGCCGAACAGCTCGCGCTGCTGGACGCCGCCCTTGGGCAGCTGGCTGGACGAACGGACGAAGGGCATGGCCGCACTGTAGCGGCAGGCCGCACCGGGCGGGGCGGGCGCTCGCTTTGCCTTCCTGCACCCGAGCGACGACAATACGCGCCCCGTCGGCGGGCGTCTCCCGGATCGCCACCCCGATGGCCCTCATCCCCGCGGCGCCGTGCCGCCCAGACCCAGGTGTCCCATGAATTTCCACGAGTACCAGGCCAAAGAGCTGTTCGCCGAGGTCGGCATCCCCGTCCCCGCCGGCAAGATCGCCCGCACCGCCGATGAAGCCGTCGAAGCCGCCAAGGCGCTCGGGGGCGACTTCTGGGTGGTCAAGGCGCAGATCCACGCGGGCGGCCGCGGCAAGGCCGGTGGCGTGAAGCTCTGCAAGAGCCTCGACGCCGTCAAGGAAGCCGCCGCCGGCATGCTCGGCCGCAAGATGGAGACCTACCAGTCGGGTGGCCGCGCGCTGCCGATCGACGTGGTGCTGGTGACCGAGGCCTCGGACATCGCCAAGGAGCTCTACATCTCGGCCCTCGTCGACCGCGCCACCAAGTCGATCACCTTCATCTGCTCGGCCGAAGGCGGCGTGGAGATCGAGAAGGTCGCGGCCGAGACGCCGGAGCTGATCCACACGGTGCACGTGAACTTCGTCGAAGGCCTGCAGCCCTACCAGTGCCGCCAGGTCGGCTTCGCGATGGGCCTGAACGCCAAGCAGTGCGGCCAGCTCACCAAGATCATGCTGGGCCTGTTCACCCTCTTCAACAAGTACGACCTGTCGCTGATCGAGCTGAACCCGCTCGCCATCAACACCCACGGCGACCTCGTGGCGCTCGACGGCAAGGTGAACTCGGACGACAACGCCGAGTTCCGCCAGCCGAAGACCACGGCCATGCGCGACATCGCGCAGGAAGACGAGGCCGAGGTGCTGGCCGTCAAGTACAACCTCAACTACGTGACGATGGACGGCAACATCGGCTGCCTCGTCAACGGCGCGGGCCTCGCGATGGCCACGATGGACGTCATCCAGTTGAACGGCGGCTCGCCGGCCAACTTCCTCGACGTCGGCGGCGGCGCCACCAAGGAGCGCGTCACCGAGGCCTTCAAGCTGATCCTGAGCTCGGACAAGGTCAAGGCGATCTTCGTCAACATCTTCGGCGGCATCGTCCGCTGCGACATGATCGCGGAAGGCATCATCGCCGCGGTCAAGGAAGTGGACGTCAAGGTGCCGGTGATCGTGCGCCTCGAAGGCACCAACGTCGAGAAGGGCAAGGAGCTGCTGAAGAGCTCGGGCCTGGCCATCCAGCCGGCCGACGACATCAACGACGGCGCCAAGAAAGCCGTCGCCGCCGCTGCCTGAACCCGACACCAAGGAATCGAACCATGAGCGTTTTGGTCAACAAGAACACCAAGGTGATCGTGCAGGGCTTCACCGGCCAGCAGGGCACCTTCCACGCCGAGCAGATGCTCGACTACGGCACCAAGGTCGTCGGCGGCGTCACGCCCGGCAAGGGCGGCACCACCCACATCGGCCTGCCGGTCTTCAACACCGTGCAGGACGCGGTCGACGAGACCGGCGCCGACGCCTCGGTCATCTACGTGCCGCCGCCGTTCGCGGCCGACGCCATCCTCGAAGCGGCCGCCGCCGGCATCCGCCTGATCGTCTGCATCACCGAAGGCATCCCGGTGCTGGACATGCTGCGCGTCAAGCACGTGCTGGCGCAGTACGACGACGTCGTGCTCATCGGCCCGAACTGCCCGGGCGTGATCACGCCGGGCGAGTGCAAGATCGGCATCATGCCGGGCCACATCCACATGCCGGGCAAGATCGGCATCGTCTCGCGCTCGGGCACGCTGACCTATGAAGCCGTGAAGCAGACCACCGACGCCGGCCTCGGCCAGTCGACCTGCATCGGCATCGGCGGCGACCCGATCAACGGCACCAACTTCATCGACGCCCTGCAGCTGTTCCAGGACGACCCGCAGACCGAAGGCATCATCATGGTCGGCGAGATCGGCGGTTCGGCCGAGGAAGAAGCGGCCGAGTTCATCAGCGAGTACGTGACCAAGCCGGTCGTCGGCTTCATCGCCGGCTCGTCGGCCCCTCCGGGCAAGCGCATGGGCCACGCCGGCGCCATCGCCTCGGGCGGCCAGGGCACGGCCGAAGGCAAGTTCGCCGCGCTGGAGAAGGCCGGCGTCGTCACCGTGAAGTCGCCCGGCGACCTCGGTGCCGCCATCGCCAAGCTGGTCAAGAAGTAAGGGCCGCGGCGCGCAAGCGCCGGGGTTCGTGAGTACCGGAGGCCGCCCGCGAGGGCGGCCTTCGTCGTTTCGTCGCGGCCAGTGTGTTCTGTATTGACAAAGTAAATACGTCGGAGGGATAGTCGGCCAGCATGGACATACGCATCGACATCGATGGGCAGGGGTTTGTCTGGGATGAGGCAAAGGCCGATGCCAACGTGCGCAAGCACGGTGTCCGTTTCGAGGAGGCCGCGACGGTGTTCTTCGATCCGCTGTTCGTGGTCGTCGATGCGTCGAGAAACGATGAGGCGCGGCACGCGGTGATCGGCTTCGATGCGCATGCGCGCCTGCTGTATGTCGTGCACGTCGACATTGTCGACGGTGTGCTTCGCCTGATTTCCGCTAGACGCGCGACGCGCGACGAGGAGGCCCGCTATGCCGAATGACCGAATCCGCCAGCGTCTGGCGACTGCCCGCACCATGACCTCGATCACGATGCGTATCCCCGAGGATGTCGTCGCGTCCATGAAGGCGATCGCGCCATTGCGCGGCATGTCCGGTTATCAGACCTTGCTGAAGGCCTACATCAGCGAAGGCCTGCGCCGTGACGAGGCTGAGCTGCTGAGCGACCCGGCGCGACGCCTTGCCGAAGCATTGAAGGCGCGCGGTGTCGATCCCGAACTGCTCGAGCAGGCCATCCGCGACACGCGTGCCGCATGACGCTGCGCCTCGCCCTCGCCCAGTTCGACTGCCCCGTCGGTGCCGTCGCCGCCAACGCCGACCGCGTGATCGCGTGGATCGCCGAGGCGCGCGACACGCATCGCGCCGACCTCGTCGTCTTCCCCGAGCTGACGCTCTCCGGCTACCCGCCGGAGGACCTGCTGGAGCGCCCCGGCTTCCTCGCCGAGTGTGCCGCGCAGCTGCAGCGCGTGGCCGCGTGCTGCACGGGCGGGATCACGGCGGTGGTCGGTTGGCCCGAGGCCGTCGGCGGCGTGGTGTTCAACGCGGCCAGCGTGCTGCGCGACGGTCGTGTTGAAGCGACCTACCGCAAGCGCAAGTTGCCGAACTACGCGGTGTTCGACGAGCGCCGCCACTTCGCGCCGGGCCACGAGGACTGCGTGGTCGACGTGGCCGGCGTGCCGGTGGGCGTGATCGTCTGCGAAGACCTCTGGCATCCGGAGCCGATCGCGGCGACGGTGGCGGCCGGCGCGCGCCTGGTGGTGGTGCCGAACGCCTCGCCCTTCGAGCGCGACAAACTCGCCGATCGCGATGCGTTGATGGCCTTGCGCACGGCCGAAGCGCGCACCGCCATCGCCTACCTCAACCTCGTCGGTGGGCAGGACGAGCTGGTGTTCGACGGGGCGTCGGTGCTGGCCGACGCCGATGGCCGCCTGCACCCGGCGGCGCGCGCCTTCGACGACCAGTGGCTCATCACGGATTTCGACGCCGGCAGCGGCCGGTTCACCCCGGTGCAGTGGCCGACGGAGGACGACGAGTCCCGTGAATCGCTCGCCTATCGCGCGGCGGTGCGCGGCCTGCGCGACTACTGCGGCAAGAACGGCTTCGGCTCGGCGTGGTTGGGGCTGTCGGGCGGCATCGACTCCGGCCTGGTGCTGGCGATGGCGGTCGATGCGCTCGGCGCCGCGAACGTCACCGCCGTCCGCCTGCCCTCGCGCTACACCTCCGATCTCTCGAACGACCTCGCGGCCGAGCAGGCGGCCGCGCTCGGCGTGCGGCTGGAGACCGTCGCGATCGAGGCGCCGTTCGAGGGTTTCCTCCAGGCCCTCGGGCCGCTGTTCGCCGGCCTCGCGCCGGACGTCACGGAGGAGAACCTGCAGTCGCGCTGCCGCGGTGCGCTGATGATGGCGCTGGCCAACAAGCACGGCGGCCTGCTGCTGACCACGGGCAACAAGAGCGAGTACGCCGTCGGCTACGCCACCATCTACGGCGACATGTGCGGCGGCTACGCGCCGATCAAGGACCTCTACAAGATGGAGGTGTTCGCCCTGGCGCGCTGGCGCAATGCGCGGCAGCCCGCCGGCGCGCCGCCGGCCATCCCCGAGGCGGTGATCACCCGCCCACCCTCGGCCGAACTGCGCGAGAACCAGACCGACCAGGATTCGCTGCCGCCCTACGACCTGCTCGATGCCCTCCTGGAGGCGCACATCGAAGGCCGCGAGGGCCGTGACGCGCTGCTGGCGCGCGGTTTTCCGGTGGAGGCCGTGGACCAGGTGCTGCGCCTCGTCCGCATCAGCGAGTGGAAGCGCCGGCAGGCCGCGCCGGGGCCCAAGCTCTCGCGCCGCGCTTTCGGCCGCGAGCGGCGTTACCCGATCACCAACGGCTGGCGACGCTGAGCCCCGGAAACGCGAAGGCCGCCCGGAGGCGGCCTTCATCGATGCGCGAGGCGCGGCGTGGCGTCAGCGGCCGGCGCCGAACGGATTCAGCTGGCCCCAGAGGCCACCGCGCTCCGGCCACTCGCCGCGGAGGTAGGGGTGGTCGGGGTAGTTCTTCTCGAGCACGCGGCGGGCGTCGGCCGCGAGGTCGTCCTGGCCGAGTGCCGCATGGCTGGACGCGAGCAGTGCGATGCCATCGGCCTCGAACTCGCTCTGCGGGTAGATCTCGAGCAGGTACTTCGCGCGGTTGATGGCGGAGACGTAGGCGCCGCGGCGGTGGTAGTAGAGCCCCGTGGTCGCCTCGTGGCGGGCCAGGAAGTTCTTCAGGTAGACCATGCGCTGGCGGGAGTCGGCGGCGTAGCGGCTGCTCGGGTAGCGGCGCAGCAGCTCGGCGAAGGCCTCGAAGCTGGCCTGCACGCGGGTCAGGTCGCGGGCCGACATGTCGGCGCGGGCGATGCGCTGCAGGAAGAAGCTGTCGCGGTCGAAGCCGTTCAGGGCGCGCAGGTAGTAGGCGTAGTCGATCGCCGGGTGCGTCGGGTAGGTGCGGATGAAGCGGTCGATCGTCGACGTGGCGTCTTCGTGCTTGCCCTGCTTGTACTGCGCGTAGGCCAGGTCGAGCTGGGCCTGTTCGGTGTACGGGCCGAAGGGGAAGCGGCCGGTCAGGCGCGTCAGGTAGGTCTCGGCGCGCGCGTAGTTGCCGGCTTCGCGCGATTCGCGGGCTTCGGCGTACAGGGCTTCGACCGGCAGGGTCTCGGTGTCCGGCTCGCCGCCGTCGAACCAGCCTTTCATGGTCTGGCAGCCGGTGGTGCCGAGGGCCAGCAGCGACAGGAGGGCGAGGCGGGTCAGGACGCGCGTGGACGGCATGGACGGCACGGAACGGGCACCAGCGGGGTTCAGGACGGTCGATAATAGCGGAATCCCCTGAATCGCCGCCGAGCCGCCCCGACCATGACCCTTCCCCATTCCGCCCGCCCGGACACCGACGATGCGCGTGGCGAGGACGAGCGTGAACTGCTCGAGGCGGTGGTGCCGCTGGAGCACGCCGGCCGACGTTTCGACCAGGCGCTGGCCGACCTGTTCCCGGATTTCTCCCGCTCACGGCTGACCGGCTGGATCAAATCGGGGGAGGCCCTGCTCGACGGTGCCGAGGCGAAACCCAAGCAGGCGCTGCGCGGCGGCGAGACCGTCACGGTGTGGGTGACCCCCTCGATCGAGACCACGGCCGAGCCCGAGGCCATCGCCCTTGACCTCCGCCACGCGGACGACGAGGTGATCGTGCTGAACAAGCCGGCCGGCCTCGTGGTGCACCCCGGTGCCGGCAACCCGCGCGGCACGCTGGTGAACGCGCTGCTGCACTTCGACCCGAAGCTGGCCGAGCTGCCGCGCGCCGGCATCGTCCACCGCCTCGACAAGGACACCTCGGGCCTGATGGTGGTGGCGCGCACCTTGCGCGCCCATGCCTCGCTCGTGGAGCAGCTCTCGAACCGCGAGGTGCACCGGCAGTACCTGGCCGTGGCCTGCGGCGCGATGGTGGCCGGCGGCACGGTGGATGCCCCCATCGGCCGCCACCCGACCGACCGCATCCGCCAGGCGGTGAATGAGAGCGGCCGCGAGGCCGTCACCCACTACCGCGTGCGCGAGCGCTTCCGCAGCCACACGCTGGTGGAATGCCGCCTCGAAACCGGGCGTACGCACCAGATCCGCGTGCACATGGCGCATGTGCGCCATCCGCTGGTGGGCGACCCGCTGTACGGCGGCAACCTGCGCCTGCCGAAGGGGGCGACCGAGGCCCTGGTCGAGGGCCTGCGCGGCTTCAAGCGGCAGGCCCTGCACGCCGAATCGCTGGCCTTCGTGCACCCCGCCAGCGGCGAGACGCTGCGCTTCGAAGCCGGCATGCCGGACGACATGCTCGCCCTGCTGGCGCGGCTGCGCGAGGACACCGCGGAAGCCGCCGCCAAGGGCATCAAGTGACGGCGGCGATCGGCATCGCATCGCGCTGGTGGACGCCGCGTTGACGTTCTTCGACGTCGCCGAGGGGCTTGCGCCTGCCGGCGTGTGCGGTGGTTCGACGCAGCGGCGGGGGCTGGGCGTGTCGCCCCCGCCCTTCGACACGCTGAACCTTGGCGGCCACCGCGCCGCCGACGGGGACGACGCGGCGAACGTGCGGGCGAACCGCGAGGCTCTCCGCGAGGCGCTGGGGCTGCCCTCGACGCCGCACTGGTTGCGGCAGGTGCACGGCACGGCGGTGTTCGATGCCGATGCCGGCACGGTCGACGGTGTGCCGGTGCCAGCCACCGCTGATGAGCCCGAGGCCGACGCCGCGGTGACGCGTCGTGCCGGCGTCGTGCTCGCGGTGCTGCACGCCGACTGCCTGCCCGTGCTGCTGTGTTCCGACGATGGCACCGTGCTCGGTGCGGCCCATGCCGGCTGGCGCGGCTTGGCCGCCGGCGTCATCGAGGCGACGGTCGCGGCGATGGGCGTGCCCGGCGAGCGCGTGATCGCCTGGCTCGGCCCGGCGGCGGGACCGGCGCATTACGAGGTGGGCGACGAGGTGCGCGCGGCCTTCGTCGATCCCGACGATGGTGCCGCAGGTGCGTTCATCGCCACGCGGCCGGGCCATTGGCGCGTCGATCTGTACGCGCTCGCGCGGCGCCGTCTTGCGGCACTGGGCGTGTCGCGCGTTGCCGGCGGCGGGCGCTGCACGATCGGCGAGCCGGACGCGTTCTTCTCCCATCGACGCGACGCCCGCACCGGGCGGATGGCCAGCCTGCTGTGGCGGGCTCCGACCGGCCGCTGAACGGCAGGTGCCGTCATGACGAACGGCAGGGCGACGACGGGCCGGCCGTGCGGTGATGCTGGACTCACCGCCCTTGTCCCCCGGAGTGTCGTGATGCGCCTCGCCCCCCTCGCTTTCGGCCTCCTGTTGGCCGGTTTCTCCGCCGCAGCGTTCGCGAACGTCGCCGACATCGAAGCCCTGCTGAAGAACCGTGACCCGGGCGCGCTGCCCAAGGCGCAGGCCTTCGTCGAGGCCAACGAGGCCAATGCCCGCGCCTGGGTGCTGCTGGCCCGTGCGCAGCTGCAGAAGGGCGAGGCCGAGGACGCCGTCGAGAGCGCCGAGCAGGCGGTCGCGATCGCGCCCAACGACGCGCAGGCGCAGTTCTGGCTCGGCAACAGCCTCGGGGCACGGATCGGGCAGGTGAACATGCTCCGCAAGATGGGGATGGCGCCGGACCTGCGCGACGCCTTCGAGGCCGCGGTTCGGCTCGACGGCAACCTCCTCGACGCGCGATCGGCCCTGATCCAGTTCTACTTGCAGGCCCCTGGGGCCATCGGCGGCGGCGTCGAGAAGGCGCAAGCGCAGCAGGCCGAGATCGCCAAGCGCAACGCGGCGCGCGGCCATCTGGCGGAAGCCACCATCCAACGCGCGCACTTCGAGGACAACGCCGCGGCGATGCGCGCCATCGATGCCGCGGTGGCCGCGGTGCCGGCGCTGCCGGCCGACGACATCGACACCCGCGTGATGGTGGGGAACAGCCTCGTCGCGCTCGAGCGTTATGCCGAGGCCCGGACATTCCTCCTTGCGTGGGCGGCGGCGCAGCCGCAGCAGGCCGCGCCGCATTACCAGCTGGGCCGCCTTGCCGCGATCAGCGGCCAGTTCCTCGACGAAGGCAGCGCCGCGCTGGAGCGCTACCTCGATGGCGGTTTGGCGCGCGGCGAGAACGATCCACGGGATACGGCCGCGTGGTGGCGCCTCGGCCAGATCGAGGCCAAGCAGGGCGACACCGCTGCGGCGCGCATCGCGTTCCAGACGGCCGTACGGCTCGATCCCCGCAACAGCGAGGCGAAGAAAGACCTCGAGGCGCTGTGATGCGCGCGCCGGCGTCGCGCCCGTTGTCCGACGGGGCGCGATCGGGCTGAACGGTCGGCCCCTCCCGGCTTGCGCCGGATCAAGCCGGCCTTGAATCACCTCGCCATCATCCGCATCTGGAAGCCATCGCGGCCCGTTCCGTGGGCCGCCGCCCCTTTCGGAGACGACCCATGCGGATGGACAAGCTCACCTCGCGCTTCGCCCAGGCCCTGCAGGACGCGCAGTCGCTGGCGCTCGTGCGCGACCACAACCTGATCGAACCCGCGCACCTGCTCTCGGCCTTGCTTGATCAGCAAGGTGGCGGCACGCGTCCGCTGCTGGCGCAGGCCGGCGGCAACGTGGTGCTGCTGCGCGAGAAGATCGGCGAGGCGCTCGACAAACTGCCGAAGGTGACCGGCCAGGCCGGCCAGGTGAACCTCGGCAACGAGCTGGCGCGCCTGCTCAACGTGACCGACAAGCTGGCCAGCCAGCGCGGCGACGCCTTCATCGCCAGCGAGCTTTTCCTTCTGGCTTGCGTCGAGGACAGCGGCGAGGCCGGCAAGCTGCTGAAGTCCGCCGGCTTCGACAAGGCCAAGCTCGAGGCGGCCATCCAGAAAATGCGCGGGGGCGAGAAGGTGCAGAGCGAGAACGCCGAGGACCAGCGCCAGGCGCTGGAGAAGTACTGCATCGACCTGACGGCCCGCGCCGAGAACAGCAAGCTCGACCCGGTGATCGGCCGCGACGAGGAGATCCGCCGCACCATCCAGGTGCTGCAGCGGCGCACCAAGAACAACCCCGTGCTGATCGGCGAGCCGGGCGTGGGCAAGACGGCGATCGTCGAGGGCCTCGCCCAACGCATCATCAACGGCGAGGTGCCGGAAGGCCTGCGCGGCAAGCGCGTGCTCTCGCTCGACATGGGCGCGCTCATCGCCGGTGCCAAGTTCCGCGGCGAGTTCGAGGAGCGCCTGAAGGCCGTGCTCAACGACCTCGCCAAGAACGAAGGGCAGGTGATCCTGTTCATCGACGAGCTGCACACCATGGTGGGCGCCGGCAAGGCCGAGGGCGCGATGGACGCCGGCAACATGCTCAAGCCCGCGCTGGCGCGCGGCGAGCTGCACTGCATCGGCGCCACCACGCTCGACGAGTACCGCAAGTACGTCGAGAAGGACGCCGCGCTGGAGCGCCGCTTCCAGAAGGTGTTCGTGGGCGAGCCGAGCGTCGAGGACACCATCGCCATCCTGCGCGGCCTGAAGGAGCGCTACGCCGTGCACCACGGCGTGGAGATCACCGACCCGGCCATCGTCGCCGCGGCCACGCTCTCCAACCGCTACATCGCCGACCGCCAGCTGCCCGACAAGGCCATCGACCTGATGGACGAGGCGGCCTCGCGCATCCGCATGGAGATCGACTCCAAGCCGGAGGAGATGGACCGCAAGGAGCGCCGCCTGATCCAGCTGAAGATCCAGCGCGAGGCGCTGAAGAAGGAGAAGGACGACGAATCGAAGCAGCGTCTCGCCGACCTCGAGGCCGAGATCGCCAAGCTGGAGCGCGAGTTCAACGACCTCGAAGAGGTGTGGAAGGCCGAGAAGGCCGCCGTCACCGGCACCACGAAGCTCAAGGAGCAGATCGAGCAGCTGAAGTCCGAGCTGGAGGCCGCGCACCGCCGGCAGGACCTGGCGCGCGCCTCCGAGATCCAGTACGGCAAGCTGCCGCAGCTCGAGAAGCAGCTCAGTGATGCGCAGGCGACCGAGACCAAGGGCTTCACCCTCCTGCAGGACAAGGTGACGGCCGAGGAGATCGCCGAGGTCGTGTCGCGCTGGACCGGCATCCCGGTCAGCAAGATGCTGGAGGGCGAGCGCGAGAAGCTGCTGAAGATGGACGACGTGCTGGCGAACCGCGTGGTCGGCCAGCGCGAAGCCGTGCGCGCGGTGTCCGATGCGATCCGTCGCTCGCGCGCGGGCCTTTCCGACCCGAACCGGCCCAACGGCAGCTTCCTGTTCCTCGGTCCCACGGGCGTGGGCAAGACCGAGCTGTGCAAGGCGCTGGCCAGCTTCCTGTTCGACACCGAGGAGGCCATGGTGCGCATCGACATGAGCGAGTTCATGGAGAAGCACTCCGTGGCCCGCCTGATCGGTGCGCCCCCGGGCTATGTCGGCTACGAGGAAGGCGGCTACCTGACGGAAGCCGTGCGCCGCCGCCCCTACAGCGTGATCCTGCTCGACGAGGTCGAGAAGGCGCACCCGGACGTGTTCAACGTGCTGCTGCAGGTGCTCGACGACGGCCGCCTGACGGATGGCCAAGGCCGCACCGTGGACTTCCGCAACACGGTGATCGTGATGACGAGCAACCTCGGCAGCCAGCACATCCAGGAGCTGAGCGGCGAGGGCGACGCGGCCTACATCCAGATGAAGGCGGCGGTGATGGGCGTGGTGCAGTCGCACTTCCGCCCGGAGTTCATCAACCGCCTCGACGAGATCGTCGTGTTCCACCCGCTGGGCCGCGAGCAGATCCGCGAGATCGCGCGCATCCAGACCGCCTACCTGGCCAAGCGCCTCGCCGAGCGGCAGATCAAGTTCGGCAT
The DNA here is from genome assembly GCF_054777375.1 of Silanimonas algicola. Taxonomy (NCBI): domain Bacteria; kingdom Pseudomonadati; phylum Pseudomonadota; class Gammaproteobacteria; order Lysobacterales; family Lysobacteraceae; genus Silanimonas; species Silanimonas algicola. The sequence goes on along the minus strand of NZ_BAAHAS010000001.1, from coordinate 605,926 downwards.
CGATGACAAGGCGTTGGACGTGCTGGGCAACGTCGGGTTCGACCCGGTGTACGGCGCGCGGCCGCTGAAGCGCGCCATCCAGCAGCAGATCGAGAACCCGCTGGCGCAGAAGATCCTCGGTGGCGAGTTCGTCGCCGGCGACACGCTGCAGGTGAGCAGCGAGGGCGGGACGATCGTGTTCAGGAGGGCCTGAGTTTCCCGGCGGCGGAACGAGGGTGTCGCGCCGGCGCCTCAGGGCGCCGGCACGCCGATCGTCCGATCACCGGGCAGCGCTGCGCCGTCGCGCAGGTGCGACAGCATCGCGTCGAGCGCCGCGTAGGCCTCCGGCATCAGCGGGACGTAGCGGCCGGTCAGGCCCGGCATGCCGAGGAACGCATCGAAGTGCTGGGCGAAGGCGATCCGCCAGTAGCCGAGGCGTGCGCCGTGCTGGCGGGCGAACGCGGCGTAAGGCGCACTCGTCGTCCATTCGGGCACGAGGCCGTCATCGAGGCCATGCAGCAGCAGGATCGGCAGCCCGTCGCGCGGGGGCAGCGCACGCGTGGCGATGATGGCGTCGCGCACCGCAGCGTCGTCCTTGGCCAGCGCACGAAGCCCGAGCAGTCCGGCCACGCGGCCGTCGTCGCCGGGCGGATCGAGCAGCACCACGCCGTTGCCGGGCGGGATGCCGCTGCTGTCGCTCCACCACAGCGCCGCTTCCGCCGGCGTGGCCGCGACCGGTGCGCCCTGCGCGTCGCGCACCGCATAGCGGTAGCCCAGCGGCATCGCGTCCGCGGGTGCGCGTGCGTAGGCCGAGGCATAGCCCGCCGCCACGGCGCGCCAGAGGTCGAAGGCCACGCTCAAGCCGCCGGCACGCAGGGCGGCGTCGGTCCATCCCGCGGCCTGCATGGCGTTCCATGCGGCCGTGGCCTGGGCGGGAAGGCCGTCGCCGTCGATCTGGCCGTGCTTCGCCAAGGTGGCGCAGCCGGCGGCGTAGGCCGGCGGGAGCGTGCCGCCCGGACGGAGCAGGGCGTCGCCGTCGAAGTGCGGCGCGGCCAGCGCGCAGGGCATCAGCAGGGCGGCGTGGGTGGCGACGTCGAAGAGCGGCCGCGCACCATCGAGATGGATGTTGGGCGACACCGCCACCACCCCGTCGATGCGTGGGGCATCGGCGATACGGCGTGAGGCGTCCGCCTCATCGCCCGCAGCGCGCAGCACGGCGCCGGCGCCGTTGGACACGCCGGCGGCGATCACCCGCAGCGCGTCCGGGTGGATCGCCGCTTCGCGCACCAGCACGTCCCGCCCGAAGGCGGCGGCCTGCAGCACGTGGCGGCCCCAGTCGGCTTCCGGGTGGTCGCCGGAATGCGCGTGCGGGACGTGCACCGCGTCCTCGCGGCCCTCGACGGGGAGGCGCGTCCAGTCGGTGCCGGCCCCCTTGTCGGTGTAGGCGACGGCGCAGCCCTTGGGCAGGCCCCAGCCGCCGGCCAGCGCGATGGCGCCGTACACGCCGCGCGAACCGGAGGAGGCGGTGACGACCAGGCAGGGGCGTTCGCGGTCGAAGGTGTCAGGCAGCTGCAGCAGGACGCGATGCGGGTGCGCAGCCCCCGGCACGGTCGCGCGGCCGTGGAACTCGCGGCCCGGCACGGGGCGGAGATCGCCGTAGGTCGTGCCGAGGCCGCCGGCCGCGCTCACGTCGGCGATGCCGCGCCAGTTCGTCCAGACCGCCCGGCGTCGCAGTTCGGCGAAGGTCGGCGCCGCCGGATCGGCGAGGGCGGGGATCGGACCACGCAGGCCCTCGAGGCCGAGCCCGGCGGTCAGCAGGTCATCGCTGTCGCGATGCACGCTGGACGCGGGCACCGGCACCGTGCCGGCGATGGGGAGCGTGCCGGCCAGCGCCGCGCCGCCGCCCACCAGCGCCAGCAGGGCAAGGGCCATGGGCGGCGTCGCGGCGAGGGCACGCGGACGGGAGGGCGAGGGCGGTTCGATGCTCATCACGGCAGTCTGCGAGCCGGGGGCGGCGGGGCCATCGTACTTTCGTCCAAAGGCCGGGCGCGCCCCCGCACGGCAAGCTGGCGCCATGACTGATCGATTCCTCGAAGGCCGCGTCGCGCTGGTGACCGGCGCCACCTCCGGCATTGGCCTCGCCGTCGCGGAGGCCCTCGGCGCCGCCGGCGCGCACGTGCACATCAACGGCCTTGGCGGCAGTGGCCAGGTGGCCGCCGCGCTGGCGGCCGTCCGCATGGCGGGTGCGGCGTCCGCGGTGCACCACGATGCCGACCTGCGCGATCCCCAAGCCATCCACGCGATGATGGCCGCGGCTGGCGAGATCGATGTCCTCGTGAACAACGCCGGCATCCAGCACACGGCGTCGCTGGCGGAGATGCCCGACGATCGCTGGGACGCGCTGATCGCCATCAACCTCAGCGCCTGCTTCCACACGATGAAGGCGGCATTGCCGGGCATGGCCGCACGCGGCTTCGGCCGCGTCATCAACATCGCCTCGGTGCACGGGCTTGTCGCTTCGGTGAACAAGGCGCCCTACGTGGCGGCGAAGCATGGGCTGATCGGCTTGTCGAAGGTTGCTGCGCTGGAGATGGCCGCGCAGGGCTCGCGCGCCTCGGGCGGCGTTACCGTCAACTGCGTGTGCCCCGGCTGGGTGGAGACACCGTTGATCGAACCGCAGATCGCCGCGCGAACGGTCAATGGTGATCGCGACAGCGGCATCCGCGCCCTCCTGGCCGAGAAGCAGCCCAGCCTGCGCATGACCCTGCCGACCGAGATCGCCGCACTGGCGCTCTGGCTGTGCCGTCGCGAGGCCCACAACCTCAATGGCGCCGCGCTGCCGGTGGATGGCGGGTGGACGGCGCAGTGAGCGGCTAAGCTGCCGCCATGCACCATCTGCTGATCGTCGACGACCATCCGCTTTACCGGCTCGCGCTGCGGCAGACCCTGGCGTCGGGGCTGCCCGGCGCGCGCATCGACGAGGCCGGTGATCTGGCCAGCGCCCAGTCCGTGCTCGCGACATCGCCCGACATCGACCTCGTGCTGCTCGACCTGCAACTGCCCGGCACGCACGGGCTGCTGGCGCTTGGTGAACTCCGCGCGGCGCATCCGGGCGTCGCCGTTGCCATCCTCTCCGGCCAGGACGACCCGGCCACCGTGCGCCGCGCGCTGGCCATGGGCGCCTGCGGCTACCTGACCAAGCACGCCGGCACCGACGAACTCCACGCGGGCGTGCGCGCCCTGCTGGCCGGCGAGACCTGGATGCCGGCGGCCCTGCGCGAGTTGCTCGCCCGCACGCCGCGCGATGGCGAATCCGAATCGCTGGCCGCGCGCCTGGCGACGCTCTCGCCGCAGCAATTGAAGGTGCTGCAGCGCGTGGCCGAAGGGCGCCTCAACAAGCAGATCGCCGACGAGCTCGGCATCCAGGAACGCACGGTGAAGGCCCACCTCACCGTCGTCTTCGAGAAGCTCGGCGTGCGGAATCGCACGCAGGCCGGCGTGCTGCTGAGCGGGCTCGCCGGGGAATAGCGGCGCCGACCGCGCCCGCGCCGTCCCGCGTGGCGCCTCAGGCCCGCGCCATCGCGGCCAGCAGCGATTTCAGTCGCAGTGGTTTCAGTGGCTTGGTCAGCGGCGTGGCGCCCACGGCGAGCACGGCTTGCCGCACCGCTTCGCCATGGTCGGCGCTGACGATGATGCCGGCGCCGCGCGGATGGCGGCGCGTCAGGGCCTGGTGCAGGGCGTCGCCCGTGGCGCCGTCGTCGAGGTGGAAGTCGAGCACCCACGCCTGCGGCCCCAGTTCCGCCGCCGCCCGCAGGGCCTCGTCCGGCGTGCCGGCCGTCCGGACGGTGGCGCCCCAGCCCTCGAGCAAGTGGCGCGTGGCGTCGAGCACCACGGTGTCGTTGTCGACCACCAGGACGCGCAGCGCGAGGTCGGCCGCGGCTTCGGCGGGACGGGGCGGGGCGTCGGTGGTCGCGGATCGCGCCGCCGCGCGCGGGACGGTGATCGAGAACACGCTGCCGCGCCCCTGCCGCGAGCGCAGTGCCAGCGGCGCGTCGAGCAGGCGCGCCAGGCGATCGGCGATGGCGAGGCCAAGCCCAAGGCCTTGCCCGCCACGTTGCAGGCGACGGAACTCCTCGAACACCAGGCGCTGCTGCTCGGGCGCGATGCCGATGCCGCTGTCCCAGACCTCGATGGCGAGCGCGTCCGCGCCGCGACGGCGTACGCCCAGCACGAGCCCGCCGCGCGGCGTGTAGCGCACGGCATTGGCGAGGAAGTTCTGCAGCACGCGGCGCAGCAGCTGTGGGTCGCTGCGCACCCAGGCCGTCGTCGGCACGCAGCGCAGCGAGAGGCCTTTCGCTTCCGCCATGACGCCTGTCTCCCGTGCCAATCCGTCGAGCAGCGGTTGCAGCGGCAGGTCGATGGGCTGCGCCGCGAGGCCGCCGGCGTCGAGCCGCGAGATGTCGAGCAGGCCGCCGAGCAGATCCTCCGCCGATTCCAGCGCGCCGGCGATGCGCGCCACCTGCGGCGCCACGCCGGCGGCGTCGCTGCGCTGCGCCAGTGCATCGGTGAACAGCCGCGCGGCGTGCAGGGGCTGCGTCAGGTCGTGGCTGACCGCCGCGAGGAAGCGCGTCTTGGCCTGGTTCGCGCGTTCCGCCTCGGCTTTCGCCTCGGCCAGCTCGCGCGTGCGGTCGCCCACGCGGGCCTCCAGCGTCTCGGCATCGCGGCGCAGCGCGTCCTCGCTTGCACGGAACACGGTGACATCGGTGAAGGTGGCGACGAAGCCGCCGCCGGGCATCGGCTCGCCGCGGATCTCGATGACCGCATCGCCGATGCGCCGCTCGCTCAGGTAGGGCGTGCCGGCGCGCATGTGCTGCAGGCGCTGCTCGAGGCCGCGGGCCACGTCGATGTCGCCAGTGAGTCCACGGCGCAGGTTGTGCTCGACCAGCGCGGCCACCGGCATGCCGACCTGGAGCAGGTCGTCGGGGTAGCCGAAGATCTCGCGATAGCGGCGGTTCCACACCACCAGCCGCAGCTCGCGGTCGACGACGCTGATGCCCTGGCTCATGTGCTCGAGCGCCACCTCGAGGAGCTGCTGGTTGAAGCGAAGCCCCTGCGTCGCCTCGTCGACGAGTTCCGCGACCTGCTCGGGCGCCGGGCCGCTTGGTTGGCGCAGGGCGTCGAGGAGCAGGCGTGCCGAGGACGCGCCCACGACGGCGGCCAGTTCCCGCTCCACGCGGGCCAGTTGCCCGGCCGGGAGCAGCCCGGTGGCGGGGGCGTCGCTCAGCGCGGCATCGAGCCGGTCGGCGGCAAGGAAGCGCGAGGCGAGCCGCTTCACCGCGGTGACGTCGAGCGGGCCGTCGCGACGATCGCCGGCGGTACCGCGCCAGCTCGCGAGCAGCAGGGGGAGCGCCGTGCCGACGACGAGGCTGGCGGCCACGCCGCGGCTCAGTGGGCTCCACCCGCCCAGGCCGAACAGGCCGTCCGGCGACAGCCATGACCAGCCGAAGGGCGCACCGGCGCGATCGACCAGGGCGAGGCCCATGGGCTCCGCGACGCCCGGCAGCAGCACCCAGGCCCAGGTGAGGAAACCGGCCACCAGCCCGATGAGCACCGCCCATGGCGGGGTCTGCGGTCGCCACAGGGCGAAGCCGACGGCGGGGGCCAGCGTGCCGAGGCCCGAGAACGAGAGTGCGCCGATATCGGCCAGCGCATCGTTGTCGCCGAGGACGCGGCTGTAGGCCCAGGCGAGTGCCAGCACCGCGGCGATGGCGAAACGCCTCTGCCGCAGCACCGCGCCGCGCAGGTCGCCGTCGCCGGCACGCCAGCCGCCGCGCAGCCGCAGCGGCGTCAGCCAGTGGTTGCCGATCATCACGCTCAGCGTCAGCGTCGCGAGGATCAGCATGCCGGTCGCGGCGGACAGCCCGCCGAGGAAGGCGAGCAGGGCCATCCCCGGTGCCCCCTCGGCCAGCGGCAGGGCCAGGACGTACAGGTCGGCGGGAACGCCCATCGCGCCCAGCGTCTGCTCGCCCGCCATGGCCAGCGGCAACACCGGCAGGGCGATCAGCGCGAGGTAGAGCGGGAACAGCCAGCGCGCGGTGCGCAGGTGCGTCTCGTCGCGGGCTTCGACGATGCCGACGTGGAACTGGTGTGGCAGGGTCAGCATCGCGAGCGCGCCCAGCAGCACCAGCGCGGGGAAGCCCGCGGTGCCGCCCTCGACGTGGGGCAGCGGGGCATCGGGGAGGCCGCCGGGGCGCGTCAGCAGCCACAGGCCGAGGCCGAGCATGGCGGTGAGCTTGAGCAGCGACTCCGCCGCCATCGCCAACACGAGGCCGCGGTTGTGCTCGACCGCGGAGGCCCGGCGCGTCCCGAACAGCATCGCGAAAGCGCCGAGCGCGATCGCCACGTACAGCGCGCTGTCCTGCTCGGGCGGCGCGGCCAGGTCGCTGCCGCGCGTCACGAGCCCATGGCTCATGGCCACGGCCTTCAGCTGCAGCGCGAGGTAGGGAACCATGCCGATCACCGCGATGGCGGTGACGGTCGCCGCGAGCGCGGAACTGCGGCCCAGCCGCGTGGCGATGAAATCGGCCAGCGAGGTGCTGTTGAGTTCGCGTGCGAGGCGGAAGAGCTTCAGCAGGACGGGAAAGGCCAGCGCGTAGAGCAGGATCGTGCCGAGGAAGGTGGGTGGCAGCGCCCAGCCCGAATCGCGCGCCTGCTGCACCGTGCCGAAGAAGGTCCAGCTGGTGCAGTACACGGCGAGGGACAGGGCGAACACCCATCCCCAGTGCCGCGCCATCGCGCCCGGATGGCGCTCCCCCCACACCGCGGTGCCGAACAGCAGGCCCAGCCACAGCACCGCGGCGAACAGCACGCCCCATTCGCTCAACATGCGGGTCCTCCCCCGCGCCGCGATGCGGCCGGTTCGGGGATCAGCGCGTCCCCGCCAGCCGGTCGAGCAACGCCGCGACGAAGCGGATCTGCCCGCCCGTCCTCAGGTCGTAGTCGGCGCCGCCGTAGCCCCACCAGTCCCAGCATGCTTTCGGATTCAGCGGCATGTAGCTCGATTGCGCCTGAGGATAGACCACGACCACGCGATGCACGTCGGCCCAGCGATTGAAACCGGCGTCGCGGACGAAGGCCTCGCCGACGCTCTCCTCGTTCTGCTGGCAGCCGTGGAACACCACGAGTGCGCCGCAGGCGGCGTCCGTGCAGGCGCCGGGCCGATAGACGAAGCCGGTATCGGCCAGGCCCACCGCGCCCTCCGGGGCCAACTCGCGCTGGTCGAAGCGCAGCAGGGCGCCGGTGCCGGCACCGGCCTCACCGGCCTCGCCGAACAGCGCGCCCATCACCTCGCCGGCGGCATCGATGTCGCAGTCGAGCAGCCACGGCGATCCCGGTTGCCCGCAAGGGACGCCGGCATCGGGCGTGGGCCAGCCATGGCCGAAGGCGCGCTGGTCGTCGAGCGTGACCGTGGCCGCGTTGCCGGAAAGATCCCGCAACACCGCGGCGGTGATCGGCGCGAGCGGTGGCGCCACCGTCGCGTCGTCCTTGCCGTGCAGCACCAGCACGCGATCACCGGTGAACGTCGCCAGCGGATCGATCGTTCCGTCGGCCGCCCGTTGCCTCGCGACGGCGACCAGCGTGGCCGCCGCCGGAGGCGCCGGCTGGGCGGTCATGCACGGGCCCAGCGCGGTCTCGAGCTGCCCCTGCGCGCAGCCGTACGGGCCGCCGGCCACGAGGGCCGCCCCGTGCACGCGGGCATTGAGCGCCACGTGCACCTGCGTGGCCATGTACGCCCCGGACGACACCCCGGCCACGGCCACGCGCGACGCGTCGAGCGTGATCGCGGCCAGCGGCGGTGCCGGCTCGCCGCCGCAGCCCGAGAGGCCGCCGAGCATCGCGGTGAGGACGAGGGGCAGCGGGCGGCGGTGGGTCATCGCGGACTCAGAAGTCGTAGCGGACCGACAGGCTGTACTGGCGCGGCGCGCCGTAGAAGCCGGTGTAGACGCCGAGGGCCTGCGCCAGGTTGTAGCCGGTCGTCAGGTACTCCTTGTCCGTGAGGTTGGTGCCCTGCAGGGACACCGACCACGGGCCGCCGCTCTGCCAGACGACGCCGGCGCTGACGAGGCCGTAGCCGTCCTGGCTGATCGGCAGGCGACCGAAGGGCGCGGCCGGCGGCACGTTGCTGCGGATGATCTCGGTCGTCGCGATGACCTCGCTCTGGTAGCTGTAGCCGACGCGCGCCGTGAGCTCGCCGGCGCTGCCGACGGCCGTGCGCCACTCGAGGTTGATCGCGCCGGAGAACTCGGGCGCGTTGGTGAATTCCTGCTCGTTGGCGATGTCGACGCCGGCGAACAGGAACTCGTCATACTCGGCGTCGAGCCACGCGAGGTTGCCGCTGACGGTGAACGCGTCGCTCAGCAGCCACTGGTACTCGGCCTCGACGCCCTGCACCGTGCCCTTGCCGGCGTTGGTGAAGTCGCCGAAGAAGCCGCCCGCCGGGTTCGCCGTGAAGACGGAGAGCTGGATGTCCTCGTACTTGTTGTGGAACGCCGCGAGGTTCAGGAACAGGCGCTGGTCGAGCAGGCCCATCTTGGCGCCGACCTCGAAGCTGTCCACCACCTCGTCGTCGAAGGGCAGGGCGGAGCGCGGCACCAGCGTGGCCTGCGCGCGGATGTTGTAGCCGCCCGACTTGAAGCCGCGCGAGGCGAGGCCGTAGAGCATCACGTCGTCGTTCAGGTCGAAGTTCAGCGCGATCTTCGGCGAGGTGTTCTTGAAGTTGATCGTGCGGTCGAAGTTCGCGGCCGCCGGGTCGTCGGTGGCGATGGCCGGCGTGCAGTCGCGCAGCGTGGTGAAGGTGGCGCTGGTGTAGCAGCGGTTCAGCACCTTGGCGCGCTTGTCCTCGTCCGTGTAGCGCGCGCCGACGTCGAGCGACAGCCGGTCGCTGAGGTCGAACGTCCAGTCGGCGTAGAGCGCCACGCTCTCGGTGAACACCGTGCCTTGCGTGTCGCCGAAGCTCAGGTTGAAGAAGTTGTTGAGCACCTGGCCGCCGGCCTCGCCGTCGAAGGCGTAGAGGCCGACCACGCCGCGCGAGCGGCCGCCAGCGTCCCAGTTCGCCTGCAGCTCGTGGCTGACCTGTTCGTCGGCGTAGAAGGCCTTGACGTCGGCGATCGGCGCGGTGGTGGTGTCGAAGTCGATGTTGGTCTCGGTGTCGCTCTGCCGCTTGGCCAGCACGTACTTCAGCGTCAGGTCCTCGGTGGCGCGCCAGTTCACCGTCGTCGAGGCGCCCTCGATGGTCGTGTCGTTGATGTTCGGCATGCCGTTGCGCACGTCGTAGCGATCGGCGAGCGGCGGGAAGGCGCCCAGCGTCGGGAACAGCACCGCGTTGAAGCGGTTGGCCTCCAGCATCTGCGCGCCGCGCACGCCGCTCTGGTCGTCGACCATGTCGAAGGCGAACTGGATGTCGAGCTGGTCGTTGACGAAGGCGCCGAGCTGGCCGCGAATGGCGAACACGTCCTTGTCGCTGACGTCGTCGCCGGTGACCCGGTTCTCGCCGAACCCGTCGCGGTCCAGCTTGGCGACGGCGAGGCGGCCGCGGAGGCCGCCGTTCGCCGCGATCGGGCCGCCGATGGCGGCCTTGACGTCGATCTGGCCGTAGTTGCCCACGGTCACCGAGGCATGGCCGTCGAGCTCGGTCGGCAGGCCGCGCGAGATGTATTTGATGGCGCCGCCGATGGTGTTCTTGCCGTACAGCGTGCCCTGCGGCCCGCGCAGCACTTCGATGCGCTCGACGTCGAACACGTCGAGCAGCGCGCCCTGCGGGCGGGCGATGTAGACATCATCGAGGTAGAGGCCAACGCCCGGGTCGACGCCCCACAGCGGATCGGCCTGGCCGACGCCGCGGATGAAGGTCGTGAGCGTCGAACTGGAACCGCGCGCCGCGTAGATCGTCAGGTTCGGCACCTGCGCGTCGAGGTCGGCGATGTCGCGCGTGCCCAGGCGATCCAGCGCGTCCGCGGTGAAGGCGGTCACCGCGATCGGCACCTCCTGCAGCGTTTCCTCGCGCTTGCGGGCCGTGACGGTGACGGCATCGAGCGTCTTCGCTTCCGGGTTGGCGTCGGCCGGGGCCGACTGGGCAAAGGCCACCGGCGTGGCGGCGAGGCCCGCGAGCAGGGCGGCGTGGATGGCGGTGCTGAGTGCGCTGCGGAACATCGGTCTTCCCCCAAAGGTGTGGAGCGCGCCCCCCGGCGCGGTTGCTGCGCAGACTAGGCCTGTGCCCCGGGGGCAGCACCTGTACGTTCGTCCAATCACGTCCCGGCCGGGTGGCGATCATGCTGCCGCCGTCCCGTCCGGAGCCGTCCCGATGCTGAGCGCCCTCGGCCTCGCCCTCGCCCTCGCCCTGCTGGTCGTGCTGACCATGCGCGGCTGGAACCTGTTCGTCGCCACGCCGCTGTGCGCGCTGCTGGTCGCCCTCACGTCGGGCATCGCCCTGCTGCCGCCGCTGGCCGTCGAGGGCGCGCCGAACCTGGTCGGTGCCTACATGGGCGGGTTCACCAGCTTCGTCACCAACTGGTTCTTCATGTTCCTGCTCGGGTCCATCTTCGGGAAGCTGATGGAGGACAGCGGTGCCGCCGACGCGATTGCCGCAGCCGTGATGCGCCACCTGGGCCCGTCGCATGCCGCGCTCGCCGTCGTGCTGGCCTGCGCCATCCTGACCTACGGCGGCGTCAGCCTGTTCGTGGTCGCGTTCTCGGTGTACCCGGCCGCGCTGGCCCTGTTCCGTGCCGCCGACCTGCCGCGTCGCTTCATCCCCGCGGCACTGGCCTTCGGCTCCGTCACTTTCACGATGACCTCCGCCGGCTCACCCGAGATCCAGAACTGGATCCCGATCCCCTACCTCGACACGACGCCTTGGGCGGCCTGGGAAGCCAGCCTCGCCACGGCGCTGTTCATGGCGGTGCTCGGCCAGCTCTGGCTTGGCTGGATGCTGAGGCGCGCCAAGGCGCGCGGCGAGCGCTTCGAGGCGCGCGAGGGCGACCCCGGCGAGCTGCGTGCCGACCTGCCGCCGCTGTGGGCGGCGCTGCTGCCCACCCTCGTGGTGTTGGGTGTTTCGTTCGCGCTGCATGACGCTTTCGGCGTCTCCGCGTTGATCGTCGCCCTGCTGTCGGGTTGCGCCGCGGTCGCCCTGCTGTGCCTGCGCATGCTCCGGCAGCCGGGCAAGGCCATCGGCGAGGGCAGCACGGGCGCGCTGATCGCGATTGGCAATACCGCCGCCGTGGTGGGTTTCGGCGCGGTGGCGAAGCTGTCGCCCGCCTTCGACGTCGCCGTCGATGCGGTGACCCACATGCCCGGCTCCGGGGTCGCCACGGCCGCCATCGCCGTGAGCCTGATCGCGGCCATGACCGGTTCGGCTTCCGGCGGACAGGCCATCGCGTTGCCGATCCTCGCGCCGATCTTCCTCGCGCAAGGCGTCAATCCGGAACAGCTGCACCGCTCGGTCGCCATCAGCTCGGGCGTGCTCGATTCGCTGCCGCACAACGGCTACGTGGTGACGACCATCCGCGCGATCTGCGGCGAGACCCACAGGGACGCCTACCTGCCGGTCGGCGCCCTGACGGTCATCGTCCCCGGCCTCGGCCTGCTGCTCTGCCTCGGCCTGTTCGCGCTCGGGCTCTGAAGACGGGCCGTCCGGTCAGGCGGCGTCGCGCCGCAGCCAGAGGTAGCGGTCGCGCCACACGCTGATGTAAAGCAGGACGAGCAAGGGGTTCGCGTTCGGCCCGCACGCCATCGCCACGGTCCCGTCCGCGGGCACGGTGACCCGCACTTCGGGCGAGCGGCACCAGTCGATGGCGAGCTGCACGCGGTGCTCGCCGGCCGCGAGCGGCATCGCGAGGGCCGCGCCGTTCGCGATTCGGCCCGCTTCCTCGCCATCGACCAGCACCACGTAGTCGCGTACCCGGTCCTGCCAGAGGGCAGGAACGCGTCGCAAGTGCAGGGTGCCGTTCGCCGCTGCCACGCTCATCGCCCCGTCGGGTACAGCCGCGAGCGCTCGCCCTTCGGCGCAAGGTAGCGGTCGCGCAGCAGGGTCTGGCGCGACTGCATCGGCACGGCGCGCCCGCCCACGAACACCTGCGTTGCGGTCGTCGTCACTTCGAGCGGATCGCCGTTCCACAACACGAGGTCGGCGGTCTTTCCGACCTCGATGCTGCCGATCTTCGCGTCGATGCCGAACACCTTCGCCGGCGCGGAGGTGAGGCCCGCGAGCGCGATCTCCCAAGGCAGCCCGTTGGCCGCGGCCACGCCGGCCAGCTGGCGGATCTTGCGGGCGTTGTGCGTCGCGTCGCCGGCCTGCGAGAAAGCGACCGTGACGCCGGCGGCGTGCAGCTTGGCCGCGTTGTCGAGCCGCGCGCCGAGCTGGTCGAAGCTGTTCGGCAGGTTCACGAGCGCGTCGAGCAGCACCGGCACCTTCGCCGCCGCCAGTTCGTTGGCCACGACCCAAGCCTCGGCGCCGCCGTTGATCACCGGCTGGAAACCGTAGCGCTGGCCCAGCGCGATCACCTGCCGGATATCGGCGGCGCGATCGACGGTGAACACCACGCGGCCGCCGCGCAGGTAGCGGCTCATCGCGTCGCGGCCGGCGGGCGTCAGCAGGCCGTGGCCGGGCGACACCATCATCATCGGCGACGCCGGCGGCTTGGCCTCGCGGATCGCCTGGTCGAGCAGCATGTACTGGCCGGCGCGGCTGCCGCCTGACATCGCGACGGCGCCGCTGGAGAGGTCGACGAACAGTGAGCGGCTGCCGTCGACGAGCGCGTCGAAGCCGCCGTCGAAGCGCACGGCGCCGCCCTGGCCGGCGACGAAGCTGCCCTCCTCGAGGGCGCCGGGGGCGAGCACGGTGAAGGTGAGGCCCTCGATGCGGTTGACGCCGATCACCTGCGAGCGCGGGTTGTAGGCGGGCAGCACGTCGAACTCCGGGCGCCAGCGCGTCTCGCCCGGATGCACGTGCGGCGTGGCGGCGCCGAGGCTCTGGTGCACGGTGCTCGACTCGGCGCTGATCTCCTCGAGGCCGAGCGCGGTGAGGCCGGCGAACAGGCCCGGCGTCAGCGGCTGGCCCTGGGCATCGATGCGCGTGGCGCCGGCAGGGGCGGCCAGTTCGGCGCCGACCGCGCTGATGACGCCGTTGGTGATGATGACGTCGCCATTGGCCAGCGTGCCGGCGGCACCGGCGGTGTGCACCTTGGCGTTGTCGATGAAGACGACCGACTGCGCGGAGGCGAGGCCGGCGAGGGCCAGCGCGACGGCGCCGGCGAGGACGGAGAGGGCGCGCATCAGAGGGGCTCCTGGCCGAGCGTGAAGTCGGACACCGGCTGCAGCGCCGGGTCGTTGCGGTCGAACATCAGCGCGCCGTCGATCCAGACCTTCTCGGCCTTGGCGTAGACGCTGAAGGGGTTCTGGTTCCACAGCACCACGTCACCCATCTTGCCGCGCTCGAGCGTGCCGACCTGTTCCTCGATGCCGAGCGTGCGCGCGGCGTTCTGGGTGATCCAGCGCACCGCGTGCTCCGGGGCGATGTCGATGCCGGCCCGGCGGCCGACGCCGATCACCTTGCCGGCCTCCTGGTTGAGGCGTTGGATGCCTTCCGCCGAATCCGAGTGCACCACGGCGCATCCCCGGCCGCCGTTGGCGCGATCGACGATCAGGATGTTCTCCTGCACGGCGTCGTAGGCCTCGGCCTTGAAGCCCCACCAGTCGGCCCACAGCGCGCCGCAAGTGCCGGCCTCGGCGAGGCGGTCGGCGATCTTGTAGGCCTCGGTGCCGTGGTGGAAGGCCGCCACCTGGAAATCGAACTCCTCGGCGAGGTCGAGCATGATCGCCATCTCGTCGGCGCGGTAGCAGTGGACCTGCACCTGGATCTCGCCCGTCATGGCGCCGGCCAGCGTTTCCAGGCGCAGGTCCTGCGTCGGCGGCTCCTCGCCCTCGAGTTTTTCCAGGTACTCGCGCGCTTCGATGAAGGCGTTGCGATAGCCGGCCACGTTGCCCATGCGGGTCATCGGCGCCGAGCCGCGCCCGCCGTAGACCCGCTTCGGGTTCTCGCCACAGGCCATCTTCAGGCTCCACGGCGCGCCGGGGAACTTCATCTGCTGGTAGGTCTCGCCGGGCACGTTCTTCAGCACCACGCCGCGCCCGCCGATGAGGTTCGCGCTTCCGGGCAGGATCAGCATCGAGGTGACGCCGCCGGCGAGCGCGGTCCCGAACCCCGGATCCTGCGGCCACACGCCATGCTCGGCCCAGACCTGAGCGGTCACGGGGTTGGTCATCTCGTTGCCGTCGCTGTGGGCGTCGAGGCCCGGCGACGGGTACACGCCGAGATGCGAGTGCACGTCGATGAGCCCCGGCGTGATCCACTTGCCGGTGCCGTCCACCACCGTTGCATTCCTCGGGGCGTCGAGGCCGGAGCCCACGCGGGCCACCTTGCCGTCGCGCAGCAGCACATCGGCGTTCTCCAGTCGCGAACCGTCACCGACCAGCACGGTGGCATTGCGGATCAGGGTATCCGGCGCCGCCACGCGCTCGTAGGTGCTCGGGTACGGGTCGTCCTTCAGCACGGTGACGCGGGCGTCGGCGGCGTGGCCGAGGCCGAGCGCCAGGGCGGCGGCAAGGGCGGTGGTTCGGAGGTCAAGCGGTCGCATCGCGGGCTCCAGCGAGGGAAGCGGACACCCTAGCCCGCGGCCCCGGTGCAACCACTAGGCCGAAGGTCATGGTTCCCCCGCGAGGGCGGGGCCGCGCGCGTGGCAAAATCGCAGGGCAAACGAGAAAAGAAGGACACCCGATGAAAGACAAGAACGAGATCGTCTCCAACTGGCTGCCGCGCTACACGGGCGTGCCCCTGGAGGAGTTCGGCCCGCACGTGCTGCTGACCAACTTCGGCGGCTACCTCGACGTGTTCTCGCGCCTCACGGGCGCCGAGATCGTCGGCCGCGACCGGCCGATGCCGAGCGCGACCTTCGACGGCATCACCATGATCAATTTCGGCATGGGCAGCGCCAATGCCGCGACGGTGATGGACCTGCTCAGCGCCGTGTCGCCGAAGGCGGTGCTGTTCCTCGGCAAGTGTGGCGGCCTGAAGAAGAAGAACCAGCTCGGTGACCTCGTGCTGCCGATCGCGGCGATCCGCGGCGAGGGCACCAGCAACGACTACCTGCCGCCGGAAGTGCCGGCGCTACCGGCCTTCGCCCTGCAGCGCGCGGTGTCGACGATGATCCGCGACCTCGAGCACGACTACTGGACCGGTACGGTCTACACCACGAACCGCCGTGTCTGGGAGCACGACGAGGCGTTCAAGGAATACCTGCGCAAACTGCGCTGCATGGCCATCGACATGGAGACGGCCACGGTGTTCGCCGCCGGTTTCGCCAACAGCATCCCGTCAGGCGCCCTGCTGCTGGTGTCGGACCAGCCGATGATCCCGGAAGGGGTGAAGACCGAGGCGTCGGACAAGGTGGTCAGCGCGAACTTCGTCGAGCGCCATATCCAGATCGGCATCGAGGCGCTGAAGCTGGTGCGCCGCCACGGCAAGTCGGTCAAGCACCTGCGCTTCGACTGAAGCGCGGCGAGGGCGGGGCGGCGGGGCCGCCCCGTCGCTCACCAGATGAAGCGGACGTTGAGCACCTCGGCGCTGGCATTGTCCGCGGCCATGCGGACCGTGCATTCGAGCGTTTGCACCGACTGGTTGGCGAGGCCGGCCTCGACCGTCACCTGCGAGGCGAGCAGGAAGCCGCCCCGGCCGTCGTCACGCATCGTTTCGGCGAGCATCTTCAGGTCCAGCGTGTAGGGCTTGCCGTCCAGCTGGGTGCGCACCTGCGCGTCGCAGGCCTGGGCGGCCACGTCGCCCGGCGTGGCGGCGCCGCCGCAGCCGACCAGCAGGCCGAGGGCCAGGGTCGGGGCCATCCAATACATTCCACGGTTCATCGCCATCTCCGTGCCGCCGCGTCGGGGTTTTTTCCCGACTGTTCGGGGCATGCTCCCGTTGTTTAGCGCAAAAACTCTACACATGCCATGAATGGACGGGTCGACTGTCCGTGAAGCGCCGGCCGTTGACATGGATTGACGGTCGCCGGGCTTGCCCGGCCCGGCGCCTTTCCGCCCGTGCCTCAGTAGCGCGGCACCGAAGCGTCGACCTCGGTCGACCAGGCGTCGATGCCGCCTTCGACGTTGTAGACCTGCGTGAAGCCCAGTCCGCGGAAGTGCTCGGCGGCCTGGCGGCTGCTGTTGCCGTGGTGGCAGAGGAAGGCGAGCTTGGTGTCCTTGGGCAGTGCGGCGAGGTCGTCGTGGGTGGTCTCGTCCAGCACGGCATGGCCGTGCGGGAAGGTCGCGAGGCTACGGGCCTGCGGCGGGCGCACGTCGACGACGGTGAACTCGGCGAGGCGGGCCGCGAGGTCCGTCACCGACAGCGGGCGCACCTGCGCCGGGGCGTTCGGGTTGGTGATCGACAGGCCGGCGCCACGCACGCCGTTGTCGACCCAGTCGATCACGATGCCGTTGGCGCGCGGCGCGCTGGCGAGGTCGAAGTGCACCGTGATGCCGTTCGAGGTCGCGCTGATCTCCTGTCCGGTGGCCGGCTTCAGTTCGAAGCGGCTGTTGAACTTGGCGTCGACCGCCATGTGCAGCGCGAGGCCCTCGCCCTGGTCGGCCATGGCCTTGCGGATCTGCGTGGCGGCCTCGTCGGTAATCGTGATCGTCGGCGGCGTGCGGTCCGGCGCCGCGCCGCCCAGGAGCGCGTGGAGCTCCCCCGAGTTCAGCATCTGCTCGATGATGTCGGAGCCGCCGATGAGCTCGCCCCTGACGTAGAGCTGCGGGATGGTCGGCCACTGGCCAAACACCTTGATGCCCTCGCGGATCTCCGGGTCCTGCAGCACGTCGACGTGGGCGTACTCGGCGACGATGCCACCCACGATGCTCGAGGCCTTCATCGAGAACCCGCACTGCGGGCGCTGCGGGCTGCCCTTCATGAACAGCACGACCTCGTGGGAGGTGAGGATCGATTCGATGCGGGCGCGGGTGTCGGCGGACAGGCTCATGGCGGGCGGGCGGTCAAAACAGGAAGGGCCGCATTGTACGCCGCCCCGCGACCGCCCCCGGGTGAACGGGAGCGGGCCCGCGTGGGCGTCATGCCGCCGTGCGGATGGTGATGCCCTTGAACTGCCGCAGCATGGCCGTCGCGGCGTCGCGGCCGTCGCGAACCGCCGTGACGACGAGGTCGGCGCCGCGCAGGGCGTCGCCGCCGGCCCAGAGCTTGGGCACCGAGGTCTGGTACGGGGAGGCGCCGGCGCCGACGATCAGGCCGCTGTCGGCGAGGCGCACGCCGTGCTCGGCGAGCCAGGCCGGCGGGCTGGCGCGGTAGCCGAAGGCGAGGATCACCACGTCCGCGGCCAGCGTTTCGGCGTCGCCTTCGACGATCGAGAAGGCCCCGCGGCCCGCCGCTTCGGTACGGGCCACGCGCAAGGCCTGCACGCGGCCCTCGCCCTCGATGGCCAGGGGCGCGCGATGGAACAGGAACTCGACGCCCTCGTCGCGGGCGTTCTTCACCTCGCGACGCGAGCCGGGCATCGATTCGGCGTCGCGGCGGTACACGCAGCTGACTTCGGCGGCGCCCCGGCGACGCGCGGTGCGCACGCAGTCCATCGCGGTGTCGCCGCCGCCGAGCACGCGGACGCGCTTGCCCTTGAGGTCGAGCATGGCGGCATCGTCGGCGTCGAGCGTGCGGCCCAGCACGCGCCGCGCGTTGGCGATCAGGAAGGGCAGGGCCGGCAGCACGCCGGGCAGCGATTGGCCGGCCAAGCGGGCATCGACCGGCGTGGTCGCGCCGGTGCCGACGAACACCGCGTCGTGCTCAGCGAGGAGCTTGCCGAACTCGATGTCTCGGCCGACGTCGGTGGCGAGCTGGAAGCGCACGCCCATGCCCTCGAGCACCTGGCGACGCGTGGCGATCACCGACTTCTCGAGCTTGAACGGCGGAATGCCGAAGGTGAGCAGGCCGCCGATCTCGTCGTGGCGGTCGAACACGGTGACGCCCACGCCGGCGCGCACCAATCGATCGGCGCAGGCGAGGCCGGCCGGGCCGGCACCGACGACGGCGACGCGTTCCTTGCGCGGCTTCACCCGCGACAGGTCGGGGCGCCAGCCCTGCTTGAAGGCCTCGTCGACGAGGTACTTCTCGATGCTGCCGATGGTGACGGCGTCGAAGCCGGTCTCCAGCGTGCAGGCGCCCTCGCAGAGGCGGTCCTGCGGGCAGACGCGCCCGCAGATCTCGGGCAGCGGGTTGGTCTCGTGCGCCAGCGTGGCGGCCTCGAACAGCCGGCCTTGCCGCACCAGCTCCAGCCATTGCGGGATCGCGTTACCGACCGGGCAGCCGTTGCTGCAGTAGGGGTTGCCGCAGTCGAGGCAGCGCCCGGCCTGGGCCTTGGCTTCGGCGGGCTCGAACCTGCCGTAGATCTCGACGTCGAGGCCCAGGCGCGTGGCGACGGCCAGTTCCTTCGGCATCTGCCGGGGCAGGTCGAGGAAATCGAATTGCGCGCGTGGCATCAAGCGGCCCTCTTCAATGCGGCGACCAGCGAATCGAGGCTCGCGGCCTTCGGCTTCACCAGCCAGAACTTGCCGATCACTTCGCGGAAATCCTCGAGCAGCTCGCGCGCCTGCGCGCTGCCGGCCAGCTGCGCGTGCGTGCGCAGCAGGTTCCGCAGGTGCTGCAGGTGGTTTTCCATCGATTCGGCCTCGAGGCGATGGATGTCGACGAGTTCGTGGTTGTAGCGGTCGACGAAGCCGCGGTCGATGTCGAGCACATAGGCGAAGCCGCCGGTCATGCCGGCGCCGAAGTTCAGGCCGGTGCGGCCCAGCACCAGCACCTGGCCGCCCGTCATGTATTCGCAGCCGTGGTCGCCCACGCCCTCGATCACGGCCGTGGCCCCGGAGTTGCGCACGCCGAAACGTTCGCCACCCCGGCCCACGGCGTAGAGCTCGCCGCCGGTGGCGCCGTACAGCGCGGCGTTGCCGAGGATCGCGGCGTGCTGTGCCGTGTAGCGGTGCCCGGCGGGCGGCGCGATGACGATGCGGCCGCCGGCCATGCCCTTGCCGACGCCGTCATTCGCTTCGCCGTGCAGGTGCAGGTGCACGCCTTTGGCGTTGAAGGCGCCGAAGCTCTGGCCGGCGCTGCCGTGGCAGTGCAGTTCCAGCGTGCCGGGCGGCGCGGCGTCGCCGAAGGTCTTGGCGAGCGCCCCGGCCAAGCCGGCGCCGAGGCTGCGGTCCTGCGTGTCAATGCGCACGTCGCGGCGCACGCTGCGGCCCGCCTTCAACTCCGGGAAGGCCTCGTCGAGCAGCTGCTGGGCCAAGGGACTGGGGGCAGCAACGATCGGCGGTGCGGCACGGTGCGAGGCCGGCCCCGGCAGCAATGCACTCGCCTTCAGGCGCGAGAGGTCGAGCAACTGCTGGCGGTGCGGCACGTCCTCGCGCTCGACCAGCAGGTCGGCGCGGCCGATCAGTTCTTCCAGCGAGCGGGCGCCGAGCGCGGCGAGGTGCCGGCGCACGTCTTCGACCAGGTACGTGAAGTAGGCGATGACGCGCTCGGGCAGCCCCTTGAAGTGCTGCGCGCGCAGGCGCGGCTCCTGCGTGGCCACACCGGTGGCGCAGGTGTTGAGGTGGCAGATGCGCAGGTACTTGCAGCCCAGGGCCATCATCGGGACGGTGCCGAAGCCGAAGCTGTCGGCGCCGAGCAGCGTGGCCTTGATCACGTCGAGGCCGGTCTTCAGGCCACCGTCGGTCTGCAGGCGCACGCGCTCGCGCAGACCGTTGCGGCGCAGCGTCTCCTGCGCTTCCGCGAGGCCCAGCTCCCAGGGCGAGCCGGCGTAGCGGATCGAGCTGATGGGGCTCGCACCGGTGCCGCCATCGTGGCCGGAGATGGTGATGAAGTCGGCCTGCGCCTTGGCCACGCCGGCGGCGATCGTGCCCACGCCCGCATGCGCGACCAGCTTCACCGAGATCAGCGCCTCGGGATTGATCTGCTTCAGGTCGTAGATCAGCTGGGCGAGGTCTTCGATCGAATAGATGTCGTGGTGCGGCGGCGGCGAGATCAGGCCGATGCCGGGCTTGGCGTGGCGCAGCCGCGCGATCAGCGCGTCGACCTTGTGGCCGGGCAGCTGGCCGCCTTCACCGGGCTTCGCGCCCTGCGCCACCTTGATCTGCAGCACCTCGGCGTTGACGAGGTAATGCGGCGTCACGCCGAAGCGGCCGGAAGCCACCTGCTTGATCTTGCTGCGCCGCTCGGTGCCGTAGCGCGCGGCGTCCTCACCGCCCTCACCGGAATTGCTGCGGCAGCCGAGGCGGTTCATCGCCGTGGCCAGCGCCTCATGCGCTTCCGGCGACAAGGCGCCGAGGCTCATGCCCGCGGAGTCGAAGCGCGACAGGATCGCGCTGGCCGGCTCGACCTCGTCCAACGGCACGGCGGGGCCGAGGGGCTTCAAGGCGAACAGGTCGCGCAGCGCCGAGGGCGGGCGCTCGTCCACCGCGCGGCGGAAGGCGTCCCAATCCTCGGGCGCCTCGCTCATCACCGCGCGCTGCAGGGCGATGACCACGTCCGGGTTGGCCATGTGGTACTCGCCGCCGGGGCGGTACTGCATCAGGCCGCCGATCTCGAGCGGTGCCGCGTCGTCGGCGGCCAGTTCGGCGAACTCCGCGGCGTCGGCATCGAGTTCGGCGAAACCGGCGCCGCCGATGCGGCTCGGCGTGCCGGGGAAGCACAGGTCCACCACTTCCGGCGCCAGGCCGACGATCTCGAAGAGGCGCGCGCCGCGGTAGCTCGACAGGCAGCTCACGCCCATCTTCGAGAGGATCTTCAGCAGGCCCTTCTTCACGCCGCGGCGGAAGCGCCGCCCCGGCTCCTTCGCGTCGCCCGGCAGGGTGAGCTGGCCGTGGCGCTGCATGCCGTGCAGGGTCTGGTAGGCGAGGTAGGGGTAGACGAAGGTCGCGCCCACGCCGACGAGGCAGGCCACGTGGTGCGCGTCGCGCACCGTGCCGGTCTCGATGATCAGGTTGCAGGCGCAGCGCAGGCCGGCATCGACGAGGCCATGGTGCACGGCGCCGGTGGCCAGCAGGGCGTGGATGGCGCGGGCGCCGTCCGGCGGGTAGCGGTCGGAGAGCAGCAGCACCACGGCGCCGCCGCGCACGGCCGCGATGGCCTCCTCGCGCACGCGGCGGATCGCCGCTTCCATGCCCTCGCCGTCGCGGCAGTACAGGTGCAGCAGGGCGTGCTTCTCGGCGTAGTCGGGCAGGGCGAGCAGTTCGCGCAGCTTGCGCTGGCTCAGCAGCGGCGAGTTCAGCTGCACCTGGCGGGCGTGTTCGGGCTTGGCCTCGAAGACGTTCTTCTCGGCGCCGATCTGCGTCACCAGCGACATCACCACCGTCTCGCGCAGCGGGTCGATCGGCGGGTTGGTGACCTGCGCGAAGGCCTGGCGGAAGCTGTCGTACAGCGAACGCAGGCGCTGCGATAGCGCCGGCAGCGGCGTGTCGTCCCCCATCGAGCCGATGGCCTCGCCCTCGGTCTCGGCCAGCACTTTCAGGATGCCGTCGCGCTCCTCGCGGGTGAGGCCGAAACGGCGCTGGAAGCGCGCCAGCGTGAGGTCGTCGAAGGGCTCGGCGGCGAGCGCCGGGTCGATCAGGTCGGAAACGAGGTAGCTGACGCCGTCCTTCAGCCAGCGCTTGAACGGGTGGCGCCCGGCGTTGATGCGGTCGATGGCGCCGCTGTCGAGCACGCGGCCCGATTCCAGTTCCACCGCGATCATCTCGCCGGGCCCGAGGCGGCCCTTGGCGATGATCTGGTCCTCGGCGATGCGGAAGGCACCGGCCTCGGAGGCGATCACCAGCGCGTCGTCGGTGCGCGCCCAGCGCGCCGGGCGCAGGCCGTTGCGGTCGAGCAGGCAGCCGGCGTAACGGCCGTCGTTGAAGCTCACGGCGGCCGGTCCGTCCCACGGCTCGGTGTGCAGCGCATAGTACTCGTAGAAGGCGGCGAGGTCGGGGTCGAGCGTCGACAGCGTGTGCGCCGCCGGCGGGATCAGGATGCGCAGCGCGGCCAGCGCGTCGAAACCGCCGGCCAGCATCACCTCGAGCATGTCGTCGAGGCTCTGCGAATCCGAGCCGTGCTCGCCGACCAACGGGCCCAGCGTGGCGAAGTCGAGGCCTTCGGCCTTCCACAGCGCGCGGCGCGCGCGCGCCCAGCCGCGGTTGCCCGAGATGGTGTTGATCTCGCCGTTGTGCGCGAGGTGGCGGAAGGGCTGGGCCAGCGGCCAGCGCGGCGAGGTGTTGGTGGAGAAACGCTGGTGGACGATGACACAGGTGCTGGCCAAGGCCGGGTGCATCAGGTCCGGGAACAGCTGCGGCAGCCGCTCCGGGATGACCATGGCCTTGAAGCCGAAGCTGTCGGCGGACAGCGTGACGATGTAGCCGGCGTCGTCGTCGCCGAGCGCGAGCGCGGCGCGGCGACGGGCCACGAACAGCGCGCGACGGAACTCCGCGTCCGTGAGCGTGGCGGCGGGCGCGACGAACACCTGCTCGATGTGCGGGCGGCGGGCGTCGGCGATGGGGCCGCAGGCCTCGAGGTTCAGCGGCACGCGGCGCCAGCCGGCCACGATCAGGCCGCTTTCGCGCGCGGCATCGGCAATTTTCTGTCGCGAGGCCTGCGCCTGGGTGACGTCGCGCGGCAGGAACACGAGCCCGGACGCGAACTGCGGCGGCAGGGACACGCCGATGTCGGCAGCGCAGGCGGCCAGCCAGGCGGACGGGCGCTGCAGCAGCAGGCCGGCACCGTCGCCCGACGCGCCGTCGGCAGCGATCGCGCCGCGATGCGACATGCGCTTCAGGGCATCGAGGGCGAGGTCGACATGGCGGCGTTTCGGCACCCCGTCCAGCGACGCGATCAGGCCGAAGCCGCAGGCGTCATGTTCGAAGGACGGGTCGTGGAGCCCGCGAACCGGGTCGGTTCGCTGGTCCGGCTCCTGTGTCGAAGTCACGCACTCACGCATGCCGTCTGCTCCCCTCGCAGTAGTGGCGTCGATGGTTGGCCCCCGACTTCACCACGCGGGTTTAGAGCCGGGACTTCAATCGCTCGCCGTCACGCCGAACGCTAGCAATGGCGCGGCGCGGCGCGCTTCGCCTGCATTCGTATTCACGGCGGGAGTGCGCGGGATGGTTGCGATCGCAACCGTTCGGCGCGCTTGGCACGACGCGCGCCGGGCGGGGATCAAGGCGCGAGCGCGGCCTGCGCGGCAGGCACCGCCGCTTCGGCCCACAGCGCGTAGAGCGCCGCGGAGGGGTGCAGGCCGTCGTCGGCCAGCATGGCCACTTCGCCGCCGCGCTGGCGGCTCACCGGCGCGGTGTCGACGAAGCGCGCGCCACGGGCCTCCGTCATGCGCTGCGCCGCGAGATTGAACGCGTCGAGCTGGGTGGCGATCTGCCCGCGGTCGCGGCCGGACTGGATCGCGAAGGGCGTGACGCCCCAATCGGGGATGGCCAGCACGATCACCCGCGACGCCTCGCCGCCGGCGAAGTCGATGGCGCGCTCGAGCAGGGCGGCGAACTGCACCTGATACTCGGCCAGCGGGCGTCCGCGGTACTGGTTGTTCACCCCGATCAGCAGCGAGACCAGGGCGTGGTCGGTCGGGATCGGCATGGCCGCGTGGGCGGCGTCGATGCCGGCGTCCAGCTCGTCGGTGGTCCAGCCGGTGGTGGCGATGATGCGCGGCGCGTCCAGCGCGATGCCTCGCGCGCGCAGCACGGCGGTGAGCTGCACCGGCCAGCGGCCGGCCTCCGGCACGCCTTCGCCGATGGTGTAGCTGTCGCCCAGCGCCAGGAAGCCGCGCCGGGGCGCGGCACCGGCTTCCGCCGTGTCGAGGATCAGGCTCATGCGCGGCCTCAGGCGCTCTGGCGGGCCCCGCCGCGGTCGGCGTACTGCGACAGCGAGCGTTCGATGCGACGGAACACCTCGCTGATCTCCTCGGCCTGCGGCAGCAGGGTCACGCGGAAGTGGTCGCGGTAGGGCACGTTGAAGCTGCTGCCAGGCACGATCAGCACGTGCTCGGTTTCGAGGAGATCGAGCGCGAAGCGGTAGTCGTCGAACGCCGGCAGGCGCGCGGTGTCGATCTTCGGGAAGGCGTACAGCGCGCCCTGCGGCGCGACCACCGACAGGAACTGGCTCTTCGCGACCGCGTCGAGCACCGCCGCGCGCGACGCGTGCAGGCGGCCGCCGGGCGCGGTGAGCGCGGTGATGGTGTCGCCGCCGGTCAGCGCCGCTTCGATCGCGAACTGGCCCGGCACGTTGGCGCAAAGGCGCAGCGCGCCGAGCAGGTCGAGCGCGTGGTGGTAGTCGCCGGTACGCAGCGGGTCGCCGGACAGCACCGCCCAGCCCACGCGCCAGCCGCAGGCGCGGTGCACCTTGGACAGGCCGCTGAAGGTGAGGCAGGGCACGTCGCCGGCCAGCGGGGCCAGCGGTTGGAACGTGTTGTCGTCGTAGAGGATGCCGTCGTAGATCTCGTCGGCCATCAGCAGCAGGCGGTACTTCGCGGCGATCGCGACGAGTTTTTCCAGCAGCGGTTTCGGGTAGCTGGCGCCGGTCGGGTTGTTCGGGTTGATCAGCACCAGCGCGCGCGTCTTCGGGCCGATCATCCGCTCGATTTCTTCGGGATCGGGCAGGAAGCCGTTCTCGGCGCGGCAGCTGTAGTAGCGCGGGATGCCGTCGTTGAGGATGGTCGCGGCGCTCCACAGCGGGTAGTCCGGGCTGGGCAGCAGCACTTCGTCGCCGAGGTTCAGCAGGGCGCGCAGCGCGATGTCGATCAGCTCGGACACGCCGTTGCCGACGAAGATGCGCTCCGGCGTCACGTGCGGCGTACCACGGGCCTTGTAGTGCGCGGCCAGCGCCTCGCGGGCCTGGGGCAGGCCTTGCTGGTGCGTGTAGGGGTCGGTGTCGTGGATGTGGTCGGCGATGGCGCGCTGCAGGTGCTCCGGCGCGCGGAAGCCGAAGGCCCCGGGATTGCCGATGTTGAGCTTGATCAGCTTGTGGCCGTGGCCTTCGAGCTCGCGGGCGCGGCGGGCGAGGTCGCCGCGGATTTCGTAGCGGACTTCGCGGAGGCGTTCGCGGGTTTGCAGGGTGTTCGACAGCATGGGGCGGAAAGGCGGGGCGGAAAACCCCGAGAGTAGCGCAAGGGCGTCGAGGGCGGTCTCGTCAAGCCTTGTCCGCGCGTGCCGTCGCTGTCAGGCTGCGCGCCCTTTTTCGCCCCAGCCCCCCCGATGTCCCAGAACAGCAACACCCTGCACCTCCAGTTCTCCAGCCCGGTTGCCATGCGCCAGTTCCAGCTCTGGCTGGAGGCGCATGCCCGTGAGGACGCCGAAGGCGAGGCCCGTTGGGCCCAAGAACTCGGCCTGCCTTCTGACTTGCTACGGCAGGCGGACTGGCTCAACGTCGAGGGCGAGGTCGAGGGCGGATTGCTCGTCGCCAGCTTCGACACCAGCACCCACCAGATGCCGCCGTGGTCGGTGCTGAAGGTGTTGGCCGAGCGCGTCGGGCTGCTCGGTGCGGTGCTCGAGACCTTCCACTCGCAGGTGGGGGAGACCAGTGCCGAGCTGGTACGCGGTGCCCATCGCGTCGGGCCCGCGGAGCTGCGCGCGTCCGTGCCGACACTGGCACCGGTGGTCGAAAGGCTGGTGCGGGATGCCGACGAGGGCCTGCTCAACCTCGAGGCGCCGGGGGCCCCCGAGGCCCTTGCCGATCTGATCGCCGATACGGAACGCCGGCAGGCCGAGACGGCCGAGTTCGTGGAAGCGCTCCTGAAGCAGACCCCGGGCGAGATGGCGGCGGCGCTGAAGGCGACGCTAGCAGCCTCGAAGGAGGATGCGCAGGCGGACGAGGACGGCGGCGGCAACCTGCTGGTTCCCATCGTTCTGGCCGTCGCGGTGGGCGTCGCCCTGTTGGTGTTCACCGATCTCGCCTGGTGGGGCACGCTGTTGCTGGTCATCTGGGCGTGGTCGCTGCGCAACGTCCTGACCACGATGGGACTCGCGGCGTGGCATCCCCGCGAGTGGAGTTACCTCGTGCCGACGCTGCTCACCGCGCCTGTGCTGGTCGGAGCCTCGCTTCCCGGGTCCTTGGAGCAGGGCGACACGCTGCAATTGTCGTTCGCCGGCGCTGCCGTGCTCGTCCTGCTCGGCGCGCTATACCTGCTCGGGGACGCGCTGTTCGGCGCGCTGGATGAAGAGGACGGTGAGGAGCCGACGCCGCGCTGGGCGCATGTGATGGGCATGGTGCTGGCCAACGGCCCCATGCTCGTGGCGGCGGTTATCGGCCCGGTCATGGCGTGGGCATTGCCCGCGGTGCAGCGTCTCTTCGGCTGAGCCCGGCGCTCGGCCTCAGTCCTGCGCGGGTCCCGCCCCGCGCAAGGCCGCGGCCGCCAACACCGCGAAGCCCGCCTCCCACACCAGGGCGTAGCTGAAGAAGGGCACCCAGACCCCGTCGATGGCCACGCCGATCAGGCGCCCGGCGGCGATGCCGCCGTTGGTGGCGATCACCAGCCAGAGGCCCGCGGTGCGCCAGTCCGGCTTCGCCGCAGCGACCAGCATCAGCGCGCCGAGGCCCACCTCCAGCCCGCCGTAGAAGGCGCGGAATTCGGTCGGTGCCGGTGCGCCGGTGGCGGTGATGCCGATGGCGGCCAGCGGGCCGATGGGGTCGACAAGGAACCACAGGCCGAAGCCGAGGAAGCCGAGGCCGGCGAGGGCGAGCACAGCGATGCGGAAGGCGTTCATGCGCCTAGGCTCGCACGGCCCCCGCTGAAGGGCGTGGCAAAATCGGGTGCCCCCCGCACGGAAGCCCCCCGATGGCCAACAAAGCCCTGACCGCGTTTTCGCTGACGCTTGCTGCCGTCCTCGCTGCCGCCCTGGCGGTGCAGTGGCGCTCGCAGCGCGTTGTGCAGGAGGCCCACCGCGACCTCGTCGATGCCCGCTGCACCGCCGAGTTGAAGCGGCTGCCGGCGTTCCAAGGCATCGTCACGGTCGGCAGCGACACCGAGGGCGACCGAGAGCGCTCGACGATCACGATCACGCCGCCCGAAGGCGTGCCGCTGGTCTGGGGCGGCGTGCGGGCGCCGACCGACCCCTTCCGCTTCCGCGACCTGCCCGTCCCCGGCACAAGCCTCGATGGGCCGACGCGCTTCGAATCCGAGTGGGTGGAGGGGCCAGTCATGGAGCCGCGTGCGATCGTCCTTCAGCTGGGCCCGAAGCTGTGGTCTGGCGACGAGGCCGACGCCCTCGTCGCCCGCGGCATCGAGGCGCGCTTTCCGCTGGCCGACGCCGCGGAGATCGTGTCCGTGGCTTCCCCGACGCTCACGCTGCGCGCGGCCATGGGGGCCGAGGTGCGGAGCCCGCTGGCCGGTGTGGTTGTCGAGACGGAGGGCCGCTTCCGCGATCTCGGCTGCCCGCCGGGCCTGGCCAACGGGCTGGCGACGTCTCCGATCCGCAATCGCCTGGTCCTGCATGCCGATGAGGGCCTACGGGTCGAATTCCTGCACCTGCAGCAGGGCTCGCTGCAGGTGGCGCCGGGCGACCGCGTCGAACGAGGGCAGCTGCTGGCCCGCGTGGGACGCAGCGGCGACACGCCGGAGGAGCGCCTTGTCATCGAGGCCACGGCGATGACGCTCGGCCCCCTGCGCCACGTGCCGTTCCGCTTCACCACCGCCGAGGGCGAGACGTGGACGCCGCACGCCGGTGAGGTGCCCGAGGCCGTCCGCCAGCCGGACTGAGTCGAGGGCCGGGGCCGCGTACACTGCGCCCGATGACGTGGACCCCCGACGATTTCGCCGCCGTGCGGCCGATGGGCTGGCGCGACGACGCGCCCGCCGCCCTCGCCCTGGCCGGGCGGCCCCGCGCCGCGCTGGCCCGCGTGGTCGGCCAGCACCGCAATGCCTACGTGGTGGCCACCACCCTCGACGAAGCCCGCCGCGTGCAGCCGCCCGCCGCCTGGACGCGTCCGCGCTTCCGCGCCGAGGACCGCGCCGTGGTCGGCGACTGGGTGCTGCTCGACGCCAAGGGCGAGGCCATCACCAACCTGCTGCCGCGCCACGCCCTGCTGCGCCGCGCAGCGGCCGGCGAGCATTACCAGCAGCAGCCGATCGCCGCGAACATCGATTACGTCCTCGTGGTCACCGGGCTCGATGGCGACTTCAACCCACGGCGCATCGAGCGCTACCTGCTGCTGGTGCAGGCCAGCGGTGCCCAGCCGGTGCTGGTGCTGTCGAAGGCCGACCTGGCCGGCGACCTCGCCGGTGACGCCGCCGAACTGCTGCAGCCGCTGGTCGAAGCCGGCTTCCCGCTGCACATCGTCAACGGCAAGGACGCGGCCAGCGCCGCCGTGCTGCAGCCCTACCTCGGGGCGGGCCGCAGCTGCGTGCTGGTGGGCAGCTCCGGCGCCGGCAAATCCACGCTGACGAACACGCTGCTCGGCCGCGAGAAGATGAAGACGGCGGAAGTGCGCGAGACCGATTCGCGCGGCCGCCACACGACGACCTCGCGCGTGCTGATCCCGCTGCCGCAGGGCGGCTGCCTGATCGACACGCCGGGGATGCGTGAGCTGAAGCTGGTGGGCGAGGAGGACCTCGCCGACAAGGTGTTCGAGGACATTGAAGCCTTGGCCACCCAATGCCGCTTCCGCGACTGCGCCCACCTCAACGAGCCCGGCTGCGCCGTGCAGGCGGCGCTCGAGGCCGGCGAGCTCGACGAGTCGCGCTGGGCGCACTACGTGAAGCTGCGCGACGAGCGCGACGCGGCGGCCACCACGCTGGCGGCGCGCCGCGCCGAGGCCAAGCAGGCCCCCAAAGGCGCGCGACCCAAGTCGGGCGGCAAGGACAAGTTCGGTCGACGCTGAGCCGATTTTGCGTCGACGCGAGGCGCCTGCACTCGGCTGGCCCGCCCCGTCACCTTCCGGGCGATCTGCCCGGCGGCCCGCTCGAAGGGGACGTCCCTGTCCCTCGAGCGGCGGTTCATCCATGAGCCGCCCTCCGGGCTGACGCCTGATGATCCGGCCGGGGCTCCTTGATTGCCTCGCGCACGTGCCTCGCCCCGACGCCCTCCGCCGCGCCGGGGCCGAACCGCGTGGCAGGCGCTTCCACGCGGGCCGCTGAGCCGCCGCTCAGGCGGGCTCCGGTAGACTCCGCGCCATGCTCGCCTTCAAAAACCTGGCCCTGCGTCGCGGGCCGCGCCTCCTTTTCTCCGATGTCGACCTGACCCTGCACGCCGGCTGGCGGGTGGGGGTGATCGGTCGCAACGGCTGCGGCAAGTCCAGCCTGTTTGCCGCGGTGCGGGGCGAGATCGAGCCCGACAAGGGCGACATCGACCGGCCGAACAAGCTGCGCATGGCCTCGGTGGCGCAGGAGACCCCGGCCCTCCCGGACCCGGCGTTGGACTTCGTGCTCTCCGGCGACGCCGCCGTGCACGCGGCGATCCGGATGGAGGCCGAGGCGATGGCCGCCGAGGACTACGAGAAGGTCGCCGAGGCGCACACCCTGCTGGCCGAGCTCAACGGCTACGACGCGCCCTCGCGCGCGGCCAAGCTGCTGCACGGCCTCGGTTTCCCGTCGCATACGCACGACACGCCGGTCGGCGAGTTCTCCGGCGGCTGGCGCGTGCGCCTGAACGTCGCGCGGGCGCTGATGACGCCCTCCGACCTGCTGCTGCTCGACGAACCCACCAACCACCTCGATCTCGACGCCGTGCTGTGGCTCGAGGAGTGGTTGCGTTCGTATCCGGGCACGCTGCTGGTGATCTCGCACGATCGCGAGTTCCTTGATGGCCTGTGCACCCACACGCTGCACCTGCACGAAGGCAAGGCCAAGACCTACGTCGGGGGCTACACCGCCTTCGAGCGCCAGCGCGCCGAGCACCTGCGCCTGCAACAGATCGCGCACGAGAAGGAGCAGGCCGAGCGTGCCCACCTGCAGGCCTTCATCGACCGCTTCAAGGCCAAGGCGAGCAAGGCCAAGCAGGCGCAGAGCCGCATGAAGCGCCTCGAGAAGCTGGCGGGCACCGAGGCGGTGCGCGCCGAGCGCGAGGTGCGCATCGATTTCCCGGTGCCGCTGAAGCAGCCCACCACGCTGATCCAGATCCGCGACGCCGATTGCGGCTACACCGCGAACGAGAAGGGCGAGGGCGGCATCACCAGGATCCTCGGCAACGTCGGCCTGTCGATCGAAGCCGGCGACCGCCTCGGCCTGCTCGGCCCGAACGGCGCCGGTAAATCCACGCTGGTGAAGACGCTGGTCGGCGAACTGCCGCTGCTGTCGGGCGAGCGCACCGGCCACCCGGACCTCGTGATCGGCTACTTCGCCCAGCACACGGTGGAGTCGCTGCACGAAGGCCAGACACCGATCGACCACCTACGGATGATCGCGCCGAACACCGCCACGCAGGATTTCCGCGATTTCCTCGGCCGCTGGAACTTCCCCGGCGACCGCGCCTTCGAAGTCATCGACGGTTTCTCCGGCGGCGAGCGCGCGCGCCTCGCGCTGGCGATGATCGCGTGGAAGAAGCCCAACGTGCTGCTGCTCGACGAGCCCACCAACCACCTCGACCTCGAGATGCGCGAGGCGCTGGCCGAGGCCCTGGCTGACTTCGACGGTGCCATCGTCATGGTGTCGCACGACCGGCATCTCATCGGCCTCGTCTGCGACCGCTACGTGCGCGTGGCCGACGGCATCGTCGAGCCCTTCGACGAAGACCTCGACGCCTACGCCACCTGGCTCAAGCAGCGCGGCAACAACGCCAACGCCAAGCCCAAGGGCGGCGAGGCGAAGCCGGCGGCCAAGGCCGAGCCGGTCGCCGCGCCGAAGCCCGCCGCGAAGCCGGCCAAGCCGGTCGACTCGGCCACCAAGAAGCGCCATGCCGCCGTCGAGGCCAAGCTGGCCTCGTTGGCCGCCGAGGCCGACGTGCTGGATGCCGAACTCGCCGCCGCCTCGTCGAAGGGCGGCGCGCAGGCGGCACAGGCGATGGCGGCGCTGGGCCAGCGGCGCAGCGCCCTGCAGGCCGAGCGCGAGTCGCTCGAACTGGAATGGCTGGAGCTCGCCGAGAAGATCGAGGCGGGCTGAACCCCGCCCCCGCCTTGAAAACCGGCCCCGCCGACCCCACCGCTGCTCGCAGCGAAAAGCCACGGAACCCGCCCGCCATGCCCATCTACGCCTTCGCCTGCTCGGCCTGCGGCCACGACTTCGAACGCCTGCAGAAGCTCTCCGACGCCGACCCGACCACCTGCCCCGCTTGCGGGGCAGCGGGCAGCGTCGCCCGCCAGCTGACCGCGCCGCAGTTCCGCCTCGCCGGCGGCGGCTGGTACGAGACCGACTTCAAGAAGGACGGGGACAAGAAGCGCAACCTCGCCGACAGCGGCTCGGGTGGCGGTTCGTTGGCCCCGGCGAGCGCCAGTCCGGCACCGGCCAAGGCGTCCGGCGAGTGAGCGCTTCGGCGTTCTTCGCGGGCCTGCTGGCCCTGTGCGGCCAAGCGTTCGAGGGCCGGATGACCACCGACGACCCGGCCGACGCCGCGATGGGCGCGCAGCGGCTGGTGATGCACGTGCGGGAATGCACGGACGACGAGATCCGCATCCCGTTCCACGTGGGGGCCGACCGCTCGCGTACCTGGGTCATCACGCGCACGGCCACCGGTTTGCGTCTGAAGCATGACCATCGCCACGATGACGGCTCGTCCGATGTGTTGACGATGTATGGCGGCGACACCGCGGCCCCCGGCTCGGCCACGCGCCAGGACTTCCCGGTCGACGCCGAGTCGATCGCGTTGTTCACCCGCGAGGGGCGGGCCGTGTCGAACACCAATACTTGGACGCTCGAGCACCGCCCCGGCCGTTCGTTCGCCTATGGGCTGGCGCGCCCTGCCGCCGGAAACAATCCGGCCCGGCGCTTCCGCGTGGCCTTCGACCTGACCAAGCCGGTGCCGGCCCCACCGGCGCCTTGGGGTGCGGAAAGTCCGACCCCGGCCGCCCCGCGCTAAAGCCCCGGTACAATGGCGGGCTTGCCGCCGCGGCACCGCGACGGCCCCAAGTTTCCCGTGGAGTTCCCATGCGTAGCCACTACTGCGGCCAGCTCGGCGAAGCGCTGATCGGCCAGACCGTCACCCTCTGCGGCTGGGCCGACGTCGCCCGCAACCTCGGCGGCGTCTGCTTCATCGACCTGCGTGACCACGAGGGCATCGTCCAGGTCGTCGCCGAGCCGGACAACGCCGCCTACGCGGCGGCGGCCCAGGTGGGCTACGAGGACTGCCTCAAGGTGACGGGCGTCGTGCGCGCCCGCCACAGCGTCAACGACAAGCTGAAGACCGGCCGCATCGAAGTGGTGGCCGAGCGCATCGAGATCCTCAACAAGGCCGAGACGCTGCCCTTCTACCTGCACGAGACGCCCGGCGAGGACGTGCGGCTGAAGTACCGCTACCTCGACCTGCGCCGTCCGGAAATGCAGCGCACGATGCGCACCCGCGTGGCGCTGGTGCAGGCGCTGCGCCGCTACCTCGATGCCAAGGGCTTCCAGGACATCGAGACGCCGATCCTCACCAAGGCCACGCCGGAAGGCGCGCGCGACTACCTGGTGCCGAGCCGCGTGCATCCGGGCGAGTTCTTCGCGCTGCCGCAGTCGCCGCAGCTGTTCAAGCAGCTGTTGATGATGGCGGGCTTCGACCGCTACTACCAGATCGCGCGCTGCTTCCGCGACGAGGACCTGCGCGCCGACCGCCAGCCGGAGTTCACCCAGCTCGACATGGAGTTCGCCTTCATCACTGAAGCCGACATCCAGGACTTCGTGGAAGGGATGATCCGTAGCGTGCTGAAGGAGGTCGGCGGCATCGAGCTCGCCGACCCCTTCCCGCGCATGACCTACGCCGAAGCCATGCGCCTCTACGGCTCGGACAAGCCGGACCTGCGGATTGCGTGGGCCTTCACCGACATCGCCGAGCTCGTGAAGGGCTGCGAGTTCAAGGTGTTCACCGACTGGGCGAACCACGCCGAGGGCCGCGTGGTCGCGCTGCGCGTGCCGGGTGGTGCGTCGCTCTCGCGCAAGCAGATCGACGACTACGGCGCCTACTGCGCCAAGTACGGCGCCAAGGGCCTGGCCTGGATGAAGGTCGAGGCGCGCGCCAAGGGCCGCGAGGGCATCAACTCGCCGATCGCCAAGTTCCTCGACGACGCCACGTTGAATGCCGTGCTCGACGCCGCGCAGGCCGCCGACGGCGACCTGCTGTTCTTCGGCGCCGGCACGTACAAGACGGTGTGTGACTTCATGGGCGCCCTGCGCCTGAAGGCCGCCAAGGACCTCGGCCAGGTGGCCAACGTCTGGGCCCCGCTGTGGGTCACCGACTTCCCGATGTTCGAGTGGGACGACGAAGCGCAGCGCTACGTCGCGCTCCACCACCCGTTCACCGCGCCGAAGATCGACGACATCGCCGACCTCGCGGCCAACGCCCGCATCGCCGTGTCGCGCGGTTACGACATGGTGTTGAACGGCAACGAGATCGGCGGCGGTTCGGTGCGCATCCACAACAGCGCCATGCAGGCCAAGGTGTTCGAGCTGCTCGGCATCGGTGCCGAAGAAGCGGAAGCGAAGTTCGGCTTCCTGCTCGAAGCCCTGCGCTACGGCGCCCCGCCGCACGGCGGCATCGCTTTCGGCATCGACCGCATCTCGGCCCTCATGGCCGGCAGTGATTCGATCCGCGACGTCATCGCCTTCCCGAAGACCGCCAGCGCGCAGTGCCTGCTGACCAACGCCCCGTCGCCCATCGACGACAAGCAGTTGGCCGAGCTGCACGTGCAGGTGCGTCCGGCCGCGCCCAAGGCCTGAGGCGGGGCAGGGCGGTGGCCGAACGCGTCGTCCTGCTGCACGGCATCTGGAACAACCGCCCGGTGCTGTGGCCGCTCGCGGCCCGGCTCCGTGCCGCCGGCTTCGAGACCGAGACCTTCGGCTACCCCAGCGTGTTCGGCGGCGCGGAAGCGGCGGCCCAGCAGCTCGCCGCCAAGCTGCGGCTCGATGCGCGCAAGCGGAAGTCGCCGGCCCATCTCGTCGGGCACAGCCTCGGCGGGTTGGTGTCGTTGCTGGCGGCGCAGGACGCCGAACTGCCGGTGCAGCGCATTGTCTGCCTCGGCAGCCCGCTGACCGGCAGCGGCGCGGCCCGCGCCGTGCACGGCCGCGGTCTCGGTTTCGGCATGGGGCGCAGTGCCCGCATCCTCCTGAAGGGCCTCGAGCACGCACCCCAGCACCGCGAGGTCGGTGCCATTGCCGGCACGCTCGAGGCCGGCCTCGGCCGCGTCTTCGGCACCTTCGATGGCCCCCACGACGGCACCGTGGCCGTCGATGAAACCCGCCTGCCGGGCCTCGTGGACCACTTCGAGGTCCGCGCCAGCCACATGGGCCTGCTGGTGTCGCGGGTCGCCGCCGAGGCGGTGGCGAGCTTCCTGCGGACGGGGCGGTTCGCGGGGTAGCTGGCATTCGTCCGGCGCGAGGCCCGCGGATTCGGCTGGCCCGCCCCGTCACCGTCCGGGCAGTCTGCCCGGCGGTCCGCTCGAAGGGGGCGTCCTGCCCCTCGAGCGGACGGCTCATCCATGAGCCGCCCTTCGGGCTCGCGCCTGGGCACCGCGCCGGGGCTCCTGAACTCGCCGCATCCGCGGGCCCCGCGACGTCGCTGCAACACCGCTGCGATGTTGGCGTCGGGGCATCCGTGCATGCGGCAATGGTGGTAGAGCGCCGCGACCGCGTGGCGTTGGGCCAGCGACAAGCGAGCCAGGGATGGCGAGCGCGCGGCTCGGGGCAGGACAGCCCCGAGTCCGCGGAGAGCGGCCCAGCGCTCACGCGCGGCAGGCGCGACGGCGGGACAGCCTCGCCGACAAGCCACCCCGCCCGTGGGCGCATCACTCGGCGATAATCCCGCCATCGCACACACCACCGAGGCACCCCATGGGTCGATTGATGGCCATCGAAGGCCGCAAGAACGCGCAGGCCGCCAAGCGCGGCGCGGTCTTCACCAAACTGGTCCGCGAAATCTCCGTCGCGGCGCGGATGGGCGGCGGCGACCCCGCCGGCAACCCGCGCCTGCGCCTCGCCATCGATCGCGCGCTCGGCGCTTCGATGCCGAAGGACAACATCGAGCGCGCGATCAAGAAGGCCACCGGCGAGCTGGAGGGCGTGAGCTACGAGGAAGTGCGCTACGAGGGCTACGCCCCGGGCGGCATCGCGGTGATCGTCGAGTGCCTCACCGACAACCGCGTGCGCACCGTCGCGGACGTGCGCCATGCCTTCTCGAAGTTCGGCGGCAACCTCGGCACGGAAGGCTCGGTGGCCTTCATGTTCAAGAAGATCGGCGTGCTGGCCTATGCCTCCGGTGCCGACGAGGAAAAGATCACGGAAGCGGCCATCGAGGCCGGTGCCGACGACATCAAGAGCTACGACGACGGCGCGGTGGAGGTGATCACCTCGCCCGAGGCCTTCGAAGCGGTGAAGAAGGCGATGGAGGCTGCTGGTCTCGCGCCGGCGGAGGCCAACGTGACGATGCGTGCCGACAACGACGTGGCCGTCGATGGCGAGACGGCGCAGCAGGTGGTGAAGCTGCTCGACAAGCTCGAGGACCTCGACGACGTGCAGCACGTGCACCACAACGCCGACCTGCCGGACAGCGCTTACCAGTGACGACCCGCCTGCTCGGCATCGACCCCGGGTCCCGGCGCACGGGCCTCGGGGTCATCGACGTCGACGCCTACGGCCACTACACCTTCGTGCATTGCGAGGTGCTGAACCTGCTGATCGACACCGACAACTTCCCCGAGCGCCTCGGGCGCCTCGCGGAAGGCATCGACGCGATCATCGACCAGTGGCAGCCGCAGCAGGTGGCCATCGAAACCGTGTTCATGGACAAGAGCGCGACCTCCGCGCTGAAGCTGGGCCATGCTCGCGGGGCCGCCATCGCGACCGTCGTGCGCCGCGGCCTGCCGCTGGCCGAGTACGCGCCGCGCGTGATCAAGCAGTCGCTGGTGGGGAAGGGTGCGGCTGACAAGGACCAGGTGCAGCACATGGTCAAGATCCTGCTGAACCTGCAGGGCGAGCGCCTGTTCGCCGACGCGGCCGACGCGCTGGCCGTGGCGCTCACCCACGCCCATATGTCCGCCACCGCGATGCGCGCCGGGGTGGGCGTGGCGGCGCTGCGCAGGCGCTGACTCGGGCAGACTGCGCCCATTCTCCACGAGCCATCCACGAATGATCGGACGTCTCCGCGGCACCCTGATCCACAAAGCCCCGCCCGCGCTCATGGTGGAAGTGGGCGGCGTCGGCTATGAACTCGACGCGCCCATGTCGACGTTCTACGACCTGCCGGACCTCGGCCGCGAGGTCACGCTGTTCACGCACTACGCGGTGAAGGAGGACAGCGTCGCGCTGTACGGCTTCCTCACCGAGCGCGAGCGCCGGCTGTTCCGCGACGTGCAGAAGGTGACGGGCATCGGCGCCAAGATCGCGCTGGCCATCCTGTCCGGCGTCAGCGTCGATGATTTCGCGCGGCTCGTCTCGACCAGCGACGTCACCGCGCTCACCCGCATTCCGGGCATCGGCAAGAAGACCGCCGAGCGCATTGTCGTCGAGCTGCGCGATCGTGCGGCGGAGCTGGGCGGCGTCGGCGGCCCGATCGCCAAGGGCCAGCCGATCCCGGCCGACCCGCAGTCCGAAGCGGTCATCGCCCTGCAGCAGCTGGGCTACAAGCCGGCGGAAGCCGCGAAGATGGCCAAGGACGCGTTCGAGGCCGGGGACACGGCCGAAGCGGTGATCCGCAAGGCGCTGAAGGCCTCGCTGCGCACCTGAGTCACTGCAGCGGCAGCGGCTCGGCGAGACCGAACAGCAGGCGCAGGCCGAAGAGCGCCATGGCCCCGCCGCCGCCGGTGTACGCGGCGAAGAGCAGCCAGTAGCCGACGGGGTTGCCCTCGCGGCGCACCTCGAGCCGACCACGCAGGCCATTCGGCCCCATCGGGAGCCCGCCCCTCCGGAGGGACTGGACGCAGACGCCGCAGACGCCGACCCCCATCAGCAGGAACAACGCCCCTTGGAACACCGCCATGTCGACATCCTCCGTCGCGAAGCCGCCCGCGACCTTGTGCCACGATAGCGCGATGAGCACCCGCACCGTCTCGCCCGGCGCTACCGCCGAGGACGAAGCCCTCGAAGCCAGCATCCGCCCGAAGTCGCTCGCCGAGTACCTCGGCCAGGAGGCCGTGCGCGAGCAGATGCAGATCTACATCCAGGCGGCCAAGCAGCGCGGCGAGGCGCTGGACCACGTGCTGATCTTTGGCCCCCCGGGCCTCGGCAAGACCACGCTCTCGCACGTGATCGCCAACGAGCTGGGCGTGAACCTGCGCCAGACCTCGGGCCCGGTGATCGAGAAGGCCGGCGACCTCGCTGCCCTGCTGACCAACCTGCAGCCGCACGACGTGCTGTTCGTCGACGAGATCCACCGCCTCTCGCCGATGGTCGAGGAGGTCCTGTACCCCGCGATGGAGGACTACCAGATCGACATCATGATCGGCGAAGGCCCGGCGGCCCGTTCGATCAAGCTCGACCTGCCGCCCTTCACCCTGATCGGCGCCACCACCCGCGCCGGCCTGCTGACCGCGCCGCTGCGCGACCGTTTCGGCATCGTCCAGCGCCTCGAGTTCTACACCGCCGAGGAGCTCACCCGCATCGTGCGCCGCTCGGCGCAGATCCTCGGCATCGCCTGCGACCCCGAGGGCGCAGCCGAGATCGCCAAGCGCTCGCGCGGCACGCCGCGCATCGCCAACCGCCTGCTTCGCCGCGTGCGCGACTACGCGCAGGTGAAAGGCGAGGGCGTCATCACCAAGCCGATCGCCGATGCGGCGATGAAGATGCTGAAAGTCGACCCGGAAGGCTTCGACGAGCTCGACCGCCGCCTGCTGCAGACCATCGCCGAGAGCTTTGCGGGCGGCCCGGTGGGGGTCGAATCGCTGGCCGCCGCGCTGTCGGAAGAGCGCGGCACGCTGGAGGACGTCGTCGAGCCCTACCTGATCCAGCAGGGCTTCCTCGTCCGCACCGCCCGCGGCCGCATGCTGGCCCCGAAGGCCTGGACCTGGCTGGGCCTGAAGCCGCCGCGCGGCGCCGCCATGCCCGACCTGTTCGACGCCGATGCCGGCTGATCGGCCCGCGTTCAGCCTGACCTTAAGGGTCTATTGGGAAGATACCGACGCCGGTGGGGTCGTCTACCACGCCAGCTACGTCCGGTTCCTCGAGCGGGCGCGCACCGAATGGTTGCGCGCCGCCGGGCACGACCAGACCACGCTGCGCGGGGAGGGTGGACTGCTGCTGGTGGTGCGCGCGATGCGGCTCGACTTCCTGGCCCCGGCGCGGCTCGACGACCTGCTCACCGTGACCGTCACCCCGGTGTCGGCCAAGGGGGCGGGCCTGAGCTGCGTCCAGGCCGTCCGGCACGGCGAGCGCACCCTGTTGACGGCCGAGGTCGATGTCGCCTGCCTGCGCGCCGCCGATTTCCGTCCCACCCGAATCCCCGCCGGCCTGCTGGCCGACCTGATGCCAACCCCTGGTGCCCCATGCTGACGACCGCCTTCCTCGCCGCCGCCACCGCTGCCACGCCGCTCGCCCCGGAGGCCGCCGCGGCCGCCACCGAGGTCGCGACGGAAGCCGCCGCGTCGGGAGGGATCAACTACCTGACGCTGATCCTCAAGGCCAGCGTGCCGGTGCAGCTGGTGCTGCTGCTCCTGACGGCCGGTTCGGTGCTGAGCTGGGTGATCATTTTCCGCAAGCAGCGCGTCTACAAGCGCGCCGACGCCGAGGCGAACGACTTCGAGAACCGCTTCTGGTCGGGTGCCGACCTGAACCAGCTCTACCGCTCGGCCACCGACCGCAACCGCGTCGTCGAGGGTCTGGAGGCGATCTTCGAAGCCGGGTTCAGGGAGTTCACCCGCCTGCGCCAGAAGCGGGGCACCGATGCCCGTGCCCAGCTCGAGGGCGCCCAGCGTGCCATGCGCGCCACGCTGGCCCGCGAAACCGGCGAGCTCGAGCGCAACCTCGAGATGCTGGCCAACATCGGCTCGACCTCGCCCTACGTCGGCCTCGTCGGCACCGTGTGGGGAATCATGATCGCCTTTCACGAGCTGGGGAACGTCAAGCAGGCGACGATGGCGCAGGTCGCTCCCCACATCTCGGAGGCGCTGATCGCCACCGCCCTTGGCCTGTTCGCCGCCATCCCGGCCGTGTGGGCCTACAACCGCTTCTCGTCGCGGGTCGAGCGCCTGACCGTGCGCTACGAGGCCTTCGCGGAGGACTTCAGTTCGATCCTCGCCCGCCAGGGCGGCAGCGACGAGCCCTGACCCCCAGCCCCCGCCTGATCCGTTGGAGGGCCCATGGCCGCGTTCAGCAACCGCCACAAGAAGCGCAAGCTCAAGGCCGAGATCAACGTCGTCCCGTACATCGACGTGATGCTCGTGCTGCTCGTCATCTTCATGATCACCGCCTCGGTGATGAACCTCGGCGTCGAGGTCAACCTGCCGCAGTCCAATGCCCGCCCGGTCGAACAGGCGCAGGACCCGGTGGTCGTCTCGATCGCCCGCGATGGCAGTTACTCGTTGAAGCTCGGCGACGGCGCCGACACCCCGATGTCGCGCGAGGACCTCGGCAACCGCATCCGCGCTTTCGTGGCGCAGAACCCGCAGACGCCCGTCTTCGTCGCCGCGCATCGTGAACTCCAGTACCAGACGGTGATGGAGGCGATGGAGCTGCTGCAGGGCGCCGGCGTCTCCAAGGCCGCGCTGATGAGCGAGCCGCGGGCCACGGAGCGCTGATGCGCGAACGTCCCGAAGACACGCGCATCGCGGTCGGCCTCGCGGTCGGCCTGCACCTGCTCGTTGTCCTGACCGGTTTCCTGGCCTGGCTCTGGTCGCCGGCCCCGGAGGTGCTGTCCGTCGCCGGGCCGCCCATCGAGGTGGAACTGGTGCAGGCCGCGCCGGTGCGCGAGCGCCCGAGCGCCGCCACGCCGCCGCCGGCCGCGCCGGAGCCGGTCGAGGAAGAGGCGGCCCCGCCGCCGCAGCCGGAACCCGAGCCGGCGCCGCAGGACGCCGTCGTGGAACCCCAGCCGGCACCGCAGACACCGCAGGCCGTGCCCGACACCCGCGACCAGGATCGTGCCTCGCGTGATGCGGTTTCGCCCGAGCCGCCGGCCCCGCGCGAGCAGGAGGAGCGCCGTCGCGAAGAGCAGGTCGACCTGACCGATCGGGAGCGACAGGCCGAAGCCGAGGAGCGTCAGCGTCGGTCGGCGCAGCAGCTTGAGCGGCTGCGGCAGCTCGCCGCGCTGCGCACCCAGCGCGAGCAGGCCGAGCGGCAGTCACGGATGCAGGAGCAGGCCGAGCAGCAGCGGCAGGACCTCGCCGCCCGCCAGCCGCCCGCGCCGCAGCCTGCCGCATCGTCCAGCCAGGGCGCGCCGACGCCGATGGCCGGCAACAATGGCGTCGACACCAGCCTCGAGGCGGCCTACGTCCTCGCCATCCAGAACGCGGTGGAGCGCAACTGGATCCGCCCGGAGACCATACCGCCGGGTACCCCGTGCCGCATCCGCGTGATCCAGATCCCCGGTGGCGACGTCATCAGCGCTGAAGTCGAGGTCAACTGCCGCTTCGATCCGATCGGCCAGCGTTCGCTCGAGGCGGCCGTCCTGCGCGCCCAGCCCTTGCCCTATGCCGGCTTTGAGGCCGTGTTCAGGCGGGAACTGGTATTCACGTTCCGCGCGCCGCAGGACTGAAACGTGGCTCCCGGCGCGGCATCCCCACCCCTGCACGACCCCAGCGACCCCGAGCCCAAGGCCCCGGAAACCTCCATGCTGCGATCCTTCGCCTCCTTTGTCCTGCTCGCCGCCGCGTTCTTCGCGTTGCCCTTCCAGTCCCGCGCCCAGGCGCTGGAGATCGACATCGTGGGCGGCAACGCCGCCGCGCTGCCGATCGCCATCGTGCCGATGCCCTATCTGGGCACGAACGTCGCGCCGGACACCGACGTCGCCGCCGTCATCGCCGCGAACCTCAACCGCTCGGGCCAGTTCCGCACGTTGCCCGAGGCGAACATCATCGAGAAGCCGATCCGCGGCGGTGAGATCCAGTTCCCGACGTGGCGCGTGCTGCGCCAGGATTTCATCGTCGTCGGTCGGGTTCTCGATGCCCCGGACGGCGGCTACCGCGTCGAGTACGAGCTGTATGACGTCGCCAAGCAGGAGCGTCTGCTGGGCCTCGCCATGAGCGGGCGGGTGCGCGGCATGCGCGACATCGCCCACCAGATCTCCGACCAGATCTACGAGAAGATCCTCGGCGTCCGCGGCGCGTTCTGGACCCGGATCGCCTACATCACGGCCACGGGGACCTACCCGAACCAGCAGTACGCGCTGATGGTGGCCGACGCGGATGGCTTCAATCCGCAGACGGTGGTGCGCTCGCGCGAGCCCCTGCTGTCGCCGGCCTGGTCGCCCGATGGCCGTCGGCTGGCCTACGTCAGCTTCGAGCGCGGCAACTCGACCATCTACATCCAGGAACTGACCACCGGCGCCCGCGAGGTCGTGGCCAGCTTCCGCGGCATCAATGGCGCACCCAGCTTCAGCCCGGACGGCACCAAGCTGGCCCTGACCCTGTCGCGGACGGGCAACCCCGAGATCTACGTGATGGACCTGGCCACCAAGGGTCTGACCCAGATCACCCGCCACTTTTCCATCGACACCGAGGCCGTATGGACCCCGGATGGCCAGAGCCTCGTCTTCACGTCGGACCGCGCCGGCCGCCCGCAGCTGTATCAGGTGCCCGCCACCGGGGGGGAGCCGGCCCGCCTGACCTTCGAGGGGGACTACAACGCCAAGGCGTCGGTGTCCTTCGATGGTAAAAAATTCGCTATGGCGCAGGGAAACCGGAACGTTTATCGTATCGCGGTACTGGACCGCAGCCTCGCCCAGCCCCGATGGCAGACCCTGTCGCCGGGCAATCTGGACGAGTCTCCCAGCTTCGCGCCCAACGCCAGCATGATCCTGTACGCCACGAAAGAGGGCGGCAG
Organism: Silanimonas algicola; assembly: GCF_054777375.1. Taxonomy (NCBI): domain Bacteria; kingdom Pseudomonadati; phylum Pseudomonadota; class Gammaproteobacteria; order Lysobacterales; family Lysobacteraceae; genus Silanimonas; species Silanimonas algicola. The sequence goes on along the minus strand of NZ_BAAHAS010000001.1, from coordinate 563,795 downwards.
GGGCGTGCTGTACGCGGTGTCGGCCGATGCGCGCGTCCGGCAACGTTTGGTTTTGACCGACGGTGACGTCCGGGAGCCCGCCTGGTCGCCGTACCGGCAACGATAAGCAAGGACGGGCCGTTTGCTGTTTCTTTCTGCCGCTGTTTTCCGATCTTCCACTACGAGGTTCCATCCATGAACAACACCACCCGCGTCCTGCTGGTCGCCGCCATCGCCGTCGGCCTCGCCGCCTGCACCAAGAAGACCGTCCCGGAGGCTCCGGCCACGCAGCCGGCCCAGCCGGCCGCCCCGGCGGTCGTCGACGACGGCAAGTACGGTCCGGAAGACCTCGACACCGACGCCTGCCTGCGCCAGCGCACCGTGTACTTCGACTTCGACCAGGATTCGGTCAAGCCGGAGTTCCAGGCCATCCTCGCCTGCCATGCGAAGTACCTGCAGGACCGTCCGGAGTCGCGCGTGACGCTGGAAGGCCACGCTGACGAGCGCGGTTCGCGCGAGTACAACCTGGGCCTCGGCGAGCGCCGCGGCAACGCCGTTTCGGGCGCCCTGCAGGCCGCCGGTGGTTCGGCTGGCCAGCAGACGGTCGTCTCGTTCGGCGAAGAGCGTCCGGTCGAAGCCGCGTCGACGGAAGCGGCGTGGGCGAAGAACCGCCGCGTCGAGATCGTCTACACCGCCCGCTAAGCGGAGCCGGTCTTGCGTGCCCTGAAGCTCGCAGTCGTGGTGGCGGCCCTCGTGGCCGCCACCGCGGTTCCGGCGCAGCGCGCCAGCCTGTCCGAGCGCATCGAGCGCCTCGAGGCCCAGGCGGCGTCGCAGAACAACGCGCAAGCCAACATCGAGACGCTGAACCGTCTCAATGCCCTGCAGCAGGAAGTCGCCTCGCTGCGCGGGCTCGTCGAGCAGCTGCAGAACGAGAACGCCCAGCTCAAGCAGGCCGCCCGCGAGCAGTACATCGACCTCGATTCCCGGCTGGGTCGCCTCGAAGGCGGCTCGGCCCCCGTGGCCGCCGCACCGGCCGCTGCGACGGGCGCCAGTGCCGTGGCCTCGTCTCCCGCTGAAACGCCCACCGTCCAAGGGAGCGTCGCCCCTGCCGGCGCGCCGCCCGCCGCGCCGCGCGGCGTCGTTGCCGATGTCGCTGCCGGCGCGGCGGCTCCGGCCGCCGATCCGGCCGGCGAGCGCCCCATGTACGACAGCGCCTTCCAGGCCTTGCGCGACGGCGAGTACGCGGAAGCGTCGCGTCGTTTCCAGGCCTACCTCGAGACCTACCCGGCGGGAACGCTCGCGCCGAACGCCTGGTACTGGTTGGGCGAGAGCTATTACGTCACGCAGAACTACGACGTCGCGCTGACCGCGTTCGAAAGCCTGCTGCAGGCCTTCCCGGACTCCGCCAAGGCGCCCGACGCCCTGCTCAAGCTCGGCTACTGCCAGTTCGAGCTCGGCCGCGCGCCGCAGGGGGAGGCCACCCTGCGTGATGTCATCACGCGTTACCCCGGCAGCGACGCCGCGCGCCTCGCCCAGAGCCGCCTGCGCTCGTTGGCGCTGGACGCCGGCTGAGGCCCCGATGAGCGCTCCGCGCCTGCGCGAGCAGCCAGGCGATCGCGAGCGGCCCTCCGAGATCGTCCAGGCCGAACGCCTCAAGATCACCGAGGTCTTCCTCTCCCTGCAGGGCGAGTCGCGCTCGGTCGGCTGGCCGACGGTGTTCATCCGCCTGACCGGCTGCCCGCTGCGCTGCACCTACTGCGACAGCGCCTATGCCTTCCACGGCGGCGAGTGGCGCTCGATTCCCGATCTGGTCGACGACGCCCGCGCGCTTGGCGTGCGCCATGTCTGCGTGACCGGCGGCGAGCCGCTGGCCCAGAAGCGCTGCCTGCTCCTGCTGAAGGCGCTCTGCGACGCCGGCTTCGCCGTCTCGCTCGAAACCTCGGGCGCGCTGGACGTGTCGGAGGTCGATCCGCGGGTGTCGATCGTGCTCGACCTGAAGACGCCGGATTCCGGCGAGGCAAAGCGCAACCGCTGGGCGAACTTGCCCTTGATGGAGGCCAAGGACCAGGTGAAGTTCGTGCTCTGCAGCCGTGCCGACTACGACTGGGCGAAGGCGGTGGTGTCGGAGCATGGCCTCGCCGAACGCTGCGAGGTGCTGTTCTCGCCGAGCTTCGAACAGCTGGCGCCGCGCGAGTTGGCCGATTGGATCGTGGCGGACCGGCTGCCGGTGCGCTTCCAGTTGCAGTTGCACAAGCAGCTCTGGGGCGACGAGCCCGGGCGCTGAGCCCGCGACGAGGATGAGGGACGCGATGACGACGAACGACACGACGACGGACGGTGGGGCGAAGGACGGCATTGGCCGGCGCGCCGTGGTGCTGGTGTCCGGTGGCATGGACTCGGCCGTGGTGCTGGCGATCGCCCGCGCCCGCGGCTTCGAGACCTATGCGCTGTCCGTGCGCTACGGCCAGCGCCACTCGGCGGAGCTCGACGCCGCGGCGCGCAACGCCGCGAGCCTTGGCGCCGTGGTGCACAAGGTGGTCGAGGTCGACCTGCGCAGCATCGGCGGCTCCGCCCTGACCGCCGACATCGACGTGCCGGAAGCGCCCAGCGAGGGCATCCCGGTCACCTACGTGCCGGCGCGCAACACCATCATGCTGTCCGTCGCCCTCGGTTGGGCCGAAGTCCTCGGTGCCCGCGACCTGTTCTGCGGCGTGAATGCCGTGGATTACTCCGGCTACCCGGATTGCCGCCCCGAGTTCATCGCCGCCTTCGAGCGCCTCGCCAACCTGGCCACCAAGGCTGGCGTCGAGGAAGGCGGCCTGCGCGTGCACGCGCCGCTGATCGCGATGTCCAAGGCCGATATCGTCGCGGAGGGCCTGCGCCTCGGCGTCGATTTCGCCCAGACCGTGAGCTGTTACCAGGCCGACGCGGAGGGCCGCGCCTGCGGCCGCTGCGACGCCTGCCGCTTGCGGGCGGAGGGTTTCGTGAAGGCGGGGGCGCCGGACACGACGCGCTACCAGCCGCGCTGAATGGTTGACGGCATCCGGACACTGCCAAGTGCCCGGGCTTGCGGTAGACTTCGCGCCCCGTCGCGATGACGGGCCCGGTTACGGTGGGCCGTTAGCTCAGTCGGTAGAGCAGCTGGCTTTTAACTAGTTGGTCGATGGTTCGAATCCATCACGGCCCACCACTTCCCCAATCTCACTTCAACAGTGCGCGGAGCATCCACGCGGCCTTCTCGTGTGCGTTCAAGCGCACCGTGAGCAGGTCGGCGGTGGGCTGGTCGTTCGCCGCCTCGGCCACCTTGAAGACCTTGCGGGCGGTGCGGGCGCAGGTGTCGTGGCCTTCGACCAGTTGCGCGACCATGCCGCGCCAGTCCGGGACGCCGGTTTCTTCGTGCACGCTGGCCAGCTTGGCGAACTGGGCGCCGGACCCCGGCGCGAAGTGGTCCAAGGCGCGGATGCGCTCGGCGATCTCGTCCAGCGAGGTCCACAGCTCCGTGTACTGGGTCATGAACATGGCATGCAGGCTGTTGAACATCGGCCCGGTCACGTTCCAGTGGAAGCTGTGGGTCTTCAGGTAAAGCGTGTATGTGTCGGCCAGCAGGGCCGAAAGGCCCTCGGCGAGCTTCTTGCGGTCCTTGGCGGCGATGCCGTTGTCGACTTTCATGGCGGTCTCCTCACGGGTCGATTCCACGAGGGTAGCGCCCTTGCCGGTAAACTTCGCCCCCCATGCGCGAGCCCGCCGAAACCCCTGCCGCGCCCGCGCCCCGCGCCGCGCGCCCCGACCCGCTGGACCGCGTCCTCGCCAGGGACCGCGGCGCGCTGCTGCGCCTGCAGAAGCGCCTGGCCGAGGCGAAAGGCGAGGCGAAGGCGGCGGCGCAGCAGGCGCTGGAACAGGCCCTGGCCCGCTCGCGCGAGGCCTTCGCCGCCCGGGAAGCGCGCCTTCCCGAGCCGCGCATCGACACCGAGCTGCCGATCGGCCGCGAGGCCGATGCGATCGTTGAATTGATCCGGCGACATCAGGTCGTGGTGATCGCCGGTGAGACCGGCTCGGGCAAGACCACCCAGCTGCCGAAGCTCTGCCTCGCGGCGGGGCGTGGCGCCGCCGGCCTGATCGGCTGCACGCAGCCGCGCCGCATCGCCGCGCGCGCGGTGGCCAAGCGCGTCGCCGAGGAGCTGCAGGTGCCGCTGGGCAAGGAGGTCGGCTGGCAGGTGCGCTTCACCGAGCAGGTGGGCGAGGACACGCTGGTCAAGTTCATGACCGACGGCATCCTGCTGGCCGAGATCCAGAAGGACCGCTACCTCTCGGCCTACGACACGATCATCGTCGACGAGGCGCACGAGCGCTCGCTGAACATCGACTTCCTGCTCGGTTACCTGAAGGGCCTGCTGCGCAAGCGCCGCGACCTGAAGCTGATCGTCACCTCGGCGACCATCGACACCGAGCGGTTCGCCAAGCACTTCGACGGCGCGCCGGTGATCAGCGTCGAGGGTCGCAGCTACCCGGTGGAAGTGCGCTACCGACCGCTGGAGGACACGAACGCCGACGTCGCCTCGAAGCCGGACGCCGAGAAGTCGCTGTACGAGGGCCTGCTGGCGGCCTGCGACGAAATCACCCGCGAGGACGCCCGGGGCGACGTGCTGGTGTTCCTGCCGGGCGAGCGCGAGATCCGCGAGGTGCACCACGTGCTGGAGCGCCGCAAGTACCGCGAGACCGAGGTGCTGCCGCTCTACGCGCGGCTCTCGGCCAAGGACCAGGACCGCGTGTTCAACCCGGGGCCGAAGCGGCGGATCGTGCTGGCCACGAACGTGGCCGAGACCTCGCTGACGGTGCCGCGCATCCGCTACGTGGTCGACCCGGGCACCGCGCGCGTGAAGCGCTACAGCCCGCGCATGAAGCTGGACCGCCTGCACATCGAGGACATCGCGCAGGCCAGCGCCGACCAGCGGAAAGGCCGCTGTGGGCGCGTGTCGTCGGGCATCTGCTATCGGCTCTTCAGCGAGCCCGACTTCAACAGCCGTCCGCGCTACACCGACCCGGAGCTGCTGCGCTCCTCGCTGGCCGGGGTGATCCTGCGGATGCTGTCGCTGGGTCTCGGCCGCGTGGAGGACTTCCCCTTCATCGATGCGCCGGATTCGCGCGCCGTGGCCGACGGCTGGCAGCAGCTCACCGAGCTCGGCGCCGTCGACAAGCACCGCCAGCTGACGCCGGTCGGCAAACAGATGGCGGCCTTCGCCGTCGACGTGAAGCTGGCCCGCATGCTGATCGCCGCGAAGGAGCGCGGGGCGCTGCGGGAGATGATCGTCATCGCCAGCTTCCTCGGCCTGCAGGACCCGCGCGAGCGTCCGCAGGAGGCCCGCGAGGCCGCCGACCGCGCGCATGCCGCCTTCGCCGACGAGCGTTCGGAGTTCGTCAGCATCCTCAAGCTCTGGGACGCCTACCGCGCCGCGCACGAGGACCTGTCGCAATCGAAGCTGCGCGACTGGTGCAGCTCGCGCTTCCTCAACTACCTGCGCCTTCGCGAGTGGCGCGAGCTGCATCGCCAGCTCATCCTCAATTGCGAGGCCCTGGGTTGGGCGCAGAACGACGCGCCGGCCGATTACGCCGACCTGCATCGGGCACTCCTCTGCGGCCTGGCGCTGCAGACCGGGCATCGCTCCGAGAAGGGACTGTACGAGGCCCCGCGCAGCCGCAAGTTCGGGCTGTTCCCCGCCTCGACGCTGGCGCAGAAGCCGCCGCCGTGGGTGCTGTGCGCCACCCTGCTCGATACCGCGAAGGTGTGGGGCATCACCGCCGCGAAGATCGAGCCGGAGTGGGTGATCGACGCCGTGCCGCACCTGCTTTCGCGCCGGCACTTCGACCCGCACTGGTCGCGGCGGCAGGGCCGCGTGCAGGGCTCCGAGCAGATCGGCCTGTTCGGCCTCGTGCTGCTGCCGAAGAAACCGGTGCACTACGGCGGGCTCTACCCCGACGAGGCGCGCGAGATCTTCGTGCGCCAGGCGCTGGTGACCGGCGAGATCGACACCCGCATCCCGCTGGTGAAGCGCAATCTCGCGACACTGGAGCGCGCGCAGGAAGAGGAAGCCAAGCAGCGCCGCGCCGGGCTCGTCGTCGACGAGGACTGGCAGGTGCGCTGGTACCTCGACCGTTTGCCGTCCGACGTGCACAACACCGCGGCGCTCGAGGGCTGGTACGGCAAGCTCGACCCGGCGGCGAGGAAGGCGCTGGAGTGGTCGCTGGCCGACCTGATGTCGGTGGAGGGCAGCGGCGTCGAGCGCTTCCCGACGTTCCTGCCGCTCGGCGATGCGCGACTGGCGTTGCACTACCGCTTCGAGCCCGGCCACGCCGAGGACGGCGTGACGCTGGACGTGCCCCTGCACCTGCTGCCCGCCCTCGATGCCGCGCGGCTCTCGTGGCTGGTGCCCGGACTCGTCGAGGAGAAGGCGACCGAGCTGATCCGCGGCCTGCCGAAGGCGCTGCGGCGCAACTTCGTGCCGGCGCCGGACGTCGCCCGGGCGTTCGCGCTGGCGTACCCGAACGGCGATGCCGACAGCCTTCCGGGCGCGCTGGGCCGCTTCCTCGCCAAGGCCACGGGCGTCGAGGTGGCGGCGCTCGATTTCGACGAGGCCGCGCTGGAGTCGCATCTGCGCATGAACCTCCGCGTCGGCGAGGCGGAAGGCCGAGGCTTCCGTGTGCTCGGCCAGTCGCGCTCACTTGATGAACTGAAGGCGCGCTTCGGTGCCGAAGCGGAGAAGGCCTTCGCGGCGCGTGCCGGCGAACGCCTCGCCCGCGAGGGCCTGCGCGAGTTCCCGGCGGAGCCGATCCCGGTGGAGATCGCCGGGGCCGGCGGCCTGCCGGCCTTCCCGGCGCTGGTGCTCGACGGCGAGGACGTGGCGCTCCGCGTGCTGGCCGACCGCGAGGCCGCGGCGGCGGCGCACGCAGGCGGGGTCGTGAGGCTGGCGGAGATCGCCCTCGCCGATACGGTGAAGTCCGCTCGCAAGCAGCTGCCGCTGAACCCGAAGACCGCGATGGTCTACACCGCCGTCGCCACCGCCGAACAGCTGCGCGCCGACCTCGTCGCCAAGGCCTTGGCGGCACTGCTCGACGGTGGGCAGGGCGGCGTGGCGCTGGCCGCGATCCGTGACCGCGAGGCGTTCCTCAAGGCCATCGGCGCGGTGAAGCAGAAGCTCTTCGGCGAGGCGATGGCGCGCCTGAAGGTCGCCGAGGCCGCGCTGACGCAGTACGCCGAGATCCGCCCGAAGCTGGAGGCGCCGGTGATGGGCTGGGCGAAGGCCAACCTCGATGACCTGCGGGCGCAGTTGGCCGGCCTCGTGCATCCGGCCTTCGTGCGCGACACGCCGCCCGAGGCCTTCAACGAGCTGCCGCGTTACCTGAAGGCCCTGGCCCTGCGCGCGGAGCGCGCGCTGCGTGATCCCTCGCGAGACCAGCAGCGCATGCTCGAGGTGCAGCCCTTCGCCAAGGCCTTGGACGAGGCCCGTCGTCGCGGCATCGCGCTGGAGGCCGGCTGGCAGGCCCTGCGCTGGGATCTCGAGGAACTGCGCGTCTCGCTGTTCGCCCAGGAGCTGGGCACGAAGCGCCCCGTATCGGCGAAGCGCCTCGCCAAGCAGCTCGAGGCGCTGTCGTCGCGTTGAGGTTTACTCCACGCGCTCGACCTTGACCGACGCGTTGTAGCCCTCGACCTTGAGGCGCCACGCCCCGAACAGGCCCTTGCTGATGGTGACGCGCGGATTCGTGAGATTCACGCCGCGCAGTGCACTGCCGGAATCGATCGAACGCCACACCTGGCCGTTGGCGAGCGTGAAGACATCGCCGCCCTGCCAGCCGGTGAAGGTGCCGGGCAGGGTCGACACGATGTCGTCCTCCTCATCGAGGGCTTCCGCGCGCAAGCCGCGGTTGTCCGCCGCGGCGGCGTCCGCGGCGACGCAGCGCCGGTCGCGTTGCAGCCACGCATTCAGGGCCTGCAGTTGCGCTTCCGTCAGTTGGTCGAGTCCGGCTTCGCGGAACTCGGCCGCACTCATGCGTTCCTCGACGCTGGAAAAGCCTTGGGCGGCGGTCGTCCCGCTGGCGGTGAGCAGCGCGAGGGCGAGGAGGGGGGTGGCATGTCGCATGGCGAGTCCTTGTCGAAGGAAAGGGAATGGCGAACTCAACGGTGGTGTCCGGTCCTTGAATCCCGCCGCGACCGAGGGCGGGGGCCACGCCACCGGAGGCATGACGGAATGCGGTTGGCCGAGTTGTGGGAGGTCGACGCGGAAGTCTACCCTCGGGGCATCGTGAAGCCTGTATCCACCACCACGCCCAATGCCGCGCACGCCCTGGCCGAATGGCCGGCGCTCGCCTCCGCGTCGTCCGGGGGGTCGGCAGCGGCCATGTTCTGCCGCCGGTCGCTGGAGGTCCTCGCGGCACTGTCGCCCGACCGCGAGATGGTCTGGGCGACGGCCCTCGTCGCCCTTGGGACGGAGGCCCCCGAGGCCTCGGCCGCACCGATGCCGGGACGTTTGCCGGCAATGCTCGAGGGCGTCAGGGCGGCCGAGCAGGTCTGGGCCCTGCATGCCCGTACCGACGGGCGTGCCGATGCCGAAGGGTTGCGCCGGCTGCTGCTCGCCATCGTCCGTGACCTCCGGGTGGTGCCGGTGCTGTTGGCCCTGCAGCTCGCCCGTCTTCGCGACGCGGCGTCGCTCCCGGACGCGGAGCGAACCGAGTTGGCCCGGCTCGCCGCCGACATCCTCGCGCCGCTGGCGAACCGCCTCGGGATCTGGCAACTGAAGTGGGAGATCGAGGACCTCGCGTTCCGCTTCCAGCAGCCGGAGACCTACCAGCGCATCGCCCGCCTGCTCGACGAGAAGCGCGGTGCGCGCGAGCAGTACATCGAGGACGTCAAGGCGCAGTTGCGAGCGGCCCTGCAGGAGTCCGGCATCGATGGCGACGTGGCGGGGCGGCCGAAGCACATCTACAGCATCTGGAAGAAGATGCAGCGCAAGGACGTGCCCTTCGGCGAGCTCTACGACATCCGCGCCGTGCGCGTGCTGGTCGGCGACCTCGCGGCCTGTTATGCGGCGCTCGGCGTGGTCCACCAGCTTTGGACGCCGATCGCCAAGGAGTTCGACGACTACATCGCGCGACCGAAGGCCAACGGCTACCGCAGCCTTCACACGGCCGTGGTCGGCCCCGAGGGTCGCGCGCTGGAAGTGCAGATCCGCACGCGGGAGATGCACGAGCAGGCGGAGCTCGGCGTCGCCGCGCACTGGCGCTACAAGGAAGGTGGCGGCGCGGACGCCAGCTTCGAGCGGAAGATCGCGTGGATGCGCCAGCTGCTCGAATCGAGCGAAGGCGACGAGCAGAAGCTGCAGGAAGGGTTGAAGGCCGACCTCGTCGAGGATCGTGTCTACGTCCTGACGCCACAGGGCAAGGTCGTCGACCTGCCGCGCGGCGCGACGGTGCTCGACTTCGCCTATGCGGTGCATACCGAGGTGGGCCACCGCTGCCGCGGTGCGAAGATCAACGGCCGCATCGTCACGCTGGATTCGAAGCCGGCCACCGGCGACATGGTCGAGATCCTGACGGCCAAGGCGAGCGCGCCGCGCCGCGACTGGCTGCAGCCGGCCAGCGGTTTCCTCGTCACCGGCCGCGCCCGCGACAAGGTGCGCGCCTGGTTCCACAAGCTGGATCGCGCGCAGAACCTCGTCGAAGGCCGGGAATTGCTCGAGAAGGAACTCCGCCGCCTCGGCCTGCTCGGTGCCGACCTCGCGCCGGTGTTGCCGCGCCTGCGCATCGCGACGCAGGACGACCTGCTCGTGGCGCTGTCGCTCGGGGACGTCAGTCCGGCGCAGGTGAGCCGCGCCTTGCACGAGGCGCAGCAGCCCAGGGACGCGCCTGCGCTGCCGCCGATTCCCGCCGCCGCCGCGCGTGACAAGGTCGGTGCGCGCAGCGACAGTTTCGTGGTCGATGGCGTCGGCAACCTGCTGATGCAGCTCGCCCGCTGCTGCCAACCGGTGCCGGGCGATGCCATCGCCGGTTACCTGACGCGGGGCCGCGGCATCAGCGTGCATCGCGCCGATTGCGTCGCGCTGTCGCGCCTGGTGGCCCGCGATCCCGACCGGGCGATGCCGGTCTCGTGGGGCCGCGCCGGCGGCACCTATGCGGTCGATATCGCGATCCACGGCCTCGACCGCAAGTCCCTGCTGAAGGACATCACCACGCTGATCGCGCAGGAAGGCATCCACATCAACGCCGTGGCCTCGCGCAGTGACGACGGCCGCGGACTCGCCGACCTCAAGCTCACCCTGAAGGTCAGCGATTTCGAGCAGCTTTCCAAGCTGCTGGCCAGGTTGACGGCCGTCCCGGGCGTGCGCGACGCGCGGCGGGTGGGCTGATGGCGGCGCGTCCCTCGCGCTGGACGGTCGCTGCGGCCGTCGCGGCATCGCTGCTGGTCGGCGTGCTGCTGCTGCGCGAGCCGATCGGTCGTGCGGTGTTTCCCGATGCCGCGCTGGCGGGCCTGCTATCGCAGGCGGAGGCGGCCCTCGCAACGGGGAATCTCGACCTGGCCGCATCGCGCTTCGAAGCCGCGCAAGCCCGCGCCCCCGACCACCCCCGCGTCGTCGACGGGCTCGCCTCGACGGGCGAGCGCTCGCTTGCGGAAGCCGCGGCCGCGGTCGGGACGGGCGATTCCGAGCGCGCGGACGAGGCCCTGCAGCGGGCGGCGCGTCTCGGCATGCCGGGTGAGCGGGTCGAGGCTCTGCGGCGTTCGTTGCTGGCGCGGGCCCAGCCGTCCATCGAATCGGTACTCCAGCGCGCCGCCGACCTCGAGTCCAGCGACCCAGCCGTGTCCTTGCACCTCTACCGCCAGGTGCTGCGCCGCGAGCCTGCCAACGCGCTGGCACTCGCCGGCCGTGGCCGACTGCTTTCCGCGGTCCTCGCCGAGGCCGCCGCCGCGCTCGATCGCGGCGACGCCAGCGTGGCCATGAGCATGGTCGCCGGCGTACGCGACATCGATCCCGCGCACCTGCAGTTGCCCGAGCTCGAGGCCCGCTTGGGCGCCTCCGGCTACGGTCGCGGAGAGATCATGGCGTGGGTGCCGACGCCCCCATCGGTCGACAGCGCGGAGGCGGTCCGCTGGCGCGGTCTCGCGGATGAGGCCATCGGGCGCGGAGCCTTCGAGGAGGCGCGTCGGGCCTTGGCTGAAGCGCGGCGTCTCGCCCCAGCGGCCCCGGAGCTGGTCGCCCTCGCGCAGCGTCTGGAGCGCGCGGAGGCGGCGCGCCCCGAGGTGCGCTAGCGCAGCTGGTTGAACATGGCGCGCAGGGTGGCGCGTGCCCGTTCCGGCGAGAACTCGCGCTCGGTGTTGGCGAGCCCGCCCTCCACCAGTCGCCGCCACAGCGCCTCGTCGTCGTAGGCGGCGAGGATCGTCGCCGCCAGCGCTGCCGCATCGTCCGCCACCAGGGCGTCGATGCCATGCACGAGTCCCATGCCCTCCACGGCGCAGCGTGTCGCCACCACGGGCAGGCCGTGGGCCAGGGCCTGGTTGACCTTGCCCTTCACTCCGGCGCCGTAGCGCAGGGGCGCCACCGAGAAGCGATGGGCGTCGATCAGCGGTTCGAGGTCGGGCACGTGGCCGTGGACGGTGATCCCCGGGCGCTCGCCCAAGGCGAGGACGGCCGGGGGCGCCTCGCTGCCGACGAGCGAGAGCGTGATGTCCGGACGATGCTCGCGGATCCTCGGCAGGATGTCGTTGGCGAGCCACAGGGCGGCGTCGACGTTCGGCGGGTGGCGGAAGCCGCCGACGAAGAGCAGGCCGCTTCGCGCGGCCATGGGCGGCCCCGCGCCGCGCACGCGGTGGATGTTCGACACCACGTCGATGGCCGCGCCGGGGGCGCTTTCGGCCAGCAGGGCCTTCTCCACCGTGCTGACCACCCAGGTGCGGTCGACGCTGCCGATCAGCGCGAGTTCCTCGGCGCGGGTGCGCGCCGCCGCGCGCATCAGGGCGTCGTCGCCGCGTTCCTCCGCTTCGCGCTGCTCGCGGAGGTGGTGGAGGTCGACGGTATCGAAGACGATCCGGGCTTGGGGCGCATGGCGGCGCAGCAATGGCAGCAACGGCGAGAGGACGTAGTGGCGGCTGACGATGACGAGCTGGAAGCGTGCACCGTGTTTCGAGAGCCAATCCGGGATGGCACCCAGCCAAGGCTGCGTCCATGCCTCGACGCCGATGTCGCGCAGTGCCTGCGTGTAGCGCCCGTCGTCCAGGCCGTTTTCCGGGAAGAAGGTCACGGCGCAGCCTTCGTCCACCAGCAAGCGCAGAAGCTCGAACAGGCGCACCGAGCCGGAGTCGCGGTCGGGCATGGGCGTGGTGGCGTCGATGACGAGGACGCGCGCGCGCGCGCGATGCTGGGCCGCGTAGTGCGCGGCTTGCGACGGTGCCGGATGGCGCCGCGCCAGCACGTCACGCCAGCGTTCAAGGAAGCGCTGCTGGTTGCGAACCTGGTAGGCCTTGACGCCGCTGCCCGTATCGGTGCCGGCGGTGATGCCCTCGTGGTGCACGACCACGGACGCGGGTTGCACGCGCACCTTCAACCCGGCCTCGCGAACCTTCATGGCGAGGTCCGTGTCTTCGTAGTACGCCGGCGCATAACGCTCGTCGAAGCCCCCGAGTCTTTCGAACAGGGCCCGCGGCAGGGCGATCGCCGCGCCGGAGCAGTAGTCGGCCTCGCGGACGAAGGTGTAGGCAGGGTGCTTCGGGTCCTCGAAACGGCCGAAGTTCCAGCCTGAGCCGTCCGAGAAGACGATGCCGCCGGACTCCTGCAGTCGGCCATCCGGGTAGACCAGCTGCGCACCGGCGAGGCCGGTGTCGGGGTGGCTGTGGAACGTCCGCAGCAGCGCGTCGAGCCAGCCCGGCGTCAGCGTGGTGTCGTTGTTCAGGAAGACCAAGTGGGCGCCGCGGGCCATCGCCGCGCCGGCGTTGCAGCTGCCGACGAAGCCGAGGTTTCGGGCATTGCGGTGGTAGCGCAAGCCGGGAATCGCCGGCAGGACCGCGCCGGTGTCGTCTGGCGACGCGTCGTCGACGACGATGACTTCGACATCGTCGGGGAGCCGTGTTTGCACCAGGCTGCGCAGGCAGGCCAGCGTGTAGGCGAGCTTGCCGTAGACCGGGATCACGATGCTGGCGCGTACGACGGTGGCCCCGGCGAAGGCCAGCGGCGCGGTATCGCTGGCGGGAGCGGGCAGGTCGACGCCCGGGCGCGGCGAGAATCGGCGCTGGATCGCCGCCCAGGTCGCTGCCCACCCGCGCGTCCGCAGGCTGCGGAACCCGCGTTGGGCGAGGTCGACGCCGCGGCGGAAGCGGTAGCGGAAGGCCGCGACGGCATCGCCGGCGCGCTCCCGCGCGCGCATCGGCCAGCGGACCCACGGGTGGTCCAGCACGCGTTGCGCCCGGGCCAGCTGCTCCTGCGCCGCGTCGCGCTGGCTCAGCGCGATATCGCGCTGGCGGATCAGGTCCGCGGTATCGCGTTCGTAATACCGGTACGCAGCATCGCGCTCGCGGGCGAGGTCGAGGGCGGCCTCCCGCAGCGATTCGGCCTGGGCGCGTTCTTCGGCCTGTTGGTGCATCAGTTCCTCGGCGCGGCGCATCGCGACGTCGCGCTGGTGGATCAGGTCGTCGGTGTCCCGGGCGTGGGCGCGATACGCGTCATCGCGCTCCTGCGCCAGCATCGAGGCCATGACCTGCAGGATGCCGTCCCTGTGTTGCGGGACGACGACGGCCGGGTCGCCGGCCAATCCCGGATCGGATGCACCGACGGGTTGCGCCTCGGTCCATGCGCGCCGCGCCTCGTCCATCCGGACCGGGAAGGATTCTGGCCGGGCCATTCTCTCCGGGTCGGCAGCGGCGGCGTGGAGCGCCGCGGCGAAGCCCTCGGCGGTCGGCGCGACGAGGGTCAGCCCGGCACCGTGCCGGTCGGAACGCTCGCCATACGCGCCGCGGTCGGCGGCAAGCACGGGGAGGCCCAGCGCCTGCATCTCCGACAGCACATAGCCGTACGTTTCCGGCAGCAGGGACGGGAGCAGGGCGATGTCGGGCGAGAACGCCGCCGTCCATGACGGCAGCTCGTCCGGCCGGTACGCGGGAACGGCCCGGCCGCCGACGCTCGCCGCGTAGCGTTGTGCCGCCTCACCGCCGCCCAGGAAACACCAGTCGATCGCCGGCAGGCGAAGCCGCAGCAGTGCGTCGAGCAGCCATTCGCCCTTGCCGCCATGGAGGCGTCCCGGGACGAGCACCCGGAGGGGGCCGGGGCGGCGCTCCGGTGCGCGGGCCGGCGGGTCGGAGAAGGCCCGCAGACCGTGCGGGATGACCGCCGCGGCCGGCAGCTCCGGTGCGACGCCCGCCAGCCGCCTCGCGGCGAACCGCGAGGGTGCGACGATCGTCGCGCGGGAGGCGACGAGGGCGCGCACCGCGTCGTCGGACCGGCTGCGCCACGTTTCGGGTCGTCGTTCGCCGAACGGAAAGCCGGCCTCCTGGGTGGCCTCGGCCAGTCGGGCGTGCTCCCATCGCGGGAACGGCTCGACGTCGTCCAGAACAGGCCAGAACGGGAACAGGTCGTGCACGACGAAGGCGGTCGGGAGGCCGGTGCGCAGCACGTCGAGGGTGGTGCCGATGAGCGAGGAAACACGCACGGCACTCACGCCAAAGCTGGCGATGCTCTGTGCGAGCGCGGCGCGCACGGCCGGATGCGTGTCGCCGGTGTCACCCACGGGGGTGGCGCAGCGCCAGGAACGGATCGGCCCGGTGTCGAGGCGCGTGTGCAGCGAAAGGCGCTGGCCGAACCCCCCCCGTCGGTCGCCGCTGCTGACGAGGGCCAGGTGGTCGGCGTCCGGGGCGTCGTGCATCTGGTCGTCGACGAATCGCGCGACGCCTCCGCCCCAATCGTGCAGCACATGCAGGATGACGGGCCGCTGGCGCCGGCCACAGGCCGTCGTGGGCGGGCGACGGAGGACGAGCGAGTTCGGACGCCAGTCGCGTTCGACGACAGGCACCGTCGCCGGTGGCCCGTCGCCGAGCGATGCGGCGACGTGGGGCAGGCAGGCCCCCCGGATCGTGGCGCGACCGTCCCGTCCGGTACGCGCCACGCGTTCGGCGGCGTCGCGGCGCCAGAGGGCGCAGCGGGGATCGGGGGCGGCTGGAAGCGCGACATGCGGTGCCCACGTCCAGGCTTCCAGGACCGGGTCGTCGCGGTCGGACAGCGGCCATGCCGCGGCGATCCCGGCGACGTCCACCGGGCTCACGGCATCGAGCTGCGGCGCCTCGTCGAGTGCGTTGGCAAGCTGGCGCAGGGTGAAGGCGTCGAGCCCCAACCCCGGCGCGATGAGCAGCAGGTGCCGCGCATCGCTGGCGGACAGGGCCAAGCGGAGCCGCTCGCCCCAGCCTTGCCCCGGATCGCCTTCGATCGTCCCGATCAGGTCATGTCGTGCCGTCGGCGACGTCGCGGTGTTCAAGCGGGGGTCAAGGGGGGCTGCGCTAGACTGCGGGACCCGGATTATCGCTTGGTTGACGCTTGGTTTCGCGCCCATCCCCCACTGCCACCGCCCGTTTCAGGCCGCTGCTGCGCTTTGGGCTGTGGGGTGCCCTGTTCCTGCTCGCCCTCGGCCTTGGCTTCGGCATCCCCGTGGCAGTGGTGCTCGACCGCGAGGTGCGTGCGGAGTTCGAGGCCCTGACCTGGCAGATCCCGACCCGCGTCTTCGCCCGCCCGCTGGCCCTCGTCGAGGGCCAACCCATGACGGTGGCGGCACTGCAGCAGGAATTGGAGGCGGCGGCGTTCAGCGAGGGCGACGGCCGGACGCCGGGCACGTTCCAGCGCGAGGGTGGCGTTTTCCGCATTGCCACCCGCGGCTTCCGCGACGTCGATGGCCCGGTCGATCCGGCGCGCGCCGAGGTGCGTCTCGCCGACGGCCGCATCGCCGGCCTGCGCCGCAGCGACGGTGGTGGCCCCGGCTTCATGCTTGATCCGGCGCGCATCGCCACCCTGTACGGCGCGAAGCAGGAGGAGCGCGAGCTGATCCGACTCGACGATGCGCCGCCGCTGCTGGTGGCCGGCCTGCAGGCCGTCGAGGACCGCAACTTCAAGCACCACATCGGCATCGACCCCTGGGGCGTGCTGCGGGCGATGTTCGTCAACCTCAAGGAAGGCGAACTGGAGCAGGGCGGCAGCACGCTGACCCAGCAGCTGGTGCGCAGCCTGTTCCTGAGCAATGCCAAGACGGCGACGCGCAAGGCCAAGGAAGCCGCCTATGCGCTGATCATCGAGGCGCGCTTCGACAAGCGCCGCATCCTCGAGACCTACCTCAACCAGGTCTACCTCGGGCAGCAGGGCGGCCAGAGCATCCACGGCGTCGGTGCGGCCTCGCGCTTCTGGTTCGGCCGCGACGTCGCCGACCTCAAGGCCCATGAGATCGCGCTGCTGGTCGCGATGGTCCAGGGGCCGTCCCACCACGACCCGCGCCGCTACCCGGATCGCGCGAAGGCGCGTCGCGACCTGGTGCTCGGCGTCTTCCACGACACCGGCCTGCTCACCGAAGCCCAACGCGATGCCGCGCGGCGCCAGCCGCTGGGCGTGCTCGCCCGCCCGGGCCTCGCGCGCAACCGCTATCCCGGCTTCCTCGACCTCGTGCGCCGCCAGCTGGCCAGCGATTACGACGCGGATGCGCTCACCGGCGCCGGGCTCACCGTGCACACCACGCTCGCACCGTCCGCGCAGCGCGACGCGGAGGCCTCCGTCGCGCGTTCGCTGGGCGCTCTCGACAAGGCGGACCGCCCGGCGCTGCAGGCGGCGCTGGTGCTCACCGACGCGCAGACCGGCGACGTGCGCGCCATCGTCGGCGACCGCAACGCCAACCAGCCGGCCTTCAACCGCGCACTGGATGCCCGGCGTCCGGTCGGCTCGCTGCTCAAACCCATGGTCTACCTGCTGGCCCTCGCCCAGCCGGGCCGATGGTCGCTGGCTTCGCCGATCGACGACGGCCCGGTGTCGATGCGCCTGACCAACGGGCAGGAATGGGCGCCGAAGAATTCCGACGGCCGCAGCCATGGCGTGCTGCCGCTCGAGGACGCCCTGATCCACAGCTACAACCAGGCCACGGTGCGGCTGGGGATGGACGTGGGACCGCAGCGGCTCGTCGCGCTGCTGAAGGTACTGGCGGGAATCGAGGCCGAGCCCAACCCCTCACTGATCCTCGGCAGCGTCGATCTGTCCCCCTTCGCGATGGCGCAGGCCTACCAGTTCCTGGCCTCCGGCGGCCGCATCCAGCCGCTGCGCGCCGTGCGCGGCGTGCTGTCGCCGGAAGGCGAGCCGGTGGCGCGCTACGACGGCCGCAAGGACGAGGCGCAGGAAGGCGACGCCGTGGCGGCGCGCCTCGTCACCCTCGTGCTGCAGGATGCCGCCCGCCGCGGCACGGCCCGCGCGCTGGCCGGTGGCGAGACCGCTCGCCTCGCGGCCGCGGGCAAGACCGGCACCAGCAACGACGGCCGCGACTCGTGGTTCGCGGGCTACACCGGCAGCCACTTGGCCGTCGTGTGGGTGGGCAACGACCGCAACGAGGCCACGGGCCTGTACGGCGCCACCGGCGCGATGCGGGTCTGGCAGGGCCTGTTCTCGACGCTGCCGAGCGCGCCGCTGCAGCCGGGCGAGCAGGGCATCGAATGGGCTTATGTCGCGCAGGGGCAATTCGCCACGACGGAAGCCGAATGCACCGGTGCCCGCCGCTATCCTTTTGTCGCAGGCTTCCTGCCTGCCGAGCACCTCAGCTGCGTCGAACGCGGCCTGCTCGATTTCTTCGGTTTTGGAGCGGACGGCGAGTGAAGGACTGGATGAACCCGACACGTGCGATGACCCTGCGCGGCGCGATGACACTTCCCGTCGCGCTGCTCCTGGCGAGTTGCGCCACGCCGCCACCTGCCCCCGTAGCCCCGGCCGTCCCTCCGCCGCTCACCGATGCGCAGATCGTCGAGGCCACGCGCGCGGCCGGCCGCGACGGCGCGGAGCTGGTGGTCACGCCGCTCGTCGATCCGCACGTCGAGGACCTGCGCGAGCGCGCCGAGAAGGCGCAGGCGTCGAACCGCCCGCAGCGCGCCGATCGCGAGCTGTTGAAGGCGCTTGAGATCACGCCTGACGACCCCGACCTGCTGCAGTGGCGGGCGGAACTCGCGGTGCTGCGCCAGGCCCGCGACGAGGCGGAGTCCCTCGCCAAGCAGAGCATCGCGCTGGGCCCGAAATCCGGCCCGCTGTGCCGCCGCAACTGGACGCTGGTGAAGCTGCTGCGGGAATCGCGCGGCGAGGCAGAAAACGCCGCCTCCGCCGCGGCGATGCTCGAACGCTGCACCATCGCGCCGCCGGTGCGGATGTGACGGCCGAGGCCGCCACGTCCGGCGGCCGCGGGGTGCTGCCGATGCTGACCGCCCGCGCGCTCGACGAGGGCGGCGCCTTGGCGAACGCGATCCCTGGTTATGCGCCGCGTCCGGCGCAGCAGCGGCTCGGCGCGGCCATCGCCGAAACCATGGCCGAGCGCGGGGCGCTGGTGGCCGAAGCCGGCACCGGCACCGGAAAGACCTACGCCTACCTCGTGCCGGCCTTGCTCTCCGGCCAGCGCGTGATCGTCTCGACCGGCACCAAGGCGCTGCAGGACCAGCTCTACCACCGCGACCTGCCGAAAGTGCGCGAAGCGCTCGGCCTCGGCCTGCGCACCGCGCTGCTGAAGGGCCGCAGCAACTACCTGTGCCTCCAGCGCACCGAACTCGCCAAGGGCGCGCCGGTGTTCAGCGGCCGCGAGCAGATCGCGCAGTTCGAACGCATCGTGCAGTGGAGCAAGCGCACGCGCCGCGGCGACCTCGCCGAGATCGAGGACCTGCCCGAGGACTCGCCGCTGCGCGGCCTCGTCACCTCGACGGTGGAGAACTGCCTCGGCAGCGAATGCCCGTTTTGGCAGGACTGCTTCGTGGTGAAGGCGCGTGCCGAGGCGCAGGCCGCCGACCTCGTGGTCATCAACCACCACCTGCTGCTGGCCGACCTCGCCATCAAGGAGGAGGGCTTCGGCGAAATCCTGCCGGGCGCTTCGGCCTTCGTGCTCGACGAAGCGCACCAGTTGCCCGACCTCGCCTCGCAGTTCTTCGGCGAATCGGTCTCGGCGCGCATGCTCATCGACCTCACGCGCGATGCGATCGGCGCCTGCGGCAAGGTCGCCGGCAGCCTCGCCGCCGTCTCGCCGGCGGTGCGCGAGCTGGAGGCGGCGATCCGGCTGCTGCGCGCGCAGTGCGAAGGCCTGCCGCAGCGCGGCACGCTGGCCCTGCTGCTCGACCACCACGCCGACATGCCGGCCCTCGTGCGCACGCTCGATGCGGCGATGGCCGGATTGCTGGCCGCGGTCACCCCGTTGAAAGAGGCCGCGCCGGAGTTCGCCGCCGTGCTCACGCGGCTCGAGCTGTTCCGCACGCGGCTGCGCACCTGGGCGGACGGCGCACCGGGCCTGCTCGATGCCGACGACGACAGCGATGCGTTGGACGCGCACGCCGACGCGGCCGAGGGTGGCGAGGACGGGGATCGCGCCGATGCGGCCTCGCACGGCGAGGTGCGCTGGTTCGAGCTCACGCAGCGCGGTTTCGCCTTCTCGATCACCCCGCTCGACGTCGCCGGCCCGCTGCGCCGCTACCGCGAGCAGAGCAAGGCGGCGTGGATCTTCACCTCCGCCACGCTGGCCGTCGGCGGCGACCTGAGGCATATCGCGTGGAAGCTCGGCCTGCACGAGCCGCGCACCCTGCTGGAGCAGAGCCCTTTCGACTGGAAGACCCAGTCGCTGGCCTACTTCCCGCCCGGCCTGCCCGAGCCGTCCGCGCGCGAGTACACCGAGCGCGTGGTCGCCGCGGTGCGCCCGGTGCTCGAGGCCTCGAAGGGCCGCGCCTTCCTGCTGTTCACCTCGCACCGCGCGCTGCGCGAGGCGGCGACCCTCTTGGCCGGTGGGCCGTGGCCGCTGTTCGTGCAGGGCACGGCCCCGCGCCTGCAGCTGATCGAGCAGTTCCGGGCCAGCGGCAACGGCGTGCTGCTCGGCGCCGCGAGTTTCTGGGAGGGCGTGGACGTCGCCGGCGATGCGCTCTCCGTCGTCGTCATCGACAAGCTGCCCTTCGCCGCGCCGGACGATCCGGTGCTCGAAGCGCGTCTCGAAGCCGTTCGCCGCCGCGGCGGCAATCCTTTCCTTGCCGAACAGGTGCCGACCGCCGCCATCGCCCTGAAGCAGGGCGTGGGCCGGTTGATCCGCCGCCACGACGACCGTGGCGTGCTGGTGCTCTGCGACCCGCGCCTCGTGACCAAGCCCTACGGCCGCGTGTTCATGGCCAGCCTGCCGCCGCTGACGCGCACGAAGGCGCTGGCCGACGTGCAGGCGTTCTTCGATCCCTCCTACGCCGCGGAGCCCGTCGATGTCCGTTGACCCTGCTTCGCGCCCCGGCCGCATGACCGGCGTGGGCGGCGTGTTCGGGCGCCGCCTCGGCGCGGGTCGTGCGCAGCCTTCCCGGCCCGGCCTGCGGGAGCTGCCTGCATGAGCACCTTGCTCGCCTTCGAACTCGCCACCGAAGCCTGCTCCGTCGCGCTGTGGCACGACGGTCGCCTGATGGCCCGCCACGAGGTCGCGCCGCGCCGCCACGCCGAACTCGCGCTGCCATGGGCCGAGTCCTTGTTGGCCGAGGCGGACGTGGCGAAGTCGCAACTCGATGCGCTGGCGGTGGGGGTGGGGCCGGGCGCGTTCACCGGCGTGCGGCTGGCGATCAGCCTGGTGCAGGGCATCGCCCTCGGCCTGGACCGTCCGGTGGTGCCGGTGTCCACCCTCGCCGCACTCGCCGAGCCTTTCCTCGTCGAAGGGCCGGTGCTTGCCGCCATCGACGCGCGGATGGGGGAGTTGTACGTCGGCGAGTTCGAAGCGAATGCTGACGGCCTGCCGGCAGCGCGTGCCGACGAGGCGCTGATGCCGCTCGACGCCGCCGCCCGGGCCTTGGCGTCCCGCGGGCCGACGACGGGCGGGCGTTGGACGGGCGTTGGAACCGGCTTTGGCGCCGGCGGGGGAGGGTGGTGCGCCACGCTCTCCGATCGTCTGGCGCGGATCGATGCCGGGGCCTTGCCTAGCGCTGCGGCCGTCGCCCGGATCGCGGCGAATGGTTGGGCTCGAGGTTTCGCCTTGGCCCCGGAGCGCCTCGAGCCCACCTACCTCAGGGACAAGGTCGCGCTCACCGCGCTAGAGCAGGCGGCGGCCCGCGCCGCGAAGACCAGCCTCGACGGGGCCTAGTCCTCGCTGCTCACTGCGCCATTGCGGAAGTGCCACGTCCGGGTGATGTGCAGCACGTCGACCTGTTCGCCGGTCTGCGGCACGGCGGGGTAGGGGCCGGCCAGCTCCACGATGCGCCGGGCGGCCTGGTTCAGCACCTCGTATCGGCTGGGGGTGTTCAGCACGACGGATTCGACGCTGCCGTTGCGGCGCACCGCCACGGTCATCACCAGCCGTCCTTCGAGCCGGTCGGCGCGGGCGCGCTCCGGGTAGTTCGCGTTGCCGACGCGCTCGACCCGCTCGACCCAGGCCTTCAGGTATTGCGCATAGGCGTACTCCTGCGTGCTCGCGGAAACGAACTTCCGCTTCGGCCGGCGGGCGTACTCGGCTTCTCGCCGCTCCACCTCGGCGGCCAGCCGGGCCATCTCCAGCGCCTGCTCGAGCAGTTGTTCGCCGAGCGGTAGCGGCGTCGGCGGCGTCTCGGGCGCCGGGGGTTCCCGCGGCGCGTCGTCGGCCGCGGTCGCCGTCGTCGTGATCACCGGCATCGGCATCGCGTCCTGTGGACGCGGGGACTGGGCGCGGATCGGCACCGGCGCGATGCCGTCCTCCAGCTTGGGCACCGGCGCGCTCACGGCGTCCCGCGGTCGCTGGCTTTCCTCGCTGTCGCCGCCGCCCTGGTGGTTCGCTTGGGCCAGGAAATCGGCCTTCTCGGGCGGCGTGCGGCTGGCCGTCTCGGTCAGGATCACGTCCAGCGTCGGGGTCACGGGGGCGGCGTCGTCCCGACCGAAGCTGATGCCGAGCACGACGATGCCGATCACCACCAGGGCCAGCAGGGTGGTCGCGGTCAGGCGCTGCATGGGGCCGACGCCGTCCGTCACGGGTGCATCCTCGCGCCCCGCGGGCGAGGGGAAACTGCGGGCGCTCACGCCGGGCCACGCTCCAGTGCGTCGAAAAGCAGGCCCGCGACGTTGAGGCCGGCCGCGGCGTCGATCTCCCGGATGCACGTCGGGCTGGTGACGTTGACCTCCGTCAGGTGGCCGCCGATGACGTCGAGCCCGACGAAGCGCATGCCGCGGCGCCTCATTTCCGGCCCGACGATCGCGGCGATCTCGCGGTCGCGCGCGGTCAGCGGACGCACTTCGCCCCGCCCACCCGCCGCGAGGTTGCCGCGGAACTCCGTGCCCTGCGGGATGCGGGCGAGGCAATGCGAGACCGGCTCGCCGTCGACCAGCAGCACCCGCTTGTCGCCGTCGGCGATCTCCGGCAGGAAGCGCTGGGCCATGGCGAGATGCCGGCCGTCGGCGGTCAGGGTCTCGAGGATCACGTTGAAGTTCGGGTCACCGTGGCGGCTGCGGAAGATCGAGCGCCCGCCCATGCCGTCCAGGGTCTTCAGAACGATTTCGCCGTGTTCGGCGGCAAAGGCCCGGAACTCGGCGGCTTCCCGGCTGACGAGCGTCGGAGGAATGCAGTCGGGGAACATCAGCGCCGCGAGCTTTTCGTTGAGCTCCAGCAGGCCGGCCGGGTCGTTGGTGACGGCCGCGCCCTGCCGCTGGGCCGCCGCGAGGACCTGGGTGTCGTGCACGAAGTCGGCGTCGACCGGCGGGTCGCGGCGCATCAGCACCTGGTCCATCTCGGCCAGGGGGCGCCAGGCGGCGTCGCCGAGCTCGAACCAGCCGGCCTTGTCGTCCCTCACCCGCAAGGGGGCCAGGCGCCCTCCGGCCACCCCGCCCCGGAATCCGAGGCTGCCCGGGACGACATAATGCACGGCCCAGTCGCGACGCTGCGCCTCCAGCAGCATCGCAAATGTGGAGTCCTTCACGATTTTGATGGACTCGATCGGGTCCATCACCACGGCCAGCCGACGATGCATGCGGATCCGCCCTTCGGTGCGAGAATGTGAGACAGGGTATCAGGGGGCGCCGGCATCGCCGAGCATGGAATCATGAAGCGCAGCGCGGGCTTGACACGTTTTGTTGACACTGGGATATAGGTTGCGTTGCGGCGCGCCAAGGCCTGCCCGGGCCTCCGCCGACGGCACTTTTGGGGATAGCTGATGAGTGAAAGCAACGAGTCCGGCGCACTGGCGGGCCTCAGGGTCATGGTCATCGATGATTCGAAGACCATCCGCCGCACGGCGGAAACCCTGCTGAAGAAGGAGGGTTGCGAGGTCGTCACCGCGAACGACGGCTTCGAGGCGCTCGGCCGCATCGCCGAAGTGCAGCCGCAGGTCATCTTCGTCGACATCATGATGCCCCGCCTGGACGGCTATCAGACCTGCGCGCTGATCAAGTCCAACCAGCTCTTCAAGGGCACGCCGGTGATTATGCTGTCCTCGAAGGACGGCCTGTTCGACAAGGCGCGCGGCCGCATCGTCGGCTCGGAGCAGTACCTCACCAAGCCGTTCACCCGCGACGAGCTGCTCGACGTCGTCCGTCGCTACGCCCCCGCCGCATGAGTGCCTTCGACCTCCTCCTCGACTACGAGCGCCGTTCGCTGGCCCATCAGCCGGGCCGTCCCGAGCTCGTCGAGGCACCGGGCCACTGGCGTGGCGTCGGTTTCCGCATCGGCAAGCACCGCCTGGTCGGCGCCTTCGGCGACGTGGTGGAGATCATCAGCCTGCCGGCGATCACCGCCGTTCCCGGCTCGCAGCCCTGGATGCTAGGCCTCGCCAACGTCCGCGGCAGCCTGTACGGCGTGGTCGACCTGAAGCAGTTCCTCGAGGGCGAGCGCAGCGCCGTCAACGAAGGGCAGCGCTGCCTGCTGGTCAAGCAGCCGGGTGGCAACGTGATCCTGCTGGCCGACGAACTCTACGGCCAGCGTTCGTTCAACGACGCCCAGATCATCGACCGCCCGGAATCGCTGGACGGTCGCTACGCCGCGGTCATCGCCCGTGCCTACCGCGTCGGCGACGTCACGTGGGGCGTCCTCGATATTCCGCTGCTGTCCCGCACCCCCGAATTCCGCCAGGCCGCCGCCTGACCGCCATACCCGCTCGAGCCGCGCCCGTGCTCGAGTCAACCCGTTCCGATCCGAGGTCCGATGTAATGAGCGCTTCGAAAGTCACCTTCCAAGACCGTCTGACCAAGGTCGGCCTGCGCGCCTGGGCATTCCTGCTCGCGATCTCGGCCTTGATCTTCGCCGCGAACTTCCTCGCCGCGACGTTTTTCGCCGGGCAGATCAACAGCGCCTCGGCCCTCGCCTTCGGTCTGCAGGTGGATGCGCAGAAGCTCGGTCGCTACGCGACGGAGGCGATCGCCGGCCGCGAAGAGGCCTTCGCCGAGCTGCAGGGTACGCGGGACACCATCGTCGCCGCGGTGGGGGCGCTCAATGACGGCACCGGCGACAAGGGCGTTCCCGGCTACCAGGGCGACCTGAACATGCCGCAGGTCAGCGCGTCGCTGGCCCAGGTCACGGAGACTTGGACCCGCATGTCTGCCGACACCGACAAGATCCTCGCCGCACAGGACGAGATCCTCGCGCTCGCCCAGACGGCGGACGCCTTCACCGGGCGCATCCCGCGCCTGACCGCCCGCCTCGACGAGGTGGTGCGCGCCATGTCGGACGCCGGTGCCCCGGCCTCGCAGATCAACATCGCCAACCGGCAGATCGTGCTCGCCAACCGAATGGCGCAGCGCGTGGCGGAAATCCGCGCTGGCTCCGACCAGTCCGACGCGCTGTCGCGCGACGCCGCGGTGTTCGCCCAGGTGCTTGCCGGCCTCAAAGGCGGCAACGAGGACCTCGGCGTCGTGGCGCTGACCTCGCTGAACGCGCGGGCTGCCGTGGAGGCGGTGGAGACCCAGTACGCCGATGCGCAGAAGGAGCTCGAGAGCATCCTAACCACCGCCCCGAACCTCTTCGCGGTGCAGGCCTCCGGCGACGTGCTCTCCGGCGACGCCGAGGTGCTCGGCGAGAACAGCGCGGCGCTCGCCGGCGCCTTCGCCAACGCCAACGTGACCCGCGTGTTCCCGAACAACTGGTGGGCGATCGGCTCCGGCCTCGGCCTGCTGGGTGGCCTCGTCGGCCTGTTGCTCACCATCTTCTCCGACGGTCGCAAGCGCGAGCGCCAGGCCACCGAGCTCAACCAGCGCAACCAGGAGGCCATTCTGCGCCTGCTGGACGAAATGGGATCGCTCGCCGAAGGTGACCTGACCGCCAAGGCGACGGTGACGGAAGACATCACCGGCGCGATCGCCGACTCGATCAACTTCGCCATCGACCAGCTGCGCACCCTCGTCGGCACGATCAACGAGACCGCCGTGCAGGTGGCCGCCGCGGCCCAGGAAACGCAGGCGACCGCGATGCACCTCGCCGACGCCGCCGAACACCAGGCGCAGCAGATCACCTCGGCGTCCGCGAAGATCAACGAAATCGCGGCCAGCATCGACGAGGTGTCGAAGAACTCCGCCGAATCGGCCGACGTGGCCCAGCGCTCCGTGCAGATCGCCGCCAAGGGCGCCGAAGTGGTGCGCCAGACGATCCAGGGCATGGACAACATCCGTGACCAGATCCAGGAAACCTCGAAGCGAATCAAGCGCCTCGGCGAAAGCTCGCAGGAAATCGGCTCGATCATCGAACTGATCAACGACATCTCGGAACAGACGAACATCCTCGCGCTGAACGCCGCCATCCAGGCGGCCTCCGCGGGTGAGGCGGGCCGCGGCTTCGCGGTCGTGGCCGACGAAGTGCAGCGACTCGCCGAACGCGCCTCGAACGCCACCAAGCGAATCGAAGCGCTGGTCGCCACCATTCAGAGCGACACCAACGAAGCGGTGTCCTCGATGGAACAGACGACCGCGGAAGTGGTCGCCGGTGCCCGCCTCGCCGAGGACGCCGGCCTCGCGCTGGTCGAGATCGAAAAGGTGTCGAACGACCTCGCCGACCTCATCCAGAGCATCTCCGAGGCCTCGCGCCAGCAGTCGGCCGCCGCGACGAACATCACCGCGACCATGACCGTCATTCAGGAGATCACCACGCAGACCTCGCAAGGTGCGAGCCAGACGGCCGAGTCGATCGGCAACCTGGCACAGCTCGCTGCCGACCTGCGCCGCTCGGTCGCCGACTTCAAGCTGCCGGACTGATCCGCTCTCCCGCGGCATCCGCCGCGGCGTGACCCCCGTACTGCCGAGAGCGCACGATGCGTCTGCAAGACCAGAACGACTACACCACGCTGACCTGGGTCAAGCCGGAGATCGACGAAACCCTCAAGCTGGCCCGCCAGGGCCTCGAGGACTACGTCGAGAACGGCCAGGACCCGGCCCAGCTCGAACTGTGCGCCAACGGGCTCGCCCAGGTGCACGGCGCGCTGCGCATGGTCGAGCTCTACGGCGCGGCGATGGTCGCGGAGGAAATGCACGCGCTGGCCAAGGCGCTGATCGCTGGGGGCATCGAGGATCGCGACAACGCCTTCAGCGCGCTGATGCGCGGCATCATGCAGTTGCCCGACTATCTCGAGCGCCTGCAGACCGGCTTCCGCGACATTCCGCTGGTGCTACTGCCGCTGCTCAATGATTTGCGTGGCGCCCGCGGCGAGAAAGGCGTGTCCGAGGCGATGCTGTTCTCGCCCAACCTCGGCGTCGAGCTTCCTGCGTCCGCCCGCGGCCCCGGCACGCCGCTGCCCCTCGACCAGGTCAAGCGCCGCGCCGAAGTCGCCAGCCAGTTGTTCCAGGGCTCGCTGTTGAAGTGGCTGAAGGACGGCGACAGAGCTTCCGCCCGGGACCTCGCCGACGTCTGCCTGCAGATGGTCGAGTTCACCAGCGCCGAATCGGCGCGCCGGCTGTTCTGGGTGGCGTCCTCGCTGCTCGATGCTGCGGCGCGTGGCGCCTTCCCGGTGGAGCGCGCGCACCAGCAGGTGATCGCCCGCATCGAGCGCGAGATCAAGCGCCTCGCCACCGAGGGCGACGCCGCGTTCCGCACCCAACCGCCGCTCGAACTGACGCGCCAGCTGCTGTACTTCATCGCCCACGCGCCGGAGAAGTCCGGCCGGCTCGGCGAGGTCAACACCGCGTTCGCCCTCGAGAGCTACATGCCGAGCGAGCGGGAGGTCGAGCATGCGCGCAGCGCGATGGCCGGCCACAACCGTGCTCTGCTGTCGACGGTCACCAATGCCATCAAGGAAGACCTGCTGCGGGTCAAGGACGCGCTCGACCTGCACATGCGCGCGCCGGCGGGCGTCGTCGCGGAGATTGGTGGACAGATCGAGACCCTCGATCGCGTCAAGGAGACCCTCGGCGTGCTCGGTCTCGGCGTGCCTCAGCGCGTGGTGCGTGACCAGCTCGCCACCATGCACGCGATCGCCGGCGGCCATCGCGCGCCGGACGAGTCCGCGCTGCTCGACATCGCGGGTGCGCTTCTCTATGTCGAGGCCATGCTCGACGACCAGGTCGCAAGGCTGGGCGACGCTGAAGCCGATGGCAGCGCGCCGCAGCCGCTGCTGCCGGCCGCCGAGGCGCGCGCCGTGCTCGACGTGGTCGCCCGCGAGGCGCTGAACAACTTCAGCAACGCGCGCGCCTGCTTCGTCGCTTTCGTCGAGACGCATTGGGACCACACGCGCCTGCAGGACGTCGCGCCACTGCTGTCCGAAGTGGCAGGCGCCCTTCGAATCCTCGAGGTGCCCGCGGCCGTCGACCTGCTGACGGCGATCTCCCGCTTCACGGTGGAAGAACTCGCCGGCAAGCGTCGCGTGCCGACGGGCCACCAGCTCGATCGGCTCGCAGACGCCTTGGCGTCGCTCGAATACTTCCTCGAGGCGGTGCGCGACCGGCGCCCCAACCCGGACCAGATCCTCAACATCGCCCGCGACAGTCTGGCGGCAATCGGTTACTGGCCCTTGCCCGCGGTCGTCGCCCCGGCGCCCGTCGCTGCGCCACCCGAGGCCATTGCCGCCGCGGACGAACCGGCGACCACCGAGACGGTCAAGGCGTCCGTCGTGCCGGTCGACCCGGCCCTGGTTGCGGCGATCGATGCGCCCGCACCAGAATCCGTGGCGCCGGTGGCGCCGGTCGCCGCCGTGGACGCGCTTCCTTCCGCACCTGCGGCCTCCACGCCCGAGGCGCCGGTTCCCGCCACCGCCGCGCGACCCGCGGGGCCGGTCGTCGGGGAGCGCCTCCCGGGCTACGACGCCGCGTCGAACGAGGACGTCGATGCCGAGATCCAGGAGGTCTTTCTCGAGGAGTTCTCCGAGGAAATCGACAATCTGGCCAACCTGCTCCCGGCTTGGGGGGCGAAGCTCGACAACGTCGACGCCCTGCGTCCGATCCGCCGCGTTTTCCACACGCTCAAGGGCTCCGGTCGCTTGGTGGGCGCGAAGACGCTTGGCGAGTTCAGCTGGAAGATCGAAAACATGCTCAACCGCGTGCTGGACGGCACGCGGCCGCCGACGTCGGCGGTGTACGACATCGTCGCCGAGTCGGCGCGTGTCCTACCGGACTTGCGCGCCGCTCTGGCGGGCGAGGAGCGTTATGCCGACCTTGAAGGCCTGAAGGCCATTGCCGACCGCGTGGCGGCCGGCGAGGACGCCCATTACGTCGCCCCCGCGGCACATGATCCCGAACCGGGGCCCGCGGTGGTCGAGGCCATCGATGCATCCACGGGCGACGACCGACCGGCGGCCACGGAGCCGCCGCCGCTCCCGGAACTCCCGCCGTTCCAGGTCCCCGCTCCGACGGCAAGCGCTTGGCCGATGCTTCCGGCCTTCGAGGCTGTCCCGGAGGCGGTGTCGTTCGCGCTCGATCCGGTGCTGCTCGAAATCTTGCGCCCCGAAGTCGAAGGTCATCTCGAGGTCGTCGAAGAATGGCTGTCGCGCTCCGAGGCGCTCGGGCCGCAGCGCGTCGAGGAGCGCCTGTTGCGTTCGGTGCACACGATGAATGGCGCCTTCGCGATGACGGAAGTGAGCGCCATCACTGGTGTCACCTCGCCGCTCGAGGGGCTCCTGAAGCGCATCATCGCGGCGCAGAAGTTGCCGTGTGCCGACGACGTGGTGCTGGCCCGCCAGGCCACGTTCGCAGTCCGCCAGACGCTGGAGGCGCTTGCCGAAGCCGAAGCCCGCCTCCCGCAGTTCCCGGCCCTCGCCGCGGCGCTGCTGGCCGCACGCGACGCACTCCCGGAGCCGGGTGCCCCGGTCATCAGCCTCGGTGAAGAGGACACCATCCTCGCCGTCGACATGGGCGGCATCGACACCGGGGAGCTCCCGCGTTTCGAAGCCGACGACGCCGTCGCCCCCGAGCCTCTCCTCCCTGCCGACGCCGAGGATCCGGAGCGCTTGACGCTCGATTCGTTCCTCGATGCGCCGTTGCCGGCGCAGTTCGATATCGCCGGGGCGGACGAGGTCCGTGACGGGACTCTGGCGGTCGCGGAAGCGCCGTCGATGGCGCCTGCCCTGCCGCCCGCCGACGAGCGTGCCGAGGAAGCGGCTTACGCTGCCCAGCGCCGCGTGCTGCAGGTCCTTGCGGAGGCCGAGGCTGCGGATGCGGCGCGAATCGCGTCCGAGAGCGCCGCCCGCAGGCAGGCCGAACGCGAGGCACAGGCCGCCTCGGAGGCCGCGATGGCACTTGCCATCGCCGAAGCCGCTGCCGCCGAAGCCGCTGCCGCCGAAGCCGCTGCCGCCGAAGCCGCTGCCGCCGAAGCCGCTGCCGCCGAAGCCGCTGCCGCCGAAGCCGCTGCCGCCGAAGCCGCTGCCGCCGAA
>NZ_BAAHAS010000001.1:111119-533733 GCF_054777375.1 Silanimonas algicola | reverse complement strand
CCGCTGCCGCCGAAGCCGCTGCCGCCGAAGCCGCTGCCGCCGAAGCCGCTGCCGCCGAAGCCGCTGCCGCCGAAGCCGCTGCCGCCGAAGCCGCTGCCGCCGAAGCCGCTGCCGCCGAAGCCGCTGCGTTGGAAGTGGAAATGGCTGCCTTCGAGCAGGCGGAGCGCGACGCGCGTGCCGCCGCGGAGCAGCTCGCCCTCGAGCAGTCCGAGCGCGAGGCTGCGGCCTTCGCCCAGATGCAAGCGGAGCTGGCCGAACTCGCCGCCCGCGCCCAGGCGGAACACGAGGCGCGCGAGGCGGAGGCCCGCGAGGCCGAAGCGCGTGCCGCCGCTGAACAGGCTGCGCGAGAGCAGGCCGCGCGCGACGCCGCGGCCGAGGCGCAGCGCCTCCAAGCGGAGCGTGAGGCCGAAGAGGCCCGGCAGGTTGCCGAACGCGCCGAGCGGGCGCGCATCGCCGAGGAACTGGCGCGCCGCGAGGCAGCCCGGCGGGCCGCGGAAGAGTCCGCGGGATCGAGCGCTCCCGAGGCGGTCGTCGGCCTGGTTTTCGACGCCACGACCGTGCCTGACGCCGGGGACCCGGAGGATCCGGACGAGGCGCTCGACACCACCGATATCGACACCGACCTGCTCGAGATCTTCCTCGAGGAATCGAACGACCTGCTCGACCACAGCGATGGCCTGATGGCCCGCCTGCGCGACGAGCACGAGGACCGCGAGCTCATCACGGGCTTGCAGCGCGACCTGCACACGCTCAAGGGCGGCGCGCGCATGGCCGGCGTCTGGGCCATCGGCGAACTCGGCCACGCGATGGAGTCCCTGCTCGAAGCCGTGGCCGACGGCAAGCGCAGCCTCGACGCCCGCGGTGTCATCGTCCTCGAGCGCTGTTTCGACCGCCTCCACGCGATGACGACCCGCGTCGCCGAGCGGAAGGCGATCGTCCAGCCGAACGGCCTGATCGCCCAGGTCAACGCCCTCGCGCTCGGCCAGCCGCTGCCGGGTGCCGTGGCAGGCGATGCCGAAACCGGCACGGCGCCGGTCGCCGTGGAAGCTCGCAAGCCCAAGCTTGCCGAGCTGTCGCGCCCGATCGAGGACGTCCTCGACGACGACGACGGCGGCGCGCTGCGCGCCGCTCAGGAGCAGGTGCGCATCCGCGCCGACCTGCTCGACAAGCTCGTCAACTACGCCGGCGAGGTGGCCATCTACCGCGCCCGTCTCGAGCAGCAGCTCGGCGCGTTCCGAGGCAACCTCAATGAACTCGAGCAGACGACCTCGCGTATCCGCGACCAGCTGCGCCGCCTCGAGATCGAAACCGAAGCGCAGATCGCCTCGCGCTACCAGCGCGAGGAGGAGACGAGCAAGCAGTTCGACCCACTGGAGTTCGACCGCTTCTCGACGCAGCAGCAGCTCACCCGCTCGCTGGCCGAGTCGACGAACGACTTGGGCAACCTCTACGACTCGCTCGACGAACTGACCCGCGGCTACGAAGCCCTGCTGCTGCAGCAGTCGCGCGTGAGCTCGGACCTGCAGGAAGGTCTCATGCGCACGCGCATGCTGCCCTTCGAATCGCTGGTCCCGCGCCTCCGCCGCGTGCTCCGCCAGGCCTGCACCGACACCGGCAAGCAGGCCCAGCTCAAGGTCGACGGCGCCAGCGGCGAAATGGACCGTTCGGTGCTCGACCGCATGACGGCGCCGATCGAGCACATGCTGCGCAACGCCATCGCCCACGGCCTCGAAACGCCGGAAGAACGCCGAAAGGCGAAGAAGGACGCCGAGGGCACGGTCCGCATCGCGGTGGCGCGCGAAGGCTCCGAAGTGGTGCTGCGCTTGACCGACGACGGCAAGGGGCTCGACCGCGACCGCATCTTCGCCAAGGCCGTCGAGCGTGGCCTGACGACGGCCGACGCCCAGCTCAGCGACGAGCAGGTGTTCGGCTTCATCCTGGAATCCGGTTTCTCGACCGCCGAGACGGTGAGCAAGCTCGCCGGCCGCGGCGTCGGCATGGACGTCGTCTACAGCGAAATCCGCCAGCTCGGCGGCTCGCTGCAGATCCGCTCCACGCCCGGCAAGGGCAGCGAATTCACGGTGCGCCTGCCGTTCACCCTCGCAGTCACGCAGGCGGTGTTCGTCAAGATCGGCGAGACGCGCTTCGCCGTGCCGATCGCCTCGGTGCAGGGCGTCGCGCGCATCGGCCGCAGCGAGTTGGCCGAGCAGGAAGCCACGGGCAACCCGGTGTTCCGTTACGCCGGCGAGGACTACGGCATCTACGACCTCGGCCGCCTCGTGGGCCATGCGCCTGCCAATGCGGAAGGCAGCCTGCAGATGCCGCTGCTGCTGGCCCGCTCCGGCGACCTGCGCGCCGCGATCTGCGTCGACCAGGTGCTCGGCAGCCGCGAGATCGTGGTGAAGCCGGTCGGGCCGCAGGTCAGCTCGGTGACCGGCATCTTCGGCGCCACCATCATGGGTGACGGCTCGGTCGTGGTGATCCTCGACGTCGCGCCGCTGGCCCGTCGATTCAACGCGCTGGCCGCCGAGGCCATCGTCGAGGACCGCCCGGCGACGCCGGTTGCCGCGCCGCTGGCCGAGCGCAAGGTGCCCTTCGTGATGGTGGTCGACGACTCGATCACCATGCGCAAGGTCACCGGGCGCGTGCTCGAACGCCACAACTTCGAGGTCGGCACGGCGAAGGACGGCGTTGATGCCATCGAGAAGATGGCGGAGCGCGTCCCCGACCTGATGCTGCTCGACATCGAGATGCCGCGCATGGACGGTTACGAGTTGGCGCAGACGATGCGCGGCGACGCACGACTGCGCGACGTGCCGATCATCATGATCACCTCGCGTACCGGCGACAAACACCGCCAGCGTGCGTTCGAGATCGGCGTTAACCGCTACCTCGGCAAGCCCTACCAGGAGCCGGAACTGATCCGCCACGTCTTCGAGCTGCTGGCCGAGGTGGCCGCGCGTGGCTGACGGGTCGCGTCTCAAGGTGGCGCTGCTCGCCCGCGCTGGCGACGCCCGCGAGCAGCTGAAGCGGGCGATCACCGAACTCGGCGCCGAGCTCGTGGTGGAGGCCGACCCGAACGAACTTGCGCAGGGGGCCTTGGCGTCCGCAGGCGCGACGACCGTCCTGGTCAGCGTCGAGCCGGCGGTCGAAGCCGCCCTCGATCGCCTCGACGACGAACTGCTCGCCCCCGGCTTGAACGTCATGTTCGACGAAGCCGAGACCACATCGAAGCTGCAGGGCTGGGACCTCAACCGCTGGGCGCGCCACCTGGCCGCGAAGTTGCTGGGGCGCGACGTTTTTCCGCCCGGTGCGGAGCCCATGGCGCACCAGGAAGCGGCCGAATTCCTCGAGCCCGGCGCGCCGACCACGCCCGCCGCCCTGGCGGACGAGGCCCGCATCGACGATTTCGCTGCCGAGATCAATGCATCGGCAGCGGAGGTGCCGAGCGCCTACCGGCCGAGCGACGCGCCGATCCCGGTCGATGCGCCCGATCCCCAGGCCGCGGCCGAGGCTTCGCCAACCGCCCCGTGGGTGACACCGCCGGCCGAGGAGGGCGATCCGCAGCATCTTGATCTCGATCTCGCCGCTTTGGCGCTGGCCATGCAGGCGCCCGTCGTCGACGTGGGTGGTCCGGAAGCCCACGCCGCCGGCCACGTCGCGGCACTCTCCGTCGCGGACGATCTGGACGTCGGAATGATCGACTTGCGCGGCTTGGAGTTGGTCGACGACGACGGCGGCGAGACGATGGCGCGCCCGACCCAGCCATCGGTCTCGCTGCTCTCCGCCAAGGAAATCAGCTTCGATGCCCCGATGCCGCCTGTCGAGGCCGATGCACTGTCGATGGACGTCGAAGAGCTCACCCTGACCGAGGATGAGCTCGCCGCCTTCGGCGACGGCGCTGGATTCCGCTTCGCGAGTACCGACGGCGTGTCCATGCTGGCCGACGATGGCGGTGACGAGTCCTTGGCGATGGACCCCGAGCTTGCGAAGCTGGCGGCGTCCTTCGACGAGAACCTCGACGCGCTGACGTTCGAGGGGCGCAGCGAGGAGGTCGGCGAAGATTTCCCGTCGTTCGATCGCCAGGAGACCCCGCTCGCGCTCGGTGTCCAAGGGGACGTCCCTCTGGAGCCCGTGCGGGCCTATGCCGAGCCGCCGCCGATCCCTGATTTCGATTTCGCCGAAGGCGACCTGCCCGAGGCGCCGAAGGCGCCTGCCGCCGTGGTCCCCGACACCGGGGCGCTCAGCCTTTCGGCCGAGGACGACCCGCCGGTGGCGACGCCCCCGCCCGCCAGCAAGCCGCAGTTCGATTTCTCCGCGCTGGCAAGCCTCGAGCTCGCCCCGATCGACGATGCACCCGCTGCCCCGCTGCCGCCGGTCGTCTCCGATGCGGTCATGCCCGACCTCGCACACCTGAGCCTGAGCCCACTGGCCGGGGGCGTCGAAGAATCCGCTCCCGCCACGAGGACGGTGTTGCTGCTCTCCGGTATCGGTGGCCCGGACGCGGTGCGCCAGATCGTTCGCGCGCTGCCCGCGAGCTTCCCGCTCGCCGTCGTACTGCAGCAAAACCTCGATGGCGGCCGCCATGACCGGTTCGTCGAACAGCTTGCGAAGATCAGCCGCCTTCCCGTCGCCTTGGCCGAGGCCAACGAGACGCCGCCCGCGGGCGCCGTGCGTGTGCTGCCCGACGGCCTGTCCAGCGCCGGTGCCCTCAGTTTCCCGAGGGACGGAGGCGTGGCCACGCTGATCGCCGCGACGATGGCGACGGAGGGCGCCGTCGTTGTCCTCAGCGGCGCCGACGAAGCCGTCGTCGAACCACTGGTGCGCGCGATGGCCAACGGCACGCGCGTCCTTGTGCAGGATCCGTCGAGCTGCTTCGATGCGAAGGCCGCCGTGGCCTTGCAGGCGGCTGGCGCATCCCCGGTGGCGGCCACCGACATGGCCGCGCGGCTCGATGCCTATTTCCCCACCTGATGCGACTCGAACGGAACACGCCATGAGCACCGAGCAGAACGATATCCGTGGCGTGATGATCGCCGTCGGCGGCGGAGGACGCCTGCTGTTGCCGAACGCGAACGTCGCCGAGGTCATTTCGTATTCCGAGCCGGAGCGCGTGGACGCGGCGCCGGAGTGGCTGCTCGGCGTGGCGCGGTGGCGCGGCTGGCGCTTGCCGATCCTCAGTTTC
The DNA here is from genome assembly GCF_054777375.1 of Silanimonas algicola. Classification (NCBI taxonomy): domain Bacteria; kingdom Pseudomonadati; phylum Pseudomonadota; class Gammaproteobacteria; order Lysobacterales; family Lysobacteraceae; genus Silanimonas; species Silanimonas algicola. The sequence goes on along the minus strand of NZ_BAAHAS010000001.1, from coordinate 528,548 downwards.
CCGCAGCTGGTTGGTTGGCCGTCCGACAGCGTGCAGCTTGGTGCGAAGGTCGCCGTGCTGAAAGCCCTCGGCGGCAATCCGCGCTTGCCCTACTTCGCCCTGGTGTCGACGGGCTTCCCGCGCCTGGTCAGCGTCGCGCGCGAGCGCCTGCTGCCGGTCGAGGACATGCGCGAACATCCGCTCGGCGTGCAGGCCCGCGTGCAGCTCGGCGAGGACATCGCCGTGATCCCCGACCTGATGACGGTCGAACTGCTCGTCGACGAAGCGCTCTCCAAGGCCGCCTGACGCCGGGCGCAGTCCTGGCAGCGGACGCGCGGCTCAGCGCCGCGCGAACACGGTGATCTCTTCGCGGTCGTGGTAGAGCTGGCGGGCGCGCAGCGCCTTCAGCTCGCCGGCCTGCGCACGGAACAGGTCGAGGCAGAGCACGGTCTCGTCCCAGCGCTTCTTCATCGGCAGCTTGAGGTTGAAGATCGCGTTGCGGCACCAGCCCTCGCGGAACCATTCGGCCATGCGCTCGGCGACGCGGCGCGGTTGCTCGACCATGTCGCAGACCATCCAGTCGAGCGGGCGGGCGGGCTGCCACTTGAAGCCGTCGGCGCGCAGGTGCTCGACCTGCGGATGCCCCGCCACGGGCTCCTTCAGCGGGCCGTTGTCGACGGCGGTGACGCGCAGGCCCGCGCGCACCAGCACCCACGTCCAACCGCCCGGCGCCGCGCCGAGGTCGGCGCCGCGCAGGCCGTCGCGCAGCAGCGTCGTCCGCTCGTCGTCGGTGAGCAGAGTGTGGATCGCCTCGTCGAGCTTGGCAGCGCTGCGGCTCGGCGCGTTCGGCGGCTGGCGCAGCCGCGGGATGCCGCCCGGCCAGGGGCTGCTGTCCTCGACGCGCGAGAGCGCCAGTTCCATGCGCGTGCCGGAATGCAACAGCACGTGCAGGCGAGGCTTGCGCGCATCCGGCTTGTCGGTGAGCCAGCCCGGCTTGCGCAGGGCCGGACGCAGGGCGTTGCCGAAGCCGCGAGCCAGGCCGGCCAGCTCACGGCCCTCGTCACTGTCGCTGTGCTCGACCACGAGATCGCCGAAGCGCAAGGGCCCACCCAAGGCTGCCGCGACCGTTTCGCGGGTCGTCTCCAAGGCGGCCAGCAGTGGCGTGATGCGGTCGGTCGGATCGATGCCATCCAGGCGCACGAGCCCCAGCAGTTTCTGCCGCGCAAAAATCAGGTCATCGAAGGCCAGTTGCCGTTCCAGCAGCGCTGCACTCGCGCAGACGTAGCGCACGATACCGTTGCCGCGCTCGGTCGCGGCGTGGCCCCAGTGGTCGCGCTCGCCTGCACGCGCGGTGAGTTCGGCGGCGAGCTCGGGCTCGAAGCCCGGCCGGCAGTAGGCGATCAGGGCCGGTTCGGGCTTCAGGATGCTCATCGCGTCAGTAGACCTTGCCGGAACGGCCGTACTCGGCCAGCACGGCACACGCTTCGTCGCGGCGCAGGTCGGTGATGACTTCGATGCCGCGCTTCTGCAGCTCACCGCGCCAGTCCGCGGGCAAGGGGCCTTCGTCGAAGCCCGCCAGCGATTCGACGTCCTCGGCGCGCGCGCCGACCAGCAGGCGGTCGATGCCTGCCCAGACGCTGGCGCCGTAGCACATGCAGCAGGGCTGCGAGGACGTGGCCAGCGTGATCGGGCTGCGTTCGGCGTTGAGGCGGAACTGCTGCACGCGCTGCTGGCTGGTGGCGAAGGCCATCATTTCCGCGTGCGCGATCGAGGTGCTGTGCGGCACGACGCGATTGACGCCGACGCCGATCAACCGGCCTTCGGGCGAGAACACGGCCGCCCCGAACGGACCGCCGCTGCCGTGCGCCACGTTCAAGGCGGAAAGACGGATGGCGAGCGCCATCTTGGCGTCGTCGTCGCCGTAGTCGGCCGCGGCGTCCACGGCGTCATGCACCCAGGCGGGCAGCGTCAGGTGCACCTGCGCGTAGAGCATCAGCGCACGGCCTCGCCGCTGGTGGCCGGGCCAGCCTCGCAGCGGCCTTCCACGCACACGCAGCCGGCGATGTCGCGGAAACCGCAGATCGACTGCATGTCGTTCTTGGCGCATTCGGCCTTCACCTGCTCGGGGAAGGTCGGGCTGTTCGCGTTCACGCAGGCCGGCGAGTAGCCACAGCAGCTGCCGACGTCCTTGACGGCGCAGTCGGCGTCGGTGGTGCAGGAATAGTCCACTTCGCCGGGCGCGCCGGCGTCGGCCACCGGCACCGCGGCGTTCGCCCGCGGCTGGTCGACCATGGGCCGGCCGTTGGCGTCCGTGGCGGGCACCGCCATGTCCGGTGGCGGCGTGGCCGGCCCGGAGCCGGCGTCGCCGTTGCCCGACGAGGCACCGGCGCAAGCCGCAAGCGCCAACGAGGCCGCGAGCAGGGCGACGCGGGCGAGGAGGGCCGTGGTCGATCGGGAAGACGCACGCATGGTCAGGCTCCTTTCGCGGCCCAGCTGTCGCGCAGGGTCACGGTGCGATTGAACACCGGCGTGGCCGGTGCGTGGTCATGGCGTTCGGCGGCGAAGTAACCGAGGCGCTCGAACTGCACGGCGGTCTCGTTGGCGAGCGCCGCGGCGGCGGGTTCGACATAGCCCGTGACCACGCGGATCGAGTCCGGGTTCAGGTGGTCGCGGTAGGTCTTGCCGCCTTCATCGTCGTCCGGGTTCTCCACCGAGAACAGGCGGTCGTACAGGCGCACTTCGGCCGCGACGCCGGCGTTCGCGCACACCCAGTGGATCGTGCCCTTCACCTTGCGGTTCGCGCCTTCCATGCCGGGGCGGCTTTCCGGGTCGAGCGTGCAGCGCAGTTCGATGATCGTGTCGCCGTCCTTGACCAACTCGTCGCACTTGAGGATGCCGGCGCCGCGCAGGCGCACTTCGCCGCCCGGCACGAGGCGGTGGAAGCCCTTCACCGGGGTTTCCATGAAGTCCTCGCGTTCGATCCACAGCGCGTTCGAGAACGGCACGGCGCGCTGGCCCTTCGATTCGTCCTTCGGATGATTCGAGAACGTCAGCGATTCGCGATGGCCCTCGGGCAGGTTGGTGATCGTCACCTTGACCGGGTCGATGACCGCCATGCGGCGCTCCGCCTTGGCGTCGAGCACGTCGCGGATGCAGCCCTCGAACACCGAGAAGTCGATGACCGAGTTCTGCTTCGAGATGCCGACGCGCTCGGCCAGCAGGTGCAGGGCCTCGGGCGGCACGCCGCGGCGGCGGATGCCCTGCAGCGTCGGCATGCGCGGGTCGTCCCAGCCGGCGACCAGCTTTTCGTTCACCAGCGCGAGCAGCTTGCGCTTGCTCATCACCGTGTAGTTGATGTTGAGGCGCGAGAACTCGATCTGCCGCGGCTTGGCGGCTTCGTTCGGCACGCCTTTGTCCGTCAGGGGCTTCAGCAGCTCGGGGCGCTCGTGCAGCCGCACGTGGTCCACGGCCCAGTCGTACAGCGGCCGGTGGTCCTCGAACTCCAGCGTGCACAGCGAGTGGGTGATGCCCTCGATGGCGTCCGACAGCGCATGCGCGTAGTCGTACATCGGGTAGATGCACCACGCATCGCCAGTGGCCTGGTGGGGCACCTTCTTGATGCGGTACAGCGCCGGATCGCGCAGGTTGATGTTGCCCGAGGCCATGTCGATCTTGGCGCGCAGGGTGCGCGCACCGTCGGCGAACTCGCCCGCGCGCATGCGCCGGAAGAGATCGAGGTTTTCCTCGACGCTGCGGTTCCGGAAGGGTGATTCGCGACCCGGCTCGGTGAGGCTGCCGCGATACTGGCGGACTTCTTCGGCAGAGAGGTCGCAGACGAAGGCCTTGCCGTCGCGGATCAGCTGCTCGGCGGCGAGGTAGAGCACCTCGAAGTAGTCCGAGGCATGGCGCAGCTCGTGCCATTCGAAGCCCAGCCAGCGCACGTCTTCCTTGATCGCCTCGACATACTCGAGGTCTTCCTTCTCGGGGTTGGTGTCGTCGAAGCGCAGGTTGCAGTGCCCGCCGAACTCGGCAGCGATGCCGAAGTTCAGGCAGATGCTCTTCGAATGCCCGAGGTGCAGGTAGCCGTTCGGCTCCGGCGGGAAGCGGGTGTTGATGTGCCCGTGCTTCCCGCTGGCGAGGTCCTCGCGGACGATGTTGCGGATGAAGTCGGTGCGGACCGGGGAGGCCTCGGTCGCGGAGGAAGGTTCGCTCATGGCGCCTGGAACGGAAACGGGGCAGACCGCGAAGTCTACCCCGCCGGGCCGTTCATCGCTCCGCGCTGGGGCCCTGCGCCTTACTCGGTGAAGCGGAAGCTGGAGATCTCGCAGACGTCGATGCCGTGCTTGACCACTTCGTCGCCGTCGTCGAACTCGGCCTTGAAGTCGAACTTGCAGTAACCCGTGCCGTCGTCGAAGTTGATCATCACCGACTGGCCCGGAGCGAGCACGTCGTCCCCGAGGATGTCTTCCTCCCAATCGGTGGTTCCGGCGTTCGAGCCGTAGAAGCGGACGATGGTGTGGCTGGTCTCGTTGATGATGCGAACGCGCCGGTCTTCCTGGGCGCTCGCCGTGCCGCTGGCGAGGCCGACTAGGGCGAGGACGGTCAACAGGATCGCGGTGCGGAAGGCGGCGAGGCTGGGCTGCATTGGCGGGCTCCTCTGTCGATGGGCCTCCATGGTCGCGTAGTCGCGGCGTGAAGGGTTGTCAGAGCCTGTCAACGGAATCGGCCGGTGCCGTCCGCGGGCGCCCGTCTGTCAAAGGCCGTCAATTCCCGCGGACCTTCCGCTACAGTGGGTGTCCGCCTGTCCGCTGCCGACCGCATGCACGTGCGTCTGACCACGCTGGCCCTCGCCGCCATCGCCCTGCTGCTGCTGGTCGCCGTCGCGGTGGCGCCGGCCACGCGGGTCGATCTCGCGCGCAGCAGCGTGCCCTTGCAGGTCGCTTCGACGACCGCGCCGCCCGATGTGCCGCTGGCCGATGTCCTCAGCGGACGCTATCAGCCGGGCTTCTTCCCGGCGCTCGACGGGGCGGTGGCGGCGTCGCCGCGCGCCGACCGGATCGTCTGGCTCCGCCTGCAGGCCAACGTGCCGGCTCGGGAAACCGGGGAACGCTGGTATGTCCGCCTGGAGCGTGCGCCAGTGGATCGCGTTGCCGTCCTCCTGCCGGCGGCGCCGGCGAGGGAGGTTGCCGAGAGCCGCTATTTCCGCCTCGGCACCTGGGACGCGCGTTGGCCCGATGGCTTCGTCCTGCCCTTGCCCGATGCCGTGGCGGGCGATGCGTCGATCTATCTCCGCGTGGAAGGCAATGTCGATGCCGACCTCCGCCCGCAGTTGATCGATGGCCGGGTCCTCGCCGAGCGCGAGGCGGCAGCCCGCCGTCTGTTCGCGCTGGTCTATGGCGTGCTGCTGGTCTCGTTCGCACTCTGCCTCGTGCCCGCCGTCCGGCGCGCCGGTGCGGGAGGCTGGGGCATGGCGGCGTTGACCGGCGTTTCGGCGTTGTCCATCGCCCTGATCAACGACCACCTGCCCCTGGCGTTGCGCGCAGTGCTCGAGCCCTGGCTGGCCGGTGGCCTGGTGTATGCGACCACCATCCTGCTTGCCGGCGCCTTGCTGGTCGTTGCGCGCCGGCAGTCCGGCTTGAAGTCGAACTCGGCGACCTTGGCGCATTGGTACCAGCGCATCGGTCTCGGGCTCGTGGTCCTGGCCTTCGTCGGCACGCGGGTTCCCGCCGAATATGCCGACCTTCTGCGACGTGTCGCCGAACTGGTGTGGTCGCAGGCCTGGCTGCTGGTGCTCGTGGCCTTCGCGCTGGACCGCCGGCGGCTGCGTTCGGTGCCGATCGCGTTGATGGCTTTGCTGATCGCAGCCCTGGTGGTCCGCGCCCTCGCGGCGGGGGGCGCGGTGCCGGCCTCCGCGCTCGCGCTCTATGGCTACCAGCTGCTGATCGCCACCCTGATGTTCGCGCTCGTGCTGTTGCCGTGGATGCGCGGGCTGCCGGTGGAAGCGCCGAAGGTCGCGGCGCCGGTCCCCGAGATCCCCGTGGATGAGCGCTGGAAGCGTGCGGAAGCCAAGATGGTCGCCGCCATCGATGCAGCGCTCCGCTACGGCGGCGGCGCGGAAGCGGACTGGGTGGTGGCGCGCCGGCTGATCGAGACGCTCAAGCCCCTGATCGAAGGCCGGTCGACGGCCGTCGCCCGTTCCACGTTGCATGGCGAGGACACCATCATCGCCGAGCCGGCCGACGCGCAGTCGGCGTACGCGATGCTGCTGCGCGATCGCGCGCGCGTGCTGCGTTCGCTGCTTCGCCTCGGAACGCCGCAGCAGCTCGTCCTGCCGATGGGCATCGATGGTCCAAGCCAGGTCGCGCTGGTGCCTTACCTCATCTCCGAGCGGGGATGGACCGCGCTGTTCGCCGAGCGACGCGGCCGCGGCTTCGAGCCGGAGGAGTTGGCCCGCATCGAGACCCTGGTGGCCGCCGCCCGCCGGGTGGCGGCCAACGCCCTGGAAGAGCGCGAGGCGGCGATCCGTGCCGACCTCGACCCGGTGCTCGAGGTGCTGAACGCGGAGGCGCTGCAGCGCGACCTCCGCGTCGCCTTCGAGCGTTGCCGCGACAACAGCGAGCCGATCGCTTTGCTGCGGATCCCGCTGGCGGGAGAGGGGGGCTTCGAGGGGCGGGCCAAACGGCTGATCGCCGCCCTCGAAGTGCTCGATGCCTTGCCCTCGCACCTGCTGGGCCGTCCGGGCCCCGACGAGCTGTGGATGGTCCTGCCTGGCCTCGACGTGCCCGCTGCGCGTGCGTTCGCCGAGGCGCTGCACCAGCGCTTGTCCCCGGCCGAAGCGCCGGCGTCCGGCCTCGCTCCGGCCGGCATCCGCCCGATGGTGGCCGAATGGTTGATCGGCATCGGTGCCATCGCCGTGGGCGAGCGCGTGCCGCGCCCGATGATCGAGCGCGCTGGGGAGGCATTGGCGCGTGCCCGCGTACCCGGCGCGCAGGCGGTGCAGGCCGCCGTGCCGGCGCTACACTGAGCCATGCTCGAACTCGTCATCGGCAACAAGAACTACTCCTCCTGGTCGCTCCGGCCGTGGCTGCTGCTGCGGCACTTCGACGTCCCGTTCCACGAGGTCCGCCTGCCGCTCGACACGCCGGAGTTCCGCCGGCGCATCCCCGACTACTCTCCCACCGGGCGTGTCCCCGTGCTGCACGACGGCGCTCGCGTGGTCTGGGATTCGCTCGCCATCTGCGAGTACGTCAATGAGGCTTTCCTCGACGGTCGCGGCTGGCCGGCCGATCCCGCGCTGCGCTGCCTCGCCCGTTGCGCCGCCTCGGAGATGCATTCCGGCTTCGCCGCGCTTCGCGCGCAGCTGCCGATGAACTGCCGGCGCACGCCGAACGCCTACCGCTGGAACGCGGACGCCGACGCCGACATCCGCCGCGTCCTGACGCTCTGGCGCGAGCTCCGGCGTCGCGCCGACGGGCCGTTCCTCCTGGGTCGATTCGGCATCGTCGATGCGATGTTCGCGCCGGTCGCCATCCGCTTCCGCGGCTACGGCGTGGCGTTGGACGACAACGCGAGGCACTACTGCGACGCGCTTTTCGCGCTGCCGGCGATGCGCGAATGGCAGACGGCCGCGGAGGCGGAGTCCGAACGACTGGCCTACGATGCGCTCTGACCGGGGCGCGCTGCTGGCGATGGCCGGCGGCGCCAGCCTGATCAGCCTCACCGGGGTCCTGGTGCGCTACGCCGACGTACCGCCCACCGTCGCCGGCTTTTGGCGCATGGCCTTCGGTGGGTCGATGCTCGCCTTGGTGCTGCTGGTGCTGGGACGCTGGCGTCAGGTGCCGCCGCGTGCATGGGCTTTCTGCCTGTGGCCGGCCTTCGCATTTGCCGCCGATCTCTGGCTCTGGCATCGCAGCATCCACGCCGTCGGCCCTGGATTGGCGACGCTGCTGGCGAACACGCAGGTGTTCTTCATGGTGGCCGCGAGCGTGCTGTTCTTCGGCGAACGCCTGCATGCGCGCTTCGCACTCGGTGTCGTCCTCGCGTTCGGCGGGCTGGCGCTGATCCTCGGCGACGGCTGGTCGACGCTGGCCGCCGAGTCGAAGGCGGGGGTTTGGCTCGGCTTCGCCACGGGCATCGCCTACGCCGCCTACAACCTCGGACTGAAGCGCAGCCAGCGCGAGGCGCCGATGGCGGCGGAACCGATCCTCGTGGTGTCGACGCTGCAGTGCGCGGCGATCCTCGGTGTCGCGGTATTGGTCGAAGGGGTGTCGTTCGCCATCCCCGACACCCGCAGCCTCGTGGCCCTGCTGGCGCTCGGGCTGATCGGCCAGTGCCTCGGCTGGGTGCTGATCGGCCGGGCGTTGCCGCGTATCAGCGTCGCCAGCGTGGGTCTGCTGCTGCTCCTGCAGCCGCTGCTGGCCTTCGTGTTCGACGTGCTGCTGTTCTCCCGCCCCACCGCGATGTACGAGTGGATCGGCGTCGCGATGTCGCTTGCGGGGATCTTCGTCGCCGGGCTCAAGCCGGCGGACCCTCAGGGCAGCACGGTGACTTCGCAGACGTAGACGATCTCGCAAGCGCCGTCGCCGCTGTCGTCGCGGCGCAGCGACGTCGACCACCGGTAGCCGTCCGGTGTCTCGATATCGACCAGCCAGCCGGTGAGGCGAACGCGGTGGCCCTCGTCGAGCGCGTCGAGGCGCTTCGCGATCGCCGAATTCGCCGGGATCATGTGCATGTTGCTGCTGCTGGCGATGATGGTCTCGAGCGGCAGTGGCGGGCCCTCTGGCCCCCAACGGTAGTGGTACCAGCGGCCCGACTGGGAGATGTCGAGCGCCTCGTAGTTCGCCGGGTCGGCCATCGGGCCCCACCCCAGCGCGAGATCCAGCGGCGAGACCGCCGCCTCGCGGCCAAGGCGGTAGCGTTCGACGCCGAGGACGGTGGCCTCCACGGCGAATCCGGCTCGAGGCGTGGTGCGATGGTCGCCCAGCAGGAACGGCGGCATGGTCGGCGCGGCGCCCAACTGCACCGGCGTCGGCGCGGCGCCGATGCGCGGTACCACGCAAGCGGCCGGCGCGCCGTTCACGTCGCGCGCTGTTGCAACCGCCGGGGTCCGCGACTGCCACCCGCCGAACGCGAGGCAGCCCGCCATCACGATGAGCAGGGTGCGAGGCACCGGCCCCAGGGCCGTGGCCGATGCCCCGGTCATTCGCGCGCCTCGAGGCGCAGCAGTTCTGCCGGTAGCCGAGCCAACACGTCGGCGAAGCCGCGCAGGAAGGTGGCCCGCGCGGAGCTCTTGCGCCAGAACAAGGCGATTCGGCGCTTCGGCGCCGGGGCGGCGAAAGGCAGCAGGCGCAGGTTGGGCTGCGGTGGCACCGGGGGCTTCACCGCCAACACGGGAAGCAGGGTCATGCCTACGCCGGCGGCGACCATCTGCCGCAGCGTCTCGAGCGACGTGGCGCGGAAGCCGTCCTTCTCGCTGGCGCCGGCGAGGTGGCAGACGTCGAGGGCCTGCTCGCGCAGGCAATGGCCGTCCTCGAGCAGCAGCAGGTGCTCGTGCTGCAGCGTGTCGAGGCTGAGCGTCGCGCGCTTGCGGCCGCGTGGCGTCGCCAGTGGGTGTTTTTCCGGCACGGCGAGCACGAAGGGCTCGTCGAACAGCACCGCGTGTTCAAGGCCTTCGTCGTCGACGGGGAGGGCCAGCACCGCCGCGTCGATGCGGCCTTCGCGCAGTCGCGCGATCAGGTCGCCCGTTTTCTCCTCCACGAGCAGCAGCTCCAGCTTGGGATAGCGGGCGCGCAACGGGCCCACCACGTGGGGAAGCAGGTAGGGGCCCAGCGTGGGGAAGAGGCCGAGCCGCAGCGTGCCCGATTCCGGATCGTGGGCGCGACGGGCGATCTCGCGCATCTGCTCGACCTCGGCGATGACGTGGCGGGCGCGCTGCGCGATCTCGGCACCGGCTTCGGTGAGCATCACCTTGCGCGGGGCGCGCTCCACGAGTGCCACGCCCAGTTCGTCTTCCAGCTTGCGGATCTGGGTCGACAGCGTGGGCTGGCTGACGTGGCTGGCCTCGGCCGCACGGCCGAAGTGCCGATGCTCAGCGAGGGCCAGCAGGTAGCGCAGGTCACGGAGGTTCATATCGATAGTCTAAGGCTATTGAATCAATGCGTTCAATTCATTTCATCTTTTTGTGCGCTGCGACTACATTGCAATCCGTCAGCCGCGCCCCCACGTCCAACGGCGGTGCGCGGGCCCCCCCTTCGCTTCCTCCCCTCCCCAACCCCACCTTCCCAACCAGGAGTGATACCCATGTCCCTGATCAACACCGCGGTCCAGCCGTTCAAGACCACCGCCTTCCACAACGGCAAGTTCGTGCCGGTCACCGAGGAGAGCTTCAAGGGCGAGTGGTCGGTCATCGTGTTCATGCCGGCCGCCTTCACCTTCAACTGCCCGACCGAAGTCGAGGACGCCGCCGACAACTACGCCGAGTTCCAGAAGCTGGGCGCCGAGGTCTACATCGTCACCACCGACACGCATTTCTCGCACAAGGTGTGGCACGAGACCTCGCCGGCCGTCGGCAAGGCCAAGTTCCCGCTGGTCGGCGACCCGACCCATGCGCTGACCCGCATGTTCGGCGTGCACATCGAGGAAGAGGGCCTGGCCCTGCGCGGCACCTTCATCGTCAACCCGGAAGGTGTCATCAAGACCGCCGAGATCCATGACAACGCCATCGCGCGTGACATGAAGGAGACCCTGCGCAAGCTGAAGGCCGCGCAGTTCGTCGCCAAGAACCCGGGCCAGGTCTGCCCGGCCAAGTGGAACGAAGGCGCCAAGACGATCGCCCCGTCGCTGGACCTCGTCGGCAAGATCTAAGCCAACCCGCCACCCGGTCGCCGCGCCCTGCGCGGCGGCCCGGGTGCTTGCCCAAGCCGCGCCGCGCGGTTTTGGCAAGCACCTTTCCTTTGCCTGCCCACGGCCCGCCCTGCGTGTGCCGAGGCCCCTTCTTGCCTTGTACCGGAGTCCCACCATGTTGGATGACGCCCTGAAGACCCAGCTCGCCGCCTACCTCGAGCGTCTGGTCGCCCCGATCGAACTCGTCGCCTCGTTCGACGGCGGTGACTCGTCCGCCGAGCTGCGCGCGCTGCTGGAGACCGTCGCGTCGCTGTCGCCGAAGATCACGCTGCGCGAAGCGGCCGACGTCCGCACGCCCTCGTTCGCCATCCAGCGCGCGGACGATGCGTCGGTGGCGGTGCGCTTCGCCGGCATCCCGCTGGGCCACGAGTTCACCTCGCTGGTGCTGGCCCTGCTGCAGGTCAGCGGCTACCCGCCGAAGGTCGAGCAGGCCCTGGTCGACGCGGTGAAGGGCCTCGACGGCGACTTCCAGTTCGAGAGCTATTTCTCGCTGTCCTGCGGCAACTGCCCCGACGTGGTGCAGGCGCTCAACCTGATGGCGGTGCTGAACCCGCGCATCACCCACGTGGCGATCGACGGCGCGCTGTTCCAGGCCGAGGTCGAGGCGCGCGAGGTGATGGCCGTGCCGGCGGTGTTCCTCAACGGCCAGCCCTTCGGTTCGGGCCGCATGGAGCTGGCGCAGATCGTCGCCAAGCTCGACACCGGCGCCGAGGCGCGCGCCGCCGAAGCCATCAAGACGAAGGCGCCCTTCGAGGTGCTGATCGTCGGCGGTGGCCCGGCGGGCGCCGCGGCGGCCATCTACGCCGCGCGCAAGGGCATCCGCACCGGCATCGCCGCCGAGCGTTTCGGCGGCCAGGTGATGGACACCATGGGCATCGAGAACCTCGTGGCCGTGATGGAGACCGAGGGGCCGAAGCTCGCCGCCGAGCTGGAGCGCAACGTGCGCGCCAACGGCGTCGACCTGATGAACCTGCAGCGCGCCGAGGCGCTGGTGCCCGCTGGCGCCGACGGCCTCGTCGAGGTGAAGCTCGCCAACGGCGCCTCGCTGAAGTCGAAGACGGTGATCCTCGCCACCGGCGCGCGCTGGCGCACGATGAACGTGCCGGGCGAGGACCAGTACCGCAACAAGGGCGTGGCCTTCTGCCCGCACTGCGACGGCCCGCTGTTCAAGGGCAAGCGCGTGGCGGTGATCGGCGGCGGCAACTCCGGCGTCGAGGCGGCCATCGACCTCGCGGGGATCGTGGCGCACGTGACCCTGCTCGAGTTCGACACCAAGCTGCGGGCCGACGAAGTGCTGCAGCGCAAGCTGCGCTCGCTGCCCAACGTCGTGGTGATCACGAACGCCCAGACCACCGAGGTGACCGGCGACGGCCAGCGCGTCGACGGGCTCGTCTACACCGACCGCGCCAGCGGCGAATCGAAGCGCATCGACCTCGAGGGCGTGTTCGTGCAGATCGGCCTGCTGCCGAACACCGAGTGGCTGAAGGGCACGATCGAACTGACGCCGCGCGGGGAGATCGTCACCGACGACAAGGGCCACACCTCGCTGCCGGGCGTGTTCGCCGCCGGCGACGCGACCACCGAGCCCTACAAGCAGATCGTCGTCGCGATGGGCGGCGGTTCGACCGCCGCGCTGTCGGCCTTCGACCACCTGATCCGCCACAGTGCGCCGGCGGCCGCCGCCGCGCCGTCGGAGGTGCCGGCAACGGCTTGAGTGCTGCTGGAGGCCCTGCGCCCGCTATCATCCCTCCGTCCGACCGGCGGAGGGGACGATGGCGACGCCAGAGGAAGACCAGCCCCGCTTCGAGGGGATCCCCGAGCGAAATTCCAGCGACACGCTGCTCCGCACCCTGCAGCAGCACCATGTGCACCTGTCGGCCATGGCCGACACCAAGGCCAATATCCTCATCACCGTTTCGTCGGTGGTGCTCACGCTGAGCCTCGCGCGGTTCAACGATCCCGGGCTGCGCCATTCGATGATCGTGCTCGCCGTGTTCACCCTGCTGGCGCTGCTCCTCGCGGTGCTGGCCGTGCTGCCGAAGTACCGGCCGCTGCGCTTGCCGAGCCCGGATGCGCCGTTGCCGCCGGCGTTCAACCTGCTGTTCTTCGGGCATTTCGCCGAGCTCACGCGCGAGCGCTTCCTCGACGAGATCGAGCGCTCGCTGAAGCCCGGCGGCAGCGTCTATGCCGCCATGGCGAAGGACGTGTATTCGCTGGGCTGGTACCTCTCGCACCACAAGTACCGCTACCTGCGGGGGGCCTACCTGAGTTTCCTTTGCGGTTTCCTGGGCGCCTGCGCGGTCCAGCTCGCCCGGTGGAGCGGCGGATGGACCTGAGCATACGGACGGTGTTGCGGCGGGCCGGAACGGCCCTGGCCGCCGTCTCCGGCGACGACGTCGGGGAAGCCCGCGTCGAGGCCGAGTCGCTGCTCGCCCATGTGCTGGAGAAAGACCGCACGTGGCTGTTCACGCACGCGGACGAGGCGCTCGATCCGGTCGCCGCCGCCCGCTTCGACGCCCTGCTGGTTCGGCGCGTGGCCGGCGAGCCCGTGGCCTACCTCACGGGCCGGCGCGGCTTCTGGCGATTCGACCTCGAGGTGACGGCCGATACCCTCATTCCGCGCCCCGACACCGAATGCCTGGTGGAGGAGGCCTTGGCCCGGCTGCCGCCGGGGCGGCCGCTTCGCTTACTCGACCTGGGTACCGGAACAGGCGCGATCGCGCTAGCGCTCGCCTTGGAGCGGCCGCTGGCCGAGGTGGTCGCCGTGGAGGTCAGTCCCGGCGCGGCAGCCGTGGCGCGACGCAATGCGCGACGCCTTGGCCTCGAGGCGCGGGTCGACGTTCGCGACGGGGCGTGGTTCGCGCCGGTCGCCGGCGAGCAGTTCGACCTCGTGGCCAGCAACCCCCCCTACATCGAGGCCGACGATCCGCACCTGTCGATGGGTGACCTGCGTTTCGAGCCGCGCGGCGCGCTCGCCTCCGGCCGCGACGGCCTCGACGACCTGCGGTGGATCGCTCGCGACTCGGCGCTCCACCTTCGGCCCGGCGGCTGGCTGCTCCTGGAGCACGGCTGGCGCCAAGGGGAGGCGGTGCGCGGGTTGCTCGCTGCGGCCGGATTCAGCGGCATCACGACGGTTCGCGACCTCGAAGGACGCGACCGCGTGACCCTCGGGCATCGCGGGGCCTGAGGCCTCAGTCCAGCAGGGCGTCCATGTCGTTGCCGATGGAGACGACGTCCTCCCAGTGCGGCTCGAGCGTTTCCTGTTCCAGTTCCAGCCACGAGCAGACCGGGGCCGCCGCGCTGGTGAACAAGCGGTCGAACGGCTGCTTGCCGATGACCAGCAGGTGGCAGGCGCGGGCGACGTGGACGAGGCCGGCGTATTCGTTGGGCACGCGCGCCGCCATGGGGGCCGCCTGGTTCACCACCGCCTCGCAGAGCGCATCGGGGAAGTGCCAATGGCTGGCGAGTGCGCCGCCGATCTCCACCGAGGTGTAGCCGAGGATCATCTGCTCGGTGTCGCCGCGAGGCGCCCCGGCGGCCACCGCGGCATCGACCTCGCGCATGCGCTCGCCGTCGAGGGTATGCATCAGGAGGTTGCCGACGTCGTGCAGCAAGCCGGCCGTGAACGCCGTCTCGGCGTTGAGGCTGCGCAGCTTGCCGCGACGCACCAGCCATCGGCACAAGCCCGCCACCATGAAGCTCTTGCGCCAGAAGGCGCGCAGGTCGAACTCGTCCGGCGCCTTGAAGGCGGCGACCACGCCGCCCGCGGCGACCATGGTCCGCAGTGCGTCGACGCCCAGGAGCACCACCGCGTCGTTCACCGTGCTGACCTTGCGGGTACCGCCATAGAACGAGGAGTTCGCAAGGCGCAGCACTTTCGCGGTCAGCGCCTGGTCGAGCTGCAGCTTGGCGGCGATCTTCCCGGCATCGACGTTGGGATCGTCGAAGTCGCGCAGCAGCTCCTGCACGACCTTCGGGATGGACGGCAGCTGATGGGCCTGTTCGAGCATCTTCTGCACGTGCATCGCGGGCTCCGTCGTGGTGGCGTGGTGGGTGGAGCTTAGGGGGCGAAGCGGCGTTTCAGGAAGCACCAGGCGGCGCGCAGTCCTTGGGCTTCACCGCCGGCCGGCTTCCCCGGGCGATCGGCGTCGTTCCAGGAATACACGTCGACGTGCGTCCACGGCTGAGCATCGGGGATGAAGCGCTCGAGATAGAGGGCGGCCGTCACACATCCCGCCATTCGCGAGGCGCCCGAGTTCGCCATGTCGGCGATGCCGGACTTGAGGTAGCTGTGGTACGGCCGCCACAGCGGCATGCGCCACAGCGGGTCGCGCTGTTCGACGCCGGCTTCGATGTAGCTCGCGGCGAGGTCGTCGCGGTTGCAGAACAAGGCCGGCAGGTCGGGGCCGAGCGCGATGCGCGCGGCGCCGGTGAGCGTGGCGAAATCCATCACCAGCGCCGGGGACTGCTCGGCGGCGTAGGTGAGCGCATCGCAGAGGATGATCCGGCCTTCCGCGTCGGTGTTGTCGATCTCGACGCTCAGGCCGGCGCGCGTGGCGATCACCTCGCCGGGCCGGTAGGCGTCCGGACCCAGCGCGTTCTCGACGGCCGGGACAAGCAGGGTCAGGCGCACGGGCAGCGCGCGCTCGAGCACGAGGCGGGCCAGCGCGATGGCGTGCGCCGCGCCGCCCATGTCCTTCTTCATGTTGCGCATGCCGTCGGCCGGTTTCACGTCGAGCCCGCCGGTGTCGAAGCAAACGCCCTTGCCGACGATGACGAGATGTGGCGACGCGGGGTCGCCGTGCGTGAGCTCGATCAGCCGCGGCGCGCGATGGCTCGCCCGGCCCACGGCATGGATGGCCGGGAAATTCTGCGCCAGCAGTTCGGCGCCGCGGATGCTGCGGAAGCCGGCACCGTGCGTCGTCGCCAGCGCCTGCACCGTCGCTTCGAGCTCGTCCGGCCCCATGTGCTCGGTCGGGGTGTTCACGAGGTCGCGCGTCAGGATCGATGCGGCCAGCAGGGCCAGTGCCTCGGGCTGCGATGCCGCGTCGACGGCCAGCTTCGCCGTCGGCTTCACCGACTTCAGGTAGCGGGCGAACTTGTACGCCCCGAGGCCCCAGCCGAGCAGGGCGCGATCCGCGGCCATGGCCACCGGGCTGTCCGTGGCGATGCGGAAGGCGATCGGCGGCAGAAGCGCGGGCAGGTGGCCGAGGCTGGCGGGGTCCTGCGGGTCGCCGATGCCGGCCACCGCGGCGGCGGGTGCGCCATCGGTGCCGGGGATCAGCAACTGGGTGAATGCATCGCCCTTGAATCCATGGGCGTCGATCCACGTTTGCGTTGCAGCGGGCTGGGCCGATTTCCATGCCGCGAAGTGCGCGGTGTCGACGAGGTGGAGTGGCAGGGCCGGCGCATCGGCCGGCACGAAGCAGGTGGGAAGCGACATGGACGATGGCGTCGATGCGGGATGGATTCGGAATTCAGCCGAGCTTAGCGGGTTCGTCCGCCGCGGCTTGTCGCGGTGCGTCAAGCCCGCCGGGGCGATCCAGCGCGGCCACGAGTGCGTCGAGCGTCGCCACCTCGAGGTCGGGCGACGGCAGCTCGCTCGGCCAGGCGGCGCCATGGCGGTTCACCCAGCACGTGCGAAGGCCGGCGCTTGCGGCGCCGTGAACGTCGAGCCATGGGTCGTCGCCGACGTGCAGCACCTCGGCACTCGCAAGGCCCAAGGCCTGGACCGTGTGCTCGAAGATCCCCCGCTCGGGTTTGGCCATGCCCATCTCGCGGGCCGCCACGCGGACCGCGAAGCGTTCGGCGATGCCGATGCGCTGCAGGTCGGCGTTGCCGTTCGTCAGCGAGGCGAGGAGGAATCGCCCGCCCAGGACATCGAGCGCCGGCAGGGCGTCGTCGAAGAAGGCCACGCGGTTGCGCTCGAGGTACAGCGCCTCGAAGGCCGGGCGCGCGTGCGCGAGGTCGTCGCCGCCCTCGGCCAGCGCGCGCTCAAGGCAGATCAGGCGTTGCGCCGTGAAGTCGTGGGCCAGGTGGGGGTGCTCGTTCGCCACCTGCTCGCGCAGCGCGCGCATGCGTGGCACCGGATAGGCCGCGGCGGTGCGTGGGCAGTGGGCGTCGAGGTAGGCGTGCAGGGCGGCTTCGGCCCGCTCGATCACAGGCCAGATCGGCCACAGGGTGTCGTCGAGGTCGAAGCTGATGGCGCGGATGGTCGTCATCCGGCCATTGTCCCCCAGATGGCCGAGGTCCGGGCCTCGCCCCGCGGCGGGGCCCGGACCGGCCGATCGTTCAGCGAAGTTCCAGGTCGCCCTGCTGGGCGCCGCGCTGGACGCGCAGGATCAGACGCGCCGGCGGCTGGGCGAGGGCGCTGCGCAGCGCGGCCAGGTCGTCGACGCGTCGGCCGTTGACGCCGTAGATGCGGTCCCCGGGCATCAGGCCGTTCTGTCCGGCGCGTGAGTCCGCGGTGACGTTGACCACCGATACGCCGGCAAGGCCGCCGCGGCGGAAGCGCTCGGCCACCTCGCCCAAGGTGGCGCCGGTGAGCCGCAGGTCGATATCGGCGCCGGGAAGCTGCTTGGGCTGCTCGCGCAGCGTCGCCGAAAGCTTCAGCGCCTGGGCGCCTCGGCGCACGTCCAGCGCAGCCGCCTGGTTCACCGGCAGCAGGCCCTCGGCGTTGCGCAGGGCCTGCGCGCCGTCGACGCGCTGGCCATTGATCGCGGTGACGACGTCACCGGGCCGCAGCCCCGCGGCCTCGCCCGGCGCGTTGCGGTAAACGCGGGTGACGATGGCGCCGCGCACGGTCGCATCCAGGCCGAGTTCCTGGGCGAAGCGCGGGGTGAGGTCGACCAGCTCGATGCCGAGCGAGCCGCGCTTCACTTCCCCGTAGACCAGCAGCTGGCGCATCACCTCGTGCGCGAGGTTCGCCGGGATCGCGAAGCCTAGGCCGATGTTCCCGGCGGCACTGCCGCGCGGGTTGAAGCTGGCCGTGTTGATGCCGACGAGCTCACCGCGCAGGTTCACCAGCGCGCCGCCGGAGTTGCCGGGATTGATCGAGGCGTCGGTCTGGATGAAGTCCTGGAAACCGAGGCCGGTCAGGCCGCTTCGGCCGACCGCCGAGACGATCCCGGAGGTGACGGTCTGGCCGAGGCCGAAGGGGTTGCCGACGGCCACCACGAAATCACCGACGCGCAGACCCTGCGAGTTCGCGAGCGGCAGTGCCCTCAGGTTGTCGGCCGGGATGCGGATCAGCGCGACGTCGGTCCCGGGATCGCTGCCGATGAACTCGGCCTCCACGGTGCGCCCGTCGTGCAGCTGCACGCTGACTTCGGTGGCGTTGTCGACCACATGGTGATTGGTCAACACGTAGCCGCGCTGCGCATCGACGATGACCCCGGAGCCCAGCGACTGCGACTCGCGACGCTGCGGGCCGTCGGGCATGCCGAAGAAGCGTCGGAAGAACGGATCGCTGGCCAGCGGACTCTGCACTTCGACGACCTGGCGCGTGTAGATGTTCACCACCGCCGGTGTCACGCCCTCGAGCATCGGGGCCAGCGAGGGCAGGGCAGGGAGGGCGACCACTTCGCGCGGTGTCGCCGCGGTGACGGCCGGCACGGACGCCGGCGTTGCCTCGGGAGCGACGGGCTGTGCCCGAGCGGCGGGCACGGGATCCGGGGCGAGACCACGGGCGATCAGGCCACCGCCGATGGCGGTCACCAGCAGGCAGGCGAAGAGGGGCAGTGGACGCATGTGCAGTCGGTCCTCGAAGGTGTCAACCAGGGCGATAGATGCGGATTCCACGCGCTCTCCGCAAGGGTTACGGCGCACGCGGCTGGCCGCGGTTCATCCGCGCAAAAGCGCTCGCAAACCGCTGAACAGGAAGCAGAAACGGCCTCTCGCCGTCATGTCGTGATGGCGTGTTCAAATCCGTTGACAGGGGTGGGGGGCGGGCGTACCGTTGCTCTCCGCCGCGCCCTACATGTTGGGGTCCCGGCGGGGAGGGGCCCCAAGATTTTGGGGCTTGAACACAGCTGATGACGCAAGACCGGACGGTTCGTCATGGGGCAGGTCGACTGAAAAACGGGGTTCCGCCGGCGCATTGCGCCGTGGGCGGCCGTCTTTCCGTCTCCGGGGCCCTCCGCGCCGCGCCGATCGACAACGACGCCCCCGGGCGGAGGAGAGACGAGGAATGAGTACGGTTCGCCTGGAGGCGGTCAAGACGGATGGCCCGGTGGAGATCGCCATGCAGCCGGCGTCCTGGGACATCTGGGACAAGAAGTACCGCCTGAAAACGAAGAAGGGCGAACCGGTCGACCAGGACATCGATGGCACCTACAAGCGGGTCGCCAAGGCCCTGGCCGACGCCGAGCCGAACGTCGAGAAGCAGAAGTACTGGTACGAGCGCTTCCTGTGGGCACTGCGCCGCGGCGTGATCCCCGCCGGCCGCATCACCTCGAACGCCGGCGCGCTGGAGCACAAGCCGGCCACCTCGACGATCAACTGCACCGTGTCGGGCACGATCCCCGACTCGATGGACGGCATCCTCGAGAAGGTCCACGAGGCTGGCCTGACGCTGAAGGCGGGCTGCGGCATCGGCTACGAGTTCTCGACGCTCCGCCCGCGCGGCGCCTTCGTGGCCGGCGCCGGTGCCTACACCTCGGGCCCGCTGAGCTTCATGGATATCTACGACAAGATGTGCTTCACCGTCTCGTCGGCCGGTGGCCGCCGCGGCGCGCAGATGGGCACCTTCGAGATCAGCCATCCGGACGTCAAGGAATTCATCAAGGCCAAGCGCGAGGACGGGCGCCTGCGCCAGTTCAACCTCTCGCTGCTGATCACCGACGAGTTCATGGACGCCGTGGCCCGCGACGCCGAATGGCCGCTGGTGTTCCCGATCAGCGAGAAGGAGGTCGGCGACATCGACCTCGCCGACGCCAAGCAGGTCGTGTGGCGCGAGTGGCCGACGAGCAAGGGTTATGTCACCCGCGACGATGGC
The DNA here is from genome assembly GCF_054777375.1 of Silanimonas algicola. Classification (NCBI taxonomy): domain Bacteria; kingdom Pseudomonadati; phylum Pseudomonadota; class Gammaproteobacteria; order Lysobacterales; family Lysobacteraceae; genus Silanimonas; species Silanimonas algicola. The sequence continues at coordinate 508,672 of NZ_BAAHAS010000001.1, read as the reverse complement.
CTCGTGGCGTGCAAGGTCTATAACCACGTCCGTGCCCGCGGCCTGTGGGACATGATCATGACGTCCACCTACGACTTCGCCGAGCCGGGCTTCATCCTCATCGACCGCGTCAATGAGATGAACAACAACTGGTTCTGCGAGGCCATCCGCGCGACCAATCCCTGCGGCGAGCAGCCGCTGCCGCCCTACGGCGCCTGCCTGCTGGGCTCGGTCAACCTCACCAAGTTCGTGCGCGACCCGTTCACCGACAAGGCGCGCTTCGACTGGGAGGAATACAAAGAGGTCGTCCGCGTCTTCACGCGCATGCTCGACAACGTCGTCGAGGTGAACGGCCTGCCGCTCGAGCAGCAGCGCATCGAGATCATGCGCAAGCGCCGCCACGGCATGGGCTTCCTGGGCCTTGGCTCGACGATGACCATGCTGCGCATGAAGTACGGCTCGCCGGAAAGCTGCGAATTCACCGAGGCCGTCTCCCGCGAGATGGCGGTGGCCGGCTGGGAAGTGGCGCTGTCGCTCGCCGAGGAGAAGGGCCCGGCCCCGATCATGGACGAGGACTTCACCGTCACCGCCGAGATGCTGCGCAAGCGCCCGGAGATGGCGAAGGACGGCTTCAAGGTCGGTGACACGGTCAAGGGCCGCGTGCTGCACGCCAGGTATAGCCGCTACATGCAGCGCGTCGCCGGCGTGGCCCCGGAGCTCGTGCAGAAGCTCGCTCAAGTGGGCGCCCGCTTCACCCACCACAGCTCGATCGCGCCGACCGGCACGATCTCGCTCTCGCTGGCCAACAACGCCTCCAACGGCATCGAGCCCTCGTTCGCGCACCACTACTCGCGCAACGTGATCCGCGAAGGCAAGAAGTCGAAGGAGAAGGTGGATGTCTACAGCTTCGAGCTGCTGGCCTACCGCGAGCTGGTGAATCCGAAGGCGATGCCGTACAGCGACGATCCGGAGGCCAAGCTGCCGGACTACTTCATCGCCGCGGACGACATCTCGCCGAAGGAGCACGTGGACATCCAGGCGGCCTCGCAGATCTGGATCGACTCCTCGATCTCGAAGACGGCGAACGTCCCGACGGACTTCCCGTACGAGGACTTCAAGGACATCTACCGCTACGCCCACGAGAAGGGCCTGAAGGGCTGCACCACGTTCCGCTTCAATCCGGCCGCCTTCCAGGGCGTGCTGGTGAAGGAGAAGGACCTCGAGAACACCACCTACCGCTTCGAGCTCGAGGACGGCAGCGTGGTCGAGGTGAAGGGCAACGAGCAGATCGAGTACGACGGCGAGATGCACACCGCCGCGAACCTGTTCGATGCTTTGAAAGAGGGTTACTACGGTAAGTTCTGAAGGCTCACGGCAAGTTCTGAGGCATCGCGGTAAGTTCTGACGGAAGGCCGCGGGCAGAGCGCCCGCGGCTTCCTGATCGAGGCCCGCCCGACCCGCCCCGGCGAGGTGGGCCCGAACCGGCAAGCGTGCACCGGCCCCAAGGCACGCGGATGCAGCACCCCACTGGAGTGTTCCCATGAGCAATGGCAACGGTGTGACCACGACGATCGCGCAGGCGGTCGAAGCGGTGAGCGACAAAGCCAACGAAGTCGTCGAGCAGGCGAAGGCCAAGGCGGCGCCGATGGTGAAGAAGGCCAAGGCCGAGGTCGCCAAGGTCGAGAAGGCCGCCAAGGCCAAGCTGAAGCAGGCCGAGAAGTCGCCCGCCGGCCAGGCCGTCAAGAAGGCCGTCGGCACCGCGAAGAAGAAGGTCGCGGCGGCGAAGAAGTCGGTCGACGCAGCGGTGAAGTCGGCGAAGGCCAAGCTCGGCGGCAAGCCGGCCAAGAAGGCGGCACCGGCCAAGAAGGCGGCCAAGCCTGCGGCGAAGAAGGCCGCGACGAAGGCGCCGGTGAAGAAGGCCGCGGCCAAGAAGTCCCCCGCCAGGAAGGCGGCGCCGAAGAAAGCGGTGAAGAAGGCGGCCCCGAAGAAGGCCGCGAAGAAGGCCGCCACGAAGACCGCGCGCCGCTGATCGCGGCGCCCGGCCCGGACACCCCGCTCCCCGAGCGGGGCCGGAAGCGTCACCCCTGAAATCCGCACCAGACAACGCAACAGGCACCACCCGCAGGAGCGCCGGCATGGCCATCAAGATCAGCAAGAAAATCAAGTCGTACAGCGTCGCCACGCCGGACGACAAGGCCGCCACGCCGGCACCCGCGCCCGTCGCCGCCGCGCCCGCGCCGCTGCCGACGGCCGAGATCATCCAGATGCACGAGCGCGTCGAGCGCCCGGAGACGCTGGTCGGCGCGACCTACAAGATCAAGTCGCCGCTGTTCGAGCACGCGCTGTACGTGACGATCAACGACATCGTGCTGAACCCCGGCACCGAGCATGAGCTGCGCCGTCCCTTCGAGCTGTTCATCAACTCGAAGAACATGGAGCACTTCCAGTGGATCGTCGCCATCACCCGCATCGTCTCGGCGGTGTTCCGCAAGGGCGGCGACGTGACCTTCCTCGCCGAGGAAATGAAGGCCGTGTTCGACCCGCGCGGCGGCTACTTCAAGGCCGGCGGCGTCTACATGCCCTCGATCATCGCCGAGATCGGCGGGGTCATCGAAGAGCACCTCAAGTCGATCGGCATGATCGTCGACCCGGAGATCAGCGACGCGCAGCGCGCCCTGATCGCCGAGAAGCGCGCCGCCTACGAGAACCGCTCAAAAAAAAACCCTGACGTGAGCGCCGCCACGGCGGTCGGCGGCGACATCGCGGTGACCGGCGACGGCACCAGCTTCCCGCCCTCGGCCACGATGTGCAGCAAGTGCAACACCAAGGCCCTGGTGCTGATGGACGGCTGCCAGACCTGCCTGAATTGCGGCTACTCGAAGTGCGGGTGAGCCCCTGAGGGCCCCGCATTTGCGGGGAAGGCAGAGGTCGCCTAGGCTCGGGGTTCCCCCCTCGACCAGGAGTGGTCCCGTGCTTCCGATGCGCCGTTCGATCGTCCTCGCCTTTGCCCTCGCCCTTGCCACCGCGGCGGCGCCGCTGCAGGCGGAGTCCCCCCCGGCCGGTCCGGCCGCCCCGGCGCTGCAGGCCACGGCCGAGCTGCCCCGCCTCGCCGGGCCGGTGCGCCCCTTCGTGCGCGGCCACGAGGAGCTCCGCCGCCGCGTCGAGCGCGACCGCGGCTTCCGCGGCATCGACCAGGCGCAGAAGGACGCGTTCTACGCCGCGCAGGATGCGGTGATCACGATGCTGTCCGGGGTCGAGCGCTTCGAGGACATCACGCCCGAAGCCAAGCCGCGCTTCCACGATGCGCTGCTCGACCTCGTGGCCGCCCAGCAGGTGGTGGTCGGCCAGCAGTTGGTGTGCCGGCGGATGCGGACTGTCGGATCCCAGATCCCCGAGAACGTTTGCCTGACCCGGGACCAGATCCTCGCCCGCAACGACGAGACGGGCGACACGATGCGCAAGCACCTGCAGCTGCAGCAAGCCGACTACTGCCAGATCGGGGTCTGCCTCCGCTGACGGGGGGCCGCCGCAGCGCGCCCGTCAGCCACGGCGCGGGCATACTGCGGCAGTGAACGGCACCCTCGACGACGCCACCCGTCAGATCGCTTTCGAGCATTTCGCGCGCGACTTCGCCCGCGCGCTGCTCATGACGCCGGCGGGCTGGCTCGTGGTGGCGGCCATGGCTTGGGACTACGCGCCCGCGGGCGCGTTGTGGTCGTGGTTCACTGGCGCGGTGCTGTGCTGGGCGCTCAGCCTCGCGCTCTGCCTGCGCGCCCGCGGCGCCGGTTTCGACCTGGCCAGGCATCGTCGCGGGCTCTGGGCCTCGGCGTTCATCGACGGCGTCGGCTGGGGATTGCTGCCGGTCTTCCTGATGGGGCTCGCCCCCACCCTCGACGCACGGCTTGCGGCGGTGCTTTGTGGCGTGGTGGCCGTCACCATCGGCGTCTACATCACCTCGCTGCCGGCCATGCGTCTGCAGATCGGCGGGACGTGGCTCGGGCTCGCCCTGTCGGTGTGGCTGGGCGGTGGGCCGGACGGCGCCATCCTGTTCGGTCTCGCGGTGATGCATGCGCTCGCGCTCGTCTTCCTGCCCGGCATCGCGGAGCGGGTCGTCGACGGCATCCGCCTGCAACAGGCCAATGCGCGCCTCGCCGAGCAGCTTCGCGTGCACCTGCAGGCGGTCGAGGAGGAAGCAGCGACCGATCCGTTGACGGGGGTGTTGAACCGCCGCGCCCTCGACCGGCTGCTGGCCCGCGAGATCGAGCGATGCGAGCGCCAGAGCAGCCTCGTTTCGGTGCTGGCCCTCGACCTCGACCATTTCAAGGCGGTCAATGATGCCTACGGGCATGCCGTTGGCGACGAAGCCTTGCAGTCCTTCGTGCGCCGCCTCCGGGGCCCGCTTCGCCAGAGCGACCACATCGCCCGCCCGGGGGGCGAGGAGTTCATCGTCCTGTTGCCCGGCGCGGCGTTGCCGAAGGCGCTCGAGATCGCCGAGCGCCTTCGCGAGGCAGTGGCGGAAGCCCCTCTGATCGATCCGCCGCGCGTCGTCGTCACCGTGTCGATCGGCGTTGCCGCGTTCCGCCCCGGGGACGACGCAGCCGCCCTGTTGGGCCGTGCCGATGCGGCGGCCTATGCCGCGAAGCGCGGCGGCCGCGATCGGGTGGTCGCCACCCGGGACTGAAGGCGACGCCTCAATCCGCCGGAGGCGTACCGACGTCGACAGGGGGGGCAGGCTCGTCGCCCGGTGCGACGATCGTGTAGCCCTTTGCGCGCATCGCGGCCAGCAGGCCGTCGTCGTTGGTGAGCACCTGGTAGTCGGCGACGGCGACCGTCGTTGCATGGGCAGCGAGGCTTTCCTCCGCGACACGCACCCACTCCTCGACCACCCGCCTTGGGAGGTCGTCGAAGCCGCGCTTCTTCAGGGCATCGCTGCCGAGCAGGGCCAGCGCGCAGGCGCGGATCTCGCTTTCGAAGCGCAGATCCTCCAGCGTGCGGAGATCGCCGACGGCCCAGGCGTTGGCGCGTTCGACCATCGCCGCGGTGTCGGTCTCCAGCCGCGCGAGCGTGGCCTCCATGCAGCCGAGGTCGTCGACGGGCGCACGCTCGAAGTCCCGGAGTGCGTCGCCGGGATCGTCGATGGTCACGACAACGTCGACCGGGACGATGTCGCGGTCGTGCCGCTTCGCCACGCGCTCGACCCGCTCCCAGACGATGTTCCGGCGACGCAGGTCGAGGTCCTCGAGGGCCTCGTCCATCAGCGCATAGGCGGCGAACACCGGGCGACGGTTCTCGATGCCGCGGTCGTTGCCGAGATAGATCGCTTTCTGCCGCTTCCAACGCGCATAGAGGTCTGGCGGCAGCACGTCGGCGAGCGTGCGGTCGTCGGGATTGTCGCGGGCGCGCAGGGCGGTCGGCACCAGCCGGAGCCGGCCGAAGAAGCCGATGTCGGCGTCCACGTCGACGCCCGGCAGGGAGAGCACGCGGTCGGCGCGGGCCACAAGGGCGTCGAGCTCGCGTGGCTCCCATTCGATGCGCCGTGGAAGCGGGCTCAGCGTTGCCATGATCCACAGCGTGTGGTCGCCCTTGCGGATCTGCCACAGGCCCGGGCCGGGCTGGATACCCGTGACGACGATAGCCTCGAGCGTGGTGGGGGCGGGTTCCGCGGCGGCGGGCGCGATGGCGGGTGCGGCGGCGGGTGCGGCGGCGGGCGCGATGGCGGGCATCGCGAGGGCGACAGCGAGGACGGGCGAGCGGAGGCGCATGACGGCATTCCCGGGAGGCTGGCCCGCATGCTGGCGCAACCGGCGTGAGGCCGGGATGGGCCGGAAGTCGCGTCGTGGGTTTTCCGTTCAGCCCCAGTCGTAATCCGACGGATCGAGGTTTCCCGCCTCTCGCACGTACTCCGGCGTGAAGCCGGGGAAGATGGCGACCACGCGGCCGTCGTCCATCCGGTACCAGCTCCGGCACTGGGTCCAGACCGAGCCGCGAAGACGCGCCTGCAGGGAGGCATCGTGCGCGGCCATGGCCTCGGCCTTCACCGCGGCCCAGCGCCCCTGGCCTCCGCTCACGCGCCGCATCACCGCGAGGGCGTGGCGAGCGGCCGCCTCGATGTAGAACAGGGTGCTGGTGTGGCCGGTGGCGGTGTTCGGCCCGAGCATCAGGAACAGGTTGGGGAAGCCGGCGACGCCGATGCCGTGGAGGGCGACCGGTCCCGCCCGCCACGCCTCCGACAAGGTGCGCCCCTCCCGGCCGATGATGGTGATCGATTCCAGCAGGTTCACCGTTTCGAACCCCGTCGCGCAGACGAGGGCGTCGAGCCTGTGTTCGCGGCCATCGTCCATGGTGATCCCGCTCGCGGTGATCCGGGCGATGCCCTCGGTGGCCAGTGTGACGTGCGGCTGGGCGAGGGTCGGGTAGTAGTCGTTGGCGTAGATGATCCGCTTGCAGCCGAGCGGGTAGGGTGGAACGAGGGCGGCGGAAAGGGCGTCGCCTTCTGGCGTCCGCGGCAATTGCCGACGCCGTTGCCAGCGCGCGAGGGACAGCATCAGCCGTCGCGCCGCCGTCCCCTCGTCGAAGCCTCGGCGCCCCCATTCGAGCAAGGCGGCCCAAGCAAGGCGCACCGCGGGCGCATAGCCCGGCACACGCATCAGCGCACGGTCGAACCAGCGGTAACGGCGCTCGAGCCTGGGCAACACCCAGTTCGGCGTGCGCTGGAACACCACGAGCCGGGAGGCGCGTGCCGCGAGCTTCGGGATGAGCTGCACGGCGGTGGAGCCGGTACCGATGACGCCGATGCGCTTCCCGTCGAGGGCCCGGTCGTCCTCCGGCCAGCGCGCCGTATGCAGCATCGGGCCGGCGAAATCGTCGAGCCCGGGGATCGCCGGCCAGCGCGGCTGGCTGAGCGGCCCGGTGCTGCAGATGAAGAAGCGCGACTCGAGGGTGTCGCCCTTCGATGTCTTGAATCGCCAAAGCGCCGCCGCGTCGTCCCAGGTGGCGGAAACCAGCGACGTGCCCAGTCGGAGGTGGCCGAGCAGGCCTTCGCGTGCGGCAAGCGCCTCCTGGTAGGCGTGGATCTCGGTGGCATCGGCGAAGCGCTGCGACCAACCGCCATTCGGCGCGAACGAGAACGCATAGGCGGGCGCGGGCACGTCGACTTGCGCGCCCGGGTAGCGGTTGTCCCGCCAGGTGCCGCCCAAGCCCGGCTGTTTCTCGAGCGCGACCACGTCGTGGATCCCGGCATGCTTGAGCGTGCGCAGCGCGCACAGGCCCGACATGCCGGCACCCAGCACCACGACGTCGTGCCGCGTGCTGCGCGGCGGGGTCGCGGCCTCCAGCGGCGGGACAGCGAAGCGTGCGATCCGGGCGATCGCGGCATCGGCACTGGGCAGCGTGCCGGCATGCATCGGGAAGACATGCCAACGGCCGTGGGTGAGGTCGGCCCGCGCGTCCACGCCGGCGGCACGCAGCGCTTCGACCAGACGCCGGCATCCGGGCGCGAAAAGGTCATCGCTGCCCCACTGCACGAACGTCGGCGGCAAGCCGGTGAGCGAGCCATGGATGGGCGACACGCGGGGGTCGTCGACCGACAGCGTCGCGCGGAAATGATCGATGCACGCGGCCACCCAAGGGCGCGACAACAGGGCCTCGCCCGGCATGTCGTCCGGCAGGTCGGCGAGGGTGAGATCCGCCAAGGGTGACAGCAGCAGGAGGGAGGCGGGCGGTGTCGCCCCGCGGTCGCGCAGTGCCTGCGCGAGGAGCAGGGCCAGGGTGCCGCCGGCGGAGTCTCCGGCGACGATCACCGGCCCGCCGGCGGCCAGCGCGCCATAGGCCGCCAGCGCGTCGTCGAGCGCGGCGGGGAACGGATGTTCCGGCGCCAGCCGGTAGTCGGCCGCGAACACCGGGAGGCCGAGGTCGCGGGCGAGTCTTGCCGTGAGCGCGCGATGCGTGGCGGGCGAGCCCACGCAGAAGGCACCGCCATGCAGGTAAAGCACACGCCCCGCCTTCACGGGCGCTTGCGGTGGATGGAGCCACTCGCCCGGTACGCCGCCCTGGGCGGCCGTCTCGACGCGGACGTCGCGCGGGCGTCGATTCAACGGCACGAGACGCTGCAGCCGCTGGCGCTGCGAGGGGATCGGGACCTGCGGAGCCAGCGTCGGCCTGACCACCAGCCGCAGGATGCACCGGAGCAGCGCTGCGACCAGCGCATCGACAAGGCCGGGCGCGCGCAGCGTCGCCATCGGGTCAGCCTGCCGGCGCGAGGGCTTCGCGCTCCAGCAGTACGGCGAAGGCGCCCGCGGACATCGGCGCGTGGAGCAGCAAACCCTGCGCCTCGCGGCAGCCGAGCCGGGTCAGGGCTTCGAGCACGTCGGGGCGCTCCACGCCTTCGGCGACCACGGCCATGCCGAGTCGGCGCCCGAGGTCCATGAGCGTGACAACAAGGGCGCTGGCATCGGCGTCAGTGGCCATGCGCGAGATGAAGTGGCGGTCGATCTTGATCACGTCGATGGGGAAACGCAGCAGATGCGCGAGGCTGGAATAACCCATGCCGAAATCGTCGAGCGCGAGCGTCGCGCCCAAGGCGCGAAGGGCGTGCATGCGTTCGGCGACGAGGGCCGGATCCTCGATGAGCGCGGTTTCGGTCAGTTCGAGTTCGAGCGCCGCGGCCGGCAAGCCGCTGGTGTGCAGCGCGTCGCGCACGTCATCGAGCAGGCGCGGATCGCGGAGCTGCACCGGCGACAGGTTCACCGAGACGCGGGGTCGATGGCCGCTGGCCCACCATCGCGCCGCGTCATCGCAAGCCCGCTGCAGCACCGCACGTCCCAGAGGGACGATCAGCCCGGTGCGCTCCGCGAGCGCGATGAACCGATCCGGTGCCACGGTGGTCCCGTCCTCGAGCGCGAGGCGCACGAGGGCTTCCGCGCCATGGATGCGCCGCGTCGACAGCGCGATCCGGGGCTGGTAGTCGACGACCAGCCGGTCCGAGCGGATCGCGTCGCGGAGCTGCGCCTCCAGTTCCATCTCCGCCATCAGCGTCAGCCCGAGGTCCGGGGTGTAGCGGCAGGCGCGTCCTCGGCCCGCGTCCTTGGCGCGGTACATGGCCGCGTCGGCATGGCGGATCAGTTCCTTCACGCTCGACGCCTCGTCCGGGAACAGGCAGATGCCTGCGCTCGCTCCGATGTGGATCTCGCGGTCGCCGAGACGGAACGGCGGCCCCAGACGATCCAGCAGCCGCTGCACGCGGGCTTCGATGGGCAGGGCCTGCCCTTCCAGATCGAACACCAGCAGGAACTCGTCGCCACCGAGCCGCGCCAGCAGCTCGTGGTCGCCCATGCCCGGCAGCAGCCGTTGGCTGATCTGCACCAGCAGGTCGTCGCCGACGGCATGCCCGAGGCTGTCGTTGACGCGCTTGAAGCCGTCGAGGTCGACGAACACCACCGCGAAGGGACGGGGCGGTGTGGTGGTCACGCGCTGCTTGAGCGCGCGCAGGGCGAATCGGCGGTTGGGAAGGCGGGTGAGCGGGTCTCGCTCGGAAAGATCGGCCATGCGCCGCTCGTCGCGGGCGAATTCGGCCACCGGGAAGGCGAGGCCGAGCACGAAGCTGGCGAACACCGGGACGACGAGCGCGAGGCCGATCAGCATCTCCTGCGCCGCGTCCTCCGGTCCGAGGGCCACGACCGCCCCCATGCGCAGCGTGAAGATGCACGCGGTGATGCCGACGGTGGCGGTGATGACGCCCCGCGCCATGTCCCAAGGGCGCCCATGCTTCAGCAGCACCGCCAGGCTGGCCAGGAAGAACAGCGCGTTGCCACCGCTGACCACGAAGATCCGCGTGCTGCGGGAGGCGTCCTGGCCCAGGGCGAGGAGCACCAGGAACACGGCGAAGGCCAGGGCGACGGCGCGGGTCCAGTGGGGGTGGCGGCGCCGTCCGAGGTGGCGACGCAGAGCGAGCACGAGCAGGGCCGGATAGAGCGTGATCAGGGCGTTGGCGGCCACGAAGCTCGCCCACGGGCTCCAGTCCAGCAGCCGCGTTGCATACAGCCCCCAGCCCAGCGCCGCGGCGATCGCGCCGATCGCCAGCAGGGGGAAATAGCCCGAGTTCGGCTTGCTGCGATGCATCAAGACCATGAAGCCGCCGACCAGCAGGTTGCTGCCGGCGGCGATCGCGACGATGGTCAGGACATCCGGAAAAGCCAAGGGGGGGGCTCGGACGGGCAGGGGAGGCCAGCGTAACGGCCCGCGGGCCGTCCCGCGCCCATGAAGATGTCGAGCGCTGTCAATTCTGTCGATCCCATCGCTTCCGGGCTCGGCCTAAACTGCCCGGCCCTCTTCCGATGGACCCCCGGCATGCCGCGCATCACCCTGGTCGGCTTCGACGCCGACGACACCCTCTGGCACAGCGAAACCTATTTCCACGAGGCCCACGCCGAGTTCGAGCGCATCGTCGGCGGCTACGTCGACCTCGCCGATGCCGGGGTGCACGAGCGCCTGCTCGCCACCGAGCGCGAAAACATCAAGCTGTTCGGCTACGGTGCCAAGGGCATGACGCTCTCGATGATCGAGACTGCCATCGCCCTCAGCGGCGAGCGCATCAGCGCCGCCGACCTGCACCGCATCGTCGGCCTGGGCAAAACGATCCTCCAACACCCGGTCGAGCTGTTGCCGGGCGTTCGTGCCGCCGTCGAAGCGGTGGCCGCGACGCACCGCGTGGTGCTGATCACCAAGGGCGACCTGTTCCACCAGGAGCGCAAGGTAGCCGCCTCCGGCATGGCCGACCTGTTCCAGCGGATCGAGATCGTCAGCGAGAAGGACGAAAAGAGCTACGCGCGGTTGTTCAAGGAGTTCGACGTCGCGCCGGACGCGTTCGCGATGGTCGGCAACTCGCAGAAGTCCGACATCGCCCCGGTGCTGGCGCTGGGCGGCTGGGGCATCCACGTGCCGTACCCGCTGGTGTGGGCCCTGGACCGTGCCGAGATCGACCCGGCGCACGCGCGCTTCGCCAGCGTGGCGGACGCGGGCGAGGTGCCGGGCGTCCTCGCGCGCTGGGGCTGATGCCGATCACGGGGCCCGTGCGTCGAAGTCGTTTTCCAGCAAGCGCTCGAAGGCGCCCGGCGGATCGTGCAGCGGGTAGGTGAAGGGGCTGGAGAACGCCTGCACGAAGAACAGCACGAGGCCCGCGTAAGCGCCCAAGCTCGCCAGCAGCAGGCGGGTTTGCCGCGTCGGTGGAAACACGCAGAGGGGCAAGGTCACCAGCACCAGCCCGGCCAGCGCCGGCAGCCAGAACACCACGCCGAAGCCTTGTTCGGCCCACTCCTCGCGCAGGTGGCGATGCTCGGCGATGACGCCGAGGCGGGCCAGCATCCGCTCGCGCAGCGCCACGTCGCGCGGCGTCGCGGGCACGGCGTCGAGAACCACCGTGTAGGCGCGCTCGCGGGCGTCCCAGGCGCGGCGCGACAGGCGCCTTTCCGTGCCGAGCAGCCGCCACTCGCGCTCGACGACGTGGCGCACGTAATCGCGCATGGCGGCCTGCACCGGTCCGGCAAGCTCGCCGCCGTAGCGCCCGGCGTCATGGAAGACATCGGCGATGGCCACCGCCTCCCGGGAGAGGCCCTCGCGCACCTGCTGGTACTGGCCCAGTTCCTGCGCGTAGACCATCGCGAGGATCACGCCGAACAGCGCCGCGGTGCGCAGCCCGACCACCTGCGCTGCATCGCGCACCACCGGCGGGTGGTCATGGCCGTCGGCCGCAGGCGGCGTGCCTTCCGGTGCGGGCGCTGGCGCCATCCATCGCCGACCAGCCGCATGCACGGCGAGCACCAGGGCGATGCTGCCGCCGACCCACAGCAAGGCGAGCAGAAGGTCGATCAACAGCGCCATCGGCGTCGGTCCGCGCAGGGAGTCCGCGTCACGCTAGGGCGTGGCGGCGCGCCCGGCAAGTCTCGCCTCAGAACCGCGAGTAGGCCCAACTCACCATCCGCCCCTCGCGGTAGGGCATCACGCCGTGGAAGGGCCGGCGGTCGCCGTCGAACACCAGCGGCAGGAAATGCCGGTCGCCTTCCCACATCGGCAGGTCCATCAGGCGGTCGAGCGGCACCCATTCGAGGTCGCCTTCGACATTCCGCGTCGGCGCCTCGCCCTCGAAGGCCGTGACCAGGAAGACGAAGCCGAGCCAGTCCTCGCCGTTCTTGCCGAAGCCCGGCCAGCTGATGGTCCCGCGCAGCTCCATCGCGGTGACGGTGAGGCCCGCTTCCTCGTGGATCTCGCGCGCCATGCCGGCGGCGACGTCCTCGTCGGCCTCGAGCTTGCCGCCGAGGCCGTTGTACTTGCCGAGGTGTTCGTCGCCGGGCCGCGCGTTGCGGTGGACCATCAGCACGTGCGTGCCGTCCGGCGAGAGCACGTAGCCGAGGGTGCCGATGATCGGGGTGTAGGGCATGCGGGTCTCCGTGGTCGGCGCATTATCGCGCTTGGCAGGGCGCGGATTGCGCGAGCGCCCAGCGCCGACGCCGGCGCGCTCGGCTGGCCCGCCCCGTCACCTTGGCGGTGGCCTGCCCGGCGGTCGGCCCCAAGGGGGCGTCCTGCCCCTTGGGCCGATGGCGCATCCTGCGCCACCGCTTCGCGGCTTGCGCCTGATGATCTGGCCGGGGCTAATTATTCGCCTCGCGTGCCGGCCTCGACGCTCGCGCGGCGAACTCGAGGCGGAGCGGCAAGTTCGCTGAACCTTCAGCGCTCGCGCGCCGCCGATCTTTCGGGTTCGTGCGGCGCTGGTGGCGGAGCGCCGCGTCCGCGGGGTGGCAGGCCAGCGACAAGCGAGCCAGGGATGGCGAGCGCGCGGCTCGGGGCAGGACAGCCCCGAGTCCGCGGAGAGCGGCCTGCCGCAACGCGAGGCAGGCGCGATTGACGCTTACGCGTTCAAATGCCTCAGAAGACCTTCCCGGCGTTGAACACGCCTTTCGGGTCGAGCGCCTGCTTGATGCCGCGCAGGGCCGCGATGGCGAAGGGATCGCCGTGCTTCAGGAACGCGTCGCGCTTCGCGAGGCCGATGCCGTGCTCGCCGGACAGCGTGCCGCCGAGTTCGATGCATAGCGCGAACAGCGGGTCGAGGGCGGCGTCGAGGGCGCCGCCGTCCAGCTCGCCGGCGTGGAGCAGGTTCACGTGCAGGTTGCCGTCGCCGAGGTGGCCGTAGCTCACCGTCTTCGCGTCCAGCGTGGCGAGCCGCGCGAAGAACTCGGGCAGGCGGTCGCGCGGCACGACGACGTCCTCGCTGACCTTCTTCGGGAACCGCTGCTTCAGGTGCACGCTGGTCATGCGTCGCACGGCCCACAGCGCGTCGCGTTGCGCGCCGGTGGTGGCCACCTGTGCGTCCGCCGCCAGCGGGCCGAGCGCGTCGAGCAGGGGCTCGAGGAAGCCGGTGTGCGAGCACCCGGGGTCGTCGAACTCCAGCAGCACCAGCGCCTCGCCGGGCAGGCGGCGGGCGTCGTCGCTGCCGTGCTGGCGCAGATCGGCGAGCACCGCCGAGTCCCAGAACTCCAGCGCCGAGGGCAGGAAGCCCGCCGCGAACAGGCGTGCCGGCAGCCCGGGCAGCGCGGCCATGTCGGGCAGCGGCAGCAGCAGCGTGAGGTAATCCCGCGGCCGAGGCAGCAGGGCGACGGTGGCGCCGAGGATCATCCCGAATACGCCTTCGCTGCCGACCATCAGCTGGGCGAGGTTCGGCCCGGTGTTCTGCTTTACCGAATCGATGCCGAACCGGTGCAGCTCGCCGTCGGCCATCAGCGTCTCGACGCTCAGCACCCAGCGCCGCGTCATCCCGTATTTGCAGGCGTTCGGGCCGCCGGCATTCGTCGCGAGCGAGCCGCCGAAGCTGCACAGCGGCCAGGAGTTCGGGTCCGGCGGGTACCAGAGCCCGTGCGCATCGGCGTGCTCCTTCACCGCGGCCAGCCCGGCGCTGGCCGGCGCCGACAGCGTGAGGTTCGCGGGGTTCACGGTGATGGCGCCCGGCCAATCGGAGAGGTCGACGACCACGCTGCGGGCATCGGGCACGCACCCTCCGGCCTTGCCGCTGCCGGCGCCGCGCGGCACCAGGGTGAAGCCCTCGTCGCCGGCGCGCCGCACGAGTTCGCGGAGCGCCTCGCGGCCGCGGGGCTTCACCACGGCGAGCGGTTCGGGGCCGCGCACGTGCGACTCGTCCTGGCGGAAGGCGGCGGTCTGCGCGGGGTCGCGCAGCACGCGGGTGTCGGGCAGGGCGTCGAGCCAGTCCATGGCCGCAGTGTAGGCCCGGGGCCCGGGTTCAGCGCGTCTCCCGCCGCGCCTGCTTCCGGGCGTACATCGCGGCATCGGCGCGGGCGACCAGCCCGTCGATGTCCGTGTCGCCGGCGACGCTGCTGATCACGCCGACGCTGGCGCCGGCGTAGTCGATCCCGGCGCCGCCCAGCTCGAAACGGCCGCGGGTGCTGGCTTCGAGGCGTTCGCGCAGATGCTGCGCCGTGCTGCCGCCGTCGGCCGGCGCATCGAACACCACCACGAACTCGTCGCCGCCGTAGCGACCGACGATGTCCCCCGGGCGCATCGACGCGAGCAGTCGCGTGGCGATGGCGGCGAGGAACTGGTCGCCCGCGTCATGGCCATGCGTGTCGTTGATCGCCTTGAAGCCATCGAGGTCCACGAAGCCCACGTGGATCTGGCGCCCCGTGACGTCGGCCCGGCGCAGGCGTTCCGCGAGGGCGTCGCGGATCGCGCGCCGGTTGTGCAGGCCGGTCAGGGCGTCCGTGGACGCCTGGGTCGTGAGTTCCTCGTTGGCGGCGTGCAGCCGGCGAAGCAGGGCCTCCAGCTCCATCTGCTGGGCGATCACGCGGCTGAACATGTCCAGCACGTCCCGCGTGCCGGGCGCCAACGGTCGCTTCTCGCGGCTCGCCGCGCACAGCGTGCCCAGGAGCTGGCCGTCTTGGCCGCGCACGGGCGTCGTCGTGTACGTGGTGATGCCGAGCTCGCGGGCCGCCGCCGAGTCGCCCCAGAGGCCCGGCACGTCGTCCGTGTACGCGATGTTCTGCGCGATCGCGCGCTGGCACAGTGCATCGCTCCAAGGCACCTCGATGCCCTCGGGGATCGTCAGATCGCCGGCGTTCCGGGCGAAACGCAAGTGCTGCGAGCCCGCGGCGTCGTCGATGGTCGTCAGATACGTGGACTCCAGCCCGCTGACCTGTTCGAGCAGTTCGAGCAGGGGGCGGGTGAGGGACTCGAGCCCGTTCGACCGTGCGAGGGTGTCGGCCACGCGGGCCAGCAGGTCGTTCATGTCGAGCACGCTCGGGGGTCTGGTGCAGATGGTGCCGTGGCCGGTGCGCAAGGCGCCAGCCCGATCGTGAGGACGCTGTCTACGAGGCCGCCAGCACGCGGCGAACCTCGGCCTCGTCGATGCCGGTGGCGACGAAGGCCTGGCCGATGCCGCGCCACAGGATCAGCCGCAGCGTGCCGCTCAGGTTCTTCTTGTCGAGCCGCATGCGCGCGAGCAGCGCATCGGGATCGAGGCCGGCGGGCAACGCGGTGGGCAGGCCGAGGGCGTCGAGTGCGGCGACCAGCCGCTCCGTGTCCGTGGCGGGCGCGAGACCGAGTTCAGCGCTCAGTCGCGCGGCCAGCACCATGCCCACGGCCACGGCTTCGCCGTGAACGAGGCCGCCGAAGCCCTGCTCGGCCTCGATGGCGTGGCCGAAGGTGTGGCCGAGGTTCAGCAGCATGCGCTCGCCAGTCTCGGTCTCGTCGCGGGCGACGATGCCGGCCTTGTGCGCGCAGCTGGTGGCGATGGCGTGGGCCAGCGCCTCGGCATCGCGCGAGAGCAGGGCGGCTGCGTTGGCCGCCACCCAGTCGAAGAACGCCGCGTCGCCGAGCGCGCCGTACTTGATCACTTCGGCCAGGCCGGCGCGCAGCTCGCGGTCCGGCAGCGTCGCGAGGGTGTCGGTGTCGGCCACCACTGCCGACGGCTGGTGGAACGCGCCGACGAGGTTCTTGCCTTCCGGCAGGTCGACGGCGGTCTTGCCGCCGACCGACGAATCGACCATCGCCAGCAGGGTGGTCGGCAGCTGCACGAAGCGCACGCCGCGCATCCAGCAGGCGGCGGCGAAGCCGGTCATGTCGCCGATGACGCCGCCGCCGAGGGCCACGAGCGTGGCGTCGCGGCTGGCGCCGAGGGTGGCCAGGGCCGTCATCAGCTCGCCGAAGCGCGCCAGCGTTTTTTCCTGCTCGCCGGGCGGCAGCACGTGGTGGGCGACGCGCTTGCCGGCGAACGCGGCCTCGACGCGGGCGAGGTAGTGCGGCGCGACGTTCGCATCGCTGACGACCAGCACGTGGCGGCCGGGCGCAAGCGCGGCGAGGCGCGGCGCGTCCTGCAGCAGCCCGGGGCCGATGTGGATCGGGTAGCGGCGCGCGCCCAGTTCGACGTCGACGGTGCGCATCAGGCGGCCCTCGCCCGCAGCCAGCGGTCGCGGAGCTGCGGGATGAGTTTTTCGCAGGCCTGTGCGGGGGTGAGGCCGCTCGAGTCGAAGCGCAGGTCGGCCACTTCGTCGTACAGCGGCGCGCGCGTGGCGGCCATCGTCCGCAGCACCGCCTCGCGGTCGGGGCGCTGCAGCAGCGGGCGAACGCGGTCGTTGGCGAGGCGCCGGAGCTGCTCCTCGACCGACACCGCGAGGTGCAGCACGTAGCCGCGTTCGCGCATCAGGCGACGGCTCTCCTCGCGCAGCACGGCGCCGCCGCCGGTGGCGAGCAGCTTGTCTTCGCCGTCGAGTTCGATCGCGAGCTGACGCGCCTCGCGATCGCGGAAGCCCGCCTCGCCTTCGCGTTCGAAGATGTCGGCCACGCGCACGCCGGTGGCCGCTTCGATGGCGTGGTCGAGGTCGACGAAAGCAAGGCCGAAGCGCTCGGCGAGGCGCTTGCCGATGGAGGTCTTGCCGGCGCCCATGGGGCCGACGAGCACGAGGTTCACCGCGGGATTCATGCGCGAACGGTAGCATCGGCTTCCCGCCAATTCATCGCCGAGCGACCGCGCCCGCATGCCCGCCTTGCACGACACCCGCCGCAGCCTGCTGATCGCCGGCGCCGGCGACACCGGCTCGCGTCTCGCCGCCCTGGCGGCTGCGAACGGGTTCGACGCGCTGGCGCTGCGCCGTCGCGAGGTGGCGATGGGGCCCGGCATCCGCGCCCTCCGCGCCGACCTGCGCAGCGGCGAGGGTTTCGCGACGATCCCAAAGCGGCTCGACGCCCTGGTGTTCTGCGCCGCGCCCGACGAGCGCACCGAGGCCGCGTACCGCGCGCTGTACCGCGACGGCCTGCGACGCCTGCTGGATCGCGCCGAGATCGGCCGCGTGCTGTTCGTTTCCAGCACGGCCGTGTACGCCGAAGACGCTGGTGCCACCGTGGACGAAGACACGCCTGCCGATGCCAACGCCTTCAACGGCCGCGTGCTGCTCGAGGCCGAGCGCGAACTCGATGCCCATCCCGACGCCGCGGCCTTCCGCGCCTCGGGCCTCTATGGCCCGGGCCGCGAGCGGATGTGGCACCGCGCGCGCCGCGACGAACCCGGCGAGCCGCGCTGGACCAACCGCATCCATGTCGAGGACGTCGCCGGCGCGCTGCTGCATCTGCTTCAACCGCTGCGCATCGCCCGCGTCTACTGCGGCAATGACGATGTGCCCGCGTTCGAGCACGAGGTCGTCGACGGTCTTCGCGCGCGTCTCGGCTTGCCTGCGCTTGGCGCGGCATCGGGTCCGGTCACCGGGAAGCGCGTGTCCAATGCGCGGCTTCGCGGCATTGGCTGGAAGCCGCGTTTCCCCAGTTGGCGCGAGGGCTACGCCACGCCGCCCGCCTGATCGGCGATGCTCCGGCTCCCCGGCGTGGCGCCTCGGCCCCGCTCTTCGTCCCTCGCTCCTCTTTTCTCTTTCCTCTCGACCGGTTCCCCCATCCCATGCTCCCACCCCGCGACGACCTGCACTTCTGGCTCTATGACTGGCTGCAGGCCGACTCTTTGGCCGCGATGCCGGCCTTCGCCCACGTCGACCGTGACACCGGCGTGGCGATGCTCGATGCCGCGCTCGACCTCGCCGCGTCGCATTTCCTGCCGCATGCGGCGGCGTCCGACCAGAACCCGCCGAAGCTCGTGGACGGCAAGGTCGAACTGATGCCCGCCATCGCCGAAGCGCTCGCGGCCTATCGCGAGGCCGGCTTCTTCGGCATGGAGGCCCCGGCCGAGGAGGGCGGGCTCGGCCTGCCGTACACCTTCGTCGCGGCGCTCGGCGGCCTCTTCAGCTGCGCCAATGTCGCCACCAATGGCTACGCCTTCCTGACGCAGGCGGCCGCCAACCTGATCCGCGAAGTCGGCAGCGAGGACCAGAAGCGCCGCTTCCTGCCGGCCATGAACGAGGGCCGCTGGTTCGGCACGATGTGCCTGTCGGAGCCTCAGGCGGGTTCCTCGCTGGCCGACCTGCGCTGCGTCGCCGAGCCGTTGCCCGACGGCCGCTACGCCATCCGCGGCAACAAGATGTGGATCAGCAGCGGCGACCACGAGATCGCCGAGAACATCGTCCACCTCGTGCTGGCCAAGATCCCCGGCGGCCCGGCGGGCACCAAGGGGATCTCCCTGTTCATCGTGCCGCGCCGCCATGTCGATGCCGAAGGGAAGGCCGGTGCGCGCAACGGCGTGCGCCTGATCGGGCTCAACCACAAGCTCGGCACGCACGGGCAGGTGAACTGCCTGCTCGGCTTCGGCGAGGAGGAACCGGCGATCGGCGAGCTCGTCGGCGCGCCGCACGACGGCCTGCGCGGCATGTTCGTGATGATGAACGAGGCGCGCATCGGCGTCGGTATCGGCGCGGCCATGACCGGCTACGGCGGCTACCGCGCGGCACTCGCTTATGCGAAGGAGCGTCGGCAGGGCCGCAGGCCCGGCGAGCGCGACGCCACCACGCCGATGGTGCCGATCATCGAGCACGCCGACGTGCGCCGCATGCTGCTGAAGGCCAAGAGTTTCGCCGAGGGCGGCCTCGCGCTGTGCTTCTATGCCAGTCGCCTGGTCGACGAGGCCAAGCACGGCGGCGACGCGACCGCGCAGGCTCTGGTCGACCTGCTGACGCCCATCGTCAAGGCCTGGCCATCCGATTACGGACAGGAGGCGAACTCGCTGGCCATCCAGGTGCACGGTGGCGCCGGTTACACCCGCGATTTCCCGGTCGAGCGCCTCTGGCGCGAGAACCGCATCAACGCCATCCACGAAGGCACCAACGGCATCCAGGCCATGGACCTGCTCGGCCGCAAGCTGCTCGGAGACGGCGGCAAGGCCTTCGGCCTGCTGTCGAAGCGCGTGGAGGCGACGCTCGCCGCCGCGCGTGCTGACGCTGCGCTCGCGCCCTTGGCCGAGGCGCTGGCGGCGCGTTGGGCGGCCCTCGGCCCGGCAGTGATGAAGGCCGGCAAGGTCGCCGCGACCGACCTCGAACTCGCGCTCGCGAACGCCTATCTGTTGCTCGACGCGATGGGCCATGCGGTCGTGGCGTGGCTGTGGCTGGACCAGGCGCTCGCCGCGAACCGCGCGCTCGCCGCCGGCGACCTGCGCCGCGCCATGCTCGGAGGCAAAGTCGCTGCGGCGCGCTACTTCATTGACTGGGAGCTGCCCACCAAGGACGCGGTGCTGGCGCGTTTCGCCAGCGTCGATCCGCTGTGCCGCGACCTCGACCCGGCGGTGCTGTAGCGACGACGCCGGTCACGATGCGCGGCGCCTCCCGGGCGCCGCCCGTCCCCGGGACATCAGGGATAGAGCATCCGCTTGGTCCAGCGACCGTCCACCCGGGCGTAGCGCTGGCGTTCGTGCAGCCGGTACTTCGCGCCGTACCACAGCTCGATCATCTCCGGCACCACGCGGAAGCCCGACCAGTGCGGCGGCCGCGGCACCGGGCCACCGTCGAACTTCGCGGTGAATTCAGCGATGCGGGCCTCGAACGTCTCGCGCGAATCCAGCGTCTGCGACTGCAGCGAAGCCCACGCACCGATCTGGCTCTCGCGCGGGCGGCTCGCGAAGTAGGCGTCGGCCTCGGCGGCCGAGACCGGCTCGACCGTACCTTCGATCTTGGCCTGCACCTGCTCGCGCAGGGTCTTCCACAGGAACAGCAGGGCGGCTTGCGGGTTGGCCGCGAGTTGGCGGCCCTTGCGCGAATCGAAGTTGGTGTAGAAGACGAAACCGCGGTCGTCGGCGTGCTTCAGCAGCACGGTGCGCGCGGACGGGCGGCCGCGGGCGTCGGCGGTGGCCACGGTCATCGCCGTGGGTTCGGGATCGCCGGCGGCGGCGGCCTCCGCGAGCAGCTCGCGGAAGGTCGCAATCGCTTCGGCGAGCAGCGGGTCGACGGGGGTGTCGTTGGGAGCGTGGCTCACGGCGGGCACTCGGTGCGTTGGCGGACCGCGCTATTCTCGCCGCCCCCGCGCGATGTGCGCATGACCTCGCTCAATCCCGCCGCATGGCCGCGCTGAAACCCGTCGGAACCGGTTACCCCCCGGCCTTCGTCGCGAAGGTCCTCGACCGCGCCTTGGCGCTGCCGGGCCCCTGCCGTGTCTTCGGCATCACCGGACTGCAGGGAACCGGCAAGTCGACGCTGTCGGCGCAGGTCGCGGCCCTGGCCGAAGCGCGCGGCCTGCACGCCGTCGTGCTGTCGATCGACGATCTCTACCTCGACCAGCCGCAACGGCAGCGGTTCGGGCGCGAGGTGCATCCGCTGATGGCCACGCGTGGCCCCCCGGGTTCGCACGATGTGGAGCTCGGCCTCGTGACTCTTGGCGCGCTGCGCGCAGGCCGCTCACGGCTGCCGGCTTTCGACAAGATCAGTGACCGGCGCCTGCCGGAGGGCGAGTGGAAGCGGCTGGACGGCGTGCCCGACCTGGTGCTGTTCGAGGGCTGGTTCCACAAGGTGCCGCCGCAAGCCGGAGGCGAGCTGGTCGTGCCGATCAATGCGCTGGAGCGCGACGAGGACCGCGAGGGCGTTTGGCGGCGCTGGTGCAATGCGGCGCTCGCCGGCTACGCGCCCCTGTGGGCGGAGCTCGGGGCGCTGCTGTTCTTGCGCGGCCCGGGGTTCGAGCAGGTCCCGCTCTGGCGGTGGCAGCAGGAGCTCACCTTGGCGGAAGCGAATCCGGGGCGTCGCACGATGACCCGGGTCGAGGTGGAGCGCTTCGTCCTGTTCTTCGAACGGGTGTCACGCCACGCTTGGGAGACGCTGCCCGACATCGCGGACTGGACCGTGCCGTTGGATGCCCAACGGAACGTGCTTGTCGCCACGTCCGACTCGGCCTCCTGATCCGCAGGGCACCCCGTCGGGGACGAGGCCGCCGGGGTGCCGCTGCGGGCCGGGATGATCCGCGGTTGGTTGGGATCGCCTCAGTGCGGGACGTGGGCCTGCCAGCGGCGTCGCGATGCCGGGCGCGGCGGCTGCCGCTGCAGGCCGATCGTGAACAGGCCGGCGCCCACCATGGCGAACCCGAGCCAGAACGGGACGCTCAGCACCCAGGCGAAAAGGCCGCCGAAGACCGCGCAGAGCGAGAGCGCGAACAGCAGGGTGGCGAGGTCGGGCGTGCGGATGAGGTGCATGATGGGACTCCGGTGGCGTGGTGTGCGGGGCGGGTGGGGCGAAGGCGGCGCTGGGGCCCGGCTGGCGCGACTCAGCCGCGGCGCACGAGCCCGCAATACAGGCCCTCGATGGCGAAGTCGGCCTGCTCCGGCACCTCGATCGGGGCGTAGTTCGGGTTGCGCGGCATCAGCAGCACTCGGCCCTTGCCGCGCTTGAGGCGTTTCACCGTGACCTCGCCATCGATGCGCGCCACGACGATCTGGTTGTTGTCGGCATCCGGCGTGCGCCGCACGGCGATCAGGTCACCGTCGAAGATGCCGTCGTCGACCATCGAGTCGCCTTTCACCCGCAGCAGGTAATCGGGCTGCGGGAAGAACAGCGCGCGGTCCAGCAGCATCTGGCCTTCGTAATCGGCCTGCGGGTCGATGGGTCGGCCCGCGGCCACCCGTCCCAGCAGGGGCAGGGCGAGGAGGTGCGGCGCATTCGCGGCCGCCCCACCGCCGAAGCCCGCCAGTCCCGCCGCCGCTCCCGCGGGGGCGGGAAGCGGCCCGCCGTCGTCGTCGAGCAAGCGGATGCCGCGGGCGCCCGGCACCAGCTCGATCACTCCCTTGGCGGCCAGTGCCTGCAGGTGGTCCTGCGCGCTGCGCGCCTGCCGGAAGCCGAAGGCCTGCGCGATCTCGGCAAGCGTCGGCGGACGGCCCTCCGCCGCGAGATGGTCGCGGAGGAAGTCGAGGATGGCTTGCTGGCGGTCGGTGAGCGTCATGCCACAAATTTGTGTGGTTCTTCGTCGGAATGCAAGCGGCGCGGTGTGAAGGCGGTTGCCGTGCCCTCGGCCGTGCCGGCCGGGAGCACGGGCATTGGCGCACGGGGCACTCTCACGGGTTGCGACACGACCTTCACCGGGTGGCCACCGGATCCGCACGCGTCCTGCATCCTTCGATCGGCACGCTTGCCGCTCGGCCCTCCGGATCTTCCGCCATGCTGTTCCGTTCGTTCGCCCCCTTGTTCGCCGCCCTCGTCCTGACGGCCTGCGCGTCCGCGCCGAAGCCCACTGTCGAGGGCATACGGACCGATCGGCCGATGGCCCTGGTCAAGGACGAGACGTATGCCAAGGCCGAACGCTTCGTCGATGCCGATGCGGTGCTCGCGGCCCGCAGCGTCGGCCTTCCCCGCGTGCGCATCGCCGAGGGGGCGGCCGGCGAAGGCATCACGCCGGAACAGGCCGCGCTGGTGGCGAACCGAGCGGCCCGCGACACCTGCGTCCAGCTGGCCCGTCGCTATCGCATCGAGCCGGCGTCTCCCGACCTTGAGATCGAGATCGTCGTCACCGCCATCGCGCCGACCTCGTCCGGCGCTGCCGGCGCCTCGGCCCTGATCGGCGTGTTCGTTCCCGGTCCGTTCCGCCTTCCCGCCGGTCTTGGCGGGTTCGCCGCCGACGGCGCGGTGCGCGCGGACCGCGAGGAGGTCGTCGTCCTGCGTTGGGCCGAGGGCGCCGGCGCGATCACCGAGGACGCGAAGGTTTCGCGTATCGGTGATGCCTACCAGCTCGCCGGTGATTTCGCCGACGACCTCGCCAGGGCGCTGAACGACCCGTCCGGCGACCAGGGTGACACCCGCGCGCCGCTGGAGGCCGACGAACGCGAGGCCGGGGAGGCGCAGTGTGTCGCGCGTTTCGGGCGCGCCAGCGTGGCCGGTCGAGGCGCATCGATCCTCCTCCCCCTGTCGCCGGAATCGATCGATGCCGGTGCGCCCGACGCGAACGACGCCGATCCCGTCAAGGCAGGGTGAAGCGCACGGGGACGCGGGCATAGGCCGGCACGGTCCAGCACCCCGTGGCCGCTGCTGCGCGTGATCGTCACCGTTTCGGGGCGTCCGTCCGCGCCGACGAGGATCAGCAGTTCCACCTCGCCCTCAAGACATCGCGACAGCGCCGAAGGCGGGTCGCCCATGGGGTGGCGCCGGCATCGGTCGAGCCATCGTGGTGCTGCGGAGCACCGGTCTGGGCGATGGCGACGCTGCGCGGCAGGCGGAAGCCGGCGGGCAAGGGGGCGAAGGCTGCGGTGGGGTCGGTTCGCATGACGGGCTCCTGGCGGGGGCCAGCGTCCAACGGATGACGCCGCGAAGCGGGGTTGGCCGCTACCATCGGGTCATGGACACCTTCCTGCGCCGCGTTCGTTCTTTCTTCGTCGCCGTGGCGCTGGCCGCGGCCCTCGCAGGCTGCACCCCCGGTGGCGCGCCTTCCGAGGCCGGGGCGGACGCGCCTGCCGAAGGCGCCCTCGCCGCCCTGCCGGAGGACTTCGAAGGGGTTTGGTCTGGGGTGTTGCCCTGCGCCGACTGCGAGGGCATCGAGATGGCACTCGAACTGCAGCGCGAGTCGGGTGCCGCCGGGCGCTACCGTCTCGTCGAGACCTACCTCGGCGCTGCTGACGCGGTGGGTTTCGAGATCGCCGGCGAATGGCGCGAGGACACCTGCCGCGTCGGCGGGATCGCCGGCAGCTGCCTGATGCTCCTCGAGTCCGGTCAACGCTGGTTCCGCCACGCTGATGGTTCGCTGCAGGCGGTGGACGCCGAAGGCCGGGTCCTCGACCCCGACGGCGCCCGCCTGCAGCGGCTCTGAAGCTCGCCTTCTCCCGTTTCCGCCATCGTCATCGTTTCTTTACCGCGCTTCGAGGAGTCGCCGATGTCACGCATGCCCCGAGCCCTGCTGCTGGCGATGTCTCTCGTGCTCGCCGCCACGCCGGCCCTCGCCGACGACTACGCGTTCGGTTTCAATCCGCGCAGCGGCGACGCGTGGATCGACGCCCAGCTCGGCGACGTCAACGTCTTCGCGCGCGGCAATCTCGACGGCTACGTCGACGAGGTGGTGGTCAGCACGGGCGCGCCGCGCGACTACGTGCAGGGGATGGTGGTCGATCGCGGCTGGGCGCCCGGCGATGTCTATTACGCCTGCCTGATCGCGCGCCAGTTGGGCCGCCCCTGCGCCTTTGTCGCGGACGCTTACGAACGTGAAATGCGCGGCCGAGGCCGCGGCTGGGGTGCGCTGGCGCAGGAACTCGGCATCCGTCCGGGCTCGGAGGCCTTCCATGCTTTGAAGGGCGGCGTCGGTCAGGGCAACGGCCGCATGAAGGGCCGCGCCGGCGGCCCGCCTTCGCGCGGCGGCGATGCGGGTGCACGGCCCTCGCGCGGCAACGAGGGGCGTGGCAACGGGCAAGGCGGCAAAGATCATGGGAACGGCAACGGGCGCGGTAACGGCCGTGGTGGCTGAGCTCGCGGACACGGTGCACGTCACGCACCGCGGCGGCTGCCACTGCGGCGCCGTGCGCTTCGAAGTGGACGCGCCTGCCGACCTCGTGGTGCAGGACTGCAACTGCTCGATCTGCAGCAAGGCCGGGTTCCTGCACCTGATCGTCCCGGCGGCGCGCTTCCGCCTGCTGTCGGGCGAGGCCCGGCTCGTCGACTACCTGTGGAACAGCGGCGTGGCGCGGCACCGTTTCTGCGGGGTTTGCGGCATCAAGAGCTTCTACGTGCCGCGCAGCAACCCTGACGGCATCGACGTCAACGTGCGCTGCCTCGACGAAGGAACGATCGCGTCGATCACGGTGGAGCCCTTCGACGGCCGCAACTGGGAGGCCAATGCCGACGCGTTGGCCCATCTGTCGCGCTGAGTTGGGGGTCGGGTCGCGCCGGCCCCTGTCGCTGCACGCCCCCGACCGGTAGGCTCCGCCGACGCTCCGGGAGGGATCGCTCCAATGCTGCAGATGCAACAACGGCTGTCGCTGCCGTTCCTCATGCTGCTCGGCCTGCCGTCCACGGCCATGGGTTTCGCGCTGGCCGTGCAGATTTCCGCGCTCAGCTGGCTGCTGCGCACCAAGTACCAGCTCGACATCCACGAGATCGGCATCGTCTGGGCCGCTGGCCCATTGGCCGGCATCCTCGGGCAAGTGCTCATCGGCATCGTCAGCGACAAGGTGTGGTTCTGGGGCGGGCGGCGCCGACCCTTCATCCTCGTCGGCGGCCTTCTCACCGCCCTTTCGCTGATGGCGTTGCCGTCGATCGGCCTGATCGACGAAACCCTGGGCCTCGATGCGATCCTCGGCGTGGCGATCACCGTCGCCTTGGCCCTCGACCTGTCGATCAACGTCAGCTTCAACCCGACGCGCTCGCTGATCGCCGACGTCACGCCGGAGGGCCCGCAGCGCACCGCGGCGTACACCTGGATGCAGACCGTTTCCGGCACTTTCGGCGTGCTTGCCTATGCCGTCGGCGCGATCTTCGGCAACGTCGCCCTGATCTACTTCGGCGCCGTGCTGGTGCTGCTGTTCTCGCTGGTGCCCCCCATGCTGATCACCGAGCCGCGCGCGCTCGCCGGCGCGGAAGCGGCGGCCGCGGAGGCACGTGCGCCAAAGCTCGGCTTCGGCGCCGTTCTGCTGCTGATGCGGCCGCTGTGGCCGTTCGCGATCTACGCGGTCGTGGCCATGGGCTTGAAGCTCACCGGCAACGCGAACCATCCGATGTGGATCGAGGCGGGGTTCGCCGCGCTCGCGATCGGTTTCCTCGTGCACGCGCTGATGGAGAAACAGCCGGCGCCGAACACCGCGCGCGAAGACCTGCCGGCCTTCCGCAAGGTGCTGGCCGCGCATGCGCTGTCGTGGATCGGCGTGCAGACGATGTTCGTCTACATGATCGCCTTCGTGCAGCAGCGCTTCCCCGGCCTCGACGACGACGGTACCGGTCGCCTGATGTCGACGTCGTTCCTCGTCCTCAATGCCGTCGGTGCGCTGGTACCCGCGCTGCTGCTGAACCCGCTGGCGCGGCGCTTCGGCGAGGTGCACGTGCATGCCGCCAGCCTGGCGTTGATGGCGTTGGGCTTCGGTTTCGTCTACATCGCGGGCACTTCGGCGGCGATGGTGTACGTGGGCATGGCGGTGATGGGCCTCGGCTGGGGCGCCATCGTCAGCCTGCCGTTCGCGATCTTCTCGCAGTGCGTCGCGCCGGCCCGGATCGGCCTGTACATGGGCGTGTTCAACCTCAGCGTGGTGCTGCCGCAGCTGGCCGTCAGCCTCGGTGTCGGCATGCTCATCGAACACCTGCCCGACAAGGGCAGCGTCTTCCTGGTCGGTGCGGCGACGGCGGCTTTGTCGGCGATCGCCTGGATGGCGGTGAAGCGCGTGCCGCTGGCCGGGGCCCCGGCGGGCGCCGGCGCCGCGGCAACCATCTCCGGTGGCCACTGAGGCGTCGACCCGCATGCGTGGCCCCCGTCGCATCGTCTGCCTGGTCGAGGAGCCCACCGAGGTGCTGTACGCCCTCGGCGAGCAGGACCGCATCGTCGGCATCAGCGGCTTCACCGTGCGCCCGCCGCGGGCGCGCAAGGAGAAGCCCAAGGTCAGTGCCTTCACCAGCGCGAAGGTCGACCAGATCCTCGCGCTGAAGCCCGACCTCGCCATCGGCTTCTCCGACATCCAGGCCGACATCGCCGCCGAGCTCGTGCGCCGCGGGGTGGAGGTGTGGATCAGCAACCACCGCTCGGTCGCCGGCATCCTCGACTACGTGCGCCGCCTCGGCGCCATGGTGGGCGCGGCGGCCAAGGCCGAGGCCTACGCCGATGCGCTCGAGCGCGGCGTCGACGCGGTCGCGGCGCGGGCGGCGCACTTTCCGGTGCGTCCGCGCGTCTACTTCGAGGAATGGGACGAGCCGCGCATCAGCGGCATCCAGTGGGTGGCCGAGCTCGTGCGGATCTCCGGCGGCGACGATCTTTTCCCCGAGCTCGCCGCGGAATCGCTGGCAAAGCACCGCATCCTCGCCAACGACGAGGCCATCCTCGCCCGCGACCCGCAGGTCGTGTTCGGCTCCTGGTGCGGCAAGAAGTTCCAGCCCGGCGCCGTGGCCGCGCGCCCCGGGTGGGACGGCGTCTCCGCCGTGCGCGACGGCCAGCTTTTCGAGATCAAGTCGCCGATCATCCTGCAGCCCGGCCCTGCGGCACTCACGGACGGCCTCGCGGCGATGCACGCCCACATCGCGCGCTGGGTCGGCTCGCGGACCTAGGGTGCCACGGCGGGTACGGAGCGCAGCGTTCGGAGCACGGTTTCCGGCCAGTGCTCGGTTTCACCGGCGAGGATGCGCCCAACCGAGGCGCGATCGGCGTCCGGTCCGGGCACCAGCCCGGCCCAGCCGTTCCTGCCGCCTGCCTTGACCCGGTACAGGGCGCGGTCAGCCAGGCCGATGCTCTGCTCGCTGTCGCCGAGGGTCGGCCACGTCCGCGCCCAAGGCCAAGGGGCGAAACCGACCGAGCAGGTCACCCGCAGCGACTGCCCGCTGGGGAGTGCGAAGGGCTTGCCGCGCGCCGCGTCGCAGAGCTGTCCGGCCTTGGTAGACGCCGTTTCGAGGTCGTCGAGGTGCAGGGCGTAGAGGAATTCCTCGCCACCCCAGCGCACGAGAAGGTCGGCGGGCCCGCGCAGCGCATCCAGCCGCGACGCGAATTCGACCAGCACCGCATCCCCGGCGTGGTGGCCGTGCTGGTCGTTGATGCGCTTGAAGTCGTCGATGTCGACCATGAAGAACACGAGCGCCCCGCGGGTGTCGCCCGAGGCCTGTGCGGCGAGCATCCGACTGCCTTCGCGCTCCATCCAATGCATGAACTCCCGGCGGTTGGCGACGCGGGTCAGGGGGGCGACGCGGTTGAGCTGCTGCAGCTGCCCATTCATGGCCTGCAAACGTTCGTTGGCGCGGGCGATCTCCGCCGTCCGCTCCTCCACCAGCCGGTTCAGCGTGGCGATCTGGTTCGCCTTGCGACGCGAACGTGCCCGCAGGGCGAAGGCCGAGACGAATGCCGCCATCAGCGCCATGACCACGTACGCGGCGCGCGCGGCGGGACTGAGCCACGGTGGGGGCGAGATCTCGATCCGCAGCGCCCTCGCGGGGCCGAAGCGTCCGTCCCGTCCGGCGGCCTCGACTTCGAGCACGTGCGTTCCGGGAGGCACCTGGGCCAAGAGCACCTCGGCCGTCGCACGTCCGGGCGTCACCCAGTCCGGCAGTACCCCGGCCATGCGGTAGCGCACCTGCGCCGTCCCGGGGGCGTCGAAGTCGAGGGCCACGAGGTCGATCGCCACCACCCGGTCGCGGTGGCCGAGGTGGATGGCGTCGTCGAGGAACAGGTCGAAGCCCGGGGCCGGGTCCGAGCCCACGGCGTGGCCCAGACGGCGGAAGCGGGCGAAAGCCGGGTTCACCGAGCGCATCGAAGGCCGGAACGCCGCGGGATCGACCACGTCCACGCCCTCGGTGCCGCCGAAGTAAAGCCAGCCGAGGGCATCCGTGGTGCTCGCGCCGCTGTTGTACTCGCGGTTCGAAAGACCATCGCCACGGTCGACGCGCTGCGTGATGCCGGTGCCCGGATCGAGCACGCTGAGCCCGGCATTGGTGCTGAGCCAGAGGCGGCCGGCGGCGTCGGGTTCGATGCGGTAGACGACGTTGTTCGACAGGCCCTCGCGGTCCGTGTAGCGACGGACCGCGCCGGTCGACCTCTCCACCCGCACGAGCCCGCCGGAGAAACTGCCGAACCACAGCGCGTCCGCATCGCCATGCAGCGACCAGATCGAGTCGTGCGGCAGGCGCCCGTTGCCGGTATGCCACTGCTCGACCCGCCCGTCCGGTCGCCAGCGGAAGGCGCCGCGCTCGTTGCTCGCCACCCATAGCGAGCCGTCGACATCGCGTCGAAGCGCGGTCAGCACCAGGCCGCGGAGGGACTCGGGTACCGGCAGGGGGCGCAGCGTATCGCCCTCGAAGCGTGCCAGTCCGCCTCGCGTGGCCACCAGGAGCCCGCCATCGTCCACGAGGATGTCGAGCACCCGCGGGTCGGGCAGGGGCGCGTCGGCTTCCTCGGCGGTCCCGTCGGCATCGAGATGCCAGAGGCCGCGGTGCGTGCCGATCCACCAGCCATCGCGCCCGCTGGGCGTGATGCGGCGGATCGCGGTTCCGGAGAATGCGCCCACGTCCTCCCAGCGTCCGTCGGCCTGCCGCAGCCAGAGCCCGGCGTCCGTGCCGACCAGCGTGCGCGAGGCGTCGCGCCACAGCGAGCGGATGCTGCGGTTCGGCAGCGTCGAAGGCAGGGCCAGCGTGTCGTTGCGGACCACGGCCGAAAGCGCACGTATCCGGAACGCACCCTTCGTGAGGGTGGCGAGCCAGCGCCCGCCATCGCGGTCCTCGAAGAAGCCCGAGACCGCGGCGCCGATCGCCGTCCGCAGCGCCAGCGGCTCGGGACGGCCGCCCGGCCCTGCGGGCAGATGGAACAAGCGGCCGGTCGATGTCCCGATCCAGGTCGAGCCATCGCGCCACGTATGCACGCTGGCGAGTTCGTCGCGGGCGCCGTCGAAATCGGCCTTGGGCCAGCGCCCCGCCGCCTGCCCGTCCCGATCCAGGGCGAGCAGGCCATGGCGGCTCGTCGCGATGACAAGCCCCTCTCCGCGCGGAGCCATCGCCACGCAGCGCGCCCGCTCCGGCGCAATGAGGGCAATCGCCGTCGCGCCATCGGCGCCCAGGCGCCAAAGGCCGCAATCAGCGGAGAGGGCGAGTGTCCCGCTGTCGGCCGTCGTCACCAGTGCGGTGATGCCGGCGCCGTTGAGCACCGGCGTGCCAGCACGGTCGCCATCGCGGAGGTGCGCGAGGCCCTGCGGTGTGGCCAGCCATGCGCCGCCGCGGCCGTCGAAGGCGATCGCCTGCACCGTGGGATGGGCCGCCGCAGCCTCGCCCAACGCCTCATGGTGGCCGGTGCGCAGGTCGAGCCGGTCGAGGCCGCCGTCATTGGTGCCGATCCAAAGGCGTTGCCGATCGTCGATCGCGAGCGCATCGACGCTGCTGCTGGACAGGCCCGCACGCTCGTCGATGCTTTCGCGCAGCACCGCGAAGCCCTGGCCGTCGAAACGATTGAGGCCGTCCTGCGTGGCCATCCACAGGAAGCCCTGGCCGTCCTGGGCAAAGGCGTTCACCGCGTTCTGCGACAGCCCGTCGTCGAGTCCGTAATGCTGCAGGTCCAGCGCGGGGCGGGAGGCGACGGGCGACGCGCCTGCGGGCAGCGTGAAAGCGGCCAGCAGCAGCGGGGCGACGAGACGGCGGGCCGCGAGGCGAGGCATGGTCGACCGGCAGGCAGGGCAGGATGGCGTCCGCAGACGATAAGCGAAGTCGCGGGCAGGCCACAGCGATGTCGCCGGGGCGCTCAGGCATCATGTCGCTTTGCCGCCGATCGTCCCGCATGCCCTCGTACGACGCCCACCCGCCGGTCACCGGCTCGCGCCTCTCGGTCGCGCCGATGATGGATTGGACCGACACGCATTGCCGCAGCTTCCATCGCGTGCTGGCGCCGGGCGTTCTGCTGTACTCCGAGATGGTCCACGCGCAGGCGGTGATCCATGGCGACCGCGCGCGCCTGCTGGGCTTCGATGCCAGCGAGCATCCGGTGGCGCTGCAGCTCGGCGGCAGCGATCCGGGCTCGTTGGCCGAGGCCAGCCGGATCGGCGCTGATTGGGGCTACGACGAGATCAACCTCAACGTCGGTTGCCCGTCCGACCGCGTGCAGGCGGGGCGCTTCGGCGCCTGCCTCATGAAGGAGCCACCGTTGGTGGCCGAGTGCATCGCTGCCATGCAGGCGGCGGTCCGTGTGCCGGTGACGGTGAAATGCCGTCTGGGCGTGGACGAGGTGGAGGACTACGACGTGTTCCGCGCTTTCGTCGACACCGTGGCGGCCACGGGCTGCCGTCGCTTCGTCGTCCACGCCCGCAAGGCCTGGCTGCAGGGCCTCTCGCCGAAGGAGAACCGCGAGATCCCGCCGCTGCGCTACGACTGGGTGCACCGCTTGAAGCGCGAGCGTCCGGACCTCGTCATCGCCATCAACGGCGGGTTGCGCGAGCTCGACGACATCCGCACGCAGCTGTCGCATGTCGATGGCGTCATGGTCGGGCGTGCCGCTTACCATGAGCCCTACCGCCTGCATGAATGCGCCGTGGCGCTGGAAGGCGAGCCCCTGCGCACGCGCGAGGCCCTGCTGCGTGCCTGGTTCCCGTACGTCGAGTCGCAGCTCGTCCGCGGCGTTGCGCTGAAGCACCTGGTCCGCCACGTCCTCGGCCTGTTCCACGCCCAGCCCGGGGGGCGCGCGTTCCGCCAGGTCCTCAGCGAAGGGGCGCCGAAGGCCGGCGCCGGCCTCGATCTGCTCGAACGCGCGCTCGCCGCCACCCGCCAGCACGAGGCCGCCGCATGATCACCCGCGATCCGGAGCGTTTCTTCACCTTCGCCGCGCACGCCGCGCCGAATCCCGCGAGGGCCGTGCCGAAGGCGGTCTTCCTCGTCGCGCCCGAGGGCATGTCGCTGGCCGCCGAATCGGCGCAGGACAACGCCTACATGGCGATGGCCGAGCCCATCGACGCCACGGCCGCGCTCGCCGAGCACCGCGCCCTGGCGACGGCGCTGTCGGCCCACGTGCCGGCCATCACTTTCCCGGGCGATGCCGCGACGCCGGACGCCGTGTTCCCGAACAACGTGTTCGCCACCGCCCCCGGCCGCCTCGTCATCGGCCACATGAAGCATCCGGTACGACAGCGCGAGGCCGGGCGTGCCGACATCCGCGGCTTCTTCACCGAAGCGCTGGGCCGGCGCGAGATCGACCTCTCGCGCCAGCCCGGCATCGCCGAGCTCACCGGTTCGCTGGTCATCGATCGCGCGCGGAACATCGGCTATTGCGGACTGTCCGAGCGCTGCGACGCCACCGGCGCGGCGGCCATGCACGCGGCCTTCGGGCTCGACGCGATGCTGGTCTTCGACCTCGCGCCGGGTGAGTACCACACCAACGTCCTGCTGCAGATCTACGCGGGTCGACTCGCCGTGGCCTGCCCGGACGGCTTCGCCGATCCTGCCGTCGTCCACGCCATCCTCGACTTCCACGCCCCGCACGCCGTCGCCCTCGGGCGCGACGCGCGCCTCGCGTATGCCGGCAACGGGCTGGCGGTGGCGGCGGACGCCGCCTTCCTCAGCGCACGTGCCTCGGCGGCGCTTGGCGACCGCGAGCGGGCGGCCTTCCGCGACGCCGGCTTCACGCTGCACGCGGTCCCTCTGCCCCAGATCGAAAAGGCCGGCGGTTCGCTGCGCTGCTGCGTCGGCGAGATCTTCTGAACGGCGGTCGTCGCCTGCCTCCCGGGTTAAGAGGCAATTCACTCCGTCGCGACCAGACTTCGGCGCATCGCTGGCCCCTTCCGCGCCAGCACGGCTATCCTCCGCCCATGCTCGCCTCCCGTTCCCCGCTGTTGCTCGTCGTGCTGGCCCTCGCGGCCGGCGCGGCGCATGCGCAGCACGGGGCACCGTCCGCCGTCGAGGCGCGTCGCTCCGAATTGCCCGAGTCGGTGCTGCGTGCCGAGCGCCAGACCGGGGGCGAGGTGTTGCGCGCCGAGTCCATGCAGCGGGATGGTCGCGAGGTCTACCGCCTCAAGGTGCTGACGCCCGACGGCCGCGTGCGGATCATGCGCGATGATCCGCACGAGCGCCGCCGCGAGGCGTGGCGCGAGGCGCGGTCCGATGCCCTGCGCGATCCCTTCGCCGATCCGGAGGCGGGCGCGGGCCGCGCGTCCCTCGAAGCCCCGCGCGGCATCGGCTCCCGCGATGATCGCCTCCGCGGGCCCAGCGAGGAGCGTCTCGAGCGGTTCGACGCGCCGACGCCGGCCGACCTCGATGTCCCCGAAACCCTGCCGCCCGTCGAGCGCGGCGACCGTGACTGATCACCGGCCCTGAGCGCCGGCTTGCCCAAGGAGAGTCCATGCGCATCCTGCTGGTCGAAGACGAAGCCCCGCTGCGTGAAACCCTCGCGGCCCGACTGAAGCGCGAAGGCTTCGCGGTGGACGCCGCCGGCGATGGCGAGGAGGGCCTCTACAACGGCCGCGAAGTGCCGTTCGACATGGCGATCATCGACCTTGGCCTGCCGAAGATGTCGGGCATGGACCTCGTCCGCGCGCTGCGCTCGGAAGGCAAGAAGTTCCCGATCCTGATCCTCACCGCGCGCTCGTCGTGGCAGGACAAGGTCGAAGGCCTCAAGTCCGGCGCCGACGACTACCTCGTCAAGCCCTTCCACGTCGAGGAACTGCTCGCGCGCATCAATGCGCTGCTGCGCCGCGCCGCCGGCTGGAGCAAGCCCTCGCTCGAGTGCGGCCCGGTCAAGCTCGACCTCTCCGCGCAGACGGTGACCGTCGGTGGCAGCGCCGTCGACCTGACGAGCTACGAGTACAAGGTGCTCGAGTACCTGATGCTGCACGCCGGCGAGCTGGTCTCGAAGGCCGACCTCACCGAGCACATCTACCAGCAGGACTTCGACCGCGATTCGAACGTGCTCGAGGTCTTCATCGGCCGCCTGCGCAAGAAGCTCGATCCGGACGGCGAGCTCAAGCCGATCGAGACCGTGCGCGGCCGCGGCTACCGCTTCGCGATCCCGCGCAACGAGTAAGCACGCTTGGGCGTGGCGCGCCGCCGCCTTTCGCTGCAGGCGCGCCAGCTGCTGGCCGCCGGCCTTGCGCTGGTGGCCTTCCTGGGCCTGACGGGCTACGCGCTGGACCGCGCGTTCACCGAAGCGGCGCTCAACAGCCAGCGCGAGCGGCTGGAGAACTTCGCCAAGGCCTACCTCAACGGCGCGGAAGTGCTGCGCTCCGGCGCCATCGTCATGCCGCAGGTGCCGCCCGACCCGCGCTTCGACCGGCCCGGCAGCGGCCTGTACGCCGGTGTCGTCGGCGAAGGCCTGCGCTGGGAGTCGGCGTCAGCACTTGGCCGCATCCTCCCGCCACCGGAGACCGGAACGCCCGGTGCGGGGCGCTTCGAAGGCCCGCTGCAGGCGACGGAGTCCAGCGGCAATCCGCTGGCGGTCTATCGCTACTCGCTCACCACCATCTGGGAAACCGGCCGCGGCGACCTCGAGCTCACGCTCGCCCTCTACGAGGACGCGGGGTACGTGGCCGGGCAGGTGGGCGTGTTCCGTCGGACGCTGTGGGCCTGGCTGGGTGCTGCGGCCATCGTGCTGGCGTTGGTGCAGGCGCTGGCGCTGCGCTGGAGCCTGCGCCCCGTGGCCGGCGTCGAGCGGGCGCTGGCCGACGTGCAACAGGGCAGCGTCGCGCGACTCGTCGACGAGCATCCGCGCGAGCTGCAGCCGCTCACAGAAAGCATCAATGCGCTGATCGATTCCGAGCGCCGCAACCTCGAACAGGTGCGGCGCACGCTGGGCGACCTCGCGCATTCGCTGAAGACGCCGCTCGCGGTGCTGCAGAGCCGCCTGGAGGCAGGCGCGACGGGCGACGAGCTGCGCGAGGACGTGCGCACCCAGGTGCAGCGCATGAACGATATCGTCGGCTACCAGCTGTCCCGCGCGGCGCGTTCCGGCCACGTGCTGTACTCCGCGCCCTTGAAGATCGAGGGTACGGCCGAGGAGATCGTGCTCGGCCTCGAGAAGATCTACGCGACGAAGGGCGTGCTGGCCGAGTTCGACATCGACGCGGCGGCGCGCTTCCACGGCGAGCTCGGCGACCTGCAGGAGCTGCTCGGCAACCTGCTGGAGAACGCCTTCAAGTGGGCGAAGCGCCGCGTCGTGCTGCAGGTGACCACGCTGCCGGCGCCGGCGGGCAAGCGCGGCGGCGTGGAGTTCGCGGTGGAGGACGACGGCCCCGGCATCGCCGAGGACCAGATCGACCGCGTGCTGCAGCGCGGCGTCCGCGGCGACGAACGGGTGCAGGGCCACGGTATCGGCCTGTCGATCGTGCAGGACATCGTCGCCGCCTACCAGGGCGCCTTGACGGTGCAACGCTCCGGCGAGCTTGGTGGTGCGCGATTCGTCGCGAGGTTCCCGCCGCAGGTCTGACGCGTTCGCGGCTCAGCCGATGGGCGCC
This sequence comes from Silanimonas algicola, assembly GCF_054777375.1. Classification (NCBI taxonomy): domain Bacteria; kingdom Pseudomonadati; phylum Pseudomonadota; class Gammaproteobacteria; order Lysobacterales; family Lysobacteraceae; genus Silanimonas; species Silanimonas algicola. The sequence goes on along the minus strand of NZ_BAAHAS010000001.1, from coordinate 473,220 downwards.
TCGTGCCGCGCGGGAGCGAGGGCCGGCGACGGCCCGTAGAACCGCTCGAGATGCGCGGCGACGGCCGGATAGGCGTCCCGCAGGACGTCGGGCGCCGTGAAGTGGTACTCGCTGCATACCGCGAAGAATTCCTCGGGTGCCTCGGCGGCGTAGGGATCGATCGCGGTTTCCGCATCGCCCTCGTCGTCGCTTCCCATCGCGTCCAGCTCGGCGTTCAGCGCTTCGAAGGCGGCGCCGAAATCGCGGGCCCAGTCGCGCTGCCAGTCGCGTGGCAGCGGCGGCGTGCCATCCATCACGCCGTCGAGGGCGTCGAGCTTGTGCGCCATTTCGTGCACCACGAGCTGGTAGCCCGGCTCCGGGGCCGCCATTTCCGCCGAGAGGTCGGCCCAGCTCAACACCATCGGGCCGTACTGCCAGCTCTCGCCCTCCCGATCCTCGAAGCCGTCCTCGACGACCTCGAGTTCATCCATCTCGTGCGGCGCGCCGTGGCGGCCGTGCTCCACGCGGAACGCGCCGGGATGGACGATGACTTCCGACCAGCCGCGCAGGCCGGCTTCGCCGATGCCCAGCAGCGGCAGGCAGGCATGGGCCGCCAAGGCCAGGTGGTCGCCGTCGTCCAGCTGCAGGCCGTGGGCGGGAGAGATCGCTTTGCTGGCGAGGAACCGCGCGGCGAGCTGCCGAAGGCGCTGCTGGCGCGCGGGGTCGAGGCCGCGCACGAGCGGCGCACGACCGACCAGCGCTGCCCAGCGGCCGTCGTCGACTTCAGGGGAGGGCGCGACCCAGCGACGCCACCAGGCCCAAGGCATGCGGGCGCGGGGGGCGGGTCAGCGGAACATGCCCGGCAGCAGGCGGTTCCAGCGCGGGGTCGCGGTACGGACGCCCCCCGGGCTGCGCACGCTGGCGGGGCGGGCGGGCGCGACTTCCGCGTTGCGGACCGGGGCATCGGTCGGTGAGGCCGCTTCGGCGGCCGGCGCGCTGGCGGCCTTCGCGTCACAGCCTTCGGCCACGTCCACCGCCGGCGCGGGTGTCGCGGGCTGGGCGGCGACGCCGGCCATCGGGAAGGCCAGCAGGGCGAGCGACAGGCAGGCGGCGCGGATCATGGCAGTGTCCCGAGGGGTAGGCTGGTTCGTGGATGCACGACCCGACGAATCCGTCGCAGGATCATACGCGGCCGGTGAAAGCCGTGCATGAGGGTGGATTGCCCCGGCGGATGCTGTCGCGCAGCATGCCGAACAGTGGGGCATTCCCCCAGACTCCGGCGTATGTCCGCAACCACCCCCTTTCCCGCCCCGCTGACCGTCGCCGGACCCATCCGCGCCGCGGCCCTTCGGCATGCCCTCATCGCCGGCGCGCGGCGGGTCATCGCCCGCCGGGACGCGTTGAACAAGATCAACGTCTTCCCGGTGCCCGACGGCGACACCGGGAACAACCTGGCGCTGACGCTCAGCAGCGTGCTCACCGGGGCCCTCCAACGCCGCGCAGGTGGGGTGGGGCGGCTCCTGCGCCGGGTCGGTGACGAGGCCATCGACGGCGCGCGCGGCAACTCTGGTGCCATCCTTGCCCAATTCTTCAGTGGCCTCGCCGACGCGGTCGGTTCGCGCGCGTCGCTCGACACCCGGGCGCTCGCCGAGGCCGCGCGCTCCGCGTCGCGCTCGGCGCGCGCGGCGATGGCCGAGCCCAAGGAAGGCACGATGATCAGCGTGATCCACGCCTTCGCCGAGGCGCTGGCGCAGGCCGCCGAGCACGGAGAACGACAGGAGCCGCGGGCCTGGTTCGAGTCGGCCCTGGCACAGGCCCGGCTGGCGTTGGAGCGCACGCCTGACCAGCTGCCGGTGCTGCGCAAGGCGGGCGTCGTCGATGCCGGGGCACAGGGTTTCGTCGATCTGCTGGAGGGCATTGGTGATTTCCTTGCCCGTCGCGGCCTTGCCCGCCCACCGGAGGCGGCGGACGACCCCGTCGATCCCGACATCGGCGACGTGCATGACGCTCTCCACGCGGCCCTCGACGACGTCGATCCCCGCCACCGGTGGTGCACGGAATGCCTGCTCGTCGGCGAGGGCCTCGACCGCGCAGGGCTGCAGGCGGCGATGTCCGACCTCGGGGCCGATTGCGTCGTCGTGGCTGGCGGCGCGCATCGGGTGAAGGTGCATGCGCACGTCGCGCGTCCGTCGGCGATGTTCGAGGCGTTGTGCCGTTTCGGACGCGTCGAATCGACCAAGGCCGACGACATGCTGGCGCAGGCGCGTACGGCCAGCGCGCCGGGCCGCTGCGTGGTCGTCACCGACAGTTCCGCCGACCTGCCGGATGGCTTGGCCGACGACCTCGACCTGCATGTGATCCCGCTGCGGGTGAATTTCGGCGAGCAGGACTACCTCGATCGGGTCGGCATCAGCCCGGCCGAGTTCTACGCTCGCCTGCGCCACGAGCATCTGCTGCCGCGCACCAGCCAGCCGCCGGTCGGCGATTTCCGCCGCCAGTTCGACTTCCTCCTGTCGCACCACGCCGACGTCGTGTACGTCGGGCTGTCGCGTGCGGTCTCCGGGACGCTGCAGGCGGCGGAAGCCGCCGCACAACGCGGCGACCCCTCGCGAACCCATGTGTTCGACACCGCGAACGCGGCCGGGGGGCAGGCCCTGCTGGCCATCGCGGCCGCCGAGAAAGCCGCGACCGGGGCCACCGCCGCCGAAGTGCTCGCGCACCTGGCGGCCCTGAGGCCGATGACGCTGACGTTCGCCCTGGCCCGTGACATCCGCCACGCCGTTCGCGGTGGCCGTGTGCCGCGCTGGGCCGGATGGATCGCGTCGGTGCTGCGCGCCACGCCCATCGCCAAAGTCGTGCCCGAGGGCCGGCTGAAGCCTTGCGCCGCGCTGTTCGGTTCGGTGCGCGCGCCCGAGCGCTTCGCCGCCTACGTGGCCCGCCACGTGCCCGCGGGCACCCGCTGGCGCCTGATCGTCGGCCACTGCGATGCGTCAGGCGACGGCGCGGCGCTGCTGGCCGCCCTGCAAGCGCGTCTCGACGTCGCCGAAGGCTGGCTGGTGGAGACCGGTCCGGCGGTGGGTGCGCACGCCGGTCCGGGGGCCTTGGTGGCCTGCCTGCAACCGGTGGCGTCGTGAGCGCCGCCATGCCGGCCGCGGCGGCTGTCGCGGCCTACCTGCTCGGTTCGATCTCGGGCAGCCTGTGGCTCGGCACCTTGCGCGGCGTCGACATCCGCACCCAGGGCAGTGGCAACGCCGGTGGAACGAATGCTTTCCGCACGCAGGGCTGGGCGTTCGCGCTCGGTACCGTCCTCATCGACATCGGCAAGGGCGTCGCGGCCGTGGCGGTGATGCGTGCGGCCGGTGGCGACACGGCGATGCAGATGCTCGGCGCGCTGCTGGCGGCGGTCGGCCATGTATGGCCGGTGTTCCACGGGTTCCGTGGCGGGAAAGGCGCGGCCACCCTGGTCGGCGGCCTCGCGGTGATCTGGCCGATCGCGCTGGTGCCTTTGCTGGGGGTCTGGCTGCTGGTGCTGCTTTCGACCGGTTACGTCGGACTTTCGACCGTCGTCGCCGGGTTGGCGCTGCCGCTGTGGGCGCTGCTCGACGGCCGTTCCGGCATGTCGCTTGCCTTCGCCCTGGCGGTGGCCGCGTTGCTTGCCTGGACGCACCGCGCCAACCTCCAGCGACTGCGTGCCGGCACCGAATACCGCTTCGAGAAGGCACGCCTGCTCGCCCGGCTTTGGGTCCGTTCCGGTGGCTGAGGGATTCGACGAACGCGTGCTCGCGCTCGACGAGGCGACGCTGGCGGAGCTCGTCGCGGTCCACCACGCCGGTACGGTCGAGTCGACGCAGGATTGGGCCCTCGGCAGTGCCCTGCCGGCGCGCGGTGCGGCGGTCTTCGTCGCGGACCGCCAGACCGTGGGCCGCGGGCGACGGGGGCGCACCTGGCAGACCGATCCCGAGGGCGCGCTGGCCGTCACCGTGCTGCGCCGCTTCGTCTTGCCGCCGATGCGCTTGGCACCGCTGGGCCCGGCCATCGGCATCGCCGCGGCGCGCGCCCTGCAGTCGTTGGGCGCGGCCGCAGTGCGCGTGAAGTGGCCCAACGACCTCGTCGTCGCCGATTCGAAGCTTGCCGGGGTGCTCGTCGAGGCGCGCGGCGAGGCCGTGGCGATCGGCATCGGCGTCAATCTCGCCGTCGACGCCATGCCGGGCGTCGAGCAGCCATGGACCGATCTCCGTCGTGCGGGCGTGCCCGCGGCGACGCGGCCCGACGTCCTGGCGGCCCTGTTGCGCGCGCTTCTGCCGGCCCTCTCCGAGTTCGAGCGGGGAGGGTTCGCCGCCTTCGCCGAGGATTGGCGCCGCTTCGATGCCCTTGCCGGGCGCCCGGTGCGCGTGCTGGCGGGCGATCGCGTCGAGGACGGCGTGGCCATGGGCATCGACGCGGGCGGCGGCCTGCGCGTCCGGCATGCCGATGGCGAACGGATCCACCACGCCGGCGAGGTCAGCGTCCGTGTGGCTGCTTGACCTCGGAAACACCCGACTCAAGCTCGCGCGCGCCGGGGCGGCGGGCGTCGGCCCGGTCATCGCGCTGGCCCATGGCGAGCCGGGCTTCGACGACGCCCTCCGCCACGTGCTCGCCGGCCACGGCCCTGGCGAGTCCGCTTGGCTCGCCAGTGTCGCCCCGGAACCGATCCGTCGTCGCGTGGAGGCCGCGTTCGAGGCCGGCGGGCCGACGCCTCGCCGTGCCGTCACGCGTGCGGAATTCGCCGGGGTGCGCATCGCCTATGCCGACCCGGGGCGGCTGGGGATCGATCGCTTCCTGGCCCTCCTCGCGGCGCGCGAGCGGGGCGGGGACCAGCTGGTGGTGAGCTTCGGCAGCGCCATCACCGTCGACCTCCTGGATGCCCACGGCCGGCACCACGGCGGCCTGATCGGCATCGCGCCCGTCCATGCCCGGCAGGCGCTGGCCGAACGCTTCCCGGCGCTGGATCGGGGTGAAGCGACGGCCACGGCCCCCTTCGGCGCCGACACGCCCGAGGCGGTGGCGGCCGGTACGCGGGGGCAGGCCTTGGGCCTGGTGCTCACGGCCTGGGACGACGCCCGCGACGTCCTTGGGCGTGCGCCCGCCCTGCTCGTCGGCGGTGGCGACGCCGGCCCGTTCGCCGAAGCGCTGGCGCGCCGCTTGCCCGTCGAGGTCGTGCATCGCGAGGCGATGGTGCTCGAAGGTCTGCGCGTCTACGCCGGGTTCGCCGCCGGCTGAACCGGCGCCGGCCGGCGCGGCTACACTGCCGACATGCTTTCCCGCGGCGCCCTGATCATCCTGCTGTGCCTGAACCTCGCTGCGGCGCTCTGGTGGGGGCTGCACGCGCCCCTGCACGCGGCCGCCCCGCCGGCCACCGACGCCGGGGTGCCCGGTCTGACGCTGCTGGCCGAAGCCGAGCCCGAGTCGCTCCCTGCGACGGCCGAACTGGCCGTTGCCCCGACCCGCATGGACGCCGCCCCGGCTTGCCTCTCCGTGGGCCCCTTCGACACGCCGTCCGCCCTGCGCCGCGCCGTCGACGCACTCGGCGCGAGCGTCGGGAAGCTGCAGTACCGCGAGGCGCAGGTCCAGAGCTCGCGCGGCTGGCGCGTCTACGTGCCGGCGGCCGCCACCCGCGGTGATGCGCTGGCGAAGGCGCGGGCGCTGGCCGCACAGGGCATCCGCGATTACTACGTCGTCACCGCGGGTCCCGGCGAGAACACCGTCTCCCTCGGCCTTTTCCGCGAGCAGAAGAACGCGGAAACCCGTCTCGCCGAAGTGGAAGCATTGGGTATCGACGCGGTGATGGAGGCGGCCAGCGAGGATCGACCACAGTGGTGGCTGGAGATCGCGGTTGCCGTGGACTACGACTGGCGCACCCCGTTGGGGGCGGGCAACTGGCAGGCCCGGCCGATTCCCTGTTTCTGACCGGCGTCCTGCGCAGGAACCGCGTCTTGCCGCTGAAACGCAGCGTGTCGCCACGCCCGGTTTATTCCTCCCGTCCGGGTCGCCACCCTTGCGGTCCCTCGACCCGGAGCCGTCCATGAACATCCTGCATCTCGACAGCAGCGCCCTCGGCGCCGCTTCCGCCAGCCGCGAGCTGACCGCCGCGATCGTCCGCCGGCTTCTCGCCCGTCATCCCGGCGCCGACGTGGTCTACCGCGACCTCGATACCCAACCGGTGCCGCATCTCACCGGTGGCAGCCTGGCCAAGACCGATCCTGCCGAAACGCGCCTCGCGGACGCGGTGCTCGCGGAGTTCCTCAAGGCCGATGTGCTGGTGGTCGGTGCGCCGATGTACAACTTCGGCGTGCCCTCCACCCTGAAGGCGTGGATCGATCGCATCGCGGTGGCGGGCACCACCTTCCGCTACACCGCCGAGGGGCCGGTCGGCTTGGCCGGCGGCAAGCGGGTCCTCGTGGCCAGCACGCGGGGCGGCGTCTACGGCGATGCCAGCCCCGCCGATTTCCAGGAGGCCCTGCTGCGGCAGGTGTTCGCCTTCCTCGGTATCCCCCGCATCGAGGTCGTGCGTGCCGAAGGGCTTGCCCTGGGGCCGAGCCAGCGGCAGGCGGCGCTGGAGGCCGCGAAAGCTGCCGTCGAGGCGCTCGCCTGAGCGGCTGGCTGGCGGGCGCACGGACGCGCCCCGGCGCTGGTTTACACTGTGGGGCCCAGCGCCGGCATAGCTCAGCTGGTAGAGCAACCGCCTTGTAAGCGGTAGGTCGTCCGTTCGATCCGGACTGTCGGCACCACCTCCGCCGTAAGCGCCGTCCGGCCGAACGACGACGCACACGAAGGAGTTGTGCATGAGTCGTTTCCCGACCGTCGCGCTGATCGGCGCGCCCACCGACATCGGCGCCGGCCACCGTGGGGCCGTGATGGGCCCCGAGGCCCTTCGCGTCGCCGGCATCGCCGAGGCCCTGCGCGATCGCGGCGTCACCGTCGAAGACCGCGGCAACCTCACGGGCCCGATGAACCCCTGGCTGCCGCCGCTCAACGGCTACCGCCACCTCCCGCAGGTGGTTGAATGGAACGAGGCGGCGATGCGCGCCGTCGAGGCCGAGCTCGATGCCGGGAACCTGCCGGTGCTGATGGGCGGCGACCACTGCCTCGGCCTCGGCAGCATCACCGCGGTGGCGCGCTGGTGCCGGCGCGTGGGCAAGAAGCTCCGGGTGATCTGGCTCGACGCCCACGCCGACTTCAACACCTCGGACGTGACGCCTTCCGGCAACATCCACGGCATGCCGGTGGCCTGCCTGTGCGGCCTCGGGCCCAAGGAGCTCACCCATCTCGGTGGCAGCGCGCCCGCGATCACGCCCGAGGTCGTCCGCCAGATCGGCATCCGCTCGGTCGATGCCGGCGAGAAGAAGCTGGTGAAGGAGTACGGCCTCGACATCTACGACATGCGCTACATCGACGAGGTCGGCATGAAGCGTGCGATGGACGAAGCGCTGGCCGGCATCGACGGCGAGACCCACGTACACGTCAGCTTCGACGTCGATTTCCTCGACCCCGGCATCGCGCCGGGCGTCGGCACCACGGTGCCCGGCGGCCCGAACTACCGCGAGGCACAGCTGGTGATGGAGATGATCGCCGACACCGGCCGCATGGGCTCGCTCGACATCGTCGAGCTGAACCCGGCTTTCGACGACCACAACAAGACGGCGCTGCTGGCCGTGGACCTCGTCGAGAGCCTGTTCGGCAAATCGACCCTGATGCGCGACTGAACCGCCCTTGCCGCGGTCCCGCGCGGGCCGCGCTAGACTCGGCATCCGCCCTGACCACCCTTGGGAGACCGACATGAAGACGATCCGCCTGATGGCCCTCGCCGGCCTCGCCCTGTTCGCCCTGACGGCCTGCAACACGATCGCCGGCATCGGCAAAGACGTGAAGCGGGCGGGTGAGGTGGTGAGCGATACCGCCGAGGACGCCAAGAACTGAAGCCCCGCCCGGGCGGGCGGCGGGAGCGGCCCGCAGGCTAAAATCGTGCGATGACCGCCCCTGTCCGCATCCTCACCGGCATCACCACGTCCGGCACCCCGCACCTCGGCAACTACGCTGGCGCCATCCGCCCCGCGGTGGCCGCGAGCCGCCAACCCGGCACCGAGAGCTTCTACTTCCTCGCCGACTACCACGCCCTGATCAAGGTGCAGGACCCGGCGCGCGTGCAGCGCTCGACGCTGGAGATCGCCGCCACGTGGCTGGCATGCGGGCTCGATCCGGACAAAGTCTGGTTCTACCGGCAGTCGGACATCCCCGAGATCCCCGAGCTCACCTGGTTCCTGACCTGCGTGGCCGGCAAGGGCCTGCTGAACCGCGCGCATGCCTACAAGGCCGCCGTCGATGTGAATACGGCAGCGGGCGAAGATGCCGATGCCGGCGTCACCGCCGGGCTCTACATGTACCCGGTGCTGATGGCCGCCGACATCCTCGCCTTCAAGGCGCAGAAGGTGCCGGTGGGCCGCGACCAGATCCAGCACATCGAGATGGCGCGCGATTTCGGCCAGCGCTTCAACCACCTCTACGGCGAGCACCTCGTGCTGCCGGAAGCGGTGATCGAGGAGCAGGTGGCCACGCTGCCCGGCCTTGACGGCCGGAAGATGAGCAAGAGCTACGACAACACCATCCCGCTGTTCGCCCCGCCGGCGCAGCTGAAGAAACTGGTCGCGTCGATCGTCACCGACTCGCGCGCGCCGGGCGAGGCGAAGGACCCGGAGGCCTCGCACCTGTTCACGCTGTACCGCGCCTTCGCCACCGAGGGGCAGGCGGACGAGATGCACGCCGCACTGCGCGGCGGCCTCGCCTGGGGCGAGGCCAAGCAGGCGCTGTTCGAACTGCTCGACGGTCACCTCGCACCGATGCGCGAGCGCTACGAGGCGCTGATGGCGAAGCCCGCCGAGATCGAGGCCACGCTGCAGGCCGGTGCCGCCAAGGCGCGCGCCATCGCCACGCCGCTGGTCCGCGACCTGCGCGCGGCGGTGGGACTGCGCCCACTGTCGGCCGCCATGGTCGAGGCGCCGAAGCCCAAGGCCGCGAAGGCGGCGCAGCCGACGTTCAAGCAGTACCGCGAGGCCGACGGCCGCTTCTACTTCAAGCTCGTGCACGCCGACGGCCGCGTGCTGGTGCAGAGCGAAGGCCACGCCTCGCCGAAGGACGCCGGGCAGCTGATCGCGACGCTCAAGGCCGAAGGCGCGGCCCTGGTGCACGGGGCGGCACAGGGCCTGCACCTCGCCGGCACGCGGGTCGGGCGCCTGGAGGACGGCGTCGACCTCGCCGAAGTGCTGGGTTCGCTCGCCGCCTTCGCCGAGGACGCGCCCTGAACATCGCCTTCGACACACTGCGCGCATGAATCTCCTCGCCGTCCTGCTCCTCGCGCCCTGGTTCGCCGTGCTCGGCTGGATCTACTGGCGTACCGCGCCGCCGCGTTTCGCTTCGAAGCGCCACTTCGACGTCGCGGCCCTGTCGGGTGCCGTGGCACTGTCCGTGGTCGGCATGGCCCTCGGCCTCCATTACGAGCCCGTCGGCCACCATCCGATCGTCCGGGAGATCGCGGCCTCGGTGATCGCCTACAAGGGATTCCTCGTGGTCCTGGCCGCCGCGTGGTTCTGGCGGCGGCGTTCCGCGCCGATCCCGTTGGCGTTGCGCTGACCGCCGGCCCTCGCGGATTTGACCGAGGTCACGCTGTCCCGGGGCGGAGGGACGCAGGCTGCAGGGGTGCCCTTGTCCCGGGGCGCCCTCGACACGGAGCCTGCGCGATGAAAGCGAACGTCGGCGGTATCGATCGGATCCTTCGCGCCGCGGTGGGCGTGGCACTGGTGGCTTGGGCCGCCTTCGGCGGGCCGGTCTGGGCATGGGTCGGCGTCATTCCGCTGGCGACGGCCGCCGTCCGTTTCTGCCCGCTGTATCCGCTGATCGGCCTGAACACCTGCCCGGCGAAAGGCTGAACCCCTTCAGCCTCGTCAAGGTTCGCTGAACGCGGCGCGCGTCACGGGAACCTCCCGCCCGCGGCGGCACTCTGTCGCTGCCCAACCGCGGAGGAACGAACGATGCACATCGCCCTGCTCAGCCATCGCGACATCCACGGCACCGACACGCTCGACGCGCTGCAGCGTCGGGCCCGGCGCCACCTCAGCCGCATTGCCCATCTGATTTCCGACCTCGTCGTCTCGCTGGTCGATCTCAACGGCCCGAAGGGCGGCATCGACCGCCAGTGTCAGGTGCAGGCCAAGCTGCACGACGGCCGGCTGGTGGTGGTCAAGGCGCGCAGCGAGGGTTACGGCCCGGCCATCGACGGTGCGTTGCACAAGCTGCTCAGGCGCCTCGTGAAGCAGCGCAAGCGCGCGGTCGAGCAGCGGCGTTCGGCGGTGTCGTTCGGGCGACTCGCCGCCGAGGTCGGTTGAGGGGCGGTCGCGGCGGGTGCCTCAGCGCGCCCGCTGCAGATCGTCGACCATCGCCTTGAGGAAGCGCGCCGCCTCGCCACCGGTGGCGGCGCGATGGTCGAAGGTGAGCGAGAGCGGCATCAGGCGGTGCGTCTCGATGCCCCCAAGCACCGGCACCACGCCGTGGTACAGCCGGCCCGCCGCCACGATGCACACGCAGGGCGGCACCACGACCGGTGTGGCGTACTTGCCGGCGAACTTGCCGAAGTTGCTCAGCATGATCGTGTAGCCCGACAGTTCCTCCGCCGGCAGCGAGCGATCCCTGAGGCCATCGCGCAGCCGCGAGATGCCCGCACGCATCCCGGTGGCGTCGAGGCGGTCGGCGCCGCGCAGGTTGGCGACGAACAGTCCGTCGGCATGGTCGATGGCGATGCCGACGTCAACGCGCGCATGGCGGCGCAGCGTGCCCTCCTTCGCATTGAGCCACGCGTTCATCGCCGGCTCCGCCGCGCTGGCGACGACGAGGGCGCGGACCAGCCGGACGGTGATGTCCTCGCCCGGCGACCAGGCGTGCAGGTCGGCATCGTCCATCAGCGTGGTCGGGACCACTTCGGCATGCGCGGCGGCCATGCTGCGCACCATGTTGCGGCGCACGCCGCGGATCGGCGCATCGACGTCGAAGCCGGCGTCGGCGGTCGGAAGGGCCGGCGCTCGCTGAGGCGATACCGCGGGCGTCGCGTCGCCGCGCCCGGCCGCGCGCTTGACGTCGGCGAGGGTCACCACGCCTTCGGCGCCGGTCGGCGCGACGCGGGCAAGATCGATGCCCAGCTTCTTCGCCAGCGCGCGCACCGCGGGCACCGCCTTGATCCCGCCGACGGCCACCGCCGCCTCGCGGCGCACTTCACTCGAGACCTGCATGGCGCCGACCACGGTGCCGGCGTCCTCGCGCGCCGCGGCAGGCGAGGGTGCGGTGGTGGCCGGAGCCGGTGCGGCCAGCGCCGGCGTGGCGTTCGTGAAGCCGCCGCCGAAGGCCGGCGTCACGCCTTCCGGGAGATCGTTCGACAGGTCCGCCGCGGAGAGCGACGGCATCGGTGGCAGAACGGTCGCCGCGGCGGGCCTCGGCGCAGGCGCGACCGGCGCGGGCGCGTGCCCGCCGCCATGCGCATGCCCGGTGTCGTGGCCCGCCGCGCGCTGCGGCAGGGTCGGGTCGAGTTCGAATTCGGCCAGCCACGCGCCGGTGGTGATGACGTCGCCGGCCTTGCCGGCCACGCGCAGCAGGGTGCCCGAACAGGGCGCCGGCACGTCGACGACGGCCTTCGCCGTTTCCATCGACACCAGCGGATCGTCGAGGCGGACGACCTGGCCGACGGCGACATGCCACTCGACGATTTCGGCGTCCGGGAGCCCTTCGCCGAGGTCGGGCAACAGGAACAGCTGCGTGGTGCTCATGCGGGGGCGTCCTGGGTCAGGAGACGGCGAGCGTTCGCTTCGCGGCGGCCACGATCTTGTCGACCGAGGGCAGGTACTTCATCTCGAGGCGGAACAGCGGGATCGGCACGTCGTAGCCGGTGACGCGCTCGACCGGCGCGACGAGGTCGTACATCGCGTGTTCGGCCAGCCGCGCGGCGATCTCCGCCCCGAAGCCGGCGGTGCGGCAGGCCTCGTGCACGATCACGCAGCGGCCGGTCTTGCGCACCGATTCGTGGATGGTGTCGAAATCCAGCGGCTTGAGCGTGGCGACGTCGACGACTTCGGCGCTGATGCCCTCGGCCTCCAGCGTCTCGGCGGCCTCGAGGCATTCCTTCACCTGCGCCCCCCAGGTGACGAGGGTGACGTCGGTGCCGTCGCGCAGGACGAAGCAGACGTCGAGCGGCAGGGCCTCGCCGTCATCGGGCACCTCCTCCTTGTACTGCCGATAGAGGCGCTTCGGCTCCATGTACACGACCGGGTCCGGGTCGCGGATGGCGGCCAGCAGCAGGCCGTAGGCGCGCTGCGGCGAGGAGGGCATGACCACCCGCAGGCCGGGCACGTTGGTGAACATCGCCTCGTTGGCTTCGGAATGATGCTCGGGCGCGCGGATGCCGCCGCCCCAGGGCACGCGCAGCACCATCGGGCAGGTGAGGCGGCCGCGCGTGCGGTTGCGGAAGCGCGCGGCGTGGCAGACGAGGTGGTCGAGCATCGGGTAGACGAAGCCGTCGAACTGCACCTCGGCCACCGGCCTCATGCCCTGCGTGGCGAGGCCGACGGTGAGGCCGGCGATCGTCGTTTCGTCGAGCGGCGTGTCGAGCACGCGGTCCATGCCGAAGCGCATCTGCAGGCCGGCGGTCGCGCGGAACACGCCGCCGTTGACGCCGACGTCCTCGCCGAGCACCAGCACGCTCGGGTCGTTGGTCATCTCGTAGGCGAGGGCCTGGGTGATGGCTTCGATGAGGGTGATCGTGGGCGCGGCGCTCATCGGCGGCTCTCCCAGTCGATGGCGTCCTCGCGCTGCGCCGCCAGATCCAGCGGCAGCGTGTCGTAGAGGTGGTCGAACATGTCGGTGACGGGCGGCGGTGGCACGGCGAGGTAGGCGTTCACCTCCTCGTCGACGCGGGCGTTGCAGACCTCGCGCCATGCGAGCTCTTCGGCCTCGCTCCACACCCCGAGCGCGGTGAGGTAGGTGCGCAGGCGCACCAGCGGTTCGCGGGTCCAGGCCGCCTTCACCTCCTCGTCGGGGCGGTAGCGGCGGGCGTCGTCGGCGGTGGTGTGGTCGGCGAGGCGGTAGGTGACGAACTCGAGCACGCTGCCACCGTGGCCGGTGCGCGCGCGCTTCAGCGCGTGGTCCATCACCGCACGCACGGCGATCAGGTCGTTGCCGTCCACCTGAACGCAGTCGAGGCCGCCGGCCAGGCCCTTCTGCGCCAGCGTGCGCGCGCCCGTTTGCGCCTTGCGCGGCACCGAGATCGCCCACTGGTTGTTGATGATGCAGAGCACGAAGGGCAGGCCGTAGGCCCCGGCCGAGTTGATGGCGGCGTAGGTGTCGGTCTTGGAGCTGCCGCCGTCGCCGACGCAGGCCACCGCCACGCGCGGCTCGTCGCGCAGCTTGAAGGCGAGCGCGGCGCCGGCCGCGTGCAGGCACTGCGTGCCGATCGGCACGCACCACGGGTAGTCGTGCGCGGGGCCGGAGAAATGGTTGCCGCGTTCGTCGCCGCCCCAGTACATCAGCACTTCGCGCGGCTTCACGCCGCGGACGAACTGCGCGCCGTACTCGCGGTAGCTCGGCGCCAGCACGTCGTCGAGCTGCATGGCGCTGCCGATGCCGATGTGGGTGGCCTCGTGGCCGAGGCAGCTGGCGTAGGTGCCGAGCTTGCCGGTGCGCTGCAGCGCCACCGCCTTGGTGTCGAAGGCGCGCACGAGCAGCATCTGCTTGAACAGCGCGACCAGTGCCTTCGGGTCCTTCGCGAACTCGGGCAGGTCCTCGCGCAGCAGGCGTCCGTCTTCGCCGAGGAACTGGACGTAATCGATCTCGAACGTCGCCGCCGTGCGCATCCGCTGGGCTCCCGCGTCAAGGAACCGGCTTGATAGCAGGACGGAGGCGCGGTGGACAAGGCCCGCTCGCGGCCGCAGCAAGAAAGACGCCCGGCATCGCCGGACGTCGTGTGTTGCATCGCCGCAGTCCCTCAGCGGCGCGTGACGCCCACGCTCGACTCGGCGCGGCCGACGTTGTTGCCCTGCACCACGTCCGGGCTGCTGGAGCGGATGCGTGCCTCAAGCGTGACCGGCGTCGCCGCGAGGCCGTCTCGCGGCACGGCCTGAAGCAGGATCGGCGGCAGCAGCGAAGGGATGGCCGGGTAGAGGAGGCGGCAGTCGAGCGCGACGCCCTCCTCTCCGCCGGGCAGCGGGCCGCGCGCGCACGTCCAGCCCACCGCCGTGACCGGATTCAGCGCGCGAGCCGGGCCGCGGTAGGCGAGGGACAGACGCACATCGTGGGCGGTGGCGGGGCCGCGATTCGCCGGATGCACCGAGAAGAACGCCACCGGCGAGCCCCCCCGGGGCGTGGCCTGGACCGTCACCCCCACATCGGCGGGCGGGGCGAGCGTCGTGCGCGCATCGGCGATGTTGTTCGCCGCCACCGGGTCTGCACTCGCGGCGTCGGCCGTCGCACGGAGGCCCAGCGCGCCCGGGCGCCGCAGCGCCGCCCCCGGCACGATGAGTTCGACCGTGACCGCGGTCCCGCTGGGCAGGGCGCCTGCGCTGCACTCGGCTTCCGTCGTCGTGCCGACGGTCCGGAAGGCGCCGCACGTCCACGCCGGCGGCGCGGCGACGCGAACCCCGTCGAGGGCGGCATCGAACGCCAAACGGAGGCGCGGTCGTGATGCGGCGTCGGGGCCGCGGTTGCCGAGCGTGACGCGCACCGGGAGGTCGCTGCCGGTGGCGGCCAGGGCCGCGGCCTCGGCCGTCACGTGGAGGTCCGCCGTGCGGAAGACGCCTTCGACGAGGCGCACCACCACCGGGTCGTGGTCCGAGGTGCGGATGGCCGACTGGCCGAAACGCGTCTCCGAGAAGTCCGCGTTGATCGCGGCATGCTCGGTGACCACGGCCAGCGCCGAGGCGAACACCGCGTCGTTGGCGACGACGTGGTCGAGCGCCTGCGCATTGCCTTCGAAGCTGAAGGAGTAGCGGTCGGCCTGCGGGATCAGGGTCGTCAGCGTGGTGAGCGGGCGCGACACCGGGCTGTCGGCGTACTCCAGCACGGTGCCGGGGCCGGCTTCACGGCCGGTGATGATGCCCATGGAATCGACGAGGCCGTCGCTGAACTCGAAGGCGTTGAAGTCGCCGACGAGGACCATCCGCTCGCTGGCATCGGCCTGCTGGCGCGCTTCGATCCACTGGGCGAGCCCGACCGCCTGTGCCGCACGCTTGGCCCGCACGCGCTGGCCGCTGGTGGTCCAGCCGGCCGAGCCCGGCGCGGCATCGTTGACGCCGTTGAGCGAGCGCAGGTGGTTGACGACCACGGTCAGCGGCGCGCTGTTGCCGTTCGCCGAGGCGATGCGCGTGCGCACGGCCAGCGACGGGCGGTCGTTCAGCAGTTCGCTGCTGCCGTCGGGGTTGGTGAAGCGGGCGTCCTTGCCGACCTGCTCGACGTCGAGCACGGTCACGCGCGGCGTGCCCGGACGCACCTCGCGCTCGCTGACGAGCACGCCGACGTCGATACCGCCGACGTCATTGCCCTCGAGCAGGCGCGCGGCGTACTGCGGGTTGCTGCCGCAGGCGCCGGAGACGTTGCTGTTCACCGCGTCGGCGAGGCGCTGCAGGGTGGCGAGGTTCTCGACTTCGACGACGCCCAGCACGTCCGGCGTCTTGAGGAAGCGGCAGATCGCCTCGCTGGTGTCGACCAGGCGGGCTTCGAAGGCCGCCGTCGTCAGCACCGGCTCGCCGATGGCCGGGTCGTTCACGTTGTCGAAGAAGCGCAGCAGGTTGAAGCTGGCCACGCTGATCGCGTCGGCCGGCGCGTCGGCGACGGGCTTTGGCGCGGGGCCGCCCGGCAGCAGGCCGGTGGCGTCGCCGGCGAGCTGGCCCGGATCCGGCAGCAGGGTGTAGACGCCGCTGCCGTAGTCGAGCACGCCGGTCAGCGAGGGCAGGGCGATGCCGGCATCGGCCGCCACGCGGGCGGCGCCGAGCTGGGCGTCGCTGTCGATGCGCAGGCGTTCCGGGTTGGTGTCGAAGCGCGGCACGCCGGGCGGAGCCGTGGCGGCGATCACGTCGGTGACGGCGATGCCCGGCTCACGGAAGGGGCGCGGCACGCCCTGCAGCACGGCGTGGAAGATGCCGTCGGTGCCGGTGACGGTGGCATTCGCTTCGCTCAGGAACGCGCCGGACGCGGCGACGGTCACCAGCGGGCCGGTGCTGACGCGCATGCCCTCGTAGCGCTCCAGGGCTTCGAGCGCGCTGGTCGGCGTCGCGAGCGACGGGTCGATGGCGACCGGGGCCGGCAGCGCGACGCCGCTGGCGCGCAGGCTGACCTGCACGGTCACGCCACCGCCACCGGTGATCTCGGTGAGCGGGCGCTGGTTGGGGTTGCTGCTCGGCGTGAAGTCCACGACGCGCCCGGAGACGCGCACGCGGTTGCCCACGGCGACGGCCGGGATCACCGTGCTGCCGGTGAACACGAACAGGCCTTCCGAAGTCTCGGCGTTGCCGTCGTCCTCGCCATCGGCGGTCTGCACGAAGAAGCCGTTGCTGCGGCGGGCGGTGATGACGCCCTCGGTGACGACCACCTGGCCGTCGAGCGGCGAGATCGAACCGCTGCCCTGGATGGCGTGGATCGGCACGACGACGATGTCGTCGTTGCGGATGGTGCCGGTGGCCTCGGCGTCGCCGACCTCCGCGCCGGTGACGTTGGTGATGCGCACGAGGAAGGTTTCGTCCGGCTCGACGACCGTGTCGCCGGCCAGCGCGACGTCGAAGGTCGCCGTGCGTTCGCCCGCCGCGATCACGAGGCCGGTGGCCGAGGCCGCGGCGTAGTCGCTGCCGGCGAGGGCGGTGCCGTCCGCGGTGGCGATGTCGAAGCGCACGCCACCGGCCGGGGCCGGGGCGCTCAGGGTCACCGTGAAGCGGAGCGTGCTGCCGGTGGCGTCGCCTTCCTCGATGCCGGCGTCGGCGATCGTCAGCACCGGGATGGCGGCGCCGCCGCAGGACGACGCGGCGACCGCGGTGTTCCGCGGCGCGGGAGCGGCCAGATCGAAATCGGCACTGTTGTTGCCGCTGTCGGTGCAGCCCGCCGCCTTGCGGATCGCCGCGGTGGTGTTCGAGAGCGCGGCGGTCGGGGCCGTTTCCGAGCAGTTCGCGCCGCCGAAGCCGACGAAGTCGAGCACAGCGTCGGCGGCGCCCGGGCAGGTCCCGGCCAGCGTCACCTGGCTGCCCACGAGAGCCACCTTGCCGGCGGTGCCGGACATGGCGATCGTGCCGATGGCGTCCGGCGTCGGCAGGGCCGCGGCCGCCGTGTTGGTGCCGGCGGCCTGCTGGACCAGGTAGTACTGGCCCGGCTGCAGGGTGCCGGTGAGGTTGGTGCGGTTCCAGGTCGAGCCGGTGCTGCTCGCGTATTGCACCGAGTAGGTGGCCAGGCTGACCGCCGTCGGGCCGGCGTTGTACAGCTCGATGAAGTCGTTGCGCAGCGGGGCGCCGCTGTTGCCGCCACCGCCATAGACCTGGCTGATGACGACCTGGGCGGCGGCGGGGCCGGAGAGGGCGAGGATGGCGGCGCAGAGCGCGGCCAGCGGACGAAGGCGGGTGGGCCGCATCATGGGGTCCTGTGAGGGGGGGCGCCGGAACGTGCCGGAGCCGCGCAGTTTACGGATCGTGATGACGTTTTGTTTACCCATGATTCATCCGCGGTCGTCGCCGCGACCGGCGTCCAGCCTGCGCAAGGCCTAGACTTCACGCCTTCACACGAAACGCCCGCATGCCCGACCACCACCGCCCCCTCGACCAGCGTCCGCTGGAAGCCGGCATCACCACCGACCTGCGCGATCGGCTCAGCTACTCCGGTTACCTCCAGCTG
The DNA here is from genome assembly GCF_054777375.1 of Silanimonas algicola. Classification (NCBI taxonomy): domain Bacteria; kingdom Pseudomonadati; phylum Pseudomonadota; class Gammaproteobacteria; order Lysobacterales; family Lysobacteraceae; genus Silanimonas; species Silanimonas algicola. The sequence continues at coordinate 455,307 of NZ_BAAHAS010000001.1, read as the reverse complement.
GATGTCCTCCTCGCCGCCCAGCAGCCCCGCAGTGCGCCGGACAACCACGATGAGCTGCTGTTCATCGTCCAGCACCAGACCTCGGAGCTGTGGATGAAGCTGGTCATCGCCGAGCTGAAGGCGGCGATCGTCCACTTGCGGGCCGACCGCCTCGACCGGGCCTTGAAGGGTTTCGCCCGCGTCAAGCACGTGCAGAAGCAGCTCATCGAGCAATGGAGCGTCCTGGAGACCCTCACCCCGAGCGAGTACGCCGGGATCCGTCCGCACCTCGGGCCGTCGTCGGGCTTCCAGTCGCTGCAGTACCGGATGATCGAGTTCCTGCTGGGCAACAAGAACGCCGCGATGCTCTCGGTGTTCGCCCACTCGCCGTCCGACCACGCGGCACTGGTGGCGGTCCATGAGTCCCCCAGCCTGTACGACGAAGTGCTGCGCTTCCTCGCCCGCCGCGGCCATGCCGTCCCGCCCGACCTGCTGGCCCGCGACGTGCGGCAACCGCATGCCCGCCGCCCCGACCTCGTTCCCGTGCTGGTCGGCATCTACACCGACACCGCCACGCACTGGGATGCCTACCACCTGTGCGAGTCGCTGGTCGACCTCGAGGTGAACGTCCAGCTCTGGCGTTTCCGGCACCTGAAGACCGTCGAGCGGATCATCGGATTCAAGCCCGGCACCGGCGGCAGCTCGGGCGCCGGCTTCCTGAAGCAGGCCCTCGACCTGACCTTCTTCCCGGAGCTGTTCGACGTGCGGACGGCACTGGGCGAGGGCTGAGCCCGTCCGTCATCCGCCCGGGCCTGCTGCTAGCATCGGCAGCTCCGCTGCAAGCAGAGAGTTCCGGATGACCGATACCGCCCTTCCCGCGCCGTCGCGCGGCCTCGTTACCCGCGCGCTGGACGTCGTCGAGCGCGTCGGCAACAAGCTCCCCGACCCCGCCGTGCTGTTCCTGCTGCTGATGTTCGCGGCCTGGGCCGTGAGCTGGGCGCTCTCCGGCGTCGCCTTCAGCGAGCTCGATCCGCGCACCGGCCAGCCGATCGCCATCAAGAACCTGCTGGCCGGTGATTCGATCACCGCTTTCTTCGCGACGATGGTCGCGACCTTCACCAGCTTCCCGCCGTTGGGCGTGGTGCTCGTGGCGATGCTTGGCCTGGGCGTCGCGGAGCACACCGGTTTCATCAACGCCGTACTGCGCGGCGCGATGGCCATCACCCCGCGCATGCTGCTCACGCCGGCGCTGATCGCCGTCGGCATCCTCAGCCACATCGCCGTCGATGCCGGCTACGTTCTGGTCATCCCGCTCGGTGCGGTCATCTTCTATGCCGCCGGCCGCCACCCGCTGGCCGGCATCGCCGCGGCGTTCGCCGGCGTGTCGGGTGGCTTCAGCGCCACGATGGGCATTCCGTCGAGCCTAGATCCGCTGCTGGCCGGCCTGACGCAGACCGCCGCGCACCTCGTCGATCCCTCGGTCACGGTGAACCCGCTCAACAATTTCTACTTCACCACCGCCTCGTCGGCGCTGATCATCCTCGTCGGCTGGGCGCTCACCGACCTCTACATCGAGCCGCGCTTGAAGGCGACCGCGGTGGATGGCGACCCGGCCGAGCTGCCGACGCAGGACCCGCTGCAGCCCCACGAGAAGCGCGGCATCGGCGTCGCGTTCGCGGTGATGGCCGCGGCGATCGGCCTGTTCGCCCTCAGCCTGGTCTCCCCGGAGTCGCCTTGGCGCGGCCCGGCGGACGCCGAGGGCGTGCGCGCGCTGATGGTCGCGAATGCACCGGTGATGCAGTCGATCGTCGCGCTGATCTTCGTGTTCTTCCTGTTGCCGGGCATCGCCTATGGCGTCGCGGCGGGTACGGTGAAGAACCATCGCGACGTCGTGCAGGGCATGTCCAAGGCCATGTCGGGGATGGGCTACTACATCGTCATGGCCTTCTTCTGCGCGCAGTTCATCTACGCCTTCGGGCAGTCGAACCTGGGTGCGCTGCTGGCGATCAAGGGCGCGAACGCGTTGCGCGAAATGGGCCTGCCGCTGGGCGTCACGCTCGCCGGCATCGTGCTGCTCACGGCCAGCGTGAACCTGCTGGTGGGCTCGGCCTCGGCGAAGTGGGCGCTGATCGGCTCGATCATGGTGCCGATGCTGATGCAGCTCGGCGTGTCGCCCGACCTGACGCAGGCCGCCTACCGCGTCGGTGACAGCAGCACCAACATCGTCACCCCGCTGCTGCCCTACTTCCCGCTGATCGTCGTGTTCTGCCGCAAGTACGTGAAGAGCACCGGCATCGGCACGCTGGTGGCGCTGATGCTGCCGTACTCGATCACGCTGATCGTGGCTTGGACAGGCTTCCTGATGCTGTTCTGGGCCCTTGGCATTCCGCTCGGCGTCGGTGCGACCTACGAGTACGTGCCGGCAGCGGGCTGATCGACCGCCCCGCCGGACGATGGTGCCCGAGGCGCCGCGTCAGGCGTAACCGAAGTGCACGGCGGCGATCAGCGCGATCGCCGCCAGCACCAGCAGCTTCACCATCAACGGCCACACGAAGCGGAACCAGCGGTCGTAGGGAATGCCGACGACGCCGAGGATCGCCATCAGGATCACGTTGGTCGGCACGATCATGTTCGAGAAGCCGTCGCCGAACTGGAAGGCCAGCACGGCGACCTGGCGTTCGATGCCGACCACGTCGGCGAGCGGCGCCATGATCGGCATCGTCGCGAAAGCCTGGCCCGATCCCGACGGGATGAAGAAGTTCATCACCGTCTGCATGGCGAGCATGCCGACCGCGGACAGCTCCGGGCCCACCGTCGAGAGCGGGATCGACGCGCCGTGCACGATGGTGTGCAGCACCTGTCCCTCCTCGAGGATCAGCGCGATCGAACGGGCGAAGCCGACCAGCAGGGCCACCACCGCCAACTCCGCCGCGCCCTTGCCGAAGCGCTTGGCGGTCTCCTCGCCGCCGAGCCCGCCGACGAGGCCGGCCAGCAACGCCACGCCCAGCCACATCGCGCCGAGCTCGGTCAGGTACCAGCGGTGCACGGCGATGCCCCAGACCATCGCGGCCAGGGCGGCTATCGTGATGCCGAGAACCGCAAGCCGGCGCGCGTCCAGCGGCGGGTAGTCCGCTGTGGCGCGGTGGCGTTCGTCCTCGATGCCCGCCATCAGGCTGGCGGAGGGGTCGGCCTTCACCTTCGCGGCGTAGCGCCAGACGTGGTGGATGGTCACGGCGACGAAGGGAAGGAACAGCAGCAGCCGGTACTCCCAGCCCGACGTCGGCGGCAGCCCGGCGACGTTCTGCGCCACCAGCACCGTGTATGGGTTGGTCCAGGCGACGCCGAAGCCGACTGCGTAGCCGCAGATCATGATGCCCATCGCGGTCATGGCGTCCATGCGCATCGCGACGCACAGCGACACCAGTACCAGCGCGAACGGGATGTACTCGGTGGACACGCCGAGGCTCGCCGAGCCGGCGGCGAAGGCGCTGGTGCCGAACACGATCAGCAGCGCCGGCGAGTGCCCGATCAGGGCGAACAGTCGGCCGAGCACGGCGTCGATCATGCCGGTGGCGCGCAGCACGGCGATGGCGCCGCCGACGATCAGCAGGAAGAAGATGATGTCCTGCGCGAAGGCGAGCGAGCGCGGGATGGCGGTGAACAGCACCACCGGCGACAGCCAGACGCGCTCCTCGGCCGCGGTGAAGGTGCCCGGCACCACCATCAGCCTGCCCTGTTCGTTCGGGGCCATCTCGAAGCTGCCCTGCGGCAGCACCCAGGTGGCGACCAGCGCCAGCACCATCATCAGGAACAGCAGGACCAGGGTGTCGGGGACGCGGAAGGCTCGGAGCATGGGCAAGGAGGTCCAGGCGGGGACCCGGAATCCTAACCGCGGCCGGAACGGCTAAAGTCGCGGTCCTGTTCACGTCGAGCCCGCCGCGCATGACCCACGCCGCATCCCTGCCCAGCCCCACGCCGACCTACCGCTGGCTGGCGCTGCTGTTTGCCAGCCTGGCGATGTTCGGCAACTACTATGTCTACGACGCGCTCAATCCGGTGGTCGACCTGCTCCGTGAGCAGGAGGGCTTCACGTACGCCCAGATCGGCAAGCTCTCCACCGCGTACAACATCGCCGCCCTGCTGATGCTGCTGGTCGGCGGCTATGTCGTCGATCGCTTCGGCGCCCGCCGAGCGATCGTGGTCTTCGCGGCGGTCTGCGTGGTCGCGGCGGCGGTGTCGGCCTCGGCGACCGGATTCAACAGCCTGCTCGGCGGCCGTTTCCTGCTCGGCATGGGCGCCGAACCCCTGATCGTGGCGGTGACCGCCGTGCTGGCGAAGTGGTTCAAGGGCAAGGAGCTGAGCTTCGCTTTCGGCCTGAACCTGTCGATCTCGCGCCTCGGCTCCGCCTCGACGGACTGGTCGACCTCGTTCGCCGAGCCGCTGTACTCGAACTGGAACGACCCGCTCTGGTTGGCCACCGGCGTGATGTCGGCCGGCCTCGGCGCGGCGTTCCTGTACTTCATGCTCGAGCGCCGCGCCGAGCAGCGCTTCAACATGGGGCAGGCCAGCGCCACGGACAAGCTCAAGCTCAGCGAGCTCTACCGCTTCAGTCCGTCCTACTGGTACATCGTGGCGCTCTGCGTGGTGTTCTATTCGACGGTCTTCCCGTTCCGCAGCTTCGCCATCGACTACTTCCAGCAGGCGCACGCGATGGACCGGCAGACCGCCGGCCTGTTGAGCAGCATGCTGCCGGTCGCGGCGATCATCCTCACGCCGCTGTTCGGCCTCTGGGTGGACCGCGTGGGGCGGCGTTCGCTGTTCATGGCCGTCGGCTCGGTGGTGATGCTGCCGCTGTTCCTCGCCGTCACCTACCTGCCCGCCGGCCCGATGGTCCAGCTGGTGCCCTTCGTTTGGGGCCCCGAGGTGCCCCTGACGCTGCTGCTGGTGATCCTCGCGCTGGGCGCCGTGTTCTCGCTGATCCCGGCGGTGATGTGGCCAAGCGTCGCGTACATCGTCGAGGAGCGACGGCTCGGTTCCGCCTACGCCCTGATGACGGTGTGCCAGCAGCTCGGCTGGGCGGCGGTGCCGTTCGTCGTGGGCCTGCTCAACGACATGGGCAGGGCCGGACCCGAAAACCCCGCGGGCTATGCGGGCGGCATGTGGTTCTACACCGGGCTGTCGTCGTTGGGCCTGCTGTTCGCGTTCCTGCTTTGGCGGTCGGAGTCCGGCCCGCGCGCCCACGGACTCGAGTCGATCACCGCACGCGGCTGATGGGCCGCGTGCGGCGCGGCCGGGTCGGCGGAGGTTGCCCCGGGCGGGTGGTCTTCGCGGCACATTGACGCCGCGTTCACAAAAGGTACACAGTCGCGGCCCCGGCGGCCGTGCGCCGCCGGCCGTCCACGCCATAGGGGGAAGGCCGCATGAGCGGTGCAGCAACGACCACGCCGTCCGGGGCCCCGCCCCAGTTCGACCAGCGGATGGGGCATCCGAAGCCGCTTTGGATGCTCTTCATGACCGAGTTCTGGGAGCGCTTCGCCTTCTACGGCATGCGCTGGGCCCTGGCGCTCTACATCGTCGCGCAGTTCTACCAGGGCGACGGCGCCGGCGAAGCGCCGGCCAGCAGCCTCTACGGCGCCTATCTCGCGCTCGTCTATGCGGCGGCGCTGTTCGGTGGCTACGTGGCCGACAAAGTGATCGGCTACCAGCGCTCGATCCTCCTCGGCGCGGTGATCATGGCCGCGGGCCTGTTCCTCGTCATGGTGCCGAACGAGACCGTGTTCCACGTCGGCCTCGCGACGGTGATCGTCGGCAACGGCCTGTTCAAGCCCAACATCTCGACCATGGTGGGCATGCTGTACGCCACGGGTGACGAACGTCGCGACTCGGGCTTCACCCTGTTCTACATGGGCATCAACGCGGGAGCGTTCATCGCCCCGATCCTCACCGGCTGGTTCGCCGAGCACGTGTTCGGCACGCCGGAGATGCCGGCCTACAAGGTCGTCTTCCTCGCCTCGGGCATCGGCATGCTGATCAGCCTGGTGTGGTTCTGGTTCGGTCGCAGCCAGCTCAAGGGCATCGGTCGCCCCGCCGGGGGCGCCGAAGGCAAGGGCCGCGTGCTGGCGACGGCGCTCGGCGCCCTCGTCGCCATCCCGCTGGTGTACCTGCTGCTCTCGATCGGCGCGGGCGCGCTGCAGTGGATCCTCACGGCGTTGTTCATCGGCCTGTGCGTGCTGATCCTGCGCGAGGGGTTCAAGGACGGCGCGGTGCGTCGCGACATGGCCATCGCGATGCTGATCATCTTCACGTTCAACGTGATGTTCTGGTGCTTCTTCGAGCAGGCCGGCAGCTCGTTCAACTTCCTCGCCCAGAACATCGTCGACCGCGACCTTGGCGGCTGGGTCTTCCCCCTGGGCTGGTTCCAGTCGGTGAACTCGCTGGCCATCATCACCCTGGCGCCGGTGCTGGCGTGGCTGTGGGTGAAGATGGGCAGCGCCAACCCGTCCATCCCGCGCAAGTTCGGCCTTGGCCTGATCTTCAACGGCCTCGCCTTCCTCCTCCTGATGTTCGCGCTGTCGAGCCTCGTCGACCCGGCCACCCTGAAGATCCCGTTCTGGACCCTCTTCATGGTCTACGTGATCCAGTCGATCGGTGAGTTGTGCCTGTCGCCGATCGGGCTGTCGATGGTGACCAAGCTCGCGCCGGTGCGCCTGATCGGCTTCGGCATGGGCGGCTGGTTCCTGTCGACCGCCATCGGCAACAACCTGTCGGGCATCTTCGCCAGCCACGTCAGCGGCGAGGGCGGCATGAGCGTGGACTCCGCGCTCTCCGGCTACACCTTCGGCTTCTGGGCCCTGGTGGGCTCCGGCGTGCTGCTGTTCCTGATCGCCCCGCTGATCCAGAAGCTGATGCACGGCGTGAAGTAGGCGCCGCGGCAAACGGTGGAATGCGGACGGCCCGGAGCGATCCGGGCCGTCTGGCTTTCAGGGCATCGAGGCCGCCGCGTTGGCAGCGGCGCGCGCAGCCCGCTCGGCGCGGTCCGCCTCGGCGGTGAGCTGTTCCATCCGCGCGAGCAGCCGGTCGAGCGCCTGGCGCTCGTCGGTGCGCAAGGCGCCGAGCAGGCGCTGCTCGTAAGCCAGGGCCTGAGGGGCGATGTCCTCGTAGACGGCCTTGCCGGCCTCTGTGAGCCGCAGCACGCTCTTGCGGCGGTCGTCGCCGTCGATCTCGCGCTGGATGCGGCCGGCATCGAGCAGCGAGGAGACCGCGCGGCTGACCGCCACCTTGTCCATGGCGGTGCGCTGGGCGACTTCCGTGGCCGACAGGCCGGGTCGCTTGGCCAGAACGGCGATCACGCGCCACTCCGGGATGGCCATGCCGTAGCGACTCTCGTACAGCTGGGCGATGTCGGCGCTGATGCGGTTCGACAGGACGGACAAGCGGTAGGGCAGGAAGCGTTCGAGGTCGAGCATCGGATGCTGCAATGCGGCGCAAGTTGCGCGTGGTTTCAAATGAAACTATAACGGGCGGCGAACCATCCCCCTGCCGTCCCGTCCCCAGCACCGGAGCATGCCATGAACGCTTCTCCCGCAATCGCCGCGCCGAACCTCGGCATGAACGTCACCACCTTCGAGAACCCGATGGGCATCGACGGTTTCGAGTTCGTCGAGTTCGCGGCACCGGCCGGGCAGGGTGAGCGGCTGCACGCCTACTTCCGCGCCATGGGCTTCACCGCGGTGCGCAGGCACAAGACGCGCCCGATCACCCTGTACCGCCAGGGCGGGGTGCACTTCCTCGTCAACGAGGACCCGGACAGCTTCGCGGCCGACTTCGCCAAGGCCCACGGCCCCTCGGCCTGCGGATTCGCCATCCGCTTCCAGAAGAACGCGCACGAGGTGCAGGCCGCGGCGCTGGCCGCCGGCGGCGAGCACGTCGCCCGCGAGGCCACCAAGGCCATCGACCGCCCGGTCATCCAGGGCATCGGCGGCTGCATGCTCTACCTGGTCGACGACTACGGCAGCGTCGATGCCATCTACCGCGATTTCGTCGCGATCCCCGGCGTCGATCCGAACCCGGCCGGCTTCGGCCTGACCTTCATCGACCACCTCACCCACAACCTCTACTTCGGCAACATGCAGAAGTGGTCGGATTACTACGAGAAGCTGTTCAACTTCCGCGAGATCCGCTACTTCGACATCAAGGGCGCGAAGACCGGCCTCGTGTCGAAGGCGATGACCGCGCCGGACGGCATCGTCCGCATCCCGCTCAACGAGTCGTCGGACCCGAAGTCGCAGATCAACGAGTACCTCGACGCGTACCACGGCGAGGGCATCCAGCACATCGCCTGCTTCACCGACGACATCTACGCCACGGTCGAAGCCATGCGCGCGCAGGGCGTGGAATTCCTGAACACGCCGGACACCTATTTCGAGGTGATCGACGCGCGCATCCCCAACCATGGCGAGGACGTCGCGCGCCTGGCGAAGAACAAGATCCTGATCGACGCCGACCCCGAGACGAAGTCGCGCAAGCTGCTGCAGATCTTCACGCAGAACGCGATCGGCCCGATCTTCTTCGAGATCATCCAGCGCAAGGGCAACGAAGGCTTCGGCGAGGGCAACTTCCAGGCCCTGTTCGAGAGCATCGAGCGCGACCAGATGCGTCGCGGCGTGCTCTGAGGGCGCGGCCATGACGCTTGCCTACCAGTCCGGCTTCGGCAACGAATTCGCCAGTGAGGCCCTGCCCGGCGCGCTGCCGGTGGGCCGGAACTCGCCGCAGCGCTGCCCCTACGGCCTCTACGCCGAGCAGCTCTCCGGCACGGCGTTCACCGCGCCGCGCCACCAGAACCGCCGCAGCTGGCTCTATCGCATCCGCCCGAGCGCGATGCATGGGCCGTTCGAACTGCTGCCGGAAGGGACGTTCCACAACGTGTTCGGCGACGGCCCGGTCTCGCCGGAGCAGATGCGATGGAGCCCGCTTCCCGCTCCGGTCGCGCCCACCGACTTCCTCGACGGCCTGTACACCATGGCCGGCAACGGCGGCCCGGGTACGGGCGCGGGCGTGGGCATCCACCTTTACGCGGCCAACCGCTCGATGCATGGGCGCTACTTCTACAACGCCGACGGCGAGCTGCTGATCGTGCCGCAGCAGGGCCGCCTGGTGATCCGCACCGAGTTCGGCGTGCTCGAGGTTGAGCCGCAGGAGATCGCGCTGATCCCGCGCGGCATCCGCTTCACGGTCGACCTGCCCGATGGCGAGGCCCGCGGCTACGTCTGCGAGAACTTCGGCGCCGGCCTGCGCCTGCCCGACCTCGGCCCCATCGGCAGCAACGGCCTTGCCAACCCGCGCGACTTCCTCGCGCCGGTGGCGGCATACGAGGACGTGGAGGGCGACTTCGCGCTGGTGGCGAAGTTCGACGGCCGGCTGTGGCGCGCCGCGATCGGCCACTCGCCGCTGGACGTGGTGGCGTGGCACGGCAACCACGTGCCCTGCAAGTACGACCTGCGCCGGTTCAACACCATCGGCTCGATCAGCTTCGACCATCCGGACCCGAGCATCTTCCTCGTGCTCACCTCGCCGAGCGACACGCCCGGCGTCGGCAACATGGATTTCGTGATCTTCCCGCCGCGCATCCTCGCGATGGAGGACACCTTCCGCCCGCCGTGGTTCCACCGCAACGTGGCCAGCGAGTTCATGGGCCTCGTGCATGGCGCCTACGACGCCAAGGCCGACGGCTTCGTGCCCGGCGGCGCCTCGCTGCACAACAGCTTCACCGGTCATGGCCCGGACGCCGAGACCTTCGAGAAGGCGAGCGCGGCCGACACCTCCAAGCCGCACTACATCCGTGACACGATGGCCTTCATGTTCGAGTCGCGCGCGGTGCTGCGCCCCACGGCCCAAGCGGTCGCCGCGGCCCACCGCCAGCGGAACTACGTGGCCTGCTGGCAGGGCCTGCAGAAGCACTTCAACCAGGACAAGCGATGAAACTCGGATCCCTCAAGGAAGGCGGCCGCGACGGCACGCTGATCGTCGTCTCCCGCGACCTCGCCCGCGGCGTCCGCGTGCCGCACATCGCGCCGACGCTGCAGCGTGCGCTGGAGGACTGGTCGAACACGGCGCCGCGCCTCAACGGCGTATCGGAAGCCCTGAACGGTTCGAACGCGCAGACCATCGATGGCTTCGACGTGTTCGCGCTCGACATGGCCGCGCTGGCCGCGCCGCTGCCGCGCGCCTACGAGTTCGTCGACGGCTCGGCCTACCTGCCGCACGTCGAACGCGTGCGCCGCGCCCGTGGCGCCGAGGTGCCGGAGAGCTTCTACACCGACCCGCTGATGTACCAGGCCGTCAGCGCCGGCTTCTACGGCCCGCGCGATCCGGTGCTGGTGCGCGACGAGGCCTACGGCATCGACCTCGAGGCCGAAGTCGTGATCGTCACCGACGACGTGCCGCACGGCGTCACGGCGGAAGCGGCCGCCGACCACATCCAACTCGTCGGCCTCGTCAACGACGTGAGCCTGCGCAACCTGATCCCGAACGAGCTGGCCAAGGGCTTCGGCTTCCTGCAGAGCAAGCCGCGCTCGGCCCTCAGCCCGGTGTTCGTCACGCCGGACGAACTCGGCGACGCGTGGAAGGACAGCAAGGTGCACCGCCCGCTGCTGACCCACATCAATGGCCAGTGGTTCGGCGCGCCGGAAGCCGGCGAGGACATGCAGTTCAGCTTCGCGCAACTCGTGGCCCATGCCGCGAAGACGCGGCCGCTGACGGCCGGCACGATCGTCGGCTCGGGCACGGTGGCGAACCAGAGCACCGACAAGGGCGCGAGCTGCTTCGCCGAGCAGCGCACCATCGAGACCCTCCGCGATGGCAAGCCGTCGACGCCTTTCATGAAGTTCGGCGACACCGTGCGCATCGAGATGCTCGACGCCGAGGGGCGCACGATCTTCGGTGCCATCGAACAGGTGATGAAGCGGCAGGATTGAGCCGGCCACGCTAGGCTGGCCAGGACGGACCGGGGAGGGCGATGCCATGGTGAGCGGCGGGTTGCGGCTGTATTCGTACTGGCGCTCGAGCGCCGCCTACCGCGTGCGCATCGCCCTGAACCTCAAGGGCCTCGACTACCAGTTGGCGCCCGTGCACCTGGTGCGCGACGGCGGCGAGCAGCACGGCGCCGCCTTCCGCCGGGTCAACCCGCAGGGCCTCGTGCCCACGCTGCAGCATGGCCAACGCCTGGTGCGGCAGTCGATGGCCATCATCGAGTATCTCGACGAGACCTTCAGCGAGCACCCGCTGCTGCCGGCGACGGCCCGCGAGCGGGCGCGCGTGCGCGGGCTGGCCCAGCTCATCGCCTGCGACATGCATCCGCTGGGCAACCTCCGGGTGCTGCAGTACCTCGAACGCGAGTTCAAGGCCACGCCGGAGCAGCGGGAGGGATGGATCCGCCACTGGCTGGCCCTGGGCTTCGAAGCCATCGAGGCGCTGCTGGCCGAACACCCCTCCACGGGCGCCTTCTGCGATGGCGAGTCCCCGGGCCTCGCCGACTGCCTGCTGGTGCCGATGGTCTACAACGCCCGACGCTTCGCGCTCGACCTGGCCCCCTATCCGACGGTGCGGCGCATCGACGCGCACTGCCTCACGCTCGACGCCTTCCAGCGGGCGATGCCGGAAGCCCAGCCGGATGCCCCGCCGCCGGGCTGATCAGCCGAAGGCGCCGCCGGCGCCGCCGAACACGTCGGCGTAGGGATCGTGCTCGCTGGTCGCGCCTTCCGAGAGGCGGATGCGCAGGGCCAGGCCATCGCGCGAGTCGGCCTTCCGCAGCGCTTCCTCGAGGTCGATCTTGCCGTCCTTGTAGAGCTTGAACAGCGACTGGTCGAAGGTGTGCATGCCCGCTTCCAGCGACTTCTCCATCGCCTCCTTCACCTCGTGGATCTGCCCGCGGCGGATCAGGTCGCGGATCATCGGGGTGTTGATCAGGATCTCGGAGGCCGGCAGGCGCTTGCCGTCCTTGCCGATCACGAGGCGCAGCGAGATGACCGCCTTCAGGTTCAAGGACAGGTTCATCAGGATGTTCTTGTGCGCGGCCTCGGGGAAGAAGTTGAGGATGCGCTCCAGCGTCTGGTCGGCGTTGTTCGAGTGCAGCGTCGCGAGGCAGAGGTGGCCCGTCTCGGCGAAGGCGATGGCCGATTCCATGGTCACGGAGTCGAGGATCTCGCCGATCAGGATGACGTCCGGCGCTTCGCGCATCGCGTTCTTGAGCGCGTTGTGGAACGCGTGGGTGTCGAGGCCGACCTCGCGCTGGTTGACGATGGACTTCTTGTGCGTATGCAGGAACTCGATCGGGTCCTCGATGGTGAGGATGTGGCCCGTCGAATTGGTGTTGCGGTAGTCGATCATCGAGGCCAGCGCGGTCGACTTGCCCGAGCCGGTGGATCCGACGACGAGCACGAGGCCGCGCGGTTCCATGATGATGTCCTTCAGCACGTGGGGCAGCTGCAGCTGCTCGAGCGTGGGGACCGTGCTCTTGATGGCGCGGATGACCATGCCGACTTCGCCGCGCTGCTTGAACACGTTGACGCGGAAGCGGCCGGCGTCCTTCACGGCGATGGCCATGTTGTATTCGAGATCGCGCTCGAACTGGGGCACCTGGCCCTCGTCCATCAGCGAGTAGGCGATCTTCTTGACCATGCCCGCCGGGAGGCCGGTATTGCCCAGCGGGTAGAGCTTGCCCTCGACCTTGATGTACACCGGGGCGCCGGTGGTGAGGAACATGTCGGAGGCGTTCTTCTCCGTCATCAGCTTCAGGAAGTAGCCGATGTCCATGGGGGGTGGGCTCCTCGCGCCATTGCGTTACCGGGTCAGGCTTTTGAGAATAGCCGCGTTCCGTCACCAAAAGCGACCCGTCCCCCATGACCCGAAATGCCCCCGCCGGCCTTGCCGCTGGCCTTCTCATCGCGGTGCTGCTGGGCGGTTGCGCCAGCGTCCCGCCCCCGACCGCCGAGCTCGATGCGGCGGATCGTGCGATCCGCGCGGCCGACGCCCTCGAGCCGCGCGGTGCCGCGCAGCAGGCCCTCGACGAGGCTCGACAGCGCCTTGGCATCGCGCGTGATGCCGCATCGCGCAAACGCCATGCGGAGGCCCTCGTCGCCGCTCGGGAAGCCGAAGCCGCGGCCGCGGTCGCCGCCGCCGAAGCCCGGCGTGCCACGCTCGAGGCCGAGGTCGATTCCAAAGGTGCGCGCAACGCCGAGCTGCGCCGCCGTCTGCTGGTCCAGGGAGACTGATCCGATGCGCGCTTTCCACCCTGTCCGATTCCACGCCCTGGCCCGCGGCCTCGCCCTCGCTGCGGCCGTCGCGCTGGCGGCGCCGGCCCTGTCCGCGGATGACGAGATCGATCCGGTCGTTGCCCGCCTGCAGGCCGAACTCACCCGGCTCGACCGCGACGCCCAGCTCGCCGGCATGGGCGGCGTGGAGCGCTTGAAGGCCCAGCAGGCCGTGCAAGCCCTCGCCCTCGCGAAGTCGAAGGAGGTCGCCTCGGCCCGGTTCGTGGCCGAGCGGCGGGTGCGTGCGGCCGTCGCCGCGGCGCAGGCCGATGCCTTGGCTCGCCAGTCGACCGATCTCGATCGCGAGCGCGACCAGATCATGGTGGCGGCCGCGCGCCGCGATGCCGAGGCCGCCCGGCGCGACGCCGAGCGCCTGCGCATGCAGAACCTGGCGCGCCAGGAGGAGGCCGAGCGCGAGCGTATGGCGGCGGCCGAGACGTTCGCGCTGGCGGAGCAGGCCAAGGCCGATGCGGAACAGGCGCGTCGCCTGGCGGCCAGCCGCGCCCGCGAGGCCGCGCTCGCCCGCGAAGAGGCGGAGCTGGCCAATTCGCTGGTGGCCGAGGCGCTGGCCGCGGATGCCCCGCTGCCGCCGTCGCGCAACGTGGGGCCGGCCACCGTTTACACGCTGGCCGGCTCGGCCTTCGCCAGCGGCCGAGCCACGCTGACGACGGAGGCCAACGCCAGCCTGCGGCGCCTCGCCATGGAGATCGGCGGCCGCAATGTCGAGGTCGTCGGCTACACCGACAGCCAGGGCGCCGCCGCGGCCAACCAGGCGCTGTCCCTGCGTCGTGCGGAAGCCGTCGCCGCCATCCTCAAGGAGTCGGGCGCCAGCGGTTCGATCCGCACCGATGGCCGCGGTGCCGCCGACCCGGTGGCCGATAACGGTTCAGCGGAAGGCCGTGCCCTGAACCGTCGCGTCGAGATCACCGTGCGCTGAGCCCGGTCCGCCTTCACCCGGCTGAACCCCGTTAGGGGTGGGTGAGGGCTTTCGAGCGCTGTTGTTAAGCGATGCGTCGGGGCCGCAAAAAGCCCTTGTCGCCCCGGATCGGCGGGCGTAGCGTCGTGTTCCCGAGGGGCTGTTCCCTTCGGGAGAACGAGCCAGGCCGATGACCGCTGACCTCATCCCGCCCCCGCTGCCGCGTCCCGCCCGGGATGCGCGTGGCCCGCGGCCCGAGGCGGCCAGCCTTCCCGACCTGACCGCAGTCCAACCCCAACGCCCCGTGCCGCCGAGCCGGGGCGTTCGCGTTCGAGGAGGTCGCTGAAATGTTCGAAGGTCAATCCACTGCCGATGTCGAAGCCTTGATCAAGTCCGATCCGGAGTTCCGCCAGCTCTACCGCCACCACCAGCAGCTGAACAGCAAGGTGATGGACGCGGAGCTCGGTGTGCTCCCGATCGACGACGTGACGCTGGCGCGGATGAAGAAGGAAAAGCTGCTGGCGAAGGACCGGCTCACCCGGTTGTTCGCCCGAACCCGACATTGACGGTGGCGGCGACGGAAGGACGGCGGCCCGCTGCGTGCGGGCCGCGTTGTTCTGGGCCGGTGGCTCCCGCGCGGCGGGGCATTAAGATGGCGGGATGCCCAATGCCGACGCCCTCCGCCCCCCCGCCGCCCCGATGCCCGACGTGCCGAGCCCACGACGGCTCGGTGACCTGCTCGTCGAGCGCCGGCTCGTCGTGCCCGCGGACTTGGCCCGTGCTCTCGCCCTGCAACCGCAGATCGGGGGACGCCTCGGGCAGATCCTCGTCCGCCTCGGCGCACTGTCGGAGGAGGCGCTCATGCCGGTGCTCGCCGAGCAGCTGGCGATGCCGGTGCTCGCCGCCGCCGATTGGCCGCAGGACAACGAGGCCTTCCGCCTCGGCGCGTTCGCGTCGGGCATCGCGGTCGACTGGTGGGTCGACCAGGGCGTGGCGGCATGGCGTATGGCGGGCGGTGCCCTGTGCGTGGTCGCCCGCGATCCGCTCGATGCCACCGTCAACGAGGTGCTCGAAAAGCGGCTGGCGGCGCCATGGCAGTGGCGGCTGGCCCGGGCGCAGGACGTCGAGCGCCTCGTCGATGCCTTCCAGCGCGCGAACCGCGCGGGCGAATCCGAGGACGACGATGTCGGCCACCTGCGCGAACTCGCCGAAGAAGCGCCGGTCATCGAGTTGGTGAATTCGCTGCTGGCGCAGGCGATGGATCGTGCCGCCTCCGACATCCACGTCGAGCCCGAGGAGGACAGCTTCAGCGTGCGTTTCCGCATCGACGGCGTGCTGCATCCCGTGCTTCAGCTGCCGCTCTCGCGGTTCGCCGCGGTGGCCTCGCGCGTGAAGCTGATTTCCGGCATGGACATCGCCGAGCGACGCCTGCCCCAGGACGGCCGGCTCTCCGCCCGCGTCAGCGGCAAGGAGGTCGATGTCCGCGCCTCGGCCGTGCCCGGCGTGCACGGCGAATCCATCGTGATGCGCCTTCTGCCGAAGGAGCGCGAGGACCTGTCGCTGGAGAAGCTCGGCTTCGAGCCGCGCGACCTCGCGCAGTTCCGCCGCTGGGCCACCGAGCCGCACGGCATCGTGCTGGTGACCGGCCCTACCGGCTCCGGCAAGAGCACCACGCTCTATGCCACGCTCGAGAGCATCAACGACCGCGAAGAGAAGATCATCACGGTCGAGGACCCCGTCGAGTACCGCGTCAAGGGCATCACCCAGATCCAGGCCAATGCCGAGATCGGCTACACCTTCGCGCGTGCGCTGCGCGCCATCCTGCGCCAGGACCCCGACGTGGTGATGATCGGCGAAATCCGCGATCGCGAGACGGCCGAGATCGCCATCCAGGCCGCGCTCACCGGCCATCTGGTGTTTTCCACGTTGCACACCAACGACGCCGTCAGCGCGTTCACCCGCCTCATCGACATGGGCGTCGAACCGTTCCTCGTCGCCACCAGCGTCCGCGCCGTGCAGGCCCAGCGCCTGCTGCGCCGCCTCTGCAACGCCTGCGCCGCTCCCGCCGACGTGCATCCCGACATCGCCGCCACGGCCGCGCGCCTCGCGCCCGGCGAAACGCCGCGCTGGCGCAAGGCCGTCGGTTGCCCGGCCTGCCAGGGCACGGGCTACCGCGGCCGCGTCGGCATCTACGAGCTCGTCGACGTCGATCCCGAGCTGCAGGGCCTCGTCATGCAGCGTGCGAGCGCCGGCGAGATGCGCCGGCACGCGAGCAGCAAGGGCAGCTTGACCCTGCGCGAGGACGGCCTGTTGAAGGCCTTCCGCGGCCTGACCACCGTGGATGAAGTGGTGCGCATCACCGGTGCCGCGCTCGAGGCCGCCGACGAGGTCGGGGCGGCATCGTCGTGAATTTCCGCTACCGCGCCATCGATGGTCGTGGCCAGGAGGTCTCCGGCCTGCTGGAGGCCGCCGACCTGCGCGCCGCCGACCGCGAGGTGCTGCGCCGTGGGCTGACCCCGGTGCTGCTCGAGCCCGACCAGCCCGTCGCCGACGGCTGGCGCGATCGCCTTCCGCCGGCGCCTCGCGAACTCCAGCTCGTGCTGCAGGAATTCGCCACGCTGGTCGATTCGGGCGTGAGCCTCGCCACCGCGCTGACCTCGCTGTCGAACTCGAGCCACCACCCGAAGATCACCGCTGCCTTCGCCGCGATGGCCAAGGCGGTGCGCCGCGGCGACAGCTTCGCCCAGGCCCTCGCGGCCAGCGATCTCGACCTGCCGCCCTACATCCAGCAGCTGGTCGAAGCGAGCGAGCTCACCGGTCGCCTCGGGCCGGCGCTCGAGGATGGCGCGCGGCAGTACGAGTACGACCTGCGCCTGCAGGCGGAGGTGCGTTCGGCGCTGGTGTATCCCGCCGTGCTGGTGGCCTCCGGCATCGGCGCCGTGTGCATCGTGTTCCTTTGGGTGGTGCCGCGCTTCGGCGGCCTGCTCGCGCAGCGCGCCGACCAGCTGCCGGCGCTGTCGCGCTGGGTGATCGGTGGCGGCGTCTGGTTCGCCGACCACCTGGGCCTCGTCGCGTTGGCCGCCGCGACGCTCATCGCCGGGCTGGTGGTGCTGCTTCGTCGTGATGCCGTCCGCCAGCGGATCCTCGAGGCCTGTGCAAAGGCCCCGCTGTTGGGCCCGTGGCTGATGGAGTCGGAGGTGGGGCGCTGGGCGGGCACGCTCGGAACGCTGCTGGCCAATCGCGTCGAACTGACCCGCGCGCTCGATCTGTCCGCCGCGGCGGTCGGCCTGGCCTTCCTGCGCGCACGACTGTCGCAGGTGACCCGTTCGGTGCGGGGGGGCGCGACGCTCTCGCATGCCCTGCGCGAACACCGTGCGCTGAACGCCAGCGGCTACGACCTCGTCTCGGTGGGCGAGGCCTCGGGCGAACTGCCCAAGCTGCTGCTGGCCTTGTCGCGGCTCTACCAGACGAGCGGGCGCGAGCGGATGCAGCGCGCGCTGAAGCTCATCGAACCCGCTGCCATCATCCTGATCGGCGGCGCCATCGGCCTGCTGGTCACCGCCGTCATCCTCGCCATCACCAGCGTCAACGACCTGCCTTTGTGAGCCATCGCATGCCCCATGCCCCTCGCGCCGCCCGCGGCTTCACCCTGCTCGAGATCCTCGTCGTCCTCGTCATCATCGGCTTGATCGCCAGCCTCGTGGGGCCGCGGCTTTTCACGCAGCTCGAGGGATCGCAGGTGCGTGTCGCCGAAACGCAGATCAAGATGCTGCGCGGTGCGGTCGAGACCTTCCGCCTCGACATGGGCCGCCTGCCCACCGTCGACGAGGGCCTTGGCGTGCTCTACGCCAGGCCGGCCGATCCGCGCGCCGCCGAGCGCTGGCGCGGGCCCTACCTGGACGAGGCCGTTCCGCTCGATCCGTGGGACACGCCCTACCAGTACGGCATCCCGGGGCGTGATGGCCAGAGCTTCGCGCTGTACTCGCTCGGGGCCGACAAGGCGGCGGGCGGCGAGGGCAACGACGCCGACCTCGGCGTGCTGCCTCCGGCGAACTGAGGTCGCCGCGTCGCGGATGCGCGGGTTCAGCCTGCTCGAGATGCTGGTGGTGCTGGTGCTGCTCGGCCTCGCGGCCGGCCTGGTCGCGCCGTCGCTGTCGCGCACCGCCGATCGCGTGCAGGCGGCGGGCGATCGCGACGACGTGTTGCGGCGCGTGCAGGGCCTGCCGGTGATGGCGCGGCAGGCCGGGAGGCCGCTGCGCTGGGAGGCGGGCAGCCTCGTGGAACGCCCCGGCCTCGTCTGGCCGTCGGGCTGGCGCGTCGTCGCGCTGACGCCGCTGGACCTCGCGGCCAACGGCTGGTGTGGTGGTGCGCAGCTGCAGGCCCAGGGGCCGGGGTTCGCCCTGCGCCTCGAGGCCCTCGCGCCCGACTGCCGCGTGGTGGAGCGGCCGGATGCGCCCTGAGCAGCGCGGCTTCACCCTCCTGGAAGCCATCGTGGCCCTCGCCATCCTCGCCGCCGGGGGCATGGCCCTGTTCGCGGCGCTCAACGCCTCGCTGCGATCGATCGAACGCGTCGATGCGGCGTCGCGTCGCGACACGGCGACGCAGAGCGCCCTGTCGCGCATCGAAACGCTCAATCCGATGCTCCAGCCCACCGGCGACGAGGCCTTGGGCGAGGTTCGCATGCGTTGGGCCGCCACGCCGATCGAGCCGCCGCGTGACGGCCTCACCGACTACCTGCAGCCCGGCTTTTTCGAGGTGGGCCTGTATCGCGTCGAGGTGGAGTTGCTCATCGGCACGCAAGTCGATCACCGCTTCGTCGTGCGCAAGGCCGGCTGGCGCCAGGTGCGCTACCCGGAGGCGCTGTGAACCAGCGCGGCTTCAGCCTGCTGGAGGCCATGGTCACGCTGGTGGTCATCGCACTGGTGGCCACGCTGCTGATGCAGTCGCTCGTCCACGTGCTCGGCCTGCGCGAACGCGTGCTCCGCCACGAGCGCGATGCACGGGTCGCGGCGCTGCACGAGCGCTGGTTCCGCGATGCGGTGGCCGCGGCCGCCGCGGACCGCCCGGGCGAGGTGCCCGCCTTCCGCGGCGAGGCCACGGCGATGGACTTCCTGAGCCTCGATGCGCTGCGTTCCGGCACGGCGGCGCGCGTCGGTTGGCGCCTCGTCGACGCGGAGCGCGGCCGGCAACTGGTGTACGTCGAAGGCGCGACCGATTGGCCGCTCGCCAGCGCCGGCCTCGAGGACGCGGCCTTCGCCTACCTCGATGCGGCGGGCCGTTGGCACGAGACCTGGCCGGTGCCCGAGCAGCCGGCCGAGATCCTGCCGCGCGCCGTGCGCCTCGGCTGGCGCACGGAGCAGGGGGCGCGGCTGTGGTGGGCGTCGGTGGGTCCTGCCGCCGGCCTGCCGCCCGCCTTGAACGACCGCCTGGAGCAGGTCGATGCCGCGTTCTGAGGCGCAGGCCCGCGAGCAGGGCTTCATCCTCGCGATGGTGCTGTGGATGCTGGTCGCGATCGCGGTCGGCGTGGGCTTCCTGATGCTCTGGACCCGCGAACGCGTCGCCGAGGCCACGCTCGATCGCGCCGAGGTCGAGGACCGCATCGCCGCACTGTCCACCCGCGAAACGCTGCTCTACCTCGCCGCGACGGTGCCGATCACCCAGGCCGGCCAGCCGCTCACGCCGATGCCGGAGGGAGAGCTCGCGGCGCGGCGCCTCGACGATTTCGGTGGCTTCGACAAGCGGCCGCGCGGCGGCGAGCTGCGCCTCGACGGGCGTGCCTACCGGGGGCTCGGCGGAATCACCTTCGCCATCCAGGACGAATCCGGCCTGGTGCCGGTGGCCTTCCCGGAAACCTCGCCGGTGCCGCGCCTGCTGGCCGCTGCCGGCGCCCCGGCGCGCGACGTGCCCGGCCTCGTCGACCGTCTTGTCGACTACACCGACCCCGATGACCTCAAGCGTCTCAACGGCGCCGAATCGCGCGACTACGAACGGGCCGGCCGCCCCGCGCCGCCCGGACGCCCGCTGCTCAGCCCTCGCGAGTTGCCCCGGGTGCTTGGCTGGGAGGCGCTGCCGCCCGAGGTGATGGCACGCGCGCAGGATTGGTCCACCAGCG
Organism: Silanimonas algicola; assembly: GCF_054777375.1. Classification (NCBI taxonomy): domain Bacteria; kingdom Pseudomonadati; phylum Pseudomonadota; class Gammaproteobacteria; order Lysobacterales; family Lysobacteraceae; genus Silanimonas; species Silanimonas algicola. The sequence continues at coordinate 434,993 of NZ_BAAHAS010000001.1, read as the reverse complement.
CCTACGCCGGTGCCCTGAACCTCAACACCGCGCCGCTGCCGTTGCTCGAGGCCTTCGTCGACCGCTGCGGCACGGTCTGCCGCGCCCGGCTCGCGCGCCGCGACGAGGCCCTGTTCTTTTCCGGGCGGCAGTTCGAGGAGGAGACGTCGGCACGCCTCCTCGGCGATCGCGACACCGATTTCCGCAACGCGCCGTCGGACGCGTGGCGACTGGCGTTCTGGGGCGCCTCAGGCAGGGCATGGCGCATCCATGTACGATTGACGCCCTTGGCGGATCAAGCGGCGCCGTGGACTGTCGATGCCGTCTACCGCGCCCCTCGCCCTGATGCCGATGACGCTCCGCCGACGATTCCAAGCCCTCTTTTCGCCGACGCGCCGCTGGATCGGGGCTGAGGCCGAAGCGATCCAGCCGGGAGGCTGGCTGGGGCCCGTCGAAGTCGTCGTCCCGCGCAGCGTTTCCGAACACCGTCGCCTGGCCTTCCCCCAGCTCGCCGCCGACCAGCGCGCCGCCGCCCTGCGGCTCGCCGCTTCGCGCGCGCTCCCGTCCGACGGGGGGCGCTGGGTGGCGCGTTGGCAGGACGACGTCGCCCAGGTGTGGCTGGTCGATCCCGCCGCCCTGCACGGCGTCGACCCGGCCGCCACCCTCGTGCCCGAGTCCAGCCTGCGCCCGGCCCCCGCCGCGGCGGACGCCGTGCGCCTGATGGCGACGCGCGAGGGCGTGGAGGGGCAGGTGTGGCGCGACGGGCGTCTGCTGGCCTCGCGCTGGTGGCCGTCCGCTCCGGATGCGGCCGCCTGGGGCCGCTTCCTGCGGGCCACCTCGCTGCCCGCCGACGATGTCGTGCCACCGCCGATCGAGACACCGCCGCTCGCCGACGCGCCGTGGGGGCGCGCCGATGGGCGCCTCCGATGGTCCGCGACGCAGCTGGAACGCGCGTTCTGGCGCAGCCTGGGCATCGTCGTGGGCCTCGTGCTCGGCTGGCAGCTGGTCGCCACCGCCGCCTGGGCGATCGCCGGCCGCTGGCAGGACGCTGAGCTCGATCGCGTGCGCCGCGAGTCGATGCCGCTGATCGAGGCGCGCGAAACCGCCGAGGCCGCGCACGCCCGGATGGCCGCCTACGTCGAGCTCACGCGCACGCCGGTCGACCACGCGCTGCTGGTCGACCTGAAGCGCGGCCTGCCCGACGACGCCCGCCTGCTGTCGTGGTACCGCGACGCCGGCCGCCTGCGCGTCGAGGTGCAGTCGGCGACCGCCGACCCCCGCGTGTTCGTGCAGGCGTTCCGCGAGCACCCGCTGCTGGCCGGCATCGTCGCCAACCCCAGCGATACCGGCCGAATGCTCCTGGAAGTCGATCTCGACGCGGCCATGCCGTCGGAAGGAGCCGCGCCGTGAGCGCGGCCTGGTCGTCCGTGCAGGCGCAGTGGCGCGCCAACCGCCGTCTGCGCATCGCCGTCGGCCTCGCGCTGCTGGTGGCCCTGCTGCATGCCGCCGTCGCGTTGTCGGACGCGCGCGGCGCACGCATCGAACGCTACCTCGACGACCGCACCCTCCTGGGCCGGTTGGAGGGCGCCGCCGCTGACGATGGATGGACGGCCCGCGCCGCCGAGGCGCGCGACGCGCTCGCCGCGATGGAGGGCACCATGGCGTCCGCGGCGGGCGCCGGCGAGGCGCAGGCCGAGCTGCAGGCGATGCTGAGCGGCATCGCCACCTCGGCCGGCCTGGGCCAGCCGCGCGTGCGTTCCGAGGCCGCCATCGAGGTCGAGGGCGTGCCCGGCCTGTGGCAGGTGGTGGCCCGGCTCGACGCCAACGCGCCGCCGGCGGCCATCGAGGTCGTGCTGCGCGAGCTCGCGCAGCGCCCGTGGCTGCGCGTCGAACGCATCGAGGTGCGCGACGGCACGCCGGCGCCGATGCAGCTGATCGTGCGCGCCTATCTGCGCAAGGCCGAGGTGGCCGGATGAGCGCGCCTGCCGAGCGCCTCGTCGAGTGGTTCCGCGCGGCGTCGCGGCATCCGGCGTGCCGTCGTATCGCCGTGGCGGCCCTTGCCGGCGCGCTCGCGTTCTTCCTCGTGGGCACGCCGCCCACGCGCCTGCCGCCGCCCACGGCCGAGGCGCTCGCGTGGCGCCTGCCGGTGCTCGATACCGCCCCCGTCGCGCCCTGGGGCATGGCGGTGTGGGCCTCCGAGCCGGTCGACGCCCCCGTGGGCCCGGCCGTGGCCCCGCAGCCGCGCCTGCTCGGCACCGTCCGCGCGGCCGGCCGTTGGCGTGCCCTCTTCGAAATGCCCGACGGGCGCCGCGTGCGCGCCGCCGAGGGCGAGCGCCTCCCCGATGGCGCCGAAATCACCGCCGTGGCGCCCACCCGCGCCGCCTGGCGCGACGCCGAAGGCGCGGCCCACGAGGCCCGCCTGCTCGACGCGCGACAGCCCTGAACCGTTTGCCGTGACCCGGACGACCCCATGCCCTCTCCGCTGATGCCCGCCCGCCTCACTGTCGCCGTGCTGCTCTCGCTGGTGCTCGCCGGCTGCGCCACCTCGCCGCCCTCGCTGCCCGAGCCGCTGCGTGCGCCCCTGCCCGCGCCGGAAGCCTCGACCGAGGCGCCCGCCGAGGACGCCGCCGGCTCGCGCATCAGCGAAGGCCCGCGCGCCGAAGCCCCGCCCGCCCGCGTGCTCGATGCGCGCCGCAGCCCGGTGGCCCCGGGCGGTGCCCCGGTGGCGCTCGCCATCGATGGCGCGAACCTGACGGCGTTCATCGACGAGGTGTTCGCCAACCAGCTCGGCTTCTCGATCGAGGTGGAGCAGGCGGTGCGCGACAAGCCCGACCTCGTCAGCCTGCGCCTCGTCGACCCCGAGCCGCCGAACCGCCTCTACGCCATCGCCGAGGAGGTGCTGAAGCGCTATGGCGTGGCCGTGGTGCCGGAGCAGGGCCGGCTGCGCTTCACCGCCGAGGCTGGCGCCGTGGTGGACACGCCGCAGCTGCTCACCGGCCGCGCCTTGCCCGAGGTGCCGGCGGGGCAGCGCCCGATCTTCGTGTTCATGCCGCTTGATGTGGCCAATCCCGCGCGCATCAGCGCGCAGGTGCGCACGCTGTTCGGACGGGTCGAGGGGCTGCAAGTGACGGAGCTCGACGACAACAACGCCCTGCTGCTCAGCGGCCCGCCGGCGCTGGTGAATTCGGCGATGGAGGCCGTGCAACTGCTCGATCGCACGGGCCTGCGCGAGAAGCGTTCGCTGCGCATCACGCCGCTGTACCTGAGCGTCGACGTGCTGGCCAAGGAGCTGCGCGAACTGCTGGTGGGGCAGGGCTTCACCTTTCGCGGCACCGACGGCACCGGCGGCGTGCTGACCCTCGTGCCCGTGGCTTCGGCCAACGCCCTCGTGGTGTTCAGCGAATCCGATGCCGCGCTCGAGGCCGTGGCGCAGTGGGCCGAGACCCTCGACCAGCCCGCCGACGACGGCGGCACGCAGGCGGGCGCCTACATCTACCAGGTGCGCCACACCACGGCGGAAAGCCTGCGCACGACGATGGAAGCGCTGATTGGCGGCACGCCTTCCGCCGGGGCAGCGGGCGGCACGGGCTCGGCCGAGGCCTCGGGCTCTCGCGGCTTGCAGGGCGGTGGCGGAATCGACGGCGGCAGCAGCGCCACCGCCGGTAACCGCAGCGCGCCGCAAGCCACGGTGAGCGTGGCGCCGGACGGCAGCCGCATCGTCGTCGACCCGCAGCGCAACGCCATCATCTTCCAGGGCGAGGCCAGCCGCTGGCGCACCCTGCAGAGCGTGCTCGCGCGCCTCGACCAGCCGGCGCGCCAGGTGCTGGTGGAAGTGACGGTGGCCGAAGTGACGCTCACCGACGAGTTCTCGCACGGCGTGGAATGGGCCCTGCGCGAGGCCGGCATCAGCGACTTCGGCGGCAGCTTGAGCGCTTACGGCGGCAGCGTGGCGAACCGCGGCGTGGTGTGGCGCCCGATCTCGTCGAGCGGGCAAGTGCGCGCGGTGATGAACCTGTTCCAGAACAGCACCCGGGTGAACATCCTCTCCACGCCGCGCCTGATGGTGCGCAGCGGCGAGAGCGCGAGCATCGACGTGGGCACCGAGGTGCCCATCCTCACCAGCCAGGCGACGGCGCCCGACCTCGGCGGCGTGACCCCGTCGATCCTGCAGCAGGTGCAGTACCGCAAGACCGGCGTGCTGCTGGAGATCCAGCCGGTCGTGCACTCCAGCCAGCGCGTCGACCTGACCGTGAGCCAGGAGGTCAGCGAGGCCCAGCAGACGGAATCCAGCTCGATCTCGTCGCCTAGCATCTTTTCGCGCCGGCTGCAAACCGCCATGAGCGTCTCGGACGGCGAAGCGACGCTGATGGGCGGCCTGATCTCGAACACCACGACGACCGGCGGCTCGGAGATCCCCGGGCTGGGGCGTATTCCGGTGGTGGGCGAGCTGTTCCGCAGCCGCAGCCGCACCGGCAACCGCACCGAGCTGATGGTGCTGATCACGCCCTACGTCATCGAGGACGCCGCCCAGGCGCGGCAGATCACCGAGGCGCTGCGGTCGCGTCTGGGCGAGATCCCGCGCTGATTCTGTCTCGCTGCGCGTGGCGCTAAGTGGCTGAGAGGGAAGAGTTTTTCAAATGTGTGACGGTTGCGGCTAACAATTTCTCCACAATCGTTGACGCCCTGAAAAGCCGCGTACTACTATCGGCCGGCGTTTGGGGACTGCGTGGTGCTCTTGCATGCGCAGAAGGTGGGTGCCAAAACCGGGATCTCTCTGTCATAGTGAGGCCCGGCGGCAACTTTCCTCCCGTGCCGGCGCCGGCATGATGCATGCAGGCGCTAGGTGGTGCCCGGACGTTGTGCTGTTCTGATGCGTCAAAACCCTAAGCTTAGGAGTAACAACGTAATGACCCTCAACAAGAAGATTCTCGCCGCAGCGATCGTCGGTGGCCTGTTTGCCACGGCCGCCCAGGCGCAGGTCAACCTCAGTGCCAGCACGCCGGCTCCCCGCGTGCTCGCGAACGAAGTGAACTTCACCGACGGCGAACTCGCTCTCGCTGCGGATGCCGACTTCAACCTGCGTTTTGAGACTGGGTACGCCTTCTCGGACCAGGAAGTGCGTTATGCCCGTATCGAGTGCTCGGACAACATCGAGTTCACTGCCACGGACGCGAACATCACCGGCACCAACCTCTCGCCGGGCAACGTGAACGGCAATGGCACGAACATCATCCGCTTCTCGCTGACGGCTTCCGGTGCGGTGGCTGACGACACCGAAGTGACCATCGCGGGCACGCGCACGCTGACTTCGCGTGACACCGTTTCGTGCACCTACAGCCTCTACGACCTGCCGTCGCAGGCCGCTGCTGGTGGTACCGCTGGCCGCATTGCTTCGGTGTCTGGCACTTACTTCACGTTCTCTGACAGCTACCGCTACGCCAACCTCACGAACACCTCGACCGCCAACGTTGAGGCCTCGCCGTCGTTCGCTGGCTTCGTGCAGCCGGCAGTGGGCTCTGGCCCGCAGAATACGGCGACGGCCCGGATCGGCCAGGTCCGCTTCAACCTGAACGCGGCTCACTCGGCCACGATCGTGACGCCGTTCGCCAACGACGGTGATCTGATCACGCTCGCCGAGATCCTCGGCGCCGACACCGCGCACCGTATCGACGGCGACTTCTCGGCCGCCGCGAACTCGAACGGGACCTTCACCGGCACCGCCCTGACTCGCGTCTTCATTGCCTCGGCCCAGGATTGCACCGGCACGATCACGAACGCCAACACCCTGACGGGCAGCTCGGCTACGTTCGTGACGGGCGACGCTGCGGTCAACGGTTTCCTGTGCTTCACCCCGCGCGCGGGCGTCGCTGTCCCGGTTTCGGATTACACGATTACGCTTGTTCCTCAGAGCGAAACGGGTTACACGGCTTCGGGCGAAGGCCCGTCGGCTGTCGGCAGCATCGTGCGCAACGGCACCTCGCTGCAGGCCCAGTTCGCCCAGGTTCCGGCCGGCTGGACCAGCCGCATCGTGCTGACGAACACCGGCTCGGTGGCCCGTCCGTACACGATCACCGCGCAGACGGAAGCCGGCGTCACGGCGACCCTCGGCACGGCGGCCACGGGCACCGTCCCGGCGAACGGCACGATCGTGCTGAACACCGCTGACATCGCGACCTTCACCGGCCAGCCGCGCGGCACGCTGAACATCTCGGTGGCTGCTCCGACGACCCAGATCCAGGGTCTGTACCAGATCGTCAACGGCGCCACCGGTTCGATCGCCAACACGGCGCTCGTCCGTCCGGGCACCAACTAATCCTCACGGGTTAGTCGCAGCACCCGAAAGGCCCGCGCAAGCGGGCCTTTCTTTTTTCGTTCCGCGCCGCTTTTGTTGCCTGTCATCCAAGAAGAGGCCCGCGTTGCGGGCCTCTTTGCTGCCGTCCGCGGAGGCCGTGATCGACGACTCGCGAGGCCCGGCGGCGGCGGGGCTCAGCGCCGCTGCACCGCCCCGAGCCGCTGGTGCAGCCCTTCGACCGCCGTGCAGAACGCTTCGGCGAACACCTCGGGTTTGGCGAAAGCCGCGTCGCCGACGCGCTTGCGGAGCCCCCGGCGCAGTTTCCGCAGTTCGGCCATCGAGCGCGTGGCGTCCACGGCTTTGGCCACGTAGTCATCGACGTCCGTCGCCAGCCAATCCTCGAGGCCGAGGGCGCCGAGGATCATGGCGCCCTGCCGCGCCCACATGCCCTGGCCGGGCAGGCTCAGGACGGGTACCCCCATCCACAGGGCGTCCAGCGTGGACATGCCGCCGTTGAACGGGAAGGGGTCCAGGGCGACGTCGACGCGGTGGAAAGCGGTGTAGTACTCCGCGCGACGGGTGTAGCCCTCGAGCAGCAGGCGCTCCACGCCGATGCCCCGCTGCGCGAAGGCGTCGGTGATCGCCTTGCGCGCCGCCCCGTGGTCGAACTGGCGGCCTTTCATCAGCAGCCGGCTTTCCGGGGCGGCCGCGAGGATGCGCGCCCAGGCGCCGATGACGCGCGGGTTGAGCTTGGCGATGGTGTTGAAGCAGCCGAAGGTGAACGGCGCATCGGCGGCATACGGCAGCTCCGAGACGGGCGGGGCATCGTTCGGCGCGGTGAACGGAAGGCGTGGTATCGGCAGGCGGAGCAGCGGCTCGACGTATTCGCCGTCCGAGCCGGGCGGGCTGGAGACCGCATCCGTGATCACGGCATCGATGGTCGCGAGACCGGTGCTGTCGCCGTAGCCCAGCCAGCTGAGCTGGGTGGGCGCGGGCTTCAGCGCGAAGACGCCGAGGCGGTGATGCCCGGTGTGGCCGGAGAGATCGATCAACACGTCGATGCGGTCCTCGCGCACCCGGTGGGCAGCGGCCACGTCGTCGATGCCGCTGATGTCCACCCAGCGGTCCACGTGGCCCTGGAGCCGAGCGGGCATCGGGTCGCCGGGCAGGCCGGGACGAGCGCTGTACGCCGCCAGCCACCACCCGCGGGTGCGCAGGGCGGGCAGCAGGCCCTCCAGCAGCAGGCCGACCGGGTGGTGGCGCAGGTCGCCCGAGACGAGGCCCACGCGCAGCGGCCCCGGTTCGCGGGCCGGAGCGGGCGGCAGGGGCGGAAAGGCGGCCGCCAAGGCCTCGCCGTAGCGCCGGTGCAGGTTGGCGAGCTCGTCGCGAGCCACCTCGGGGAGGTACTGCATGGCCAGCAACAGGTTGCTGAAGATGCCCGGCGTCAGGCCGGGGCGTTGCAGGCACTCGCGCAGCACATCGACGGCGCCGCGGGCGAAGCCGAGGTCAAGCAGCGTGGCCCCGAGGTTGTTGCGGGCGTCCACCCAGTCCGGGTTCGCGCGAACGGCGGCGTCGAAGCAGGCCGCGGCGTTCTCGAGGCGACCGAGGGCATGGTAGGCGATGCCGAGGTTGTAGCGCGCCATCCGCTCGTGCGGCGCGGCGTGCTCAAGGAAGGGCAGAGCCTCGTCGGCGCGACCCGTATCCGTGAGGATCGCGCCGAGGATGCTGGCCGCACGGAACTCGCCCGGTGATTCGGCCAGGACCTGCCGGCACAAGGACTCCACGGTGGCGAGGTCGCCACGCCGAAGGGCCTCGAGGGCATGCGCAAGTCGGGGGGGGAGAGGGGCGGTGTGTCGTTCCATCGGGCACGTCCGTGCGTTTTCGAGGCCCATAGTGTCCAATGCGGGGCCGGCCCAAGGCCACCTTTGTTCACGTGATGACCGAGCCGCGACGCGCCGACACCCTGCCCGCCCTCGACGGCCTGCGCGGGTTCGCCGTCGGCGTGGTGCTGCTGTCGCACCTCGCCAACGCCGGCCTGCCGGTGCTGCCGGGCCTGAGCCTGTCGGGCACCGGCAAGAGCGGCGTCTATCTGTTCTTCGTGCTCAGCGCCTTCCTGCTCACGCGCCTGCTGTTGCTGCGGCCGGCGGCCGACTGGCGGCGCGGCGCGACGTGGGCCGATTACGCGCTGCGTCGCGTGCTGCGCATCTGGCCGCTGTACCTCGTGGTGTTGCTGGCGAGCGCGGCGCTGACCGTCGCCGGCATGGCCCCGTGGTGGCCCTACCCGATGGACGGTGAGCGCCTTTGGCGACACCTGCTGCTGCAGGAGGGCGCCAGCGTGCTGTGGAGCATCCCGGTGGAGTTCCACTACTACCTCTGGCTGCCGCTGGTCGCGGCGGCCCTGGCCGGCGCGCAGCGCGCCGGCGGGCGTTGGCTGGCCTCCACCCTGGCGGTGTGCGCTTCGGTCGCGGCCATGCAGCTGTGGCCGCCCGAGGCCTCGGCGGTGAACGACGTTCGCCTCGGGCCTTACCTCGTGCTGTTCTTCGCCGGGGGGCTGGCGGCGGTGCTGTCCCTGCATGGCGGTGCCGACAGCGACCGCAGCGTGCGCGGCTTCGGCCTGCTGGGCGTCGCCGCGCTGCTGGCCATCGTGGCCACGGTGCCGGCGGTGGCGGCGCTCTCCGGCCTCGTGGCCTTCCAGCCCGACCTCAACCACCGCTGGTTCGCCTTCTTCGCCGTGGCGTGGTCGGCCCTGCTGCTGGCCGTGGTGCACGGCCCGGCCTGGCTGCGCCGGCCCTTCGAGTGGCCGCTGCTGCGCTGGCTGGGCTGGGTGAGTTTCAGCGCCTACCTGTGGCACATGCCGGTGCTCGCTGCCGTGACGGGCCCGATGGGCCTCGCCGGCGCGCCGGCCCTGGCGGTGTTCGCCGTGCTCACCGCGTCGGTGTCGTGGGCCTCGTGGCGGCTGTTCGAGCGGCCGCTGCAGCGCGTGCGGTGGCCGCTGCACCGCTGAGGGGTGGCCAAGGCCGGCTGGTACAATCCGCCACCCTTTCGAGCCCCCTTTGCCATGCCCGTCCACCAGAGCGTCCTCGAACTCGTCGGCAAGACGCCCATCGTCAAGGCCCGCAAGCTCGACACCGGTCTTTGCGAGCTGTACCTCAAGCTGGAGTGCATGAATCCCGGCGGCTCCATCAAGGACCGCATCGGCGTGACGATGATCGAGGCCGCCGAGAAGGCCGGGAAGATCCAGCCCGGCGCCACCCTCGTCGAGGGCACGGCGGGCAACACCGGCATCGGCCTGGCGCTCGCCGCGCAGCAGAAGGGCTACCGCCTCGTGCTGGTGGTGCCCGACAAGATGAGCCGCGAGAAGATCTTCAACCTCAAGGCCATGGGCGCCGAGGTGATCCTGACGCGCTCCGACGTCGCCAAAGGCCACCCGGACTACTACCAGGACCTCGCCGCGCGCATCGCCGCGGAGACGCCGGGCGCGTACTTCATCAACCAGTTCGGCAACCCGGACAACCCGCTCACGCACGAGACGGTGACCGGCCCGGAGATCTGGGAGCAGATGCAGGACGCCGGCGGGATGGACGCCATCGTCTTCGGCTGCGGCAGCTCCGGCACCATGACCGGCCTGTCGCGCTTCTTCGCCAAGGCCGCGCCGCACGTCGAGCTGGTGCTGGCCGACCCGGTGGGTTCGATCCTCACCAAGTACATCAACGAGGGCATCCTCGACACCAAGTCGGGCAGCTGGCTGGTGGAGGGCATCGGCGAGGACTTCCTGCCGGACATCTCGGACTTCACCCGCGTCAAGAAGGCCTACGCCGTCAGCGACCGCGACAGCATGCTCGCCGGCCGCGAGCTGCTGGCGAAGGAGGGCGTGCTGGGCGGGTCGTCGTCGGGCACGCTGCTGGCCGCGGCGCTGCGCTACTGCCGCGAGCAGACCACGCCGAAGAAGGTGGTGGTGTTCGTCTGCGACACGGGCAACAAGTACCTGTCGAAGATGTACAACGACTACTGGATGCTCGACCAGGGCTTCCTCGACCGCCCGCAGCACGGCGACCTGCGCGACCTGATCCTGCGCCCCTACGCGGCGCGCGACACCATCGTGGTCAGCCCGAACGACCTGCTGACCGTCGCCTACCAGCGCATGAAGCTGTACGACGTCTCGCAGCTGCCGGTGATCGAGAACGAGCGGATCGTCGGCATCCTCGACGAAAGCGACGTGCTGATGCACGTGCACGCCGACGAGGCGCGCTTCCGCGACCCGGTGTCCACGGCGATGGTCACCAAGCTCGAGCTGGTCGACATGCGCTCGCCGATCAACAGCCTGATGGGCGTGTTCGAGCGCGGCCACGTGGCCATCGTGATGGACGGGCCGAAGTTCCTCGGCCTGATCACCCGCATCGATTTCCTGAACTACCTGCGCCGCAAGGTGCCCTGAGGGCGCGCGGCGCGCGCCCCACGCGAGGATTGCCATGAGCGACAAACCCTACGGCTTCGGCACGAAAGCCATCCACGCCGGCCAGAGCCCGGACCCGAGCACGGGCGCGGTGATGGTGCCGATCTACGCCACCTCGACCTACGTGCAGGAGAGCCCGGGCGTCCACCAGGGCTACGAGTATTCGCGCAGCCACAACCCGACGCGCTTCGCCTACGAGCGCTGCGTGGCCGCCCTCGAGGGCGGCAGGAACGGCTACGCCTTCGCCTCCGGCCTCGCGGCCACGTCGACCATCTTGGAGCTGCTGGACTCCGGCAGCCACGTGGTGGCGATGGACGACGTGTACGGCGGCACCTACCGCCTGTTCGAGCGCGTGCGCCGGCGCAGCGCCGGCCTCGACTTCTCGTGGGTCGACCTGTCCGACCTCGAGGCGTTCGAGGCGGCGATCCGCCCGAACACGCGGATGGTGTGGATCGAGACGCCGACCAACCCGACGCTGAAGCTGGTCGACATCGCCGCGGTGGCCGAGCGCGCGAAGAAGCGCGGCCTGATCGTCGTCGTCGACAACACTTTCTGCTCGCCGGCGCTGCAGCGCCCGATCGAACTCGGCGCCGACATCGTCATGCACTCGGCGACCAAGTACATCAACGGCCACAGCGACATCGTCGGTGGCCTCGCCATCGTCGGCGAGCGCACCGACCTCGCCGAGCAGATGACCTTCCTGCAGAACGCCGTCGGCGGCGTGCAGGGGCCGTTCGACAGCTTCCTGGCACTCCGCGGCCTGAAGACCCTGCACCTGCGCATGAAGGCGCACTGCGAGAACGCGCAGGCCATCGCCGAGTTCCTCGAGCGCCACCCGGCGGTGGAGCGCGTGGCCTACCCGGGCCTGAAGGCGCACCCGCAGTACGCGCTGGCGCAGCGGCAGATGAAGGGCCCGGGCGGCATGGTCAGCGTGTGGCTGAAGGGCGGCTTCGCCGCGGCCAAGCGCTTCATGGAGCGCACCGAGCTGTTCGCCTGCGCCGAGAGCCTGGGCGGCGTCGAGAGCCTCGCCAACCACCCGGCGGTGATGACCCATGCCTCGGTGCCCGAGGAGCGCCGCGCCAAGCTCGGGGTCACGGACAACCTCGTTCGTTTGAGCGTGGGCATCGAGGACCTCGTCGACCTGCGCGCCGAGCTGGAGCGGGCGCTCGGGTGAGCAGGGCTGCGGCCTCGCTGCTGCCCCTCGGGGCGCGGGAGCGTTCCCTCGCCTGGGAGCTCAGCAAGCGCGAGATCGCGGGGCGCTATCGCGGCGCCTCGTTCGGGGTGCTGTGGGCGCTGCTGCAGCCTTTCCTGATGCTCGGCGTGCTGACGCTGGCGTTCGGCGAAGTGCTGGGCTCGCGCTGGCCCGGTGCCGAAGGTACGGCGGGCTTTGCCATCCTCCTGTTCGTCGGCCTGATGGTGCATGGCGTGCTCGCCGAGTGCCTCGGCAAGGCGTCCACGCTGGTCACCGCGAATGCCAGCTACGTCAAGAAGGTGGTGTTCCCGGTGGAACTGCTGGCCTGGCCGGTGATGGCCTCCGCGCTGTTCCACTTCCTCGCGAATGCGCTGGTGCTGGCGGCCATGCTGGTGATCGTCGGCCGCACGCCGCCGCCCACCCTGCTGCTGCTGCCGGTCGTCCTGCTGCCGATGCTGCTGCTCTGCCTCGGCCTCGTCTGGGCGCTCGCGTCCTTGGGCGTCTACGTGCGCGACGTGCAGTACGTGGTGCCGCCGCTGGTCACCGCGATGATGTTCCTCTCGTCGGTCATCGTCCCGCCGGATGCCGTGCCCGAGGCCTGGCGCGTCGTGTTCGAGGGCAATCCGCTGACCCCCGTCGTCGATGCCGCGCGTGCCGTCGCTCTTGAGGGCGCGATGCCGGACTGGTCGGCGCTCGCCGTGCAGGGCGGGATCGGCCTCGTCGTGGCCGCGGTCGGGGCGGCGCTGTTCCTGCGCCTCCGCCGGGGGTTCGCCGATGTCCTCTGAGCCGGTGGTCCGAGCCCGCGGCCTCGGCAAGCGCTACGAGCGCTTTGCCAGCCCCTCGCGGCGCCTGTTCGCCCTGCTGGGCGGGCCGGGCCGGTCGCAGGCGCATTGGGCCCTGCGCGGCGTCGACCTCGAGGTGCGGCCCGGCGAGACCGTCGGCCTGCTGGGGCGCAACGGATCGGGCAAGTCCACCTTCCTGCAGATGGTCTGCGGCACGCTCGAGCCCACCGAGGGCAGCGTCGAGGTTCGCGGCCGCGTGGCCGCCCTGCTCGAGCTCGGGGCCGGTTTCAACCCGGAGTTCAGCGGTCGCGAGAACGTCTACCTCAACGCCTCGATGCTCGGCCTGAGCCGCGCCGAGACCGAGCGCCACTTCCAGGCCATCGTCGATTTCGCCGATATCGGCGACTACCTCGACGAGCCGGTGCGCACCTATTCGAGCGGCATGTTCGTGCGGCTGGCTTTCGCCGTGGCCGTCGCCGTGGAGCCCGACCTGCTCGTCGTGGACGAGGCGCTGGCCGTCGGCGACGAGGCCTTCCAGCGCAAGTGCTTCGCCCGCATCGAGCAGATGAAGGCGCGTGGCGCGGCGATCCTGTTCGTTTCGCATGCCACCGCGGCGGTGGTGCAGCTTTGCGATCGGGCCGTGTTGCTCGATGCCGGCGAGGTGCTCGCGGTGGGCGCGCCGAAGGCCGTGGTCGCGGCCTTCCAGAAGGTGCTTTACGGCGCGCCGGAGCGGCGCGCGGCCCTGCTGGCCGAGCTGCGCGCGGGGACGCTCGACGAGGGCCCGGCGGCGCCGGAGGCCGGGCAGGGCGCCCCGGCGGCCAGCGCCCGCTTCGATCCCGGCCTGCTGCCGGAAAGCACGGTGCACTACGAATCGCGCGGTGCCCGCATCGAGTCCCCCGGGCTGGTGGACGCCGAAGGCCAGCCAGTGAACGTGCTCGCCCCCGGCGAGTGCTACCGCTATCGTTTCCGCGTCCATTTCGACCAGGCCGCCCGCTTCGTGCATTTCGGCATGCTGATCAAGTCCACCAGCGGCGTGGAGCTCTGCGGCGTCGACTCGCACGGCCACGGCGAGGGCATCGAGGCGGTGCCGGCGGGCAGCGTGGTCGACGTCGCTTTCCCCTTCCGGGCCGCACTGCTGCCCGGCACGTATTTCCTCAATGCCGGCTGCGTGGGCTGGGTGGACGGCGAGGGGGAGACCTACCTGCATCGCATCGTCGATGCACTGGCCTTCCGCATCGAAGCCACGGCCTCGCCGACGCGACGCTCGGGCTTCTTCGACCTCGCGCTCGAGCCGGCCTGCGAATTCGCCATTGGAGCGGCCCCATGAACACGACGGAACGTCCCACCACCCTCGTGGTGCTGGGCATGCATCGCAGCGGCACGTCGGCGGTGGCGGGCGCGCTCGTCGCGCGCGGTGCCGACGCTGGCGACGCCCTGCTGCCTTCGACCTCGGACAACGCCAACGGCTACTTCGAGGACGCGCGCCTGGTCGCCGCCAGCGACGCATTGCTGGCCTCGGCCGGCCTGGCCTGGGACGAACCCGGTCCACTGCCGCGCCCACTGGGGGCGCCAGCCGCGCAGGCGACGATGCGCGAGGTGTTCGGCGCACTGCGCGGGCGGTCGAAGCCCGCCGTCGTCAAGGACCCGCGCGCCTGCCGGCTCGTTCCGGAGTGGTCGCAGGCGATGGCGGAGGCCGGCCTGCGGCCCGCCTACCTGATCGTGCTGCGCGATCCGCGAGAGGTCGCGGCATCGCTCCGCGCCCGCGACGGCATGTCCGATTACCGCGCGGCGCAGCTGTGGCTGGAACACCTGCTGGAGGCCGAGCACGCCACCCGCGGCGCGTCCCGCGTCTTCATCGATTTCGCGGACCTTCTCAGCGCGCCGGACGCCACCCTCGACGCCGCGCTTGACGTGCTGGGGCTCGGCGACGTGCTGCGCCCGGACCCCGCGCGCGGCACCGGGGTCGAGGCCCGGCTGCGGCGGCAGCGCGCGGATGGTGGCGAAGCCGAAGCGGCCGTCGACCGCGTGTACGCGTTCGCCAAGCGTTGCCTCGGCACGGCGGGCGAGGGCGCGGCGGTCGCTGCGGCTTTCGATGCCTTCCGCGCCCGCTGGCGCGAGGACGCCGAGGGCGCACGCGCCGCATTGAGCGATGCCCGGGCGCGCGATGGTCGCAGCCGCGAGGACGCCCTGCGCCTGTTGCGCGAGGTGCGGGATGGGCTTGCCCTCACCGACGCGTGGGGCAGGCCGCCGCCGCGGGTGCCGATGCCGCGTCTCTACTGGCGGCCCCTCGATGCCGCGCATTCGGAGGACCGGTCCTGCGCCGCCCGTGCCCTGGCCGGGGGCGGCTTCGTCGCGACGGCCGGCGGCCCCGCGGGGCGCCTCGACCGCTTGCGCCTCGACCCGGACGATCGCGCCGGGGTGTTCGAGATCCGTGGATTGGCCGTGGGCGGCGTGCCGGTCGTGGACCTTGGGGCGGCGGTCCTCGCCTCGAATGGCGTCGTGCGGCCGACCGCCGAGGGCCTGGTGCTCGTGGCCATCGACGACGATCCGTGGATCGAGCTCGGCCTCGACGCGACGATGGCCGGGACGGGGCCGCTGGAGGTCGGATTCGAGCTGCACGCCCGGGGGTTGCCGGAACTGCTCTGGTCCTTGGTGGACCAGGAGGCGGTCGGCGCGGCGCGATTGCGCGCCCTCGAAGCCCGCGTCGAGGCCCTTGCCGTCGCGCAGGGCGCGTGGGCGCGCGAGGTCGGCGAGACACTGGCGCGTCTCTCGCGGCAGTCCACCGAAACGCTGGCCTGGACGCGACGCCGCACGTTCGGCTACTGGTGGCGCCGTTGGCGCGGCGAGACGGACGCGCCCGAGGGCACGCCGTGAGCCTCGTGCTGCAGCCCTTGGCCCATCTCGCGGCCGCTCCCGGCCAGCCGGGCGTGTGGGTCGCCGAGGGGGGCGACCCGCAGTTCCTGGTCGTCCGCCATGGCCAGCCCTTCGCCTGCGCCGGTGGCTGGTTCCGCCTGCGCGTCCGCCTCGTGGCGCGGGAGGGCGCCATCCTCGCGCCCTGCCTGTACCCCGACTACGGCGGCGGGATGACCGAGCTCGAACGCATCCCGTTGGGATCGCCCGACGTCGACGGCTGGATCGACGTGCTGGTGCGCTTCAAGTACGCGGTGCGCGCGCTGCGGCTCGACCCGACGGCCGTCGAGGCGACCTTCGAAGCCTCGGGTTTCCGCCTCCGCCGCCGCCATCGTCCCGCGGCCATGGCCGGGATGCTGCGCGACATCGCGCGCTCACCCTCGGGCGGTCGCCGGATGGCGTGGCGGCTGGCGATGGCGACCGTGCGCGATCTCGCCCGTGGCCGCGTGGGTGCCGCCGGAGAGCGCCTGCTTCGCGGGTATGCCTCGCTGCAGGCCGATGGGCAGGACGACTACACCGCCTGGTGCCGGCGCTTCGCCGCGCCGCTGCCGTCGGCCGACGCCGAGCGTCGCGTGGCGGCCCTGGGGGCGCGGCCGCCCATCGCCGTGCTGATGCCGGTCTACAACCCGCCGGAGCGCTGGCTGCGCCGGGCGATCGACAGCGTGCGCGCGCAGTCGTACCCGCACTGGCAGCTGTGCATCGCCGACGATGCTTCGCCGGCGCCGCACGTGGCCCAGGTGCTGGCCGAGGCCGCGGCGTCGGACCCGCGCATCCGCGTGGTCCGCCGCGAGGCCAACGGGCACATCTCGGAGGCGTCGAACAGCGCGCTCGCCTTGGTCGATGCCGAGTTCGTGGCCCTGCTCGACCACGACGACGAGTTGCACCCGGATGCCCTGCTGCACATCGCCGAGGCGATCGCCCGCCATCCGTCGGCGGGCGTGCTGTACTCCGACGAAGACAAGATCGACGAGAACGGTCGTCGCTACGAGCCCTACTTCAAGCCGAGCTTCGATCCCGACCTCCTGCTCGGGCAGAACTGCGTGTCCCACCTCGGCGTCTACCGCACCGCGCTGATGCGCGAGGTTGGTGGATTCCGCCGGGGCTTCGAGGGCTCGCAGGACTGGGACTTGGCCCTGCGCTGCATCGAGCGCTGCGGCGCCGGGAACGTCGTCCACGTGCCCCACGTGCTCTACCACTGGCGTTCGATCGAAGGCTCGACCGCGCTGGCGGTCTCCGAGAAGTCGTACGTGGTCGACGCCGGCCGCCGGGCGGTGGCCGACCACCTCGCGCGCGCGGGCATCGCGGCCGAGGTGCAGGTGCTCGCGGGCGGCCACCTCGCCGTGCGCCGCCCGCTGCCGTCGCCCGCGCCGCGGGTGAGCCTCGTCATCCCGACCCGCGATCGCGTCGACCTGCTGCGCCAGTGCGTGGACAGCGTGCTGCGGCGTTCGACCTATCCCGACTTCGAGCTCCTCGTCGTCGACAACCACAGCGTCGAGCCCGAGACGCTGGCGTACTTCGAGGCGCTGGCCGCCGAGCCCCGCGTGACGGTGCTGCGCTACCCGCATCCGTTCAACTACTCGGCGATCAACAACTTCGCCGTGCGCCATGCCAGCGGCGACGTGCTTTGCCTGTTGAACAACGACATCGAGGTGATCACGCCCGGCTGGCTCGAGGAGATGGTGGCCCAGGCGCTGCGGCCCGGCATCGGTGCGGTCGGCGCGATGCTCTACTACCCCGACGACAGCATCCAGCACGCCGGCGTGCTGCTCGGCTTTTCGGGCGTGGCTGGCCATCTCTACGCCGGCTGGCCGCGCGGCACGGGGGGGCACATGGGCCGGGCGCGGCTGGTGCAGCGCCTGAGCGCGGTCACCGCGGCCTGCCTCGTCGTGCGCCGCGCGCTGTGGGACGAGGTCGGCGGCCTCGACGAGCAGCTCGGCGTGGCGTTCAACGACATCGATTTCTGCCTCCGCCTCGACGCGAAAGGGCACGCGAACCTTTGGACGCCGCATGCCGAGCTCTACCACCACGAGTCGGCCTCGCGGGGCAAAGAGGACACGCCGGAAAAGCAGGCGCGATTCAAGGCCGAGGTCGACTTCATGCTGCAGCGCTGGGGGGCGCGCCTTGCCGACGACCGCGCTTACAACCCCAACCTCTGTCTGACCTCGACGCCCTTCGCGCTCGCCGCGCCGCCGCGCGCGCCGCGGTAGGCGGCGGCACTCGCGGGCCTAGCCCGAACGTCCAGTCCGCGGGCGTCCTCGGCGAGAGGCCGCGCCGGTATCATGGCCCCCACCGTTTCGACAGGTCGATTGCATGACGCCCCCGAATCCGGCGCAGGCCCCGCGCCGAAGCAAACTCTACGGTTCCGCCGCCGAGGCCCTTGCCGGCCTCGTCGCCGACGGCCAGACCCTCGCGGTCGGCGGCTTCGGCCTCTGTGGCATCCCCGAAGCGCTGATCGCCGCGCTGCGCGATTCGGGCGCCAAGAACCTCACCGCGATCTCCAACAACGCCGGCGTCGATGGTTTCGGCCTCGGCCAGCTGCTGGCCACGCGGCAGATCCGCAAGATGATTTCCAGCTATGTCGGCGAGAACAAGGAATTCGAGCGGCAGTTCCTCGCCGGTGAACTCGAGCTCGAGTTCAATCCGCAGGGCACGCTGGCCGAGCGCCTGCGCGCCGGCGGCGCCGGCATCCCGGCGTTCTACGTACGCACCGGCTACGGCACGGTCGTGGCGGAAGGCAAGGAAACGCGGCAGTTCGGCGAGCACTGGTACGTGATGGAGACCGCGCTGCACGCCGACGTCTCGCTGGTGAAGGCGTGGAAGGCCGACGCGGCGGGCAACCTCGTGTTCCGCAAGACCTCGCGCAACTTCAATCCGGCCTGCGCGATGGCGGGCAAGGTCTGCGTGGCCGAAGTGGAGGAACTGGTCGAGGTCGGGGCGATCGATCCGGACCACGTGCACCTGCCGGGCATCTACGTCGACCGCATCGTGGTGAACGCCGAACCTGAGAAGCGCATCGAGCAGCGCACGATCCGCGAAGGAGTGAAGTGACATGCCCTGGACCCGCGACGAGATGGCGCAGCGCGCCGCCCGCGAACTCACCGACGGCGCCTACGTGAACCTCGGCATCGGCCTGCCGACCCTGGTGGCCAACCACATCCCCGAGGGCATGGACGTGTGGCTGCAGAGCGAGAACGGCCTGCTCGGCATCGGCCCGTTCCCCACCGAATCGGAAGTCGACGCCGACCTGATCAACGCCGGCAAGCAGACGGTGACCGCGCGCGCCGGTGCCAGCTTCTTCGGCAGCCACGACAGCTTCGCGATGATCCGCGGCGGCCACATCGACCTCGCCATCCTCGGCGCCATGCAGGTCACCGACCAGGGCGACCTCGCCAACTGGATGGTGCCCGGCAAGATGGTGAAGGGCATGGGCGGCGCGATGGACCTCGTGGCCGGGGTCAAGCGCGTCGTCGTGCTGATGGAGCACACGGCCAAGGGCGGCGAGCACAAGATCCTGCCCGCCTGCACGCTCCCACTGACGGGCGTGGGCGTGGTCAACCGCGTCATCACCGAACTGGGCGTGTTCGATGTCGGCCCGCAGGGCCTCCGCGTGGTCGAGCTGGCGCCGGGCGTCGAACGCGACGAGGTCGCCGCGAAGACGGGCGTGCCGCTGAACGCTTGACGGCGGGCGCATCGCGGAGGCGCTTGGGCGACCGCCCGGGCGATAGACTGCCGGGATGAATGGATTCTTCCGCTCGGCCTTGCGCGCGCTCGCGACGCTCGGCGTCCTGCTGTCGTCCCCGGCGGCCGTCGCCGCGCCCCATGCCGTCGATGAGCTCGTGCTCGAGGCGTCGGGCAGCACGCTTCGCGGTGCCGGCTGGTTCGCGCCCGCGGACCCCGCCCGACCGCTGGCCGCGATCGAACTGGTGGACGCGGGCGTTGCGCGCCGTGTGGCCATCGAGACCGTGCGCCGGCCCGACGTGGTCGTGGCGCTGGGCCGGCCCGATCTCCTCGAGTCGGGGTGGCGTTTCGAACGTGCTGTCGAGGGCCCGGTACCGACTGGGCCAATGATCCTTCGTTTCCTCGACCCCTCGGGCGCGGTCTTGGCGACATCGGCGCCCATGCCGATCGTCCGCGAGCGGGCGGTGCCCGGCGCCGCGCGCCACCGGCTGTTCGTTGGCTCGGTCGCCCTCCTGCTGATGGGCGCCGTGGTCGTGTTCTGGCGACGTCGGCGCGTGCGGGCGTCCGCGGTCCCCGCGTCGGCAGCCGCCGACGACCGCTGCCGCCTGGCCGCCCTGTCCGCGGGCATCGTCCTCGCCGCGTCCCTTGTCCTCGCTGCGGTCGTTCCGCCGTTCCAGTCGCCGGACGAGTTCGACCACGTCGAACGCGCCTACGCCCTGTCGAAGGGCCGCCTGCTGCTCGACGCGGAGACGAGCCCGGTGTCCGGCCTCTGGGTCGATGACGGGCTGCTGGCCTACATGGCCCTGCATGAACACCTGCCGTTCGACGCGGGGCAGCGGCTTGCCGACGACGCCCGCCGTGCGGCGGTCGAACTCGGCTGGCGCGGCACGGAAACCTTCAGCGGGGCAGCGGGCACCGGCTATTACCTTCCGGTCATCTACCTGCCCCAGGCCGCCGCCCTGGCGATCGGCCGAACGTTGGGGGTCAGCGTCGACGCCTCGTACCGCGCCGCCCGCTTGGCGTCGGGTCTCGTCGCCTCCCTGCTGTTGTTCGCCGCGTTCCTGCGCTGGCGGCCGTCGATGGCCGCGATGGCCCTGCTGCTGCTGCCGATGACGCTGTTCCAGTGGGCGGGGGCGGGCATCGACGCCCTGTCCATCGGCGCGACGGCCTTGGCGCTTGCCCTGTGGCGTGAGCAGGAGGCGCGCGGTTCCGAGGCCAGCCTGCGGCGCATCGCCGTCGTGGGCGGCTTGCTCGTGGTAGTCGTTGGCTGCCGCTTCCACATGGCGCCGCTGCTGCTGGTGCCGCTGCTGATGGCCCGTCGCTTCACCCTGCGGCGGGTCGCCTTGGGGCTGGTGCCGCTTGCCATGATCGCGGCTTGGACGCTCCTGGCGCTGGCCACCACGCTGCATTCGAAAACCGCCGAGATGTCGGCGGGCGACAAGCTGCTGGCGTATGCCAACGACCCTTCCCGGCTGTTCGAGGTCGTCTGGACGACGGCGACGACGCCGCTCATCACCGACTTCTGGGGGCGCTCCTTCGTCGGCGTGCTGGGCTGGCTCGACACGGCGCTGCCACACCCCGTCTACGCCGCCTGGGGCGTGCTGCTCGCCCTCGCCGTGGCGTGGAGCCTCGCGGTCGCGGACTGGCGCCGGGCCCGCTGGACCCACGCGGCCGGTGGGCTGCTGGCGGTCGGGTCGGCCCTGCTCGTTCCCTTGCTTCTGCTGTTGATGTGGACGCCGTTCGAATCGCCGACCATCGACGGCGTGCAGGGTCGCTACTTCCTGCTGCCGGCGTTGGCTCTCGCGATGGCCATTCCCGCCCCACGCGAGGGCGACGGCGGGCGGTTCGCGGACGGCGTGGGCGTGGGCTTCACGATCCTCGTCACGCTCTATACCCTCGTCGCGACGCTGCCGGTGCTCGTCGCCCGCTACTACGGTTGAGTCAGTCCGATGGTTGTTTCCGCATCGCCGCGCGTCGCCGTGGTCATCCCGAGCTACCGGGTCACCCGCCATGTCCTCGGCGTGATCGAGCGCATCGGGCCTGAAGTCGCGCGCATCTACGTCGTCGACGATGCCTGCCCCGACGGCAGCGGCGACCACGTCGCGACGCACGGCACGGACCCGCGCGTCCGCGTGATCCGCCACGCCGAGAATGGCGGCGTCGGTGCCGCGGTCGTCACCGGCTATCGGGCGGCGATCGAGGAGGGCATGGACGTCGTGGTGAAGATCGATGGCGACGGCCAGATGGACCCGGCGCTGCTGCCGTCTTTCATCGATCCGATCCTGCGCGGCGAAGCCGACTACGCGAAGGGCAACCGCTTCTGGGACCTGCGGCACATCCGCCGCATGCCGCGGGTGCGGCGCTGGGGCAACCTCGGCCTGAGCTTCATGGCGAAGGCGAGCACCGGCTACTGGGACCTGTTCGACCCGACCAACGGCTACACGGCGCTGAGCGTGCCGGTCGCGGCCCTGCTGCCGCTCGACAGCCTGAGCCGGCGCTACTTCTTCGAGACCGACCTGCTGTTCCGCCTCGGCACCCTGCGCGCGGCCGTGGTCGACGTGCCGATGGATGCCTTCTACGGCGACGAGACCAGCCACCTCGACGTGCGCCGCGCGGTCTTCGAGTTCGGCGCGAAGCATCTGCGCAACTTCGGCAAGCGCGTGTCGTACAACTATTTCCTGCGCGACCTGTCCATCGCGTCGCTGGAGCTGGTGGCGGC
Organism: Silanimonas algicola; assembly: GCF_054777375.1. Classification (NCBI taxonomy): domain Bacteria; kingdom Pseudomonadati; phylum Pseudomonadota; class Gammaproteobacteria; order Lysobacterales; family Lysobacteraceae; genus Silanimonas; species Silanimonas algicola. The sequence goes on along the minus strand of NZ_BAAHAS010000001.1, from coordinate 412,988 downwards.
GATCCTGCTGATCGGCTTCGCGATCGCCTTCGGGAGCTACCACTGGCTGTTGTCCATCCAGTCGGGAACCCCGGCGACCGTGGGCACCGTGATGCTGCCCGCGCTGGCGATGGTGAGCGGCCTGCAGTTCCTGCTCGCCTTCCTCGCCTACGACATCGGGACCATGCCGCGGCGGGCGCTGCATCCGCTGCTGTCCGCCTCGCGCCGTCGTCTCGAAACGCGGCGATGAGGGGGGCGGTGGAGCGCTGCGCGCGCTGGCTCCGGTCGGGCGAGGGCGGGCGGCAACTCTCGGGCTACGCCCTCGTCGGCGTGCTGCAACTGCTGGTCGATTGGGGCGCCTACGTCGGCCTCACCGCGCTCGGTGTGCCGACGTGGGTCGCCAACCCCGGCGCCCGCGCGATCGGCGCGATGTTCGGCTACGTGGGCAACGGCGCGTACACCTTCCGCCAACCGGAGGGGGCGCACCGGCTCGGCCGCGGCAGCCTGGCGCGCTTCGTGCTGCTCTGGCTCGTGCTCACCGCCGCCAGCACGGCCGCGCTGGCGTTGATCGACGGTCTCGGCGGCCTTGGTTGGGCCTGGGGGTTGAAGCCGGTGGTCGACCTCGGCCTCGCGGCCGTGGCCTTCGTCGCTTCGCGGCTCTGGGTGTATCGCTGAGGCGTCGTCCGGATCGCCGCCGGAGCGGCGACCCGGAGGGCGGTTCAGCCCAGCGCCTTCTCGAGCTCCGGCACGATCTGGAACAGGTCGCCGACGAGGCCGATGTCGGCGATCTCGAAGATCGGCGCGTCGCCGTCCTTGTTGATCGCGACGATGGTGCCGGCGTCCTTGATGCCCGTCAGGTGCTGGATGGCCCCCGAGATGCCGATGGCGACGTAGAGCTCCGGCGCGATGATCTTGCCGGTCTGGCCGACCTGCATGTCGTTCGGCACGTACCCGGCATCGACCGCGGCGCGCGACGCGCCGACGCCGGCGCCCATCTTGTCGGCCAGCGAGTAGATGATCGAGAAGGCTTCCGCCGAACCCAGCGCGCGGCCGCCGGAGACGACCTTGCTGGCGCTCTGCAGATCCGGACGGTCGCTCTTGCCGCTCTGCAGGCCCTTGAAGCGCGTGTGCGTCGGCAGGGGGACCTCGACGGTCGCGGCTTCGATCGCCGCGCTGCCGCCGTTGCCGGTGGCCGGCCACGAGGCGGGACGCACGGTGGCGACGACGGTGCGGTCGCTCGGCGCGGTGACCGAGATGATGGCGTTGCCGGCGTAGATCGGGCGCTTGAAGGCGTGCGGACCGTCGACGGCCATCAGGTCGGAGACCTGGGCCACGCCGAGCAGCGCGGCGACGCAGGGCGCGACGTCCTTGCCGAACGTGGTCGAGGGCAGCAGCACGTGCGAGTAGCCGGCGGCGAGCTTGGCGATCTGCGGGGCCTGTACGGCGGCCAGCGCGTTCGCGTTCTCGGCGCGGGCGACGGTGATCACCTTGGCGACGCCGGCGATCCGCGCGGCCTCGGCGGCGATGCCGGCCGGCTCGGCGGCCAGCACGGCCACGTGGATCTCGCCGCCGATCTTGGCCGCGGCGGTGACGCAGCGCGCGGTGGCGGGGTTCAGCTTGCCGTCGAGGTGCTCGGCGACGATCAGGATCTTGCTCATGGTCATGGGTTCCTTACGCCAGGCCCTTCTGCTTCAGCAGCGCCACCAGTTCGGCGACGTCCTTCACCATCACGCCCTTGGTGCGCTTCGGCGGCGGGGCGTAGTGCGTGGTCTGCAGGAAATCCGCGGCTTCCACGCCGAGGTCGGCGAGCTGCAGCGTCTCCAGCGGCTTGCTCTTGGCCTTCATGATGTCCGGCAGCTTGATGAAGCGCGGCTCGTTCAAGCGCAGGTCGGTGGTGATGACGGCCGGCAGGTCGACCTCGAGGGTCTCGAGGCCGGCGTCGACTTCGCGCGTGACGGTGGCGACGTCGCCGGCGACCTCGACCTTGGAGGCGAAGGTGGCCTGCGGGCGGCCCCACAGCGTGGCCAGCATCTGGCCGGTCTGGCTGCTGTCGTCGTCGATGGCCTGCTTGCCGAGGATCACCAGGCCCGGCTGCTCCCTCTCGACCAGCTTGAGCAGCGTGCGGGCGGCGGTCAGCGGCTGCACGGCCGCATCGGTGACCACGTGGATGGCGCGGTTGGCGCCCATGGCGAGGCCGTTGCGCAGGTGGGCCTGGGCGTCGGCCGGCGCGATCGTGGCGACGATCACTTCCGTGGCGAGGCCCTTCTCGCGCAGGCGCAGGGCTTCTTCGAGCGCGATGTCGTCGAAGGGGTTCGGCGAGAGCTTGACGCCCTCGGTGACGACGCCGGAACCGTCCGGCTTGACCTGGATGCGGACGTTGTAGTCCACCACCCGCTTGTAGGCGACGAGGATCTTCATGGGGGCACTCATGTCGGGCCGGGGCAGGGCGCCGGCCGGTGGAAAGGAAGCCCGCCGATTTTAGCCGGAAACCCCCGTGTTCAGGACTTGAACGGCCGGGAATCCGTCCCGGCGCGTTATCCTTCCCGCCTCCGAATCACGTGATGCGCGCATGATCGTCCCGGTCATCCTCAGCGGCGGCAGCGGCACCCGCCTGTGGCCGCTGTCGCGGCAGAACCTGCCCAAGCAGTTCCTCGCCCTCGCGGGCCCGGAGACCCTGTTCCAGCAGACCGTGAAGCGGGCCGCCGGCGTGCCTGGGGCCGCGGCGCCGCTCGTGGTCGCCAGCGACGACCACCGCTTCCTCGCCGGCGAGCAGTTGCAGGCCCTCGGCGTGACGCCTCGGGCCATCGTGCTGGAGCCCCTGGCCCGCAACACCGCGCCGGCCATCGCCTTGGCCGCCCTGCAGGTGGCGGAGCGCGACCCGGCCGCCTTGCTGCTCGTGTTGCCGGCCGACCACCGCATCGGCGCACCGGAGCGCTGGGTCGCCGCCGTGCAGAAGGCGCGGGCGCAGGCCACGGCCGGCGCGCTGGTCACCTTCGGCATCGCGCCCACGGAAGCCCACACGGGCTACGGCTACATCCGCTGCGGCGGGCCGCTCGATGAAGGCGTGTTCGCCGTCGAGCGCTTCGTCGAGAAGCCCGACGCGGCGACCGCCCATGCCTACCTCGCCGACGGCCGCTACGTGTGGAACGCGGGCATCTTCCTGTTCCGCGCCGACCGCTACCTCGAGGAGCTCGCCGAGCACGCCCCGGCCATGCTGGCCGCGGCCCGCGAGGCCCTCGCCAAGGCCAAGGCCGACCTCGATTTCATCCGCGTCGACCGCGAGGCCTTCGCCGCCTCGCCGTCGGATTCGATCGACTACGCGGTGATGGAGAAGACCTGCCGCGCCGCGGTCGTGCCGGTGGACTGCGACTGGAACGACATCGGGTCGTGGAGCGCGCTGTGGGCGATCGGCCCGCAGGACGCGCAGGGCAACGTCGTCACCGGCGACGTCGTCGCCCGCGACACCCGCGACTGCCTGCTGCACGCCGTCGGCGACCACCTGATCGCCACCGTCGGCGTGCGCGATCTCGTGATTGTGGACACCCCCGACGCCACCTTGGTCGCGCACCGCGACCGGGTGCAGGACGTCAAGGCGATCGTGGAGTCGCTGAAGGCCGCCGACCGCGGCGAGCACGTCAACCACCGGCAGGTGTACCGCCCTTGGGGGCACTACGACAGCGTCGACAAGGGGGAGCACTTCCAGGTCAAGCGGATCGTCGTGAAGCCGGGTGCATCCTTGAGCCTGCAGAAGCACGCGCATCGGGCCGAGCACTGGATCGTGGTCGACGGCGTGGCCGAGGTCACCTGCGATGAGCGCGTGTTCGTGCTTGAGCGCAACCAGAGCACCTACATCCCGAAAGGCAGCGTCCATCGCCTGCGCAACCCCGGCACCGAGCCCTTGGCCCTGATCGAAGTGCAGAGCGGCGATTACCTCGGCGAGGACGACATCGTGCGCCTCGACGACGTTTACGGCCGGCATGCCTGAGGCCCGCGCATGGCGCTGAGCCACCTCGACCGGCTGGAGGCCGAGGCCATCCACGTGCTGCGCGAGGTGTCGGCGCAGTTCCGCAACCCGGTGCTGCTGTATTCGATCGGCAAGGACAGCACGACCCTGCTGCACCTGCTGGTCAAGGCCTTCGCCCCGGCGGCGCCGCCGATCCCGCTGCTGCACATCGACAGCACGTTCGAGTTCGCCGAGACCTACCGCTTCCGCGATGCCGTGCCGGCGCGCTACGGCGTCGAACTGCGCGTGCACATCAACGAGGAGGGGGTGAAGGCCGGCATCGACCCCTTCGTGCACGGCGTCTCGGTGCACACCGAGGTGATGCGCACGCAGGGGCTCAAGCAGGCCCTCGCGCTGGGCGGCTACGACTGCGCCATCGGCGGCGCGCGCCGCGACGAAGAGAAGTCGCGTGCGAAGGAGCGCATCTTCAGCTTCCGCAACGCCGCCCTGCGCTGGGAGCCCAAGGCGCAACGGCCGGAGCTCTGGAACCAGTACAACGGCCGCATCCACCCCGGCGAGAGCGTGCGCGCCTTCCCGCTGTCGAACTGGACCGAGATGGACGTCTGGCGCTACATCGAGCGCGAGGGCATCGAGCTGCCGCCGCTGTATTTCGCGAAGGAGCGGCCGGTCGTCGAGCGCGACGGCGTGCTGCTGATGCGCGACGACGACCGCATGCCGCTGCGCGAGGGCGAACGCGAGGTGCTGCGCAAAGTGCGATTCCGAACCCTGGGCTGCTGGCCGTTCACCGGCGGCGTCGAATCCGAGGCCGACACCGTCGGCAGGATCATCGCCGAGCTGGAGCAGGCGACGACCTCGGAACGGCAGGGACGCGTCATCGACCACGCGCCCGGTGATTCGATGGAGAAGAAGAAGCAGGAGGGCTACTTCTGATGGATCGCCTTCGCTTCATCACCTGCGGCAGCGTCGACGACGGCAAGAGCACGCTGATCGGGCGCCTGCTGCACGACACCCGCCAGGCCAGCGACGACCAGATGGCCGCACTGGCGCGCGATTCGGCGAAGCACGGCACCCAGGGCGAGGCGCTCGACTTTGCGCTGCTGGTCGACGGGCTTGCCGCCGAGCGCGAGCAGGGCATCACCATCGACGTCGCCTACCGCTACTTCAGTTCGCCGAAGCGCCATTTCATCGTCGCCGACTGCCCCGGCCACGAGCAGTACACCCGCAACATGGCGACGGGGGCTTCGACGGCGGACTTGGCCATCGTGCTCGTCGACGCCCGCAAAGGCGTGCTGCCGCAGACGCGCCGCCACAGCTGGATCTGCGCCCTGCTGGGCGTGAAGCAGGTCGTCCTTGCGGTGAACAAGATGGACCTCGTCGGTTGGGACGAGGGCGTGTTCGCCGCGATCCACGCCGAGTACGCCGCGCTGGCCGAGGCCGTCGGCATCGAACGCGTGCAGGCGGTCCCGGTCTCGGCGCTGGCCGGTGACAACCTGACGCGACGCGGCGGCGCGGCGTGGTACGTCGGGCCGACGCTGGTCGAGCACCTCGAAGCGGCACCGATTCCCGCCCTCGACACGCAGGGCGCCGCGCGCTTGCCGGTGCAATTGGTGCTGCGCCCGCATCAGGATTTCCGCGGCTACGCTGGCACCTTGGCCCAGGGCCGTCTGTCGAAGGGCGATGCGGTCGTCGTGCAGCCTTCCGGCCAGGAGGCGGTCATTGCCTCGGTGGCGGTGGGGGGGCGCGAGGTCGACGCGGCCCACGCCGGGCAGGCCGTGGTCGTCACGCTGGATCGCGAGCGCGACGTGTCGCGCGGCGACGTGATCAGCGCGACCGCGTCGGCTCTGCCGGTGAGCGACCAGTTCGTTGCGCACGTGGTGTGGATGGACGAGGCGCCTCTCGTTCCGGGGCGCGGTTATTGGCTGCGCATCGGCACGCGTGAAGTGGCGGCCACGGTCACCGAGATCAGCCACCGCATCGACGTCAACACGCAGGCGCACGAGGCCGCGAAGCAGCTGGCGATGAACGACGTCGGCCTGGTGAAGCTGAGCCTCGCCGCGCCGATCCCGCTGGCGACCTATGCCGAGTCCCGCGCCTTGGGCGGCTTCATCCTCGTCGATCGCCTGACGAACGCCACCGCTGGCGCCGGCGTGGTGCGCCATGGCCTGCGCCGGGGCGAGAACGTGCACTGGCAGGCCTTCAGCGTCGACAAGGCCGTGCGTGCCGCGCAGAAGAGCCAGACGCCGCGCTGCGTGTGGTTCACCGGCCTCTCGGGCTCGGGCAAGTCGACCATCGCCAACCTCGTCGAGCGCGGCCTGGTGGCCCAGGGCAGGCACACCTACGTGCTCGACGGCGACAACGTGCGCCATGGGCTCAACCGCGACCTCGGCTTCACCGAGGCGGACCGCGTCGAGAACCTGCGGCGCGTGGCGGAGGTGGCCAAGCTGATGGTCGACGCCGGCCTTGTCGTGCTGGTCAGCTTCATCGCGCCCTACGCCCGCGAACGCGAGACCGCGCGCAGCCTGTTCGCGCCGGGCGAGTTCGTCGAGGTCTTCGTCGACACGCCGCTCGAGGTCTGCGAGGCCCGCGACGTGAAGGGCCTCTACGCCAAGGCGCGCGCCGGGAAGATCCCGAACTTCACCGGCGTCAACGCGCCCTACGAGCGCCCCGAGGCGCCGGACCTGCGGCTCGATACGACGGCGGCGACGCCCGAGGTGCTGGCGCAGCGGGTGATCGACGCGATCGGCGGCTGAGCGCGCGCCGGCTCAGCCGGCGAGGGACGATTCGATCGCCGCGACGAAGCGCTCGGCCGAGCCGGGCGCGTGGGCGAAGAACAGCGAGGGCTCGGTGAGCTCGAGTTCCAGCAGCTGCGGGCCAGAGGGTGACGGCAGCAGATCGACGCGGGCATACAGCGGGGCGCCGCCGGGAATCGCGGCCAAGGCGCGGTGCGCGACCTCGATCTCCGCGGACGACGGCTCGCGCGGCGTGATGGCCTCGGGCGCAAACAAGGCGCTGGTCGCCTCGCCGTCGCGGACGAGCAGCGGGCCCTTGCGGATGGCGTGGGAAAAGCGGCCGGCGAAGAACAGCAGCGCGGTTTCGCCCGCCGTATCGACGGCCTCGAGGTAGGGCTGCACCAGCACATGGCGGCCGGCATCGAGCAGGCGCTTCGCGTGGGCGATGGCGGCGGCGCGGTTCGGGGCGGTGTAGCGCTGGGTGTCGCGCGAGCCGGCACCGATGCAGGGCTTCACCACGAACTCGGCGTGCGCCGGGAACGACGCCGGGTCGTCGCCCGGGGCGAGGAAGTGCGCAGGGATGACCGGGACGCCCTGGCGGGCGAGATCGGCGAGGTAATACTTGTCGGTGTTCCAACGCACGAGGTCCGGCGGGTTCAGCAACCGCGTGCTCCCCGCGACGCGATCGCACCAGGCAAGGAACTCGACCGGGCAATCCGTGTAGTTCCACGTCGAGCGCAGCAGCACGAGGTCGAAGCGCGACCACGACACGGTGGGGTCATCCCAAGCCACGGCCTCGGCGAGATGGCCACGCTCACGCAGGGCGTCGAGCAGCGGCGGCAGGTCCTCGTCGAGGGCGAAGGCGGCGATGGCGGTGGCGAGGGCAATGCGCATGGCGTGGTCCTTCCCGTGCCGGGGCTTCAGCGAGGCGCGGCGACGAGCTGGTCGAGCACCTCGTCCAGCCCGACGCGCCAGTCCGGCAGGCGCACGCCGGCGTCACGCTCGAGTCTCGAGCTGTCGAGCACCGACCACGCGGGGCGGGCGGCGGGCGTGGGGTAGGCACTGGACGGGATGGCCTCGACGGTCGGGGCCTTCGCCAACAGCCCGCGCGCGACGGCGCCCGCGAAGATCGCTTCGGCATAGGCGTGCCAGCTGGTCTGGCCCTGCGGTGCCAAGTGGTAGAGGCCGCGCGCACCGGCCTCCAGCGCGCGCAGCGAGCCTTCCGCGATCCAGTGCGCCGGCGTCGGCGCGCCGACCTGGTCATCCACCACGCGCAGGTGGTCGCGCTCCGACCCCACGCGCAGCATGGTGCGGAGGAAGTTCGCGCTGTGCGCGGCGTACACCCAGGCGAGCCGGAAGGTCACGGCGTCGGCGCCGCTGGCGGCGAGGGCCTGTTCGCCCCCGAGCTTGGTCTGGCCGTAGACCGACACCGGGCCCGGCGCGTCATCCTCGCGATAGGGTCGGGTGCCGTCGCCAGCGAACACGTAATCCGTCGAGTAGTGCACGACCGTCGCACCAAGGACGTTCGCCGCCTCGCCGAGTTCGCGCACCGCCTCGGCATTGATGCGGGCTGCGAGCGCCGGTTCGGACTCCGCACGGTCGACTGCGGTGTAGGCGGCGGCGTTGATGACGACGGTCGGCGCGATGTCACGCACCAGGGCTGCGAGCGCGCCCGGTGCCGACAGATCGCAGGCGTGCGCGGTTCCACCGTCGGGCAGGGTGCCGTGCAGCGAACTCATCACGGGCGCGATGCCGCGCGAGGCCAAGGCCTTCCGCAGCTCGGTGCCGAGCTGGCCGTCGGCACCGATCAACAGCACCGGTCCACGCATCCATGGATTCGACGCGTGCGCGCTCATGCGCCGAACACCGGCAGGCGTGCCTCCGGGATGTCGGCGAGGAAGGGCGCCTTGGCATCCTTCTCCGACAGGGAGGGATCCGAGACCGGCCAGTCGACGGCCAGCTGTCCGTCGTTCCAGCGCACGCCGGCGTCCGCTTCGCGGTCGTACAGCGCCGTACACAGGTAGGAGAACGTGGCGCGTTCGCTCAGGACCACGAAGCCGTGGGCGAAACCCTCGGGGATCCAGAACTGCTTGCGGTTCTCCGCGCTGAGCACCACGGCGGCGCTGCGGCCGAAGGTGGGCGAGCCGCGGCGGATGTCGACGGCCACGTCCCAGACTTCACCTTCGAGCACCTGAACCAGCTTGCCCTGCGGATTCGGCCACTGGTAATGCAGGCCGCGCAACACGCCGCGCGTCGACGTCGACACGTTGGCCTGCACGAACTGGGCGTGGATGCCGGCCGCGGCGAACTTCGCGGCGTTCCAGTTCTCGAAGAAGGCGCCGCGGGCGTCGCCGAACACGGCGGGCTCGACGATCGTGCAGCCGGGCAGGGCGGTCTCGATGAATTTCATGGGGTTCCCTCAGGCCACTGGGCCGTGCGTCAGCAGCGAAAGCAGGTACTGGCCATAGCCGTTCTTCGCCAGCGGCGCGGCGAGGGCTTCCAGTTGTGAGGCGCTGATCCAGCCATGGGTGTAGGCGATCTCTTCCGGGCAGGCCACGCGCAGGCCCTGGCGCTGCTCGATCGTCTCGATGAAATTGCCGGCCTGCAGCAGCGATTCGTGCGTGCCGGTGTCGAGCCAGGCGTAGCCGCGGCCCATCTTCTCGAGGTGCAGCGAGCCGTCCTCGAGGTAGCGGCGGTTGAGGTCGGTGATCTCCAGCTCCCCGCGCGGCGAGGGGGTGAGCGCCGCGGCGAACTCGGGCGCCCGGCCGTCGTAGAAGTACAGGCCGGTGACGGCGTAGTTCGACTTCGGCCGCGCGGGCTTCTCCTCGAGGCCAACCACGCGGCCCTGCGCATCGAACTCGGCCACGCCGTAGGCCTTGGCGTCCTTCACCCAGTAGCCGAACACGGTCGCGCCGGATTCGCGCGTATCGGCGCGCTTCAAGAGTTCGGTGAAGCCGCTGCCGTGGAAGATGTTGTCGCCGAGCACGAGGCAGCTGGGCGCGCCGTCGAGGAACTCACGGCCGAGGATCAGCGCTTGCGCGAGGCCATCGGGGCTCGGCTGCGCGACGTACTCGAAGCGCATGCCCCACTGCGAACCGTCCCCGAGCAGCGCCTTGAACATGGCCTGCTCGTGCGGCGTGTTGATGATCAGCACCTCGCGGATGCCGGCCAGCATGAGCACGCTCAAGGGGTAGTAGATCATCGGCTTGTCGTACACCGGCAGCAGCTGCTTGCTGACGCCCTTGGTGATCGGATACAGCCGCGTCCCGGAGCCGCCGGCGAGGATGATGCCCTTGCGTTGCGTCATGGCGGCCTCCTCAGCCCTGCGTGCCGATGCGCTCGAGGCGGTAGCTGCCGTCGAGGATCTTGCCGACCCAGGCCTCGTTGGCGAGGTACCAGTCGACCGTGCGCGCGAGGCCCTGTTCGAAGTTCAGCGTCGGCGCCCAGCCCAGCTCGCGCTTCAGCTTGCTGGCGTCGATGGCGTAGCGCTTGTCGTGGCCGGGGCGGTCTTTCACGAAGGTGATCTGCACTCGGCGCGACTGCCCGTCGGCGCGCGGACGGCGCACATCGATGGCGTCGCACAGGGCGTGCACCACGTCGATGTTGCGGCGCTCGGCATCGCCGCCGACGTTGTACGTCTCGCCGACGCGACCGCGGGCGAGCACGTCGCGGATCGCGGCGCAGTGGTCGCCGACGAACAGCCAGTCGCGGATGTTGCTGCCGTCGCCGTAGACCGGCAGCGGCTCGCCCTTGATCAGCTTCTGGATCATCAGCGGGATCAGCTTCTCGGGGAACTGGAACGGCCCGTAGTTGTTCGAGCAGTTCGTCGTCAGCACCGGCAGCCCGTAGGTGTGGTGGAAGGCGCGGACGAGATGGTCGGAGGACGCCTTCGACGCCGAGTAGGGCGAGTTCGGCGCGAACGGGGTCTCTTCGGTGAAGTAGCCCGTCTCGCCCAGCGAGCCGTAGACCTCGTCGGTCGAGACGTGCAGGAAGCGGAACGCGGCGGCTCGCTCGGCCGGCAGCGCCTTCCAGTAGTCGCGCGTGGCTTCCAGCAGCGCCAGCGTGCCGACGACATTGGTCTGGATGAAGGCGGCGGGGCCGTCGATGGAGCGGTCGACGTGGCTTTCGGCGGCGAAGTTGATGACCGCATCGACGCCGTGCTCGCCAAGCAGGCGCGAGACCAGCGCGCGGTCGCCGATGTCACCGTGCATGAACACGTGGTCGGGGTCGCCGTCGAGCGAGGCCAGCGTGTCGCGGTTTCCCGCGTAGGTCAGCGCGTCGAGGTTGATGATCCGCGCGAGGCCGCGCTGGCGCGCCTCGAGCACGAAGTTGCCGCCGATGAAGCCGGCGCCGCCGGTGACAAGCCAAGTGGGCATTCGGGGGGTCTTCAGAGGTTCTGGTAGTTGGGGCCCGCGGCGCCTTCCGGCGTCACCCAGTCGATGAGCTGGTAGGGGTCCTTGATGTCGCAGGTCTTGCAGTGCACGCAGTTCGCGGCGTTGATCTGCAGGCGCGAGCCGGCCTCGTCCTTGACGATCTCGTAGACACCGGCCGGGCAGAAGCGTGTGCAGGGGTTGCCGTACTCTTCGGCGCAGGTCGTGATGCAGACGTTGGTGTCGGCCACGCGCAGGTGCACGGGCTGGTCCTCGTCGTGCTCGGTCGCGGCGAAGTACACGCCCGCCAAGCGGTCTCGCGGCGCGAGGCTGCGCTCGACATAATCGCGCTTCGGCGACTCCTGCTGCGAGAGCTTGGTCAGGCTGCTCCAGTCCGGCGAGACCTTGAGCGTCCACGGCGAAGCGCCGCCGGTGATCGTTTCCCAGCCCGAGTTCAGGAGGCCGAACCACAGGCCCTTCTTGAAGCCCGGCTTGAAGTTGCGGACTTTCTTGAGCTCCGCGTAGGCCTCTGATGCGCGCAGCGCGGCGTCGAAGCCATCCGCCACTGGGCCCTTCGCGGCCACGTGGTCGGCCGCCAGCATGCCGCTGCGGATTGCCTGGTGGACGCCCTTGATCTTCGGCACGTTGACGAGGCCGGCATCGCAGCCGATCAGGATCGCGCCGGGCATCTCGGTCTTCGGCAGGCTCTGGTAGCCGCCGGTGACGATGGCGCGCGCGCCGGCCGACAGGATCGTGCCGCCTTCGAGCAGCGGCTTGACTGTCGGGTGGTGCTTCCACTGCTGGAACGCTTCGTGCGGCTGGTAGTTCGGGTCGCGGTAGTCGAGGCCCGACACGTAGCCCAGCGCGATGCGGTTTTCCGTCAGGTGGTACAGGAAGCTGCCGCCGTAGGTGTTCGAATCGGCCGGCCAGCCGAGGCTGTGCACGATCTTGCCCGGCGTGACGCGGCCTTCCGGCACCTGCCACAGCTCCTTGATGCCGATCGAGTAGCTCTGCGGGTCGCACTCGGCGTCGAGCGCGTACTGCTTGATCAGGCGCTTGGCGAGATGGCCGCGCGCGCCCTCGGCGAGCACGGTCAGCTTGGCGCGGATGTCGATGCCCTGCGTGTAGGTCGGCTTGTGCGAACCGTCTTTCGCCACGCCCATGTCGCCGATGCGGACGCCGACCACGCGGCCGTCCTCGACCAGCGCTTCCGAGGCGGCGAAGCCCGGGTAGATCTCGACGCCCAGCGCCTCGGCCTGCGGGGCCAGCCAGGCGCAGGTGGCGCCGAGCGAGACGATGAAATTGCCGTGGTTGGCCATCTGCGGCGGCACGACGGGGAACTTGACGCCGCCGGTCTTGGTGAGGAACCAGAACTCGTCGTCGGTGGCCGGCACGCAGATCGGCGGCGGGTTCTCGCGCCAGCCGGGCAGCAGCTCGTCGAGCGGGCCGGGTTCGATCACGGCGCCCGACAGGACCTGGGCGCCGATGGTCGAGGCCTTCTCGATGACGCAGACGGTCGTCTCGGGCGACGTCTGCTTCAGGCGGATGGCAAAGGACAGGCCGGCGGGACCGGCACCGACGACGACGACGTCGTACTCCATCACATCGCGTTCGGACATAAGCGGGACCTTGGGGATTCCGTGGGGCGCTGGGCCATTCAGGCCCGTATTGTCGCCGGGGGAGGGGGGGGCTGTCATGGCAGGGCGCCGGCGGCGCGCGACCGCGCGGGGTTCACGCCGGCATCGGCGATGATCGTGGCGTGACCATCGCCGATTTGTTCCCACATCAGCCGGCACCGCCCGGGCCTGAGGAGGCCCGCTGGGCGACGCGCGTCCGCCTCGAGCGCCGCTGGTTGGCGGGCGACGCCGCCGCAGCGCTGCGGGCGCGCCTGGTTGCGGAGGTGCCGTGGACCGTGCATCGCATCCGGATGTTCGGGCGCTGGGTCGACTCGCCGCGATTGAGCTGCTGGATGGGCGATCCGAAGGCGCGCTATCGCTATTCCGGTGCCCTGTTCGAGCCCGAGCCCTGGCATCCCGCGATCCATGACCTGTTGCCGCGCCTCGAAGCGGCGTGCGGGGCGTCGTTCAACAGCGTGCTGATCAACCGGTATCGGACGGGCGGCGATTCCATGGGCTGGCACAGCGATGACGAACCGGAACTGGGACCGGCACCGGTGATCGCGTCGCTCAGCCTGGGGGCCGAGCGGCGCTTCCTGCTGCGGATGCGGGCCGACCATGCCGTGAAGGCGGAATGGCGCCTCGCCGACGGCGATCTGCTGGTGATGCGTGGCGACTGCCAGCGCGTGGCGCAGCACGCCTTGCCGAAGATGGCGGGCGTGATGGGCGAGCGGGTCAACCTGACGTTCCGTTGGGTGATGCCGGCGCGCTAGAGCCTTGCGGCGGGGGCTGCTAAGGTTCCGGTCGCATTTCCCCCTGAGTGATGGCGTCCATGGACTGGCGTTCCCCCCTGATCGCGCTTGCGGGCGCGTTGGCCCTTCTCGCGGTATCGCCGAGTGCGGTGGCGCAGTCCTCTGCAGACTCCCGATACTGCGGCAGCTCCGGTGTCGTTTGCGTCCCCATCGCCGGCAACGTCGTGTTCGAGGCGGGCGTCACTCCGCCGGTCGAGGTCGGGGTCCGCGCCTATTTCGAGTCCCTTGAAGGCCTTGAGCAGCTGGACATGCGCGCTACGGCGCCGGAGTATCGGTTCGAAGCCCGGATTCCACGGAACCTGTCCCCGGAGTTCTCCCTCTTCGGCCTCCCGGGGCCTTGGCTCAACGATCGCGCCGTCGCGTTGTCCCGCGTCCAGGCCGCGCAGTCGATCACGCTGCGATCCGAGGTGGGGGTGGCGGTCACGGCCACCTTCCGTTACCCGCCAGGAACGGTGGCCCCGCCGACGCTCGAGGCCAGCGTTCGCCGCTCGGTGGGCGATCGCTGGTTCACGCCGGTGCCAGTGGCCAATGGTCAGTTCAACTTCTTCGCGCGGCGCGGCTCGGCCTACACGATTTCCGCCTCGCCGAGGGGGTTCGGGAACGTGCGCGTCGAGTTTCCCGCGCAGTCCATCGCGCACAGCGTCATCGTCGACATCGATCCGCCGCCGAGACCGGTCCCGCAGCGCGTCGTGCTGCTCGAAGGGCGGGAGATCGCCGGAAGCCTGACCGGATCGTTGCGGATTCCCATCGTGCTCGCCGAGCGTTCGTCCACCGGCGGCGGAACCTTGCCCTACACGCTGTCACTGCGTTCGGGGCCGGGCTTCGACGATGCCGTTTCCGTCTGGTCATCGTCGGTGGTCGAAACGGGCCGGCGGCAGAGGATCGGCTTTCTTCGGAGCAGCCTTCGGGACGACCGCCAGCGTAATGGCACGCGCACGGCCGACCTTCAGTTCACCGGCGTGGCGACGTGGCTTCCCCCCGCGCCCGACGTGGCCCTCACCGTGCTCGACGACGAGACGGCCGTGACGGTGCCCGTGCTGTCCGTGGTTGGCGTGACGCCAGCCCCGTGTTGCAACGGGACGGAGACGATGCTTCGGCGCTTGGAGGGTGCCCCGGGCGAGGGCTGGACGATCACGCTGGAGCTGGATCGCCCTGCACCGCCCGGGGGTTCGGAAATCACCGTCGACACGGTCGCCGATCTCGAAGCGCTCGATCCTCGTTTCCCGCGGGGCGCGGCCGTCGAGGGCGTGGATTTCCGGCCGCTGAGCCAGCGCGTGGTCTTCCTGCCCGGAAGCCGATCGGCCACCGTGCGCATCGAGGGCATCGGCAATGATCGCGTGGATCCCGAGCGCTATTTCTACCTGACTTTCACCGATCCGCGCGAGCTGGTGGCGCGCAGTCCGACGGTCGAACTTCGCATCGTCAACGACGAAGTCGACCTCAGCCCGGCGGCGCGGCCGGATCTCCTTCCCGTGCCCCCGCTGCCCCGTGCCAACGCGCTCGACGTGTTGGCCAACGACGTGGTCGTGGCGTCGCGCTATGCCGGCGGACGTCTCGAGATCACCGAAGGCCCGCGTTTGGGAACCGCCGATGTCGATACCCGCGGCACGGCCTCTCCAGCCGACGATCGAATCCTTTACACGCCGCACGCAGGGCGGGGTGGGCAGGTGGATCGCCTTCGCTATCGCCTGTGCGGCACCCTCGACGAGAACTGCATCGCGGCGAGGGTCGACATCCCGATCCGCCCCGTGGCCTCGCCATCCACAGCGCTGCTTGCCGACAGCGCGTCGGGCTTTCGTGATGTCGTGTTCTCCGGTTTGCCGGCCTTGCCGGACGCGCGTGTTGAGCCGCTGTGGCGGGCCATCGACCCCAGCGAAGTCGTGGGGGGCGAGGTCGCGCCCAACACACCGACGCGATTTGCCTATCGATGGAACGAGCGCTTGCCCCTCACCGCACTCGACCCCGGTACCGGCGAATTGACGCGCACGATCCTCGCCCATCTGGAAGGTAGCCCGCTCGCCGACCTCGATCTGCACGTCGCGTATGACGCCGACGCCAATGGCGTCATCAGCGACAACGAGCTGCTCTGCTCGTCGGCGTCGACGGGGGCGAGCGAGACGTGCGTGACGACGATCCGCCAGACGGCGACCAGCCCACGCGAGGTCCTGATCGCGGTGTCGAACCCCGGTGCCAACCCCGAGCGCTACGCCCTGCTGCGCGGCGGCATCGACGGCGTCCGCGCCGCTCCCGGCGTGACGGCCACAAGCCCCACGCGTCTCGCCGAGGGCGAAGCGTTTCCGGTTCGCCTGGCTTGGCGCGCCGATTCGACGCCGTTGGGGCAGGGGGCCGTGGGCTGGCTTCGCTTGCGCAATGCCGATGGCCCGTCGCTCGGGGATGTTCCGATGGCCCTGCGTTTGCCCGAGGCCGGGGCGCTGTCGTCTTACTGGTTCGCCGCGACGCCATTTGCCCTCATCCCCGGCGTGTCGCACGCGCCACTCATGGGCAGCTTCGCGCCACACGATCGGATGTTCGTCGACATTGCGCCCGGAACCGCGCAGTTGATCCTTTCCGCCGCGCTTCCGCCGGGCATCAGCGGCTCGCTCAGGGCGAGCCTTCGTCGCGTGCCGACGGCAGCGAGTGGCGATGTGGCCAACATCCCCCGCGCGCCGCCGGAAGATGCGGCATCGATCGTCCGGGACGGCGGCAACAGTCTCGATATCGTCGTCAATGCGCCGGCGCCGGGGCGGTGGTACGTGGTGCTCACGGCAGGCGTATCGAGCGGCAGGCCGGTCGCCGTCACGGTCACTGCGCAGACCCTCATCGGGACCCCGGCGCCGGTGGTCCGCCCGGGCGGTTATTTCAACCCGTCGCGCTCGGGGCACGGGCTGTTCCTGTATCCGGCGGGCGAGGACTGGGCGGGGCTCTGGTACACGTACACGCAGGACGGGGCGCCGGTCTGGTACTACCTGCAGGGCGCGAAGCCGGGGGCGACCGGGATCTGGACGGCGCCGATCTTCCGCTCGGGCTGGAACGGCAGCCGCAACCACCTGACCGAGGTCGGGCGGGCGACGATCACGCCGACGGCGAACGATGCGTTCCAGTTCACGTACGTGCTGGATGGCGAGTTGGGCAGCGAGCCCTTCTCGAGCTTCGGACGCGGCTGCCCGAGCATCGGAGGTCGCGTGGTGGATGCGAGCGGCCACTGGTTCGACCCGTCGCGATCGGGGACGGGCTACAGCGTGCAGTTGCTGCCGAACTACGAGTTCCATGCGGTGTTCGCGTACTCGGCGCGTGGGGTGCCGCGTTTCCTGGTGGCCGAGCGCGGCGGCGTGGGTGCGGCGAACGATGCGATACCGTTGCAGCAGCTGCGCGGGTTCTGCCCGCTGTGCGTGCGGACGGGAGCACCGGAGCGGACGACGGTGGGCGTGCTTCGGCGCGAGTTCGTGGACGGCCAGCTGTCGTGGATCAACGTCGATGCCGCATTCACCAACGGCACGCCGGGGACGTGGGTGGCGAACGATGCGGTGGTGCCGCTGGGTGGGCTGCAGGGATGCGCGGCGAACTGATCAGCCGGTGACCGGGGCGGATGCGGCCTCATGCAGCCCGCATTCGCGCTTCAGGCCGAAGAAGCGCGTGGCCTCGGCATCCACGCCCGCCGATAGCGGACGCGTGGTGTGGACGTCGCCGATCGAAACATAGCCGCGCTCCCACAGCGGATGCCACGGGAGCGCGTGCGTCTTGAGGTAGACGCCGATGTCGCGGTCGGTCCAGTCGACGATGGGGTGCAGCTTCCAGCGCGTGCCGGCGCGTTCCAGCACGCGCCGGTCTTCGCGGGTGCTCGATTGGCTCCGGCGGAGGCCGGCGATCCACAGCGTGGCGCCCAAGCCGTCGAGCGCCCGCTGCATGGGCTCGAGCTTGCGCAGGCGGTTGTAGCGCTCGATGCCGTCGAGGCCGTGCTCCCAGAGCTTGCCGTGGCGTGCTTCGAACCAGGCCGGCGACTCCTCGGCGCGAGCGACGTGCAGGTTCAGGGCGAGCCGCCGGGTGAGCTCATCCGCGAAACGGTAGGTCTCGGGGAACAGGTAGCCGGTGTCGACCAGCACCACCGGCAGCTCCGCTGCGTGGCGGGTGACGAGGTGCAGCAGCGCGGCGGACTGCGCCCCGAAGCTGGTCGACAACACGGCGCGCCCGGGCGTGTTCGCGATGGCCCAGGCGAGGCGGCCCTCGGCGTCGAGCGATTCGAGCCAGGCGTTCAACGCGTCGAGCGCGGCGTCGTCAGCCCATGCCGTGGCCAGACCAACGGGCTCCGTTCGTGGTGTCGGGTGCCGTGCGTTGCCGCCGTCCGCGCTCATGCCAGCACCAGCGGGATGGGGCCGGGTTTCGGGGCGACGACGCCGGTGCGCACGAGGAAGTCGCCGAAGCGCTCGTCCGTTCGGCGATCCGCGGCATACGACGCGACCAGCGGTTCGAGGGCCGCGAGGATCTGCGCCTCGTCGACGTTCTCGCGGTAGAGCGCGTTGAGGCGCGCGCCGCGATGGTCGGCGCCGAGCATCAGGTTGTAGCGGCCGGGCGCCTTGCCGACGAGGGCGATCTCGCCGAGGAAAGGGCGCGAACAGCCGTTGGGGCAGCCGCTGATGCGCAGGTGGATGTCGGCCTCGCGGAGGCCATGGCGGTCCAGCAGCCCCTGCACCTGCTCCAGCGCGCGCGGCAGGTAGCGCTCGGCCTCGGCCATGGCCAGCGCGCAGGTCGGCAGCGCCACGCAGGCCAGCGCATTCAGGGCGAGCGGCGTGGCGCGGCGGAAGTGATCGAGGCCGTACGTGGTGACCAGCGCATCGACGCGCTCCCGCCCGACAGGCGAGAGGCCGGCGATGACGAGGTTCTGGTTCGGCGTCAGGCGGAACTCGCCTTCCCCGGCCTCGATAAGCGCTTGCGCGACGGCGCGCAGGCCGGTCTGCCACAGGCCGGTGTCGCCGTCCTGCACGCGGCCGGCGGTGATGCGCAGCGTCAGGTGCGCGCGGCCGTCCTCGCCCTCGACCCAACCGAAGCGGTCGCCGTTGTGGGTGAAGGCCAGCGGCTTCGGCGGCGCGAGGGTGATGCCGCTGCGTTCTTCGACTTCACGGCGGAAGGCCTCGAGGCCGACGCGGTCGATCGTGTACTTCAGCCGCGCGTGCTTGCGCACCGTGCGGTTGCCGAGGTCGCGTTGGGCGGTGACGACGGCGGTGGCGACCGGGATCAGCTGCTCCGGCGTGATGAAGCCCAGCGGATCGGCCAGGCGCGGGTAGGTCTCGGCGTCGCCGTGCGTGCTGCCCATGCCGCCGCCCACCAGCACGGTGTAGCCGGTGAGCACATCGCCCTCGAGGTGGGCGACGAAGCCGAGGTCCTGCGCGAACATGTCGACATCGTTGGTTGGCGGGATGGCGAAGCCGATCTTGAACTTGCGCGGCAGGTAGGTGCTGCCGTAGATCGGCTCGGCCGCCGGGTCGCCGCCGGCCACGCGTTCCTCGTCCAGCCAGATCTCGTAGTAGGCGCGGGTGTTCGGCAGCAGGTGTTCCGAAAGCGCCGCCGCCTGCGCGTACACGGTGGCATGCGCGGCAGAGACCTGCGGGTTCGCCGCGACGGCCACGTTTCGGTTCACGTCGCCGCAGGCCGCGAGGGTGTCGATCAGCGCGGCGTTGATGGCCTTCATCGTGGCCTTCAGTTCGCGCTTGATCACGCCGTGGAACTGCACGGCCTGGCGCGTGGTGATGCGCAGGCCGCGCTCGGCGAACTCGTTCGCCACGCCGTCCAGCTTCAGCCACTGCGTGGGCGTCAGCACGCCGCCGGGCGTGCGGGTGCGGATCATGAAGCTGTAGGCGGGCTCGAGCTTGGCGACGCGGCGCTCCTCGCGCAGGTCGCGGTCGTCCTGCTGGTAGCTGCCGTGGTACTTGATGAGGATCTGGTCGTCATCGCGCAGCGCGCCGGTGACCGGATCGGCGAGGCTGGCCTCGAGCGTGCCGCGCAGGCCGGCGCTCTGGCGCTTGATCTCTTCGACGGAATGCGTGGCCATCAGTAGACGTCCCGGGCGTAGCGGGCGGTGCGTTCCAGCCCGGTGAAGTAGTCGGCGGCGGCGTCTGCATCGAGGCCGCCGTGGTGTTGGGCGATGGCCAGCAGGGTGGCGTGCACGTCCTTGGCCATGCGCGTGGCGTCGCCGCAGACGTAGAGGTGGGCGCCCTCCTGCAGCCAGCGCCAGAGCTCGGCGCCCTGCTCTTCGATCCGGTGCTGCACATAGGTCTTGGCGGCGCCATCACGGGAGAATGCGAGGTCGAGGCGATGGAGCTGGCCGGCCTTCAGCGCCTTCTGCCATTCCACCTGGTAAAGGAAATCGCTGCGGAAGCGCGGAGTGCCGAAGACCAGCCAGTTACGCCCGCTCGCGCCGGTCGCCGCGCGCTGCTGCACGAAGCCGCGGAACGGCGCCACGCCGGTGCCAGGGCCGATCATGATCACGTCGCGCGAGGCATCCGCCGGCAGGCGGAAGCGCTCGTTGCGTTCGATGAAGAGGCGCGCCGTGTCGCCTTCCTTCAGCGTGGCGAGGTAGTGCGAGGCCGCGCCGTAGCGCAGGCCGTCGCGGCCTTCGAAGACTTCGTGGCCCACGGTGAGGTGCAACTCGTCACCGACGGCCTCGCGGCTGGAGGCGATGGAATAGAGCCGCGGTGCCAAGGGGCGCAGCGAGCGGATGAGATCGTCGGCTGTCCACGACGCCGGGTGCTCGGCCAGCAGGTCGAGCAGCGGCGTGCGTTGCAGCAGTGCCGCACTCGCCGTCGCATCCGCGAGGGTTGCCGCGAGGCGCGCGCTGTCGCTGCGCTCGGCGTGCGCCTTCAGCAGCGGGCGATTCAGGCGCGTGAGTTCGCGGCGTTCGCCCAGCCAGCGGCGCAGCGGCAGGGTTTCGGTGCCTTGCGTCACCACGGTGTCGCCATCGAGGCCGGCGGCGTCGAGGATCGCCTCGACCAGCGCGGGCGCCTGCAGCGGCCACACGCCCGCGGCGTCACCGGGCGTGTAGTCGAGCGTCGTCGGGTCGATGGCGAACTCGAGATGGCGCGTGTCGCGGTCGCTGCCGCGGCCGGTGAGTCGCACGTTGGCCAGCAGCTCGGCGAAGACGGGCGCATCGCGGGTCGCGGCGGTGCTTGCCAGCGCAGGCAATGTGCCGCCATCGACGAGGGTGACGTGCAGGCCCTGAAGCCCCTGCGTTTCGGCCTTCGGCGCCGGCCGCAGCGCCTCCAGCGCGCGCAGCACGTCCGCACGCCACGGCACCGCCACGGTGTCGATGTCGACATCGGCTTCGCCCAAGGGCGCGAGGCGCGTCCCGCCGAGTTCGGCCAGTCGCGCGTCGAGCACGCGGCCGATCTCGCAGAACTTGGCGTAGCTCGAATCGCCGAGGCCCAGCACGGCGAAGCGCAGGCCCTCGAGCTTCGGCGCGCGACGGCCCACGAGATGCTCGACGAAGCCGCGCGCGTCATCCGGCGGATCGCCGTCGCCCTGCGTGCTGATGACCACCACGAGCTGCGTCTCGCGCTTCAGCTCGGCCAGCGGATAGGCGTCGGCGCGCAGCAGGCGGGCCTTCAAGCCTCGGGCACCGGCTTCCGACAGCAAGGACTCGGCAGCACGCTTCGCATTGCCGGTCTGGCTGCCGTAGACGATGGTCAGCGTGTCGACCTCGGCCGCCGCGGGGACCAGCGCCGCAGGGAGGCCGGGCAGGGCGGTGGCGCCCGCCAGCACGCCGTCGCCCTCGCGGGCTTGCGGCGCCGCGAGGCCCGCCAGATAGCCCGACGCCCACCACAGGGCGGCCGGGTCCAACCCCTCCGTCAGGCGCTGCAGCAGGACGCGGCGCTCGGCGTCGAACGGCAAGGGAAAGGCGGAGGGGGGCGGGGACAACGGAAGCGACATGGGCGCGCCAGTGGGCCAGAGCGAGGAGGCAGTCTCCGACCCGCAGGCGTTCGGCCGGAAAGCGAAAGCCGGCATACGGTGATAACCCCGGCGCATGTGCCGACGGGGCTATCCTCGGCCCATGCCTGACGACACGCCGCCTGCCCTCGCGCGCCGCCACCTCCTCGCCGACGCCTCGCCTTCGGCGCTCACCGCGGGCTTCGTCGCGGTGCTGGTGGGCTTCACCAGCTCGGTGGCCATCGTCTTCCAGGCCGCCACGGCGCTGGGCGCCACGCCGGCGCAACTGGCCTCGTGGATGTGGGCGCTGGGCCTCGGCATGGGCCTGTGCAGCCTGGTGCCGTCCTGGTGGCTGCGCATGCCGGTGATGGTGGCCTGGTCGACGCCCGGCGCCGCCGTGCTCGCGGCCGGGGCCGCGGCCGGCGGCTTCACGCTGGCCGAAGCGACCGGGGCTTTCCTCGTCTCCGGCGCGCTGATCCTGCTCGCCGGCACCACGGGGCTGTTCGCAAAACTGATGGACCGCATTCCGATGGCGCTCGCCTCGGCGCTCCTGGCCGGCGTGCTCGCGCGCTTCGGGCTGCAGGCCTTCGACGCCGCGGGCGAGGCGCCGCTGCTCGTCGTTGCCATGCTGCTCGCCTATCTGCTGGGGCGGCGCTGGATGCCGCGCTATGCCGTACTTCTCGTGCTGGCCGTCGGCGTTGCCCTCTGCGTCGCGCAGGGGCAGATGCGTTTTCCGCGCATCGATGCCGCGCTCGTGGTGCCGGTCGTCGTCGAACCCGAGTGGCGCCTCGCCGCCATCATCAGCCTCGGCCTGCCGCTGTTCATCGTCACCATGGCCTCGCAGAACCTGCCCGGTGTCGCGGCCATCCGCGCGGCCGGCTACAGCCTGCCGATCTCGCGGCTGATCACGATGACCGGTGCGGCCACCCTGCTGCTGGCGCCGTTCGGCGCCTTCGCGCTGAACCTCTCGGCCATCACCGCGGCCATCGCCATGGGCCGCGAGGCGCATGAAGACCCGGGCCGCCGCTACGTGGCCGCCATGGCCTGCGGCGCCATCTACATCGGCATCGGCCTGTTCGGCGGCGCGGTTGCCGGCGTGCTGCTGGCCTTCCCGGAGGCCTTCGTGGCAGCCATCGCCGGCATCGCCCTGCTCGGCACCATCGGCAGCTCGCTGCAGGCGGCGCTCAAGGACGAGGCGGATCGTGAAGCCGCGCTCATCACCTTCCTCGTCACCTTGAGCGGCGTCACGCTGGCCGGTGTTGGCAGCGCGTTCTGGGGCGTGGTGGCGGGCGTGCTGGCCCTCGTGGTGCTCCGCGGGCGCCAGCCCGCCTGAGGACGCTGCTCGCCGGGCATCACGTCATGCAGGTGGGGCATTTCCGGCGCTCGCGCCGGCATTCCGATACTGCGGTCCTCGGGGCCGTGGCCCCTTCCTCGACGCCCCCATGGCCCTGTCCCACCTCGACCGCCTCGAAGCGGAGAGCCTGCACATCCTCCGCGAGGTGGCGGCGCAGTTCCGCAACCCGGTGCTGCTGTACTCCATCGGCAAGGACAGCACGGTGCTGCTGCACCTGCTGAAGAAGGCCTTCTACCCCGCGCGCCCGCCGATCCCGCTGCTGCACATCGACAGCACCTTCGAGTTCCGCCAGACCTACGCCTTCCGCGACCAGGTGCCCGAGCGCCTCGACGTCGAGCTGCGCGTGCACATCAACGAGGACGGGCTCAAGGCCGGCATCAACCCCTTCATCCACGGCGCCGCCGTGCACACCGACGTGATGCGCACGCAGGGCCTGCGCCAGGCCTTGGCCCGCGGCGGCTACGACTGCGCCATCGGCGGCGCGCGCCGCGACGAGGAGAAGTCGCGCGCCAAGGAGCGTGTCTTCAGCTTCCGCGACACGCACCAGCGCTGGGACCCCAAGGCGCAGCGCCCGGAGTTCTGGGACCTCTACAACGGCCGCATCCACAAGGGCGAGAGCGTGCGCGCCTTCCCGATCTCGAACTGGACCGAGCTCGACGTGTGGCTCTACATCCTGCGCGAGGGCATCGAGCTGCCACCGCTCTATTTCGCCGAAACACGGCCGGTGGTGGAGCGCGACGGCACCCTGATCATGGTCGACGACGAGCGCCTGCCGCTGCGCCCGGGAGAGCGGCCGGCGGAAAAGAAGGTGCGCTTCCGCACGCTGGGCTGCTACCCGCTCACCGGCGGCATCGAGTCGGACGCCGACTCGGTGGAAGCGATCGTCGAGGAACTGTTGCAGGCCACGACCTCCGAGCGCCAGGGCCGCGTGATCGACCACGACCCGAACAGCTCGATGGAGCTGAAGAAACTCGAGGGCTACTTCTGATGGACGGAGGAGATGCGCGCCGCGCGCTGGCCGACCACGAGGCCCTGCCGCAGCTGCGCTTCATCACCTGCGGCAGCGTCGACGACGGCAAGAGCACCCTGATCGGCCGCCTGCTGCACGACAGCGGCAGCCTTGCCGAGGACCAGCTCGCCACGCTCGCCAAGGACAGTGCGCGCGTGGGCACCCAGGGCGGCGCCCTCGATTTCGCCCTGCTCGTCGACGGCCTCGAGGCGGAGCGCGAGCAGGGCATCACCATCGACGTGGCCTACCGCTACTTTTCCAGCCCGCGGCGGCGCTTCGTCGTCGCCGACTGCCCGGGCCACGAACAGTACACGCGCAACATGGCCACCGGCGCGTCCACCGCCGATGCCGCCGTCGTGCTGGTCGATGCGCGCAAGGGCGTGCTGCCGCAGACGCGGCGGCACAGCCGCATCGTCCGCCTGCTCGGGATCACCCGCGTGGTGCTGGCGGTGAACAAGATGGACCTGGTCGATTGGGACCAGGCGCGCTTCGACGCCATCGTGGCCGACTACCGCGCGCTGGCGTCGGCGCTGGGTTTCGCCGAGGTGCAGGCCATCCCGCTCTCGGCCCTGCACGGCGACAACGTGCTGGCGCCATCGGCCCACACGCCGTGGTTCCGCGGCACGCCGCTGCTGCCGGCGCTGGAGGCGCTGCCCGCGCGCAGCCCCTCGAACGAGGGAGGGTTCGCGCTGCCGGTGCAGTGGGTGAACCGCCCGCACCAGGATTTCCGCGGCTTCGTCGGCACGCCGGTGCGCGGCCGCCTGCGCGTTGGCGATGCGGTGCAGGTGCTGCCGGCCGGCACCCGCGCGACGATCGCCCGCGTCATCGGGCCCGGGCGTGAGCTGGAGGACGCGCAGGCCGGCCAGCCGGTGACGCTGGTGTTCCACGAGGAGGTCGATGTCTCGCGCGGCGACGTGATCGTCGGTGTCGACCACGCCCCGTCCGCGGTCGATCGCCTGCGCGCCGACCTCGTGTGGCTCGACGCCGCGCCGCTGCGGCCCGGCCAGCGTTATGCGCTGCGCGTGGGCCCGAAGCAGGCCATCGCCACGGTCGCGGCCATCGAGCACCTGCGAGACATCCACGACGGCGGCACGCACGGCGCCGACGCGCTCGCGCTGAACGCCATCGGCCGCGTCGAACTCAGCCTCGACCAGCCCGTGCCGCTGGCGCCCTTCGCCGACGGCGACGCGCTGGGCCGCTTCATCCTCGTGGACCGCGCGACCCACGCCACGGCCGGCGCCGGCCTCGTGGTCGAGCCCATCGCCCGCGGCAGCGAGCGCGCCTACGCGCAGGCCTTCAGCGTCGGCCCGGCGGAGCGCGCCGCGGCCAAGCAGCAACAGGCCCGCTGCGTGTGGCTCACCGGGCTCTCCGGGGCGGGCAAGAGCACGCTCGCCGATGCGCTGGAGCGTCGTCTGCACGCCGAGGGCCGCCACACCATGCTGCTCGACGGCGACAACGTCCGCGGCGGACTGTCGAAGGACCTCGGCTTCGCGCCCGAGGACCGCCGCGAGCACGTGCGGCGCTTGGGCGAAGTGGCCAAGCTGATGGTCGACGCCGGGCTCGTGGTGATCGTCAGCGCCATCTCGCCCTACCGCGCCGACCGCGACGCGGTACGGGCCCGGTTCGCGCCCGGTGAATTCATCGAAGTGTTCGTCGACGCCTCGCCCGCGACCTGCGCCGCGCGCGACCCCAAGGGCCTTTATGCCAAGGCGAAGGCGGGTGGCTTGAGCCACGCCATCGGCATCGGCAGCGACTACGAACCACCGCTCGCGCCCGAGCAGCGCCTGTCCACCGAGCAGGCCTCGCCCGACGCGCTGGCGCAGGCCCTGGCGGCGTGGCTGGCCGCGACGCCGGCGCGCTGAACCGCCACCGGCGAGCGCAGCGCGGCCTTCACGCCGTACCATGGGGGCTTCGCGGCGCCCGACGGCCCGCCCCGGACCCTCGCGCCACCCCATGGCTCCCCAGATCCTGGTCATCGACGACGAGCTCGAGCACCTCAACGCGATCTGCGACGTCCTGCAGGGCGGGCCCTTCAGCGTGCTGCGCACCAGCCGTCCGGAGCGCGCGTTCGACATCGCGCTCGAGAATCTCCCCGATCTGATCGTCACCGACTGGGACATGCCGGGCCTGAGCGGCATCGAGCTGATCCGCCGGCTGAAGGAGAACGAAGCCACGCGCGACATCCCGGTGATCATGTGCACCGGCAAGATGACTTCGTCGGAAAACCTCGAGACCGCCCTCGCCGCGGGCGCCGTCGACTACGTGCGCAAGCCGGTCGAGCCCATCGAGCTGCGTGCACGCACCCGCTCGATGCTGCAGCTGTCGGCCAGCTACCGGCAGATCAAGGCCAACGAGCTGGAGCTCGCGCGGCAGAACGCGCTGCTGGTCCAGCAGAAGCACGACCTGCACATCGCGGCCATCACCGACCACCTCACCGGCATCTACAACCGCGCTTTCCTCACCGACCACCTCGACCGCGAGTTCGCCAACAGCCGGCGCCACGGGCACCCCTTCAGCTGCCTGCTGGTCGACATCGACCACTTCAAGGCCGTCAACGACCAGCACGGCCACCTGGTGGGCGACGTGGTCATCCGCCACACCGCGCAGGTGCTGGCCTCGAGCATCCGCAAGGGCGACCTGCTGGCGCGCTTCGGCGGCGAGGAGTTCGTGGTGCTGCTCACCAACACCACGGCGCGGGAGGCCTCGGTGCTGGCGGAAGCCCTGCGTACCGCGGTGGAGCGCGCCGTGCACCGGCACGGCGGCCTCACCCTGCAGGTCACGGTGAGCGTGGGCGTGGCCGACACCGTCTACGACGAGGCCATGAGCGAAACCGAACTGCTCGGCCATGCCGACGAGGCGCTCTATGCCGCCAAGCGCCGCGGCCGCAACCGCGTGGCGATTTACGGCGAAGCGCCGTCGCCCGACTGAGCGGCGGGCCGACTCAGGGCGCGAGCAGGGCGGCCAGCAGCGCGTCGTTCTCCGTTTCGATGGCCAGCGCCACGCGTGCCCGCCAGGCGTCGATGCGCGGATTGCTCGGGAAGTCGGGACGGTCCAGCACCGCCCGCAGCGCCGAATAGCGGTAGATCGGGATGGGCCGCAGCAGGGCCACGAACGGCGCCAGCGCCGCGCGGTCGGCGGCGTCGAGCACCGGCCCCTCGAGACCCGCCGACGGCACGTCGACGACCGCCGCCGATATCGGCGCGCCGCCGTCATCGGCGCGCGGCAGGGTGAACCAGAACGCCGCGCCGCCGCCGGGGGCGTCGGTCACGCCGATCGCGCCGCCGTGCGCTTCCACCGCCAGCTTGCAGAAGGTGAGCCCGAGGCCCGTCGAGCGCGTGCCCCCGGAATCGCGCGCGTGCAGCTGGCCGAAGCGCGCGAACACGCGCTCGCGCTGGTCGGCGGGCACGCCATCGCCGCTGTCCTGCACCTGCAGGCGCACCCGGCCGTCGTCTTCCGCGTCGGCCCGCACCGCGAGGCGCCCGTTCGGCGGAGTGAACTTCACCGCATTGGTGAGCAGGTTCACCAGCACGCGCTCCAGCATCTCGGCGTCGCCGCGCACCGCCAGCCCCTCGGGCACGGCCAGCGCCAGCGCGAGGTTCTTGCGCTCGATGAGGAAGCGCACCTGCTCGACGGCCCCGGCCACCAGCGTGGCCAGCGGCACCGGCTGCGCGTCCAGCACCACGCGCGTGTCCTCGAACTTCTGCACGTCGAGGATGTTCAGCACCATCGTCAGCATCTGCCGGGCGCTCTGCCGCACCTGCGCCACGCGCGAGGCCAGCGAGGGCGAATCCACCGCGTGCAGGATCACGCCCAGCGGGTTCTTCAGGTCGTGGACGATCATGCCCATCATCCCCTGCTTGAAGCCGTCCAGCGCCAGCAGGCGCTGGTTGGCGGCACGCAGCGCTTCGGCCTGCTCGGCCAGCTGCCGCGTGCGTTCGGCCACCGTCGTTTCCAGTGCGGCCTTCTGCGCCATCACGCGGCTCAGGCGCCAGCGCAGCAGGCCCCAGCCCGCCAGGCCCAGCGCCAGCGCGTAGCCGAGGTAGGCCCAGGCGGTGCGATACCACGGCGGCAGCACGGTGAAGCGGTAGCTCGCCTCGGTGCCCACGGTGTCGTAGAGGTTCTTGGCGCGCACGCGGAAGACGTACTCGCCCTCGAACAGGTTGTTGTAGTCCTTGTAGTCCTCGGCGCTCCAGTCCGACCACCCGGTGTCGCTGCCCTCCAGCTTCACCTGGAAACGGATGGCGTCCTCGCCGTCGAAGCTCGGCGCCGCGTACTCGAAGCGCAGCGAGTTCGCCGCATAGGGCAGGGCCACGGCCGGCGCCGGGCCGTGCCCACCGTAGAGCAGCCTGCCCTGCGCGCCGCTCACCTTCCGCAGCAGCGTGTCGAAGGGCTGTGCGTAGTCCTTGGGGATGCGGCCGTCGTAGCGGAACAGCCCGTCGCCCACGCCGAACCACGCCACGCCGTCGCCATCGGCGTGGATGGCGAAGGTCTCCTGCCCGGTGAAGGCGCGCAGCGGGCGCGGGTCCCACTGCCGTGTGCCATCGGCCAAGGTGCGCACCAGGCCGGTTTCCTTGAGGCCCGTGGCCGGGTCTTCGGTGTAGGCCCACAGCCCGTTCGCCGGGTCGTCGTGCAGCACGTAGACGGTGCGCGGGCGCTCGAACAGCCCGGCGTAGCGCGGGTCCGGCCCGAAGCGTCGCGTGGCTTCGTCGAAGCGGTAGATGCCGGCGCTCGTGGCGAAGGCGGGCTGCCCGCCCACCGGGAACACGAGGTTGTAGTTGATGCTGGGCAGGCCGTCGTCGAGGCCGAAGCGCTCGACGGGCAGCGCCCCCACCGTGCCGTCGTCGCCGAGGCCGGCGAGGTCCACGCGCAGCAGGCCGGTGTTGTAGGTGCCGACCCACACGCGGCCGGCGTCGTCCTCCACCAGCGTGCGCACCTCATCCTGCAGGCCCGGCACCCGTCCGGCGTCGCGCCAGCGTTCGCCGTCATGGCGCAGCAGGGCCATGCCCTGGGCCAAGCCCACCAGCACCCAATCCGGGCGCGAGCGCGGGGCGAGGAGGGCGAGGGCGCCGTAAGCGTCGAGAACGTGCGTGACTTGCTGACGGTCGACTGCGTGCACGCCCATCATGCTTCCGACCAGCAGCGCATGCTCCGTGGGCAGGAAGCTGCGGGTCTGCTTGTCGACGTTTTCCACAGGGTGGAGGACGGTCGAGGTGTTGAACTGTGCCCGGAATGCCCCTTGCTCTGTGCCAATCTGCAGCTCGCCCTTGTGCCTGTGCAGCGCAATAACCATCTGGCCAGCGTTGCGCCTCTCGTCGATGCGACTTAGCGGGCCGGATAGCGTCATCCTCGCCACGCCGTTACCCAAAGCCAGCCAAACGCCATCTTCATGGTCTATCGCACTTGCCGCCACGGCGACGTCCGGGAGGCCATCGGCTTCCCCTAGGTGGGCTCTCAGTCCACCCGTTGAATCGAGTATGTGCAGTCCATCGCTAAGCGTGCCGACCAAGAGGCTCCCGTCCCGAAGGCGAGCGAGGCTTTTCACCATCAAGTCGCTTCTTCTCAGCGAGGCGTCAATCGCGGTTTGCCATGGTTGGAGTCGGCCATGCTCGTAGCGCATGAATCCGAAGCTGGGGCTCGCGACGATAAGGGAAGGATGTTCTGTGTTGCCGTCCGCAGTCGGAACGATGCCTACCTGTCTGGCGTCAGCGACATGCTGGCTCTCTGGGAGGATTCGCCAACGATCTCCATCGAGCTGACGTACCCCTCGGCCACTTTCGACCACGAATACGCCGTGCGTTCCTCCGAAGGCGACGCCGAATCGTTCCCTTGGCTCCCAAACCTCGAAGCCGTCATTGCTCCAGCGCATCAAGCGCTGCGTGCTAGAGAAGACGACCCCGTAATCAGTGACGATGGTTGCCCAAACGTCCGTGAACCCGTATGCACTAGGTGGCAGTTGGTCGAGCAACGACACGTATCGAAGCTCGCCGTTCCCTCCGGCTTCGAGGTACCCCAACTCTCCACGTCCGCCAACATAGATCCGTTTCGTTGCGTTATCGACGGCAAGTGAGCGCACCGCGGAGTTCTTCGAGATGCGCGTCAAGCGCCATTCCTGCCCGTCGAAGCTCAGCACGCCACGGTTGTTGCCGACATGGATGGTGCCATCCTCGGTTTGCACCACGGACCAGTTCTGCGCGTCGGCCTTGTATTGCTCGGGACTGAAGGTCCGCTGCAAAGGCAGTCCCACCTCCGTTTGCGAGGGAATCGCTGCCGAAGCGGAGGGGAAAAGAAAACACGCAGTCAATGCCAGCGGAAGGCATATCAGGCCCAGTCCCGCGGCGTGTCCGATGCTGCGCATGCTTCGAAGTCCTCGGGCCCCGCTCCGGTCCGGGGTGTTCGCGTCGCTGAGCATGCCCGGACTGTCGGACGCGGACAATGCTGCCTGGAGGGACAGCGGCCTTGCCTTGCATACCCGCGATGCCCTAGCGTCGCGCGGCTGCCGGGCCGGCGTCGTCGATGCGGGTGACCGGGCAGCGCCCCCATGGAGCCTGCGCATGAGCAATCCCGCCAACACCAGTGTCGTCATCCAGACCATCACCATCGTGCCGGGCACGACCGACGTCACCCTGACCTACTCGAACGGCGGCGGCAACGTCACCGAGACCACCGGCCAGGGCGCCGCCACCATCGCCTACACCTTGGCCCCGGCGCTGTTCGCCGCCGGCTGGAGCATCGTCGGCGCCGTGGTGATGCCGCCGCTGCCCGTCGACATCAGCTGGTCGCTCAAAGCCAACGGCAGCGGCAATGCGCTGGTGATCGCCGATGCGGCCACCGTCTCCGACGCCTTGGACTTCCGCATCCAGCTCAGTTTGGGCGGCGTGGTGTACAGCAGCCCGGACCCGGTGATCTGCAATCAGCCGCCGGGCTGAGCGACCGCTCCACGCGCCCACACCCCGATCCACGCTCCAGGGGCGGCCCACGCCGCCCCGCCGGCGGACTGCCCGACGACGGTCGACGCCAACCCGAACATCGTCGTCCCGGTGCACGTCACCAGCCACCGCGAGATCAGCACCCATCCGGCGCATCGCGGCCTCGCCTTCAACCGCTACGAGGTGACGCTCGTGGCGCGCAGCGAGTCCAATACTGTTCGCGATCGCTTTCGCAACTCAGTGACGCTGTTCACCCTGGCCGACCCGCGGCGCTACGAGTTCGTCGACATCCGCTACGACGAGGACGGCCTGCCGTCCACGCCGATCCTGCGCACCGAGGTCGGCCGCGACCAGATCCGCGTGATCAACCTCAACACGGCGCCGGTGCTCTTGAAGTACACGATCGTGCTGCGCGACCGGGCCACCGGCACCGTGATCAGCCACGATCCGATTGACGGCAACCAGCCGCCGGTCTGAACCGTCGCCCACGCTGGCCGCCTTCAGGCGGTCGGCGGCGCGGGTGCGCTCACGCTTCCGCGAACGCGTCCCGCGTGAGGTTCTCCGGGGCGCCTGCCGTGCACGCCACTTCGTCTTCGATGCGGATGCCGCCGTAGGGCGTCAGCGCGTCCACCTTCGCCCAGTCCACCGCCTTCGCGTGCGGACCGGCCTTCAGCTTGGCCAGCAGGGTGGGGATGAAGTACAGGCCGGGCTCGATGGTGACGACCATGCCCGGGCCGAGCGTGCGCGTGGTGCGCAGGTAAGGGTGGCCGGTGGGCCGCGGGATCTCGCGGCCTTCCGCGTCGTGGCGGCCGGCGACGTCGTGCACCTGCAGGCCGATCGGGTGGCCGAGGCCGTGCGGGAAGAACACGCTGGTCACGCCTTCGCTGACCATCGCGCCCGGGTCCATGTCGACGATGCCGGCGGTGCGCAGCACGCTGCCGAGGCGCAGGTGGCATTCGAGGTGCAGGTCGCGGTAGTCGGCGCCGTTGCGCACCATGCCGCACAGCGCCTGCTGCTCGTCGTCGACGGCGGCGATGAGTTCGGCGAATTCGCCGTCGTGCGCGGCGTAGGTGCGGGTGATGTCGGAGGCGTAGCCGTCGACTTCCGCGCCGGCGTCGATCAGGAAGCTCAGCGGCTTCGCCGGGCGCTCCGGCGACTGGTACTGGTAGTGCAGCACCGCGGCGTGGGCGTTGAGGCCGATGATGTTGGTGTAGGGCAGGTCGAGGTCGCCGTGGCCGGTGGCTTCGAGGTAGGCGCGGTGGATCTCCAGCTCGGAGCCGCCGGCGCGGAACGCGGCTTCGGCGGCGCGATGGCCCTTCACCGCACGGCGCTGGGCGCGGCGCATGCGGTCGAGTTCATACGCGGTCTTGTAGCCGCGCTGGTAGTGCAGTTCGTCGATCAGCGCCTTCGGGTTGTTCGGCACCACGCCCTCGAGCGCCGCATCGGCCTCGCCGACGATGGCCACGCGGCCCTTGGGCAGATGGGCGGCGGCCTCGTGCGGTTCGCGGAGGATGCGGATGTCGAAGTGGTCGACCCAGAAGCCCTCCGGCGGCGACGGCGGCACATGCCAGTAGTCGTCGGGCTGGTAGTAGGCGAGCACCGGCCTCTGGCCCGGCGTGTAGGCGATCCAGCTGTGCGGGTGCTGCTGCAGCGGCACCCAGTGCTTGAAGTGCGGGTTGGGCTTGAACGGGTAGGGACGGTCGTCGAGGAACTGGTACTTCTCCACGCCCGACGCGATCACGAGGTGGTCGAAGCCGGCCTTGGCCAGCGCGGCGTCGCTGCGCTGCTTCAGGGTGGCGAGGTGCTCGGCGTAGAGGTGGGACATGGCGGAAAGGCTCGGCGGCAGGTGCGCGGATCGCGATGCGCCGATTGTGCCGCAGCGGCCGTCATGGCGTGTCGCAGCCCTCGCCCGCGTCGATGCGTGCCGCCTGCGGCACGTCGCGCTGCCAGGCGAAGCGACGGGCCATGCCGGCGGTCAACCAAGCCCGGCCGTCGGCATCGATGAGCAGGGCGCAGCCCAGCGCCATGCCGCGCACGGTGGCCTCGAAGCCCTCGGGCCCGGCCACCATCAGGGCGGTGGCCGCGGCATCGGCCCGCACCGGGTCGGGGTGCAGCACGGCGCTGAGGCGTGCGCCCGTCGCCGCGCGCCCCGTGCGCGGGTCGAGGACATGCGGCCAGCGTTCGCCGTCCGGCGACTCCCGGTACTTCGCGTAGCGGCCCGAGCTCATGAAGGCCTCGCCGTCGCGCAAGGCCACGCCACCGAGCACGCCGCCCTCGCCGTCATCGAGGCCCACCCGCCACGCCGCGCCGTGGTGGTCGCCGAGCGCCAGCACGTCGCCGCCGAGGTTCAGCAGCGCGTGCGCCACGCCGAGGCGGCGCAGCTGCGTCGCGCCTTCCTCCAAGGCCAGCCCTTCCGCCATGGCGTTGAAGTCGAGCCGCAGCGCGGGCGCGGCGCTGGTGCAGCGCCAGTCGGTATCGCAGTGCAGGTCGTCGAGGGAATCGGGCCGCGCGGCCCACGCGGCCAGCGTCGCGTCGTCGGGTGGCGGCGTGCGGATCGGGTAGTCGCTGGTGTGGAAGCCCCAGGCCGCCACCAGCCTCCCGACGCCAGGGTCGAAGGCACGACCACTGCGGGCCACGAGGGGGCGGCTGCGCGCGATCAGCCCGCGCAGTGCCGGTGGGGCTTCGGCTTCACCCTTCGCGGCGAGCGCGTCGTTGAAGGCCGTGAGGGCCGAGGGTTCCCAGGCGTGCCAGTCGCGCTCGCGCTGTTGCCAGTGCGCGCCAAGCGAGCGCAGGGCGTCGACGCGACGCGCCTCGTCGGTGCGAGCGGGCAGCTGCAGTTCCGCCGTGCTGCCGAACACCGGCCAGGCGTCGCGCAAGGGCATCGCGGGTTGGCAGGCGGCGAGCCCCAGCAGCGCCGCGCCGAGCCACGCGGCCCGGCTCAGACGTAGTCGCTGCCGGGCTGGTCGACCCACTGCCGGATGTTCTGCAGCGAGTTCGCGGCCACGTCGATGAAGCGGAAGCCGGCCCACACCTGCCCCGGCGCGGCGGCGTCGTCCTGCCACAGCTCGTGCGCGCCGACCTCGACCTCGAGGGGGCGACCGCCGCCGACGGGCAGGTCGAAACGCAGCTGGTACAGCGCATCGGCGCAGGGTGGTGCGCCGAGGATCAGCAGCACGCCGGATTCCGACAGGTTGCCGATCTTGCCGATCACCTGTTCGGTCATGTTGTCGATCACGGCGATGTCGTGCGTGGCGCGGCGACGCTTCGCGCGGCGGTACTCGCTGTGCGGGCCGGTCATGCCACGGCCTCCTTGGGCTTGCCGCCGCCGAAGCCGGAGAGTGTCTTCATCACCGCGCCCCAGGCGCGGTCGAGCAGGCTCACTTTCGCTTCCTCCTCCACGAGGCGGGCCTGGCCGTTGGCCATCTGGATGGCGAGGTGCTCGATGCTCTGGTCGCCGATCTTCTGGCCGCGGTGGTTGACGAACATGGCCGTCCCGCTCACCGGCGAATACCAGGACAGGCGGCGGCGCACGCGGTCACCCTGTGCGTTGGTGACGAACTCGAACCAGGTGCCGAAGGCCAAGGTCTTGATCTGCGCGACGCGCGCCATGACCTCGGGCGTGAGCTGCTCGGGTTTCGGTTTCGCCGGCTTCTCGGTGGTGCCGAGGCGGCTCGCCGATTTCATGCGCATCAGCAGCTCGGTGCGGCTGGCGGCGTCGTCGGCGGCGGCTTCGGTGGTCGGGGCGATGAGGCGCTTCGCGATCGCGTCCGATTCGGCCTCGTGGTAGCCCACCTGGCGCAGCGAGTCGGCGACCTCCTTCTGCAGGGCGGGGGCTTCGCTTTCCGCCGCGGCGGCGGCGCCGGGCTTCGCGAGGCTGACCAGCTTCTTCGCCGTCTCGAGCTGCTGCGTCCACGCCGGCGAATCCTCGCCGTGGCGCAGCGAGGTCAGCGCCATCACGTCGGTCCACGCCTGGTTCAACAGCGTTCGCGTGAACACCGGCAGCTCGCTGCCCTCGGTGATCTCCTTCACCGCGTCGGCGGCGCGGTCGCGGGCCTGCGCGAGGCGCTCCTTGCCGCGTGCGGCTTCGACGTGGCGCCGCTCGGCCACTTCGGCCTTGCGTGCGATCGTCTGCAGGTGCGAGCTCAGGTCCTTCAGCAGCGACTCGAACAGCGACATGTCGCCGTCGAAATCACGCAGCGTGCGGTCGACGAGGCCCTGCATCTTGGAGACGAGGGCGCCATCCGCGTCGTCGTCGCCGAGCCAGTAGGCGCCGGTTTCGGCCACGGCGTTGAGCATCTGCCGCGCCGGGTGGTGGCTGTCGTTGAAGAAGCGCTTGTCGGAGAGCGCGACGCGCAGCAGCGGCACCTGCAGCTTGGTCAGCAGCGTCGACGCCTGGCTGCTCGGGCGCACGTCCTTGACCAGCTCGTCGAACAGCATGCCGACGAGGTCGAAGGTGTCGTTGTCCTCGTCGGGCAGCACCGGCGTTTCGCCGGCGGGGGCGCTGCGCCGCAGCTGCGCCAGCAGGTCCTGCTTCAGGTGCGCCACCGTGCGCGGCACGATGCGCCCGCCCATGTTGACCGAGGTGGCGGTGCTCGGCTGCAGCAGGCTCAGGGCGTGCTGCACTTCCTGCGGCGCGGGCTGGTGCACCGGGCCGCTCGGGCCTGCCGGCGCGCCGCCGCCCGAGAGCTTGGAGAGCATCGAGCGCCGCGAGGTCAACAGGTCGCGGATCTGGTCGAACTCGGGCAGCGGCATCGCCGCGGCCGAGGGGCTGGCCGGGGCCCAGGCCGCCGGTTCGCCGGGCAGCAGCCAGGGCAGCGGCGCTTCGCTCTCGCCGCCATCGCGCGCGGTTGCCGCCGGCTGGCCGGTCGGACGCCCGTAGGCCGGCATCTGTCCGGTGCTGCGGCCATAGGCCGGGGCCTGTGCGGTCGTCCGGCCGTCCGGCGTCTCAGCGGCTTTCGCCGCCGCCTCGTCCTCGGCTGTCCGCCCGTCCGCCGGCTTCGGCGCGGGACGCGCCTGCGGGGCAGCCGGACTGCGGAACGGCATGTACTGCAAGCCCGGGAGCACGCCGTGCTTGATGAGGTGGTTGTTCAGCGCTTCGAGCAAGCGGCCGTACTCGACGAGCATCTGCCGTTCGAACAGGCGGTACAGCAGCACGCGGTGCTCGGAGGAGATCTCGAGGTTCGCCGCCGCCGTGCGCAGGATCTTGCACAGGGTCTGCGGGCCGACAGGCAGGGCTTCCGCATCGAACGCGGGTTTGCCCGCCAGCACGCCGAAGCGCTGGCCGAGCAGGTAGATCGGCAGGCTGTGGCGCATTTCGATGCGGCTGCCGATCTCCGCAAGCGTCGTCGACTCGTCCATTTCCGAAGCTTCGATCAGCGACAGCTCGGCCATGCTGCGCTGCGTGACCCGCTCCGCCTCGGTGGCCGACGGTTCGCGGATCGCCGCCAACTGCGCCTCGACGCCCTGCAGGAAGCGGGGCACGAGGTCGGGTCGCGTCCGCCGGACGGTGCGCAACGTCTCCAGCCAGCGGACCTGGATGTTGTTGCTGCGGGCCTGCTCGGCGTTGTTGAACGCCTGTTGCTCGAATTCGTTCAATGCGCCGGTGAGCTCGCGCTCGAACGCGTCGGCCGCCAGTTCGTAGAACCCTTGCAGGATCTGCCGCACCTTGCGGGGCAGGGTGCTTTTCGAGAGGCCGGCAGGGGTGTTCGAGCTGGAGGCCGCGGGGCCGGGCATGCGCACGTTCCATTGCGAAAAGTCAACGAAACTGAATATAGCAGGCAGCCACCGTTGTCGCCGCCCCGGGCCGGGGCGGCGGTGTGAAGGCGTGGTGGCCGGATCAGCGATCCGGGCGCCAGGTGATCTCCACGAGCAGGCTGCGGTCCGGGGTGGCGAATCCGCTGGCCAAGGTGTAGCGCCGGTCGAAGAGGTTCTCCACCCGGGCGCGCAGGGCCCAGTCCTCGCCGAGCGCGGCCTCGGCCCTCAGGTCGAAGCGCGTGTAGCCGGCCAGCGCACCGTCGAAGTCCTGGCGGCGCGAGGCCGCCGTGGCGTCGAGCCCGAATCGCAGCCAGGCGTTGGCGGGGATATCGACGCTCAGGGCCGCTTTGCGAGGGGCCCGGCGGAGCAGGGCGGCACCGGTGGCGGCGTTTTCCGCC
This sequence comes from Silanimonas algicola, assembly GCF_054777375.1. Taxonomy (NCBI): domain Bacteria; kingdom Pseudomonadati; phylum Pseudomonadota; class Gammaproteobacteria; order Lysobacterales; family Lysobacteraceae; genus Silanimonas; species Silanimonas algicola. Next base: position 376,163 of record NZ_BAAHAS010000001.1, on the reverse strand, counting down.
CGCTGCCAGCCGAGGTTGCCTCGAAGGTCGATCCGCCCCAGCTGCCAGCGCCCGTCCAGCTCGGCGCCGTCGAGGCGCGCCTGGTTGATGTTGGTGGCGCCGAAGGTGGGGCCCGTGAAGGCGATGAGGTCGGTCACCCGGCTGCGGTAGAGGGAGAGCGCCAGCGTCGCCGTTGTCCCCTGCCAGCCGAGGCCAAGCTCCGCGCTGCGCGAGCGCTCCGGGCCGAGTGCCGGATTGCCGGCGAACAGTCCGCCGAAGCCCGGCGAATACAGCTCGTTGGTGTTCGGCGCGCGGAAGCCCTGGCCCCAGCTTGCCCGCAAGCGCCAGCCGTCGCCGAGGGCAAGGCCCCACGCGGCCTGGGCGGTGTTCGTGCGGCCGAACTGGCTGCTGTCGTCCGTTCGCGCGGCGAGATCCCACTGCTGCGCGCCGACGGTCCCACGCCACGCCGTGAACAGGCCGGTGTTGCCGCGGCTGCGGTCGTAGACCACCGCGTTGGTCGCGTTGCGCGAGACGGCGTCCTCGTCCACGTGGTTCAGGCCGAACAGCAGCGCATGGCGGTCGGTGAGGGCGAGGTCATGCAGCCAGTCGACCGAGCGGCGGCGGCTTTCGAAACGGCTGCCGAAGCTGGACAGGGTCTTGAGGTCTTCGCGGGCCTCGCCCAGCGCGAGGCTGTGCGACCAGCGCGCGGCCAGCGGGCCGCCGAGCGTCGCGCCGCCGCTGGCCGAATGCGCTTGCGTCAGGCCGCGGTCGAACTCGATGTCGGCCACGGTGGAGAGGAGGTTCACCCCGAGGGCCTGCGTGCCCAGCGTGGTGCGACCGCCGAGGCTCACGTGCCGGTTGCGGAAGCCGTCGCGGTCCGGGTCGAAGCTGAAGCTCGACGGCGTGCTGGCGTTGTAGCCGCCGACGTCCTGCAGCCCGCCGCCGAGGCCGACGCTGCCGCGCTCACCGGAAACGCCCCACTGGGCGGCGACTTCCGAGCGGTCGAAGCTGCCCACGCGCACCTGCGCGCCGCGTTGTCCGGGATCGCGGGTGAAGATCTGGATGACGCCGCCGATGGCGTCGGAGCCCCACAGCGCCGCGCGCGGACCGCGGACGATCTCGATGCGCTCGATGCGGTCGATGGGGAGGCTGCCGAAGTCGTACTGGCCCTGCTGCACCGAATTCACCCGCACGCCGTCGACGAGCACCAGCACGTGGTTGGAGTTCCCGCCGCGCAGGAACAACGTGGACAGCGAGCCGGGCCCGCCGGTGCGCGAGACGTCGATGCCGGCCTGGCGCGCGAGAAGGTCGATGAGGTCCGGGGCTTGCGCCTGCTCGATGGCCGCGCGATCCAGCACTGTGGTCGCGGCCAGCCCGCGTGCGACCGGCGCCGGGGAGCGGGTGGCGGTGACCACGACGGCGTCGAGGGTTTCGGCGGAATCGGCCGCCGCGGCCGCGGCGGAGGGAACGGCAAGCGCCAGCGCGAGGCCGGCGGTGAGGGGAGAACGGTTCATGGCGATCCTTGGTTTGCAGCGCACACCCGCGGGGGCGCGAGCGGGAACGCAAGGACGTCGAGCGGCCGCGTCGGTGCGGGGCCGCGTCCACGCCTCGCCGCCCACCGCAGCGCGCCATGACCGCTGACGCACCCGGGATGCGGCGCGTCGACGGTCTGAAGGCCGGTCTCCGGACTCTCCGCTTGCGATGCAGGATGCATCGCGACCTGCCGCCTTCCCAGGGTGGGCCCCAGTGGCGATCTGGCAGGTTGGCAGCGGATTACCGTTGCGGGGGCAGTGCCGGAGTCACACCGGCTTCCCGAACACCTTCAGCGCGGCAGAGTGTAGCGGATCGGTGAAGGCGCCGGCTCACTCGTCGTCGCGGAACACCCGCAGGCGTCCACCGCGACTGCCCGGCCGCAGCTCGAACTCGATCGGCCGGCAACACACCTGGCAGTCCTCGATGTAGCGCTGCGCCTCGTCGGCCGGCTCGATCTCCACCTGGATCGGTTCGCCGCAGTAGGGGCAGTCGATGGTGCGGGATCGCAGCATGGGAAAAACCTCCAACGGCCACCATACTGCGCGCCCTGTCCTGCGTTCCGTGAATCTGCCGATACCGATGCCGACCGCTGCCCGTCCGATGCGCCATGGCTTGTTCCAGCCGCCCATGCTGCCGCGGCTTGAACCCGACGGCGAACTCGCGCGCCGCGTGCGCCACGCGCTCGATGCCAAGACCAAGCCGCCGGGTTCGCTCGGTCGGCTCGAAGCCCTCGCCCTGCAGCTGGCGCTGGTGCAGGACCGGGCGGACCCGCGCATGGCAGAGGCCCATGTGCGCGTGTTCGCCGGTGACCACGGTGTCGTCGCCGAGGGGGTATCGCCGTACCCGCAGGCGGTCACCGCCCAGATGGTCGCGAACTTCCTCGCCGGCGGTGCAGCCATCAGCGTGCTCGCGCGGCAGTTCGATGCGCGGCTGGCGGTGGTCGATGCCGGTGTGGCCTCGCCTCTGGCGGCTCATCCGATGCTGCTGTCGCGGCGCATCGACGACGGCACCGCGAATTTCGCTCAAGGTCCAGCGATGGGCGTGGCGCAGGCCGTCGCGGCGCTGGATGCGGGCGTGGCGATCGGCCGGGAGCTCGCCGCGCAGTCCGTGCTGGTGTTGGGCGAGATGGGCATCGGCAACACCACGAGTTCGGCAGCGCTGATGGCGGCATTGACGGGTCTTGATGCGGCCGAGTGCGTCGGCCGCGGTACGGGCGTGGATGAAGCGGGCCTCGCGCGGAAGGTCGAAGTCGTCCGGCGGGCCTTGGCGGTGAACCGTCTCGATGGCCGGCCGTCGGAAGCCTTCGTCGCCGCATCGCCGGAGGTCGCGCTCCGCGCCCTGGCCGCCGTTGGCGGTTTCGAGATCGCGATGATGGCTGGTGCGATGCTGGGTGCCGCCTCGGTCCGCGTGCTGGTGGTCGTCGATGGCTTTATCGCCACCGCAGCGGCGGCCGTGGCGCTGGCGATCGATCCGGCGCTGAAGCCTTTCCTCGTGTTCGCCCACGTCTCGGCCGAAGCGCCGCATGCGCGCTGGTTGGCGAGGCTCGACGCCGAACCCTTGCTGTCCTTGGGCCTGCGCCTCGGCGAGGGCAGTGGCGCAGTGCTGGCCCTGCCGCTGCTGCGCGCGTCCTGCGCCTTGCTGGCTGAGATGGCCACCTTCGATAGCGCGGGCGTGTCGGATCGCGCATGAGCCCCGGCGCCGACACCCCCGATTCGATCGGCGTGATCCGTCGCGAGTGGCGGGGCTTCTGGCTGGCGGTGCAGTTCTTCACCCGGCTGCCCACGCCCCAGTTCGACGGCTTCCGCCCCGAATGGTTGAACGACGCCGCGAAGTGGTTTCCCGCCGTAGGCCTGCTGGTCGGCGCCCTCAGCGCGGCCGTGCTTTGGCTGGCGGCGCAGGTCTTCCCGATGCCGATCGCGGCGGGGCTCGCGCTGGCGGCGGGCGCGGTCGTCACGGGCGCCTTCCACGAGGACGGTCTCGCCGACACCTTCGATGCGCTGGGTGGGCACGTCGACCGCGCCAAGGCGCTGGTGATCATGAAGGACTCGCGCCTCGGCAGTTACGGCGCACTGGCTCTGCTGCTCGTTACCGGCCTGCGCTGGGCGGCGCTGGCGACCCTGCCGTTGGCGTTCGCGGTGCCCGCGCTGGTCGCGGCCCATGCGGTGGCGCGCGGCGGCGCAACGGCGCTCATGGCGCGCCTCGACTACGTGCGCGACGAGGACGGCAAGAGCAAGCCGCTGGCGGTCGCGTTGGGGCCCTTCAGCCTGCTCATGGCGCTGCTGCTGTCGGCGCTCCCGTTGGGGCTCGCGACCGCCCTGACGCCCGCCTTCTGGCCCGCGTGGTTGGCAGGGGCGGCGGGCGTCGCGCTGGTGCACGCCTGGTGTGCCCGCTGGTACCGACGCCGCTTGGGTGGCTTCACTGGCGATGCCTTGGGCTGTGCCGAACAGCTGGGCGAAGCCGCGTTCCTGCTGGCGGTCGTCGCGTCGCTGCGCCTGCTGCCGTCCGGCGCGTGACGTCGTGGTGAGCCGTCGCGTTCCACCGCTCATCGCGATCCGCCACACGCCGGTGCTGGGCGGGCAGGGGATTTGCTACGGCCGCAGCGACTTGCCCGTGCATGCGCGCGACGTGAGTGACGCGGCACGCCGGCTGCGCCTCGCCCTGCCGGACTGGCCCATCGCCAGCAGTCCGCTGGCGCGGGCCCGCGAACTCGCCGAGGCCACGGCGCGCGCCTTCCGCATCGAGGTCGCCGCTCCCCGCGGGGTTCCGCCGACGCCCTGGCCGCTGGCGAAAGCGCGCGCGGAGGCTCGTCGGGTGCGCGTCGACGAGCGTCTGGCCGAGCTGCATTTCGGCCAGTGGGAGTCGCGGCCTTGGGATGCCATCGACCGGAGCGCGCTCGACGCCTGGGCGGCGGATCCCGCCGGATTCCAGATGCCGGAGGGCGAGCGCTACCTCGACCTCGAGGCGCGCGTGGCGGCTGCGCTGGCGGAGCATCGCGAGCCGGCGCTGTGGTTCACGCATGCGGGCGTGATCCGCGCGCTGCACCATCTGGTCAGCGGCATCGAGCGCGACGAGGCCCTGCACATGCCGGTGCCCTACGCGACGCCCGTGCGTTTCTGAGGGCTTGGGCTCAGCCCTTGAGGAACAGGCTGACGAGGTCGTTGTTGAAGTTGCGTCCCTGCGCGGTGAGCGCGTAGACCTCGCCATTGCCTTCGAGCCAGCCGCGCGATTCGGCCGCGGCGATCTCCGTGGCGATCGCGCTGCGCGACAGCCCCGTGGCCTGCTCGAACTCGGTGAGCGCGAACGGGGCATGCAGGCGCAGCCGGTTGAGCATGTAGTCGAAGGGGCGCGCCGGCATCAGCACGTCCTCGTCGCCGCCGATGTGCGCGCCTTCGGGCGATCCCGCGGCCAAGGCGGCCAAGTACTCGCGCGGGTTCTTCTTCTTCCAGCGCCGCAGGATGCGGCCGTCATGGCCGAAGCTGATCTTGCCGTGCGCGCCGGCACCGATGCCGAGGTAGTCGGCATAGGTCCAGTAGGCGAGGTTGTGGCGGCACTGCCGGCCGGGCTTGGCGTAGGCCGAGATCTCGTAGTGGCCGAAGCCGGCTTCCGCGATGCGCTGCTGGCAGGCCTCCTGCATCGCCCAGGCGTCGTCCTCGTCCGGCAGGCCCTCGGGCGGGCGGGCGGCGAAGACGGTGTTGGGTTCCATCGTCAGGTGGTAGTGCGAGAGGTGCGCCGGCTGCAGCGCGATCGCGCGCTCGACGTCGTGCAGCGCCATGGCCATGGTCTGGCCCGGCAGCGCGTACATCAGGTCGATGTTGAGGTTGTCGAGGCCGGCGTCCTGCGCCAGCTTCACCGCACGCTCGGCCTCCCCGCTGTCGTGGATGCGGCCGAGCGCCTCTAGGCAGCCGTCGTCGAAGCTCTGCACGCCGAAGCTCAGGCGGTTCACGCCGGCGGCGCGGTAGCCCTCGAAGCGGTCGAACTCGGCGGTGCCCGGATTGCACTCCAGCGTCACCTCGGCGCCGGGCGCGAAGCGCAATCGCGCGCTGCAGGCGGCGAGGATGTCGTTGATGGCGGAGGCCGGGAACAGGCTGGGCGTGCCGCCGCCGAAGAACACGCTGTGCACCGTGCGGCCCCAGACGTTCGGCAGGTCGAACTCGAGGTCGCGCACCAGCGCGGCGACATACTCGGCCACCGGTAGCTCTTGCGGTCGCTGGTGCGAGTTGAAGTCGCAGTACGGGCACTTCCGCACGCACCACGGAATGTGGATGTAGAGCGCCAGCGGACCCGGCACGAGGGGCGGTGCGGCGTCGTTCGCGCGGTCATGCGCGCAGTCCGGGGTGCAGTGCTCGCCGTGCGTGTGCATGGCTCAGCCGGCGGCCGCGCCGCGCGCGATCCAGTCGGCCAGCCGCGCCTTCAGCACGGCCAGCGCCCGGCCGCGGTGGCTGATCGGGTTCTTCATCGCGGCGGGCATTTCGCCGGCGCCGAGCCCGGTGGCCGGATCGAAGAACACCGGGTCGTAGCCGAAGCCGCTGCTGCCCCGCGGTGCGTCGAGGATCAGGCCCGGCCACTCGCCTTCGGCGACCAGCGGCTGTGGGTCCTCGGCATGGCGCAGCAGCACGAGGCAGCAATAGAAGCGCGCCGTGCGGCGCTCGGCGGGTATGCCTCGAAGCTCGCCGAGCAGCTTGGCGATGTTCCCCGCTGCGTCGCCGTGCACGCCGGCGTAGTGCGCGCTGATCAGGCCCGGCGCGCCGCCGAGGGCATCGACGATCAGGCCGGAGTCGTCGGCCAGCGCGGGGAGGCCGGAAAGCTTCGACGCGTTGCGCGCCTTGATCAGCGCGTTCTCGACGAAGGTGTGGCCGTCCTCGACCGGATCGGCGATGCCGAGCGCGCCCTGCGGCACCAGTTCGAGGCCGGCGCCGGCGAGCAGTTCGCCGAGTTCGGCGAGCTTGCCCCTATTGCCGCTGGCGAGGACGACCTTCATGCGTCGGCGCCTTCCGAAGCGGGCTGGATCAGGTCCCAGCGGTTGCCGTAGCGGTCGATGAAGACCACCACCTTGCCGTAGGGCTCGTCGCGCGGCGCTTCGGCGAAACGCACGCCGCGGGCGGTCATCGCCGCGTGGTCGCGGTCGAAGTCGTCGGTGTGCAGGAAAAAACCGACGCGGCCGCCCGTCTGGTCGCCGATGCGGCTCTTCTGCGCCTCGGTCGCGGCCTTCGCCAACAGCACGCGGCACTGCGAGGCCGGGGAGGGCGTCACCTCCACCCAGCGCTTGCCGTTGCCGCGGTCCTCGTCGCAGACCAGCGTGAAGCCGAGGTCGTCGACGTAATGGCGGATGGCGGTGTCGTAGTCGTCCACCACGAGCGCGAAGAGGGCGAGGTGGCGGTTCATCCCGCCAGCGCCGCGCGCTGCGCGGCCACCAGCTCGGCGATGCCCTTCTCGGCCAGCGCCAGCATCGCGTCCATCTCGGTGCGTCGGAACGCGTGGCCCTCGGCCGTGCCCTGCACCTCGATGAAGCCACCGCCGTCGTTCATCACCACGTTCATGTCGGTGTCGCAGTCGCTGTCCTCGGCGTAGTCGAGGTCCAGCACCGGCACGCCGCGGTAGATGCCCACCGACACGGCGGCCACCGCACCGAAGATCGGGTTGCGCGAGGTCTTCAATGTGGAAACCGCATCCACCAGGGCCACGTAGGCGCCGGTGATCGCCGCGGTGCGCGTGCCGCCGTCGGCCTGCAGCACGTCGCAGTCGAGCGTGATGGTGCGCTCGCCCAGCGCGTTGCGGTCCACGCAGGCGCGCAGGCTGCGGCCGATCAGGCGCTGGATCTCCAGCGTGCGGCCGCCCTGCTTGCCCTGCGCCGCCTCGCGGCCCATGCGGGAGTTCGTCGAGCGCGGCAGCATCCCGTACTCGGCAGTGATCCAGCCCTCGCCCTTGCCGCGCAGAAAGCCGGGCACGCGCTCCTCGACGCTGGCGTTGCAGAGCACGACGGTGTCACCGAAGGCGACCAGCACCGAACCCTCGGCATGCTTGGTGTAGCGGCGTTCGATGCGCACATCGCGCATCTGGTCGGGTTGGCGGCCACTGGGGCGGGCGATGGCGGTCATGGAGCGGGCCGGTGGTGGCGAAAGGGCGCGGAGTTTACCATCCGCCTCCCTGCCGCCCGCCGCGCGAGCCCCGAATGATCCGCAGCATGACCGCCTTCGCCGCGGTCGAACGCGCCACCGCCGCCGGTACGCTGGCCGCCGAGCTCCGCGCCGTCAACCACCGCTACCTCGAACTGTCGCTGCGCCTGCCCGACGAGCTGCGTACGCTGGAGCCGATGCTGCGCGAGAAGGTCGCGGCGAAGATCTCGCGCGGCAAGCTCGACCTCGGCCTGCGCCTGCGCAGCAGTGGCGACGCCCTGCGCCCGCTCAGCGTGAACGAGGCGCGGCTGCAGCAGCTCACCGAGCTGCACGCGACCTTTGCCGCCCGCTTCAGCACCTTGGAAACCAGCTTCACCGACCTGCTGGCCTTTCCGGGCGTGCTGGCCGACGCCGGCACCGATATGGACGCCCTGCGCGCCGAGGCGGCCTCCCTGGCCGATGCGCTGCTGGCCGATTTCCTCGCCCATCGCGAACGCGAGGGCAAGGCGCTGGCCGGCCTCATCGAGGAGCGGCTCAAGGCCATCGAAGCCATCATCGCGACCGTGCGCGGCGTGCTGCCGGAATTGCGCAGCGCGATCCGCCAGCGCATCGAGACCCGCTTCGGCGAGCTCAAGGTGGAGGTCGATCCGGCCCGCCTCGAACAGGAGCTCGTGCTGCTCCTGCAGCGCGCCGACGTCGACGAGGAACTCGACCGCCTCGCCACCCACGTCGTCGAGGCCCGCCATGCGATGAAGCGCGGGGAGGCCGTGGGCCGGCGCCTGGATTTCCTCCTGCAGGAGTTCAACCGCGAGGCGAACACGCTGGGCTCGAAGGCGGTCGACGCGCGCTTGACCCAGGCCTCGGTCGAGCTGAAGGTGCTGATCGAGCAGATCCGCGAACAAGTGCAGAACATCGAGTGAGGCCGGAGGGCCGCCCCGCATGAGCCATCCCCACGCCCCCGTAGAACGCGGCACCCTGTTCGTCGTCGCCGCGCCCTCCGGCGCCGGCAAGTCGAGCATGGTGAACGCCGTGCTCGCCCGCGAACCCGGCATCGCGCTGTCGATCAGCTACACCTCGCGCGCGCCGCGCCCGGGTGAACGCCATGCCCACCACTACCACTTCGTCGACAAGGCCGAGTTCGAGCGGATGATCGCCGCCGGCGACTTCTTCGAGTACGCGCTGGTGCATGGCGACTACAAAGGGACGGCTCGGCAGTCGGTGGAGCCGCAGCTGGCCGCGGGCAAGGACGTGCTGCTCGAGATCGACTGGCAGGGCGCCCGGCAGGTCCGGCAGAAGATCCCGGACGCGGTGAGCGTCTTCATCCTGCCGCCGTCCACCGACACCCTCGAGACGCGCATGCGCAACCGCGGGCAGGACAGCGAGGCGGTCATCGCCCAGCGCCTCGCCGCCGCGCAGGAGGAGATGTCGCACGCGCCCGAGTTCGATTACTGGATCGTCAACGAGCACTTCGACACGGCCGCCAACGAGTTGCGCTCGATCTTCATCGCCCACCGCCTGCGGCGGGAGGCCCAGGTCCGTCGCCACGCCGGGCTGTTCGCCGGCCTGATGGCCGGCTACGACGGTTGAGCTGCTGGCAAGTGCCTGATCCGATTGGTTTTTTGTGCTTTCCGTTCAGCGTCCGGCGGGGGTCTTCCTTGCCCGGTGGCGGTCCGGCCGCTATGCTGCGCGGTCTTTGAAGGCAGGCCCGTCGGCCCGCCGCGCCGGAGTACCGCATGGCCCGCATCACCGTTGAAGATTGCCTGGACGTCGTGAACAACCGCTTCGAGCTGGTGGTTCTGGCCTCGAAGCGTGCCCGTCAGCTGGCCAAGGGTGCCGAGCCGACCCTCGACAACAGCGAGCACGAGGACAAGCCGACCGTGCTGGCGCTTCGCGAAATCGCCGCCCGCCAGATCGACGAGGCGCTGATCGAGCAGGTCGAGAAGGCCGAGCGCGAGCGTCGCGAGCGTGAAGCCCTCGAGTGGGCCGCCGCCGAGGTGGTGGACGACGACATGAAGGGCGGCGACGACTGATCGACGCCAACACGTGCGCCGCGCGGTCCTGCGCCGCGTGAACGGAGGCCCGCTTCGGCGGGCCTCGTCGTTTCCGTGCGGTTGCCGCGCTCCAGTCCGGCCCTTACATTCAAGTTATGAGTGCCAGCGCTGCGCCCGCACAAGCCGCCCCGACCGCGCCGGACCCCTGTCCGGAGCAGGTCGATGCGCTGGCTGCGAAACTGGCCGACTACCTCCCGCCCGAGCAGATCGCCCGCGTCCGCGCCGCCTACGTGATGGGCGCGCATGCCCACGACGGCCAGGTGCGGAAGAGCGGCGAGGCCTACATCACGCACCCCGTTGCGGTGGCGGCGATCCTCGCGGAGCTCCGCGTCGACTGGGAGACGCTCTGCGCCGCCATCCTCCATGACACGCTGGAAGACACGCCGTTGCCGCGCGCCGAGATCGTGCAGGCCTTCGGCGAGCCGGTGGCGGCGCTCGTGGATGCGGTGACGAAGCTGGACAAGATCCGCTTCGCCAGCCGGCAGGAAGCGGCCGCCGAAAGCTTCCGCAAGATGATGCTGGCGATGGCGACGGACCTCCGCGTCATCCTGATCAAGCTCTCCGACCGCCTGCACAACATGCGGACGCTCGATTCGATGGCCGATGAGTCGCGCCGCCGCATCGCCCGCGAGACGCTGGAGATCTACGCGCCGATCGCCCAGCGCCTCGGCATGAACAAGTTCAAGGCCGAGCTGCAGGACCTCGGCTTCAAGGCCCTCCACCCGCGGCGGTACGCCGTGATCGCGCGTCGCTTGGCGAGCCAGCCGGTGATGCGCCGCGAGGCGATGACGACCATCGAGGCCAAGATCGCGCAGCGCCTCTCCCTGGAGGGCCTGCCCTTCCGCATCGTCGGTCGCGTGAAGTCGCCTTGGAGCATCTATTCGAAGATGCGCAGCGAGCACAAGACGCTCGAGCAGGTGCTGGACGTGTTCGGCTTCCGCGTCGTCGTTCAGCGGGTGATGCAGTGCTACCACGCGCTCGGCGCGGTGCATGCGCTCTACAAACCGCTGGAGGCGCGCTTCCGCGACTTCATCGCCATCCCGAAGGCCAACGGCTACCAGAGCCTGCATACCGTGCTGTTCAGCACGCACGGCTCGCCGATCGAAGTGCAGATCCGCACCGAGGAGATGGACCTGATCGCCGAGCGCGGCATCGCCGCGCACTGGGCGTACAAGGCCAACACTTCCGCGACGGGCGCGAGCAGCGCGCAGGCCCGCGCGCAGGACTGGATCCGCGGCCTGATGAGCAGCGAGCAGTCGGTGTCGTCCTCGTCCCTCGAGTTCGTCGAGAACGTGAAGGTCGACCTGTTCCCGGCCGAGGTCTACCTGTTCACGCCAAAGGGCGACATCCTCGCCCTGCCGCGAAACGCCACGGCGCTCGATTTCGCCTATGCCGTGCACACCAGCATCGGCGACCGGGCCGTGACCGCCCGCGTCGACAAGAAGCTGGTGCCCCTGCACACGCGGCTGCAGAGCGGCCAGAACGTCGAGATCGTCACCGCCCCTTCCGCGGCGCCGCGTCCGCAGTGGCTCGAATTCGTCGTTACCTCGAAGGCGCGCACGGCGATCCGATCGAACCTCAAGAAGCTGCAGCACGAGGACGCGGTCAGCCTCGGCCACCGGATGCTGGATCGTGCCCTCGAGGGGCTCGAAAGCTCTCTCGAGCGGGTGCCGGGCAAGCGCATCGAGGAGTTCCTCGCCGAGCATCGCTACCCGCGCCTCGAGGCGCTGCTCGCCGACATCGCCCTCGGCAACCGCATGCCGGCCCAGGTGGCGCAGGCGCTGGTCGCGACCGGTGCCGGTACCGCGGCGCCCGCATCGGCCGAACGCCTCCTGATCAACGGCAGCGAGCGCGGCGTGCTGACCTTCGCCACCTGCTGCCACCCGCTGCCGGGCGACGCGATCATGGGTTACCTCTCCGCGGGCAAGGGCATCGTCGTGCATCGGCGCGATTGCCCGAACGTCGAGGCCTTCGCGCGGACGCCGGAACGCTGCCTGGTCATGGATTGGGATCGCGACGTCAAGGGCGATTTCCTCGTCGCCGTGCGCGTCGAGGTCGACAACCGGCCCGGGGCCCTGGCCCAGGTCGCCGCTGCGATCGCGGAAAGCGATTCGAACATCGATTCGGTGGAGTACCGCGAGCGCGACGTGAACCTCTCCGTGATGGAGTTCGGCATCGAGGTGCGCGACGTCGACCACCTCGCCGAGGTGATGCGGCGCGTGCGTCGCCTGCAGGTCGTCCACGTGGTGCGCCGGCTGTAAGCTACCGGCCTCCGAAGCCGAGGCCCGCCATGTCCCGTACGCCGATCACCAGCCCGAACGCCCCCGCCGCCATCGGCCCCTACTCCCAGGCCGTCCGAGCCGGCAACACGGTGTACCTCTCGGGTGCGATCCCGCTCGATCCGAAGACCGGCGACCTCGTCGGTGGCGACATCGCCGTCCAGACGCGCCGGGTGTTCGACAACCTGCGGGCGGTCTGCCAGGCCGCCGGTGGCGATCTGGACAAGCTGGTGCGCATCGGCATCTACCTGACCGATCTTTCGCACTTCGCCACCGTCAACGCGGTGATGGCTGAATACTTCCAGGCGCCGTACCCGGCACGCTCGACCATCCAGGTCGCCGGCCTGCCGAAGGGCGCGGAAGTCGAGGTCGACGGCATCCTCGTCCTCGACTGATCCATGCCCCGCACGGCCGCGCCGGCGCCCGCGCTGGCAGGAGGCGACGCGCCGGTGACGCGCCTGCCGGGCGTTGGGCCGGCCGTGGCTGCGAAGTTGGCCGAGCGCGGCATCCAGACCCTGCAGGACCTCTGGTTCCTGCTGCCGCTGCGCTACGAGGACCGCACCCGGCTGACGCCCATCATCGACCTCCGCCCCGGCCCGGCCCTGCAGGCCGAAGGGCGCGTGCGCCACGTCGAGCGCCTGTTCCGCGGGCGTCCGATGTTGAAGGTGACGCTGGGCGGGGACGACGGGTCGCTGCTCGGCTTGCGCTTCTTCCACTTCCGCAGCCAGCAGGTGCAGGCCTTCCAGCCCGGGCGCCGCGTGCGCGTTTTCGGCGAGGTGCGGCCCGGCCAGAACGGCTGGGAGATCATCCACCCGAGCTACCGGGTGCTCGGCGACGACGAGGGCGCCGCCCTCAGCGACCGGCTCGACCCGGTGTACCCGCTGGTGGAGGGCCTCGGCCCCGGCTCGATGGCGAAGCTGGTGCGCCTGGCGCTCGAACAGCTGCCGCCCGGCGAGGTGCTCGAACTCGTGCCCACCGCGGCCTGGACGGGCCTGGCCCTGCCGGGACTGCGAGAGGCCCTGTTGACCGTGCACCGGCCGCCCGTCGAGGCCGATGTGGCGGCGCTAATGTCGGGCACCCACCCGGCCCAGCAGCGCCTCGCCTTCGAGGAACTGCTGGCGCACGGGCTCAGCCTGCGCCGACAGCGCATCGCCTTGCGCGAGCACGGCGCCTTTCCGCTGCCGGCCGCGCCGGCCGCCGTCGCGGCGTTGCGTGCCACGCTGCCGTTCGCGCTCACGGGCGCCCAGCAGCGCGTGCTCGCCGAGGTGGAGCGCGATCTCGCCGAAGGCGCCCCCATGCTGCGGCTCGTGCAGGGCGACGTGGGCAGCGGCAAGACCGTCGTCGCCGCGCTGGCGGCGATGCAGGCCGTCGCCTCGGGCCGGCAGGTCGCGCTGATGGCTCCGACGGAGCTGCTGGCCGAGCAGCATTTGCAGAATTTCCAGCGCTGGTTCGAGCCGCACGGCGTGCGCGTGTGCTGGCTGGCCGGCAAGGTCACCGGCAAATCGCGACGGGAAGCGCTCGCCGCCATCGCCGACGGCACGGCGCAGGTGGTGGTCGGAACGCACGCGCTGATGCAGGGCGGCGTCGCCTTCGCGAAGCTCGGGCTCGTCGTCGTCGACGAGCAGCACCGCTTCGGCGTGCACCAGCGCCTCGCGCTCCGCGACAAGGGTCTCGAGGGCGAGCGCGTGCCGCACCAGCTGGTCATGACGGCCACGCCGATCCCGCGCACCTTGGCGATGACGGCCTATGCCGACCTCGACCTGTCGGTCATCGACGAGCTGCCGCCCGGCCGGACGCCGGTCACCACCGTCGCCGTCGCGGCCGAGCGCCGTCCCGAGCTGGTGGAGCGGGTGCGCAAGGCCTGCGCCGAAGGCCGGCAGGCCTACTGGGTCTGCCCGCTGATCGAGGACAGCGAGGAGATCGAGGCCCAGGCCGCGCAGACGACCTACGAGCAGCTGTCCGAAGCGCTTCCGGAGCTGCGCGTCGCCCTGTTGCATGGGCGAATGAAGCCCACCGAGAAGCAGGACACCATGCGCCGCTTCAAGGCGGGCGAGGTGCAGCTGCTCGTCGCCACCACGGTGATCGAAGTCGGCGTCGACGTGCCCAATGCGAGCCTGATGGTGATCGAGAACGCCGAGCGCCTCGGCCTTGCGCAGTTGCACCAGCTCCGTGGCCGCGTGGGGCGGGGCAGCGCCGCCTCGAGCTGCGTGCTTCTGTACCAGTCGCCGCTGGGGGTGATCGCCCGTGAGCGCCTCGACGTGATGCGCCGGAGCAACGACGGCTTCGTCATCGCGGAGAAGGACCTCGAGCTTCGAGGCCCGGGCGAACTGCTGGGCACGCGCCAGACCGGCCTTGCCGCCTTCCGCATCGCCGATCTCGCGCGTGACGCCCGGCTGCTGCCGCAGGTGGCGGCGCTGGCCGAGCGACTGCTGGCCGAATCGCCGGCCATCGCCGAGGCCGTCATCGCGCGCTGGGTGGGCAGCGCGGCGCGCTACGCCTCGGCCTGATGCAGGTCGGCGCCGCCCGCGGCACACTGCCGGCCCGCCGACCGCCCCGAACGCCTTGCCGATGGCCGCCACCGACCGCATCCCGCTGCTGATCGACACCGACCCCGGCGTGGACGATGCCTGGGCCCTGCTCATGGCGTTCGCCAGCCCCGGCCACGAGGTGCTGGGCTTGACGATCACCGCGGGCAACGTCGGCCTCGAGCACACGGTGCGCAACGCGCTGAAGCTCTGCGAGGTCGCCGGCGTCGACGTTCCCGTGTTCCCGGGCTGCGCGGTGCCGCTGGTGTTCCCGGCCGAGGATGCCGCCTACGTGCACGGCCGCGACGGCTTCGGCGACACCGGCTACCTGGCACCCACGGGCGTCGCGCAGGCCGAGCACGCCGCACTGGCGATGATCCGGTTCAGCCATTCGCACCCTGGCCTGCTGCTCGTCTGCCTCGGGCCGCTGACGAACCTCGCGCTGGCCCTGCGCCTCGACCCGAGCCTGCCGTCGCGCATCGGCCGTCTCGTCGTGATGGGGGGTGCCGTGACGGGGCAGGGCAACACGTCGGTCAGCGCCGAGTTCAACATCGCCTTCGACCCGGAGGCGGCGCATGTCGTCTTCGAGGCCTTCCCGGCCTTCGATCTGGTCGACTGGGAGGCCGTGCTGCGCCATGGCCTTCCGCACGCCGAGGTCGAGCAGTGGCTCGATGCACCGACGCCGAAGGCGGCGTTCTACAAGGCCATCTCACAGCGCACGAGGGAGTGGTCGGAAGGACGGCGCGGGACGCACTGGCATTCGGCCGACGGGCTGGCCATGGCCGCCGCGCTCGAGCCCGAGGCCGCCACCGGTTGGCATCGCCACGCCGTCGAGGTCGAGACGGGCGGGCGGCTCGCCCGCGGCGCGACCGTCGTCGATTGGGCCGGCCGTTCCGGTCGGCCGGCGAATGCGCGCATCCTCGCCGGCCTGCAGACGGCGCGGTTCGAGCATCGGCTCCGCCTCGCACTGGCCTGACCGGGCGAAGGGCCGGGAGTGGCTGAACGGGACGGCCCCCTTCGCTTGCCGGTCCCTCGCCTGCATGGCTATACTTCCGCCCTTTCCTCGTTTCGACGCTTCTGGGACCCGCTATGAAAGATGGCATCCACCCGAACTACCAGCCGGTCGTGTTCCAGGACGTGACCTCGAACTTCTCGTTCCTCACCCGCTCCACGCTCGGCTCCAAGGAGACGATCAAGTGGGAAGACGGCGAGACCTACCCGCTGATCAAGATCGAAATCTCCTCGGCCTCGCACCCGTTCTACACGGGCAAGAGCAAGCAGATCCTCGATACGGCCGGCCGAGTCGACCGCTTCCGCAAGCGTTACGGCAAGTAAGCCGCCGCACGCGCGACGAGCGCAGGCGTGTTGCCCCGAAGGCCGGCTCCTGCCGGCCTTCGCCATTTCCGGACTACGACTTTTGTCGCAGGCCTTCGCGTCCCCCGCACACCGTCTCCGGGCCCTATGCGATACTTGTGAAGACCACGGACGCCCGTCGTCCGACCTGTCTTCATGCGGCGAGGCGCCCTCCCTGCGCCCGCCCCGTCCAAGGAGTGCGAACGTGTCCGAATCCGTCACCCTCAACGTCGGCGACAAAGCCGTGTCCCTGCCGGTCCATCGCGGCACCCTCGGGGCGCCCTGCGTCGACATCGGCAAGCTCGCCAAGGACACCGGGCACTTCACCTACGACCCGGGCTTCATGGCCACCGCGAGCTGCCGCAGCGCGGTGACTTACATCGACGGCGACGAGGGCGTGCTGCTTTACCGCGGCTACCCGATCGAGCAGCTCGCCAAGCATTCGAGCTTCCTCGAAGTCGCCTATCTGCTGATGCACGGCGAACTGCCGAACCGCCAGCAGTTCGACGGCTTCGAACATGAAGTCACGCACCACACGATGATGCACGAGGCGATGAAGACCTTCCTCGGGGGCTTCCGCCACGACGCGCACCCGATGGCCATGCTCTGCGGCATGGTCGGTTCGTTGTCTGCCTTCTATCACGACACCCTCGACCTGAACGACCCGGAGCAGCGCCGCCTGGCGGCGGTCCGCCTGATCGCCAAGGTGCCGACGATCGCTGCCGCCTGCTACCGCCAGTCGATCGGCTGGCCGATCCGCTACCCGCGCAACAACCTCGAGTACACCACGCGCTTCCTGCACATGATGTTCGAGGTGCCGAGCGAGCCGCTGCAGCTGAAGCCGGTGGCCGCCAAGGCGCTCGACCTGCTGTTCATCCTGCACGCCGACCACGAGCAGAACGCCTCGACGTCGACGGTGCGCCTTGTCGGTTCGACCGGCGCGAACCCCTACGCCTGCGTCGCTGCCGGCATTGCCGCTCTCTGGGGGCCGGCGCACGGTGGCGCCAACGAGGCCGTGTTGACGATGCTGGAAGAGATCGGCCGGCCCGAGGACGTCGCCAAGGCCGTCGAGAAAGCGAAGGACAAGAACTCCACCTTCCGCCTGATGGGCTTCGGCCATCGCGTCTACAAGAACTACGACCCGCGCGCGTCGATCATCCGCGAGATGTGCCACAAGGTGCTCGCCGACCTCGGCGTCAACGACCCGTTGCTCGAGGTCGCGATGAAGCTCGAGGAAGCCGCGTTGAAGGACGAGTACTTCGTCGCCCGCAAGCTCTATCCGAACGTCGACTTCTACTCGGGCCTGATCTACAAGGCCCTCGGCATCCCGACCGAGATGTTCACGGTCATGTTTGCCCTCGCCCGTACGGCCGGCTGGGTCAGCCATTGGCTCGAGCAGCAGGTCGATCCGGAAGCGAAGATCGGCCGTCCCCGCCAGATCTACACCGGCGCCACGCCGCGCGACTACGTGGCGCTCGAGAAGCGCTGACCCGGCACGCCGGGGCCGCCCCCGGCCTCGGCATCGGTGAACAACAAAGCCCCGCCTTGGCGGGGCTTTGTTGTTGCGCCGTCGGCAATCGGGGTCAGAACACGTCGAAGGCCTCTTCCTGCACGTTGCCGGTCTCCACGCCGAAACCGTTCGCCATCATGCGGTCGTAGTCTTCGGTCTTGACGTAGTCGACGAGTCCGCCGGGCGCGCCATCGGGCAGCAAGCCGCCGGTGGCCGGATTGACCGTGACCCGGAGCAAGCCCGTCGGGAGGGCGGGGTCGGCGACCGGGACATCCTTGAGCGCGGCGCCCATGTAGCCGATCCAGATCGGGAGTGCGGCGCGACCGCCATACTCACCGCGGCCGAGCGGCGTGAAATCGTCGCGGCCGACCCAGACCGTCGTCGCCAGGTCGCCGCCGAGGCCGGAGAACCAGGCGTCGCGGTGGTCGTTGGTCGAGCCGGTCTTGCCCCCGATATCGGCGCGGCCCAGCACCTTCGCCGCGGTGCCGGTGCCGCGATTGACCACGTCGAGCAGCAGCGAGCGCACGAGGAAGGCCGTGCGCGGGTCGATCGCGCGCGGCGCGGTCGAACGCTCCGGCGGGCCCGGCATATCGTGCCGGGCCTCGGAATCATCCGTTGTCGCCGGGGTGCCCGCACCGGCCGTACGGGCGGGCGCGGGCGCCGCCATGGCGCCGAAATTGAAGCCGTCGACGACGGTCGGTTGGGCTGTCATCCCCGTCGCCATGCCGGCACAGCTGGGGCAGGCGCGCGACGGGTGGTGTTCGAGCACGACCACCCCGTCGCGGTCCTCGACGCGCGCAATGAACCAGGGATCGATGCGGTAGCCGCCGTTCCCGAAGGTCGCATAGCCGCGCGCGACCGACATGACCGTCAGCGAGGACGTGCCGAGCGACATCGACAGGTTGGGCGGGAGGCTCTCCGGCGCGAACCCGAACTGGGTGATGTAGCGCTGGGCGAACTGCACGCCGATGGCGTCGAGCAGGCGCACCGAGACGAGGTTGCGCGACTGCACCATGGCCTCGCGAAGGCGCATCGGTCCGGCGAAATCACCTCGGTCGTTCTGCGGGCGCCAGACGTTGCCCGCGCGGTCGCGGAAGACCACGGGCGCGTCCATCACGATCGTCGCGGGCGTGTAGCCGCGTTCGAAAGCCGCGGAGTAAACGAACGGCTTGAAGCTCGAGCCGGGCTGGCGCTGCGCCTGGGTCGCGCGATTGAACTTGTTCTGCGAGAAGCTGAATCCACCGACCAGGGCACGCACCGCGCCGGTCTCGGATTCCAGCGAGACCAGGGCCGCCTGCGCCTGCGGCAGCTGCACAAGCTGCGGTTGGCCGTCCTTGTCGAGACGGAAGCGGACGACGTCGCCCGGTTTGAGGATCTGCGCCGGCGTGCGGCCGGTCCAGCGCAGGCCGCTGGCGGGGAGGTCGAGTGGGGCTTCGCCCGCGGTTCGCAGCACCGCTCGCGTCGTATCGACCTCCTGGACCACCGCGCGCCGCAGGTCCGGGATCGTCGGGAAGCGGGACAGTGCCGCACGCAGGCTGTCGGGATCGAGGCTGGCGAAGTCCTCGATCCGGCCTTCCGCGCCGCGCCAGCCGTGGCGCTGGTCGTACTCGATGAGGCCGTTGCGCACCGAAGCGACCGCGGCGTTCTGGTCGGTCGACTTCAGTGTCGTGACCACCTTGTAGCCACCGGTCAGCGCGTTGGCGCCGAAGCGCTCCTCCATTGCCTGGCGGACCATTTCCGCCACGTAGGGCGCATCGACTTCCACGGGGGGCTCGTGCGGCCGGGCATTGTTGGGCTCGGCCAGCGCGGCCTCGTACTCGGCGCGGTCAATGACCCCCAGCTCGAGCATCCGGGGGAGCACGTAGTAATTGCGGCGCTCCATCGCTCGCGCCGGATTGCTGATCGGGTTCGCGCTGGACGGGAACTTCGGAATCCCGGCGAGGGTGGCCGCCTCGGCCACCGTCAGTTCGTCCAGCGACTTTCCGTAGTAGAACTCCGCCGCCGCCGCCACGCCGTAGGCGCGGTTGCCGAAGAAGATCTTGTTCAGGTAGAGCTCGAGGATCTCGTCCTTGGTCAGCTCCTGCTCCATCTTGATGGCCAGCAGCATTTCCCTGAACTTGCGGACATAGCTGTACTCGTTGCTCAGGTAGAAGTCGCGGGCCACCTGCTGGGTGATCGTGCTGCCCCCGGGGACGCGTGCGCGGTCGGTCGAAAGGATCAGCCAGACAGCCCTGAAAATACCATTGAAATCAAGGCCTTGGTGCTCGTAGAAGCGGGCGTCCTCGGCGGCCAGGAAGGCCCGCTTGACCCGTTCCGGAATGGTGCCGATCGGTGCCGGATAGCGGCGCGTCTCACCGTACAGGGCGATCAGCTTGCCATCGGCGGAGTAGATCGACAGCGGCAGCTGAAGTTCGACCTGCCGCAGTTCACGCACGTCCGGTAATTGCGGCCACGCGGTCCAGATGACCGCGCCAACGGCGAGGAGGCCGAGGAGGCCAAGGGCGAGACCGGCCAGCAGGAGGCGTCGCAACCAGCGCAACCAAGGGCGCATCAGGGGGTGTCTCTGAACGGGAAGGGCGGAGTATACGGGCGGGCGGGACCGCGCTGTGGCGCGCCCGGGCGGCCTCCGGGCGGGGTGGGTCGTTAAGGAGGCGTTGCGGTTGACACAGTTTTCTGTTTTTAATGTTCCGGCGCATTAATCTCACGTAAGCGCCCGTGGGAAGGGGAGAAACCGATGGGTTTGTTCAGTCCATCCAGGGTTCCGCTGGTCGGGATCGACATCAGTTCGACAGCCGTGAAGCTGCTCCAGCTCAGCCAGGTCGGCAACCGCTACCGGGTCGACCACTATGGCGTGGAGGCGCTTCCGCCCAATGCCGTGGTCGAGAAAAACATCGTCGAGGTCGAGGCGGTGGGCGAAGCGATCAAGCGCGCCCTGAGTCGCTCCGGCAGCAAGGTGAAGCACGCGTCGGTCGCCGTCTCCGGGGCCGCGGTGATCACCAAGGTGATCAGCATGTCGGCGGACCTCGACGACGACGCGATGGAAGACCAGGTCCAGCTCGAAGCGGCGAACTACATCCCGTTTCCGATCGATGAAGTCAGCCTCGACTTCGAGGTGCTCGGTCCGGTGCCTTCGAGCCCGGAAAACGTCCATGTCATCCTCGCGGCGTCGCGCACGGAGAACGTCGAGTTGCGCCAGCAGGCGCTGGAACTCGGTGGATTGACGGCGAAGGTCGTCGACGTCGAGGTGTTCGCGCTCGAGAACGCCTTCAAGCTCGTCGCCGACCAGCTTGGCGTCGGCAAGGACGCGATTGTCGCGCTCGTCGACATCGGTTCGACCATGACCACGCTGAACGTCATCCGCAACGGCCGCAGCATCTATGCCCGCGAGCAGGTGTTCGGTGGCAAGCAGCTGACCGACGAGATCATGCGCCGCTACGGCATGAGCTACGAGGAGGCCGGCGCCGCCAAGCGGCAGGGCGGCCTGCCCGAGAGCTACGAGCCCGAGGTGCTCGAGCCGTTCAAGGAAGCCATGGTCCAGCAGGTCAGCCGCCTGCTGCAGTTCTTCTACGCCGGCTCCGAGTTCAACCGCGTGGACCAGGTCGTCTTGGCCGGCGGCTGCGCCTCGATCAGCGGCGTCGATCGGATGGTCGAGGAGCACCTCGGCATCCCGACGGTCGTCGCCAACCCGCTGGCCAACATGGGTCTCGGCCCGCGCGTGCAGGCGCACGCGCTGCAGCAGGACGCGCCCTCCTTGATGATCGCCTGCGGCCTGGCCCTGAGGAGCTTCGACTGATGGCACGCATCAACCTATTGCCTTGGCGCGCGGAGCGCCGCAAGCAGCGCCAGAAAGACTTCGTGACGATGCTGGGCGGTGCCCTGGTCGTCGGCGTGGCGCTGGTGTTCGCTGGCTCGTGGTACTACGACCAGCAGCTCGCAGGCCAGACGGGACGAAACGACTTCCTGAAGCAGCGCATCGAAGAGGCGAAGGCGCAGAACAAGGAGATCGAGGAGGTCGAGGCCCGCAAGGCGAGCTTGCTGCAGCGCAAGGAAGTCATCGAGGAACTCCAGGCGGACCGCTCGCAGAACGTCCGCCTTTTCGAGGAACTCGTGCGCACCATCCCGGACGGTGTCCGCCTCGTCACGATCAAGCAGGCCGGCCAGCAGCTGACGTTGACCGGTCGCTCGCAGTCCGAGTCCCGCGTCAGTGCCTACATGCGCAACCTCGAGGCCAGTGGCCTGATCAACAACCCGCGCCTGAGCATCATCAAGGCGGGCGAAACCACGCAGGGCGGCGGTGCGTCACCCGCGTCCCCGGCGGACCGCTCGCTGCCGTTCGGCTTCGAGATGACCGTGACCCTGCGCTCGCCGAGCGACGAGGCGGCGGCCGAAGAGGCCGCGTCCGGCGGCACGCCGACCAATGCGCCGGCCGCTGCTCCGGGCAGCGCGCCTGCGGCCGCGGCACAGGCCTCCTGAGGACCCGACCATGGCCAAGAGCAAGTTCAAACTCAGCGACATCAACAACCTCGACTTCAACAATACCGGGGGATGGCCGCAGGAAGCCAAGGTCGGCGCCTGCGTGCTCGCGGCGCTGGTGATCGCCTTCCTCGGCTGGTACCTCGTCATCCGCGACAAGCAGACGACGCTCGAGGGCCTCGAGGCGGAGGAGGTCCAGCTGCGAGGGGATTTCGAGAAGGAGGCGGCGAAGGCCGCGAACCTCGAGCCCTTGAAGGCCCAGCTCGAGCAGATGGAACAGATGCTGAAGCAGATGCTCCGCCAGCTGCCGTCGAAGACGGAGATGCCCGACCTCATCGTGGACATCTCGCAGACCGCCCGCGCGACCGGCATCAACAACGAGTTGTTCCAGCCCGGCGCCGAAGTGATGAAGGACTTCTACGCCGAGCAGCCGATCACGCTGGAGATGAGCGGCACCTACCACCAGTTCGGGCGCTTCGTCAGCGGCGTGGCCTCGCTTCCCCGCGTCGTGATCATGACCTTCCACGACATTTCGTTGACGCCCAAGGAAGTGCGCCAAGGCGAGCCAGCGCCGCCGCCCGGCACGCTCGGCCTGAAGGGCACGATCAAGACCTATCGCTACTTGGACGAATCCGAGATCGCCGCAAAAGCCGCCGCGGAAGCGGCGACGCCGCAGGGGGGAAGCTAAATGGGACGTATGCTCGCTCGGATTGGCGTGGTCGCCTTGGGGGCCCTCGCGCTCGCGGGCTGCGGTCGCAGCACGGCCGATCTCGAATCCTGGGTTGCAGAGGTGAAGGCTCGCCCGGCACCGCCGCTGGATCCGCTGCCGCCGCTGCGGACCTTCCCGCCGGTGGAGTACACCGCCGAGACGCTGCGAGACCCGTTCTCCGCGCCCGTGGGCAATCGCGACTCGGCCGGCCCACGCCCCGATCCGAACCGCCGCAAGGAAGCGCTCGAAGCTTTCCCGCTGGATGCGCTGCGGATGGTGGGCACGATCGGCACCGGCGCGAACACCATCGCGCTGGTCCTCGCACCGGACAAAGTGACCTACCGCGTGCGGGTCAACAATTACCTGGGGCAAAGCGACGGCCGCGTGGCATCGGTCGCCGCCGAGCGCATCGAGATCGTCGAACTGGTATCCGACGGTGCGGGTGGATGGCTCGAACGGCAGGCCAGCTTGGCCTTGGATGACAAGTAATGGGGACGCGCATGATTACCTCGACGACTGAAGGCGCACAGATGAGCACGAAGAAAATCGCGGCCCGTGCCGCTCTGGCCGCCTGCCTGCTTTGGACGGCGACGTTCCCGGCCCTGGCGGCCAACACCTTGAAGGACGTGCGCTATGCCGCCGGCAGCGGTGGCAAGGTGGACATCACCTTCGAATTCGACCAGCCGGTGGGCGCGGTGAACGCGTTCACCACGGACGTGCCGCCGCGCATCGCCATCGACTTCCCGGAAACCGACAACGCGTTCGACGCCCGCCGTCTCGCCGTGGGTTCGGGTGCCGCGTCGGCGGTCTCCGTCGTCGAGGCCGGCGGCCGTACCCGCGCCGTCGTCGATCTGTTCCGCAACGCCGGCTACACGACGCGCAGTGACGGCAATCTGCTGGTCCTGTCCTTGGAGCCGGGCGCGGCGGCCTCGTCGGCCAGCGCGGTGGCGTCGTCACCGGATCCGGCGAAGCGCCTCGATTCCGGCATCCGCGTCTCCGCGGTGGATTTCCGCCGCGGCGAGGATGGGTCGGGTCGCGTCATCCTCCGTTTCAACCAGGAAGGGGCGCAGGCCAGCCTGCGCCGCGACGGCGATCGCCTCTACGTTGATGTGGAGAACGCCCAGCTGCCGGCCGAGCAGGCCCGTCGTCTCGACGTTACGGACTTCGCCACGCCGGTCACCCGCCTCGACCCGTCGTCGAAGGACGGCGGCACGCAGCTGGTGATCGCGACGGAAGGCCTGTTCGAAACGAGCGCCTACCAGACCGGCAACGAGTACGTGCTGGAGGTGACGCCGAAGGGGGCCGCCACGGCCGCCGTGGGCCAGGCCGGCGCCGGCGCCCAGCCGCAGCGCTATGCCGGCAAGCCCGTGACCTTCAACTTCCAGGACGTGCCGGTGCGCACGATCCTCCAGCTGGTGGCGGAAGAGTCGGGCCTCAACATCGTTGCAGCGGACACCGTGCAGGGCAACCTGACGCTTCGCCTGATCAACGTGCCGTGGGACCAGGCGCTCGACGTCGTGCTGCGTGCCAAGTCGCTCGACAAGCGTCGTGACGGCAATGTCGTGTGGGTGGCCCCGCAGGCCGAGATCGCGGCTTTCGAGAAGGCCCGTGAACAGGCCCGGATCGACCTCGAGGGTAAGGCCGAACTCGTCAACGAGATCATTCCGATCAACTACGCCAATGCCGAGGAAATCGCGACCCTGCTGACGGAGGGTGCGAAGAAGGCCGGTGGTGGCGGCAGCAGCGGCAGCGGCAGCGGTGGCGCTAGCGGTGGCGAGGCCGACAGCGGCTTCCTGTCCCCGCGCGGCAGCGTCAGCTTCGACACCCGCTCCAACACTCTCCTCGTGGCCGATACGGCTAGGAAGGTCGAGGAAATCAAGGCACTGGTGACGGTGCTCGACCGCCCCGTCGACCAGGTGCTGATCGAAGCCCGGATCGTCATCGCGCAGGAGAGCTTCGCCCGCGAGGTCGGTGCCCGATTCGGCCTCAGCGGCCAGGAAAGCGACGTCGTCGTCTCGGGTAGCACGGAGAGCAACCGGAATTACCTGAACGGTGTCGCGAACGCCAACGCTGCGCTGGCCCGTTATCAGTTCGAGCTGGACCTGTACAACCAGGCGATCGCGAATGGCGAGACGGCGACCCGTCCGACCCTGCCGAACACGCCGCTGCCGACGTTCACGAACATCCTCAGCACGCGTTTTGCGAACAGCACGGCCTCCGCGTTGGCCTTCACCATCCTGGGCAACGAGCTGGACCTCGACATCGAGCTGCAGGCGCTGCAGGAGGAAGGTCGCGGCGAGGTGGTGGCCAACCCGCGCGTGATCACCGCCAACCAGCGCGAGGCGATCATCAAGCAGGGCGACGAGATCGGCTATGTCACCATCACGGGTTCGGCCGGTTCGCAGACCGCGACCGTGCAGTTCAAGGAAGCCCTGCTCGAACTGAAGGTCACGCCCACCATCACGCAGGACAACCGCGTGTTCCTGTCCCTCGGCGTGAAGAAGGACGAGGTGGCCGGCTTCATCGAGGTTCCCGGTGGTGGCAGCGTCCCGCAGATCACCAAGCGCGAGGTCACGACCGCCGTGCTGATCAACAACGGCCAGACGGTCGTGGTCGGCGGCATCTATGAGTTCGAGAAGCGCGAGGACCTGTCGAAGGTGCCCTTCCTCGGCGACATCCCGGGTCTCGGCAATCTGTTCCGAAACAAGGGGCGTACCAGCGAGAAGGCTGAGCTCCTGATCTTCGTTACTCCTCGCATCCTTCAGGTCGCGGGCGCCAGCCGCTAAGGCGCCATTGCGGCGTCCCGTTCGGGGCGCAGGCAGGAGAACGGGGCTTCGGCCCCGTTTTTCGTTGTAGGGTGCGCCATGGCCGTGCCGTGCCGATGGAGGGCGTGATGAGCGGGGAAATCCGACTTCAACCCGGGGAGGTGCTCTTCCGCGAGGGGGATGCGCCCACCACCGCGTTCATCCTCGACGCAGGGCAGGTCGAGATCCGCGCGACGCAGCGTGGGCAGGAAGTGCTGCTGGCCCTTCTGGGGCCGGGCGCCATCCTCGGCGAGATGGCGGTGATCGATTCGGCGCCGCGCACGGCGACCGCGGTCGCGTTGACCGCCTGCCGACTGATCGCGCTGGACCGTGCGCAGATCGCCGAGCGCATCGCGGGCGCCGACCCCGTGGTCAGGGCACTGCTGCAGGGCACGCTGCAGCGCTACCGAAGCGTGCTTTCCGCACTTCAGGGCGGCCCCACGCGGCCGGTCGCGTCCGACGTGGTGGACGACACTGCGGGCGTTGGCAAGATGAGGCTGGAATCCCAACTGCGCGCGGCGCTTCGTGACGGTGGCCTGGACGTCCGCTACCAGCCGTTGTTGGAGGTCGCGTCCGGCCGGATCGCGGGCTTCGAAGCCCTCGTGCGCTGGAACCATCCGGAACGAGGCCCGGTCTCCCCGGTCGAGTTCGTTGCCTTGGCGGAAGAGACGTCGCTGATCGTGCCGGTGGGGGAATACGTTTTCGACATTGCCTGCGCGGCGGCCCGTGACTTCATCGACGCCGCCGGACGGCCGCTGTTCGTCGCGGTGAACGTCAGCGCGAGGCAGCTGCGCGAGCCCGGGTTGCTGGAGCGGGTCATCGCGCGGATCGATGCGGCCGGCTTGCCGAGGGGCAGCATCAAGATCGAGATCACCGAAAGCCAAGCGATGGACCCGGTACTGATGCGGGGATTCATCGCCCTCTGCCACGGCCATGGCGTGAAGGTGGCCTTGGACGATTTCGGCACCGGTTACTCGCACCTGACGCAGATGCACCTGTTGCCCTTCGACACCCTCAAGGTCGACCAAGGGTTCGTCCGCAGCATGCTCGGAGACGCGCGCGCGATGGCGATCGTCGAGGCCATCGTCGCGATGGCGAGGGCGCTACGGGCCTCCATCGTGGTCGAGGGCGTCGAGAGCGAAGCCGAGTTGGCGGTGCTGAAGCGCCTCGGTTGCGATTACGCCCAAGGCTGGCTGGTGGGCAGGCCGCGGTCCCGCGACGAACTGCTCCGGAATCCCGGGATGTTGTTCACGTAGGCGGCTCCCGGCTTCGACCCCAGCCCGCGTCGATGCCACGCGGGGACGGGCCGCTCGTCGCCCATCGAGCTCTCGCCGGGCCTGACCGCCCCGATGGCCAGCCTGGAACGGATCGGGGTTCATCGGTTGCTGCCTGTGGTGCGCGAGGAGGCAGACAGGTACTTTGCCAGGCTGAAGTTGGGCGAAATCCGCCCGGCGCGGGTGTGAGGTGGTGACGATGGGCCTAGGCAACACGAACGAACCGGGGGGCATGGCCCTCCACACCAAGATGTTGATCGGTTTTGCCGCAGGCGCGCTGGCCGGCGGTCTGGCCTTCACGTTCGGGCAAACGATCGACGCGAGCGGTGCGCAGCAGGTCCTGCCTTGGCTCGACGCGACGCTGACGTGGGTGACGCAGCCGGTCGGGTCGATTTTCCTGAACCTGCTGTTCATGCTGGTGCTTCCGCTCGTGTTCTCGGCTCTGGTGCTCGGCGTGGTCGAGATCGGCGACCCGAAGGCGTTGGGTCGCATCGGACTGAAAACGCTCGGGTTCATCCTCGCGGTGACGGGAATGGCCGTGACGATCGGGCTCGTGGCGGTCAACGTGTTCCAGCCGGGTGTGGGAATCGATCCGGCGGTTGGACAGCAGCTCATCGCGGAGTCGTCGACGCAGGCGGCCGGCATCGTCGAACGCGGCGAAGCGGCGTCGGCGATGCAGGTGTTGCTCTCGATCGTGCCGCGCAACCCGCTGCAGGCGGGCGTCGAGGGCAACCTGATCGGGGTGATGTTCTTCGCCCTGCTTTTCGGCATCGCCGCGGCGATGGTGAAAACGGAGGGGGTACGCACGTTCGTCGGCACCCTCCAAGGCGTCTATGACATCACCCTGCTGCTGATCAACAAGGTGATCCAGCTCGCGCCATATGCCGTCGCCGCGCTGCTGTTCAACCTGATCGCCGTGAAGGGTTTCGCGGCCCTGCTGCCGCTGGCCAAGTTCGTCGCGGTGGCGGTCGGCGCCCTCGCGGTCCACATGTTCGTGGTGTTCCCGCTGCTGCTTTGGTTCGTCGGTAGGATGAACCCGATCGAGTTCTTCAGGAAGGCGGAGCCGGTCATCCTGACCGCCTTTTCGACGTCGTCGAGTTCCGCCACGCTGCCGACGACGCTGCGCGTGGCCGAGGAGGTGCTGGGCACGCCGAGGCGCATCGGCCGCTTCGTCTGCACGCTGGGCGCTACCGCGAACATGAACGGCACAGCGCTGTTCGAGGGCGTGGTGGTGCTGTTCCTGGCGCAGTTCTTCGGGGTCGAGCTGAGCCTCGGCCAGCAGGTACTGGTGCTGCTCATGTGCGTCCTTGGCGGCATCGGCGCGGCGGGTGTGCCGGGCGGCTCGCTGCCGGTGATCGCCTCCATCCTCGTGATGTTCGGCATCCCGCCGGAGGGCATCGCCCTGATCCTCGGCGTCGACCGCTTCATCGACATGTGCCGGACCACCGTCAATGTCACCGGCGACCTCGTCGGCACCGTCGTGGTGTCCCGAGGCGAGCCGCCGGACCCGGTCGACGGCGTGTCTGCGCCGACCGCCTGAACGGGGCGTCGGGGTTAACAGTCCCGCCTCGAGCTTGCAAGGGCGACGTCAGGTGCCTCGCGGTGGGACAATGGGCGGCCGCGCCCCGCGCCTGCGGGTCGCCGGCCTCCCTCTCCGCCTCCTGCCCAGGCCTGCCGATGACCCGTCCCGCCCGCCGCGACCTCGCGAATGCCGTCCGTTTCCTTGCCATCGACGCGGTCGAGGCCGCCAAATCGGGCCACCCCGGCATGCCCATGGGCATGGCGGACATCGCCGAGGTGTTGTGGAACGACCACCACACGCACAACCCGGCGAACCCCAAGTGGCCGGACCGCGACCGCTTCGTGCTGTCGAACGGCCACGGCTCGATGCTGCAGTACGCGCTGCTGCACCTCGCCGGCTACGACCTGCCGCTGGACGAGCTGAAGCGCTTCCGCCAGCTGCATTCGAAGACCGCCGGCCACCCGGAGCGCCACATCACCGCCGGCGTCGAGACGACCACCGGGCCGCTGGGGCAGGGCATCGCCAACGCCGTGGGCATGGCGCTGGCCGAACGCCTGCTCGCGCAGCGCTTCAACCGCGACGGCCACGTCGTCGTCGACCACTACACCTGGTGCTTCCTCGGCGACGGCTGCCTGATGGAAGGCATCTCGCACGAGGTCTGCTCGCTCGCTGGCACCTGGGGCCTCGGCAAGCTGATCGCCTTCTGGGACGACAACGGCATTTCGATCGACGGCGAGGTGCAGGGCTGGTTCACCGACGACACCGCCAAGCGCTTCGAGGCCTACGGCTGGCAGGTGATCAAGAACGTCGACGGCCATGATCCGGACGAGATCCAGCAGGCCATCGCCACGGCCAAGGCGGAAGCCGAGCGCCCGACGCTGATCTGCTGCCGCACCCACATCGGCTTCGGTTCGCCGAACAAGCAGGGCAAGGAAAGCAGCCACGGCGCGCCGCTGGGCAAGGACGAGGTGGCCCTGACCCGCGAGGCCCTGAAGTGGCCGCACGCGGCCTTCGAGATCCCGGCCGAGATCCGCAGCGCGTGGGACGCCCGCGAGCGCGGCGCCAAGGCCGAGGCCGCGTGGAACGCCCGCTTCGCCGCGTACCAGGCCGCGCACCCGGAACTCGCCGCCGAGTTCGAGCGTCGCATGGCCGGCGAACTGCCCGCCGACTTCGCCCAGGCCGCCAAGGACTACATCGCCAAGCTGCAGGCCGAAGGCCCGGTCGTCGCCTCGCGCAAGGCTTCGCAGATGGCCATCGAGGCCTTCGCGCCGCGCCTGCCCGAGCTCGTCGGCGGCTCGGCCGACCTGGCGCATTCGAACCTGACCACGTGGAAGGGCCAGAAGGCCGTCACCACGACCGACGCCGACGCCCGCTACGTGCACTACGGCGTGCGCGAGTTCGGCATGACGGCGATTGGCTCGGGCCTCGCGCTGCATGGCGGCTTCATCCCGTTCGACGCGACCTTCCTCGTGTTCTCGGACTACGCGCGCAACGCCGTGCGCATGAGCGCGCTGCTGCCGGTGCGCGCCATCCACGTCTACACGCATGATTCGATCGGCTTGGGCGAAGACGGCCCGACGCACCAGCCCATCGAGCACCTCGCCTCGCTGCGCCTGATCCCGAACCACGACGTGTGGCGCCCCGGTGATGCCGTGGAGTCGGCGGTGTCGTGGGCCTGCGCGCTGCAGCGTGCCGACGGTCCGTCGAGCCTCGTGTTCTCGCGCCAGAACCTCGCCCACCAGCAGCGCACGGCCGGTCAGGTGGCCGACATCGCTCGCGGCGGCTACGTGCTCAGCGACCCGGCCTCGGCCAAGTTCGACCTGATCCTCGTCGGCACCGGTTCGGAGCTGGAACTCGCCCGCCTTGCCGCGGTGAAGCTGGCCGAAGAAGGCATCCAGGCCCGCGTCGTGTCGATGCCCTGCTTCGAGGCCTTCAAGCGCCAGCCGCTGGAGTACCGCGAGGGCGTGCTGCCGTCGTGGTGCCGCAAGCGCGTGGTGGTCGAAGCCGGCAGCACCGAGCACTGGCGCGCGATCGCCGGCCTCGATGGTGCGGTGATCGGCATCGACCGGTTCGGCGAATCGGCGCCGGGCGACACCCTGATGAAGCACTTCGGCTTCACCGTCGAGAACGTCGTCGCGGCGGCGAAAGCCCTCCGCTGAACGGGCGGGCGGCCTCGCGCTGCCTTCGACCTCGACCCCGACCTGCGGGATTCGCGACACGGCGCCTTCGGGCGCCGTGCTCGTTTCAGGCGGTCGTCGCGCGAAGCGCGCCGCGGAGCAGCCTCCGCTGCAGCGCCTCGCGCCAGGTCTCGCGGCCGTCGTAGCCCATGCGGGCGATGGTCGCGTCTTCGCGGGCGTCCGCGGTCGATTCGTCGAGCCACAGCGCTGCCCACAGGGCCCGGGCCTTGCCAGCCCGCGTCGCGGTGTCGCGCTTCAGTCGGCCCAAGGCGCGGACGAGATCCTGCTCGATGGGCGTGAAGTCGCTGCCGATCGGGTACTCGGGCAGCAGGCCGTCGCGACGGAAGGGCGCCAGCGTGGCCTCGATCGCCTCCGGGGAATTGCGCGCCCACGGGGTCGGATCCGCACAGTCGAGCTTGCCGGCGGCGACGGCTTTCGCCGCGAGCACCGGCATGAATCGGGCGTCGCCGATGGCGAGCATCGCGCGGATGCAGTCGGCATCGCCCTGGTCGCGCAGGTCGGCGATGCCGTACTCGCTGATCGCGATGTCGCGCAGGTGGCGCGGGATCGTGGTGTGCCCGTAGTGCCAGAGCAGGGAGCTCGACACCTCCGCGCCGCTCTCGCGCACGGCGCGGAACAGCAGGATCGAGCGCGCATCCGGAAGTGCGTGGCCCATCGCCACGAAGTTGTATTGCCCGCCCACGCCGGAGACCACGCGGCCGTCGGCGAGGCCATCCGACACGGCGGCGCCCAGCACCGTCTGCATCATCGTCGTGTTGATGAATCGGGCGTGCCGGCGTTGGGCGGCCCGCAGCCGGGCGTCGTCGGTGCCGAGCTGGTTGATCTCGCTGATGCGCGTCATGCGCAGCCGGAACGGACTGTCGGCGCCGCCGATGCGCTGCAGCCAGCGGTAGAGCTCGCGGCTGCCGAGGAAGAAGCCGCCGTGCAGTGTTTCGCCTTGCGCCTCGCGCAGCGCGAGGTCGGCGGGCGTGGCGGTGCCGGCATTGAGTCGCCCCTGCGCCGCGGCATCCGGAACGACGGCGCGCTTCAGCACGCCGGCTTCGGCCAGCACGCGGAAGCCGTCCATCACCATCTCGCTGCAGCCGAACAGGCCGTGCTCGAACGGCGCGAGCCCGCCGGTGTCGCGCACCAGCGCGGAGGTCGCGGCATCGGGCCAGAGGGCCGCGACGATCCGCCGGTAGTCCGCGTTGCGCGTGTGTCGCAGCACGATGGCGTGGGTCAGGGCATCCGACAGCGCGCCGATCCCGATCTGCAGCGTGCCGCCGTCCTTCACCAGCGTGCTCGCGTACAGACCGATCGCGAATTCCGCGAGCGACACCGGCTGCCGCGGCACGGCGAACAGCGGCGGCAGCGGGCCCGGCTCCAGGACGATGTCGAAGAAGCCGGGCTCGACCGACGCACCGCGCTCAACGTAGGGGAGGTCGGGATGCACCTCGGCGAGCATCAGCGGCCGCGGCAGTCCACGCGCCGCCAAGCCATCGAGGAGGTCGAAGGTGAGGTCGGGGTTGCAGCTCAACGAAAGGCGCCCGTCCGGGCCGCGGGCTACCGACTGCACGATGACGTTGCAGCCGCGCGCCGCGATGCCGCGCGCCGCGTGCGTGTAGTTCAAGCTGGCGTAATGCTGCTGTGCCTGCCGCGAGCCGAGCAGGGCGCCGGAGGGCAGGTAGAACTCCTGCACCTCGATGTTCGGCGGCAGCGCGTCGCGCTGCTGGGCGAGGAACCATGCCGGGTCCTCGAAATCCGCGCCGAAGTGGCGCTCGACGAAGGGCGCGAGGAAGCGCCCTTCGAGGCCGGCCTTCGCCTTCGGGCGGGATAGCGAGAGGGCGCTGAGGATCGTGAGCCGCCGCGACGGGTCGGCGGCGATGCGGGCGTACAGGGCATTGAGCACGCGGTGCGGCTTGCCGAGGCCCAGAGGCGCGCCGACCACCAGATGGTGGCCGGCGTGTTTCAGCAGGTGCTCGATGGCGCCATCGAGCGCCGCATCGGAGGTGGGCGATCCCGCGGGGGAGGCGCGGGACGCCCGGTGCAGCAGGGGTGCGCTCATGGCTCGCGTTCGCGTCGGCCGGTTGGGCGCACAGCGTAGCCCGGGCCGACGTGCGGCGAGCCGTCGATCAGAACGTGGTCCCGATCATCAGGCTGACGACGAGCGGATCGACGTTCGCCGTGCCGATGTTGGCGCCGTTGAGGCGCGCGTCGGCGTCGATGTCGATCCAGCGGACGTCGGCCGTGGCGTGCCAGGTGTCGCTGACGTTCCACAGAAGGCCGGCCTGTGCGGCCAAGCCCCAGCTGTTGTCGAGGTCGACGCGGGTGCCGGCGACGGGGCCGCGCTCCTGCTCGTCGTAGACCCACGTGTAGTTCAGGCCGGCGCCGACGAACGGACGCACCGTCGCCTCGCGGGCACCGAAGTAGTACTGCAGGCTCACCGTCGGCGGCAGGTGCTTGAAGTCGACCGAGCGCGCGCCGTTGAGCGTCGCGGTGTGGCTGAACGGCGCGGCCGCCAGCACTTCGACGGCGACGTTGTCGGTGAGGTAGCGGCCGATCGTGAAGCCCAGCGTCGTCTGGCTGTCGATGTCGAGCGCGAGCGTGCCGGCGAGCGTGCCGTTGCCCGACGTCGGGTTGACGTTGGTGGCGCCGGCGCGCACGAACCAGTCGTCCGAGGCGTGGGCGGAGCCCGCGGCGAGGGCGAGGGCGGCGGCGAGGGCGGCAATCGGGGCAAAGCGGAAGCGGTTCATCTCGGGACTCCTGTGGACAAGGCCGTTGTGCGGTCCCGGCCATCCTCCGACGAGTGCCACGAGGCACCGTTGATATCGATCAACGGGTCATTTGATCGAGGTCAATCAGCGGGGGCCAACGCCGCGTCGAGCAGCGCCGCGAGGCGGTTGCCGGCCTGCCGGAGACGGGTTTCGGCCAAGGGCCGATGCTGCTCGAGGTAGCCGCGGCCGATCGTGCGACGCTCGGGATAGAGCCTGTGGTCGTGGATCGCCTGGCAGCTTTCGATCGCCCAGCGCTCTTCCGGGCGAGTCGATGCGAGCGTGGCGTCGGGCGGCAACGCCGGCCCGCCGCGCAGCTGCCGTGCGTAGGCCTCGGGGTCGAGGCCCGCATGCTTCACCATCGCGCTGTCCCAGAGGCTGTGCAGGTTCCAGCCTTGGCGGTCGAAGCGCAGCTGGGTCTGGTTGCCGCCGCGGTCGAACCCGAAGCCGGCATGGAAGGGCTGGTGCACGTCGCCGACGAAGTGCACGAGGAACTTCAACGCATCACGGCGCTCGGCGTCGCTGCGGGCGCGGTCGGCGAGGATCGCGCGCTGGGCGGTGATCGCGCCGACCACGCAGTCGCCGCCGGGGCAGTCACGCTCGGCGACGAAGGTGCAGGGGTTCTCCCTCGGCAGGTTCACCCAATGCCAGCGGCCGGTATGGCGCCACGCCGGATCGTCGCGCAGGGTGTCGGCCCAGGTGGAAACCCCGGCGAGGGTGGGCTCCGGCTCGCCGGCGAGCAGGCGATGGGCCTCGGCACGCGCGGCGGGGCTGAGCGCCGATTCCGCCAGCGTCCCGACGATGCGGTGCCCGTCGAAGCCCCAGGCCGCCAGCGGGGGCGACGCCAGAGTGGCGACGGCGAGGAGGCCGGCGTTCAAGAGGGAGGATCGCGGGGAGGAACGGCGTGCAACGGGCATGGGGCGGCGGGCGGGGCAGTGTCTCGGCGGGGCGGGTAAACTAGCGCGCTTTCCCCCTCAACGCCCACAGGAGCGCTCCATGGCCATCAAGGTCGGCATCAACGGCTACGGCCGCATCGGTCGCAACGTCCTCCGCGCGCTGTACGAGTCGCAGCGGAATGGCGAGATCCAGATCGTCGCGATCAACGACCTCGGCGACGCCGAGACCAATGCCCACCTGACCCAGTACGACACCGCCCACGGCAAGTTCCCGGGCACGGTTGCGGTGGACGGCGGCGACCTCGTCATCAACGGCGACCGCATCAAGGTGTTCGCCGAGCGCGACCCGGCCAAGCTGCCGTGGGGCGCGAACGGCGTCGATGTCGTCCTCGAGTGCACCGGCATCTTCACCTCGAAGGCCAAGGCCGCTGCGCACCTCGCCGGTGGCGCCAAGAAGGTCGTGATCTCGGCCCCGGGCGGCAGCGATGTCGATGCGACCGTCGTCTACGGCGTCAACCACGGCGTGCTGAAGGCCTCGGACACCGTCATCTCCAACGCCAGCTGCACCACCAACTGCCTCGCGCCGCTCGCCAAGGTGCTGCACGAGAAGGTGGGCATCGTCCACGGCCTGATGACCACCATCCACGCCTACACCAACGACCAGGTGCTGACGGACGTCTACCACTCCGACCTGCGTCGCGCCCGCTCGGCCACGATGAGCCAGATCCCGACCAAGACCGGCGCCGCCGCGGCGGTGGGCCTGGTGCTGCCGGAGCTGAACGGCAAGCTCGACGGTTTCGCCATGCGCGTGCCGACGATCAACGTCTCGGTGGTCGACCTGTCGTTCGTGGCCGCCCGCGCCACGACCAAGGAAGAGATCGACGCCGCCGTGCTCGAGGCCTCGAACGGCGCGCTGAAGGGCATCCTCGGCGTCAACACCAAGCCGCTGGTGTCGATCGACTTCAACCACGACCCGCGCAGCTCGATCTACGACAGCACGCAGACCCGCGTCATGGGCGGCACGCTGGTGAAGGTGCTCTCGTGGTACGACAACGAGTGGGGCTTCAGCAACCGCATGCTCGACACCACGCTGGCGCTGATGGCGGCGAAGTAATCCGCCCCAGCAGCGGCCCGTGGCCGACATCGAGATCCGCCTTGAACGGCTCGAGCAGCTCTACGACCTGCTCGACCCGGCGCCGTTCCGCGACAAGGCGCTCGATCGCGCCGCCGAGGCCTACCTGCTGGAGTGCGCGGAGGACGCGCCGGGCGACGAGCCGCTGCGGCTCCGTGTTCGCATGCCCCCGGCCCTGGTGGTGCGCGAGGCGGAAGTGGCCGGGGCCGTGCATGCCCACTTCGAATGGCTATGGGAGCGAGCGGAAAAGCGACGCATTGCCCGTGTGCGCATGCACCGCCTCGCGATGCTGCTGGGCGTCATCGTGCTGCTCGCCGCGCTCGGCCTTCGCGGGCTTTTCGCGGAAAGTGGCGGCATGGCCGAGGTGCTGCGCGAGGGCCTGCTCATCCTCGGTTGGGTGGCGCTGTGGCGGCCGGTCGAGTGGGTGCTGTTCGACACCTGGGAGCACCGGCAGCGGCGCTCCGCGCTGAGGCGGCTGGCGACGGCCGAGGTTCGGCTGGTGGATGGCTGAGCACCCTCAGGTGCCATCGGCATCGCGCGGCGCGGCGGCGCGCTTCAGCCGGTCGTTCACCGCCGCCCAGGCCGCGGTGTGCGGCGGCAGCTCGGCCAGCAGAACGTCGAAGCCGCGCGCGTCGAGCCGGCGCAGCGCCGCGTAGAGCGCATGGCCGTAGCCGGCGAGGTCGCTTGGCAGCACTTCGCCGTCGATGTCCTTGAAGGGCTGGCCGCGCAGCAGGGCGGCGACCTTCTGCCCACGCTTGGCGAGCTCGTGGTAGCGGGCCACGAGTGGCGCACGCGCCAGCACCTCGACGCCGGCGCGCGGCGCGTAGTGCGAGGCCAGCGTGCCGGAGGCGCGGGGGCTGTCGCCGTCCTTGCCCTCGGCGACGGGGCCGATCACGGCTTCGATCTCGGGGCGGCTGATCCTGCCGGGGCGCAGGATGCGCGGTGTTTCGGTCGACAGATCGACGATGGTGCTTTCGAGCCCGATCTCACATTCGCCGCCGTCCAGCACGATCGGCACGGCGTCGCCGAACTCCTCGCGTACATGGGCCGCGGTGGTCGGCGAGAGCCGGCCGAAGCGGTTGGCCGACGGCGCGGCCACGCCGCCCTCGAACGCGCGCAGCAGGGCTTGGGCCACGGGGTGCGCCGGCACGCGCAGGCCCACGGTGTCCTGCCCGCCGGTGACTTCGTCCGGCACGTTGGCGGCGCGCGGCAGGATCAGGGTGAGCGGGCCGGGCCAGAAGGCTTCGGCCAGCGCTTCGGCGGCGTCGGGCCAGGCGCCGGCCCAGCGCGAGGCGGTTACGGCGTCGGCCACGTGGACGATCAATGGGTGGTCCGAGGGCCGGCCCTTCAGTTCGTAGATGCGTCGGACGGCCGCCGGGTCGTGGGCGTCGGCGGCAAGGCCGTACACCGTCTCGGTGGGGAGGCCGATCGGCTCGCCGCGGCGCAGGGCCGCGAGGGCGTCGTCGAGGGTCGCAGCGCGCGGGGCTTTTCCGTCCATGCGGCCATGCTAGCCGCGCCGCCGACGATGCGACAATGCGCGCCTTTCCCATCGCCCCGGAGCCCCCAATGGCCATCCTCCGCATGACCGACCTCGACCTCACGGCCAAGCGCGTCCTGATCCGCCAGGACCTCAACGTGCCGATCGAGGGCGGCAAGGTCACTTCCGAGCAGCGCATCACGGCCTCGCTGCCGACGATCCGCCTGGCGTTGGAGAAGGGCGCCGCGGTGATGGTCACGTCGCATCTGGGCCGCCCGAAGGAAGGGCAGTGGACCGCCGAGGACTCGCTGGCGCCGGTCGCCGAGCGCCTGTCGGCCCATCTCGGCCGTCCGGTGCCGCTGGTGCGCGACTGGGTGGGCGGCGTGGCCGTGCAGCCCGGCGAGGTCGTGCTGCTCGAGAACTGCCGCATGAACGTCGGCGAGGGCAAGGACGACGCGGCGCTGTCGGCCCGATACGCCGCGCTCTGCGATGTCTTCGTCATGGACGCCTTCGGCACCGCGCACCGCGCGCAGGCCTCGACCCACGGCGTGATCCGCGCGGCCAAGGTCGCCGCCGGCGGCCCGCTGCTGATGGCCGAGCTCGACGCGCTGGCCAAGGCGCTGGCCCACCCGGCGCGCCCGCTGCTGGCCATCGTCGCGGGCTCGAAGGTCAGCACCAAGCTCGAACTGCTCGGCAGCCTCGTCGACAAGGTCGACCAGCTGATCGTCGGCGGCGGCATCGCCAACACCTTCATCGCCGCGGCGGGCCACAAGGTCGGCAAATCGCTGGTGGAAATGGACCTGCTCGACACGGCCCGCGGCATTGTCGATAAGGCCCGTGCCCGCGGCGCGTCGATCCCGCTGCCCGATGATGTCGTCGTGGCCCCGGCCTTCGCCGCCGACGCCCCGGCGACCGTGCGCGCGGTCGACGCCGTGCAGGACGGCGACATGATCCTCGACATCGGCCCGAAGACCGCCGCCCGTTACGCCGAGCTGATCGCGACGGCCGGCACCGTCGTGTGGAACGGCCCGGTCGGCGTGTTCGAGTTCGACGCCTTCGGCAAGGGCACCGAGGCCCTGGCCCGGGCCATCGCCGCCTCGAAGGCCTTCTCGATCGCCGGCGGTGGCGACACCCTGGCCGCCATCGACAAGTACGGCGTCGAGGATGACGTCAGTTACATCTCGACCGGTGGCGGCGCCTTCCTCGAGTTCCTCGAAGGCAAGACCCTGCCGGCGGTGGCCGCGCTCGAAGCCCGCGGCGGCTGAATCACCCGGCGAGGGCGTCGGCGATCGCCTGCCGCGCTGCCGCCGGATCGCTCGGCGTCCACAGCAGGACGCCGGCGTCACCCGCATCGATCCGCAGCGCGGGACCGAGCCGGGTCACCGCGCAGAACAAGGCTTGCCCTCGGCCATCGGCTTGCCAGCCGAGCGCATCCCCGGTCCGCCAGGGCGAGGTCGAGACGAGGGGTTTGGGTAACGCCGAAGCAGGCAGGGTGGCGAGGTCGATCTCCTCGATCCGCGCGCCGCGCAGGGCGGCGTGGTCGAGCACGAACGTTCGATGCGCGGCCTCGACCCGCAGGGCCTCGGCGGACAGCGTCGCGCGCGGCGGACGCGAGAGGGCCCGGGCCAGCAGCAGGGAGACGACCACCCCGGCGGCGGCCAGCGCGGCTGCGAGGCCGAGGTGCTCGCCTCGGGTGATCCAGCCGATGGCCACCCCCATCAACAACGCGTCCGCGGCGAGGAACAGCGCGCCACCCAGCGCGAGGCGCCGACGGCGAGGTGCCGGGGGCAGTGCAATCGTGTGCATGGCGTCGATGGCATTGGGATCCGTGAAGGTCTGGTAGCGTACGGTGGATCGCCCCCAACACCGCGTGACCATGAGCCAGCCGCTGCGCCGCACCAAAATCCTCGCCACCCTCGGCCCAGCCACCGATGCCCCGGGCGTCATCGACGCGCTTCTGGCGGCCGGCCTCAATGCCGTCCGCCTGAACTTCTCGCACGGCGGCGCCGAGCAGCATGCCCAGCGCATCGCCGCGGTGCGGGCGGTGGCGTCGCGCACCGGCCGGGAGATCGGCGTGCTCGCCGACCTTCCGGGGCCGAAGATCCGCATCGAGAAGTTCGCCGAAGGGAAGGTTCTGCTCAAGGCCGGCCAGGCTTTCGCCCTCGTGTGCCGCGCCGACGCGCCGCCAGGGGATGCCACGCAGGTGGGCTGCAGCTACCTCGGCCTGCCGCGCGACGTGGGGCCTGGCGACACCCTGCTGCTCGACGACGGCCTCATCAGCCTGCGGGTCGAGAAGGTCGTCGGCGACGTCGTCCACACCGAGGTGATGACCGAC
Organism: Silanimonas algicola; assembly: GCF_054777375.1. Classification (NCBI taxonomy): domain Bacteria; kingdom Pseudomonadati; phylum Pseudomonadota; class Gammaproteobacteria; order Lysobacterales; family Lysobacteraceae; genus Silanimonas; species Silanimonas algicola. Next base: position 337,250 of record NZ_BAAHAS010000001.1, on the reverse strand, counting down.
GGCGCGCTCTCGAACCGCAAGGGTCTGAACCGCCTCGGTGGTGGCCTCAGCCTTGGCGCCCTCACCGACGAGGATCGCGGCCACATCGCCACGGCCGCCAAGCTCGGCGTGGACTTCATCGCCGTCTCCTTCTGCCGTTCGGCGGCCGACATCGAGCTGGCCCGCGAGCTGGCGCGCGCCGCCGGTTCGGATGCGCAGATCGTCGCCAAGATCGAACGTGCGGAGGCCATCGAAAACCTCGTCGAGATCGTCGAGGCCGCGGAGGTGATCATGGTCGCGCGCGGCGACCTCGGCGTGGAGATCGGTTACGCCGAGCTGCCCGGCCTGCAGAAGAAGATCATCCGCGAGTCGGTGGCGCGGAACCGCATCGTCATCACGGCGACGCAGATGCTGCAGTCGATGGTCGACAACCCGATCCCGACCCGCGCGGAAGTGCTCGACGTGGCCAACTCGGTCATCGATGGCACCGACACGGTGATGCTCTCGGCCGAGACGGCGAGCGGCCTGTACCCGGTGAAGTCGGTCGAGGCGATGGCCAGCATCTGCCTTGGCGCCGAGCGCCAGTTCCGGCACGACACCGATTTCGAAGCCGCCCGCCGCGGCCTCACGCGCGCCGACGAGGCCATCGCCATGGCCGCGATGTTCTTGACCGAGCACATCGAATTGAAGGGCATCGTCGCACTGACCGAATCCGGCGGTACGGCACGCCACCTTTCGCGCTTCCGCGCCGCCGTGCCGGTGTTCGCCCTGAGCCGCTTCGACGAGGCCAGGCGCAAGATGTCGCTGATGCGCGACGTCTTCCCGATCCACTTCGATACCCGCGGCCTGTCACCCGGGGTGGCGGCCCGTTCCGCGGCGAAGCAGCTCCATGACCTCGGGCTGCTCGATGCCGGTGACCGCATCATCGTCACCAACGGCGACTCGATGGAGCGCCGCGGCGCCACCAACACGCTGCGATTGCTCGAGATCGGGGTCGGCGGGCACGTCGAGGGTCTCGGCGAGCTCTGATCCATGGTGCCGCGCCCTGTTGGCGGACCGGCGTGGCCGGGCCGGGGCGGGGCCGGGGCTCGGCTATAATCCTGGGTCTCTCCCACCCGACGAGCCCCCGCTAATGAGCATCGAAGAACTCGCCGACATCGCCCAGGCCATGGTCGCCCCCGGCAAGGGCATCATCGCCATCGACGAATCCACCGCCACGATCGGGAAGCGTTTCGCCTCGGTTGGCATCGAAAACACCGAGGAGAATCGTCGCGCCTACCGCGAGATGCTCCTCACCACGCCGAACCTGTCCGACTACATCTCCGGCGCGATCCTGTTCGATGAGACGCTGCGCCAGAGCACCAAGGACGGCGTGCCGTTCGCCAAGGTGATGATGGACGCCGGCATCCTGCCGGGCATCAAGGTCGATACCGGCGCCAAGCCGCTGGCCGGCTGCCCGGGCGAGACGGTGACCGAAGGCCTCGACGGCCTGCGCGAGCGCCTGCAGGAGTACGCCAAGCTCGGCGCCAAGTTCGCCAAGTGGCGCGCCGTGATCTCGATCGGCGAGGACATCCCGACCGGCACCTGCATCGAGTCGAACGCCCACGCCCTGGCCCGCTACGCGGCCCTGTGCCAGGAAGCCGGCATCGTGCCGATGGTCGAGCCGGAAGTGCTGATCGACGGCGACCACGACATCGACACCTGCTACGACGTCACCGAGGCCGTGCTGCGCAGCCTGTTCTCGGCCCTGTACGAGCACAACGTGATGCTCGAGGGCACCATCCTGAAGGCCAGCATGGTCATCTCGGGCAAGGACTGCGACGAGCAGGCCGATGCCGAGGAAGTGGCCGCTCAGACGGTGCATTGCCTCAAGGCCACCGTGCCGGCCACCCTGCCGGGCATCGTGTTCCTGTCGGGCGGCCAGAGCGACGAGCAGGCCACGCGCCACCTCAACGAGATGAACCAGCTCGAAGGCAACCCGTGGCCGCTCTCCTTCAGCTACGGCCGCGCGATGCAGGCCGCCGCACTCAAGATCTGGGCGAAGGACCCGGCGAACAACGTCGCCGAGGCCCAGAAGACCGTCTATGCCCGCGCGAAGGAAAACGGCCTCGCTGCCCTTGGCGAGTGGGAAGGGTAACCACTCGCCGCTCGGCGAGCAGCGCTCGCTGATCGGTACGAACGCCCGCCGCGCTGCGGCGGGTGGGGGATGGAAGGCTGCTTCCCCCCACGTGACGCCGGCCGCCGCGCCGGCGTCGTCGTTTCCGCGGTCCACCAGCCTTCTACCGCAATGCACCGTTGCAGCAGTGCGACGGCTTTCGATGCGACCCTGACGCCCTCTCGTGCATCCTCCGCCCCCGAACGCCCTGGCCAGCAGGGTTGCGTACAAGGAATCCGAATGAACCTGCGGTCTTTCGTGTTGATGATCGGCTGTGCCGGCCTCGCTGCCTGCGGTGGCCAGGGCGGCGGCCAGGGCGGACCCGGTGGGCCGCCGGCGGTAGTCACGACGCAGCCCGCGGCGATGGCCACGTGGACCGATCGTCTCGATGCGATCGGCACCGCCCGCGCCAGCGAATCGATCGCGATCACCTCGAAGCTGTCCGAGCGCGTCGAGCGGGTCCGTTTCGAGAGCGGCCAGCGCGTGGAGGCCGGCCAGGTGCTCGTCGACCTCGACGTCGGGGGCGATGTCGCCGACCTCGACTCGGCGCGTACCGCGGCCCGCGAAGCGCAGCGCCAGTACGAGCGCCAGCGCCAGCTGGCCGAGCAGAAGCTCATCCCCACCAGCCAGCTCGATGCCCAGCGTGCCGCGCGCGACGCCGCGCAGGCCCAGGTGCAGCAGGCGATGGCCCGCGTCTCGGACCGAGTCATCGTGGCGCCGTTCGCCGGCGTGCTCGGCCTCCGCGAGGTCAGCCCCGGCCAGCTGCTCGGACCGGGGACGACGATCACGACGCTCGACGCGATCGACACCATGCAGGTCGACTTTTCGGTGCCCGAGGTTCACCTGGCCAAGCTGGCGGACGGCCTCGTGGTCGAAGCCCGTAGCGACGCCTGGCCGGGCGAGGTCTTCCTCGGACGGATCCTGAGCGTCGATTCGCGCGTCGATATCGCGACCCGTTCGGTGATGGTCCGAGCCGCGGTCGAGAACACCGACGGAAAGCTGCTGCCAGGCATGCTGCTGGCCCTGAACGTGCTCCAGCAGGAGCGCGAAGCGCTGGTCGTTCCCGAGATCGCCGTCCAGCAGAACGGCACCCTGAGCTTCGTGTACCGCGTCGATGGCGAGGGCGTGGCGCAGATGGCACCGGTCAAGCTGGGTGCCCGCGAGGCGGGCCGCGTCGAAGTGCTGGAGGGCCTGTCCGCCGGAGACCGCGTGGTCGTCGACGGCACGGTGAAGCTGCGCCCCGGGCAGAAGATCGCCGAGGCCGCCCCGGCCGAGGTCGCCGCCGTCGACACGCCCGCCGCGCGCGGCTGAGGAGGCCACCATGGTGCTTTCCGATCTGTCGATCCGTCGCCCTGTGCTGGCGACGGTCATGAGCCTGCTGCTGATCGTGGTCGGCCTGATCGCGTTCTCGCAGCTGACCCTCCGCGAGTTGCCTGACATCGATCCGCCGGTGGTCTCCGTGCAGGTCGACTACCCCGGGGCCTCCGCCGCGGTCGTCGAAAGCCGCATCACGCAGGTGCTCGAGGATGCCGTCGCGGGCATCGAGGGCGTCGACCTGATCGAGAGTTCCTCGCGCAACGGTCGGGCCGACGTCAGCATGGAGTTCACCCTGAGCCGCGACATCGAGTCCGCGGCCAACGACGTACGCGACGCCGTGAGCCGCGTCGTCGACCGGCTGCCTGAAGAGGCCGATCCGCCGCAGGTCGCCAAGGTCTCGGCCGATGCCGAGCCGATCATGTTCCTCTATGTCGCCTCGGCCGAGCGCGACATCCTCGGATTGACCGACTACGCCGAGCGGTACCTGCTCGATCGATTCTCGAGCATCTCGGGCGTGGCCAGTGCCCGCCTCGGTGGCGGCCAGCGTTACGCGATGCGGGTTTGGCTCGACCGCACGGCGTTGGCGGCACGCGGCCTCACGGTCAACGACGTCGAGAGCGCCCTGCGGCGCGAGAACGTCGAGCTGCCGGCCGGGCAGCTGGAGTCGTCGACGCGTGATTTCGTTCTGCGGATGTCGCGCGCCTACCAGACCCCCGAGGATTTCTCGGCCCTTGTGCTCGCCAATGGCCGGGATGGCGCCCCGGTCCGTCTTGGCGACGTGGCGAGGGTTGGCCGCGAAGCGGCTGAGCGACGCGCATGGTTCCGCGGCAACGGCGAGCCGCAGGTCGGCTTCCAGATCATCAAGACGTCCACCGCAAACTCCATCGACGTCGCGCGTGCGGTGCGTGCCGAGCTCGATTCGATCAACGCGACCCTTCCGCCCGACATCTCGATGGGCGTGGCCTTCGATTCGACGCAGTTCATCGAGGTCGCGGTCTTCCAGGTCTGGAAGACCCTCGGCGAGGCACTGGTGCTGGTCCTGATCGTGATCTGGCTGTTCCTGGGGAGCGTGCGCGCGGCGCTGGTCCCCGCGGTGACGTTGCCGGTCTGCATGACGGCGGCCTTCATCGCACTGTGGGCCTTCGGGTTCTCGATCAACCTTCTGACCTTGCTTGCCATCGTCCTGTCGATCGGTCTCGTGGTCGACGATGCCATCGTGGTGCTGGAGAACTGCCAGCGTCGCGTCGACCTCGGCGAACCGCGGCTGGTGGCTGCCCGTCGCGGCACGCGGCAGGTCGCGTTCGCGGTGATCGCGACCACGGCGGTGCTGATCGCGGTGTTCGTTCCGGTCGCCTTCCTGGAGGGCAATAACGGCCGTCTGTTCCGGGAGCTCGCCGTTGCACTCGCCGGCGCCATCGCCATCTCCGCCTTCGTCGCCCTGACGCTGACGCCGATGATGTGTTCGCTGCTTCTCGAACCGCATCGCCCGGCGTCCGGCAGCTTCGCCGCCAAGGTGGACGGTTTGCTTGCGCGGGTGACCGCCGCCTACCGTCGCTCGCTCGAGCGTCACGTCGGCCGCACCGGCGTCTTCGCCGCGGTCGCCGTTGGCGCCATGGCCCTCAGCGTCCTGCTGTTCCGCATTGTTCCGAGCGAGCTGGCGCCGCCGGAGGACCGCGGCTCGTTCTTCGTTTCGGTGGCGGGCCCCGAAGGCGCCGGCTTCGACTACACCGTCAGGCAGATGCAGCAGGTCGAATCGATCCTGCTCGACAACGCCAAGGAAGAAGGCGCGATCCATCGCGTCATCGCCCGCGTTCCGGGCGGCTTCGGCGGCGGTCAGCAGGACATGCACACCGGTAACGCGATCGTGCTGATGAAGCTCTGGAACGAGCGCGACGTGACCACGAACGAAGTCGTCAACGACGTTCGCATGCAACTGTCGTCGGTGCCCGGCGTGGTGGCCCGGCCGATCGCGCGCTCGGGCCTGACCCGTTCGCGCGGTGGCCAGCAGTTCCAGATCGTGCTCGGTGGCCCCGACTATGCCGAGCTCGCGCAGTGGCGCGACGCCCTGCTGAAGGAGATGGAATCCAACCCGCAGATGTTTGGCGCGGATTCGGACTACAAGGAAACCCGTCCGCAGCTGCGGATCGACATCAACCGGGAGCGCGCCGCCGCCCTCGGCGTGTCGGTGCAGGACATCGGGCGTACGCTCGAGACCATGATGGGCTCGCGCCGGGTGGGCACCTTCGTCGACGGCGGCGAGGAGTACGACGTGATCCTTCAGGCGCAGACCGACGACCGGTCCACGCCGCAGGACCTCGGCGGCCTCTACGTCCGGTCATCGGCAGGCCAGCTCATCCCGATGGCCTCGCTGGTGACCTTCCGCGAACTCGCCGAGCCGGGCAGCCTCAATCGGTTCAACCGCCTGCGCGCCATCACCATTTCCGCGTCGCTGGCCCCGGGGTACACGCTTGGCGAGGCGACCGCCTGGGTCGAGGAGGCGGCCGCCCGCGTGCTTCCGCCGAACGCGCAGCTCGACTGGAAGGGCGAGGCCCGCGAAGCGCAGCAGAGTGGGGCGGCCATCCTGTTCGCCTTCGCGATGGCGCTGCTGATCGTGTACCTCGTTCTGGCCGCGCAGTTCGAGAGCTTCGCGCATCCGTTCGTGATCATGCTGACCGTGCCGCTGGCCGTGCTGGGCGCCTTGTTCGGTCTCTGGAGCATGCACCTGCTTTCCTTGGCAGGGCTCTGGGGCCCGGGCGCCAGCATCAACCTGTTCAGCCAGATCGGCCTGATCATGCTGGTGGGCCTCGCCGCGAAGAACGGCATCCTCATCGTCGAGTTCGCCAACCAGTTGCGCGACGAGGGGCGAAGCGTGCAAGAGGCCATCATCGAAGCCTCGTCCATCCGCCTGAGGCCGATCCTGATGACGTCCATCGCGACGGTGGCGGGCGCCTTGCCGTTGATGTTCGGCACGGGCGCGGGTTCTGCGTCGCGCAATGCCATCGGCATCGTCATCGTCTTCGGCGTGTCCCTGTCGACGTTCCTCACGCTGTACGTGATCCCGGCCCTCTACCAGCGGGTGGCCCCCTACACCAAGGCGCCGGAGGCCCGCGGCCGCGAACTCGATCGGCTCGAGGCGATCCACGTCGATGGTGAGGCCAAGGCATGAGCACGCCGCCGCGTGGACCGTGGCCGGGCCGACGCGGGCCGCCCGGGCGCGCTGGAGGATCGGAGGAGCCCGTGCGTCCGCGTCCGCCCCGCAACGATGACGAGATCCGCCTGTTCGGCCTGAACGCCGTGCGGGCGGCCTTCGCCGCGCGTCCGGGCGACCTCCGCAAGCTCTGGCTGCTGGCCGAGCGCATGGGCGAGCTGCGCGACGTGATGGCATGGTGCGTGGCGAACCGCCGCGGCTACACCGTCGTCGACGCCGACGAATTGGCCAAGGTCGCCGGCACGCAGCACCACGAGGGCGTGGTGATGGCGATGCGGCGCCCCGAGGAGCTCGGACTCTCCGCCTTCCTGCGCGACCTGCCGGCCGGCCCTTGCCAGCTGCTGTGGCTCGATGGCGTCGGCAACCCGCACAACTTCGGCGCCATCCTGCGTTCGGCCGCGCACTTCGGCGTGGCCGCCGCGCTGCTGCCGAAGGACTCGCCGCTGGCCCTCTCCGGTGCCGCCGTGCGCGTGGCCGAGGGCGGTGCGGAGGCGGTGCCGATCGTCCGCCTCGGCCGCAGCGACAACGCCACGCAGCAGCTGCAGGGGCTCGGCTTCCAGCTGCTGGCGACCGTGGTGCGCGGCGGCGACGACCTCTACGCCCTGCCGCTGCCGCCACGCTGCGTCTGGGTGCTCGGTGCCGAAGGCGAGGGTCTCGACCTCGCCCTCGCCGCCGCGTGCTCGCGCAAGGTCGGCATCCCCGGCAGTGGCCGGGTGGAAAGCCTGAACGTCGCCTCGGCGACGGCCGTCCTGCTGGCCGAATGGTGCCGCCAGCGGCGTTGAGGCTTGGGCATACTGCGGGCCGTTCGCCGTCCATGGCTCTGGCCCCGCTCCCATGACCGCCCTGATCCGCCTCGCCCTGCTGTGCCTGCTGTTCGCCTCGCCGCTCCACGCCGCCGAGCGCACGCGCTACGACATCGACTACCGCGTGGCCTTCGTGCCGGCGCAGGGTGTGGCCGACGTCGCGATGACACACACGCCGGGCAGTGGCCGCGCCACCCACCTCGAGGTGCGCTTCGACCCGGCGCGCTACTCGCAGGTGCGCGCCGAAGGCGGAACCTTGCGGAACACCGGCGACCGCTGGACCTGGGTGCCCGATGCGCGTCGCGCCTCGACCCTGCGCTGGCGCTACAAGGTCGACCACCAGCGCCGCGGCGGCGGCTATGACGCCCGCCTGACGCGCGACTGGGCCATCGTCCGCGGCGACGACCTCGTGCCGTCGATGGCGGTACGCACCACGGCCGGTTCCGACTCCTCGGCGCGTCTGTTCTTCGACCTGCCACCGGGTTGGACCAACGTCGATACGCCCTTCGTGCACACCCGCGACCGCAAGGGCTTCGTCGTCGTGAACGCCGAGCGCCGTTTCGACCGTCCGGTGGGCTGGATGATCGCCGGCTCGGTGGGTACGCGCCGCGAGTTCATCGACGGCATGGAAGTGAGCATCGCCGGCCCGGTCGGCGATCCGGTCCGCCGCAACGACGCCTTGGCCTTCATCAACCTGGTCGCGCCGGAGATGCGCGCCGCCTTCGGCGACCTGCCCTCGAAGATCCTGATCGTCAGCGCGGGCGACCCGATGTGGCGCGGCGGTCTGTCCGGCCCGCGCTCGCTCTACCTGCACGCCGACCGGCCGCTGATCAGCGAGAACGGCACGTCCACGCTGGTGCATGAACTCGTCCACCTGGTCACCCGCATCCGGGGGGCCGAGGGGGATGACTGGATCGCCGAGGGCAGCGCCGAGTTCTACTCGATCACCCTCCTAAATCGTGCCGGCCTGCTCAGCGACCAGCGCCGTGACCGCGCGTTCGACTGGATGCAGAACCATGGCCGCAACGTCCGTTCTCTTGACGGCGACCGCAGCTGGGGCCCGAAGACGGCGCGCGCGGTGGGCCTGTTCCGCGAACTGGATCGCGAGATCCGCCGCGCCACGGGCGACGCGAAGTCGCTCGACGATGTCATGCGGCAGCTTGTGGAGATCCGCGAAGTCTCGCGCGAAGACCTCGCGTCCGTCGTCGAAGACGTGATCGGCCGGCCATCCCGGGTGCTCGACTCTCCCTTGTTGCGATGATGCGCCTGCGCCACCTCTGGTCGCGCCTGGGCCTCCGGGCGCCGCGGCCGGGCGGCATCGAGTCCGGCCGCTTGGGCGTGCCCGGGGAAGCATGGTCGTGCCTCGTCGATTTCCTCGACGTGCGCGACGGTGGGGGACACGAGCGCTTCAAGGCACAGTGGCTGGCCGGTAAGCAGCTGGCGCAGGCGGGCGGCCATCGGGGGCTGTCCGCCCATTGCCCGCTGTGCGCGGAGCGGGGCCTGTTCGGTCGTCCGGGCGACGCCGCGAGTTTCGATGTCCGCGAAGGCCTGGCGTGCAGCCGATGTGGCATCAATGCGCGCATGCGGCAGGCGCTTTCGCTCCTTTTGGAGGGGGTGCCGCTTGCGACGGCGCGCGTCTACGTCACCGAACAGGCGTCCCCCGCGTTCCTCTGGTTGCAGCGGCAGCTGCCGACGGTACGCGGCAGCGAGTTCGGCCTCGACGGGGCCCGGCGCTCCAGGCTCCAGTGGTGGTTCCAGCGCCAGGGGGGGCGAGGAGCGCTCAACGAGGCCGACATCACCGCATTGCCGGATGCCGACGCGTCGTTCGATGCCATCGGCTGTTTCGACGTGCTCGAACATGTCCCCGACTACCGCGCCGCGTTGCGCGAATTCGCGCGCGTGCTCGCGCCGGGTGGGCGTTTGGTGCTGACCGTGCCCTTCCTGGAGACGGAGCAACGCACCCTCGTCCGCGCCCGGCGTCGTGACGACGGCCGTATCGAGCACCTCGAGCCCGAGGAGATCCACGGTGATCCCGTCTCGGGCGGCGTGCTGTGCTTCTACCACTTCGGATGGGATCTCCTGGACGCTCTCCGCGAGGCCGGCTTCCGCCGCGCGGAATGGGTCCGCAGCTTCGCACCGGAACATGCCCTGTTCGGCGTGTGGGCCCTCAGGGCCGAGCGCTAGCCCTTTGCTGCGCTGGGCCCGGTCCATCCGGCGTGCGGCCCCCTAACGCGACGCGCCCTCCCGGCGCGGAGCGGGTCTCTCTGCTGGCGGCCGCTGAGCCTCGCCGAAGTCCACCGTCGTCTCCGCCGCGAGGTAGGCGAACGCGGCGTACGCGGCGACCTGCTGGTCGAGGGCCTTCGGGTCGATCTTGTCGAGGGTGTCGTTCGGCGTGTGGTGGTAGTCGAAATAGTCCGTCCCGTCCTGCGCCAGCTGTCCCCAGGGCACGCCCAGCATCACCAGCGGCCCGACGTCCGGGCCCGGGCCGCCCACGCCGTATTCGGTGGCGATGCCGAGCGGGGCCAGCACGCCGCCGATGGCGTCGATGACCGGCTTGGCCTCGGGCGAGGTGCTTGAGCGCAAGGCATAGATGCGTCCCGCGCCGAAGTCGCTCTCGGCGGCGACCTGGTGGTCCGACCAATCGCCACCCACGTGCTTCGCGTACTCGCGGGCGCCCATGAGGCCGTTTTCCTCGCTGGCCCACGCGATCACGCGCACGGTGCGCCGCGGCGCCGTCGGAAGCGCGGCGATGGCCGCGCCGGCGGCCATCGTGATCGCCACGCCTGCACCGTCGTCGAGCGCGCCCGTGCCCTGGTCCCAGGAATCGAGGTGGCCGCCGATCACGACGAATTCGTCCGCTTTCTCCCGACCGGTGACGTCGCCGATGACGTTCCAGCTCTGGCCGATGCCGGCCGTCACGGCCGCGAGGTCGAGGCGAACGCGCACGCTCTCACCGCGGGCGACCAAGCGGCTGATCTGGTCGGCATCCGGGCCCGACAGCGCGGCAGCCGGGATCTTCGGTGCGTCCTCGGCATAGCGCATCTGCCCGGTGTGGGCGAAGCGGTTGCCGCTGGTGCCGATCGAGCGGATCAACAGGGCCAAAGCGCCCTTGCGCGCGGCGATCGACGCTCCGTTGCTGCGTGCCCCCACCGCCGGCCCGTAGCCCGATCCGTCGCGCGCGCGGCCCATGCGGTAGGCAACGAAGGCGATCTTGCCGTCGAGGCTGCCGTCGGGCGCCGCCTGCAAGGCGGCCAGGTCCGGAAAGGCGACGACCTCGGCTTCGATCGGCGCCCCACCCGTGCCCACCGAGCCGCCGAGCGTGGTCACTTCCAGGGGTTGCGCATGCGTCCCGACGATCGCGGCCGATTCGTGACCACGCAGCCAGTAGGGAAAGCTCACCGGTTGGCGCCAGACCTTGTCGAACCCCAACGCCTTCATCTTCGCCTCCGCCCACGCGACGCCTCGGTGGTCGGCCTCCGTGCCGGCGAGGCGTGGACCGATGGTGGTGGTGAGCTCCTCGACGAGGTCGAACGCCGGGCTGCCGCGCAGCGCGGCGTCGCGCAAGGTTTCCGCAGTGCGCAGATCATCGGCATCGAGGCCGGTGGTGGCATGCACGGTACCCGTGGCGCCGAGCGCGACGCCGATGGCAAAGACGAAGCGGTGCATCAGCGGGCCTTCAACGCGTCGCGGATTTCGGCCAACAGCTTCGCTTCGGCACTGGGCTCCGGAGGTGCCGCAGGGGCCGGCGGTTCGGCTTTGCGCAGGCTGTTGATGGCCTTGACCACCACGAAGATGGCGAACGCGACGATGGCGAACTGGATGATCGCATTGAGGAACAGGCCGTACTTGATGCTGACGGCCGCAATGGACGTGCCGTCGGCCGCGGTCGATGCCGGCTGCAGGACCCATTCCAAGGCCGAAAAGTCGACGTTGCCGATCAGCCAGCCGATCGGCGGCATGATCACGTCGCTGACCAGGCTGGAGACGATCTTCCCGAACGCGGCGCCGATGACCACGCCTACCGCGAGGTCGATGACGTTGCCGCGCATCGCGAATTCCTTGAATTCCGACAGCATGCCCATGGGTGATCCTCAGGTCGTGGAAAAAAGAACGGCTGCCGAGGCAGCCGTCGCAGACTAAACGCGTTCGCGCCGCTCAGGCCACTTCGCCCGACAGCTCGGCCACGCCTTCCAGCATCGCGCGGTAGCGGTCGCCCCGCTGCAGCGCGGCCACGCCAGCCGGCGTGCCCATGAAAACCAGGTCTCCGGCGCGCAGCCGGAACAGGCCGGACAGGTGCACGAGGATGTCGTCGACACCGAAGACCATCTCGCCGAGCGTCGACGCCTGCCGGCGTTCGCCATTGACTTCGAGCCACAGGGCCGTGGTTGACGCGGGATGGCCGATGTCGTCGACATGGCGCAGGGCGGAAAGCGGTGCCGAGGCGTCGAAGCCTTTCGAGACGTCCCAGGGCAGACGCTTCTCCTTGGCGACCGCCTGCAGGTCACGGCGGGTCAGGTCCAGCCCCACGCCGTACCCGCAGACGAGGGCCAGGCCTTCGCCGGGCGCCAATGCGCCGTCGGCGTCGCGGCCGACCGCCACCACCATCTCGACCTCATGGTGCAGGTCGGTGGTGCCCGAAGGGTAGGGGAGGCGCGGGTGCAGGTGCACCGCGTCGGCAGGCTTCATGAAGATCGTCGGGGTGCCCCGCTCGACCGGTGCGCCCATTTCGCGGGCATGGTCGGCGAAGTTGCGACCAACGCAGTAGATGCGGTGGACAGGGAAGTCCTGGTCGCGGCCGGCGAAGGGCAGGCGCGGCAACGGCGGCGCCGCGAACAGGTCGGTCCTCATCGCGCGTGCGGCACGGCACGCGGGGCGACCACGCGATACTCGGCCTCGAGCACGTCGCCCGCCGCCTTGGCCTTGCGGGCGCGCATCAAGCGCTGGACCGCGCGGAAGGCCAGCATGCCGAGGCCGATGAAGACGCCCCCCACCAGCAGCACCAGCAGCAGGGCCACCCCCAGCAGGGCGAAGCCGATGCGCAGCAGCGGGCTGCGGGGACGGGTGGGGCGAAGGCGATGGAGTCGAGCGAAAAGTCCGGGCATGTCCGAAATGCGACACTGGGCGGGGCGCCGAGTATGGAGGCAGGGATGGGCGGACACGTAAGTGAAGCGTTAATCGAGCCGGCGAGCGTACCGGAGGGGGTCCTCGTGGCCCTGGACCTCGCCATCGGCTCCGGTCCCGTCGCGGCCCTCGCCCTGCGGCGCGGCGAGGTGCTCCAGGTCTGGCACAACGCCTGTCCCCATGCCGGCCGCCGGCTGGACTACGCGCCTGGGAGATTCCTGCTCCACGAGGGCCGCCTGGTCTGCGCCGCCCACGGCGCGCAGTTCTCGCTGGCGGACGGTGTTTGTGTCGACGGCCCCGGGCGCGGCGGCCGCCTCGCATCGCTGGCGGTCAGTCGCGTCGCGGCGGGTTGGCAGGTCCGTCTGTCGGCGGCATGAACGCCTCGAGCCGGCCGTGCTGCGCCAGCCAGATCAATCCGCCGTAGAGCAGGGCGCATACGCTCAGGAACACGAGCGCCGGGACGACGTTGCCGAGCAGCGTGTCCATCGCTTCTTCGAGGTCCACTGGAATCAGTCCAGCCAAGAGCATGGCGACGACGCCGATGCTCGCCGCCATGGAGATGGCCATCCCCGTCCAGCGGTAAACGTTCCTCGTCGTCTCCCGCAGGAGCGAGCGGCTCAGCAGGGCAAGGACGACGAACGGCGCCAGTAGCGCGGCTTCCATGAGCAGCAGCTTCAGGCCGTAGATCGCGGCATGCGAACCGGGCGTCTCGCCGCCGATGAAGTGGCGGAGGTCGTCCCCCGCGTTGATCACCAGCAGAACGCTCGCCGCCATCGCGCCGCAGCCAAGCAGCAGGACTTCCGCGCGACGCAAGCGATCGCTCAGCATGCGGACCATGACGCTCCTGCCGGGAGGCGCTCTCACGCCGGATTCACAACCGTAGCACGAGGTGCCGTCGCGTGGTCACCTTTCGGCCAGCAGCGGCATGAGCAGGTTCACCGCGCCGACCGTGATCAGCAGGTAGGCCACCATCAGCGGCAGGCCGGTGCGCAGGTAATCGCGCGCCGTGTAGCCCGCGGGGCCGGCCACCATGGCGAGCACCGGATTCGAGGCGGAAAGGAAGTTGTTCGAGGCCGACAGGGCGGCGATCAGGGCGAATGCGGCCGGATTGCCGTTGGCGGCAAGGGCGAGGTTGATGGCCATGGGCACCATGATGACGGTCGCCCCGACGTTGCCCACCACGAGGCCGAACAGCGCCGTGAGCAAGCCCAGCGCGAGTTCCAATGCCCACACCGGCGTGCCGTCGCCCAGTCGCGCGAGGGTGTGCTGTGCCACCCAGTTCGCGGCGCCCGTCGAATCCATGGCCCAGCCGAGCGGTATCAGGCAGGCCATCAGGAACACGGTCTTCCAGCTGATCGCCTGGTAGGCCTCGTCCATGTCGAGCACGCCGGTCACGAGCAACGCGGCCGCGCCGGTCATCAGCGCCAGCGGCACCGGCACGAGGGTGCTGAAGGCGAGCAGCATCGTGGTGACGAAGATGCCCACCGCCCACCACAGTTTGTGCGGACGCTGCTCGGCCTTGGGGTAGTCGGTAACGACGACGAAATCCCGCGACTCCGCGGCCTGCGCGAGGTCGGTCCAGACGCTGTGGAACACGAGCAGGTCGCCGGCGCGCAGCGGGATGCGGCGGATGTTCTCGCGCCAGACCTGGTTGTCCCGGTTGATGGCGAGCAGGCTGATCCCGGCGCGCTTCCGCAGCCGCAGCTCGTCCGGTCGACGGCCGACGAAGGCGGACGTCGGCGGGATGACGGCCTCGGAAATGCCGGCCCGTGCGGGGTTGAACAGGTCCGCGAAGTGGCGGAGGCGCTGCGAGACGCGCAGCAGGTTTTTCTGCGCGTAGTCGTGGATCGCCTGTTTGTCGCCCATGACGCCGATCACGCTGCCCACCCACAGCCGCTCATCCGCGGGCGGGGCAAGGCGGGTCTCGTTGCCGGTGACCAAGGCAAGGAAAAGCGGTGCGTCGCGCTGCTGTTCGGCCTCGCCGACCGACATGCCCACCAACGGGCTGTCCGCGGTGAGCGCCAGTTCGTAAAGCTCGCCGGTGATGCCGTAGGTCTGGGCGAAGTAGCTGTCGGTGCGTGCCGGTGCCACGCCCTTCATCGCGTCGTCAGGGAGCCAGCGCTTGGCGCCGAAGTGCCAGTAGGCCAGGCAAACCGCGACCAGCAGCAGGCCGATCGGCAGCGGCGCAAACATCGGCAGCGGGTCCAGCGCGGCGACGCCGGGCGGCAGGTTGCGGTTGGCGGACGCCAGCAGGTCGTTGAGCAGGATCAGCGGCGAACTGCCGACCATCGTCAGCGTGCCGCCCATGATCACCGCAGCGGCGATCGGCAGCAGCATCCGCGACAGGGCGATCCCCGTGCGCCCGGAGAGCCTCGAAGCCAGGGGCAGCATCAGGGCTGTCACCGCCGGGTTCTGCATGAATGCAGAAAGCAGCGCGCCAAAGCCCGATCCCAGCAGCAGAAGCCGGGATTCCATGCCCTTCGACCAGCGCAGCAGGTTCACCGCGACGCGGTTCAGCACGCCGGTGCGGTCGAGGCCGGCGCCGAGCACCATCGTGGCCATCAGGCTGATCACTGCGTTGCCGGAGAAACCGTCGAACAGCCGGCTGGCCGGCACGATGCCGAACAGGCCGAGCGCGACCAGCACCACCAGCGCGGTGGCATCGGCACGGATGCGCTCGAGCATGAACATGGCCATGGTGAACCCGACCAAGCCCAGCACGACGACCATGTCGGTGCTCAGGGCGAGGGCGGTGTTCTCCATGCGTCGCTGCCTTCAGCCGATGCGCTCGAAGAGCAGGTCCCAGACGCCATGGCCCAGCTTCAGGCCGCGGGTCTCGAAGTGCGTCTGCCGCCGCCATTGCGGACGTTCGATCGTTCCGCCGACGCCGGCGCGGTTGTGCAGCGTGGGTTCCGCCCCGCACACCTCGAGCATCTGCCGGGCGTAGTCCTCCCAGTCGGTGGCGAGGTGCAGCAGGCCGCCGGGCTTCAGCTTGCGCGCCAGCAGCGCGACGAACTCCGGCTGCACGAGCCGGCGCTTGTGGTGGCGCTTCTTGTGCCAGGGGTCGGGGAAGTAGATGCGCACCTCGTCGAGGCTGGCGTCGGCGACCTCGCGGTGCAGCACCTCGACGGCGTCGTGGCAGTAGGCCTTGAGGTTGTCGACCCCGAGCTCCGCGGCGCCCTGCAGCAGGCGGCCGACGCCGGGGGCATGCACTTCGAGGCCGACGAGGTTCTTCTCCGGCTCGTTCTGCGCCGCGAACAGCAGCTGTTCGCCGTTGCCGAAACCGATCTCGAGCACCAGCGGCGCTTTCCGGCCGAACGCGGCGTCGAAATCGCGCAGGGTGCCGGTGTAGTCGAGCCCGAAGCGCGGCCACTGCTCGTCGAGCGCGCGCTCCTGCCCCTGGGTCAGCCGCCCCTGGCGCAACACGAAGCTGCGCACCTGGCGCTGCCCCGGCACTTCGGTGAACGGCTTCTTGAGCGTCTTCGGCTCCACGATCAGAAGAACAGGCCGTCGGTGGGCGAGGAGGCGGACGCGTAGCGCTTGCGCGGGATGCGGCCGGCGAGGAAGGCCTCGCGACCGGCTTCGACCGCCTTGCGCATGGCCGAGGCCATCAGCACCGGGTCCTTCGCGCCGGCGATCGCCGTGTTCATCAGCACGCCGTCGCAGCCCAGCTCCATCGCAACGGCGGCATCCGATGCCGTGCCCACGCCGGCATCGACGAGGATCGGCACCTTCGCGTTGTCGACGATCTCCAGCAGGCTCCATTTGTTCTGGATGCCGAGGCCCGAGCCGATCGGCGCGGCCAGCGGCATCACCGCCACGCAGCCGATCTCCTCGAGGCGCTTGGCCTGGATCGGGTCGTCGGTGCAGTAGACCATCACGTCGAAGCCGTCGGCGACGAGGATCTCGGCGGCCTTCAGCGTCTCCGGCATGTGCGGGTAGAGGGTTTTCTGGTCGCCCAGCACTTCGAGCTTGACGAGCTTGTGGCCGTCGAGCAGCTCGCGGGCGAGCCGGCAGGTGCGCACCGCGTCGTCGGCCGTGTAGCAGCCGGCGGTGTTCGGCAGGATCGTGTAGCGGTCCGGCGGCAGCACGTCGAGCAGGTTCGGCTCATTGGCGTTCTGGCCGATGTTCGTGCGGCGGATCGCCACGGTGACGATCTCGGCGCCGGCGGCCTCGGTGGCGCGGCGGGTCTCGTCGAGGTCCTTGAACTTGCCCGTGCCGGTGAGCAGGCGCGAGCGGTAGGTCGTGCCGGCGATGACCAGCAGGTCGTCGCGGCGGGCGTCGTTCGGGGCGTGGGTCATCATCGCGCCATTATGGCGCGTCAGCCGCCGCCGAGGGCGTGGACGACCTCGACGCGGTCGCCGTCGTTGAGGCGGTGTTCTGCGTGGCGGCCGCGGGGGACGATCGTGCTGTTCACTTCCACGGCGACACGTCGCCCGGCGAGGCCGGCCTGGTCCAGAAGCGCGGCCAGCGTCAGGCCCGCGTCGACGGTGCGGGATTCGCCGTTGAGTTGGATATGCATCTAAAGGGCCTGCATTGCAGTGCGTGCGTGCCAGTGCCCATAATCGGCACCGTCGCGGGTGTCGTCTAATGGTAAGACAACAGCTTCCCAAGCTGTGAACGTGGGTTCGATTCCCATCACCCGCTCCACTCCGCCCTCGACCCTGCCCATGCCCGATCCTGCGACCCCCGTGGTGCTCGGCTGGCGCGAGTGGCTCGCACTGCCCGATCTCGGCATCCGCGCCATCCGCGCGAAAGTGGACACCGGGGCGCGAAGCTCCGCACTGCACGTGGATGCCCTCGAAACGACGGTTCGCGATGGCGTCGAATGGGTGCGCTTCCACCTGGGGGCCGACGGCGTGTTCGACTCCCTGCGCGATGGTGAGTGGGCGGAGGCGCCGGTGCTCGACCGCCGGATGGTCACCGACTCCGGTGGCCATCGCACCGAGCGCATCTTCATCCTCACCACCCTGCGCCTCGCCGGCGAGGCGTGGCCGATCGAAATCAACCTGTCGCAGCGCCGGAACATGCTGTTCCCGATGCTGCTCGGCCGCACCGCGATGGCGGGACGCTTCCTCGTCGACCCGCAGCGCTCCTTCGTCCTGGGTGAACCCGATGCCGACCAAGCTCGCCCTGCTGTCGCGTAATCCGGCGCTGTACTCGACGCAGCGGCTGGTCGAGGCCGCCCGCCAACGCGGGTGCACCGTCCGCGTGCTCGATCCGCTGCGCTGCGCGCTGCGCGTGGCGCCCGGTGCCTTCGAGGTGCGCTACAAGGGGGGCGTGCTGCCGAAGTTCGACGCGGTCATCCCGCGCATCGGCCACTCCGTCACCTTCCACGGCACGGCGGTGCTGCGGCAGTTCGAGCTGATGGGCGTGGCCACCCCCAGCAGCGCCGAGGCCATCCAGCGCGCCCGCGACAAGCTGCGCTGTCACCAGATCCTCGCCGCGGTCGGGATCGATCTTCCCGTGACCGCTTTCGGCGACAGCCCGGACGACACGCCGGCCCTGCTCGACATGGTCGGCCCGGCCCCCCATGTGGTGAAGCTCAACGAGGGCACGCAGGGCAGCGGGGTGGTGCTGGCGCAGGACGAGGCTGCATCGCGCAGCGTCATCGAGGCCTTCCGGGGGCTCTACGCGAGCTTCCTCGTGCAGGAGTTCATCGGCGAGGCCAAGGGGGCTGATTTGCGCTGCTTCGTCGTTGGCGACCGTGTGGTGGCCGCCATGCAGCGGCATGCCGCCCCGGGGGATTTCCGCGCCAACCTGCACCGGGGGGGCAAAGCCGCCCTGGTGAGTCTCAGCGAGGCGGAGGAGGCGGTCGCGGTCAAGGCCGCGCAGCACCTTGGACTTGGCGTGGCTGGCGTCGATCTGCTTCGATCACGGCGTGGTCCGCTTCTATTGGAGGTCAACTCCTCGCCAGGCCTGGAGGGCATCGAGGCCGCCTCGGGGGTCGATATCGCGGCGGCCATCGTCGATCATGTGCTGTCGCTCGTGCCGGTGAGATCGAACCGCCGGCCAGCAGTTCGAAAAACTTAACCGATCCCTGTCCGTGGATTAACGGACACTTAACCTTGTCAGGCCTAGGCTTCTCGTCGACCGTCACTCCCGTCGGCGCTCCGGCGCTCGAGGCGGATTACGGTAATCGGGGCAGTCGCTTGTTTGGCCCGTGCCGGCACCTTGTCCGTGTCGGCCGGGCCTTTCTTTTTGCCTGCATCATGGGCCCTACTGCTGCCAAACTCAGGCGTTCTTCAGTCAACGACTGATATTTCTCCGTAGACCTCCGTCGCAGGACCCACCCCGTGCGCATCCTCGTCATCGAAGACAACCGCGACATCGCCTCGAATCTCGGCGACTACCTCGAAGACCGCGGCCACACCGTCGACTTCGCCGCCGATGGCGTCACCGGGCTGCACCTCGCGGTCGTCAATGACTTCGATGCCCTCGTGCTCGACTTGAACCTCCCGGGCATGGACGGCCTCGAACTCTGCCGCCGCCTTCGCCAGGACGCGCGAAAGCAGACGCCCGTGCTGATGCTGACCGCGCGCGATTCGCTCGATCACAAGCTCACCGGCTTCGATGCCGGCGCCGACGACTACCTCGTCAAGCCGTTCGCGCTGCAGGAAGTGGAGGCGCGGCTCCAGGTGCTGGCGCGCCGCGGCAAGGCCGCGCAGCCGCGTGTCCTCCACGTGGCCGACCTCGAGTTCAACCTCGACACGCTCGAGGTGCGCCGCCAGGGGAAGCTGCTGCAGCTCAACCCGACGGCGCTGAAGATCCTGCAGGGACTGATGGAGGCGTCGCCGGCCGTCGTGCCGCGCCAGGACCTCGAAACCCGCGTCTGGGGCGAGGAGCTGCCGGATTCGGATTCGCTGCGCGTGCACATCCACGGGCTGCGTGCCGCCATCGACAAGCCGTTCGACAAGCCCTTGATCCAGACGCGCCACGGCATCGGCTACCGCATCGCCGACCCGGAAGCCGCGGCGGGTTGACGCCTTGGCGATGCGTTACCGGCGCCGGCTGCGCAGCCGGCTGATCGTTTCCTTCGGCCTGCTCGGGTTCGCCCTGACGGCCACCTTCGCGCTCGCCACGCTGTACCTGCGCGAGCGGCTCGAGAACCAGCTGATCGGTGACTTCCTCACGCAGGAAGTCGCCGCCTTCGTGCAGTTCAAGCGCGACTTCCCGCAGCCCGACGCGCAGTACCAGCTCTCCGACAACAAGATCGAGATCTATTACCGGCGTCCGGATGGCCCCAACACCCCGCCGGCGTGGCGAGACCTGCCGGATGGCGTGCACAGCCTGGTGGAGCCCACGCCGCGCGGTGGTGAGCGCCATTACAAGCTGGCGGTGCAGCGCGACGGCGATTTCGTTGCTTTCATGCGCTACAGCTACCAGCAGGAAGCCCTGAGCCAGCGTCAGTTGGCCTATGCGCTGGTGGGCGCGGTGATGGTTTTCTCCTTCCTCTCGCTGGTTCTGGGGCTGTGGTCGTCGCGGCGGGTGATGAAGCCGGTCTCGGAATTGGCGCGGCGCATCGGCGACCTGCGCGACAGCCGAGATCGCCGGCGCCTTGCCGAACGTTTCGCTGATGACGAGGTCGGGCAGCTGGCAGCGGCGTTTGACGACTATGCCGATCGCCTCAGCCAGTCCAACCGGCGCGATCGCGAGTTCAATGCGGATGTCAGCCATGAACTGCGCACGCCCTTGGCGGTGATCCGCGGCGCGGCCGAACTGCTGCTCGCGAAGCCGGACCTCGACGACAAGACCCGCACCCGCCTCCAGCGGATCGATCGCGCGGCGCAGCAGTGCACCGACCTCACCGTCGCGCTGCTGATGCTCTCGCGCAACGAGCGCGGCCGAGGCCATACCGACATGCGCAAGCTGGCCGTCCAGCTGGCGGAAGCCAACCGCGCGCAGCTTGCTGGAAAGCCGGTCGAGATCCGCGTTGAGGGATCGGAGGATGTCTACGTGGACGCCCCCGAGGCCGTGCTGGCGGTGGCGTTGGGCAACCTCGTCGGCAACGCCTGCAAGTACACGCAGCAGGGCGAGGTGCGCATCGAGGTGTCGGCGGAGCGGGTGCGGGTGTTCGATACCGGGCCCGGACTGTCCGTCGAGGATGCCGCGCGCCTTTTCGAACGCGGCTACCGCGGCAGCAGTGCCGGCGGCACCAGCGGTGGCGGGATCGGCCTGTCGATCGTCAGCCGCCTGTGTGATCTCTACGGCTGGGACGTGGGTGTCGCGCCGCGGCCCGAGGGTGGGGCGGTCGCCACCCTCGTCTACGGACAGAGCGCCGGCTGAGGCCGACGCTCCCGCGAGGGGCGCGCTGTTCCGGTGGGGTCAGACGTACTCGAGCCAGCCCCGGGTGTCCTTCGTGCGGCCGTCGAACAGGCCGAAGAACAGATCCTGGATGCGGCGCGTGACCGGGCCGGGCTTGCCGGCGCCGACCTGGCGGCCATCGACACTGCGGATCGGCGTGACTTCGGCCGCCGTGCCGCACATGAAGAGCTCGTCGCAGAGGTAGAGGTACTCGCGCGGGATGTCGCGCTCGACCACCTTCATCCCGGCGTCCTGCGCCAGCGTGATCAGGGTGTTGCGCGTGATGCCGTTGAGCAGCGCCGCCGATACCGGCGTGGTGTGCAACTCGCCGTTCATGACGAGGAACAGGTTCTCGCCGGCGCCCTCGCTGAGTAGGCCGGTGCTGGCCAGGGCGATGCCCTCGCCGAAGCCGAGCCGGCGCGCCTCGCGCGCGATCAGCTGGCCGGACAGGTAGTTGCCGCCGGCCTTGGCGCCCGCGGGGATGGTGTTCGGGGCGAAGCGCTGCCACGAGGACACGCAGGCGTCGATGCCCGCTTCGAGCACGTCCGCGCCGAGGTAGGGGCCCATGTGCCATGCGGCGATCGCCATGTCGGTCGGGGTGTCGGCCGACAGGCCGAAGCCGCCGAGGCCGCGGTAGGCGATCGGGCGCAGGTAGGCCTTCTCGAGGCCGTTCGCCTTGATGACGTCGCGACAGGCCTGGGCCAGCGTCGGCACGTCGTAGGGCATCGGCATGTCGTAGATCTTCGCCGAGGCGTACAGGCGCTGCAGGTGCTCGGTGAGGCGGAAGATCGCCTGCCCATTCGGCGTGGCGTAGCTGCGGATGCCTTCGAACACCGACGAGCCGTAGTGCAGGCCATGCGCCATCACGTGGACGGTGGCCTCGGCCCAAGGCTTGATGACCCCGTTCTGCCAGATGAAGGGCGGGTACTGCTGGCTCATCGCGAAGACCTCGGGCAAAGGGGAGTGGAAGGGATGACGGTGCGCGGTGCGCGGCTGTCGGCCTCGCATTGTACCGGCGACGACACCGAGGCTTGGCTCAGTCGGCCAGCCACCAGCAGCCGGCCGCGCGGACCAGCCGGAATTCCGTCGTCTCGCCGGTCCCAAGGCCGTCCGGCGCGTGGACGATCCGCAGGCGGTCGGGCGGGACGTCCGCCGCTTCGGCCGCGAGTTCGGCGTCGTTGCTGCCTTCGGCGCTATGGGCTGCGCGCGCCTCGATGAGGCGGGAGCCCGCGATCGCCTCGAGGCGTGGCATCACCGCGTTCGCCGCAGCGTTGGAGCGTCCTCGCCAGTCGTAGAGGGCGGCGAGGCGGTTTCCGTCGCCAGCGGCCAACGCTTCCTCGACGCCGGCGACCAGGTCCGCCGGGGTGCGTGCGCAGTCGCGCGCCACCGCCGCGTTGGCGGGCAGGGTGTCGGGGTTGGGCCGGGCCGTGGGCGCCGGGCGCGCGTCGAGCGCTTCGCAGGCACGATCGGTGTAGACCGCGTTGCCCTCGGCGTCGACGCAGCGGTTCAGCGCGCCGGGGGCGGCCTGCGCCGCCGCGGGCCCCGGGCCGAGGGCGAACAGCAGGAGGCTGGCGAAGAGCGGGGTGCGGGTGTGTGGCATGGCCCGCGAACGCTAGCGCAGGCGTTCGAGGACGGCCAGCGTCGGCTTCGCGAGGTTCAGCGTGTAGAAGTGCAGCTCGGGCGCGCCGCCGGCCAAGAGGCGGCGGCAGAGCTCGGCCACGACGTCGGCGGCGTAGCCGCGAAGGCCTTCGACGTCGTCGCCGAAGGCGGCGAGGCGCTTGCCGAACCAGCGCGGGATCTCGGCGCCGCAGCTTTCGGAGAAGCGCTTGAGCTGGGTGTAGTTCGAGATCGGCATGATGCCGGGCAGGATCGGCTGGGCGACGCCGGCCGCGCGCGCCGCCTCGACGAAGCGGAAGTAGGCATCCGCGTTGTAGAAGTACTGGGTGATCGCGCTGTCGGCGCCGGCGGCCATCTTCCGGGCGAAGTGCTTGAGGTCGGCGAGCGCGTCGTCGGCCTGCGGATGCACTTCCGGGTAGGCGCCGACTTCGACATGGAAGGCCTCGCCGAACTCGGCGCGGATCAGCCGCACGAGGTCTTCGGCGTAGCGCAGCTCGCCGAGCGCGCCCATGCCCGAGGGCAGGTCGCCGCGCAGTGCGACGAGGCGCGTGCAGCCCATGGCCTGGTAGCGGTGCAGCAATTCGACGATCTCGGCGCGCGTGCCGCCAACGCAGCTCAGGTGCGGCGCCGCGTCGAGCCCATGGTGCTCGCGCAGGTGGCGGATCGTCTCGGGGGTGTAGCTCAGCGTCGAGCCGCCGGCGCCGAAGGTCACGGACACGAAACGCGGCGAGAACGCCTTCAGCTTCTCGACGGTGCGGTCGAGCTGCAGGCGCTGTTCGTCGGTCTTGGGCGGGAAGAACTCGAAGGACAGGGCCATGCCGGGTGAGCGTGAGCGGGCGAGGCCGCCAGATTAAACTATCGCTCTGTCGCGATAAAGCGATGGATGGCCTTGGGCGCATTCGAACCGCCAGCGATCCGTTTGCCGACACGACGACGGCGCCCGAAGGCGCCGTCGTCGTGCATCGAAGGCAGGCCCCGGCGGACCGGGGCGCGCGCTCAGTAGCGGTAGTGGTCCGGCTTGTACGGGCCTTCGACTGGCACGCCGAGGTAGTCGGCCTGGGCCTTCGTGAGCGTGGTCAGCTTCACGCCGATCTTCTCGAGGTGCAGGCGGGCCACTTCCTCGTCCAGCTTCTTCGGCAGGATGTAGACCTTCTTCTCGTAGGTATCCTTGTTGGCCCACAGGTCGATCTGCGCGAGGGTCTGGTTCGAGAACGAGTTCGACATCACGAAGCTCGGGTGGCCGGTGGCGCAGCCGAGGTTCACCAGGCGGCCTTCGGCCAGCATGAAGATCGAGTTGCCGTTGGCGAACGTGTACTTGTCGACCTGCGGCTTGATGTTCAGGCGGGTGGCGCCCGAGCTGTTCAGGCGGTCGATCTGGATCTCGTTGTCGAAGTGGCCGATGTTGCAGACGATGGCCTGGTCCTTCATCTGCTGCATGTGCTCGAGCGTGATGACGTCCTTGTTGCCGGTCGTCGTCACGTAGATGTCGCCACGGCCGAGGGTGGCCTCGACGGTGTTGACCTCGAAGCCTTCCATCGCGGCCTGCAGGGCGTTGATGGGGTCGATCTCGGTGACGACCACGCGGCAGCCGTAGGCGCGCAGCGAGTGGGCCGAGCCCTTGCCGACGTCGCCGTAGCCGCAGACGACCGCGACCTTGCCCGCCAGCATCACGTCCATCGCGCGCTTCAGGCCGTCGGCCAGCGACTCGCGGCAGCCGTAGAGGTTGTCGAACTTCGACTTGGTGACCGAGTCGTTGACGTTGATGGCCGGAACCAGCAGCTTGCCGGCCTCGAGCATCTGGTACAGGCGGTGCACGCCGGTGGTGGTCTCTTCGGAGACGCCCTTCCAGTCCTTGACCACGGTCGTCCAGAAGCCCGGGCGCTCCTTGGCGACGCGCTTCAGCAGGTCCTTGATCACCTGCTCCTCGTGCGAGCCCGAGGGCGAGTTGACCCACGTGGTGTCGCCCTTCTCGAGCTCGTAGCCCTTGTGGATCAGCAGGGTGACGTCGCCGCCGTCATCGACGACCAGCTCCGGGCCCTTGCCGCCCGGGAAGGTGATGGCGTCCAGCGTGCAGTCCCAGTACTCCTCCAGCGTCTCGCCCTTCCACGCGAAGACGGGCGTGCCCGACTTGGCGATGGCGGCGGCGGCGTGGTCCTGCGTAGAGAAGATGTTGCACGAGGCCCAGCGCACGTCGGCACCGAGGTCCTTCAGGGTCTCGATCAGCACGGCGGTCTGGATCGTCATGTGCAGCGAGCCGGTCACACGCACGCCCTTCAGCGGCTTGCTCGGCGCGTACTTCTCGCGGATGGACATCAGGCCGGGCATTTCCTGCTCGGCGATGTCGATTTCCTTGCGGCCCCAGTCGGCCAGCGAGATGTCGGCGACCTTGTAGTCGACGGGGAGGTTCACGACAGCATTCATTTGGTTCTCCGGGATTTGCGTCCGCGCGTGGCGCGGGGCGGTGGTGGCAAATCGGGCGCGGTTTCGAGGGTGTCTGTCCCGTGGGACGTCCGCCGAGCCTGAGCCGGCGATGTGCCCGGCATGCAGCGCCCCTCGGCGGGAGCACGTGGATTTTAGCGCCTCCGGGCGACGGTCGCATGAAGCCCGGCCCTCCGCGGTGTGCGGCCCGCTACACTTCGCCCATGCGGATCGGCATTGATTTCGGCACCAGCTATTCCGCTGCGGCGGCGTGCATTGAAGGCGAAGTCCGTCCCGTGCGCTTCGGCGAGGCGCCGCAGTTCCGCACGGCGGTGTACTTCCCCGAGCACCTGCCCGATGGCGACAGTGTGCGTCGACACCGCGACGGCTCCGTGGCCACCGCCAGCCAGGTGGCCGAGGCGCTGTTCGGCGACGAGGCGGTCGACGCCTACCTGCTGGAAGGCGATGGCCATCTGGTGGAATCGCCGAAGTCCATGCTCGGCTACCAGTTGCACCCACGCGCCAAGGACACCATCGCGGCGATTTGCGCGCGCATCCTCGCGCATATCCGCGAGCAGGCCCGTGCGCAGTTCGGCACCGAGGTGCGCGAAGCGGTGCTCGGCCGGCCCGTGCATTTCCGAAGTTCCATGGGCGAGGCGGGCGAAGTGCAGGCCCTTGCCCTGCTGCGGGAGGCCGCGGCGGTGGCGGGTTTCGAGTCCGTGGCGTTCCTCGAAGAGCCCGTGGCGGCGGCGCTCCAGCACCATGCGGCGAGCGCGAAGCGTCACGCCGCCCTGGTGTTCGACATCGGCGGCGGCACCACCGACATCGCCTGGGGCGAACTGGGGGGGCGGGAGGCGCCCCGCATCCTCGGCAGTTGGGGGGTGGGTCTGGGCGGCACCGATTTTGATCTGGCGCTGAGCTTGGATCGCGCCATGCCGCTGTTCGGCCGGGGCGTGAGCCGTGTGCCCAACCATCACTTCGTCGAAGCCGCGATGGTGCAGGACCTGCCGCGCCAGCGCAGCTTCCGCAAGCACGATTACGACGAGGCACCCGAGCCCTTCCGCTCGCGCTTGATGGCCCTGCAGGCCGAGGGCGCGCCCACGCGCCTGCATCGCGACATCGAGGGCCTGAAGGTGCGCTTGAGTGACGCAGGCGACGCGGCGTTCGCTCTCGATTGGATCGAGGCGGGCTTGGGCGTGGAGGCCACTCGAGAGCAGCTGGCCGAAGCCGCCGAAGCGCCGCTACGCCGCATGCGCGCGTTGTTGGCGCAGATTCGCGACGAACGCGGCGTGCCCGATGCCGTCGTGCTGACCGGCGGCATGTCGCGTTCGCCGTTGCTGCGCGGGTTGGCGAGCGCGGTGTTTGCCGGCGTGCCGCAGGTGGCGGGGGAAGCGTCGTTGGGCGTCGTATCGGGATTGGCGCGGGCGGCGGCCGAATAGCAAACGGCCCGCTTTCGCGGGCCGTTTGTTGCTTCAACGCGCCGAAGACTTACTTCTTCTTCGACTTCGCCTTGGCGGCCTTGTTCAGGCCCGCCGCGTCCTTCAGCGCCTCGGCGCGGTCGGTCTTCTCCCACGAGAAGGCGGTGGCGGTCTTCTTCTTGCCGTCGGCGCCCGTGTAGGTCACTTCCTTCGGCTTGCGGCCGAAGTGGCCGTAGCTGGCGGTGGCCTGGTAGATCGGGTGCTCGAGGTCCAGCATCTTGGTGATGCCGTACGGGCGCAGGTCGAAGTGGCTGCGGATCAGCTTCTCGATGACGGCGTCATCGACCACGCCGGTGCCGAAGGTGGTCACCGAGATCGAGGTCGGCTCGGCCACGCCGATGGCGTACGAGACCTGCACTTCGCACTTGCGGGCGAGGCCGGCGGCGACGATGTTCTTGGCCACGTAGCGGGCCGCGTAGGCAGCCGAGCGGTCGACCTTCGACGGGTCCTTGCCCGAGAAGGCGCCGCCGCCGTGGCGGGCCATGCCGCCGTACGAGTCGACGATGATCTTGCGGCCGGTCAGGCCGCAGTCGCCCACCGGGCCGCCGATCACGAACTTGCCGGTCGGGTTGATGTGCATCTTCGACTTCGGCAGCTTCGCCAGCCACTCCTTCGGGAGCACCGGCTTGAAGATGTGCTCGATGACGCCTTCGATGATGTCCTTCTGCTTCACGCCGTCATCGTGCTGCGTCGACAGCACCACGGCGTCGAGGCCGAGGATGGTGTTGCCGTCGTAGCGCAGGGTGACCTGCGACTTCGCGTCCGGGCGCAGCCACTTCAGCTTGCCGCTCTTGCGGACCTTGGCCTGCTGCTCGACCAGGCGGTGCGAGTAGTAGATCGGCGCCGGCATGAACTCCGGGGCTTCGTCGCAGGCGTAGCCGAACATCAGGCCCTGGTCGCCCGCGCCCTGTTCTTCCGGCTTCTTGCGGTCGACGCCCTGGTTGATGTCGGGGGACTGCTTGCCGATCATGTTGATGATCGCGCAGGTGTGGCCGTCGAAGCCGACATTCGAGTTGTTGTAGCCGATGTCGTTGATGACCTTGCGGGCCAGGGCTTCGATGTCGACCCACGCCGAGGTGGTGACCTCGCCGGCGACGATGGCCGCACCGGTCTTCACCATCGTTTCGCAGGCGACGCGGGCTCGCGAATCCTGCGCGATGATCGCGTCGAGCACGGCATCGGAGATCTGGTCGGCGATCTTGTCCGGATGGCCTTCCGACACCGACTCGGACGTAAAGAGGTAGCTGCTCACTCGCTTATATCCCTTGATTCGGATGGAAAGATGGGCGGCGGATGATACACCCCCTCGCCCCGGGGTGCATCTTGGTCCCGGCCGCGTTGCCGATGGTTAAGCGGGTGCGACGCGTCGGCCCCGGTGCGCCGCGGTTCGCCCGGGGCGAGTCACGCGGATGCAACCGCAGGGAAACGAGGGCGTCGCGAAGGGTCGCCAGCCTTGGGCAAACCACCGCGGAGCCTCCAGGGTGATCCAGCTCGAACACCGCCTCGCCGAACGCTACCCCCACTGGTTCGAGGGCCCGAAGGCGGTCCTTGCCCAAAGCTTGGTGCGCTCGATCGCGAAGTTCGGGAGCCTCGATGCGATCAATGCCTGGTTGGCGGCGAATGGCCACCGAACCGGCTTCGATTTCGTCGAGGGCGTACTCGACCACGTCGGCACGCGCTACACGGTCGACCAGGTCGAGCGCGGCCGGATCCCGCAAACGGGTCGCCTGATCATCGTCGCCAACCACCCGCTAGGGGCGCTCGACTCGATGGCGCTGCTGCATCTCGTGGGGACCGTCCGTCGCGACGTGCGCATCCTCGCCAACGACCTGCTGCTCGAGTTCGAAGGCCTGCGGGACCTGCTGCTGCCGCTGCGCATCCTCGGCGGCAAGCCGAGCGTCGAGAGCCTGAAAGCCGTGAGCGCTGCGCTCGACGCCGAGCAGGCGGTGATCGTGTTCCCGGCCGGGGAAGTGTCCCGCTTCGGCTGGCGCGGGGTGCAGGATGGCCGGTGGCGCGCCGGCTTCGTGAAGTTCGCCCGCGAGAGCGGGGCGCCGGTGCTGCCGGTGCGCATCAAGGCGCGGAACTCCGCGCTGTTCTATGGGCTCTCAAGCCTGTACAAACCGGTCGGCACGGCGCTGTTGCCGCGGGAGATCTTCAAGGCGCGCGGGCTGCGCATCGACGTGCGCATCGGCCTGCCGCGGCGTATCGCCGCCGAGCACGCTGTCGCGGACACCGCCAAGGCCTTGGCCTCGATCCGCCAGGCCTTGCAGGCCATCGGCACGCGCAGGGAGACCGCGCCGCCCGATCCGCTGCCGCTGGCCCATGCCGTCGATCGCGGCGCGCTGCGCGCCGAAGTGCTCGCTTTGCGCGAACTGGGCCGGACGCCGGACGGCAAGCAGATCCGCGTCGGCAGGCTCAAGGCCGACAGCCTGCTGCTGCGCGAGCTCGGCCGCCTGCGTGAACAGGCGTTCCGCGCGGTGGGCGAGGGCACGGGGCGCGCGATCGATGTCGATGCGTACGACGCCTGGTACGAGCACATCGTGCTGTGGGACGCGGAGGCCTGGCAGGTCGCCGGCGCCTACCGCGTCTGCCGTGGCGCCGAGGTGCTCGCCACGCGCGGCCTGAAGGGCCTGTACACCGCGAGCCTGTTCGAGTTCGGCTCGGAGGCGCAGGCCCATGCCGCGGAAGGCATGGAGCTCGGCCGCAGCTTCGTGGCGCCGGCCTACTGGGGCTCGCGCAGCCTCGACGACCTGTGGATCGGCATTGGCGCCTACCTGCGGGCGCACCCCGAGGTGCGCTACCTGTTCGGGCCGGTGTCGATCAGCGCCGACCTGCCGATCGCCGCGCGCGAGCAGCTGGTCGCCTACTACGGGCAGCACTACGGCGCGGACGGTGCGCTGGAGGCGGCGCCGCGCGCGCCGGCCCGTGCGCGCCATCCGTTCCGGTTCCTCGCCGACGCGCCTTGCTATCGCGGCCTCGACGCCGAGCAGAGCTTCAGGCTGCTGCGCACCAACCTCGACGCGCTGGGCGCCAAGGTGCCGGTGCTCTACAAGCAGTACACCGAGCTCTGCGAGCCGGGCGGGGCGCGCTTCCTCGCCTTCGGCGTGGACCCGGACTTCGCGAACTGCGTGGACGGCTTGATCGAAGTCGACCTGCAACGCATCAAGCCGAAGAAGTTCCAGCGCTACATCGCCGGGGAGGTGGCCGCATGAGCCCGATCGCGTCGCCGATGCCCGCGTCGCCGCGTCGTCGCGCGGCCTTCGTCTCCGACGTGCACCTCGGCTCGAAGCACTGCCACGCCGAGGAGCTGGCGACCTTCCTCGGCACGCTCGACGTGGAGCGCCTCTACCTTGTCGGCGACATCGTCGACTTGTGGTGGATGTCGGCCAAGCGCGTGGCCTGGGGGCATGGGCAGAACCACGTGGTCGAGGCGCTGCACCGGCTGCGCGCCGCCGGAACCGAGATCATCTACGTGCCCGGCAACCACGACCGTCCCATCCGCCGCTTCTGCGGATTGATGCTGCCGCGCATGAGCGTGCGCCGGCGCGTGATCCACACCACGGCCGACGGCCGCCGCTTGCTGGTCGTGCATGGCGACGACTACGACAGCGCCACGGCACTCGGGGGGTTCCAGGAGCAGCTGGGAGACTGGCTGTACGAGCGCATCCTCACCGGCAACCGGCTGGCCAACGCCCTGCGCCGACGCTTCGGCCTGCGCTACTGGTCGCTCGCCGATTTCCTGAAGCGCCAGAGCGGTGCGGCCGAGCGCTACATCGCGCGCTTCATCGACGCGGGACTCGACGACGTGCGCCGGCGCGGCCTCGACGGCATCGTCTGCGGCCACATCCATCGTCCGGCGCTGGTCGAGCGCGACGGCCTCGTCTATGCCAATGACGGCGATTGGGTCGAAAGCCTGACGGCGCTGGTGGAGGATCGCGATGGCTCGCTCCGACTGCTCGACCACCGAGGCGAGACGTTGGAGCGTCTTGGCCCAAAGGTGTGTTGGATCGACGAGCGCCGCGAGGTGCGCGTCCGCATGCCGGCCCCCGAGTCGTTCCCGGAGGCCGCCTGAGCACCCCGCCAGGCAGTCTCGCCTGAACGCCGCCCCCAGGCGCTCACCCGGCGCGCACGAACGCTTCGTACGCTGTGGCCATGGATTCGATCTCCCAAGCCGTCCTGGGCGCCGCCGTCGCGGCCGCTTGCGTGCCAGCCCGCCAACGCCGAAAGGCGCTCCTCCTCGGCGCGGCCTTGGGCACGCTGCCCGACCTCGACGTGTTCGTCGATTACGGCGATGGTGTCAGCAACATGACCTTCCATCGGGGCTTCAGCCACTCGCTGTTCGTGCTGTTGCCTCTCGCGCTGCTGCTCTGGGCCGCCCTGCGTCGCTGGTGGGCGCCGGTACGCGAGGTGCCTCGGGCGTGGCTGGCCGCCATCGCCCTGCCGCTGCTGACGCATCCCCTGCTCGATGCCCTCACGGTCTATGGCACGCAGCTGTTCTGGCCGTTGGCCATGCCGCCGGTGATGGGCGGCAGCCTGTTCATCATCGACCCGCTCTACACCTTGCCGTTGCTTGTGGCCGTGCTGGCCGCCGCCCTCGCCGGCGAAGCCCGGCGAGGCGCTACCGCGCTGGTTGCCGGGCTCGTGCTCAGCACGGGCTACGCCGGCTGGAGCCTCATGGCCCAGCAGCATGTCGACGCGGTCGCCGCCGAAAGCCTGCGGGGCACGCCGCATGCCGAGGCGCCGCGCCTTGTCGTGGCCATGCCCTTCACCACCTTGGCATGGCGTGTCGTGGTGCTGACGCCGGAGGGCTACCTCGAAGGCGAGCGCTCGCTGGTGGCCGACGACGGCCCCATCGAGTTCATCGAACACCGCTTCGACCGCCGCCTCCTAGACGAAGCCGGAGGCCTGTGGGCCGTGCAGCGACTCCTGTGGTTCTCGCACGGCTTCCAGCGTGCGGATGTCGTCGACGGCGAACTGCGCCTCGGCGACCTGCGCATGGGTCAGCACCCCACGTTCTTCTTCACCCACGCGGTGGCGCGCCGAGAGGGCGGTGCGTGGGGGCCGGCTGACAACCGGCAGATCGAGCAGCCTCGGGTGCGCGAGGGCCAGTTGGCGGGGCTGTGGCGCCGCGTGTGGTTTGGCGAGCCGATCCCCGGCACGCCCTTCGCCGAGCGCGCGGCGGCGCGCGCTCAGGCGGCCGAGGCGAAGTCCGGTGCGACACCGGCGATCAACGCGTCGAAGTAGTCGCGGGTCAGGGCGACCTGCCGCTCGCCGGTCTCGGCGGCGTTGACGACCGTGCGGAACATCGCCTGCTCGGGGTGGTCCTTGGCGTACCAGCCGAGGTGTTTACGGGCGATGCGCACGCCCTGCGGTTCGCCGTAGAAGGCGTGCAGGTGCTCGAGGTGGCCGATCAGGACGTCGCGCACCTCGGCCAGCGTCACCGGCGGCAGCTCGGTGCCGGTGGCGAGGAAGTGGGCGATCTCGCGGAAGATCCACGGCCGGCCCTGCGCGGCGCGACCCACCATCACCGCATCGGCGCCGGTGGCCTCGAGCACCGCTTTCGCCTTGTGCGGCGAGGTGACATCACCGTTCGCGATGACGGGGATGCGCACCGTGGCCTTCACCGCGGCGATGGTGGCGTACTCCGCCTCACCCTCGTAGAAATCGTTGCGCGTGCGGCCGTGGATGGTCAGCGCGGCGATGCCGCTGGCCTCCGCGATGCGGGCGATGGTCAGTGCGTTGCGCGTCTCGCGGCACCAGCCGGTGCGGATCTTCAGCGTCACCGGCACGTCCACCGCGCCGACCACCGCCTCGAGGATGCGCGCCACCAGCGCCTCGTCGCGCAGCAGGGCCGAGCCCGCGGCGACGTTGCAGACCTTCTTGGCCGGGCAGCCCATGTTGATGTCGATGAGTTCGGCGCCGTGCGCGGCGTTGTAGCGCGCGGCCTCGGCGAGCTGGGCCGGCTCGGTGCCGGCGATCTGCACCGACACGGGCTCGGGTTCCCCGACGTGGTCCATGCGCCGCAGCGACTTCGGCGTGTTCCAGAAGCGCGGATCGCTGGTGGTCATCTCGGAGACGCACAGGCCCGCGCCCAGACGCTTGCACAGCATCCGGAACGGCTTGTCGGTGACGCCGGCCATGGGGGCCAGCGCCACGGGTGGGTCGATGCGGTAGGGGCCGATCTGCATGCCTGCATTCTCGCAGGCCGGCCTGCCCGGCGCAGGAATCCGGGCTGACCAAGGTCAAATGCCCGGCCGCGCTCCCGCGGCAGGATGGGGGCCTCGCCCCATCGGAACCCGCCATGCGCGTCGCCGTTTACTCCCATCGCGCCTACGAGGCCGAGACGCTGGACGACGCCCTCGGGCGGGCCGGCATCGAACCGGTTCGGCTCGAGGCTCGGCTGGATGTCCGAACGGCCGCGCTGGCGGTCGGCACGGATGCCGTCTGCGCCTTCGTCAATGACGACCTCTCGGCCCCCGTGCTCGAAGCCCTTGTCACGGGCGGCGTACGTGGCATCGCCCTGCGTTGCGCCGGTTTCAACAACGTCGACATCGATGCCGCGCGACGGTTGGGCCTGCGCGTGCTTCGCGTACCGGCCTATTCGCCGGCCGCGGTCGCCGAGCACGCGCTGGGGTTGATGCTCACGCTGAACCGAAAGACCCATCGTGCCTACCAGCGGGTTCGGGAGGGCAACCTCGCCCTCGACGGGCTGGTGGGGTTCGACTTCGAAGGCAAAACCGTGGCGGTGGTGGGGGCGGGACGCATCGGTACGGTGATGGCCAGGATCCTCGCGGGGCTGGGCTGCCGGGTTCTCGCCGTCGACCCGCAGCCGGAGCCCGTGCTTCGGGCTCGCGTGGAGGCGTTGGGCGGCGTATTCGTGCCGCTGGACGAAGCGCTGCCCCAGGCCGATATCGTGACCCTGCATTGCCCGCTCGCGGCGGCGACGAAGCATCTCGTCGATGCCTGTCGGCTCGCGGCGATGAAGCCCGGGGCGATGCTGATCAACACCAGCCGCGGCGGCCTCGTCGACACGAAGGCGCTGATCGCCGCGCTGAAGCGCCGCCACCTCGGCTCGGTGGGGCTGGATGTCTACGAGGAGGAGGCCGGTTTGTTCGACCGCGACCTTTCGGAGCGCGGCATCGACGACGACGTCTTCGCCCGCCTGCTCACCTTCCCGAACGTCGTGGTGACCGCGCACCAGGGGTTCCTGACTCGGGAGGCGCTCACGCAGATCGCTGCGACCACCGCGATGAACCTGCTGGCCATCGATCATGGCCAGCCTGTCGTCGAGCGCGAACTCGGCTGAGGCCCTAGTCGGCGGCTGGAACGTCGTCGGCGGCCGGAACGTCGTCGGTGGTTTCCGCCGGTATGTCGGCCGGTGCGTCCGATGCGGGTCCGGCGTCGGCCGATGCCTCGTTCCGGCCCAGCGCCGCGTCTTCCGTCGCCTTGTTCATCACGATGATGCTGATGCGGCGATTGATCGGGTTGGTGGGGTTGTCCTTGTCGAACAGCACCGAATCCGAAACCCCGACGACGCGCGCCATCTTGTCCATCGAGACGCCGCCGGTGACCAGGGCCCGGCGTGCGGCATTCGCGCGGTCGGCGGAAAGCTCCCAGTTGGTGTAGCCGCTGTCGCCGCCGCCGAAGGGCGTCGTGTCGGTGTGGCCGGTGATGCTCAGGCGGTTCGGCACGCCCTGCAGGTAAGGCGCCAATTCGTTGAGGATGCTGATGGTGTAGCTCTGCAAGCGATAGCTGCCCGAGTCGAACATCGGCCGGTTCTGCTGGTCGACGATCTGGATGCGCAGGCCTTCCGGCGTGATGTCGAGCAGCAGCTGCTCCTTGAACGCCGACAGCGAGGCACTCTGGTCGATGGCCTCCTCGAGCTGCTCCTTGAGGTCTTCCAGTCGCTGCCTCTCGATCTCGCGGGCCTGCGCCTCGATCTGCTCGTCGGTCATCGGTGCCGCGCCGCCCTCGGCGGGATCCTCCGTTTCGCCGTCGCCGGGGTCGCCGTCCGGGGGCTTCACGGCGTCGAAGACCTGCACCGGTGAATCGCCGGCGCCGCCGGGCCCCATCGACCCCGGCACCGTCGCGACCGACAAGCCCTCCAGCACCGAGGGATTCTTGAAGTACTCGGCCATGCCGCCGAGCTGCTCCTGGGGCATCGTGGCGGTGAGCCACATCACCATGAAGAAGGCCATCATCGCGGTGACGAAGTCGGCGTACGCCACCTTCCACGCGCCGCCGTGGTGGCCGCCCGCGTTGATCTTCTTCTTGACGATGATGATCGGCTGTTCTTCTTTGCCGGCCATGGTCGGGCCTCCGCCGGAGCGCGTTTACTTCGCGCCTTTGAGTTCGGTTTCGAGGTCCGCGAACGACGGGCGGATGTCGGAGAACAGCTGCTTGCGCGCGAACTCGATCGCCACCGGCGGCGGGTAGCCGCGCACCGAGGCGAGCAGGGCGATCTTCACCAGCTCGAAGGGCTTGCTGTCCTCTTCCGAGCGCACGCCCATGGCCGACGCCACCGGCCCCACGAAGCCGTAGCCGAGCAGGATGCCGAGGAAGGTGCCGACCAGCGCCGCGGCCACCTTCTGGCCGATGACCTCCGGCGGGGCGTTGCCGACGTACTCCATCACCTTCACGATGCCGAGCACGGCGGCCACGATGCCGAAGGCAGGGAGGCCGTCCGCCACCACCTGCACCGAGTGCGCGGGGGCGTGGGCCTCCTTGTGGTGGGTGTCGAGCTCGGCCTCCAGCACGGCCTCGAGCTCGTGCGGGTTCATGTTGCCGCCGATCATCAGGCGCAGGCAGTCGGTGATGAAATCGAGGAGGTGGTGGTCGGCCATCACCTTGGGGTACTTCTGGAAGATCGCGCTCGCCTCGGGGTTCTCGACGTGCGACTCGACGGCCATCAGGCCTTCCTTGCGGATCTTCATCAGCAGCTCGTAGAGCAGCTTCAGCAGTTCGATGTAATCGGCCTTGCCGAACTTCGGACCCTTCAGCAGGCCGAGCGCGCCACTGATGCTGCCCTTGATGTTCTTCATCGTGTTGCCGGCGATGAAGGCGCCGAGCGCGCCGCCGCCGATGATGAGCGTCTCGACCGCCGCGGCCTTGACGATGACCATGATGTTGCCGCCCGCGACGATGAAGCCGCCGAACACGCAGGCCAGGATCACGACATAGCCGATCAGTACGAACACGGGCTCCCTCCAGGGTCCTTGGCCTCAGCGAAGAGCCATGCTAGCCGAAGGTCGAGGACGGTGTCGCTTCGACCTTGGTGAAACGCGGGGGGCTTCACAACGCTCGGGCGCAGGCTGCTCAGGTGGCGAAGCGGCCGGCGACCTCGGTGCGGCTCGGCATGGCGGCGGCGGCGCCGCGGCGTTCGGTGGACAGGCCGGCGAAGCGGACGGCGAACGTCAGCAGCGAGGCCGGGTCGGCCGAGGGCGACTCCGCCCAGGCCGCGGCGAGCGCGCCGTTGAAGGCGTCGCCGGCACCGGTGGTGTCGATGGCGTGGACGGCGGCGGCGGGGACGCGGGCCATCGCGCCCGAGGACGCGGCGGGCCCGCGGGGCCGTCCGCCCGGAGCGAGGAACACGCCGGCCTCGCCGAGGGTCATGAGGACGTACGGCACCGGAAGGCGCGCGCACAAGCCCGCGAGTTCCGCATCGGCGAGATGCCGGAGCCCTCCCGCATCGACGTGGCCGACGCCGAAGTGGGGGAGCAGTTCGGCCATCTCGGTTTCGTTCGGCGTGAGCAGGTCGATGTCGGCGAGCGACGCCGCATCGAGGCCGCCACGCAGGGGGGCCGGGTTGAGGATCGTGCGAGCCCCTTCCGAACGGCCGAGGCGCATCGCGGCGAGGACGGCCGGAAGGGGCGATTCCAGCGGGGCGAGCACCGCAGCGGCCCCGCGGAACGCCGCGGCCTGCGCCTGGACATGGGCCACGGAGAGACGGTCGTTCGCACCAAGGGCCACCACGATGCTGTTGCGGCCCTGCGCGTCCACGAGGATGCCCGCCGTCCCGGTCGCGGCGTCGCGGATCGTCTCGAAACGTCCGTCGATGCCTTCGGTGCGCGACAAGGCACGGGCCGC
The DNA here is from genome assembly GCF_054777375.1 of Silanimonas algicola. NCBI lineage: Bacteria > Pseudomonadati > Pseudomonadota > Gammaproteobacteria > Lysobacterales > Lysobacteraceae > Silanimonas > Silanimonas algicola. The sequence goes on along the minus strand of NZ_BAAHAS010000001.1, from coordinate 300,764 downwards.
CTCGGCCATCGCATCGTCGCCGAGTGCGCCGATGAAGGTGGTCGATGCGCCGGCGCGGGCCGCGGCCACGGCCTGGTTGAATCCCTTGCCACCCGGGCCCGCGCGGAAGGCGAGGCCGGCGCGGGTTTCCCCCGGGGCCGGCAGCGCATCGACCTCCCAGACGAGGTCCTGGTTGTAGCTGCCGACGACGAGGACGCGGCCCATCGTTGGCTCAGAGCTGGCTGATCACGCCAGCGATCGTCGCGGTCATCATCGTCGCCAGCGAGCCGCCCAGCACGGCCTTGAGGCCGAAACGGGCGAGGTCGCCGCGACGCTGCGGCGCGATGCTGCCGATCCCGCCGAGCTGGATGGCGATCGAGCTGAAGTTGGCGAAGCCGCACAGGGCGTAGGTGGCGATCAGCACCGAGGTCGACGAGAGCGTCACGCCCGCGACGTTGCCGGCGAGGATGTCGGACAGCTGCCCGTAGGCGATGAACTCGTTGAGGACGATCTTGCTGCCGATCAGGCTGCCGACCGTGGTGGCTTCGCTCCACGGCACGCCGATCACCCAGGCCAGAGGCGCCATGATCCAGCCGAGGATCATCGAGAGGCTGAGGCGCTGCACGGCGCAGGCGTTGGCGACGTCCGCGGCGAAGGCGGCATCGGCGAGGCAGCGCGGGTCGGTGCCGGGGTTCATCCAGGCGGTCAGGCCGGTGACGTCGGCGACGCCGCCGATGACGCCGTTGAGCAGGGCGATCAACGCGGTGAAGGCGAGCAGCATGGCGCCCACGTTCAGGGCCAGCATCAGCCCGTCCGAGGCGCCTGCGGCGGCGGCATCGATGACATTGGCCGCCGTCTTCTCGACCGGCACCGTCACGTGCCCCGCGGTTTGCGGCTCCTCGGTTTCCGGTGCCATCACCTTGGCCACCAGCAGCGCGGCAGGCGCGGCCATGATCGAGGCGGTGAGCAGATGCTTGGCGAATTGGCGCTGCGCCTCGGGATCGGCACCGCCCAGCATCTGCACGTAGGCCGCCATCACGCCGCCGGCGATCGTCGCCATGCCGCCCACCATCAGGCAGAACAACTCCGACTTCGTCATGCCGGCGACGTAGGGTTTCACCACCAGCGGGGCTTCGGTCTGGCCGATGAAGGCGTTCGCGCACACAGACAGGGTCTCGGCGCCCGACACGCGCATCACCTTCATGATGACCCAGGCCATGCCCTTCACCACGGCCTGCATCACGCCCAGGTGGTAGAGCACGCTCATGAAGGCGGCGAAGAAGATGATCGTCGGCAGGACCTGGAAGGCGAAGATGAAGCCGAACTTCTGCGGCGTGCCCATGTCACCGAAGATCAGCGTGGCTCCCGCGCCGGTGTAGCCAAGCAGGGCGACGAAGCCCGCCGAGATCCAGCTGAACACGGCCTCGCCCCACGGCGTCACCAGGACGAACAGCGCGAAGACGATCTGCAGTGCCATGCCGGTCAGGACGAGGCGCCAGTCCACCGCACGCCGGTTGCTGGAGAAGAGCCAGGCGATGCCGATGAGCACGGCGAGGCCGAACAGGCCGAAGAGGATCTGTGACATCGGGGTGACCGGAATGGGGACCGCGGCAGGGTAGGGGGTCGGGGCGGGGCGGGCAATGGGCGCCGCAGCCGCCCGGGGCTCAGCCGCCGAGGCCCCTCACCGCCACCCACACCGCCAGTACCGCGAACAGTGCCGCCGCGCTCCAGCGCGCCGCCTTCAGCGGCAGGCGGTCGGCATAGCGATGGCCGAGCAGCACGACGGGGCCATTGGCCAGCAGCATGCCGAGGCTGGTGCCGGCCACGACCTGCCACAGCGGGTGGTACTTGGCGGCCAGCACCACGGTGGCGATCTGGGTCTTGTCGCCGATCTCGACGATGAAGAAGGCAACCGTCGTGGCGAGGAAGGCGCCGAAGCGCGAAGGCTTGGGGGCTTCATCCTCGTCCATTTTGTCGGGGATCAGCGTCCATGCGGCGACGGCGGCGAAGCAGGCGACCACGCCCCACTTCAGCACTTCGGGCGAAACCAGCGAGGCCACCCAGGCCCCGGCCCATCCGGCCAGCGCGTGGTTGGCGAGCGTGGCGACGGCGATGCCGGCGACGATCGCCCAAGGCTGGCGATAGCGCGCTGCGAGGATCAGCGCGAGCAGCATGGTCTTGTCGCCGATCTCGGCGATCGCGACGGCGGCGGTGGAAACGAAGAGGGCGTCCATCGGGGCTCCATTCGACCGGGCAACAGGGCGGAAGACAACGAAGACCACACAGACGGCCCGGTCACAGGCGCCCGCGGGGTCTCCGGTCTTGCCCGCTGCCGCACGGCGTGGCCGTGGCGGAGGTCGCGCGCCATGGCCGGTTCAGGCCAAGCGTGTTGACGCGCGGTGCCGGTGGGATGGCAGGGCTACTCCCCGAAGGGATGCTCAGTGTAGGTGCCAAAGCGGGGGTTGTCGAACGCCTGTCGGGCACGCCCGCCCGCTTCGCTAGACTTCGCGGCCTCCGCATCGCGTTGACGAGGTTTCCATGCTCTACCGCCGCCTTGGCCGCACCGGCCTGCAGGTCTCCGCGCTGTCCTTCGGCGCCTGGGTCACGTTCGGCACTTCGGTGGGCCGCGGCGAAGCGCGGCGGCTGATCACGCAGGCCTTCGATGCGGGCATCAACTTCTTCGACAACGCCGAGACCTATGCCAAGGGCGAGGCCGAGAAGATCATGGGCGACGTCCTCGCCGACATGCGCTTCCCGCGCGATGCGTTCGCGGTCTCGAGCAAGGTGTACTTCGGCGCGGCGGCCGAGCCTTCGCCGATGCAGAAGGGGCTGTCGCGCAAGCACGTGCGCGACGCCTGCGACGCCGCGCTGAAGCGACTGCGCGTCGACTACCTCGATCTCTACTTCTGCCACCGCCCCGATCCGGAGACCCCGATCGAGGAGACTGTGTGGGCGATGGACCAGCTGGTACGCGCCGGCAAGGTGCTGTACTGGGGCACGTCGGAGTGGTCGGCCGAGGCCATCGCCGAAGCCGACCGAATCGCCAAGGCGCATCACCTTGTCGGCCCGAGCATGGAGCAGCCGCAGTACAGCCTGTTGCACCGTGATCGCGTCGAGCGCGAATACGCGCCGCTGTATGCGTCCATCGGCCTCGGCACGACGACCTGGTCGCCGCTCGCCTCGGGCCTGCTCACCGGCAAGTACGCCGGCGGCATCCCGGCCGGTTCGCGGCTGGCGACGCCCGGTTACGAATGGCTGCAGAAGAAGGTGCAGGGCGAGGAGGGCGCGGCGACGCTGGCACGCGTACAGCGCTTCATCTCCGTGGCGAACGAACTCGGCGTCGAACCGGCGCCGCTGGCCATCGCCTGGTGCCTCGCGAACCCGCGCGTCTCCAGCGTGATCCTTGGCGCGACGAAGCCCGAGCAGCTCACGCAGAACCTGAGCGCGCTCGACGTGTTGCCGAAGATCGACGCCGCGACGAAGGCGCGCCTCGAAGCGGCCTTCGCCTGACCAAGCGGGGGCAGGGGTGGGCTTCCCCCTTGGGTGTTGACAGTCAAATGAGAATCAGTAGCATTTGCGTTGCCCACCACCCCCATCCATCCGGAGTGCGCCATGCCCGTCGTCGATGTGCCCCCGCTTCCTCCCAGCCCGGCCCGCCTGATGGCCGCCCACCGCCCCGCCGCCGCGGTTCACGCGCCAGCGGTCGACAGCCGCCTGCTGCTCAACGGCGCCCGCGAGATCGAGATCGTCCACGGTGACAAGGTGTACCGCCTGCGCCACACGCGGAACGACAAGCTGATCCTCGTGAAGTGACGCCCCACCCGTAAGCCCCCCACGCCGTCGCTCGACGGCCCGGTTGCCAGCCCCGGTCCCTTCCGGACGCCCGCTCCGCCGGTTCCATTCCGAACCCCTGGAGTTCTCCATGCGTCCCCGCTGCCTCGCGGCGGCGGTCGGCCTTGCGCTGTCCGCCCCCCTGTTCCCGTCGACGGTTGCCGCCGTCCCCTCGCCGTCCCCCGCCCCCGAGCCGGCCACGCTCGACGCCGTCGTCGTGGTCGCCACCCGCAACCAAGGCACCGTCGCCGACGCGCCTGCGACGGTCGACGTGGTCCCGCGCCAGGAAATCGAACGCACGCAGGCGCAGGATCTCCGCGAGCTGTTCCGTTACGAGCCTTCCGTCTCGGTGCGCGGCGGCTACGGTCGTTTCGGACTTGGTGACGTGCGGATCCGCGGGCTTGGCGGCAATCGGGTGCAGCTGCAGGTGGACGGGGTGGCCATCGCCGACGCGTTCAGCATCGGCAGCTTCGCCGATGCCGACCGCGATGCGGTCGACGTTTCGATACTGAAGCAGGCGGAGGTCCTCCGAGGTCCGGCCAGCGCGCTCTATGGTTCAGACGCGCTTGGCGGCACGGTCCGCTTCGTCACGCTCGATCCCGCCGACGTGCTCGACGGCGAGGAGGGCTTCGCCGGCCGCCTGCGGGCCGGCGCGTCCAGCGTCGACGACGGCGCGCGCCTCGGGGCGACCGTCGCGGCGCAACGTGGCGACTGGTCATGGCTCGTGCATGCGCAGGCCCGCGATGGCCACGAAGCGGAGAATTTCGGACGCGACGAGGCGCCCGATGCCTCGCGTACCGCGGCGAACCCGAGCGAGCAGGCGCAACGGGCCCTGTTGGGCAAGCTGCTCTACGACCTTGGCGACGGAGACCGGCTGCGGCTGACCGTGGACGCGGGTGAGTCCACGGCGGCGACCAGCGTGCTGTCGGCGCGCGGCGATACCGTCGTTTTCGGGCAGCGCGTGCGCGTGCAGTCGCTCGACGCGGACGATCGCAAGACCCGGGCCAGGGTGTCCCTCGATGGCGTGCATGCGATCGACCATGCTGTGGCGGACACCCTGCGTTGGCAGTGGCACCGCCAGGACAGCACGACCGAGCAGGCCACGTTCGAACAGCGCGCCTCCGTGGTCGCCAACGCGGCGGTGAACCCGACGCGGCGCGAGCGCCTGTTCGATTTCTTCCAGCGCGAGCACGGCGTCGAGATGGTGGCGGACAAGGCGCTCGGCACCGTCGAGCTGCTCTACGGCGTCCAAGCCACCGAAACGGACATCCGGCAGAAGCGGGATGGTCGCAGCGTCAATCTGGCCACCGGGGCGGTGAGCGGCACCATCTTCCCCGACGTCTTCCCGGTCCGCGACTTCCCCCTCAGCCGCACCCGTGAGTGGGCGCTGTTCGCCCAGGCCGACATTCCGCTGCTCGATGGCGCGCTGCGACTCGTTCCTGCGCTGCGCTACGACGACTACCGGCTCGACCCGTCGCTCGACCCGATCTTCGCGGGGGACAACCCCGGCTTCGTGCCCGTGGGGCTCGACGCGCAGCGCTGGAGCCCCAAGCTCGGGCTGGTCTGGTCGTTCAGCGACGCGATCTCGCTCTACGCCAATGCGGCCGCCGGCTTCCGCGCGCCGCCCTATGACGACGCCAACCTCGGCTTCACCAACGTGGCGTCCGGCTATGCGGCCTTGCCGAATCCGGACCTGAAGCCCGAGACCAGCCGCGGCCTCGACGTCGGCCTGCGCGGCGACCATGGGCCCTGGCATTGGACCGTCGCCGCGCACGCCACGCGCTACCGGGATTTCATCGATTCGCGCCGCAATGTCGGCGTCGACCCGGCGACCGGCCTGCTCCTGTTCCAGTCGGTGAACCGCGCGCGTGTCGACACGTGGGGCGCCGAAGCCAGCGCGCGTCTCGCGCTCGACGACTTGGGCTGGCGTGGCGGCTACCTACGCTTCGCCGCCAGCCGGACGCGCGGCGTCGACCGCAGCGCCGATCTCTGGCTGTCGTCGATCGATCCGCTCCGTGCGGTGCTCGGCGCGGGATGGCGTGTGGACGCCGCGGGCGTCGAACTGGTGGCCAGCGCCGCGGCCCGGCAGCGGGACGTCAGCGATGCTGGCGCCTTCATCGCCCCCGGGCATGCGTTGATCGACGTGATCGCGGACGCGCGGCTCTCCTCCGTCTGGCGGGTGGAAGCGGCGGTGTTCAACCTCGCCGACCGGCGTGTCTGGGACGCCGCCGATACCGCTGGTGTCCCGGCCAGTTCGCCCGTCCTCGATCGCTACACCCGCGCCGGCCGCAATGCCCGCGTCACCCTCACGGCATCGTTCTGACGCCCGCCTCGAAGCCCGTCACGCCCGTCCTTCTGGAGATCGCCATGCGTCCCTCGTTCCAGCCGCTCGTCCCCGTCATCCTCGCCGCCCTCGGCATCCCTGCCGCCACCGCGGCCACGCCACCCGCCGACGATCGCGCCGCCATCCTCGCCATGCAGGGCGAGTACGCCGTTACCTTCTCCTTCGAGGAGACCGTCCCGCTTGCCGCCGGCTACGAGGCTCGCGAGTCGAAGGACAGCGGCGCTCGCGAGGTGGTCCTCCTGGTCGAGGACACGCCCTCGAGGATCGTCCTGCAGCACCTGCTGGTCGCGCCGAACGGCCATGTGACCAAGCACTGGCGGCAAGATTGGACCTACGAGGCACCGTCGCGCTTCGAGTTCGTCGCCGACCAGACCTGGCGGGTGCGTGCCCTCGCACCGGACGAAACCGCCGGGAAGTGGACGCAGTGCGTCTTCGAGGTGTCGGATGCGCCTCGCTATTGCGGCACGGGCGCGTGGAACCACAAGTACGGCAACGCCACCTGGACCTCGGACCGCAGCTGGCGTCCGCTGCCGCGCCGCGAGTACACGACGCGCGAGGACTACAACGCCTTGAACGTCGAGAACCGCCATACCATCACGCCGTTCGGCTGGACCCACGAGCAGGACAACACCAAGACGGTGCGCGAGGGTGAAACCACGGTGCGGACGCTGACCCGCGAGTTCGGCTTCAACGACTATCGCCGAACGACGGAAACGGATTTTGGTCCGGCCTACCGCTACTGGCAGGCCACGGCGCCGTTCTGGGCCGAGGTTCGCGCGCGCTGGCAGGCCGCGCTGGACACCGGTGGCCTCGTCATCGATACGAACGTCGACGGCATGCCGGTGATCGTCGGCCTGTTCAACCTCGCTTCAAGGGCCGAAAGCGGCGACGCGGTCGATGCCTCCGCCATCGACCGCGTCTTCGAACGCCACGTCGAACCGCTGCCGGCCGCCATCGAGGCCACGGCGCGGCGCTGAATCAGATCATCGTCGAGGCGCCGCCGGCCGGCGGTGCCGGCGGGGCGGGTGGTGCCGGAGGCGATGCGCCATTCGGCGGCGAGGGGGGCGCCGGTGGTGCCGGGGGCGTGGGCGGCGGAGGCGGGAGGAAGTCGAGGGGGCGGTTTTCGGGAATCGTGATCTCGATGTTCCGCGCCGCGCGTTCGCGGAGGATTCGCAGCGACAGCCGCACGCCGGCCTCCTCGGCGCCGAGGGCACGCATCACGTCGCGGGGCGACGTGACCGGCCTCCCGTCGATGGCGGTGATGACGTCGCCCGACTTCAGGCCGGGCAGGGCGTCGCTAGCGCGGATCAGCAGCGCTCCCTCGCTGGTGCCGAAGTAGCGGCCGAGGTCGGCGTCGAGGCTGCTCAGGTTGAGGCCCTGGAAGCGGAAGGCGCGACGGATGGCGCCACCTTCCCCGGCGCCTTCGCTGACGATCTCGATGTAATGCCGTGAGTCGCGCCCCGGCTCGGGGCGTCCGCTCGGATGATGCGCGCCCGCGTCGTCGGGACGGGCGTCCCCGCGCGCACGGGCCGCGGGCGACCCTTCCCCGTCGATCCAGCGGACCCTGGCCGTCCGCGCGATCGGCGCCAGGGTCACGTCCACCGTCGCGGGACGGCCATCGCGCAAGTAACCCACGCTCACGCCGTCGCCGCTCCGCTTGCCGCGCAGCACCTCCCCGAGGGCCGTCGCGCTCTCGCGGTCGCTCAGGTCGCGGCCGTCGATGCTGCGCAGGACATCGCCCGAGCGCAGTCCGGCCTTGTCGGCCGGACCGCCCGGGGTCACGGCTGCAATGGTCAATGCATCGGCATCCTCCGGTCCGAGGACGATCCCGAGGCCAGGACGATCGCCTTCGACGCGTGTGACGACGATGCGGCGCTCCTGTTCGCCCAGTGCTCGGCTGAGTTCGCCCATGCGTCGTCCGAGCGCGGTGATCTCCGCCTGCAGGCGGAGCAGCTCGGCGCGCTTCTCCGCGAGGTCGGGCGCGGCGGGGGTGCTTCCGGCCTGCGCATTGACGGTGCCGGCGAGTGCGAGTGCAAGCGCGGCCGCCAGCGTGCGCTCCAGCGTTGGGGTCTTCATGGCTGTCTCCTTGGACGGGCGTTCGAGGTCAGTGCAAAGCGACCAGGGTGGTCACATAGGGTTGGCCCGCGGAAGCCAACAGTCGTCGCGACGATTGCAGGTCGGCATAGCGCGACAGGGTGTCGACGCGCTGCTGCCAGAGTTCCTCGGCATCGCGCGAGCCGCGCGGCGCCGCGGCCAGGGCGGCATCGATGCCGGCGAGTTCATCCTCGAAAGCGAGTCCGAGTACCAGCGCGTCGGCCGGTTGCAGAGGATCATCGTTGACGGCGGCGATCAGCCGCTCGAGGCGCGCGGATTCCTGCATCAGGGCGGGCAGGTCGACGGGCCCCGCCCGGCCTTCGCTTGCGGCTTCCGTCGCGATGCCGATGGTCGGCCCCCGGTCGGGCACCGGCAGCAGGAGGGCCAGCGCCAGGGCCGCCGCGGAGGCGATCGCGTAGGGCCAGCGATGGACGAAGGGAGCGCGTTGCCGTTCGAGCCGGGCCGCCGCGGCAATAGCGGGCCACGCACTGGTCGGCGGCGCCTCGAGGGCGATGGCGCGCAGGGCCTCGGTGATCGGGATGCCGGGGCCGGTGCCTTCGGCGCGTCGGGGAAGGGGATGGCCCACGTCAGGCATGGGTAACCTCCGTCAGTTGCAGCAGGGCGCGCAGCTTTCGCGTGCCGCGCGCCAGTTGGGATTTGGAAAAGGAGACGCTCTGCCCAAGCAGGGTCGCGATCTCCTCATGCGTGTAGCCCTCGGCGTGGTAGAGCCAAAGCACGCTGCGGGTCTTGTCCGGCAAGCGGCCGAGCGCCTGCGCCAGCGCGGCGGCATCGGCGGCCTGCGGGGGCAGCAGGCCCTCGTGCTCGTGCAGGTCGGGCTCGAAGGGCTCGGCCTCCGCCGGCTCGTCGCGCCCGCGACCGCGCAGCCGCATCAGGCATTCATTGACGGCCACCTGCCGCAGCCAGCCCCAGAACGGCGAATCGCCGCGGAAGCCGGGCAACTTGTCGAAGACCTTCAGGAACGTGTCCTGCAGCACGTCCATCGCGGTGTCCGGGCAGCCGAGCATGCGCAAAGCCAATCCATGCACCGGACGCTCGAACCAGCGGTACAGCTGCTCGCAGGCCGCGGCGTCGCGGTTCCGCGCCCTGGCGAGGAGGGCGTCGGGGACATCGATGGCGAAGGCGGAGGTCCGGGTCACTGCCACGAGGATGCGGGAGTGGCGGAATAGGTCGCAGCCCCATCGGGGCGCCGTGCGGCGTGCCTATACTCCCCGGTATCCCCCTCGCATCCAAGGAGCGTCACCGTGGCCATCCTGATCGGCGTCATCGTCGTCGTCGGCATCCTCTTCCTCTTCAAGATGGTCCGCGTCGTACCGCAGGGTTTCGAGTGGACGGTCGAGCGCTTCGGCAAGTACACCCATACGATGGAGCCGGGCCTGCATTTCCTGTTCCCCGTGGTGCAGGGCGTCGGCCGCAAGATCAACATGATGGAGCAGGTCCTGGACATCCCCAGCCAGGACGTCATCACCAAGGACAACGCGGTGGTGAAGGTCGATGGCGTGGTGTTCTTCCAGGTGCTCGACGCGGCCAAGGCCGCCTACGAGGTGTCCGACCTCGAGTCCGCCACCATCGCCCTGGTGATGACCAACATCCGTACCGCCATCGGCTCGATGGACCTTGACGAGTCGCTCTCGAAGCGCGACGAGATCAACGCCAAGCTGCTGGGCGTGATCGACACCGCCACCCACGCTTGGGGCATCAAGGTCAACCGCATCGAGCTGAAGGACATCCAGCCGCCGCAGAACCTGATCGATTCCATGGCCCGGCAGATGAAGGCAGAACGCGAGAAGCGCGCCAACATCCTCGAGGCCGAAGGTTTGCGCGCCGCCGAGATCCTGCGTGCCGAGGGCGAGAAGCAGGGTGCCGTTCTCGAGGCGCAGGGCAAGAAGGAAGCCGCCTTCCTCGAAGCCGAGGCGCGCGAGCGCCTCGCCGAGGCCGAGGCCAATGCCACCCGCATGGTCTCCGAGGCCATCGCCAAGGGCGACGTGCAGGCCATCAACTACTTTGTCGCGCAGAAGTACGTCGAGGCTTTCCGCGAACTCGCGCACTCCCAGAACAGCAAGTTCGTGATGATGCCGATGGAGACGACGGGCATCATCTCCTCCATCGCGGGCATCGCCGAGCTCGCGAAGGAAGGGCTGTCCAACCAGCAGGCCGGCCAGGCCGCCAAGGCGGCGGTCCGCGCCAACCCGCCGGCGATTCCGCGCTGAGCCATGGACCTCGACTTCCGCCCCGTCGTCATTTTCTGGGCCTGCCTGGCGCTCGGCCTGATCGCGCTTGAAACGCTGGTGCCGGGCGCGGCCCTGATCTGGCTGGGCCTCGCGGCGGGCGCAATGCTCGTTCTGGTCGTTTTCGTGCCCGATCTACCGATGTTCTGGCAGGCGGTTCTCTTCGTCGGGTCGTCGTTCGCGATCGTGGCGTTCTATTGGACGCGCATCCGCAAGACCGGCATCGCCAGCACGCAGCCGCTGCTCAACCGCCGCGGCGAACAACTGGTGGGCCAGGTGTATTCCTTGGAATCGGCCATCGAGAACGGTCGGGGGCGGATCAAGGTGGGCGATGCCTTCTGGACGGTCGTGGGTCCGGATTTGCCGCAGGGTGAGCGGGTGCGCGTCGTTGCCGCCGAGTCGATGCAGCTCCGCGTCGAGCGCGCCTGAGCCCCGGGTCTCGTGACCAGAGATCACGCGCCCTTGGCATTTCTTTGATGAGAACGGTTATCATTTGGGTGCACCGTCCATTTCTTGGAGTTCCCATGCGCCTCCCCGCTGTTCCCCGCTCGCTGCCGCTCGCCGCGGGCCTCCTCGCCGCACTGACGCTCGCCGCCTGCTCCGCCCCGGCCGATCCGGAATCGGCCGGGCCCGACGGCGCCGCTGCCGCGCCGGCCACTGCGCCGGACGGCCCGTTGGTGGTCTATTCCGAGCGCAAGCCGCCGCTGCTCGATCCGGTGCTGCAGGCCTACACCGCCGAAACCGGCGTCCAGATCGAAACCCGCATCGATGGCGCCGATGCGCTGATCGAGCGCCTCGCGGCCGAAGGCGCGAGCACGCCGGCCGATCTGCTGATCACCGTCGATGCCGGCAACCTCTACCAGGCCGCAGAACGCAACCTGCTCGCGCCGGTGGTATCGCCCGCGCTCGAGGCGAACGTGCCGGCCAACCTGCGCGACGCGCAGGGGCGCTGGTTCGGCCTGTCGGAGCGCGCACGAACGATCATGTACGCCAAGGACCGCGTCGATCCCGCCACGCTCAGCACCTACGAGGCGCTGGCCGAGCCGCAGTGGAAGGGCAAGCTCTGCCTGCGCTCGTCCGCCAAGGTCTACAACCAGTCGCTGGTCGCCACGATGATCGAGCGCCTCGGCGCCGACGCCACGCGCGAAGTGCTGAAGGGCTGGGTGGCGAACCTCGCCGCACCGCCGTTCGCCGATGACACGCTGCTGCTGCAGGCCATCGCCGCCGGGCAGTGCGAGGTGGGCATCACCAACACGTACTACCTCGGCCGCCTCCTGAAAGAAGATGCCGCGTTCGCCGTGGCGCCGTTCTGGCCGAACCAGGCCGACGCCGGCGTGCACGTCAACATCTCCGGTGCCGGTGTCGTCGCCGCGAGCGATCGCCCGGAGCAGGCACAGGCGTTGCTCGAGTGGCTGGCCAGCGACGCGGTGCAGGCCAAGTTCGCCGGCCTGAACTTCGAGTACCCGGTGAAGCCGGGCATGGCGCTCGATCCGATCGTGACCGCGTGGGGCGAGTTCAAGGCCGATCCGGTCGACATCGCCGTCGCCGGCCGTCGCCAGGCGGAAGCGGTGATGTTGATGAACGAGGCCGGATGGCGCTGACGGCGAGCCCGCTGTCCTTGTGGTCCACGCGCGGCGCCGTTCTTGGCGCCGCGCTGCTGTTGTGCGCGCCGCTGGCTTTCTTGGCGATTTCGCCCGGCGAGGTCGCCCCGGGCCTCTGGCCGCACGTCGCGTCGGTGATGCTGCCAAGGGCGCTGGGCCAGACCGCGGCCTTGCTCATCGGCGTCGGCGCGGTAGCACTGTTGCTTGGCATCGGTTTCGCGTGGGTGGTGACCCGCCACGAGTTCCCCGGACGCCGCTGGTTGGAGTGGGCGTTGGCGTTGCCGCTGGCGTTCCCGGCCTACGTCCTGGCGTATGTCTACGTCGCAGGGCTGAGTTTCAGCGCCTTGCCGGCCCGTGCATGGCGCGCGCTGGGCCTTCCAGCCGATGCGTTTCCCGAAGTGCGCAGTGTCACAGGCGCTTGCGTGGTGCTCGGTCTGGCGCTGTTTCCTTATGTCTACCTGATGATGCGCGCCACGCTGCTCCGCCATGGCAGCGCGGCTTTCGATGCGGCGCGGCTGCTCGGCGCGTCGCCATTCCAGGCCTTCTTCCGGGTCGTTCTGCCGGCCACGCGCGTGGCGTGGATGGGCGCCCTGGGTCTCGTGCTTCTGGAAACGCTGGCCGACTTCGGCGCCGTGAAGCTGTTGGGCCGCGACACGCTCACCACGCTCGTCATCCAGAGCTGGACCGGGTTGAACTCGCTCGCGTTGGCCGCGCAGCTCGCCCTGGCCATGCTCGGCGGTGTCTTGCTGATGCTGCTGTTGGCGCACCGGGCTCGGCGCGTGTTGGCGCCGCCGGGGCCGGAGCTGCGCCCACCACAGCGTGTTCCTCTGCCCCGCCTGGCCGGCGCCGCGGTGTCGTTCGCAGCGTTGCTCGTGGTGGCATTGGGCGCCGTGTGGCCGATGGCGCAACTCCTGGCGTGGTTGCCACCGGCACCGTGGGCGACCATGCCTTGGGCCGCCTTGCGAGGCACCGTGGTGATCGCGGCCCTCACGGCGCTCGTCGCCTTGGCGCTTGGCGTGCTGGTGGCCGCGGCACTTCGGCGCTTTCCCGCGGATCGCTGGCTCGGTGCCGGCGCGTTCCTCGCGGGCCTCGGGTACGCGGTGCCCGGGGCGGTGATGGCCGTGGCCGTGTTCTGGTGTCTCGTCGCCCTCGAGCGGGCCTTGGGGGTGTCGGGCTGGTCCACCGGTCTTGCCGCCCTCGTTCTGGCGCTGGTGATGCGCTTCCAGCGCGTGGGACTCTCCGGCGCCTCGGCGGCGCTCGCGGTCTTGCGCCCGCACCTGATGGATTCCGCGGCCCTGCTGGGCGATGGCCGCGCGGCACGCTGGTGGCGCATTGGCCTTCCGGTCCTTCGTCCCGGGCTGTTCGCTGCCGCGCTGCTGGTCTTCGTCGAGGCCATGAAAGAACTGCCGGCCACGCTGATGCTGCGCCCGTTCGGCTGGGACACTTTGGCGGTCGAGGTGTATTCGGCCACCTCGGAAGGGCTTTGGGATCGTGCCGCCTTACCCGCGCTGCTGCTGGTGCTGGTGGGCCTCGTGCCGGTGGTCGCCCTGCTGCGCCAGCGGCACTGAGCCCACGGCACCTCGACCGGCGCATCTGCGATACTTCGTTCCATCCGAAACCACCGCAGAGCGCGCGATGACGAAGTCCACGGTCCTCAATGCCACCCATCGCGCCCGCGGCGCCCGCATGGTCGACTTCGGCGGCTGGGACATGCCGCTGAACTACGGCTCGCAGATCGAGGAGCACCACCTCGTCCGCCGCGATGCCGGCATGTTCGACGTCTCGCACATGACGGTGGTCGATCTCCGCGGGGAGCAGGTCCGCCCTTTCCTGCGCCAGCTCGTCGCCAACTCGGTCGACAAGCTCAAGGTGCCGGGCAAGGCCCTCTACGCCTGCATGCTCAACCCGCAGGGCGGGGTCATCGATGACCTGATCGTCTACTTCATGGGCGAGTCCTGGTTCCGCGTGGTGGTCAATGCCGCCACCCGCGACAAGGACCTGCCGTGGATCGAAGCGCAAGCCAAGCCTTTCGGCGTCGCCGTGCAGGAGCGCCCCGAGCTTTCGATGATCGCGGTGCAGGGCCCGAACGCCCGCGCCAAGTTCGCCTCGCTGCTGTCGGCCGACGCCGGCGCCGCGGTGCTGGCGCTCGGCCGCTTCGCCGCCGCCGAAGTGTCGGGGCCGCAGGGTCCGCTGTTCGTCGCCCGCACCGGCTACACCGGCGAGGACGGTTTCGAAGTCATCGTCCCGGAAACCGACGCGGTCGCGCTGTGGGAAGCGCTGGAAGGCGCGGGCGTCGGTCCGGCCGGTCTGGGCGCCCGCGACACGCTGCGCCTCGAGGCCGGCATGGCGCTGTACGGCCAGGACATGGACGACGGCGTCAGCCCGCTCGAAGCCGGGCTCGCGTGGACGGTGGCGTTCGACGAAGGTCGCGACTTCACCGGCCGCGCCGTGCTGGAGGCGCAGAAGGCCGCCGGCGTACCGCGGCAGACCATCGGCCTCGTCATGGACGAGAAGGGCGTGCTGCGCCACGGCCAGCCGGTCCACACCGCGAGCGGCGTCGGCGAGATCCTTTCGGGCACCTTCTCGCCCACGCTGGGTCGTTCGATCGCGCTGGCCCGCGTGCCGGGCGGCGAACTGGGCGCGGTCGAGGTCGACATCCGTGGCAAGCGCATCCCGGTGCGCGTCGTGAAATATCCTTTCGTCCGCGACGGCCAGGCACAGCCCGGCGTCCTGGCCTGATCCCTCACTCCCGCCGCGGCGTCCGGCCGCCACGCCCCGCCTTCCAACGAACCTGGAGATCCCGATGAGCAACGTTCCCGCCGACCTGAAGTTCATGAAGTCCCACGAGTGGGTCCGCGCCGAGGGCGATGGTCGCTACACCGTCGGCATCAGCGACCATGCGCAGGCCGCGCTGGGCGACCTCGTCTACGTCGAGCTGCCGTCGGAAGGCGACGAGCTCACCCAGGGCGCCGGCTGCGCCGTCGTCGAGTCGGTCAAGGCCGCGTCCGACGTCTATGCGCCGCTGTCCGGCAAGGTGGTGGCGGTCAACGCCGCGCTCGCCGACGCCCCGGAGACGATCAACGGCGACGCCTATGGTGCGGGCTGGATGTTCGTCGTCGAGGCCAGCGATGCCTCGCAGCTGGAATCGCTGCTCTCGGCCGCCGACTACGCCGCGACGCTCGAAGATTGACCCGTTGCGCCCCGGCGTGGCCGATCGGCGCGTCGATGGCATCGCGAAGGCCGCGCCGAAGGGCGCGGCCTTCGTCGTTTCCGGTCTCCAAGCGTCCGCGCGGATGCTCCGGAATCGCGTTGCGGGGGAAAAAAGTTCGCGCAGTTTCTATTTGTGCACTGCATCAAAGGGCGTTTCTTGAACCTTTCAAGCCGATTTGTGGTGCCGGGTGATTCGATGCGAACGGCGTGCTCTTCAGGCGCTTCGATGTCTCCCGAGCGGCATCGGCATTTTTCAGATCGCGGTTTATTCCCTTGTTTTCCGCATCCGAAGCAATCGCGTCCGCTTTCGGCGGATCGTCCTGCTGTTGCCGAGCGAGGAGATCGCGCGTGTTCGGCGACGATGCCGGGAAAAAAATATGCGCAAAGTTGTTGACACAAAAAAAATGCGTGGCTAGTTTCCGCCGCAACGCAAGTCACATCACGACGAGTGATCCGAACGCACCTCCATCCGCATTGCGAACACGACGAACTCGCCCGAACGGCTCCGGCCCGGGGCGTGCGGTCGAACTTCCTCCCCCGCAATGCCGAGGTCCCCTTTCCCGGAAACGTCCCGCCCGACCGCGATCGCCGCGTCGGTGGGAACGTTCCGCGCGCCGCGCATCCGCGGCCAACCCCATCCGCGCCGACGATCCCGTCGCTGCGGGTTTGCCGCGACGCCAAGCGTCGAGGCTCTGCCTTTGCTACTGGGCAAGTGACACAAGGCACTACGCCAAACCACTGACGAGGAGTGAACCATGGCTGTCAAGAAAGCTGCGAAGAAAGCCGCCAAGAAAGCGGTGAAGAAGGTTGCCAAGAAGGCCGCCGCGAAGAAGACCGTGAAGAAGGTCGCCAAGAAGGCGGCCAAGAAGGTCGTCAAGAAGGCCGCCAAGAAGGCCGCCCCGAAGAAGGCCGCCAAGAAGGTCGCCAAGAAGGCCGTGAAGAAGGCGGCCAAGAAGGTCGCAAAGAAGGCCGCCCCGAAGAAGGCTGCCAAGAAGGTTGCGAAGAAGGCTGCCCCGAAGAAGGCCGCCAAGAAGGCTGCGAAGAAGGCCACCAAGAAGAAGTCGGCCCCGAAGGCCGCTCCGGCTCCGGCCGCGCCCGTTGCGGCGATGTAAGCCAAAGCCGTACCCGATTGCTGTAATCACCCCCGGTCCGCGTTGCCCAGGCGGCCGGGGGACTTTGCAAAGGCCATAACGCCCCGAGAGGGGCGTTAGCTTTTTCCGGGGCTGTCGTCGCGCTGGTGGGAGTCCGCGTCAGCGACCGTTGGCCAGATCCACCCATCGGCTGTCGGTCGTGCCGAGCACCCGGTCGAGGAATGTCGGCATCAGGCCGGAAGGCAGTGCCGATTCGCTGTTCCAGAGCACAACGATGGCGACATCGCGACGCGGTAGCAGGCCGATCATGCCGCGGTACCCCTGCACGGCGCCTGCGTGGTAGACCAGCGGCTCGCCGTCGTAATCGAAGACCCGCCAGCCGGTGCCGTAGTGGGCGTTTCGCAGGCGCTCACGCCGCCACGGGGAGCCCGAAAGCTGATCTGGTGTCCGAACGATCGGGGTGTGCAGGTCGTCGAGCATCGGTCGCGAAAGGACTTCCGGTCGATGTCCGAGCTGCGCTTTCGCCCACGTCGCCATGTCGGCGATCGATGCATTGATCCCGGCCGCCGGCGGCACGCGGTAGTAGTTCTCACGTGGCCGCACTGCCGTCCAGCCGCGGCCCGCCCTGACGTGCGGACGGGCCCAGCGATCGCTGCTCTCGAGGCCATCGCGCCCGAAGGTGGCGTTGTCCATGCCGAGCGGTGCAAACAGCCGTTGCTCGACCTGCCGTGTGTAGAACTCTCCCGTCACCGCGAACACCACGTCGCCGATCAGGCTGAAGGCGACGTTCTGGTAGCCGAAGCATTCCCCCGGCGCGCAGAGCAACGGCGCCTGGTTCAGTCGCGCGGCCAGCAGCGGGTAGGGGGTGTCACCCTCGAGATCGCGATCGTAAGTGTGGTACTTGAGGCCCATCCGATGGGCGAGCGCGTCGCGCACCGTGAGCCGCGTCGATCCGGCGGCGTCCGCGAGCTGGAAGGTCGGCAGCTGCTGGTCCAGCGGCATGTCCCAGCGCAGCGCGCCGTCCTCGACCAGGAGGCCGGCGAGGGTCCCGGCGAAGCCCTTCGACAGCGAGGCGATGCGGAACACGGTGCGCTCATCGATCCGTTCGCCGTTGGCGCCACCCGTGCGGCCGTAGCCGCGGGCCAGGCGCGTCTGGTTGCCGTGGACGACGGCGACCGCGACGCCTGGGACGCCACGGCCGATGATGGCTTCCGCCAGCGCGTCGATCTCGGCCGTCGCCTTGGCCACCGTCGCCTGGTCCACGGGGATCGTCGACGGTGCCGGCGTCGACAAGGTGGCCGCCGTCGGGGCGGGGTTCGTCGCGTGGGTGGGAAGGGTGGCGGTCGCGATCAGGAGCGACAGGAGAAGCTTGCGGGGACGCATGGGCGACGTATGCTGGAACTGCGTCGATTCTAGCGCTTCGATGCGCCCCCCTCGTTCAAGGAGTGTTCGCGGATGCTGCTTTTCCTGCTCATCGTCATCGGTGCCGTCGCGGCGTTCCTGTTCTGGGTGGTCGGGGCCTACAACGGCCTCGTTGGTGCGCGGAACGCCTTCCGCAATGCCTTCGCCCAGATCGACGTTCAGCTCACTCGCCGCCACGACCTCATCCCCAATCTCGTCGAGACGGCCAAGGCCTACATGGCGCACGAAAAGGACACGCTGGAGGCGGTGATCCAGGCCCGGAATGCCGCGGTGTCCGGCCTCGGTGCCGCCAAGGCCGCCCCCGGCGATGCCGCGGCGATCGCCCAGCTCGGCGGCGCGGAAGGCCAGCTCACCGGTGCACTGTCGCGCCTGCTGGTGACGGTCGAGGCCTATCCCGAGCTCAAGGCCAGCGCGAACATGCAACAGCTCACCGAGGAGCTCACCTCCACGGAGAACCGCATCGCCTTTGCCCGCCAGGCCTACAACGACGCGGTCATGGGCTACAACAACCGGCGCGAGATGTTCCCCGGCAGCGTGGTGGCCAGCCGCTTCGACTTCCGGGCGGCCTCGCTGCTGGAGATCCCCGAAGCCGAGAGCCACAAGCGCAACGCGCCCCGCGTCCAGTTCTGAGCGTCCCGATGAACCTCTTCGAACGCCAGGAGGCGGTGCGCCGCCGGTCCCGGAAACTGTTCCTGCTGTTCGGCCTGGCAGTGCTTGCCATCGTGGCCGCGGTCAATGTCGTGGTGTGGGCGTCCCTGGCCTTCCTCGGCGCAGCCTCGGTCACGGCGACGGGGTCGATCATCGCGATGACCACCGTCGCCACCCTGCTGCTGATCGGTGGTGCGAGCCTCTACCGCACGATGACCCTGCGGAAGGGCGGCGGTGCCGTGGCGATGGCGCTCGGTGGCACGCCCGTGCCCGTCGACACCCATGATCCCGGCCTGCGTCGACTGCTCAATGTCGTGGAGGAGATGGCGATCGCCTCCGGCAGCGCGCTGCCGCAGGTCTTCGTGTTGGAAGACGAACCCCGCATCAACGCCTTCGCGGCGGGCTTCGGGGGCCCGGATGCCGCCATCGCCGTCACCCGCGGCGCGCTCGACCGCTTGAACCGGCAGGAGCTCCAGGGCGTCGTCGCGCACGAGATCGGGCACATCCTCAACGCCGACATCCGCCTGAACCTGCGCCTTGTCGGGCTGCTGTTCGGCATCACCATGCTGGGCGTGGTCGGACGCTTCCTCGTCAGCACGCGCAACCGTGGCGGCAACCGCGAAGCCGGCGGCCTGATCCCGGTCGGCATCGCCCTGATGGCCCTCGGGGCCACCGGCCTGTGGTTCGCCCGGTTGATCAAGGCCGGTATCAGCCGCCAGCGCGAGTACCTTGCCGATGCCTCTGCGCTGCAGTACACGCGTGATCCGGACGGATTGGTCGGCGCCTTCCTGAAGATCGCCGGGGTGCCTGGTCAGGGCCGAATGGTCGCACCGGAAGCCGAGGAGATCAGCCATATGCTGTTCGAGGACGGCGTGGGCTTCTCCGGCTGGATGGCCACCCATCCGCCTTTGCTGGATCGCATCCGAGCCATCCGTCCCGGCTTCAAGCCGGAGCGCTTCAACGAGGCCGTGTCCCGCCAGCAGTTGGCCCCACCGTCGGGGATCGACGAGGACCATGCCAAGGCCGTCGCGGAGACGCCGTCGCTCCCCCCGGAAGCCACGGCGATGCGCGTTTCCCCTGCGGCCGTCGCCGGGAGTCTCGGCGAGTGGCGGCCCGACGACGTCCAGCGCGCCAAAGCGGTCATTGCGGCGATCCCCGGCGTGCTCGATCGCGCCGCCCGCGATCGTGACGAGGCCATGCCCCTCCTGTTCGGACTGCTGTTCTCGGCCGAGGCGGCTGTCCAGCAGAAGCAACGGTTCGAGCTGAAGGCCAGGATGGGCGATCGGATGACCGGCCAATCGGCCGATTACGCCGAACGCGTCCACGGCCTCCATGCCGCCCTGCGCCTGCCCTTGGCGATGTTCGCGCTCGCGACGCTGAAGCGGCGCTCCAAGGCCGACGTGGCGGCGATCGCCGACGTTTGCACCGCGCTGTCGCACGCCGATGGTCGGATCACCCTGCTTGAGTATGGACTGGCGCAGGTGCTGCACGCGGAACTGCAGGCCGCCGCCGACCCGGCGCGGCGGTGGCGCCAGCCGCGGGTCAAGCTGGCCGACGTCGAGTCCGATGTGGTCCAGTTGCTCGCCGTGCTGGCCCATGCCGGCCATGCCCAGCCGGCGGAGGCGCAGCGGGCATTCATGGCCGGCATGGCCCACGTCCTGCCGCAGTCCAGCGCCCGTTACGTGCCTCCCGCTCACGGCGTGGCGGTGCTTGACGAGGCGTGGCCGAGACTCGACGCGCTGCTGCCGAAGGCCAAGTTGATGCTGGTGGAGGCGCTTGTCGCCACGGCCGCACACGATGGCCGGATGACGATCGCCGAGGCCGAGCTTCTGCGTATCGTCTGCGCCATCCTGCATGCGCCGCTGCCGGCGGCGCTGGAGCCCGTGCGCGCCGCCTGACGCGGCGCCCCGCCACCGGCGGACGGGCGATCAGCCGAGTATCAGGTCGGTGGCCCGCTCGGCGATCATGATCGTCGGGGCATTGGTGTTGCCGCCGATGAGCTTCGGCATCACCGACGCATCGACCACGCGCAGCCCTTCCACGCCACGGACCCGCAACTGCGGGTCGACCACGGCGTTCGGGTCGTTCTCGCGCCCGATCGCGCAGGTGCCGATCGGGTGGTAGATCGATTCGGCCTTCCGGCGGATGAAGGCGTCGATCGCGGCTTCATCCTGCGCTTTGGCGCCGGGCAGCAGCTCCTCGCCACGGTAGGGCGCGAACGCCGGCTGGGCGAGGATCTCGCGCGAGATCCGCACGCATTCGCGCATGACCTTGAGGTCGAAGCCTTCCGCGTCTCCGAGGTAGTTGGCTTCGATGCGCGGCTTGGCAGCGGCGTCGGTCCCCGCGAGGTACAGGCGCCCGCGGCTCTTCGGCCTCAGGAAACAGGCGTGCACGGTGAAGCCGTAGCCGGGCAGCTTGTTGCGGCCGTGGTCGTCGAGCTGGGCCGGCACGAAATGGAACTGCAGGTCGGGGCGCTCGTCCTCCGCCAGGCGCGACCGCAGGAAGCCTCCGGCCTCGGCGATGTTGCTGGTGCCCGGGCCCTGTTTGCGCAGGTAGTAGTTCCACGCGATCAACGCCTCGTTGAGGAGGGAGTCGGAATCGTCGTAGGTGATGGCCTGCGTCGCGCGCTGAAGCGTGCAGATATCCAGATGATCCTGCAGGTTGCCGCCGACCCCGGGCAGGTCGACGCGGACCTCGATGCCCTGCTGGCGCAGGTGCGCGGCAGGGCCGATGCCCGAGAGCATCAGCAATTGCGGGCTGTTGATGGCACCGCCGCAGAGGATCACCTCGCGTGCAGCACCTTCCGCGAAGGCCGCGCCGCCCACGGTGTAGAGCACGCCGCTGGCGCGGCCGCCCTCGAACAGCACCTTGCGCGCCATCGCGCCGGTGATCACCTTGAGGTTCGGGCGCTGGCCGCGGATCGGATCGAGGTAGGCCGTGGCCGACGAGCAGCGCGATCCGCCGCGCGTGGTGGTCTGGTAGAAACCGAACCCCTCCTGCACGGCGCCGTTGAAATCGGAGTTCGCGGGGAAGCCGGCCTGGGTCGCGGCCTCGACGAACACCGCGGAGAGGGGGTTGCGATAACGGTGGTCGCTGACGCCCAGCGGGCCGTCGCCGCCGTGCAGCGCATCGGCGCCGCGTTCGTTGCCTTCCGACTTGCGGAAATAGGGAAGGACGTTGTCCCAGTGCCAGCCGGTGGCCCCGAGCTCGGCCCACTCGTCGTAGTCGCGGCGCTCGCCGCGGACGTAGCACATGGCGTTGATGGAACTGCTGCCGCCGAGCACCTTCCCGCGCGGCCACCACAGCATCCGGCCGCCGAGATGCGGCTCTGGTGCGGTGCTGTAATCCCAGTTCACGCCCTTCTTCCCGACCAGCTTGGCGAGGCCCGCCGGCATGTGCACGAACGGATGCCAATCGCGTGGGCCGGCCTCCAGCAGGAGGACCTTGACGGCGGGATCGGCGCTGAGCCGGTTGGCGAGAACGCAGCCGGCCGAGCCGGCACCCACGATGATGTAGTCGAACACGTACCGACTGCCGCAGAAGCGATGGGCGATGCTGGTCCGCGCCCCTAGAGTGAATGCTCTATCTCGGCGGCTGGCAGCGACTCCGTTACAGTACGCGCGTCCATTGCCGCGGAGTGACGATGCAGGCGCAAGTCCCCCAGCGACTCCGCTGGTCCGATCTGAAACAGGCGCTGGCCGACGTGCCGGCTCTGGCGCTGTCGTTCGGCTACTTCTTCTGCCTGCTGTGCGGCTATTTCATGCTGCGGTCGATCCGCGACGCCTTCGGCGCGACGGACGATGCGTCGGCGGTTTTCCCCCCGGCGATGATCGCGTTCTTCGCCGAGCACGGGATCGCGCTCGGCGAGCTGACGCTGCAGGTGCTGTTCACCGGCACCTTCCTGTCCATGCTGCTCTTGCAGCCGCTCTACGGCGCGCTGGTCAGCCGCTACCCGCGCCGGGTCTTCTTGCCCTTCGTCTACGGCCTGCTCGTGGCCGCACTCGGCATCTTCTACGTCGCCTTCGCGAACGACGTCGCGGGGCGTGGCGCGGCGTTCTTCATTTTCCTTGCGGTCGTGAACCTCTTCGCCGTCACGGTGTTCTGGAGCTTCATGTCCGACATCTACAGCTCGGCGCAGTCGCGGCTGTTCTACGGTTTCATCGGCGTCGGCGGTACCCTCGGCGCGCTGGCCGGTCCGGCGTTGACCAAGCTGATCGTCAAGGACGTCGGCGTCGAGACGATCATGCTGATCAGCACCGGCTTCATGGGGCTGTGCCTGGCCTTCGTCATTGCGCTGGCGCCGTGGGCCCGGCGCCGGGAGGTCGAGCGCGGCGGCCCGCGTTTCGACGAGGCCATGGGCGGGCGCTTCCTCGAAGGCCTGCGCATCGTCGCGCGCGACCGGTTGATGCGTGGCATGGCGCTGGTGATGTTCTTCGGTGTCGCGGTGGGCACGCTGCTCTACAACGAGCAGGCCGCCGTGGCGCGGCAGATCGCCGATGACGAGGCGCGCACGGCCTTTTTCGCCACCATCGACCTGTGGATCAACGGCCTGACGCTGGCGATCCAGCTGTTCATCACGCCGTTCCTGCTGGCGCGTTTTGGCGTCGCCCCGCTGCTGCTGGTCCCGGGCCTCGCCATCACCCTCGGTTTCGCCGTGCTGGCCGGCAACCCGCTGCCGATGCTGCTGATGGTCGTGCAGATCGCCACGCGCACCGGCGAGTTCGCGCTGGCAAAGCCGGCCCGCGAGACCATCTACACCCGGGTGGACGCCGAGACCCGCTACAAGGCCAAAGCCTTCATCGACACCGCCGTCTACCGGGGTGGTGACTTCACTTTCGTCTGGGTGCACAAGGCCATCGCGTCCTTCGGGTCGTCGATGGTGTTCCTGCTCGGCACCGGCATGGCGGCCGCGCTGTTCCTGTCGGCATGGAGTGTCGTCCGCGCCCAGAAGGCGCTCGCGCGGGGCTGAAGCCGCGGCCCCGGGAGTGGGCCGGGCTCAGGCCGTGCGCGCCGGCTTTGGCGAAAGCCACATCACCACTTCGGCGCGGAAGGTCGGCTCGCCACTGGCGTCATGCACTTCGACCTGCACCGGCAGCTCGTAGCCACTGCTCGCCGAGACGACTGGATCGCGCGGCCGGGCGATTCCCGTCTGCGGTCCCATGGCCTTCTTCAGGTACTGCACCGTCATGCCCTTCGGGATCCAGCGCATGTCGGCGGGGATCGAGGCGTCGGTCATCACGCCGGCACAGAGCTCCGCGAGGTTGCACAGGGCGATCGCGTGCACGCTGCCGATGTGGTTCTGCATGCCTCGGCGGTGCGGGATGCGGGCTTCGCAGTGGCCCGGCTCCAGCCGCGTGATGGTCGGACGGATCGTCCCGAAGTACGGTGCTTTGAGGCACACGGCGCGCGAGAACAGCCAGCGACCCAGCGGCAGGCGCTCGAAGCGGCGGTACAGGGCGAGGAGGGGCGTGGTCGTGCTCATCGATGGCTCAAGGTCGGCGGCGCGCAAGGGGTTGGATAGCAGAACGGCGGGCCGAAGCCCGCCGTTCCGTGGTGTTGCGTCGCGAGGCCGTCAGGCCGCGCGGCGCGTCTCGCCGGACTTGGCGCCGCGATAGAGCGACGCAGCCACGAGGTCCTGGTGGTCGAAGTCGTCCACGCTGATCGCATCCCAGGTCAGGCGGCGCAGCTCTTCGAGCTGGGCGCGCTCCTCGGCGGTGATCAGGCCCTTCTGCACGGCCTCGGCGAGCTGGGTCGCGTAATCCAGTGCGGTGATCTCGCCGCCCTTAACCGCCTTCATGAACTTGCGCTCCACCGGCTCGGCGAGGATGACCTTGGCCAGCGCCGCGTTGACGCGGCCCGCCGGGTTGGTTTCGCAAGGCGTGAGGAACACACCGCTCACCAGGCGATCGCGCGCATCCGACGGCGACATCAGCAGCGCCGCGGCACGACGGCCGAGACGGTCGCTCGGCGCCTGGGCACGACGGCCCAGCGGGAACACCAGCAGCCACAACAGCCAGCCGACCGGGCGGATCGGGTAGTTGCGCAGCGCCCCGGACAGCGCGTTCTCGATCTTGAAGACGCTGTCATGGAACGCCCAGGCCAGCAGTGGCTGCTCGGAGGCCGGACGGCCCTCGTCCTCGTAGCGCTTCAGCATCGCGCTGGCGATGTAGAGCTGCGAGAGCACGTCGCCGAGGCGGCCCGACAGCTTCTCCTTGAACTTCAGCTTGCCGCCCAGCGTCAGCATCGAGGTGTCGGCGACCAGGGCGAGGTTGGCGGAGTAGCGGTTGAGGCGGCGGTAGAAGCGCCTGGTGTAGTCGTCGCCCGGCGCCGAACCGAACGCAGCGAACGTCATGCCCATCCACAGGCTGCGCACGGCATTGCTGATCGCGAAGCCGATGTGGCCGAACAGGTTGGTGTCGAACTCGCGCAGTCGCACGGCCGGGTCCGGATGCGTCGCGGCCTGCATTTCCTTCAGCACCCACGGATGGCAGCGGATGGCGCCCTGGCCGAAGATCATCAGCGAGCGCGTCATGATGTTCGCGCCTTCGACGGTGATCGAGATCGGCGCCGCCTGCCAGCCGCGGCCGAGGTAGTTCGAGGGGCCGAGGATCACGCCCTTGCCGCCGTGGACATCCATGGCGTCCTTGCCGACGTCGCGGGCCATTTCGGTCGCGTGGTACTTGGCGATCGCCGAGGGCACGGCGGGCTTTTCCCCGCGGTCCACGGCGGCGGCGGTGGCCTGCGACAGTGCGGCCACGGCGTAGGTGTTGCCGGCGATGCGGGCCAGTGCCTCCTCGACGCCTTCGAAGCGGCCGATCGACAGTCCGAACTGCTTGCGGATGCGGGAGTAGGCGCCGGTCGCGGCGGCGGCGAGCTTGGCCGCACCGCTCGAGGTCGAGGGCAGGGTGATGGCGCGGCCTACCGACAGGCATTCGACGAGCATGCGCCAGCCGTGGCCGATGTACTCCTCGCCGCCGATCAGCTGCGACAGCGGCAGGAACATCTCCTTGCCGTGCAGCGGGCCGTTCATGAAGGTGCAGTTGAGCGGGAAGTGGCGGCGGCCGACGTTGAGGCCCGGGGTCTCGCGCGGAATCAAGGCGAGGGTGATGCCGCGGTCCGCCTCGTCGCCCAGCAGCTTGTTCGGGTCGTAAAGGCGGAAGGCCAGGCCGATCACCGTCGCGATCGGCGCCAGCGTGATGTAGCGCTTGTCGAAAGTCAGCTTGACGCCGAGCACCTTGGCGCCGTTCCACTCGCCCTCGCAAACGATGCCGAAGTCCGGCAGCGAAGTGGCGTCGGAGCCGGCCGTCGGGCCGGTGAGCGCGAAGCAGGGGATCTCGCGACCGTCGGCGAGGCGCGGCAGGTAGTGCTTCTTCTGCTCCTCGGTGCCGTAGTGCAGCAGCAGCTCCGCCGGGCCCAGCGAGTTGGGCACACCAACCGTCGAGCTCAGGACCGACGAGATCGAGGCCAGCTTCTGGATGACCTTGTGGTGCGCCAGTGCGGAGAAGCCGAGGCCGCCGTACTCCTTGGGGATGATCATCCCGAAGAACTTGTTCTTCTTCAGGTAGTCCCACACCTGCGGCTCGAGGTCCGCATGCACGTGGGTGGTCTCCCAGTCGTTGGTCATCTTGCAGACCTCTTCGACCGGGCCGTCGAGAAAGGCCTGCTCCTCGGCGGTGAGGGTGGGCTTCGGCTGCGAGAGCAGCTCGCTCCACTTCGGCGCACCGGAGAACAGCTCGCCCTCGAAACCGACAGTGCCCGCTTCCAGCGCCGTCTTCTCCGTGTCCGAGAGCGGCGGCAGGATCTTCGTGTAGAACTTGAGCAGCGGCGCGGTGATCAGGTTCTGGCGGATCGGCGTGATCAGCAGCGGCAGCGCCACCACGGCCAGCAGAGAACCGGCGACGATGGTCGCGACCGGCGCGACGCCGGTGAGGCCGACCAGCACGAGGCCGGCGCCAGCGACGGCGGTGAATACCGCCAGCGACCAGCGGTGGTACGCCGCGATGGCGACCACCAGCAGAAGGACGAGGAAAGGCAACACAGCGCTCATGGCTCAGGCTCCGCGGAGGGTCTGGAAGGATCCCGCGTGGGGGCGGGGCGAAAGGAATTCGATGACGGCCCGGGTGAAGGCGTCGTTGTCGTCGCCGGCCACCATGTGGGTGGCCTCCGGAAGATGCACGTGGCGAGCGTGCGGCACGAGATCGAGGAAGTGCGTGACGGTCTCCTTGGAGACCAGATCGCTGCGGCCGCCGCTCACCAGAAGGACCGGGATGTCGATGCCGCGCGCGGCCTCGGCGAGTTCGTCCTGGTGCTTGGCGGAATCGGCAAGGTCCTGCAGCAGGCGCGGGTCCCAGTGCCAACGCAGCCGTCCATCTTCGCCCCGCACCAGCAGGTGGGCGAGGTCGGCGGAGGATTTGCGCTCGCGGCGATGCGGCAGGTACGCCGCGATCTCGCTCGCCGCGTGCTCGTGGTCGTCGAAACCATCCGGATGCGCGCCCATGAAGGCGAGGATGCGCTGCATCCCGGCGATTTCCCACTTTGGGGTGACGTCGACCAGCACCAGCTTGGCGAAGCCGGCGCCGCGCGCCTGCGCGGCAAGGCCGACGAGGCCGCCCATCGAAGCACCGACCAGCACCGGCGGTTCCGGCAGCGTCGCGCGGATGGCGATGGCGTCGTCGATGAACTGCTCGACGGCGTAGGTCTCGCCCGGCCCGTTGCGCCCTGACTGGCCGTGGCCGCGAAGATCCCACGCGGCACTGCCGATGCCGGCCTTACCAAGGGCCTGCATCGATCGGGTCCATGCGTGGCGGGTCTGTCCGAAGCCATGGGCGAACAGCACGTCCGTGCTGGCGCCCAGAGGCCCGGCGGCGCTTGCCGCCAGCGTGACGCCGCCCGAGCCCGTCCATTCGAACGAGGCCAGGGTCGCGGGCAGGGGCGAGGGCAAAACCATACGGATGAGTATGGGTGGCGGATTTCGCCGTTGTCAATACGTATGCGTATGGTGAAAGCCCGGCCGACCGATTATTGTGTCGGTTCCATTGCCGTGACCGCCGCCTGTCCGCAGCCCATGCCCGCCGCCGCCAAGACCGAACGACCCATGCGCCTCTCCGCCGAGGACTGGGCCAACGCCGCCCTCGACGTCATCGCGGACGACGGCGTGGTCGCGGTCGCGGTCGAGCCGCTGGCTCGCAGGCTCGGCGTGACGAAGGGCAGCTTCTACTGGCACTTCCCGTCGCGCGAAGCCTTGCTGGCCGCCGCGCTCGAGCGCTGGGAAGCGATGGAGCAGGAAACGGTGTTCGGCAAGCTCGAAGCTTTTCCCGAGCCGCGTGAGCGCCTGAAGGCGCTGTTCCAGCTCGTTGCCCATGAACTGAAGCCGCACAAGATCTACAGCGAGCTCCTGAAGGCGCTCGATCATCCGGTCGTGCAGCCGGTGCTGGCACGCGTTTCGCAGCGGCGCATGGATTACCTCGCCGCCAGCTTCCGCCAGGCCGGCATGCCGCGCCTCGAAGCCATCAATCGCGCGCGGCTCACCTATGCGGCGTACGTGGGCTTCCTGCAGCTTTCCCTGCAGCTCGGGCAGCCGCGCCTGCATCACGACGAGTTCGAGGCCTACGTTACCCACGTGATGGATGCGCTGATCCCGTGACCCTCCGCGTCCAGCTTGTCGAAGCCCTGAAGCGCGCGTTGAAGGCGCAGGGGCTGACCTACGCGAACCTCGCCGAACGCATCGGCATGTCCGAGGCCTCGGTGAAGCGGATGTTCTCCGAGCAGTCGATCCGCCTCGAGCGGCTCGAGCAGATCTGCGAAGCGCTCGACATGGGCCTCGCCGAACTCGCCGCCGAAGCGGAGCAGCGGCGTCCGGCGCTCGCTGAGCTGTCCGAGGCGCAGGAGCAGGCCCTGGTCGACGATCCGCTGCTGATGCTGGCCCTCTACCTGGCCGTGAATCGCTGGACCCAGGACGAGGTGCTGGCGAACTACCAGATCAGCCTGCCCGAGTGGACCGGGCGGCTCGTCAAGCTGGATCGCCTCGGCATCATCGAACTGCTCCCCGGCAATCGCGCCCGTGTGCTCACCGCCCGCAACTTCCGCTGGCGTACCGACGGCCCGATGCAGCGCTTCTTCCAGGAGCGACTGTTGCCGGAGTTCTTCAAGAGCCGCTTCGCCGGGGGTGAGGAAACCCTCCTGCTGCTGTCCGGCATGGTTTCGCGCCGATCGGCCGCGACCATCCGCGAAAAGCTCCGGGAGGCCGCCAGCCAGTTCGATCTCATGCTTGCGCAAGACGCCCACCTCCCCGCCGCCGAGCGGGTGGGGGTCAGTCTGGTGTTGGCCCAGCGGCCTTGGAGCCTGGGCTTGTTCGACCCGCTGCGGAAAGCGTCGGCGGACCCGGTTCCGAAGCGATAGAATACGTATGCATTGAGGCGGGTCCCGGTCGCTGGCCGGTGGCAAGCGTCACGGGAGTGGTCCCGGCCTCCGACGTTTTTCCTTCCGGAGTACCCCGATGAGCAGCCACTCGCCGAGCCGCCTTGCGGCCCTCAATGACTGGGTCGCGTCTGTCGCCGCCCTCACGACGCCCGACCGCATCCACTGGTGCGATGGTTCCGAGGCCGAGGACGCCGCGCTGAAGGCCGCGATGCTCGCCGACGGCACCCTGCACGCCTTGAACCCGGACACGCACCCGGGCTGCACGCTGCACCGCTCGCACCCGGGCGACGTCGCCCGCGTCGAGCACCTCACCTTCGTCTGCACGTCCGACAAGGACGATGCCGGCCCGAACAACCACTGGATGTCGCCCGCCGAGGGCCACGCCAAGATGGATGCGCTGTTCTCCGGCTGCATGACGGGCCGCACGCTCTACGTCATCCCGTATTGCATGGGTCCGATCGACTCCCCGCTGTCGCGCTGCGGCGTCGAGATCACCGACTCGCCCTACGTGGTCGCCAACATGCGGATCATGACTCGCATGGGCGCCGCCGCCCTGGCGCGCATCGAGCGCGAGGGCTCGTTCGTGCGTGGCCTGCATTCCACCGGCGAGCTCGATCCGGACCGACGTTTCATCATGCATTTCCCGGAAGAGCTGGCGATCAAGAGCTACGGCTCGGGCTACGGCGGCAACGCGCTGCTCGGCAAGAAGTGCCATGCGCTCCGCATTGCGTCCTACCAGGCCCGCCAGGAGGGCTGGCTCGCCGAGCACATGCTGATCGTCGGCATCGAGAACCCCGAAGGGCAGACGCACTACGTCGCCGCCGCCTTCCCGAGCGCCTGCGGCAAGACCAACCTCGCCATGCTGATCCCGCCCGAGGGCTACCGCGAAAAGGGCTGGAAGGTCTGGACCGTGGGCGACGACATCTGCTGGATGCGCCCCGGCGCCGACGGCCGCCTGTACGCCATCAACCCGGAAGCCGGCTACTTCGGCGTGGCGCCGGGCACCGGTGCCAAGAGCAACCCGAACGCGCTGGCCATGCTCGACCGCGATGCCATCTTCACGAATGTGGGTTTGACGGCGGAAAACACGCCGTGGTGGGAAGGCCTCGACACCGGCACGCCGGTGACCGACTGGAAGGGCCAGCCCTTCGACGCCGCCAAGGGCCCGGCCGCGCACGCCAACGCCCGTTTCACCGTCTCGGCCAAGCAGTGCCCCTCCTACTCGCCGAAGGCCGAGGACCCGCAGGGCGTGCCGATCTCGGCGATCGTCTTCGGCGGCCGCCGCGCCTCGCTGGTGCCGCTGGTGTTCGAAGCCCGCGACTGGACGCACGGCGTGCTGGTCGGCGCCGGCATGGCCTCGGAAACCACGGCGGCAGCGACCGGCGCGGTCGGCGTGGTGCGCCGCGACTCGATGGCGATGAAGCCTTTCTGCGGCTACAACTTCGCCGACTACTTCAGCCACTGGCTCAGCTTCGGCGCATCAGCCGACAAGCTGCCGAAGGTCTTCCACGTCAACTGGTTCCGCAAGGGCAACGACGGCAAGTTCCTGTGGCCGGGCTTCGGCGACAACCTGCGCGTGCTCGAGTGGATGCTCAAGCGCTGCGAGGGCAAGGCGTCGGCGGTGGAGACGCCGGTGGGCCTGTTCCCGAAGCGCGAGGACATGAACCTCGAGGGCCTCCGCTTGAGCGACGAGGCCCGCGACGTGCTGTTCGGCTTTGATCGCGAAGGCTGGCAGGCCGAGATGGCTTCGATTGGTGACTACCTCGCCGAGTTCGGCCCGCGCCTGCCGGCGGCCCTCGAGGCCGAGCGCCAGCGCGTGGCCGCCGCCCTCGCCGCGGAAGCCAAGAAAGCCGCGGCCTGACCCCGCGGTCGACGCGGCGCTGTCCTCCAGCGCCGCCCGCCCTCCTCGAGGCCTTCATCGCATCGGCTTAAGCTCGACGCCATGAAGGCCTTCTTCTGCCCGACGTTCGAGCTGCCGTTGCCGGAAGGCCACGCCTTCCCGATGGCCAAGTACCGCCACTTGTACGAGCGCGTGCGCGACCACGCCGATCGCTGGGGTGTGACACTGCACGAGCCCGTGTCCGCCAGCGACGAGGCCCTCCGGCGCGTCCATTGCCCCGACTACATCGAACGCGTCCGCCGCGGTACGTTGAGCCCGCAGGAACAGCGGCGTATCGGCTTCCCGTGGTCCGAAGCGATGGCGAAGCGCGCCCGGCGCACCGTCGGCGGCACCATCGCGGCGCTGGAGGCGGCGCTGCGTGGCGACGGCGTCGCGGTGAACCTCGCCGGCGGTACGCACCATGCGGCCTTCGACCGCGGCGGCGGCTACTGCATCTTCAACGACGCCGTGGTCGCCGCGCGCCACGCGCAGGCCGAGGGCCTCGCGCGACGGCTGCTGGTCGTCGACCTCGACGTGCACCACGGCAACGGTACGGCCGAGCTCGTGGCTGGCGACGACACCCTCTTCGCGTTCTCGATGCACGATGCGAAGAACTACCCGGCGATCAAGCCGGCGTCCGACCTGGACGTGCCGCTGCCGCCCGGCACCGACGATGCCCGCTACCTCGACCTGCTGGCCGCCCACCTGCCGCGGGCCATCGATGCTGCTCGCCCCGATGCGGTGATCTATCTGGCCGGTGCCGACCCGTTCATCGGTGATCGGCTCGGGCAGCTCGCCCTCTCCAAGGCCGGCCTCGCGCAGCGCGACCGCGTCGTCTTCGAGGCCTGTCGTCGCCACGGCCTGCCGCTCTCGGTCGCCATGGCCGGCGGCTACGCGCCGGACGTCGAAGACATCGTCGATATCCATGCCGAAACTGTGCGCTTGGCAGCGCGGGCGGCCTGTGATGCGATGCCGCCATGCGCCGAGCCCTCCTTCGATCTGCCCAAGGCCTGAGCTTGCGTTTGCTCCTGGGCTTCGTCCTGGCGCTGCAGGCCGTCGCCAGTGCCGCGTCGGTGGTCGATCAGCGGCCCATCGCGCCCGGGCAGTCCATCCACCTGCGCGTCGACGCGGGCGCCGTCGTCGTCGGTCCCGGCGATGCGGGGGAAGTGGCGGTCGATGCCGCCCTGTCGCCAGGGCAACGCTTGCGTTGGCGCGAGGGCGGCGATCGCCTCGTCCTCGTGGTCGACGACCGCGAGCGCCTTTCCCCGCGCCCCGTGGCGCTCACGTTGTCCGTGCCCGCCGGGGCGGATCTCGTCATCAGCCTCGGCGAAGCGTCGTTGCGCTTGGGCGGGCTCGAGGGCGGACGGCTGCGGGTGGATGGCGGTGCGGGTGCGGTCGCCGTCGATGCGGCGATGCGAGAGGTGCACGTCGAGACGCGCGCCGGGCGCATCGAGGTCCGGGGTGGGGCGGAGCGTATCGTCGCCCGATCCCTCGCCGGCGAGCAGCAGATCGTCGCCGGTGGCCCGGCCCGGCTCGACGCCGAGACCGTGAGCGGTGCACTCGACGCGCGCCTGGTCGCGGGTGGGACCGTCCGCCTCGCCAGCACTTCGGGGCCGATCACCCTCCACACGGGACCTGCGGCGGGGCTTGATGCACGTCTCGACTCCTTGTCCGGAAACCTCGAACTGCGCGTCCCGGCGGGAGAAACCCTGGCCGTGCGAGCCCTCCAAGCGCGCGGCGAGGCGGATTTCCCGGGGAGCTTCACCATGACGGCGGACGGCCTTCTCCGCAACGGCGAGGGCGGGGGGCGCGTCCGTGCAAGCAGTTTCACTGGAAACCTAAAGCTCGTCGTCGTGCCCGGAGGCCCGATGCCGGGGGATGCGCCAAGGCCGCCCTAGCTCGGGGCGACGCCGGCGGCCATCCCGCGCTGCGGGGCAGCATTTGCCAGCCCTTAATATTGCGTTATCCTCGGGACAGCGCGCCGACCAGTCCACCGGTGACGCGCGCACCACTGGACTCCCGAGTCCTCCTGATCCTTGGAGAAAATCTACATGTCGAATATCACGCAGCTCACCGGCGCGATCCGATTCGCGCTGCTGGCTGGCGCCGCTTCGGTGCTCGCGGCCCCCGCCTTCGCGCAGGCCACGGACGAGACCCAGACCCTCGACCGCGTCGAAGTGACCGGTTCGCGCATCCGTCAGGTCGACCTCGCCACGCCGGCCCCGGTCCTCGCGATCACTCGTGCTGACATCGAGAAGCAGGGCTTCCAGTCGGTCGCCGACATCATCCAGCAGGTGTCCGCCTTCGGCACCCCGACCATCACCCGCGCCCAGCCGCTGTCGGCCGGTGAAGCGGCTGGCGGCGTGTTCGTCAGCATGCGCAACCTCGGCGCCGCCCGCACCCTCGTGCTGGTCAACGGCCGCCGCCTTGGCATCACCACGAGCGGCCTGGCCGACCTCGCCACGATCCCGGCCGCCGCGGTCGAGCGCATCGAGATCCTGAAGGACGGCGCTTCGTCGCTGTACGGCTCCGACGCCATCGGCGGCGTCGTCAACATCATCACCGTGTCGGACTACGAGGGCATGCAGGCCAGCTCGTACTACGGCCAGTATGACGAAGGCGATGGCCAGACCACCCGCGCCGACATGCGCCTCGGCTTCGTGGGCGACCGCGGCTCCCTGACGCTCGCCGCCGAGTGGGCGAAGGAAGAGAAGGTCCGCGCGACCGATCGCTTCTTCTCGGCCTTCCCGCGTTCGTCCTACCACCCGACCGACAACTGGACCACCGTCAGCCAGTTCGGCGGCTTCACCGTGAACGCGGCCAACCCGATCACCGGCCTCGCGAACGGCACCTACCGCCTCCGCGCGGGCGGCAACCCGCAGAACCGCGCCGACTACGTGTTGATCAACACGAATACCGGCGGCTGCAACTTCGCCACCGGCGTCTGCACCGTCGGCTCGACGGCCGACAAGACCAACACGCTCGAGCAGACCGACCTGCGCACCCCGCTGCAGTCGCGTGGCCTGTTCGCCGCCGGCACGTTCGACATCAACGACTACGTCCGGTTCAAGACCGACTTCACCTACGCCTACCGTGATGCGGAGCGTCGCGTGGCCGGCTACCCGATGCAGGCGGCGGCCTTCGCCACCCCGATGTCGGCCCAGAGCTACTTCAACCCGTTCGGCCAGCAGATCAACACCTGGACGCACCGCACGTTCGACATTCCGCGCGACTCGCGCTCGGAGCTGACCACCTACCGCTTCACCGGCGGCTTCGAGGGCAGCCTGGAGTTCGGCGACCGCTACGTCGACTGGGATGCCGCCTACGTCTACAACAAGAACAAGACGGTGCAGTCGACGATCGGCAACCTCAACGTGTCGCGCACGCTGCAGGCCGTCGGCCCGTCGTTCCTGAACTCGCAGGGCCAGGTCCAGTGCGGCACCGCCGCCGCGCCGATCCCGTTCACGAGCTGCGTGCCGTGGAACCCCTTCATCCCCGCCGGTACCGTGGCGCAGGGTGGCCTCGCGGGCAACACCGCGCTGCGTAACTTCCTGTTCCAGACGGAGCATGCGCTCGGCGAGACCAGCACCGAGGTCATCACGCTGAACGCGTCGGGCAACCTCTTCGCGCTGCCGGCCGGCGACCTGATGTACGCCGTCGGCTACGAGAACCGCAAGGAAGCCGGCGCGTTCGTGCCGGATGCCCTCGCGGTGACGGGCAACTCCACCAACCTGTCCTCGGGCCCGACCGGCGGCGACTACGCGGTCGACGAGTTCTACGCCGAGCTGCAGATCCCGGTGCTGGCCGACATGGCCTTCGCCAAGGAGCTCAGCCTCCAGCTGGCCAGCCGCTACTCGGACTACGACACCTTCGGTGACACCACCAACGACAAGCTGGGCCTGAAGTGGCAGCCGATCGAAGGCGTGCTGATCCGCGGCACCATCGCCGACGGCTTCCGCGCCCCGACGATCGCCGACCTGTTCGGTGGCACGTCGCAGACCTTCTCGTTCTTCACCGATCCCTGCGACACCAACTTCGGCAGCTCGGCCACCAACGCCACCACGCGCGCCAACTGCGCCCGTGACCTCGGCGCCCTGGCGAACACGTTCCGCCAGCTGGGCCAGGGCTTCAACCCGGCCGGTGCGCCGAACACGCAGACGCCGGTGGCGTTCTCGTCGGGTTCGAACCCGTTCCTGCAGCCGGAGACCTCGCGTTCCAAGACGCTGGGCGTGGTGTGGAGCCCGGGCTTCGCCGAAGGCCTGAACCTCTCGCTGGACTGGTGGAACGTCCGCATCGAGAACACGATCGTCGCCGACTCGCCGAACGACATCCTCAACGACTGCTACGTCCAGGGCATCACCAGCCGCTGCGCGCAGTTCACGCGTGACCCGGCGCTGGGCTATGTCAACAACCTCGCGTTCGGCGGCCGCAACGCCGGTTACCGCGAAATCGAAGGTTTCGACTTCGATTGGACCTACCGTTTCGAGCTGGGCGAGATCGGCGCGTTCACGGTCGCGAACAACACGACCTACACGTCGAAGGACATCTTCGTTTCGACGAACGATCCGCGCTTCCCGATCTCGAGCGTGGGCGTGGCCGGTGCGAACTCGACCACCTTCCGCATCCGCTCCAACCTCAACGTGGGTTGGGAGAAGGGTGACTGGGGCGTGAACTGGACGAGCCGCTACTACTCGTCGATCGCCGAGAACTGCACGTACATCACGGAGTGCAACCAGATCCAGTTCGCTCCGACCGGCACCTTCATCGGTGGCAACCCGGCGAACGGCCCGGCCAGCGCGCTGCGCCGCCGTATCGTCCACGGCGCGAACACCTTCCACGACCTGCAGGTCCGCTGGAACGCCCCGTGGAACGCGACGATCGCCGTCGGCGCCAACAACGTGACCGACCACTACGGCCCGGTGATGTACAGCCAGCCGAGCGCGAACGTCTCGTACTACGGCGGCTTCGACATCGGTCGCTTCTGGTACGCGAAGTACACGCAGCGCTTCTGATCGACCCGCGTCACGCGTCACGGAAACCCGCCGTCGAAAGACGGCGGGTTTTTCTTTGCGTGCGCCCGCTGGACGGCCGTTGGGTCAGCGCCCGGCCAAACCGATGCCACGGAAACGCCGCGCGGCCAGAGCTGGCCATGCAGGCGGAGGGAAGTGGAGGGCTTTCGCGGTCCGGTACGGACCGATGCGGTGCCTCGGGGCACCTCAGCGCCGGGGATCCCCGGGCTCAGAGATCCTGCTGGTAGCGCACGTAGGGCACGCGGCCCTCCTCACGCTCATCGCCCTGGCCGCGCTGCACAACGGGATTGTCCCCTGTGCTCATCAGGTTCTGCGCACCGACGGTCAGGCGGCCCGCCCAAGGCGTACGCCACGTGAGGCCGAGGCCGAGCGTGCCGTAGCTTTCCCGTTCGCCAGGCACGCGGACGACGCGGCCGACGACTTCCCCGCCGATCGCGCCATAGCCGCCGCCGACGCTCAGCGTGCGGCTGTTCCACCGCGGGGCGACGCCGCCGAGCAACATGCTGTTGGCCGGCATCAGTCGTGCGCGAGCGACGCTGCCGCCGAGGCGGATCCAGCCTTGCTCGCCGATCTTCAGGTCGCCGACGATGCCGAAGTCGTTCTGCTCGAAACCGACGCCCGGGAGGCCGGCCAGCGCCGCGAGCTCCGGGTTGGCCAGCGAGAGCGACGTGCCGGGCAGCAGTCCGTCGGTGCCGCCGCGACGGATGGCGCCGAAGCCCATCCATTCGCTGCGCCCGATGCGGGTGCCGACTTGCGCGCCGAGTTGGCCGTTGGCAAGCGATTTCGGTCGGGCCAGTTGGGTGACCAGACAGCGATCATCCAAGGTGCTCGCGTCGGCACCGGCACCTTCGCTGCCACAGAGAAGGCCGTAACGAGGCTCCACGCTGGCGGACAGACCGACGCTCAGGCCGCGATCCCGGCCCGACCAGCGCTTGCCCAGCGGCGTAGACCCGAGGGTCTGGTCCGGCAGGGTCGAGGTGTCGATCCACAGCACCGCCTGAAGTTCGCCGCTGTCCCGGTCCCAGACGGGGACCGGCATGGATGCCGCCGCCACGTCGGCCTGTGGCGTTGCAGTGGTCGCAGCCACCTGCGACGCAACGCCTGCGCTCGAGAGCGCGAGGGCGGCGGTCAGGGCGGCAGCGAGGGCAGTGCGCATACGGGGTGTCGGACTGTGGGCCGGATCAAGAGTTCCCGGTCGTACAGGGTAGCAGTTTACGCCCTTTTAACAATAGCGCCCCAAGCCCGCGGCAGTCATTGCAGCCCCGGGGGGGCGGAGAGGGTCGACATCGTCCCGGCGTCGAAAAGGCCGTGGATCGCCGTCCGGGTCAGCCGGTATTCCTTCCCGCAGAACTCGCAGTGGATGAGGGCCTCGCCGTCTTCGGCGGCTGCGATGGCTTCCGTTTCGCCGAGACCGCGGAGCATGTCCTCCACCCGGGCCTGCGAGCAGGAGCACGCAAACCGCTGGGGATGCTCCGAAAGCAATCGGACCCCGTCTTCATGGAACAGGCGCCAGAGCAGGTCCGTGTCGGGCCCGGCCAGCAGTTCGTCGGCGCCGAGGGTTCCGAACAGCGCTTCGACCCGCGCCCAGCCATCCCCGTCGCGGTCGGCATCCGGGAGTAGCTGAAGCAGCAGACCGGCGGCGCGCGCGCCATTGGCGGCAAGCAGCAGGGCGGTCGGCAACTGCTCGGATTGGCGGAAATAGCCGATGAGGGCCTCGGAGAGCGTGTCCTCCTCCAGGCCGACCAGGCCCTGGTAGCGTTGCACCTCGCGTTGGCCCGGCGGCAGGGTCTCGATGGTGATGGCCAGCATCGAGCCGTCGCCGAAATCCCGAGGCCCGAGGGTGGCCGGCAATCCGCCTTCGTGCCGGGCGAGGCCGCGCAGCGTCCCCTGCGAGGTGCATTCGGCGAACAGCGTCCGCAGTGCCCCGGTGCCGCGCAGCTGCAAGCTCAGCCGGCCGTCGACCTTGATGTGCCCGCAGAACAGCGCGGCGGCCGCGGTCGCCTCGCCGAGCAGCCCGGCCACGGCGTCCGGGTAATCGGCGCGTGCGCGGATGTCCTGCCACGTGGCGTCGAGGCTGACGAGCACGCCGCGGACGCCGGTGTGTTCGATCAGGAAGCGGGTGAGGGTGTCGGGATTCGCCATCGGTGCATGGACAGCGCGGCGTCGGGACGCCACGCTTCGCGCTCGGTCGGGTTCAGGAGCGGGAATGGTAGCGCGGGGGCGGCGGTGAGGCGGAATTCGCGGCGCGCGGCGGTCGTACCGGCCGGGCGCGGCCGACGCGCTGGCTGGCGCGCCGGTCTGCTCCGCCTCGCTTGGGGCCTGCCGCTCTTCTTCGTCATCGCCACCGGTTTACAGGTGCTCGCGCTCCGGGTCATCGATCCGCCGACCAGCGCGTTCATGCTCGACCGACAATGGCAGGCGTTCCGCGACGACGAGCCCGACTTCGCGCTGCGCTACGAGTGGGTCGATTGGGATGCGCTGTCGCCCGACCTGCCCATCGCCCTGGTCGCCGCGGAGGATCAGCGGTTCCCGTCCCATGCGGGGTTCGACGTCGCGGCCATCGAACGCGCGCTCGAGAACAACGCCCGCGGCCGGCCGGTGCGCGGCGCCAGCACCATCAGCCAGCAGGTGGCGAAGAACCTGTTCCTTTGGGACGGTCGAAGCTGGCTCCGGAAAGGCCTGGAGGCGTGGTACACGGTGCTCATCGAGCTCTTCTGGCCGAAGCAGCGCATCCTCGAGGTCTACGCCAACATCGCCGAGTTTGGCGACGGCGTCTATGGCGTGGAGGCGGCAGCGCAGCGCTACTTCAAGAAGCCGGCATGGCGGCTGAGCGCGGCCGAGAGTGCCCGGCTCGCCGCCGTCCTGCCCAGCCCGAAACGCTACAGCGTGCAGGCCCCCGGGCCCTACGTGCAGCGCCGCGCGGCATGGATTGGCCGGCAATCGCGCAACCTCGGCGGGCCGGCCTACCTGGCGGACTGCTGCGGCGTGCCGGGCGTCGACCCGGCTAAGCTGTCGCGATGAACACGACGGTCGAACTGGTCCTGCTCGTCGCCGCACACAACGAAGAGGCGGTGCTGCCGGCGATGCATCCGCGCTTCCTGGCCGTTGCCGAGGCGTTGGGGGCGGGCGTGCGCGTGCTGTACGTCGACGATGGCAGCCGTGATGGTACGTGGCCACTCCTCTCGCGGTTCGTCGCCGACCGCCCGGATCGCGTCGGCGCACTTCGGCTGTCGCGGAATTTCGGCAAGGAGCTTGCGCTGACGGCGGGGCTGGACCACGTGCCGCCCGGGGCGGCGGTGGTGGTGCTCGATGCGGATGGGCAGGATCCTCCCGAGCTCGTACCCTCCATGGTCAAGCGCTGGAGGAACGGCGCCGAAGTCGTGTTCGGCCGGCGCTCCGAGCGCCACGGCGAGCCGTGGTTGAAGCGCGCCACCGCCGCCGCCTTCTACCGCGTGATCAATGCGCTCTCCGATACGCCGATCCCGCGCGATACCGGCGATTTCCGCCTGATCGGACCGCGGGCCGTCGAGGCGCTCCGGGGCTTGCGCGAGCGCCAGCGCTTCATGAAGGGCCTGTTCGCGTGGGTGGGGTTCCGCGCTGAAGCCTTCGAGTACGAGCGCGCGCCGCGTCTGGCCGGGGCCAGCAAGTTCAATTACTGGCGACTGTGGAACCTGGCCATCGAGGGCATCACCGGCTTCTCGACCGTTCCGCTCCGCGCGGCGACCTACGTGGGGCTCGCCAGTTCGCTGGCGGCGTTCGCGCTCGGTGCGTGGATCATGGTGCGCACCCTGGTCTGGGGTGATCCGGTGGCCGGCTGGCCCAGCCTCATGGTCGTGATCGCCTTCCTCGGCGGTCTGCAGCTGATGGCGCTGGGCATCATCGGCGAGTACCTCGGCCGGCTGTACCTCGAGGCCAAACAGCGCCCGCTCTACATCGTCGACGAGACGAGGCTGCCGCGCCCCGAGGACTCGCAGGCAGCGGGTCGCAGCGCTTGAGGCCGGGCGCGGCGGGCGTATGATCAGCCGGTCGAACCCCCGGAGCGGCCCATGCGCAGCGTGCGACAGATCCTCGACGGCAAAGACACCCCGCTGGTCACGGTGGGGCCCGACGATCCGGTGCTCGATGCCTTGAGACGGATGGCCGAGACCAGCGTCGGCGCCGTGCTGGTGATGGAGCATGGCGAACTGGTGGGCATCATGACCGAGCGTGATTACGCAAGGAAAATCGTCCTGCAGGGACGCGCATCGGCGACGACCCCGGTGCGCACGATCATGACCAGCCCGGTCAAGACGGTGACGCCGGAGCATCGGGCCCGCGAATGCATGCAGATGATGAGCGACCACCGGTTCCGCCACCTGCCCGTGGTGGAGGACGGCACCGTGATGGGCGTGATCTCGATCGGCGACCTGCTGAAGACGGTCATCGCCGAGCAGCAGCAGGAGATCGGGCAGCTGCAGGCCTACATCGCGAGCTGAAGTCAAAAAGAAGAACGCCGGCGCGAGGCCGGCGTTCTTTCTGTGTCGAGCGGGGGATCAGAAGCTGTTGTCGCCGTCGAGGATGCGGCCGAGGCCGCCGAGCGCCGAGCCCTCGTCGCGCCCCGGCTTCATCGCCGCCTGCATCATGCGGCCGGCAAGACGCGAAAACGGCAGCGACTGGATCCACACCTTGCCCGGGCCGGTGAGCGTGGCCATGAACACGCCTTCGCCACCGAAGAGCATCGACTTCACCGAGCCGACCGACTTGATGTCGAAGTTGACGCCGTCGGTGTAGGCCACCACGCAGCCGGTGTCGACGTCCAGCCGTTCGCCCGGCGCCAGCTGCCGCTCCATGATGCTGCCGCCGGCGTGCACGAAGACGAGGCCGTCGCCCTCGAGCTTCTGCATGATGAAGCCTTCGCCGCCGAACAGCGCGGTCATCACCTTGCGCTGGAAGTGCAGGCCGATCGATACGCCGCGCGCCGCGGCGAGGAAGCTGTCTTTCTGGCAGATGATGCGCCCGCCGTAGTTCGACAGCGTCATCGGCACGATGGTCCCGGGGTAGGGCGCCGCGAAGGCGACCTTGGCCTTGCCGCTGCCACCGGCGTGCGAGAACACCGTGGTGAACAGCGATTCGCCGGTGACGAGGCGCTTGCCGGCACCGAGCAGCTTGTCCATGAAGCCGCCGCCGGCCTGCTTGCCGTCGCCGAACACGGTTTCCATCTGTACGACCGCGTCCTTGTACATCATGGCGCCGGCCTCTGCGACCGCGGATTCGCCCGGATCGAGCTCGATCTCGACGAACTGCATGTCCTCGCCGTAGATCTTGTAGTCGATGACGTCGGCGCGCTGGCCGCCGGAGAAGGCCGGGGGCGGCGGCGAGTGGACGTTGCCCGCCACCGACTCGCTGCGCAGCTCGGCGCAGGCGGCGATCGGCACCCACTCGGCGAAACCGTTGCGCCAGCAGTGGCCGTTCGGGTTCTTCGCGGCCTGCGCGACGGCGGCGGCGGTGTCGAGCGGGCCCATCTGCTGGCCGTTGTAGCTGAGGTACCACTGGTGCATGGCGAATCTCCGTGCGGGGGGAATCAGAGGCCGAGTTCGGCGTGGAGCGCCTCGCGCGCGGGAGCGTCGAGGCCGAGGCGCTGGGCGAGATCATCGAGGTAGCGCAGTTCGAGGTCGGTGTCGCGGCCGATGGCGATCACCGAGGCCACGTAGACCTGCTCGCGCTGCGCCGGGCGCGTGCGGGCGACGAGCTGGGCGACCGTCAGCGGCGCGGCGAGCTCGCCCTCCAGCGCTTCGAGGTCGTCGGCATCGAGCCCGGCATCGCGGGCGCTGCCGAGGATGCGCTGGCGCTCGTCGGCGTCGATGAGCCCGTCGGCGTTCGCTGCGCAGATCATCGCGCGCAGGAGGTGCATGGCCTCGACGGCGCGCTCGGCGTCCGTCGGCGCGGTTGCGCCCGGTGCGGGCGGCGGCGGGGCGGCGGCTGCCCCCGGCGGCGGCGGAGGCGGATGCGGCGTGCCGCCGTGCATCGGCTGCGGGGGCAGTGCGCTGCCGCCCGTCGCGGGCGTGCTGCTCGACTTGTAGTGCTCGTACGCGGCGATGGCGAGGCCGAGAGCGCCCATGCCGATCTTGGCCTTGGTCGCCGTCGACAGCCCGCCACCACGGCGGCCGCTGCCGCCGCCCAGCACGCCGCCCAGCAGGCTGCCGAGGCCGCCTGA
This sequence comes from Silanimonas algicola, assembly GCF_054777375.1. Lineage (NCBI taxonomy): Bacteria > Pseudomonadati > Pseudomonadota > Gammaproteobacteria > Lysobacterales > Lysobacteraceae > Silanimonas > Silanimonas algicola. The sequence continues at coordinate 258,777 of NZ_BAAHAS010000001.1, read as the reverse complement.
TCCGCTGGACGAGCCGCCCGACGAGCCGCCGAGCAGGCCGCCCAAGCCACCGAGGCCGCTGCTGCCGTAGCTCGACTTGTGGCGGCGCTGCTTGCCGCCGAGGCTGCCGCTGAGGGCTTCGTTCATCACCTGCTTGAGCAGGCGCTCGGGGTCGAACATGGGGAATCCTTCTTCACGCGGGACGCGGCGCATCATGCCAAAGCGGGGTTAATCCCCCGTCAGTGCCGGAGGTCCTGTTTCCCGGCGGCGCGGCCGGCGCCCCGCCCTGTGGCACACTGCCGCGCCTTTACTTACCCCTGAATCCGGACCGCGCGCGACATGGCCGACAGCATCGACAGCCACGCCCCGCGCACGCCCTTCCAGGTGTGGCGGGCCATGACCTGGTCGCTGCAGGGCCTTCGTGCCACGTGGACCCTCGAGAGCGCGTTCCGCCTCGAGGTCTACCTGTTCGTCGTGCTGGCGCCGCTGGGCGTCTGGCTGGGCGCGGACGGGGTGGAGAGGGCGATCCTGGTTGGCTGCCTCGTGCTCGTGCTGATTGTCGAGGTACTGAATTCCGCGCTAGAAGCCGTGGTGGACCGCTTCGGCCGCGAATGGCATGAACTCGCCAAGCGCGCCAAGGACATGGGCTCCGCGGCGGTCTTCCTCTGCGACCTCAACGTGCTGCTGTGTTGGGGCCTGATCCTGCTGCCGCGCTGGGTGTGATGCCCACTCGTCCCGCCATCTGCACGAACCGGAACTGATGATCGAATTCCTCGCCAGCCCCGAACTCTGGATCGCGCTGTTGACCCTTGCGACCCTCGAGATCGTGCTGGGCGTCGACAACCTCGTCTTCATTTCGATCGCGGTCAGCAAGCTGCCGCCACACCAGCGACCCAGGGCGCGGAGGTTCGGCCTCGCCCTGGCCTGCGTCACGCGCATTCTCCTGCTGCTGACGTTGGCCTGGATCGCCGGCATGAAGCAACCGCTGTTCTCGCTGTTCGGCCACGCGTTTTCGATCCGCGATCTCGTGCTGATCGGCGGCGGCCTGTTCCTGCTGGTCAAGGGCACGATGGAGATCCACGATTCCGTCGAAGGCGACAGCGACGCCGAGCAGATCGACACCAAGCCCTCGGCGGTCTTCGGCTGGGTGATCGCCCAGATCGCGGTGATCGACATCGTGTTCTCGCTCGATTCGGTGATCACCGCCGTGGGCATGGTGCCGGCCGAGCAGACCGGCATCATGGTGGCGGCGATCATCATCGCCGTCGCCGTGATGATCCTCGCGTCGAACCCGATCGGTGATTTCATCGATCGGCATCCGACGGTGAAGATGCTGGCCCTGACCTTCCTGATCCTCGTGGGCGCCGCCCTCGTGGCCGACGGTTTCGGCTACCACATCCCGCGTGGTTTCCTTTACTTCGCCATGGCCTTCTCGGGCCTCGTCGAAGTCCTGAACATGGTTTCCCGCCACCGCCAGGCGAAGAAGGCCGAACGCAAGCGCCTCGGCGCCTGAGGAGTTGTCGATGAGCGAAATCGCAGCGCTGGTGCTGAAGAAGGGCGAGGATCGCCGCCTGCGCGGCGGGCACCTGTGGGTCTTCAGCAATGAAGTGGACGTGGCGCGCACCCCGCTGACGGCGCTGCAGCCCGGCCAGCCGGTGATGCTGCTCGACAGCACGGGCAAGACGCTGGGCAGCGGCTACGCCCATCCGAACACGTTGATCGCGGCGCGGCTCGTCGACCGCGGCGGCCATGCGCTCGATCGCTCGCTGTTCGTGCACCGCCTCAACGTGGCACTGGCCCTGCGCGAGCGCCGCTACGCCGACCCGTTCTACCGTCTGGTCTTCGGCGAGAGCGATGGCCTGCCAGGCCTGACCGTCGACCGCTTTGGCGACGTGCTGGTGGCGCAGGCCACGACCGCTGGCATGGACCGCCTGCAGGACGAGATCAGCGATGCACTCGACAAGGTGTTGAAACCTCGCAGCATCGTCTGGAAGAACGACAGCAGCGCCCGGGCCATCGAAGGCCTCGGTAACGACGTGCGTGTGGTCGGGATGCCGGTCGAGGGGCCGGTGGAGGTGCGGGAGGGCGCCCTGCGTTTCAACGCCGACGTCATCGACGGCCAGAAGACCGGCTGGTTCTATGACCAGCGCAGCAACCGCGATCGCCTCGCGCCATGGTTGAAAGGGGCGAGCGTGCTCGATCTATTCAGCTTCGCCGGCGGCTGGGGCCTTCGTGCCGTCGCCGACGGGGCGGCCCGCGCCGACTGCGTCGATGTGTCGGGGCGTGCGGTGCTGGCCGTGCAGGCGAACGCCGAGCGCAACGGCCTCGCCGATCGCGTTACGGCGCAGGCCATGGATGCGTTCGATTTCCTCAAGGCCGCGCGCGCCGAGCGCCGCCGCTGGGACGTGGTCATCGTCGACCCGCCGGCCTTCGTGAAGCGCAAGAAGGATTTCAAGGAAGGCGCGCTGGCCTACCGGCGCATCTTCGAAGCCGCCATGCAGGTGCTCTCGAAGGACGGCATGCTGGTGGCCTGCTCGTGCAGCCACCACTTCCCGCGCAGCGCCCTGGTCGAGGCGGTGCAGGCCGGGGCAAGGCACCTCGACCGGCAGGCGCAGCTGCTCGAATTCCTCGCGCAGGGACCGGACCACCCGCTGCATCCCGCCATCCCCGAGACCGAATACCTGAAAGGCGCGCTGTTCCGCATCCTGCCGGCCTGATGAACGCCTCCGACGCCACCGAGACCGACCAGACCCCGCCGGCGTTCCACTCGGCGCTCAAGGCGCTGCATCGTCTGGCGCAGCGTGACGAGGAGGAGGTGCCCGCCCGGTTGCTGGAGATCACGGCCGAGACGCTCGTCGTGGCGCGCGCCAGCGTGTGGATGCTGACGCCCGGTCGTCGTTCGATCCGCTGCCGGGCGATGTTCGAGAGGGGCCGGGGTGCCCTCGTGCCCGACCTCGAATTGGCCTGCGATGCCGCGCCAGCCTATTTCCAGGCCATCGAGGGCCTGTTGGTGCTGGCCGCAGAGGATGCCCAGCGCGATCCACGAACGGTGGAGCTGGCAGAAGGCTACCTGAAGCCGCTCGGTATAGGCGCCATCCTCGACGTGCCGATCTGCGAGTTCGGCGAGATCGTCGGCGTGCTGTGCCTCGAGCATATCGGCCCGCCGCGTCGCTGGAGCAGTGCCGAGCGCCTTTTCGTGACTTCTCTCTCCGGCATCCTGTCGCAGCGGCATGACCGGCTGCGCATGGCCGCGACGGAAGACGAGCGCAGGCGGCAGTTGCTCTTCGACGTCGCCACGGGGCTTGCCGGGCGGAGCCTGTTCATCGATCGGCTCGCGCATGCGGTGGCCGAGCTGCCGCCGGGCCACGACCTCGCCGTGCTCGCCCTTGACCTCGAGCGACTGCGCAGCCTCGCGCATCGCTACGGGGGAAGTTTCGCCGATAGCGTGATGGCCGAAGGTGCGGCCCGCATCGGTCAGCTCGTACCGGCCGCGCGCTGCGGGCGCATTGCCGACGACACGTTCGCCCTGTGGGTGTCCGGGGACCGCGCTCAGGGCCTTGCCACCCGCCTCGCGGGACGCTTGCAGCGCGCCCTCGCGCTGCCGATGGCGGCACCGGATGGCGATACGCTCGAGTTCAGCACCGCGGTGGGCATCGTGCCCGGGGCGCGCGCGGAGCCAGACGCCGACCGCTTGCTGCGAGACGCCCTGACGGCGGCGTTCAGCGCGGCCCGCAAGGGTCGAGGTCGTGTCGAAGTCGTGTGGCCGGAAGTCCGCAATGAGTTGCAGAGTTCGCTGGAGCTTGAGCGCGATGTGCGTCGCGCCGCCGATGCGCGCGAGTTCACCTTCCGGTTGCAGCCGATCGTCGATCTGGCGTCGGGGCGCGCCGTCGGGGCCGAGGCGCTGATGCGCTGGCCCCGGGATGGCCGTGACGTGCCGCCGTCCGACTTCGTCCCCCTGCTGGAGGACAGTGGGCTGATCGCCCAGGTGCACATGGCCCTGCTGCGCGACCTGTTCGCGTGGGCGCGGGAAACGGCCCTGCTTGAACGCCGGCCGGGGTTCCAGCTGCACGTGAATTTTTCCCCGGTGCAGCTGCAATCCCCGAGTTTCGTCGAGGAGCTCCGCGACACGGCGCGTGCGTACGGCGTCGAAGGTCTGCTCGTCTGCGAGATCACCGAGAACACCCTGTTCTCCAGCGGCGAGGATGCGGCATCGACCTTGCGCTACCTCGCCGAGATGGGCATCCCGGTGTCGCTCGACGATTTCGGCACCGGTTTCGCGTCACTCTCCCACCTCATTGATCTGCCCTTGCACGGACTAAAGATCGACCGCAGCTTCTGCCTGCGCTGCGCCGATGATGCGAAGGCGCGCGCGGTCGTGGCCGGCCTCCTCGGCCTGGCGACGCACCTCGGCCTCGACGTGGTGGCGGAAGGCGTGGAGACGGAAGCCCAGCGTGCCTTGCTGGTGTCGTTGGGCGCCACCGTGGCGCAGGGTTACCTTTTCGACCGCGCGCTGGACCTCGAACCTTTCGCCCAGCGCTGGCTGGTCGAGTGACGGAACCACCATGAGCACCCTTCACGACATCGATCCCATCGCGCTTTCCCTGCCGTTCTGGCCGCACGGCATCCACTGGTATGGCCTGATGTACGTGCTGGCCTTCGCCGCGGCTTGGTGGCTGGGGCAACGCCGCCTGCGCGCCGGGCGCCTCCCGGGCATCGACGACAACGCCTACGGTGACCTCCTGTTCTACGGGATGCTCGGTGTGTTGCTGGGTGGCCGGATCGGCTATGTACTCTTCTACGACCTGCCGGCCTTCCTCGCCGATCCGCTGGTGTTGTTCAACGTACGCGGCGGCGGCATGAGCTTCCACGGCGGCCTGCTCGGCGTCATGGCCGCGGGGCTCTGGTGGTGCCGGAAGCACCGTATGCACTGGTTCGACGTGATGGATTTCGTCGCGCCGCTGGTGCCGTTGGGGCTCGGCTTCGGGCGCATCGGCAACTGGATCGGCGGCGAGCTGTGGGGGCGGGTCACCGATTCGCCGCTGGGCGTGGTGTTCCCGCGCTCGTTGCCGCCGGAGTACGCCAACCTGCCGATCGAGCAGCTCCGCACCCTGCACGCGCAGGGCGTGCTCGAGCCGTTCGCCCGCTACCCGTCGCAGCTGCTGCAGGCGCTGCTCGAAGGCATGGTGATGTTCGTCGTGCTGTGGTGGTTCAGCGCCAGACCTCGGCCGCGGTTCGCCGTGTCCGGCATGTTCGCCCTGCTGTACGGGGTGTTCCGCATCGTCGCCGAGTTCTTCCGCCAGCCGGACGCGCAGTACGGTTACCTCGCCTTCGGCTGGCTGACGATGGGCATGGTGCTCAGCCTGCCGCTGGTGGCGATCGGATTGGTGTTCCTGTGGCGCTCGCATGCGGCGCCGACGCTGGCGAAGGAGGGCGCGTGATGCAGGCCTACCATGATCTGCTGTCGCACGTGATGGCGAATGGCGCCATCAAGACCGACCGCACCGGCACCGGCACGCGAAGCGTGTTCGGCGCGCAGATGCGTTTCGACCTCGCGGCGGGCTTTCCGCTCGTCACCACCAAGAAAGTGCACTGGAAGTCGGTGGTGCACGAGCTGCTGTGGTTCCTGAAGGGCGAGACGAACATCGGCTACCTGAAGGCGCACAAGGTCGGCATCTGGGACGAATGGGCTGACGCCGACGGCGAACTGGGGCCGGTGTACGGCAAGCAGTGGCGCAGCTGGGCCGCGCCGGACGGCACGGTGATCGACCAGATCAGCGACGTCGTCGCGCAGATCCGGAAGAATCCCGATTCGCGCCGGCTGATCGTCAGCGCATGGAACGTGGCCGACCTGCCGAAGATGGCGCTGATGCCCTGCCATGCGCTGTTCCAGTTCTACGTGGCCGACGGCAAGCTGAGCTGCCAGCTCTACCAGCGCTCGGCCGACCTGTTCCTCGGCGTGCCGTTCAACATCGCGAGCTACGCGCTGCTCACGCAGATGATCGCGCACAGCTGCGACCTCGGCCTCGGCGACTTCGTCTGGACGGGCGGCGACTGCCACATCTACTCGAACCACGTCGATCAGGTGAACGAGCAGCTCGCGCGCGGCCACCGCGCCTTGCCGACGGTCCGCCTGAACCCCGAGGTTCGCGACGTGCTGGCCTTCCGCTACGAGGACATCGAGCTGGTCGGCTACGACCCGCATCCCGCCATCAAGGCGCCGGTGGCGGTGTGAGCGGCGTGGAGATCGCGCTGGTCGCGGCACTCGACCGCGACTTCGCCATCGGTCGCGGCAACGCCCTGCCGTGGTCGCTGCCCGATGACCTGAAGCGCTTCAAGGCGCTCACGCTGGGCCATCCGGTCCTGATGGGGCGCAAGACGGCCGAGTCGCTGGGGCGCGCGCTGCCCGGGCGCCGGAACCTCGTGCTCACGCGAAGCGGTCGCGTGCCCTTCGAGGGCATGGAAGCGGTGGGGTCGATCGAGGAGGCCCGGGCGGCGATCGCCGCGCCGCGCGATGCCGGTGCATCGCCCGTCGACGGTGGCATGCGCACGCTGATGGTGATTGGCGGTGGCGACGTCTATGCGCAGGCGCTGCCGCTGGCGTCGCGCCTGCACCTCACGTGGGTCGATACGCGGGTCGACGCTGCCGATGCGTGGTTCCCGCGCTTCGATCCCGCGGGTTGGACGATGACCGACAGCGAGTCGCATGCCGCCGATGCGCGGCATGCCGTCGCGTTCCGTTTCGCGGATTACGTCCGGCGCTGATCGCGCCTCAGTCCTCGCCCTTGGCGGCACCAACGACGACGCGCCCCGGCACCTGGTGCACGCGCGGCTCGGGCCCGAGTTCGAGTGCGGTGAGCTTGCCGCCCCAGACGGCGCCGGTATCGAGGCCGTGCACCCCGAGGCCCTGGAACAGGCCGAGCGTGCTCCAGTGGCCGAACACCACGGGCATTTCGCGCTCGACGATGCCCGGCACCGAGAACCACGGGTAGAGCCCGGCCTTCTGCGTGCCCGGTCGGCCCTTCTCCTCGAACGCGATGCGGCCCGCGGTGGTGCAGTAGCGCATGCGCGTGAAGATGTTGATGATCGCCCGCCAGCGGTCGACGCCCTCGAGCTTCGGCGACCAGTTCGGCTTGTCGCCGTACATGTTCTTGAGCAGTCGCGCGCCGCCTTCGCCCTGCAGGCGCTCCTCGACTTCGCGCGCACGGGCTTCGGCGATCTTGATCGTCCACTTCGGCCCGAGGCCGGCGTGCACCATGGCGAAGCCGAGGTCGCGGTCGACGTGCATCAGCTTCTGGGCGCGCAGCCATTCGATCAGCGTCGACGCATCGTCGTCGAACAGCACGCGCTGCAGGTCCGGGTTCACCCGGCGCTGCTCGTCCGGCCGTCGGCCGGCGATGGCCAGCAGCGAGAGGTCATGGTTGCCGAGCGTCACCACGATGTGCTCGCGCAGCGAGTGCAGCAGCTTGAGCGTCTCCAGCGATTGGCCACCGCGGTTGACGAGGTCGCCGCAGAACCACAGGCGGTCCGTCGCCGGGTCGAAGCGGATGGCCTCGAGCAGGCGCAGCAGGATGTCGTGGCAGCCCTGGAGGTCGCCGATGGCGTAGGTCGCCATCAGTGCAGCGTCCGCGGGATGCTGAGCGCGAACGGCGCGATCTCGGCATCGAACTCGGTGCCGTCGTCGGCCAGCATCTGGTAGCTGCCGCGCATCTGGCCGCAGAAGGTCTCGAGCACGGCGCCCGACGTGTACTCGAACTCGCCGCCTGGCTTCAGCCACGGCTGCTGCCCGACGACCCCTTCGCCCACCACCTCCTGCACCTTGCCATTCGCGTCGGTGATCAGCCAGCGGCGCGACAGCAGGCGCGCCGGCACGTCGCCGGTATTGGCGATGCGGATCGTGTACGCGAACACGTAGCGACCCTCGTCGGGTGCGCTCTGTTCGTCGAGGAAGCGGGTGGCGACGGCCACCGCGATGGCATAGCGGGCGTTGGGCATGCCGGGATTTTACTTAAAGCGCGTCGGCTTCCGGGGGCTGGATGCCGGCGGCGATGAGCTGGTTCGACAGCGTGATGTAGGCCTCGACGGGCACTGCCTCGGCGCGTGCGCCAGGGTCGATGCCGGCCGCGCGGATCGCCTCGGCATCGCAGACCGTCGAGAGCGAATTGCGCAGCGTCTTGCGGCGCTGCGAGAACGCGGCGGCGACGGTGCGGGCGAAATGGGCGGCATCCTTCACGCCGGCTTCGCCCAGCGGGCGCGGCACGAGGCGCACCACCGCGGAATCGACTTTCGGCGGCGGCGTGAAGGCGCCCGGCGGCACGTCGAACAGCGGCGTCACGCGGCACACCGCCTGCAGCATCACCGAGAGTCGGCCGTAGGTCTTGCTGCCGGGCTCCGCGGCCATCCGGTCCACCACTTCCTTCTGCAGCATGAAGTGCATGTCCTTCACGGCGTCCGCGTGTTCCATCACGTGGAACAGGATCGGCGTGGAGATGTTGTAGGGCAGGTTGCCGACGAGGCGCAGCGGGCCTTCGACGTCGTGCCCGTGGCCGAGCTTGCCGAAATCCACCTGCAGAACGTCGCGATGGACGATCGTGAGCCTGCCGTGCTTCGCGCCCTCGATGGCGAGCGGCTCGATCAGGTCGCGGTCGAACTCGATGACCGTGAGTTCGCCGTGGGCACGCAACAGGGGGAAGGTTAGGGCGCCGCCACCGGGGCCGATCTCGACGATGAACTCGCCGGGCTTCGGGGCCACTGCGCGGATGATCTTCTCGACAATGCCGGGGCTCGACAGGAAATGCTGGCCGAGCTGCTTCTTGTGGCGGTGTGTGTCGAGGCTCATGGGACTCGGGTCAGTGCGTGCCGCGCGCGGTGGCGCGACGGCGGGCGAGGTCGGTGCAGAGCGCCACGGCCTGCTTCAGGCTGGACGGGTCGGCGATGCCGCGGCCGGCGAGGTCGAGTGCGGTGCCGTGGTCGACCGCCACGCGCGGGAAGGGCAGGCCCAGCGTGATGTTCACCGCGTCCTCGAAGCCGCTGGCCTTGAGCACCGGCAGCCCTTGGTCGTGGTACATCGCGACCACGGCATCGAAGTCACCGAGGTGCTGCGGCAGGAAGGCCGTGTCGGCCGGCAGCGGGCCTTCGACGTGCAGGCCTTCGGCGCGCAGGCGTTCAAGCAAGGGAATGATGACGTCGATCTCCTCGCGGCCCATCTCGCCGGATTCGCCGGCATGCGGGTTCAGGCCGAGCACGCGCAGGCGTGGCACCGCGATGCCGAACAGGCCGCCCAGCGCGGCCGCGGTGATCCGCAGCACGCGTTCGAGGCCGGCTTCCGTGATGGCATCAGGAACCGCGCGCAGAGGCAGGTGGGTGGTGGCCAGCGCCACCCGCAGGCGCGGGTTGGCCAGCATCATCACCACGTCCGTGCCGGCCACGTCGGCGAGCAGCTCCGTGGTGCCGGTGTAGGCGATGCCGCCCTGGTTGATGGTGGCCTTGTGTACCGGCCCGGTGACGAGGCCGTCGATCGTTCCGACGAGTGCATCGCGGGCCGCGGCGCGCAGCGCGCCGATGACGGCGCCGGCATTGGCGGGGTCCGCATGGCCGAAGCGCACCGGCGTGGCATTGCGGTGGTCCACCAGCGCCAGTTCGCCCGGGCCGGTGTCGGCCGCGGCCTCGCGCAGGCGCAGCGGCAGGCCCAGCGCGTGGGCAGCGGCGAGGAGGGTGTCGCCGTCGCCGTAGGCGACCAGCGTGGCCTCACGTGGGGCTTGGGCGATCCGGACGCAGAGCTCCGGGCCGATGCCGGCCGGCTCGCCGGGGACCAGCGCGAGCCGGGGCGCGGTGGGCATCGGTTCAGGCGCCGAGGCGCGACTCGACGTACGCGTCGGCGCGGAGCTGGCGCAGGAACCGTTCGAACTCGTCCTGCGCCTTGCGCTCACCGATCAGCTGGCGGGCGCGCTGGCGACGGTTCTCGTCCGTCACGTCCTGCTGCCGCTCCGCAACGCGCCGGATGATGTGCCAACCGGCCTCGGTGCGGAACACGGCCGAGAGTTGACCGTCCTGGAGGGCCTGCACCTGCTCGGCGACCGCCGGGCCGAAGGTTTCGCCCGTGAACCAGTCAAGGCGACCGCCGCGATTGCGGCTGAACGTATCGTCGGAGTTCTCGCGGGCCAACTTCGCGAAGTCCTCGCCGGCCTCGATCCGTGCACGGAGTTCGTCGATCCTGCGACGCGCGGCTTCGTCACCGACGACGTCGTTGACCGCCACGAGAAGGTGGTCGGCCTGATACTCGGTCACGGTCTGTGCGCCGGACTCGCGCACGGCAACGAGCTGGACCATCTGGAAGCCGCTCGGCCCGCGCACTGGCGCGGTGTACTGCCCGGGTTGCAACCCTTGGATCGTTTCCGCGAACCGCGGAGGGATGGTGCTGGCCTCGCGCCAGCCGAGGTCGCCACCCTCCAGCGCATTGCGGTCGTCGGAGTAGCGGATCGCCGCGGCACGGAAATCGATCTCGCCGCGGTCGAGCAGCGCCTTGATGCCGTTGATCTTCTGCTCTGCGATGGCGACCTGCTCGGGCGTGGCGCCGTCGGGCAGGGCGACCAGCAGGTTGGCGAGCTGGAACTCGGTGCTGTCGACGCTGCGCTGGGCGAGCAGCTGGTCGATCTCCGTCTCGCTGACGACCACGCGGCTCTGCACGACGCGCTGTTGCAGGCGGCGCATCTGCAGCTCCTCGCGCACGCTGCGGCGGTAGTCGTCGAAGCTGACGCCGCTGGCTTCGATCTGGGCCCGCATCTGCTCGACGCTGACGCCCGACTGCGCGGCGATGCCCTGGATCGTCTGGTTCAGCTCGGTGTCACCGATGCGGATGCCGGTGCCCTCGGCACGCGCCACCTGCAGGCGCATCAGCACCAGGCGGTCGAGGACCTGCCGCTGCAGCACGTTGTCGGGCGGGAGCTGGGCCTCCCGGCCGCGGTACTGGGCGCGGACGTTGGCGATGGCGCGGTCGAGTTCGGACTTCAGGATCACGTCTTCGTCGACGACGGCGACGATGCCGTCGATGTCGCCGCTGCCGGCGCCCGGCCCCGAGAGCAGCTGGGCCTTCACGGGGGCGGCGAGCGCGAGGGTGGCGGCCAGCAGGCCGGTGAAAGCGGACGTGAAAATCGGGGACTTCGACATGGGGCTGGAACGGGCTCTGGCGCGCCGTAGCGCTGGGTCAAGGCGAGTAGCCGAGGATAGCATCGGACAACAACCGCTCTGAATCGCGGCCGAAGCTGCCAATGCCGTTCAGCTCGATTTCCATGTAGACGCCGAGGTTGCGGTCTCCGTTCAGGTCGCGGACGTAGTCGCGGGCAAGCACGCGCACGGCCACGCAGCAACTGCGCCATTCGAGGCCGCCGAGGGCTTCCTGCGTGCGTCGGTCCCGGAGCGACCACGCCCAGCGCCCCACGGCGCGCCAGTTCGCGTTGATCGGGGCCGCGAAGCTCAGGTCGGTCTGCTCGATGAGGTCCTTGCGGTAGCGGTAGCTGGCGTTCACCACGCCGCGCTCGGAGAACCGCCATTGCGTGCGGACCGCCGAAAGGTCGGTGCCAAATCCCCCCGGGTTCCACTGTTGGGCAAGCGAGACGCTCCAGGCGTCGCTGACGCGCCAGTCGATCTCGCCCACATACGCCGAGCCGTCGGCGGCCGGTGGGCGTTCCCCCGGAATCGCCACGCGGGGCGGCTCGAAGTAATGAATGCGCCCGAGGCTGGCGGAGAGTCGCTCGCGGCCGTCGTCGGCGTCGAGCAGCCGCGTGGTGACCGCCAGCGTGGCCTGGTTGGCATCGGACTGGCGGTCGGCGCCGGTGTAGCGGTTCTGGCGGAACAGGCCAGGCCAGCTGAAGGACAGCGGCTGGGTGTCGAACAGCGGCAGGTCGTCCTGCACCCGGTAGGGCACGCGCAGGTAGTAGAGGCGCGGCTCCAGCGTCTGGACGTAATCGCTGCCGAACAGCGACGTCTCCCGCTCGAACAGCAGGCCGGCGTCGACGCTGCTGATCGTGGTGCTGCGGTCCGGGCTGAGGTCGCTGCGCGCCGCCGGCAGCCGCGGGTCGCGTTCCAGCGTATAGCTGGTGTGGCGCAGGGCGAATTCGGGGTTCACGAACCAGCTCGCGCCGCCGAAGTTGAGGCGCACCGATGGCTTGAGGTCGACGCGCCGCCCGCCCGGGAGATCGTCGTGCTGGAAGCGGACCGCTTCCGCACTGACCCCGAGGTCGAGCCACGGCAGCAGGGGCTGCAGCCACTGGCCGCGAAGGCGCGGCAGCCGGGCGTAGGGCTCGCTGCCGGGAAGCACGGCGGGGTTGGCGGCTTCCCATCGCTCGAAGGACAGCCCGGTCGACCAGTAGCGGCCGCGTCCGTTCAGCGCGAGGCTGCTGTCGAGGAGGCTGAGGGTGTTCTGCCCGAAGTTGTCGCCGAGGTCGCGGAAGTACTCGCGGTCGCTGACGTCCTGCAGATTCGCCGTGGCATACCAGTTCGGCGACAGCGCGCTGAAGTGCTGCCAGCGGAAGAAACCGCGGTCATCGCCGGTGCGGTCGTCGTCGGCGAGGTAGGTGCCTTCCACGGAGCCGGCGCTGGCCGTGCCGAGGTAGCGGAACTCGCCGCCGAGCATCAGGCCGCGGCGCGACATCCAGCGCGGCGACAGCGTCGCGTCCATGTTCGGGGCGAGGTTGAGGTAGATCGGCTGCTCGTAGTCGACGCCGTTCTCGTCCTGCACGCCGACTTTTGGGGCCAGCAGGCCGCTGCGGCGCTCGCTGGTGGTCGGAAAGCTGATCCACGGCAGCCACAGCACCGGCACGTCGCCAAGGCGCAGGACCGCGCTCTGCGCGACGCCGCGCTTCTCGGCGTCGTCGATCTCGATGGTCGAGGCCTCGAAGGCCCATTGCCGCTGCCCGGGCGGGCAGGTGGAGAACAGGGCGTCGGCCAGCGTGCTGCGTTCGCCCTCGCGCACAACGGCGACTGCCGTGCCGTTCCCAAGCGTGCCGTCGATCAGCTGGTACTCGACCTCGCGCAAACGGACGCGCTCGGCGGCCTGGTCACCATCGGCCGAGGCCGCCGCGACGCGGACGCGGCCGTCCTCGAAGCGCAGCGGGCCGGGGCTTTCCCATGTCTCGTCCTCGTGCCGGTAAACGAGCGCATCGGTCCCCACCCACTGGTTGGCGCGTGTCAACTCGACGCGGCCGCGGAAGGTGGTCACCTTTTCCGCGGAAACATCCAGCGTGTCCGCCTGCACTTGCGTCGGGCTGGATTCGCGGGGTGGCGCGGCGACGGGCGGCGCGCCCGTCCGCGTCCCTTCGAACGCCATCGGTGCGCGGCACAGCGCCCAGGAGGGGCCGTCCAGCGGCGATTCGGCGCGTGCGGGCAGGGCCAGTGCGAAGCCCAGGGCGAGGGCCAGCGGGTGCAGGTTCGGTCGCGACACGGACAAGCCTCTCACTTCATGACCCGTAAGCTTGACTCAAAACGGTTCCCCGCCGGGAGCCCCGCGCCGCGACCCGCGGCGTCCACGTCAACGGAGGAGTGCCCATGGCCGCGCCCGTTCGCAAGTCCGATGCGCAGTGGAAGGACGAACTCACCCCCGAGCAGTACGCGATCTGCCGGTGTTCGGCCACCGAGCCACCCTTCACCGGTGCGTTCTGGAACCACCACGCGGATGGCCTCTACGGCTGTGTCGCCTGCGGCGCGGCGCTGTTCGATTCGTCGTCCAAATACGACTCCGGCAGCGGCTGGCCGAGCTATTGGCAGCCGGTGGCGCGCGAAGCGCTGGCGCTCAAGGAAGACGGCTCCCATGGCATGCGCCGAACCGAGGTCTGCTGCGCCGCATGCGATTCGCATCTGGGCCACGTTTTCCCCGACGGGCCGAAGCCCACGGGGTTGCGCTACTGCATCAATTCGGCGGCGCTCCGCTTCACGCCGCGGTGAGGCCGCGGAGGTGGGCCACGCTGCATTCGCGCAGCGCGGTGAGGCTGTAGCCGCCCTCGAGCACCGACACGAGCCGACCGCTGCAGTGGCGGGCCGCCACGTCGGCGAGTTCGGCCGAGAGCCAGCGGTAGTCCTCCGCCGTCAGTTCGAGGTCGGCGAGGGGGTCCAGCCGATGGCCGTCGAAGCCTGCCGACACGAGCAGCAGCTGGGGCCGGAAGGCCTCCAGCGCCGGCAGCAGCCTGGCGCGCCAGGCGTCGCGGAACACGGCGCTGCCCGCGCGCAGCGGCAGCGGGGCGTTGACCACGTTGCCGACTCCCGTATCGCTCTCCAGGCCGGTGCCCGGATAGAGCGGGTGCTGGTGCGAGCTGAGGTAGGCCACGCGCGGCTCAGCAGCGAATATCGCCTCGGTGCCGTTGCCGTGGTGCACGTCGAAGTCGATTACGGCAACGCGGGACAAGCCATGCGCATGCACCGCGTGGGCTGCGCCGATGGCGATGCCGTTCAGCAGGCAGAAACCCATGGCCGTCTCGCGCGTCGCGTGGTGGCCCGGAGGCCGCACGGCGCAGAAGGCGTGCGCCACTTCGCCGGCCATCACGGCATCGACGGCCGCCACCACCGCACCGGCGGCGCGCCGGGCGGCCTCGGGCGATTCCGGCGACATCGCCGTGTCGGGGTCAAGGCGAACGAGCGCCTCGCCGTCGAAGCGGGCGTCGAAGATCGCGTCGACCAGCGCCTTGGCGTGCACGCGTTCGGCCGCCTCGCGGCTCGCCAGTGGCGCCTCGACCCATTCGAGGGGCTGGATGGCCGCGCGGATCGCCTCGGTGACGGCCTGGAGCCGCGCCGGGCACTCCGGGTGGCCAAGACCGGGCTGGTGGGCGAGGCAGGCCGCGTGCGTGTAGACGCGCATCAGCGCCGGCGGTCATGCCGCCAAAGCACTTCGCCGTGGCCGCTCTCGCGGGCGAGTACCCGGCACAGCACGAAGAGCAGGTCGGAGAGCCGGTTGAGGTAGCGGATGGCTTCCGGACGCACCGCATCGTGGTGCGAGAGCGTCACCACCTCGCGCTCGGCGCGGCGGCAGATGGTGCGCGCGAGGTGCGCCTGCGCGGCCGCCATGCCGCCGCCGGGCAGGATGAAATCCTTCAGCGGCGGCAGGTCGGCGTTGAAGCGGTCGAGCGTGTCCTCGAGCGCCTGGATGTCGGCGTCGAAGATGGCCGCATGGCCGGGGATGCAGAGCTCGCCGCCGAGGTCGAACAGCTGGTGCTGCACGGCCACGAGCACGTTGCGGATCGGGTCGGGGATTTCGCAGGCCAGCACGATCCCGATGGCGCTGTTGGCCTCGTCGACGGTGCCGTAGGCGGTGACGCGGGCGGAATCCTTCGAGACGCGCGCCCCATCACCAAGGCCAGTGCTGCCGTCGTCGCCGGTGCGGGTGTAGATCTTGGAGAGGCGGTTGCCCACTCGGGAGTCCTGTCGTCGAAGGGAGCGCGCAGTCTCGTCCGTCGCGCGTCGCGGTGGCGTCAGTCGGTCTGGGCTTCGGTTGCCGGCAGGCGGGTGAACAGGGGCTGCAGGGCGACATGCACGGCCGCGATCATGCCGGTCCACGCGAACGCGACCTGCGCGTACGGCATCAGCCAATCGGCGTAGTTCTTCGCCCAGCCGCCGAGCGTCGGCTCGGCCACGCTGCTGCTGAACCAGTAGAAGCCGCCCTGCGCGAGCAGGTGGCAGGCGGCGGTGCCGACCGCCAGCGCCAGCACGAGGCGGCCAAGCAGCGCCCAGCGCGGCGTGAGGCCGGCCGAGGCGGCCCACTGGCCGGCCCCCATCATCGCGGCATGCGCCGGCAGCAGGAACCAATAACCCGGCGACACGCAGTAATGCGACCAGAAATCCACGCCGGTCGACGAGATGACGAGGTAATCGACCACCACGGCCAGCGCCATCAGGGCCGGGAAGGCCCAGCGCTGGTGGCCGGCGAGGTAGACGCCCGAGGCGAAGAACACCGCCCACGACGCATCCGGGATGGCGCCGAAATGATGGGCGCGCGTGGCGGCCATGAGCAGGGCGAGGGCAGCGAACACCGCGAGAGCGGGGCGGACGGCAAGGCGCATGGAGGCGAGTCGGCAACGGAAGCGAAGGCCGAGAGTCTAGCCGATGCCCCGGCCGCCGTGACCGGCCGACGACCTCGGCGTGGGGAGGGCCGCGTATCCTTGCGCGCCATGGAGACCCGCGATTTCGACGTGGTGGTGGTGGGCGGCGGCCTGGTCGGCTGCAGCCTGGCGTGTGCCTTGGCCCCGTTGGGCCTGTCCGTGGGGTTGGTGGATGCCGGGGGTGGGCCCACGCCGCTGGCGGCCGACCCGCGAAAGCTGGCGCTGGCGTCGGCGAGCCTCAACGCCCTCTCGCGCCTCGGCGTGCTGGCACGCCTCGTCACGCCGCCGACGCCCATCGAACGGCTGCACGTCAGTCGCGAAGGCGATTTCGGCGTGCTCGAGGTCGCCGCGCGGGACGTCGGACGCGACGCCTTCGGCGGCGTGGTGCTGGCGGGCGATCTCGGCGCCGCGCTTCAAGCGGCCGTCGCGGCGCGTCCGGACGTGGTGGCGGTGCGCGGCACGGCGTCGCTGGCCGGTGCGGTCGGCGACGGCGGGCGGACGCTGGACATCCATCCGGTCGCCGGCGACCCCGCGACGGCTGAGGAACGCTGGCGTGCGCGGCTCGTCGTCGCCGCCGACGGCACGGCCTCGCCGCTGCGGGCGGCCGCGGGCATCGGCGTCGACACCCACGACTACGGCCAGACCCTGATCGTCACCTCGGTCCGCATGGGGGGCGCGGTGCCCGGCGTGGCCTACGAGCGACTGACCTCGACCGGCCCCTGCGCGCTGCTGCCGATGGCGGGCGGTCGCCATGGCGCCCTCATGGGCGTGGCCAGTGACGAGGCCGATGCCGTGATGGCCTTTGACGATGAGGCTTTCGCCCGGGCCTTCCAGCGTCGCGTCGGTTGGCGAGCCGGTGCCGTGCGCGAGGTCGGTGCGCGCAGCGCGTGGCCCCTGCGTCGGCTGGTGGCGGCGTCGCTGGTGGCCGCGCGTCTGGTGCTGGTCGGCAATGCCGCGCAGACGATCCATCCGATCGGCGCGCAGGGCTTCAACCTCGGATTGCGCGACGCCCTCAGCCTCGTCGATGCGCTGGCCGAAGCACGCGACGGTGGCGCCTCGGACCCTGGGAGCGCAAGCGTGCTGTCGAGCTACGTCGAGCGTCGCCGGGTCGACCGCGACGAGACCCTGGCCTTCAGCGATGGTCTCGCCCGGATCACCTCGGGCGAGTCGCCCGTTCACCGCCTCGGACGCAGCCTTGGCCTCGCCGCGATGAACCTCGATGCCGGGCTGCGCGCTCGGTTTGTCGCCGGCGCGATGGGCTTCCGTGGCCGGGTGCCGACACTGGCGAGGGACGCCGCATGAGCAATGCGAGCGAGCGCGGTTGCCTCGATGCCGTCGTCGTCGGTGCGGGCATCGTCGGCAGCGCGTTGGCCCTCGGGCTGAAGCGCCGCGGCCTCGATGTCGCCGTGGTCGAAGCGACGCCAGCGGCCCTCTGGCGCGCCGAGTCGCCGGACCTGCGCGTCTACGCGATTGCTCCGGACAGCGAGGCCCTGTTGGCCGCGCTGGGCGTCTGGCCGGCGGTGCGGGCCGCGCGCGCGCAACCTTACGCGGCGATGCAGGTGTGGGACGCCGGTGGCGGCGCGCCCCTGCGTTTCGACGCCGCGGCGCTGGGCGTGCCGCGCCTCGGCCACATCGTCGAGCACGGGCTGCTGGTCGACCGCCTGCAAGCCGCCCTCGCGGCCGCCGACGTGCCGAGGATCGACGCCGCGGTCGAGGGCATTGATGCCGGCGAGGACGACGTGACCTTGCGACTCTCCGGCGAGCGTCGCGTCCGTGCCGCCTGGGCCTTTGGCGCGGATGGCGCCGCCTCTGCCGTGCGCGGCTTGGCGGGGATCGACGTCGATGCCCGCGACTACGGGGCCAAGGGCGTGGTGGCCTACCTTCGAGCGGAGCGCCCGCACGAGGCGACCTGCTGGCAGCGCTTCCTGCCCAGCGGCCCGCTGGCCCTGCTGCCCTGCGCCGATGGCCGCGTCTCGATCGTCTGGTCGCTGCCGCAGGCCGAGGCCGAGCGTCTCGTGGCCGTGCCGGAGGCGCAATTCAATGCCGAGATCACCCGCGCCTCCGACCGCGTGCTCGGCGATCTCGCGCTCGATTCGCCGCGCGTCGCTTTCGCCTTGAAGCGCCAGCTCGCCACCCGTCCCCGCGAGGGGCGGGTCGCGCTGCTCGGCGATGCCGCCCACGCCGTGCACCCGCTGGCGGGGCAGGGCGTGAACCTGGGGCTGCGCGACGTCGGTGAGCTGCTGTCGGGCATCGACGAGGCGCTGTCGCGTCGCCGCGCGCCGATCTCGGAACCGGTACTCGCCCGCTGGGCGCGGCGCCGCCACAGCGAGAACGTCGTCTCGGCGCGCGCCTTCGAGGCCATCCACGACGTCTATTCGAACGCGGCGATGCCGGCCGTTGCCTTGCGCGGCTGGGCACTCGCCGCGGGCAACCTGCCGCCGCTCAACCGCCTGCTCTGGGGCCATGCCGCCGGAGGCGCGCGATGAGCGCCGAGGCCCACGAGCGCACCGGCGCCGGCTATCGCCGCGAGGCCTTGCTGCACGCGCAGGCGAAGACCTGGGAGGCCGTCAACGCCATCGGTCGGCGCGTGCGGCCGGGCATGCGCGAGAGCGAGGCCAAGGCCCTGGCCGGCGCGGTGCTGGCCGAGTTGGGTTACCAGCGGCGTTGGCACCCGGACATCGTGCGTGTCGGCCCCAACACCCGGCTGATGTGGAAGGAACGCTCGCCCGTCGACGCCGTGCTCGGCGAGAACGACCTGTTCTTCGTCGACCTCGGGGCGGTGTGGGACGGCCACGAAGGCGATGCCGGCACCACCTTCGTCGTGGGCGAGGACGAAACCATGCGCGCCTGCGCCGAGGCCTGCCGCGAGCTGTGGGATCGCGTCGCCGCCGCGTGGCGCGAGCTGCGGCCTACGGGGCGCGAGCTCTACGCCTTCGCCAAGCGCGAGGCCACGGCGATGGGCTGGGTGTTCAACCACGAGGTGAAGGGGCATCGCGTCGGGGACTTCCCGCACGCCATCTACAAGGCGCCGGAGCTCGGGGCCATCGGCCACGAGCCTGGCGATGCGCTGTGGATCCTCGAGATCCAGATCCGTCATCCGGAGCGGCCGATCGGCGCCTTCCACGAGGACCTGCTCGCGCGCTGAGCGCGGCCGACCAATAAAAAACCCGCCTTGCGGCGGAACGATGCCCAATAAAAAACCCGCCTCGCGGCGGGTTCTTCGATATCTGGTGCCCAGGAGAGGACTCGAACCTCCACGGTTTTACCCGCTAGTACCTGAAACTAGTGCGTCTACCAATTCCGCCACCTGGGCAGGTGCCTCGCAACGCCGGAGCGCTGGAAGGCCGCGAAGATTACGGGCCAAGCTCGGGCCTGTCAACGCCCAGCCGTCGTCGCGCGGTATGCTGCGGCCCATGACCAGATCGAAAGGCAGCCGGGGCAAAGGCCCTGGCAAGGGCCCGGGCGGCACGCCCGGCGGCAGCGGCAGGGGCAAGCCCACGGCAAAGGCCCCATGGATGCCGGAGGTGACGCGCACCAGCGGCCGTCCCGGCCCCCGTCCTCGCAGCTACGACCCCTACGGCGTCGACGCCTCCACCGGCGCGCCCGCCGCTGGCCGAGGCGGGGTCGACCCGCACGCGGGCCGTGAAGCGCAGCGCTACGACAACCCCATCACCAGCCGCGAAGCGATCCTCGCGCACCTGGTCGCGGCGCCGGGCCCCGTCACCGCCGACGAGCTGGCCAAGGCCTTCGCGCTGGAAGCGCCCGACCGCTTCGAAGCGCTGTCGAAGCGCCTCGCCGCGATGGTGCGCGATGGCCAGCTGCTGCTGAACCGTCGCGGCGGCTTCGCCCCGGCCGAGCGCCTCGATCTCATCGCCGGCCGCGTCATCGCCAACCCGGACGGTTTCGGTTTCCTTAAGCCCGAGGACGGCAGCGACGACCTGTTCCTGGCGCCGAACGAGATGCGCAAGGTCATGCACGGCGACCGCGTGCTGGGCTGCGTCACCGGCGTCGATCGTCGCGGTCGCCGCGAAGGGGCGGTCGTCGAGGTGCTCGAACGCCGCCTGACGCGCGTGATGGGGCGTTTCGAGGAGCGCGCCGGTATCGGCTACGTGGTGCCGGACGACCGCCGCATCCTCGCCGAGGTGCTGATCCCGCCACTGGCCCGCAACGGCGTCAAGGAAGGCCAGCGCGTGGTCGCCGAGATCACCGCGCCGCCCGAGCACGGTCGTCCGCCGTTCGGGCGCATCCTGGTCGTGCTGGGGGACCGGCTCACGGCCTCGCGCGTCGTCGAAGCGGCCATCCATACCCACAACCTGCCGCATGAGTTCCCGCAGGAAACGCTGCAGGAAGCCGAGGCCGTGCCGCTCGAGGTGCCGGCCGACGTCGCCGCCAAGCGCGTCGACTTGCGCCACGTGCCGCTGGTCACCATCGACGGCGAGGACGCCAAGGACTTCGACGATGCCGTGTGGTGCGAGGCGGACGGCAAGGGCTTCCGCCTGATCGTCGCCATCGCCGATGTCTCGGCCTACGTGCGCCCGGGCACCGCGCTCGACGCCGAGGCGGTGCAGCGCGGCACCTCGGTGTACTTCCCCGGCTTCGTCGTGCCGATGCTGCCGGAGACGCTGAGCAACGGCATCTGCTCGCTGAACCCGAAGGTCGACCGCCTGTGCTTCGTCTGCGACATGCGCGTCGACGTCGACGGCAAGGTGACACGCTCGAAGTTCTACGAGGCGGTGATGCGCTCGCACGCGCGGCTCACCTACACCACGGTGGGCAAGGCGATCGACGGCGACGAGGAGGCGCTGGTGCAGCTCGGTTCGCTGCGACCGCAGATCGAGTCCCTGCACCAGCTCTACCGCGTGCTGTCGAAGGCCCGCGGCGAGCGCGGCGCCATCGAGTTCGAGTCGGGCGAAGTGCGCTTCGTCCTCGACGCCAAGGGCGAGGTGATCCAGGCCGGCATGCTCGAGCGCAACGACGCCCACAAGCTGATCGAGGAGTGCATGATCGCGGCGAACGTCGAGGCCGCGCGCTTCGTCATCCGCAAGAGGATCCCGGCGCCATTCCGCATCCACGACCGCCCGCCGGAGCGCAAGTACACCGAGCTGCTGGAATTCCTGATGGAGTTCGGCCTCAAGCTGCCGCCGTGGCAGAAGGTCGAGCCCAAGGACTTCACTGCCCTGCTGCGCAAGGTGCGCAAGCGCCCGGACGCCGCGCTCCTGGAGACGGTGCTGCTGCGGTCGCAGAGCCTCGCGCAGTATTCGATCGAGAACATCGGTCACTTCGGTCTCGCGTTGGAGAGCTACGGCCATTTCACCTCGCCGATCCGCCGCTACCCGGACCTGCTGCTGCACCGCTCGATCAAGCACATCCTCAATGGTGGCAGCGCCAGCGACTTCGCCTACACCGAGAAGGAGATGGGCACGCTCTGCCTGGCCTGCTCGGAGAAGGAGCGCCGTGCCGACGAGGCCGAGCGCGAGGTCGACGAGCGCTACCGCAGCGCGTGGATGGAGCAGCACGTCGGCAGCGATTTCCACGGGGTCGTCAGCGGCGTCACCAGCTTCGGCCTGTTCGTCGAGCTGCTGGAGTCGAAGGTCAACGGTCTCGTCCACGTGACGATGCTGCCGCACGACTACTACCACTTCGACGCCACCCGGAAGACGCTGGCCGGCGAACGCCGGGGCCTGGCGTGGTCGCTCGGCGATACGGTGCGGGTGAAGGTGTTGCGCGCCTCGGTGGAGGACCGCCGCATCGACTTCAAGCTGGTGCTGCCGGACGAGATCGACACCCCGCGCAAGGGCGGCACGCCGACCGCGCGCCCGCATCCCAACGCCAAGGCGCCGCGCGGTGCGGCGAAGGCTGGCCCCGGAAAGCCCGGCGGCAAAGGCAGCGCGGCCAAATCGAAGGCCGGCAAGTCCCGCCGCTGACGAACACGACACGGAATCCCCCATGAGCAAGACCAGTTGGATCGTCGGCATCAATGCCGTGGCCTCCGCCCTCGAGCACGACGTCGCCAACGTGCGCGAAGTGCTGATGGAAAACGGTGGCAAGAACCCGCGCCTGTCCGAGATCGAGAAGGAGGCCGTCGACTGCGGCATCCCGGTGCGCAAGGTCAACACGCAGGCGCTGGAAGGCATCGCCGGTGGCACGCGCCACCAGGGCGTGGCGGCGCGCTACGAGGCGGCCAAGCTGCTCGACGAGAAGGACCTGAAGGGCCTGATCGAAGGTGCGGAGGGCAAGGCCCTCGTCCTGGTGCTCGATGGCGTGCAGGACCCGCACAACCTCGGCGCCTGCCTGCGCAGCGCGGCCGCGGCCGGCGTGACCTGCGTCGTGATCCCGAAGGACAAAGCCGTCGGCGTCACGGCTACGGTGCGAAAGACCGCCGCCGGCGCCGCCGACCGCATCGCGCTGGTGCAGGTGACCAACCTCGCCCGCGCGCTGCGCGAGCTGAAGGACCTCGGCGTGTGGCTTTACGGCTTCGCGGGCGAAGCCAAGGCCTCGTTCTATTCGCTGGACCTCAAGGGCAATGTGGGCCTCGTGCTCGGGGGCGAGGGTGACGGCCTGCGCCGCCTCACCGGTGAGACCTGCGACCAGCTCGTCCGCATCCCGATGCCGGGCGACATGGAAAGCCTCAACGTCTCCGTGGCGACCGGCGTCGCGCTGTTCGAGGCGGTCCGTCAGCGGGGTGCCGCATGAGCCTGCAATGGTTCGACTTCGTCGGCATGGCCGGCATCGGCTTCGTGCTGCTGGCCTACGCGCTGCTGCAGGCGGGCAAGCTGCAGGGCAGCTCGATCGGCTACCAGCTCGCCAACCTGTTCGGGTCGATCTTCATCCTCGTGTCGATTTTCGGGTCGCCGGCGCCGATCACCGAGGTGCTCACGCCCTTCCTGATGCAGATCGCGTGGATCGCGATCAGCCTCTACGGGCTCTGGCGCGGCCTGGTCGAGCGCGCGGCGAAACTGCGCGCCCCGAAGGCGGCGGCCTGAGGCTCGGCGCTTCGGCTTTTTCGCCGCCTTCGGCTTCGTTGGCGGCAGGCTCAGGCCGGCGTTCAGTCTTGCGCCGCGCGCAGCAGGTCGTGGTCGTTGAACTGCTTCCAGCGGTTCATCACCGCGCAGAACAGCTGGGCCGTGCGCTCGGTGTCGTACACCGCCGAGTGCGCCTCGTTGCCGTCCCAAGGCAGGCCCGCGGCCTGGCAGGCCTTGGCGAGCACCGTCTGGCCGTAGGCCATGCCCGCGAGCGTCACAGTGTCCATCGTGCTGAACGGATGGAAGGGGCTGCGCTTGTGGCCCACGCGGGCGATCGCCGCGTTGAGGAAGCCGAGGTCGAAGTGGGCGTTGTGGCCAACGAGGATCGCGCGCTGGCAGCCGTTGCGCTTCGCCGCCGCGCGCACCGGGGTGAAGATGCGGTCCAGCGCGAGTTTCTCGGGTTGCGCGTCGCGGAACGGGTGGTCGAGCTGGATGCCGGTGATCTCCAGCGACTTCGGGTCGATCTCGAGGCCGGGCGCGGGCTCCACGTGCACGCTCACGGTCTCGCCGGGGAACAGGAAGCCCTCGTCGTCCATCTCGATCGGCACGGCGGCGATTTCCAGCAGGGCGTGGCGCGCCGATTCGAACCCACCGGTCTCCACATCGACGACGACGGGAAGGAAACCGCGGAACCGCGAGGCCATCGGCGGCGCGCCGGTGGCGGCGGGCGTGCCCTGCGGGCCCTGTTCGTCGAAATCGCTCATGCGCGCAGGATAACAGCGCCCCGCGCGTGCCCGATTCAGCCGTGCTCGGCCAACTGTGCGACGACCCAGGCTTCCGCGCTCTCGAGGTCCTCGAAGGCCCTGAAGCGTGCTTCGCGGCCGAAGGCCGCGGCATAGCGGGGAAGCAGCAGGTTGCGGCCTTCGACGTCTGCCGCCACCACGTAGGCGTTGACCGTGGGGATCAGTCCGGACGCCCGCCACTCGTCGAGCAGGCGGGTGAAGGCCTGCAGCGCCTCGGGCGTGGCGAGCATGCTGCCATGGAAGGTGCTGATGTGGCCGAACGGGCCATCGGCCGCCATGGCGGCCATGACCGGCGTGTAGGCCGACCGCATCGCCGCCACCGCCTCCGCGTTGAGCGGCCCGTTCGCTTCGAAGTAGACCACCCTGCCATGTGGATGCACCTCGATCCGCCCGTGGGGTGGGAACAACGGGTCGTCCCGATGGCGGATTGCCACCGCGCTACTCGCTGGTCTTGTCGGCTTTCTCGCGACTGCCGCTCATCGCCTCGCCATGCACGAGGAACCAGGTGTTCTCGGCGATGTTGGTGGCGTGGTCGCCGATGCGCTCGATGTTCTTCGCCATGAACAGCAGGTGCGTGCAGGGCGTGATCTGCCTGGGGTCCTCGGCCATGTAGGTGAGCAGCTCGCGGAACAGGCTGGTGTAGGCGGCATCGAGCTCGGCATCGCGGTCGCGCATCGCGGCGGCGCGTTCGGCATCGCGCAGGCGGTAGGCCTCGAGGGCTTCGGCCAGCAGCTCGGAGGCAAGGGTGGCAAGGGCAGGAAGGCCGCGGGCCGGGGCCACCGGTGCGCTCTGGTTCAGCACCATCGAACGCTTGGCCACGTTCGAGGCGTAGTCGCCGATGCGTTCGATGTCGGCCGCGATGCGCAGTGCGGCGTAGACCTCGCGCAGGTCGCGGGCCATCGGCTGGCGCAGGGCGAGCACGCGCAGCACGTCGTTGGAAATGACCTGCTCCAGCTCGTCGATGGCGTCGTCGTTGATGGTGACGCGCTCGGCGGCCTTGCTGTCGCGGCGTTGCAGCACGTCGATGGCGGCCTCGATCTGGCCCAGCGCCATCTCGCCCATCCGGGTGATCTCGCCATTGATGCGCTCGAGCTCGGCGTCGAAGCTCTTGACGATGTGTTCGGTGCCCATGGTGCGCTCCTGGCTCAGCCGAACCGGCCGGTGATGTAGTCCTCGGTCTGCTGCTTCGAGGGCTTGGTGAAGATCTGCTGGGTGACGCCGTGCTCGACCAGTTCGCCCAGGTACATGAAGGCGGTGAAATCGGAGCAGCGGGCGGCCTGCTGCATGTTGTGGGTGACGATCAGGATCGTGAACTGCTGCTTCAGCTCGGCGATCAACTGTTCGATCTTGCCGGTGGCGATCGGGTCGAGGGCCGAGGTCGGCTCGTCGAACAGGATCACCTCGGGCTTCAGTGCGACGGCGCGGGCGATGCACAGGCGCTGTTGCTGGCCGCCGGAAAGGCCCAGCGCGCTCTGCTTGAGCTTGTCCTTGACCTCGTCCCACAGGGCGCCCTGGCGCAGGGCCTGCTCGACGCGATCATCCATGTCGGACTTCTTCAGCTTCTCGTAGTGGCCGATGCCGTACGCGATGTTGTCGTAGATCGACATCGGGAACGGGACGGGCTTCTGGAACACCATGCCGATCTTGCTGCGCAGGCGGTTGATCGGGTACTTGGCGTCCAGCAGGTTCTGGCCGTCGAGCAGGATCTCGCCCTCGGCGCGCTGGCCCGGGTAGATCGAATAGATTTTGTTGAAGATGCGCAGCAGCGTGGACTTGCCGCAGCCCGACGGCCCGATCAGCGCGGTGACGCGCTTCTCCGGCACGGTGAGGTTGATGTCCTTCAGCGCACGATAGTCGCCGTAGAAGAAGTTCAGGTTCTTCGCGACCAGCTTGGCCGGCGAAGCCGTGGCGGGCTCGCCACCGGCGACGGCGGTCTGCAGGGCGATCGGGGCGTTAGTCATTGGCGATCTTCTTGCGCAGCAGGAGGGTGCGGGCGGTGATGCTGACCAGCAGGACGAAGCAGGTGATGAGGAAGGCGCCGGCCCACGCCAGCAGCTGCCAGTTCTCGAACGGGCTCATGGCGAACTGGTAGACCGTGACCGGCAGGTTGGCCATCGGCTCGCCCAGGTCGAGGTTCCAGAAGCTGTTGTTGAAGGCCGTGAACAGCAGCGGCGCCGTCTCGCCTGAGATGCGGGCGAGGCCGAGCATGACGCCGGTGAGGATGCCGGACAGCGCGGCGCGGTAGAGCACGTGCACGGTGACCTTCCACTGCGGGATGCCGAGCGACAGCGCCGCCTCGCGCATCTGCGCGGGCACGAGGCGCAGCATCTCGTCGGTGGTGCGCACGACGACCGGCAGCACGATGAAGCCCAGCGCCACGGCACCGGCGATGGCCGAGAAACCCGAGACGCCGATCAGCCAGTCGGCCAGGCCGGCGAGCCAGCCCTGTTGCCCGGCCTCCGTGGACTGGATGGCCGTCGCCACCTGGCGCGGCGTGCCGATCAGCACCATGTAGACGAACAGGCCCAGCACGATCGACGGCGCCGACAGCAGGATGTCGTTCACGAAGCGGATGACGCCGCCGATCTTGCGGAAGTTGGCGTACTCGGCGAGGTAGGTGCCTGCCGCGATGCCGACCGGGGCCGCCATCAGCACGGCCAGCACGCACATCACGATGCTGCCGACGATGGCGTTCAGCAGGCCACCCACGCCCACCTCGGCGCCCGGGGGCGGCGTCATCTCGGTGAACATCGCGAGGCTGAGGCCGTTGATGCCTTTCGAGAGCGTCGTGAAAAGGATCCAGACCAGGAAGAACAGGCCCACGAGCGCCGCCGTGCCCGAGAGCACGAGGGCGAGGGCGTTGACGAAGCGGCGACGCTGGAACAGGCGCTCGGAGACGGCGATATCCATCACTTGCCCCCCCGGCGCTGCAGGCTCATCAGCATCAGCTTGGCGATGCTGAGGACGATGAAGGTCACGATGAAGAGCACGAAGCCCAGCGCCAGCAGCGAGCTGCGGTGCAGGTCGGCGAAGGCTTCGCCGAACTCGTTGGCGATGGTCGCGGCGATCGAGCTGGAGGGTTCGAGCAGGTTGGCGAGGCGGTTGGCGTTGCCGAGCACGAAGGTGACGGCCATCGTTTCGCCCAGCGCGCGGCCGAGGCCGAGGAAGATGCCGCCGATCACCGCCGAACGGGTGTAGGGCAGCACGATGTCCCACACCACCTCGAAGGTCGTCGAGCCCAGCGCGTAGGCCGATTCCTTCAGGCGCGTCGGCACGGTGAGGAAGACTTCGCGCATCACCGAGGCGATGAAGGGGATGATCATGATCGACAGCACGAGGCCGGCGGTGAGCATGCCGATGCCGATCGGCGGGCCGTCGAACCAGG
This sequence comes from Silanimonas algicola, assembly GCF_054777375.1. NCBI lineage: Bacteria > Pseudomonadati > Pseudomonadota > Gammaproteobacteria > Lysobacterales > Lysobacteraceae > Silanimonas > Silanimonas algicola. The sequence goes on along the minus strand of NZ_BAAHAS010000001.1, from coordinate 231,569 downwards.
CGCCGATGAGCGGCAGCTGGCTGCCGTACTCGCTGAGCGAGGGGTACACGTACTCGGCGAGGAAGGGCACGAGCACGAACAGGCCCCACATGCCGTAGATGATCGAGGGAATGCCGGCCAAGAGCTCGATGGCGGTGGCCACCGGGCCGCGCAGCCACGGTGGTGCGACCTCGGTCAGGAAGAGGGCGATGCCGAAACTGATCGGCACGGCGATCAGCAGGGCGATCCCGGCCGTGATCAGCGTGCCGACGATGGGGGCGAGGCCGCCGAAGACGAGGTTGCCCGGATCCCAGTTGTCCGAGCTCAGGAAGCTCCAGCCGAAGGTGCCGATGGCCTCTCGGCCGCCCCAGGCCATGGTCAGGGCGGCGCCGATCAGGCTGATGAGCACGAAGAAGCCGGCGGCCGCCACGGTCCAGCGGAAGAGGCGGTCGGCGCGCGCGTCGCCGCGGGCCAAGTGGTCGAGTTGGGACGTGGCGGACGCCATCAGGTTCGTACCGGGAAAGTCAGATCAGGACGCCCGCGTGCGGTGGCGCGGGCGTTGGATCACGCCCGGCGCGGGCCGGGCGTTGCGGACGCGATTGTACCCGTCCTTCAGAACGTGAAGTTCTGGGCCCAGTAGCCCTCGACCTGGGTGACGAGGGTATCGGGCAGCGGCACATAGCCGAGCTCCTCGGCGCGGGCGTCGCCGTTGGCGTAGCCCCACTGGAAGAACTCCAGCGCCGCCCGGGCCTTGGCCGGGTTCGACGGGGCCTTGCTGACGAGGATGAAGTTGGTGGCGGCGATCGGCCATGCCTCGGCGCCCGGGGCGTTGGTGATCACGAGGTGGAAGTCCTTGGCGTTCGCCCAGTCGGCACTGGCGGCGGCGGCCTGGAAGCTGGCGATGCTCGGGGCGACCCAGTTGCCGGCGGCGTTCTGCAGGCTCACCGTGGTCAGGTTGTTCTGCAGCGCGTAGCTGAGCTCGACATAGCCGATCGCGCCGCTGAGCTGCTTGGTGTAGGCGGCCACGCCTTCGTTGCCCTTGCCGCCGACGCCGGTCGGCCACTTCACGGCCGTCGCCGCCTGACCCACACCCTCGACCCAGGCGGGGCTGACCTGGCCGAGGTAGTTGACGAAGTTGAAGGTGGTGCCCGAGCCGTCCGAGCGGTAGACGATCTTGATGTCGGCCTCGGGCAGGGTGACGCCCGGGTTGATCTCGACGATGGCCGGGTCGTTCCACTTGGCGACCTTGCCGAGGTAGATGTCGGCCAGCAGCGGGCCGGTCAGGCGCAGCTGGTTGGCGGCGATGCCCTCGAGGTTGACCACCGGCACCACCCCGCCGACCACCGACGGGAACTGGCCGAGGTTCGCCGCGGCCAGCTCCTCCGGCGTCAGCGGGGCGTCGGTCGAGCCGAAGTCGACCGTGCCGGCCTTGGCCTGGGCGATGCCGCCGCCCGAACCGATCGACTGGTAGTTCACCCGGTTGCCCGTGCCCGACGCGTACTCGCTCGACCACTTCGACAGCAGCGGGAACACGAACGAAGCGCCCGCGCCGGTGACGTCGATGGAGGCCGGCCGCGCCGGGGCGGCGCCGGCCTCGCCGTTCGCCGACGGGGCGTCGGACCCGCCACCGCAGGCGGCGAGGAGGCTCGCGGCGCCAAGGGCCAGGGTGGTGCGCATCAGGGTCGAGGTCATGGCGGTGCTCCGTCGGTCGGTTTCAGGATGGTGATGATGCCGCAGGCGCCGGGGGTGAGGCCGGCGCCTGGCGGTTCGGATCGGGTTTGGTTGTGGTCAGCGCTTCAGCTTGGCGGTCCAGTAAGCCTTGACGCGCTCGACCAGCGGATCGGGAAGCGGGACATAGCCCAAGGCCTCGGCCGAGGCATCGCCATTGGCGTAGGCCCACTCGAAATACTTCAGGGTGGCGGCGGCGTTGGCGGGATTGCGCGGATTCGTCGGGACGAGGATGAAGTTGGTGGCCGCGATGGGCCAGCTGTTCTCGCCCGGCGCGTTGGTGATGACCAGGTTGAAGTCCTCGGCCGAAGCCCAGTCGGCGCTGGCGGCGGCGGCGCGGAAGCTGGCGATGCTCGGCTGCACCCAGGTGCCGGCGGCGTTCTGCAGCGCCGCGTAGGTCAGGTTGTTCGTCGTGGCGTAGCTGAGTTCGACGTAGCCGATCGAGCCCTGCAGCTGCTTCACGTAGGCCGAGACGCCCTCGTTGCCGCGACCACCGAAGCCGGTCGGCCAGCGGACGGCCGTTCCGAAGCCGACGCGCTGCTTCCACTCGGGGCTGATCTGCGACAGGTAGTGCACGAAGTTGTAGGTCGTCCCCGAGCCGTCCGAGCGATAGACCACGCGGATGTTGCTGGCCGGCAGGGCCACGCCGGGGTTCAGGGCGCTGATCTTGGGATCGTTCCAGGTCGTGATCTTCCCGAGGTAGATCTCGGCGATCACCGGGCCGGTCAGGCGGAGCTGGCCCGGAGCGATGCCCCGGAGATTGACGACCGGCACCACGCCGCCGATCACCGACGGGAACTGCGCGAGGTTGTTCTGGGCGAGGTCGGCGGGCGCCAGGGGAGCGTCGGTGGAGCCGAAGTCGACCGTTCCGGCCTTGGCCTGGGCGATGCCGCCGCCCGAGCCGATCGACTGGTAGTTGACCCGGCCCTCGCCGGCAGCCGCGTACTCGCTCGACCACTTCGACATGACGGGAAACACGAAGGAGGCGCCGGCGCCGGTGATGTTCTGGGCCTGTGCGGCCAGCGCCGAGGCGGCGACCAGGCCGGCGGCGGCGATCCGGGAAAACGTCTTGAGGTTCACGGGAATCTCCAAAGGCCGGCGCCTTCGGGCGGCCGGCGGGAAGTATGTGTCAGCGCCATGACAGTCCAATGACAGGCCGCCCGGGCGCCGGGCGGCCCGCGGGGGGCTCAGATCGTGATCTGTCCGCGCAGTTCGACGATGTCCGGGTTGTTGTTGATCAGCACGCCCGACTGCACCCGGCTGCTTTCCAGCATCACGTAGTTCATCGAGAGGCGGAAGTTCGAACGGATGTACCAGTTGACGCCCACCGTCCACGACTCCTGCTGCCCGCCGAGCACGGCGCCATCGTTGGCGTCGAGCCGGTCGTAGCGGGCCGCCAGCTGCCACAGGCCCTTGACCGGGTCGCTCGGCAGCGCGGTGGTGTAGATGCCCCCGCGGTAGCCGAACCTGTCGTCGCTCAGCGTGTACAGGCCGGAGACGTACCAGCCGTCGCTCTCGTAGTCCGGGCGGCCATTGCTGCGGCTGACGGTTTGCTTCATGTACTCGCCCATGACCTTGAACGGGCCGTTGAAGTACATGGCTTCAAGGCCACCGATCCGGACGCGGTCGGCGTCGGCCAGCGACACCGAAATGGTGTTCAGGCTGCCGGGCGAGGCATTGTTGTTGAGCGCGATATCCGCCTGCGGACGGATGCCGAGGCTGTAGCGGTCGAGCACGGTGTCATGGTCGACCAACGAGGCGCCGAGGTGCAGCACTTCGCCCGACTCGAGGGCGAGGATCGGCGCCCAGGTGAGGCGGGCGCCGTAGCCGTTGCCGACGCGCTGGTTGACGTTGATCTCGCGGGTGAACCAGGTGCCGGTGGCGGTGACGCTCGGGGTGGCGTACTGCACTTCGGCGCCGACGCGGCGGGCCACGCCGAAGGCGTTGGTGATCATCGCCTTGGAGATGAACTCGTTGTTGCGGGTCGACGTCAGCTCCTCCAGCGAGTTCGGCTGCTTGAACTGGCCGACGCGGTACGTCCAGTCGGCATTGACGCGGCCGCGGTAGTTCACGTCCAGCCAGCGGCCGTTGCGGCCGGTGCCGCGCTGGCCGACAAGGTCGTAGCCGACCTGCCATTCGCCGCCATTGGCCATGCGGCCGCGGAAGATCATCTCGCCGCGGCGGACCTGGCCGTTGTTGGTCAGGGTGTTGGCATTGATCTGGGCCGTCGTGAGGGCCAAGCCGTCGGCGCGGCTGATGTCCTGGTCGTAGTGGTAGCTGTCGAAGTGGATCAGGGCGTCGAAGTAGATCTCGGTGTCGCCGATCACGTCGATCGGCACCTCGGCCAGGGCCGGGGTGGCGAGGGCGGCGGCGAGGGAGGCGGCGAGCAGGGAGCGGGCGAGGCGCATGGCGACGGACACCGTTAGGAGGGTGTGCAGAGCCTATGGACCCAAAGTTACAACCAGATTGCAGTTGCCACGGAATCGACATCCTGCGGTCATGCTGCCGTCGCAAGGCGGGGTATGGGCGCTGGATCGCCTCGCCCTTGGCGGGCTGTCATCGTTTTTTCATGGAGCCGACGGCACCCATTCATGGCGGGCGGACGACCGTGTCATCGGCCCCGCGGTCCAATGGTCGCCCCAACCCCTGAGGACCACCATGCGCCACTCCCTGCTCGCCCTGGCCGCCGCGCTCGCCTCGATGACCGCGTCGGCCGCCACCCCGACCTACAACGCCAACGTGACCGAGGCCGAGGTGGTCGCCGCCCAGGCCGCCTGGTGCAACGCCCTGGTCGCCATCAGCAAGGAAGGCGAGACCCGCGGGCCGGCGGCCGCCAAAGCCCTCGCGGGGCAGGTGCTGGACGCCGCCTACGGCTACAACCTCGGCCCGGTGTTGTTCAAGCCGACGCTCACGGAGGCGCCGCAGACGTTCCGCACGACCCGCGCCGGCGCGCTGGCCTACTTCGTGGGCGGCGATCCGGCCTTCCCGAGGGACACCGGCTTCGCCCTGAAGGGCTGGACCGCCTGCGCGGCCGAGAACGCCGCGATCCACATCAATGGCGACGTCGCGACGACGATGGGCAACGTCATGATCACCGGCAAGGACGGCAACGTCACCACCGTGGATAAGACGTGGACCTTCAAGAAGACCGACGACGGGAAGCTGCGCATCGTGCTGCACCACAGCTCGCTGCCGTATCGCGCCGCGCCCTGAGGCGCGTGCCGGGTCGGCGCGTGGCGGGGCCGAGCCCGTGATCCGCACGCGTCTCGCCATCGCCTTCGCCCTGGTGGCCCTGCTGGCCCTCGTGCAATTCGTGTTCGCCGGATGGGCGGCCTCGTCGGCCGCCCACCACGCTGAGCGCAGCGTGGTGGCGACACGCATGCTCGCCGAGTACCTCGCGCTGGCCGGGGACAAGCAGCGGCTGAAGGTCTGGTTCGCGCAGAAGATGCTGGCCGGCGAAGCGGACTTCGCCGTCCGCGACCGGCTCGTGGCGGCGATGTCGGGACGGGTCGACGCCCTGCGCGCCCTTGCCGCGCGGCTGCCGGCCGACGCGAGGCGCCTCGACGTGGCCGAGCTCGAGACGGTCGGCCTCAACATCGCGACGCTGGAGCGTGCGATCCGGGACGCCGAACGGCCCGGCGTCGACCTGCCGCCCGCCGAGCGTTGGCGGACTGTGATGCTGGCCTTCGACGAGCTGGCCGGCCGCGACATGCGCGAGCTGCTGCGCCAGGCGGTCGACCGCCACGAGGCGGCCAGTCGCGGGGAAGCGGAGCGGCTGGCCGAGGTGCTGGCCCGCATCCGTGCCGTCAACGCGCTCCTCGCCGTCAGTGTGCTGTTAATGGCCGCCTTGGCGGTGGCGTACTTCGTGCGCCGCCTGGATGGGCCGTTCGCGAAGCTGGCGCGGACGGCGGAGGCGCTGGCCGCTGGCGATTTCGGTGCGCGCGCCGCTCTCGAGGGGCGCGACGAGTTCGCGCGCATCGGCAGCCTGATGGATTCGATGGCGGAACGGCTGTCCGACGCCCACGAGCGCAGCGCCGCCCTGCAGCACCAGCTCGACGGGGTGGTGACCGACCGTACTCGCGCCCTCACCCAGGCCTACGAGTCGCTGCTCGGGATCGAGTCGCGGCGCCGCCAGTTCCTCGCCGAGCTCAGCCATGAGCTGCGCACGCCGGTGACCGTCATCCGCGGCGAGGCCGACCTTGCGCTGCGCAACCCGGGCGATGCCGACGAACAGCGCGCGGCCCTGCGGCGCATCGTCGAGGCGGCCAGTGAGCTTGGGGGCCGCGTCCAGGACCTGCTCGACGCGGCGCGCGGCGAGTCGTTGGCCTACGCGATGGCGCCCGGTCGCCATGCGCTCCGCGACGTCGTCTGCCCTGCGGTGGCGCAGATGCAGGCGGTCGCGGCCCATCGCCATGTCACCCTCGCGTTCGACGCCGACGGCGTTCCAGAGGATGCTGGCGTCGAGGTCGACCGTGAGCGGATGCAGCAGGCGCTGGTGGTCGTTCTTGACAACGCCATCCGCTATTCCCCGGCGGGTACCCGGGTGCAGGTCACCGTCACCCCGGAGGGCGACCATTGGGTCGTGCAGGTCGATGACGAAGGGCCTGGCGTGGACGACGACGAGTTGGAGCACGTTTTCGACGCCCACTATCGCGGTCGCGCGGGTCGGACGCTGGACCCCAGGGGCCTCGGGTTGGGATTGGCCATCGCACGGCGGATCATCGAGGCGCAGCGCGGCAGCATCGACCTCCGCCGGCGGGTCCCGCGTGGATTGCGGGCCGGCATCGCCTTGCCGGTCGCGGAGGACGCATGAAGGTCCTGATCGTCGAGGACGACGTCCGCGTCGCCGATTTCCTGCAGCGCGGGCTTCGCGCGGAAGGTTATGCTCCGACGATCGCGAGGAGCGCCGAGGAGGCGCTCCCGCTGCTGCGTCACGGGGCCTACGACGTGGCGCTGTTCGACGTGATGCTGCCGGGCCAGTCCGGCATGGCCCTGTGCCAGCAGGTCCGCGCCGAATGCCTCCCGCTCCCCGTGCTGATGCTTACGGCCATGGGCAGCGTGCAGGAGCGCGTGGCCGGGCTGCGCTGTGGCGCGGACGACTACCTGACGAAGCCCTTCGCATTCGACGAGCTCCTGGCCCGTATCGAGGCGCTGCTGCGGCGTCCGGCGCAGATGGTCCAGCGCGACGCCGAGCTCGCGGTGGGGGGACTCGTCTTCGACCGCGACCGCATGGAGGTGCGGCGCGGCGGCGCCGTGCTGCCCCTCACGGCGAAGGAGTTGGCCCTCCTCGAACTGCTCATGAGCGCGCCGGGCCGCATGTTCAGTCGTGAGCGCATCCTTTCCAACGTCTGGGGTGTCGACTCCGATCCCCTCACCAACGTGGTCGACGTCTACATCCGCCGTCTGCGTGGCAAGCTCGATGAACCGGGCCAGCCGTCCTGGATCACCACGGTGCGCGGCCTCGGCTACCGGCTGGACCCGCCCGGCGGCGTCGCCCCCTGAGCCTCCGCGGTCTACACTCGGGCGTCGATTCGACCGCCGCGGGCGCCAGGAGGCATCGATGGAGGGGCAGGGCAGGATGACGAGGGTGCTGATCGCCGAGGACGACGGCAGCATCCGCGCGGTCCTCAACGCCACGCTGCGCTCGGCGGGCTACCGCGTGCTGGAAGCCGACAACGGCGCGACCGCGTTCGAACTGGCCCTGGAGCACCTGCCCGACCTCGTGCTCTCCGACGTGCTGATGCCGGGGGGCAACGGGCAGGAGCTCCTCGCCGCGCTCCGCGCGGACCCGCGCACTGCCGACCTGCCGTTCGTTTTCCTGACCGGGCTCGACGAACGCGAGGCCATCCGCGCGGGCATGAACCTCGGCGCCGACGATTACCTCACCAAGCCCTTCCGCCCCACCGAGCTCCTGTCGCTGGTGCAGGCCCAGCTGCGGCGGTCGGCGAAGCGCAAGGAAGCGCGCCGCCAGCTCGAGGCCGAGGCCCAGAAGCTGCGCGAGTTCGATTCCGTCACCGGCCTGCCCAACCGCAGTCATTTCCTCGGCCGCCTCGCGTGGGCGAACGATGGTCGGCCCAGCGCCATCCTCGCCAGCATCGCCTTGGGGCAACTGCCGGTGCTCCGGCAGTCGCTCGGCCAGGGGCCGGCCGACGAGGTGATGCGCGAAGGTGCCAACCGGCTGATCGAGAGCGTCCGTGCCCGCCTCGGTGACCACGCCGTCCTGGCGCGCGCGGGCGAGCATCGCTTCGCGCTCGCGATGTCCGGCTTGGAAGACGAGACCCGCATCGAAGCCCTGTTGCGCGACGTCCTCGCACCGCTGGCGCAGCCCATGGCGATCGGCGGTCGCCGCCTTTTCTTCGACGCGTCGGTGGGCGTCGCCGTGCATCCACGCGACGGCGACACCCCGGAGCGCCTCCTCGACAACGCGGAGACGGCCGAACCCGCGACCGCGCCGGGGGGCACCGTCGCCTTCTACTCGGCCGAAAACAGTGCCGCCCGCGGCCGCAGCGTGCGCCTGCTGCAGGACCTGCGCCTCGCCATGGAGCGCGGCGAGCTCAGCCTCGCCTTCCAGCCGCAGATCGGGCTGGCGAGCGAGCGCTTGGTCGGCTTCGAGGCCCTGTTGCGCTGGTACCACGCCGAGCTCGGCCAGGTCGCGCCATCGGAGTTCATTCCGCTCGCCGAGGAATCCGGACTGATCCTCCCCATCGGGAGTTGGGCCTTGCGCGAGGCCGTGCGCCAGCTCAAGGGCTGGCGCGAGGAGGGCCTCGACGTAGGGCGCGTGGCGGTGAACCTGTCACCCCGGCAGTTCGAGGACCCCGGGCTGGTGGACGGCGTGCGCGCCGTGTTGCGGGAGGCCGACCTGCCTCGCGGATCGCTCGAGCTCGAGATCACCGAAAGCGCGGCCTTGCACGATCCCGAACGGGCCATCGTGCTGATGTCGACGCTGCGCGACCTCGGCGTGGCCTTGGCACTCGATGATTTCGGCACCGGCTACTCGAATCTGTCGCAGCTCAAGCGCCTCCCGATCGACGTGTTGAAGATCGATCAGATGTTTGTGCGACAGATCGTCCGCGACGCCGGCGATGCCGCCATCGTCCGCGCCGTCATCGCACTTGCGCATGGCTTCGGATTGAAGGTGGTCGCGGAAGGCGTCGAGGCCCAGTCGCAGGTGATCAAGCTGGCCCAGCTCGACTGCGATATCTGCCAGGGCTACCACTACGGCGCGCCGATGGCGGCCAACGCGGTGGCCGGCTGGATGATGGAACGCGGTTTCGCCTGACGTGTCGCGGCTCAAGCCGTTGCGTCGTTCTTGTCCTTGAAGCGGCAGAGGTCGCGCACCGGGCAGGCGCCGCAAAGGGGTTTGCGCGCCTTGCAGACGTAGCGGCCGTGCAGGATCAGCCAGTGGTGGGCATCCTGCTTGAATTCGGCAGGCACGACCTTCACCAGCTTCTTCTCGACGGCATCGACGGTGCCGCCGGGTGCGAGCCCCGTCCGGTTTGCGACGCGGAAGATGTGCGTGTCAACCGCGATCGTCGGCTCGCCGAACGCGGTGTTGAGCACGACGTTCGCGGTCTTCCGCCCGACGCCCGGCAGGGCTTCCAGCGATTCGCGGTCGCGCGGCACCTCGCCGCCGTGCTGTTCGACGAGGATGCGGCAGGTGGCGATGAGGTTCGCCGCCTTCGCGTTGTAGAGGCCGATGGTGTTGATGTAGCCCTTCAGGCCGGCTTCGCCCAGCGCGAGGATGCCCGCGGGGGTATTGGCGACGGGGAACAGCCTGCGCGTCGCCTTGTTGACGCCGACGTCGGTGGCTTGGGCCGAGAGCAGCACCGCGGCCAGCAGTTCGAAGGGCGTGGTGTATTCGAGTTCGGTCGTCGGCTGCGGGTTGAGCTCGCGGAGGCGACGGAAGAAATCGACGCGGTCGGCGGGTTTCATCGCGGGCATTCAGGTCTCCTTCGCGGGCAGGGCTTGGCCGGTCGCCGCGCGCGTCGCCAGCCAGCGCTGCCGACCGGCGACCAGCAGGGCGAGCAGGAAGAAGGCGCCCACCGGCAGCGTGGCGAGCAGGAAGCCCCGGTAGCCGGGCAGCAGCGTCCACTCGAGCTGGGGCAAGCCCAGCAGCGCGCCGGCTCCCGCGAACAGGGTGCCGCGGCCGAGGGCCTCGCGCAGGCCGCCCAGCACCAACAGGACGACGAGGAAGCCGGCGCCGACCGCGAAGCCGTCCAGCGCGGCACGCCGCGGATCGTGGCGCGAGGCGAAGGCTTCCGCGCGGCCGAGCAGAGCGCAGTTGGTGACGATCAGCGGGATGAAAAGGCCCAGCACGCCGTGCAGCGCGGGCAGCCAGGCGCGTATCGCCAGCTCGATCGCGGTGACCACGCAGGCGATCACGGTGACGAACACCGGGATGCGCACGTCCCGACCGGTGACGCCCCGCAGGGCGGCGATGGCGGCGTTGGTGGCCGTGAGTGCGAGCATCGTCGCCAGCCCGAGGCCCAGCGCCGAGACCATCGAGTTGCTCACGGCGAGCAAAGGGCAAAGGCCCAGGAGCTGGACCAACGCGACGTTGCCGCTCGACAGGCCGTACTCGAGGATGGTGCGCGGGCTGGTGCTCATCGCGCCGGATCCTGCCGGGGCGGTGTATCGCGGAAGGCGAGCGTCTCGCCTGTAGGTGCCCCTTCCAGCGCGTCGCCATGGGACTCGACGAACTGGAGTGCGCGTTTCACCGCCGCGACCACGGCGCGCGGTGTGATCGTCGCGCCGGCGAGCTGGTCGAAGGCTCCCCCGTCGCGGTGGACCCGCCAAGCGTCCACGGCGGGGTCGCGTAGCGAACGGCCTTCGAAGCGGGTGATCCACGGTCCGCGATCGATATCGATGGGATCGCCGAGGCCCGGCGTCTCGCGGTGGTCGACGACACGCACGCCAATCACCCGGCCCTGCGTATCCACCCCGATGAGCAGGCGGATGTCGCCGTTGTAGCCGTCGGGCGCGACGGCTTCGAGCAACAGGGCCTGGAGCACGCCGTCGCGGCGCGCGCGACGGACGGCGAGCGCGTCGTCGCTACCGAGCCATGCAGGGGCCACCACGTGGATGCGTTCGGCCTGCGGGTCGTTGTCGAAATCCGCGGGCAGCAGGGCGGCGAGTGCGCGCAACTCGGCGGCGCGCTGCTGTTCGGCAATCCGCACGGCGGTGAGCGCCCGCAGGGCCAGCAGTCCGCCAAGGCCGAGTGCACCAACGACGGCAAGGATCAGCGCGCCGCGGCCAAGATCGCCGAGCCACGGATTCATGGCGCGCCTCCCGGCCGTTCGCCGAGCCAGCGCGGCCTCGCGAGCCGATCGATCAGCGGCGCGGCGGCATTCATCAGCAGGACCGCGAAGGCCACGCCGTCGGGGAAGCCGCCCCAGCGGCGGATCGCCAGCGTCAGCAGTGCCACGCCGGCGCCGAAGAGCAGGCGGCCGCGGGGCGTCGTGCAACCCGACACCGGGTCGGTGGCGATGAAGAACGCGGCGAACACCAGCGCGCCGGAGAAAAGGTGGCTCAGCGGGCTCGGGTGCGTGTCGGCGTCCCACAGCCAGAACGGGAGCGTCACCAGCACCGCGGTGCCGAGCACGGCGACGGGCGTCTGCCAAGGAATCACCCTTTTCCAGAGCAGGAACAGCCCGCCCAGCGACCAGCATCCGACCACCCACTCCCAGCCGCGGCCTCCCACGGTGCCGAAGACCGGGCTTTCGCGGATCTCGGACAGCGCATAGCCCTGCATGGCCTGCTGGCGCAGGAGGTCCAGTGGTGTCGCCTGCGCCAGCGTGTCCCACTGCCCGGGGGCGATCCAGCGCGAATACTCGAGCGGGAAGGCCATCACGACCACCGCCACCCCGACCATCGCCGGGTTGAAGGGGTTGTGGCCGATGCCGCCATACAGATGCTTCGCCACCACGATCGCCGCCGTGACGCCAACGAGATTCATCCACCAGGGCGCGGTCGGCGGCAGGCACAGCGCGAACAGGGCCGCCGTCAGCGGTGCCGTCAGGTCCGTGAGGGCCGGCTTCAGCGCGGCGCCGCGCACGGCCAGCATCGCCGCTTCCAAGGCCATGGCGAAGAGCACCGCCAGCGCGATCTGCCCCAACACGCCCGGGCCGAAGAACACCGTCATTGCGGCAATGCCGGGGAGCAGCGCCAGCAGTACGATGCCCATCGTCATGGGCACGCTGCGGGCAAGGCGCAGCGAGGGCGTGCCGGGGTCGCGGAACGCGCGCGGACTCATGGCGGGCCACCGCGCTTGGCGCGGGCTTTCGCCAGAGCGGCCGCCGCGGCGCTGGAGACGCGCTTCACCCGCTGTGCTTGGTGCAGGGCGGCCTCGTCGGCTTCACGCTGGAGGCGTTCCACGCGTCGCTCGAAGCGCAGCTTGGCGGCCTCGGCCTGCAGGCGCTGGTGCTGGCCGAGGCGTGCCGCTTGCCGGGCTGCGACAAAGCCGCCGGTCAGCGGGATGGCGCTCGGGCATACCGCATCGCAAGCCCCGCATTCAATGCAGGCTCCAAGGCCCAGGGCGAGCGCGCCGGGCAGGTCGCCGCCGTCGGAGGCCTGCAGGCGGGCGTGGAGCAACTGCGGCTGCAGCCTCGCGGGGCAGGCGTTTCCGCAATCGCCGCAGCGGATGCAGGGGCGGGCGGGACCCTGGCCGGAGGGAACACCACGCCATGCGGTAAGGGCGATGGTCGTCTTGATCACCGCCACCTCGTCGTGCGGCAAGGCCACGCCCATCATTGGACCGCCAGCGCGCAGGACCTCGGCGTCGTCGCGCCAGCCGCCCACGGCGGCGCCCAGGTGCGAGGCCGGGGTGCCGAGGGCGACCTCGAAGGTGGCGGCGCCGGCTGCGCCGTCACCGCCGACAGTGACGAACCGGGAGACCAGCGGTTCGCCGAGCGCCGCGGCCCGCCATGCAGCGGCTGCGGTCGCAACGTTCTGCACCAGCACGCCGAGGTCCCGCGGCAGGCCGCCGTCCGGGATCGATTCGCCCGTGAGGGCCTGGATGAGCTGGCGTTCGCCGCCGGCCGGATAGCGATCGGGCAAAAGGACGAGTTCGACCGTCGACGATGCCGCGCCGCGTTCGGCCATCGCCGTGATGGCCGTGCGCACCGCCGGCACGGCCGAGGCCATGCGCTGTTCCATCGCCAGCACGACGCGCGCTGCCCCGCAAAGGCGGGCGATCAGGCTACCGCCCGCAAGCACCGTGTCGGCGCGCTCGCGCAGCAGTGCTTCGTCGCAGGCCACCACGGGTTCGCATTCGGCGCCGTTGAGGATGAGCAGCCGATGCCCCGTTGCCAGCTTGTCCGCCGTGGGAAACCCCGCGCCGCCGAGGCCGACAAGGCCGGCGTCGGCCAAGCGCTGGCGCAGCGCGTCGAGGGCGGTGGTCGACGGATCGAGCCGCGGCATCCGGACGGACGACGCCGCATCGTCTTCGCCCGAGGCCCATGCTTCGGCGGCGTCCGCGTCGACGTCGATCACCACGTGCATCGCCTCCGGCGTGCCCGGCAGGGCCACGGGCCCGCGTTCGAGCGCGACGACGAGGCCCGCGGCCGGCGCATGCACGTCCGCGCCGAGGCCGTTCGCCGGGCGGCGGCCGATGCGCTGGAAGCGCTGCACGCGGTCGCCGGCACCCACGCAGGCTTCGGCCTCCGCTTCGGCGTGCTGCAGCAGCGGCACGCGCAACCGGGTGGGAAGGGGCAGGCGCCTCACCGGCCCCGGCGCGGGCTTCATCGCCGGCAAGGCGAGGCCACCGAAGAAACGATGCAGGCTCATCGATGCCCGCCCATGCGTGCAGGCCGCCGTGCGCTCAGCGGCCGGTGAAGCTGGGCTTGCGCTTGGCGAGGAAGGCGCCCGTGCCTTCCTTCATGTCCTCGGTCGAGAACGCGATGGCGAAGCCCTGCGTTTCGTAGTCGAGGCCGACGTCGATCGGCGATTCGCCGCCGATCAGCACGGCGTCGAGGATGCCGCGCAGGGCCTGCGGGGCCGCGTTCGCGAGCTGCTCCGCGATGGCGAAGGTGGCGGCGTCGAGTTCCGCCGCCGGCACCACGCGGTTGACGATGCCGAGCTGCACCGCGCGCTCCGCGCCGATTGGCGCGCCGAGCAGGCAGAGTTCGAGCGTGGCTGCGCGGCCAGCGAGGCGCAGCAGGCGCTGCGTACCGCCGAAGCCGGGGATGAGGCCGAGGTTGATCTCGGGCTGGCCGATCTTCGCGGTGTCGGCGGCGATGCGCAGGTGGCAGGCCATGGCCAGCTCCAGGCCACCGCCGAGCGCGAAGCCATTGAGCATGCCGATCACCGGCTTGCCGAGGCGCTCGATGCGGGTCATCAGCGCCTGGCCGTGGCGCGAGAAATCGCGCGACTGCACCGGGCTCAGGCCGTTCATCTCGGCGATGTCGGCGCCGGCCACGAAGGCCTTGGGGCCGGCGCCGGTGAGCACCACCGCACGCACGCCGTCATCGGCCGCCGCCGCGGCGAAGGCGGCGTGCAGGTCGGTCAGGGTGGCATGGTTCAGGGCATTGAGTTTGTCGGGGCGGTTGACCGTGATGACACGCACCGCGCCGCGGTCTTCGGTTAGAAGGGTGTTAAAGGTCATGCGCACTCCGCGCCGGCTGTGGATAAGTGGGTCTGCGGGCCCGGAATGTCAGTGGCGATTCAGGCCCCCGGTCGCTATTCTACGTCGCCCTCGAGGCCGTCCCACGGCCTCGATTCTTTTTGAAGCTGGAGACTTGAATGATCGTGCGCGTCCTCGCTGTTGCCCTTGCTGCCGCCGTCGCCACCGTCGCGACCGCCCAAGCCCCCGCTCCGCAGGCCGCGGCGGCCCAGCAGGCGCCGCTGCCCCAGCCCGACAAGAACACCCTGAGCTACGCGCTCGGCTATGACGCCGGCCTTTCGATCGTCAACGCCAAGGCGGACGTCGACATGAACCAGGTCATCCGCGGCCTGCAGGACGCCTACAACAAGCGCAACGCCGCCTACACCGAAGAGCAGATGGGCCGCGCCGTGGCGTGGCTGCAGCAGAAGCTGCAGACCGAAGCCCGCACCCAGTTCGAGACCGCGGCGCGCGAAAACAAGGCGAAGTCGGACGCCTTCCTGGCCGCCAACCGGGCCAAGCAGGGCGTGACCACGCTGCCCTCGGGCATCCAGTACCGCATCATCGACACCGGCACGGGCGCCCGCCCGACGGCGACCAGCGAAGTGCAGATGCACTTCCGCTATTCGCTGCACACCGGCCAGGAGCTGGCCAACACCTACGCGTCGCCGAACGCGCAGCCGGCCACCTTCAAGATCGACCAGTTCCCGCTCGTCGGCATCCGGGAAGTCCTGCCGCTGATGCCGGTCGGCTCGCGCTGGGAAATCTTCCTCCCGGCGGACAAGGCCTTCGGCAATGACCCGCGTTCGCCGGTCGGCCCGGGCCAGGCCCTCGTGTTCGACCTGAAGCTCGTCAGCGTCAAGTAATCCCGACGCTCGCGGCATCGGCAGGGCGTCGCTCCGGCGGCGCCCTGTTTGTTTCCGGAACCTTGAATGTCCACGCCAACCCTCACCCCTTGCATCGGCATTTGCAGCCTGGACGCCTCGGGTTTCTGCGAAGGCTGTTTCCGCACCGGCGACGAGATCGCCCGCTGGTCGCTGATGGCCGACGCCGAACGCCAGCGCCTGATGGATGAAGTGCTGCCGGAACGCGAGTCGCGACTCGCCGGCTGACGCCTCCATGCCGACCCGCCATCCGTTCGAACGCGCGCTCCTTCCGCTCCATCCGGCGCCGGCGGCCTCGCCTTGGAACCTCGAGCAGCTCGTCGATCTGCTGCCGCCCGAGCCGCTGCGCCCGGCCGCGGTGCTGGTGGGCCTGCGCGAGCACGGCAGCGGTACCACGGTACTGTTGACGCGCCGCCAGGACGCGCTGCGGCACCATGCCGGCCAGATCAGTTTTCCCGGGGGGCGCGTCGATCTCGCCGACGCGGGGCCGCTGGCGGCGGCAATCCGCGAAACCGAGGAAGAAGTGGGGCTGCCCGCCACCAGCATCGAGCCCGTCGGCTGGCTGGATCCGTACGCGACGATCACCGGCTTCCACGTGTATCCGCTGGTGGCGCGCATCGACCACGAGCATCCCCTGCATCCGAACGCCGACGAAGTGGCCGAGGCCTTCGAGGTGCCGCTGGATTTCCTGCTCGATCCGAGCAGCGCGCGTGACGTGGCCATGGAGTGGCGCGGCCGGGCGCGACTGCTGGTGGAGTTCCAGTGGCGCGAACACCGCATCTGGGGCGCCACCGCCGCCATGCTGGTGAACCTGCGAGAGCGTTTGCAGGCCGCATCGGCGGGTTGAATACTCCGGCTCCTGCCCACGGAGCGCCGCGATGGCCACCATGAACGAACCGTCGCCGCTGATCGACGTCGAGAGCCTGCGTGCTCGCCTCGGTACGCCGGCTCTGCGCGTGCTCGATGCGCGCTTCGATCTCGCCGATCCCGAAGCCGGGCGTCGCGCCTTCGCGGCATCGCGGATCCCCGGTGCGGTGTACGCGCATTTGGACGACGACCTGTCCGACCACGCTAAGCCCGCTTCGCACGGCCGCCATCCCTTGCCCGATGCGAAGCGGTTCGCGACCACCCTGGCCCGCTGGCGCATCACGCCGGCGACGCCGGTGGTCATCTACGACGGCGGCAGTGGTGCCATGGCGGCGGCGCGTGCGTGGTGGCTGCTGCGCTGGATGGGCCATGCCGACGTGCGCGTGCTCGATGGCGGCTTCGCCGCGTGGACGGCCGCGCATGCTCCCGTCATGACGGAAGACGCGACGCCCGTTGGAGCCGACGACACGGCGCGCGACGCACCCGCCGGGGGCTGGCATCCGGGCAGCGCACCGACCTTGGACGCCAATGCCGTGGCAACGCGCGGTGCCTCCGTCGTCCTCGTCGACGCCCGGGCCAGGGAACGCTTCCGCGGCGACGTCGAACCCCTCGATCCGAAAGCCGGGCACATTCCCGGCGCCCTCAACCGCCCTTTCGGCGAAAACCTCGAGGCTGGCCGCTTCAAGCCGGCGCCGCAGCTGCGGGACGAGTGGCGCGCGCTGTTGCCCGAAGGCGCCACGCCGCTGTTGACGTGTGGATCGGGCGTTACCGCCTGCCACAACGCGCTGGCGCTCGTGCATGCCGGTTGGCCGATGCCGGTGCTGTTCGCTCCATCGTGGTCGGGCTGGGTGAGCGAGCCTTCGCGGCCGGTGGCCACCGGCGACTGAAACGGTCATCCCCGCGCAACGGGTGCGTCACCGCGCGTCGCCACGCTGTTGGGCTTTCGGCAGTCGGATGGCGCGATGCGTGGCTTTTCTCGTTGGCGTGGCGTGTTCGCGGGCCTGCTGCTCGCTGGGGCGTTGATGGTGCAGGCGCAGGCTCCAGCAGGTGCCGCGCGGGTTTGCCTCTCCGGCTCGAACACCGTCGGTCAGCGCTTGGCGCCCGAGCTGGCCAAGGCGTGGGCTGCCCAGCAGGGCTGGCGTTTCAACGGCCAGCACGCGCCCGCCCTCGACGAATCGCGGCTGCACTTCACCACGCCGGAAGGCCCGCTCGTCGTCGACGTGCTCGCCCATGGCACCAGCACCGGTTTCGCCGCCCTGCGTGACGGCGATTGCGACCTGTGGATGGCCTCCCGCGCGGTGCGCGAGCAGGAGGTGCAGGGCGCACGGCTGATCGGCCCGCTCTACGAGAAAGGTTTGGAGCACGTCATCGCGCTCGACGGCTTGTCCGTGATCGTGCATCCGGGCAATCCCGTCTCGGCCCTGACCGTCGAGCAGGTCCGCGCGCTGTTTTCCGGGCGGGTGCGCGACTGGTCGCAGTTCGGTGGCGTGCCCGGGCCGGTGGTGCTGCATGCCCGCGACGACCGCTCCGGCACTTTCGACACCTTCCAGTCGCTCGTGATGGGCGAGGCGGCCCTCAGTCCGGCCGCCACGCGCTATGAATCGACCGAGCAGCTGGCGGCGGCGGTCGCGGCGGACCCGCAGGCCATCGGCTTCGTCGGCCTCGCCGGCGTGGGGCGTGCCAAGCCGTTGGCCCTCTCGGAGCGCGGCACCGTGCCGATGGCGCCGACGACGCTCAGCGTCGCCACCGAGGACTACGTGCTATCGCGCCGCCTGTTCCTGTACAGCACGGCGCACCCGCGTGCGGAAGTGCAAGCGCTCATCGATTTCGCGCTGGGGCCATCGGGCCAGCAGGTCGTCGCCGACGTGGGCTTCGTGCCGCAGGACATCCGCGCGCTCGACCAACCGCCCCCGGTGCATGGGGAGTACCGCGCGCTCGTCGCCGGGGCGCGTCGCCTGAGCCTCAACTTCCGCTTCGGCGAGGGTGTGGCCGTGCTCGACAACAAGGCCGTGGAGGACATCGAGCGTTTGTCCCGCTTCATGGCCGGAGCGCGGCAGCGGGGCCACGAGCTGCTGCTGATCGGGTTCGCTGATCGTTCCGAAACGACGCCCTACCTCGCGCTCTCGCTGAGCAACGATCGCGTCGACCTCGTGGCCGCCGAGCTGAGGACGAAGGGGCTGCGCGTGGCCCGCCAGCGCGGGCTGGGGCAGATCGCGCCGGTGGCCAGCAACGACACGCGGCAAGGCCGACTGCGCAACCGTCGTGTGGAGGTGTGGATCCGTCCGATCGGCGCCGCCGCCGCGGTCGGCGGGCAGCGCTGAGGTCGCGTCGATTACTTCTTGAGCTTCGCCACCAGGGCGTGCAGCGCGTCCTGGGTCGCCTTCGCGAACCAGCGGTCGACGAAGCCATCGAGCTCGTCGTCGCTGAAGCCGTCGAGCGCCGCGTGGAGATCGGCGCGAGCGATCTTGCGCGTCGTCAGCATCGGCTCGCGGGGCAGGGCGGCCAGCTCGCCGAGCCAGTGCAGGCCGCGCGCGGTGACGTGGTCGGCGTCGGTCAGTTCGTCGACGAGGCCGATGGCCAGCGCCTGTTCCGATTCGATCATCGCGCCCGCCACCATCAGGCGCTCGGCGCGGTGCGTGCCGATCACGCGGCGCATCAGCACCTGGATCGCGTCCGGCACCACCAGCCCGACCTGCGTTTCGTTGAGGCCGATGCGGTAGGCGCCGCGCGCCATCACGCGGTAGTCGCAGCACAGCGCCAGCACGCAGCCGCCGGCCGGGCTGTGGCCGCCGATCGCGGCGACCACGGGCACGGGGCAGTGGGCGATGGCGCGCGCGGCGGCGAAGAAGCCCGACCACGCGGCGGTGAGGCCGGCGCGGTCGAGGCCCAGCAGGTGCGGCACGTCGAGTCCGCCGGAGAAGACCTTCGGCCCACCCGAGAGAACGACGCCTTCGACGCCGTGCAGCTGCGCCGGTGAGAAGGCCGCGGCCAGCGCGGCGAGCAGTTCCGGGTTCAGGGCATTGACGGGCGGCCGCGCGAGGCGGATTTCGAGCACGTTGCCGTGGGCGATGCGTTCGAGCATGGGGGGTGTCTCAGTCGAGGGTGATGTCGGCGGCCCAACGATAGCGCACGGTGTAGCGCAGCACCGTCTCGCCGCCCGCCGGCAGGCGGACGTCGGCTTCGATGCGCTGCGCGTCCTTCTTGCGGAAGCGTTCGCCGCCTTCGACGAGCTGCCAGTCGGTCCAGCGCGGCAGGCGGTCGCCGAGGCGCACGGTGGCCTCCGCCGGCTTGGCGTTGCGCAGGGTCCATTCGACGGTTTCGGTCATCGTCCGTCCGCTGCGGTCCAGCTGGAAATCGACCGCGCGGCGCTCGGCCGTCACGTCGAAGGCGCCGCCGAGATCGAGGTCGAGTTCGCGGCCCGCCGCGGTGTGGCCGAGGTCCGCCTCGCCGAGCAGTTCGGTGCCGTCGAAGGCGCGCAGACGGCCGGCGGGCAGGGGCACGCCAAGCCCGGCGGCGCGATCGTTCTTGAACACGAGGCGCGAGCGCACCGGCACCTCCCCGTCGCCGCCAAGCTCGCGATGGATCATCGGCCGATCCGGCATCCAGTCGCCGTCGTTGCGCACCGCCACGAGACGGCGCTCGCAGGGCACGTCGGCCGCGGCCTTGATCAGCGGCAGGCGCTGCAGCGAGCCATCGGGCAGGTCGCCGGTGCCGGGCAGGGTGTAGCGGTGGTTCTCGCCCGAGGCCGACACCGAGGGTGCGCCTTCGTCGGCCATCATCTTGGCCTCCGGCGGCGCCGCGGCCGCGCGCAGCATCGTTCCACTCACCTGGATCACGTCGACGCGGCGGTTCGGTTCGCCCGCCACCAGATCCAACGCGACGTCGTCGAAGTCGACGCCCGATCGGTTCGCGACCATCGCGTGGCCCTCGAGGGCCATCCGGCAGCCGGCGCCGTTGCCGCGCAGCACCGCCCGGTACTCGGCGCGCCAGGCGAGCCCGGCCGTGGCGTAATCGAGGCGGGCGTCGCGTTCGGCCGGCGCGTCGACCAGGAAACGCAGGGTGGGGCGTGCCACCAGGCCGCCGGGCGGCTGGGCCATCGTGAAGCCGCTGTAGCCCGACAGCACGCGCAGCTGCCCGTTCGCCTCCCGCAAGGTGAGGCCGTTGCCCACGGCGACGAGGGTGCCGGTGTATTCGCGCACGCCGGTGGCGAGGTTCTGCTCGACGGTGATCGTTCGGCCCACGGCGCGCTGCAGCAGCTGGGCGTGGTCGGCGGTGGCGAAGTCGTAGCGCTGGCTGCGCACCGCCACGCCGTCGCCGATGAGCTGCACGGTGGACGGGTCGAGCGCGAGCGGCAGGTCGTCGATCGACCACTCGCCGGGCGTCACGCGCACCGGTCGCTGCACCAGGGCGTAGCCGGCCTGCGCGCTGCCGCCGCGGGTCTGGCTGACGGCATCGAATCCACCGCTGTACACGGTCAGGCGTTGCGGCGCGGCGGCGGTCATCGAGGCAACTCCCAGCGAAAGGGCGACGGCAAGGGTGGTGGGGGCAGTGCGGACGCGCGGAAAGGGCATGGGGGACTCCGTCGTGGGTGGTGGGATCGTGAGCCCATCAACGGACGAGGCCAAGCCCCGGGGTCAGGACTTGGCCTCGTGTTCAGCCCGGGTTGTCCGCTCGCCTGAGGGGGGCTACTCGCAGGCCGCGCGGATGCTTGCCGGCAGCGGAATCGACGCGCCGCCGTGGTCGACCCACACCATCACGGTGGTGCCGTCGGCGTACAGCACGCCGCCCTGCGTCGCACTCTCGATGCGGTGGCCAAGCGTCAGGCTCTTCGTGCCCAGCTTTTCCGCGTGCAGCGTCACGCGCAGGCGTTCCGGCCAACCGATGGGGCGGCGGTAGTTCATCGTCGCCGCGGCGAGGATCGGCGCGCAGTCGACGGCGGCCCAGTCCGCGGTGAGGCTCTTGAACCAGGCCACGCGCGCTTCCTCGATGAAGCGGAGGTAGCTGGCGTTGTTCACGTGGTTGAAGGCGTCCATGTCGCCCCAGCGCACGTCCATCGCGATCTCGAAGACGGTCTTCATGCCCTTTCCTTCGTCTTGGTGGCGGCCTTCGCGGCCTTTTTCGCGGCTTTCTTGGCCGCGACCTTCTCTTCCTCCGTCAGGCGCACGGGCGGCGGCGGTGCCGCCTTCATGCGCCGAGGGGCCGGGGCCACCGGCGCGGTCGCCGGAGCGGCGTCCAGCAGCTTGGCGAGGAAGTGCCCGGTGTGCGACGACGGATGCGCGGCGATCTGCTCCGGCGTGCCGGTCGCGACGATGGTGCCGCCGCGGTGGCCGCCCTCGGGGCCGAGGTCGATCACCCAGTCCGCGGTCTTCACCACGTCGAGGTTGTGCTCGATGACCACCACCGTGTTGCCGTCGTCGCGCAGCTTGTGCAGCACGGCGAGCAGGTGCTCGATGTCGGCGAAGTGCAGGCCGGTGGTCGGCTCGTCGAGGATGTAGAGCGTGCGGCCGGTGTCGCGCCGCGACAGCTCCTTCGACAGCTTCACGCGCTGCGCCTCGCCGCCGGAGAGCGTCGTCGCGCTCTGGCCGAGCTTGATGTAGCTCAGGCCGACGTCCATCAGCGTCTCGAGCTTGCGGGCGATCGACGGCACCGGCTCGAACAGCTTGAGCGCGTCCTCGACCGTCATCTCCAGCACGTCGTGGATGCTGTAGCCCTTGTAGAGGATCTCCAGCGTCTCGCGGTTGTAGCGCTTGCCGTGGCAGACGTCGCAGGGCACGTACACGTCCGGCAGGAAGTGCATTTCCACCTTGATCAGGCCGTCGCCCTGGCAGGCCTCGCAGCGGCCGCCGCGCACGTTGAAGCTGAAGCGGCCCGGCGCGTAGCCGCGGGCGCGGGCCTCCGGCACCTGCGCGTAGAGCTCGCGCAGCGGCGTGAACAGGCCGGTGTAGGTCGCCGGGTTCGAGCGCGGCGTGCGGCCGATCGGCGTCTGGTCGATGTCGACGACCTTGTCGAACAGGTCCATGCCCACGACGTCGCGGTGCGGCGCGGGCGTCGCGCCCGAACCATTGAGCTCGCGGGACGCGAGCGCGAACAGCGTGTCGTTGATGAGGGTGGACTTGCCGGAACCCGACACGCCCGTCACCGCGACGAACAGGCCGGCGGGGATCTCGAGGTCGACGTTCTTGAGGTTGTTGCCGCTGGCGCCGAGCAGCTTCAGCCACTCGCCCTTGCGCGGCGGGTGGCGCCTCGACGGCACCTCGATGCGGCGCTCTCCGCTCAGGTACTGGCCGGTGATCGAGCGCTTTGATGCCATGATCTGCTCGACCGTGCCTTGGCCGACGACTTCGCCGCCGTGCACGCCGGCACCGGGGCCGATGTCCACCACGTGGTCGGCGAGGCGGATGGCGTCCTCGTCGTGCTCGACGACGATCACCGTGTTGCCGAGGTCGCGCAGGCGGGTGAGGGTGCCGAGCAGGCGCTCGTTGTCGCGCTGGTGCAGGCCGATCGAAGGCTCGTCGAGCACGTACATCACGCCGACGAGGCCGGCGCCGATCTGCGAGGCGAGGCGGATGCGTTGCGCTTCGCCGCCGGACAGCGAGTCGGCCTGGCGGTCGAGCGTGAGGTAATCAAGGCCGACGTCGACGAGGAAGCGCAGGCGCTCGCGGATCTCCTTGACGATCTTCACCGCGATCTCGCCGCGCCACCCCGGCAGCGTGAGCTCGCTGAAGAAGGCCATGCAGGCGTCGACCGGCAGGTGCGCCACCGCCGGCAGGTTGCGGCCATCGACGAACACATGGCGCGCCATCCGGTTCAGGCGCGCGCCGCCGCAGTCGGGGCAGGGCTGGTCGCTGATGTACTTTGCCAGCTCCTCGCGCACCGTCTGCGATTCGGTCTCGCGGTAGCGGCGCTGCAGGTTCGGCAGGATGCCCTCGAACGGGTGCTTGCGCTGGCTGCGGCCGCCGTTCTCGGTGATGTAGGTGAAGGCGATGGCTTCGCCGCCCGAGCCGTTCAGCACGGCGTCGCGGGCCTTGGCCGGCAGGTCCTGCCAGGGCGTGTCCACGCTGAAGCCGTAGTGTTTGGCGAGCGCAGCGACGAGCTGGAAGTAGTAGATGTTGCGGCGGTCCCAGCCGCGCACCGCGCCGTTGGCCAGGCTCAGTTCCGGGTGGCCGACGACCTTCGCCGCATCAAAGACCTGCGTCAGGCCGAGGCCGTCGCAGGTCGGGCAGGCGCCGACCGGCGAGTTGAAGGAGAACAGGCGCGGCTCGAGTTCGGGCAACGAGTAGTCGCAGTGCGGGCAGCCGTACTTGCTGCTGAACATCTGCGGGGCCGCGGCCGGATCGTCCATGTCCACCACCAGGGCCACGCCATCGGCCAGCTTCAGCGTCGTCTCGAAGCTCTCGGCGAGGCGCTGCTTCAGGTCGGGGCGCGGCTTGAATCGGTCGACCACCGCCTCGATCGTGTGTTTCACCCGCAGCTCGAGCTTCGGCACGGCGTCGATCTCGTGCACCACGCCATCCACGCGCACGCGGACGTAGCCCTGCGCGCGCAGGGCGTCGAACACCTGCGCGTGCTCGCCCTTGCGGTCGCGGACCACGGGGGCCAGCAGCATCAGGCGCTTGTCCTCCGGCATGGCCAGCACGGTGTCGACCATCTGGCCGATCGTCTGCGCTTCCAGCGGTGCGTCGTGGTCGGGGCAGCGCGGGGTGCCCACGCGGGCGTAGAGCAGGCGCAGGTAGTCGTGGATCTCGGTGATCGTGCCGACCGTCGACCGCGGGTTGTGCGAGGTCGATTTCTGCTCGATCGAGATGGCCGGCGAGAGGCCCTCGATGTGGTCGAGGTCCGGCTTCTCCATCACCGACAGGAACTGCCGCGCGTAGGCCGAGAGCGACTCGACGTAGCGGCGCTGGCCTTCCGCGTAGATCGTGTCGAAGGCCAGCGAGCTCTTGCCGGAGCCGGACAGCCCGGTGATGACGATGAGCTGGTCTCGCGGCAGGTCGAGATCGATGTTCTTCAGGTTGTGGGTGCGGGCGCCGCGGATGCGGATCTGGTCCATGGAGGGTCTGGGCGCAGGGGCAATCGGCTAGTCTAGCCCTCCCACGTCGCCGGGCCGTGACCCCTCGACGCACGGCGCCGGCAGCCGCCCCCGGGGCCGTTTCCGGCCCGCCGTCCGCGGCCGGCCCTGCCTGAACGAACCCGATCCTCGGCTTGCACCCGACCGGGGCGCTCCCCCATACTTCGCGACTCCCTGCGTCCAGCCCGGCCCGACCGGCGCCGCGTGGGGGTGGCCGACGGCCCAGCCGGCAGCCGAATCCCTAAGAAGAACTACATAGGAATCGCAACATGTACGCAGTCGTCGTCACCGGCGGTAAGCAGTACCGCGTGATGAAGGGCGAAACCCTCCGCGTCGAGCTGATCGACGCCGAGCCGGGCGCCAACATCGAAATCAATGACGTCCTCCTGGTCGGCGATGGTGAGAAGATCACCGTCGGCGCGCCGAAGGTGGCGGGCGCCAAGGTCACCGCGACCGTCAAGGGTCACGGCCGCCTGGACAAGGTCCGCATCGTCAAGTTCCGCCGCCGCAAGCACCATCGCAAGCAGATGGGCCACCGGCAGCACTTCACCGAACTCGAGATCACCGGCATTTCGGCCTGATCCGTCCGTCCTAAGGAGAACACGTCATGGCAAGTAAAAAGGGCGTTGGCTCGACCCGTAACGGCCGCGATTCCAACCCGAAGTACCTCGGTGTGAAGATCTTCGGCGGCCAGGCCGTCGAAGCCGGCAACATCATCGTCCGCCAGCGCGGCACCGAGTTCCATCCGGGTGCCGGCGTCGGCATCGGTCGCGACCACACGCTGTACGCGCTGGTCGACGGCAAGGTCGATTTCTCGGTGAAGGGCGCCAACAAGCGCCGCACCGTGAGCGTGGTCGGCGCCGAGTAATCGGCCCGCGACGCGGTCCCGGCCTGCCGGAGTCGCCGCTCGCCACGCACCGCAACACACGACGCTCCGCCACGGCGGGGCGTCGTCGTTTCTGGCGGCGCCGCCTCGCGAGGCCGGCCGCCGCCCACTTGGAGTTCCCCATGAAATTCGTCGACGAAGCCGAGATCTCCGTCCACGCCGGCAACGGCGGCAACGGCTGCATCAGTTTCCGCCGCGAGAAGTTCATCCCGCTCGGTGGCCCCGACGGCGGTGACGGCGGCAACGGCGGCAGCGTCTGGCTGGTTGCCGACGAGAACCTCAACACCCTGATCGACTTCCGCCACCAGCGCGTCTACCGCGCGCAGCGCGGACAGAACGGCATGGGGCGCGACATGTACGGCAAGTCCGGCGAGGACGTGGTCATCCGCGTGCCGGTCGGCACCGCCGTGTGCAACGTCGCCACCGACGAGATCATCGGCGACCTCACCGAGCACGGGCAGCGCCTGCTGGTCGCCAAGGGCGGCGACGGCGGCAAGGGCAACATCCACTTCAAGACCTCGGTGAACCGTGCTCCGCGCAAGGCGACGCCGGGTTGGCCGGGCGAGGAGCGCGAGCTCCGCCTCGAGCTGAAGCTGCTCGCCGACGTCGGCCTGTTGGGCTTCCCGAACGCCGGCAAGAGCACCTTCATCCGCGCCGTCTCGGCGGCGACGCCGAAGGTGGCGGACTACCCGTTCACCACGCTGTATCCGAACCTCGGCGTGGTCAGCGTCGAGGCCTTCAAGAGCTTCGTGATCGCCGACATCCCTGGCCTCATCGAGGGCGCGGCCGACGGCGCCGGCCTCGGCGCGCTGTTCCTGCGCCACGTGCAGCGCACCCGCCTGTTGCTGCATCTCGTGGACATGGCGCCGATGGACGAGGGCGTCGATCCGGTGGAGCAGGTGCGGGCGATCGAGAACGAGCTGCGCAAGTACGACCCGGCGATGCTGGAGAAGCCGCGCTGGCTGGTGCTCAACAAGGCCGATCTGCTCGACGAGGAAGAGACCGCCGAGCGCGTCGCCGATGTCGTGAAGCGGTTGGGCTGGACTGCGCCGCACTTCGTGGTCTCGGCCATTAGCCGCGAGGGCACGCGCCCGATTATGTTGAAGGTGCAGCAGTTCTTCGACGACCTGAAGCACCAGGCGGCCGAAGCGGCCGAGGACGCTGCATGGGTCCAGCGAAACGGCCCGGCGCCGCGGACGGGCGAGGGCGCCTGACGGCGCCCGGATCCGTCAGCGGCAGGCAACAAAAAAGCCGGCAAATGCCGGCTTTTTCGTGTTCCATGGTCCACGTGGGACCATGGAAGGCGGCGCCCTTGGATCAGGCGGCCTTGAGGGCCTTGATGTGACCGTTCAGGCGGGCCTTGTGGCGGGCGGCCTTGTTCTTGTGGATCAGGCCACGCGAGGCGTAGCGGTCGAGGATCGGCTGGGCGATGGCGAAGGCGGCTTCCGCGGCGGCGGCGTCCTTGGCATCGATGGCCTTGACGACCTTCTTGACGGCGGTACGCAGCATCGAGCGCTGGGCCGAGTTGCGGGCATTGCGAACAGCGGCCTGCTTGGCGCGCTTCTTGGCGGACTTGATGTTGGCCACGGACGGCTCCTGCGTGAAACTGGGTAAGATGGTGCACGAAAGACCGCGGAGTATTGGGGAAAAACCTTGGTGCGTCAAGAAGTAAGCGGCTTTCCGGCCCTGGCGTTCAGGAACCCCGCGTGAAGAAGCCTGCCCTGCTGCGGTCCACGGCCGTTTTCAGCGCCATGACCCTGCTGTCCCGCCTCGCCGGCTTCGCCCGCGACGTGCTGCAGGCCAGCCTGTTCGGCGCCTCGGCAGCGATGGACGCCTTCGTCATCGCCTACCGGATCCCGAACTACCTGCGGCGCATCTTCGCCGAGGGCTCTTTCTCGTCGGCCTTCGTGCCCGCGTACTCGGCATTGAAAGAGCAGGGCGATCGCGAGGCGGTGCGGGAATTCCTCGACCACGTCGCTGGCGCTTTGTGTGCCGTCGTGATCGTCGTGGCCGGGCTCGGCATGCTCGCGGCGCCATGGATCGCCGCGGTCTTCGCCCCCGGGGCGCTCGACCAGCCGGGCCAGATCGACGTCATCGCGGCGATGCTGCGCGTGACCTTTCCTTACCTTGTCTTCATCTCGATGACGGCCTTGGCCGGTGCCGTGCTGAACAGCCATGGCCGCTTCGGCCTGGCGGCCGTGACCCCCGTGCTGCACAACGTCGCAATGATCGCGGCGATGTTGGCGCTGGCGCCGCTGTTCGATGTGCCACCGATGGCCTTGGCCTGGGGCGTGCTGCTGGCCGGGGCGCTGCAGTTCGCCCTGCTGTGGCCGGCCCTCGGGCGGATCGGCGCGCGGCCGCGGTTCCGGCTGGATTTCCGCCATCCCGCCGTGCGCCAGGTCGGCGCGCTGATGCTGCCGACGCTGTTCTCGTCCTCGGTCGCCCAGCTGAACCTGATCGTCGGCACCATCTTCGCCTCGCTGCTCGTCACCGGCAGCCAGACCTGGCTCTACAACGCCGACCGCCTCAGCGAGTTCCCGCTGGGCCTGTTCGGCGTGGCCATCGGCACGGTGATCCTGCCGCACCTCAGTTCGCGCCACGCGGCGGGGGACGGCGAGGGCTATGCCAAGGCCATCGACTGGGGGCTGCGCATGGTGATGCTGGCCGGCATCCCGGCGGGCGTTGGCCTGCTCATGCTGGCCGAACCCTTGGCCTCGGCCATGTTCCAGCACGGGGCGTTCACCGCCGACGACGCGCGGATGACCGGCCTCGCGCTGTCGGCCACGGCCATCGCCGTGCCCGCCTTCATGCTGACCAAGGTGTTGCTGCCGGCCTTCTTCGCCCGCCAGGACACCAAGACGCCGATGCGTGCCGCGGTGGTCACGGTGTTCATCAACGTCGCGCTGACTGCCGCCATCACCACGCCGCTCTGGCACTACGGCGTGCATGGCGCCCACGCGGGCATCGCGCTGGCCACGGCGCTCGCCGGGGTGGCGAACGCGGTCCTGCTTTGGGTATGGCTGCATCGAGAGGGCATCTATCGCCGACAGCCGGGGTGGATCCGTTACCTCGTGCAGGTGCTGCTGGCGGCGGCCGCGATGGCGGTGGCGCTGTGGGGCCTGCGCGCCTGGCTGGGCGACTTCACGGCCATGCCGCTGTGGCCCAGGGTGGGCTGGGTCCTCGGTTGCGTCGCGGCCGGTGCCGCGGTCTATGCCGCGGCCCTGCTGGCGCTCGGCGTTCGACCCCGGCAGGTGTGGGCGCACTGAACCGCGGGGCGCCGCTTCGTCGGGCCTTGGCCGCTATACTCCAGGGCTTATGAGCCTGCTGTTCCGTGACATCGGGGGCGCGTCGCCCACCCCCGCCGGCAGCGTGGTCTGCATCGGTGCGTTCGACGGCCTGCATCGGGGTCATCAGGCGCTGATCGGCCGCGCCCGCGCCCGTGCGCGCGAGCTCGGCCTGCCGCTCGTGGTGCTGAGCTTCGAGCCGCTGCCGCGCGAATTCTTCATGGCGCCCGAGCCGCCGGCGCGATTGATCCTGCCTGCTGCGAAGATCGCGGGCCTGCAATCGCTCGAGGTCGATGTGATCGGCCTGCTGCGCTTCAACCCGGCGATGGTCGCCATGGCCGCTGAGGATTTCGTCCGCGCGGTGCTGGTGGCGAAGCTGCACGCCTGCGAAGTGTGGGTCGGTCCCGATTTCCGCTTCGGCCACCGCCGCGGCGGTGACGTCGCGCTGCTGCAGCGGATGGGCGCCGAGCTCGGCTTCGCGACGCACGCGTTGCCGCTGGTCGAGGATGCCGGTGAGCGCGTGTCGAGCACCGCCGTGCGCGCTGCGCTCGCGAATGCCGAACTCGACCGCGCCGCGGTGCTTCTGGGCCGGCCCTACGCCATCCCCGGCCGCGTCGTGCGCGGCAAGCAGCTCGGCCGCACGCTGGGCTACCCGACGGCGAACCTGCGCTTCGGCGGCAAGCGCCCGCCGATGCACGGCATCTTCGCCACCTGGGTGCACGGTGTCGGCGACCGGCCGATGGCCAGCGTCTCCAGCCTCGGCACGCGGCCCACGGTGAACGGCAAGGAGCCCCTGCTCGAAGCCCACCTGTTCGACTTCAATGGCGATCTCTACGGCAAGCGCCTGAGCGTCGAGTTCGTCGCCAAGCTGCGCGACGAGCTGAAGTTCGACGGCCTGCCCGCCCTGATCGAACAGATGGATCGCGATTCGGCCGAAGCCCGCGCGATCCTCGCCGGCCGCGCCAGCGCCGGCCATCCCCAACCCTTGAGCCTGACGACGCCGTGAGCATCGATTACAAGAGCACCATCTCGCTGCCGGACACGGCGTTCCCGATGCGCGGCGACCTGCCGAAGCGCGAGCCCGTCACGCTGCAGCGCTGGCAGGACGGCCGCCTGTACGACCAGGTGCGCGCGAATGCCGCGGGCCGCCCGCGCTTCGTGCTGCACGACGGCCCGCCCTACGCCAACGGCAACATCCACATCGGCCATGCGGTCAACAAGATCCTCAAGGATCTCGTAGTGAAGTCGAAGCTGCTGGCCGGTTTCGATGCGCCCTACGTGCCGGGCTGGGACTGCCACGGTCTGCCGATCGAGCTCGCCGTCGAGAAGAAGTTCGGCAAGGTCGGCGACAAGCTCGACGCCGCCGCGTTCCGGCAGAAGTGCCGCGAGTACGCCGCCGAGCAGATCGCCGGCCAGTCGCGCGACTTCCAGCGTCTTGGCGTGCTGGGCGATTGGGACCACCCCTACCGCACGATGGATTTCCGCTTCGAGGCCGACATGGTCCGCGCGCTGGCGAAGATCGTCGCCCGCGGCCACCTCGTGCGCGGCGCCAAGCCGGTGCACTGGTGCTTCGACTGCGGCTCGGCGCTGGCCGAGGCCGAGATCGAATACGCCGACAAGACCTCGCCGATGGTCGACGTCGCCTACGACGCGCGCGATCCGAAGGCATTGGCCGCGACCTTCGGCGTCGACGCCGGTGACGCCATCGTCGCCGTGCCGATCTGGACCACCACGCCGTGGACCTTGCCGGCCTCGCTGGCGGTGACGCTGGGCGCGGATCTTCCCTATGCGCTGGTCGAAGGCCCGGCGCGCGATGGCCAGCGCGTGCTGCTCGTGCTGGCCGAAGCGTTGGTCGAGAAGGCGCTGGCGCGCTACGGCGTCGCCGAGGCCCAGGTGCTCGGCCGCATCGAGGGCCGCGCGCTCGAGGGCCTCGTGCTCGCGCATCCGTTCTACGCGCGTGACATTCCGCTGATCCTCGGCGACCACGTCACCGCCGACGACGGTACGGGGGCGGTGCACACCGCGCCGGGCCACGGCCAGGAGGACTTCGCCGTCGGCAAGCTCTATGGGCTCACCGACCGCTACACCGCCGCGCAGATCAATCCCGTCGACGGCAAGGGCCTCTACCTGCCGGGCACGCCGCCGATCCCGACGCCGGACGGCGAGGTCGCGATCGCCGGCACGCACCTGTGGAAGGCGAACGACCTCATCGTCGCGGCGCTGGCCGCCCGCGGCGTGCTGCTGGCCTCGGGCAAGCTGCACCACAGCTATCCGCACTGCTGGCGACACAAGACGCCGGTGGCGTTCCGCGCCACGCCGCAGTGGTTCATCTCGATGACGCAGGCGAACCTGCGTGCCGACGCGCTGGCCGCGATCAAGGGCGTTGCTTGGTTTCCCGACTGGGGCGAGGCGCGCATCAGCGCCATGGTCGACGGCCGTCCGGACTGGTGCATCTCCCGCCAGCGCACCTGGGGCGTGCCGATCGCGCTGTTCACGCACCGGATCACCGGCGAGATCCACCCGCGCACGGCGGAACTGATGGCCGCGGTGGCCGCGAAGATCGAGCAGGGTGGGGTGGACGCGTGGTTCGCGCTCGATGCCGCCGAACTGCTCGGCGCCGAGGCCAGCGACTACGAGAAGGTCACCGACATCCTCGACGTCTGGTTCGATTCCGGCGTCACCCACGAGGCCGTGCTCGCCGCGCGGGCCGACGAGGGCCTGGGCAAGCCGGCCGATCTCTACCTCGAAGGCTCCGACCAGCACCGCGGCTGGTTCCAGAGCTCGCTGCTCACCGGCGTGGCGATGGACGGCGTCGCGCCCTACCGGCAGGTGCTGACGCACGGCTTCACCGTCGATGCGCAGGGCCGGAAGATGTCGAAGTCGATCGGCAACGTCGTCGAGCCGCAGAAGGTCATCGACCAGATGGGCGCCGACGTGCTGCGCTTGTGGGTGGCCAGCACCGACTACCGCAACGAGATGTCCGTCTCCGACGACATCCTGAAGCGCACGGCCGACGCCTACCGCCGCATCCGCAACACCGCGCGCTTCCTGCTCGGCAACCTCGCCGGTTTCGATCCGGCCACGCATCGGCTGCCGAACGGCGAACTCCTGTGGCTCGACGCGCAGGCGGTGGCCCGCGCCGGCGAGGTGCAGGCCGAGATCACGGCGGCCTACGCCCGCTACGACTTCGCCGCCGTGGTCGCCGCGCTGCAGAACTACTGCACCAACGACCTTGGCGCGCTGTACCTCGACGTCACCAAGGACCGCCTGTACACCATGCCGGTGGACAGCCGCGGCCGCCGTTCGGCGCAGTCGGCGATGTTCCGCATCGCCCACGCGCTGGTGCGCTGGATCGCGCCGATCCTGAGCTTCACCGCCGACGAGCTCTGGCAGCACCTGCCGGGATCGCGCGAGGCGCACGTGCTGTTCACCACATGGAGCGCTGACCTCGATCCGCTGCCGGCCGGTGGCGCGCTGTCGGGCGAGGGTTTCGCGCGATTGCTGGCCCTGCGCGAGGCCGTGGCCAAGGTGCTGGAGCCGATGCGCGCCGGCGGCGCGATCGGCGCTTCGCTCGAGGCCGAGATCGACCTGTACGTCGATGACGCCACGCTCGGGATGCTGGCGCCGGTCGCCGACGAACTCCGCTTCCTGTTCATCACCAGCGAGCTGCGCCTGCATCCGGCGTCCGCGAAGCCGGACGATGCGGTCGGCGCCGAGGGCGTCGCCGGTGCGTTCATCCGGGCGGTGCCAAGCTCGGCGGCGAAGTGCGTGCGCTGCTGGCACTACCGCCACGACGTCGGCTCGCACGCCGACCATCCCGAGCTCTGCGGCCGCTGCGTCGACAACGTCGACGGCCCGGGCGAAGTCCGCCGCTACTTCTGATCGCCGCCCCGTGACCGTTTCGACCTCAAGCGCTTCGACCGCGGCCACTGCCAGCCGCAATGCGCTGGCGTGGCTGTGGCTCTCCGCCGTCGTCATCGTCCTCGACCAGGCCAGCAAGCTCTATTTCCTGTCGATCCTCGAGTACGGCGGGCCGGCCATCACTGTCATCGACGGCTTCTGGGAATGGCTGCTCGCCAAGAACCACGGCGCGGCCTTCAGCTTCCTCGCCGGGGCCTCGGGTTGGCAGCGCTGGTTCTTCAGCGCGCTGGCCATCGGTATCAGCGGCCTGCTGGTGCATTGGCTGCGCAAGCTGCCGCGCGGCCACTGGCACGAGGCCCTGCCGTTCGCGCTGATCATCGGCGGTGCGCTGGGCAACCTGATCGATCGCCTGCGTTTCGGCTACGTGGTCGACTTCATCCACTGGTATTGGCGCGAGCACAGCTGGCCCGTGTTCAACCTCGCGGATTCCGCGATCGTGGCCGGTGCCGTCCTGCTGGTGGTCGCGACGTTCCTTCCGGGAGCCCGTCGATGAGCTTCGAGGTGTTGCTGGCCAATCCCCGCGGCTTTTGCGCCGGTGTCGACCGCGCCATCGAGATCGTCCAGCGTGCGCTGGAGCAGTTGGGTGCGCCCATCTACGTGCGCCATGAAGTGGTGCACAACAAGTTCGTGGTGGAGGACCTGCGGGCCAAAGGCGCTGTGTTCATCGAGGACCTTGCCGACGTGCCGCCGGGTGCCACGCTGATCTTCAGTGCGCACGGGGTGTCGCAGGCCGTGCGCCATGAGGCTGCCGAGCGTGGGTTCAAGGTCTTCGATGCCACGTGCCCGCTGGTCACCAAGGTGCATATCGAGGTGACGCGGCATTGCCGGGCCGGCCGCGACGTCGTTCTGATCGGTCATGCCGGCCACGTCGAAGTCGAAGGCACGATGGGGCAGTGGCGCAAGGAGGCGGGCACGGGCTCGATCTACCTCGTGGAGGACGTCGAGCAGGCCGAGCGCATCGCTATCGACCAGCCCGAGAACGTCGCCTTCACCACCCAGACGACGCTCTCGGTCGACGACACGAAGGACATCATCGCCACGCTGCAGCGCCGTTTCCCGGCCATGCAGGGGCCGCGCCACGACGACATCTGCTACGCCACCCAGAACCGGCAGGACGCCGTGCGCGACCTCGCCGCCCGCTGCGACCTGATCCTTGTGGTCGGCAGCCCGAGCAGTTCGAATTCGAACCGCCTGCGGGAGCTGGCCGAGAAGAACGGCGTCGAGGCCTACCTCATCGACGGGGCGGAGCACGTCGACCCGCGCTGGGTCGAGGGCAAGCGCTGCGTCGGGGTGACCGCCGGCGCCTCGGCGCCCGAACTTCTGGTGCAGGGCGTCATCGCGAGGCTGGCCGAGTTGGGTGGCGGCGCGGCGAAAGAGCTTGCCGGCAAGCCGGAAGACGTCGTCTTCGCCCTGCCCAAGGAACTCAGGATCAGTCTGGTCGATTGACCGCGGGGCAGTGCCCTACTAAAATCTTCCGTCTGATGCCGGTGTAGCTCAGTTGGTAGAGCGGCGCATTCGTAATGCGTAGGTCGGGGGTTCGAGTCCCTTCTCCGGCACCATCAGTCCCTCCGTCCCCGAAGCGTCTTTCCGAGCCTCCCTCGTGATGGGGTGGGCGTGACCGCTGCCGATGGCGCGATGTCCCGGCGCGCCGGCTGACGTGCCCCTCCTGCCCCCTCGAGCCGCCAACGCCATGGGTCGTGCGCGGGTAATGCGTCTCGTGACGTGCGACCCGCGCATGGCAAGCTCGACGCTTGGTCTTTGGGAGCGACGGCGTGGCGGTCACTGGCAGCAAATCCAAGGCGAAGACGGCTTACGTCTGCACCGATTGCGGGGCGAGCTACTCGAAGTGGCAAGGGCAGTGCGAGGCCTGTGGCGCCTGGAACACGCTGTCGGAAATCGTTGTCGAGCCGGCGTCGGGCAAGGCGAATTCCCGCCACGGGAATTGGGCGGGTGCGCCGGAGCAGGCCCGCATCACGCCGCTGGCGGCGGTGAAGCATGAAGCCGAATCGCGTGTGTCCACCGGCATCGGCGAGCTCGACCGCGTCCTCGGCGGCGGCCTCGTGGAAGGCTCGGTGGTGCTGGTAGGCGGCGATCCCGGCATCGGCAAATCGACGCTGCTGCTGCAGGCGATCTCGGCCATGGCCGCGCGCGTGCCGGGCCTGTACGTCACCGGCGAGGAAAGCCTCTCGCAGGTCGCCGGGCGGGCGCAGCGTCTGGGCCTCGGCATCGATGGCGTGCAGGCGCTGGCGGAGACCTGCGTCGAGCGCATCCTGTCGCAGGCGGCGCAGGCCAAGCCGCGGCTGATGATCGCCGACTCCATCCAGACCCTGTGGTCGGAGTTGCTCACCGCGGCGCCCGGCTCGGTGAGCCAAGTGCGCGAGAGCGCCGCCAAGCTGGTGCGCTTCGCCAAGGAAACCGGCACCGCCGTGTTCCTGGTCGGCCATGTCACCAAGGAAGGCGGCATTGCCGGCCCGCGCGTGCTCGAGCACATGGTCGATGCCGTCCTCTATTTCGAAGGCGAGGCCGGCAGCCGCTTCCGCGTGCTGCGTGCCTTCAAGAACCGCTTTGGCGCCGTCAATGAACTCGGCGTCTTCGCCATGGGCGACAAAGGCCTGCGCGAGGTGTCGAACCCCTCGGCGATCTTCCTGTCCGGCGCGCGTTCGCCGCAGCCTGGCAGCGCGGTGATGGTGACGCGCGAGGGCACGCGGCCGTTGTTGGTCGAAGTGCAGGCGCTGGTCGACCAGTCACCGCTCGCGAATCCGCGCCGCGTGGCCTTGGGCCTCGAGCAGAACCGGCTCGCGATGCTGCTGGCAGTGCTGCATCGCCATGGCGGCGTCGGCGTCTTCGACCAGGACGTGTTCGTCAATGTCGTCGGCGGCATCCGCGTGCAGGAGACCGCCGCCGACCTGCCGGTGCTGCTCGCCGTGCTGAGCTCGCTGCGCGACCGTCCGTTGCCGGAAAAGACGATCGCCTTCGGCGAGGTGGGCCTTTCCGGCGAGCTGCGTCCGGTCCCGAACGGCGAGGAGCGGCTGAAGGAAGCCTCGACGCATGGCTTCAAGCGCGCGGTCGTTCCGAAGGCCAATGCGCCGAAATCCGGCCGCATCGGCGACCTCGAGGTGATCGGCGTCGAGCGGCTCGCGGAGGCGCTCGAGCAGGCGGTGGATTGAGTGGCCGCGTCCCGGCCCCCTGAGCCGTTCGTCGTCCCGTTCGAGGGGGGGAGGGTGCGGCCGTGGGCGGCCAGCGACGTCGAGGCCATGGTGCGCCACGCCAACAACCCGCGCGTGGCCCGCTTCCTCTCGAAGCGCTTTCCACACCCCTACACCCGCGACGATGCCGCGCGTTGGTTCGCTTTCCTGCAGGCGCAGGACGATCCCGAGGGTTGGGCCATCGAGATCGGGGGCGAGGCGGTGGGCGGCATTGGCTTCCGCCTCGGCGAGGCCGAGTTCGCGCACAGCGCCGAGCTCGGCTACTGGCTTGGCGAGGTGCACTGGGGGCTTGGCGTGATGGCCCGCGTGGTCCGTGCGGTCCTGCCCGTGGCCGTCCATCGCTGGCAGCTGTCGCGAATCACCGCCTACGCCGCCTCGGCCAACCACGGTTCCGTTCGCGTGCTCGAAAAGGCCGGCTTCGTCCGTGAGGGCCTGATGCGCGCCCGCGCCATCCGCGACGGTGTCGTGCAGGATCACGTCGTGTTCGGCTGGGTCGACGAGGGGCGATTGGCCGAACTCGGCGGTTGACGCCGTGCGAACGCCTCAGCGCGCCAGCAGGAACTCGTAGACGAAGCGGCTGCCGAAGAACGCCAGCCCGAGCAGCAGCATCGCGGCCAAGGTCCAACGCGCGGCCCTGGCACCCCGCCAGCCCCAGCGCCAATGGCCGAACAGCAGGGTGGCCAAGACGGCCCAGCTGAGCAGCGAGAGCACGGTCTTGTGCATGAGGTGCTGGGCGAAGAGGTTGTCGACGAACACCAGCCCCATTGCCAGCGCCAGCGTCAGCAGGGCGAACGCCGCGACCAGCGTCCGGAATAGCAGGCTTTCCGACTGCGTGAGCGGTGGCAGGATCCTTACGACGCCGGTGATGCGCCGCTGTCGCAGGGCGCGCTCCTGCAGCCAGAGGCCGGCGGCGAACAGCGCCGCGAGCGCAAGGGCGGCGTAGGCGAGCAGCGCCAGCCAGGCATGCATCAGGATCGGCCAGGGCAGGTCGTTGCTGCCGCTCCCGGGTTGCGCGCCGAAGGCGTAGATCAGTACGCAGGCCGCGGCGACCGGGAACACCACGACGCCCAAGGCTTCCAGTCGCTCAAGGCGAGCTGCGGCGACAGAGAGCGCCGCCATGCCCAAGCTCACCAGCGACAGCGCGGCGTAGAAATGCAAGTCCGGCGCGCCGCGCAGGTGCCCTGCCCAGACATGCAGACCAAGCTGCAAGAGGACGCCGTTGCCGGCGAAAAGCAGGGGCCAGACAGCGCCGTGCGCCGATCCGCCCGCCTGCAGGCGGCGTCCCAGCCCGAGGGCGGCGAGCGCATAGGCGAGAGCGGCGAGGGCCGCGAGGATCAAGACCGTGGGCATGGCGGCAGTGTCGCACAGCGTCACGGGAAACGAGAACGCCTCGCATCGGTCCCGGGGCTATACTTCGCGCCCCGCTTTCCCGCGTCCCTGCAGCGCTTTCCGCCATGTTCGAATCCCTGACCCAGCGACTGTCCGGCACCCTCCAGCGCCTCCGCGGGCGCGGTCGCCTGAGCGAGGAGAACATCCGTGAGAGCCTGCGCGAGGTCCGCATCGCCCTGCTCGAGGCCGACGTCGCCCTGCCGGTGGTTCAGGCACTGATCGAGCGCATCAAGGTGCGCGCGGTGGGTCAGGAGGTGCTCCAGTCACTGACGCCGGGCCAGGCGCTGATCAAGGTCGTCCGCGACGAGATGACGCTGGTGATGGGCGGGCAGGGCGCCGAGCTCTCGCTGGCCCAGCAGCCGCCGGCGGTGATCCTGATGGCGGGCCTGCAGGGTGCGGGAAAGACCACCACGGTCGGCAAGCTCGCCAAGCACCTGAAGGAGCGCCGCAAGAAGAAGGTGATGGTGGTCAGCTGCGACGTCTACCGTCCGGCGGCCATCGCGCAGTTGCAGACGCTGGCCGGCCAGGTCGGCGCGCTGTTCCACCCGTCCGAAACCGGCCAGAAGCCGGTGGATATCGCCCGCGCCGCCATCGACGCCGCCAGGCGCAACGTGGTCGACGTGCTGATCGTCGACACCGCCGGTCGCCTTGCCATCGATGCGGAGATGATGGCGGAGATCAAGGCGCTGCATGGCGCGGTCGATCCGGTCGAGACGCTGTTCGTCGTCGATGCGATGACCGGCCAGGACGCCGCCAACACCGCCAAGGCCTTCGCCGAGGCACTCCCGCTCACCGGCGTCGTCCTCACCAAGACCGACGGCGACGCCCGCGGTGGTGCGGCTTTGTCCGTGCGCTACATCACCGGCAAGCCGATCAAGTTCGTGGGCGTGGGCGAGAAGCCCGACGGCCTCGACGTCTTCCATCCGGATCGCGCCGCCAGCCGCATCCTCGACATGGGCGACGTGCTGTCGCTGGTCGAGGAGGTCGAGCGGAGTGTTGATCGGGATAAGGCCCAGAAACTCGCTGAGAAGGTCGCCAAGGGCAAGCGCTTCGACCTGAATGACCTGCGCGACCAGATGCTGCAGATGCAGAGCATGGGGGGGCTCACCGGGCTGATGGACAAGCTGCCCGGCATGGGCCAGATCCCCGACAGCGTGAAGGCGCAGGTCACCGGCAAGGAAGTGCCGCGGATGATCGCGATCATCAATTCCATGACCCCGAAGGAGCGCCGCAATCCCGACCTGCTGAACGGCTCCCGCAAGGCCCGCATCGCCAAGGGCTCCGGCACCAGCCCGGCCCAGGTGAACCAGGTCTACAAGCAGTGGCAGCAAATGGAGAAGATGATGTCCAAGCTGTCCAAGGGCGGCATGAAGGGCATGCTGCGCGGCATGCAGGGGATGATGGGCGGCCGCGGTTTCCCGGGCGGCGGCTTCCCCCGCTGAGCCGGAGCCCGGTGAGCCTGAACGGCACCCCGGTCCTGCCCCGGCGCTGTCCTCTTGGCTTTGCCTTTTGGGGCCGGCCCCGCTAGACTTTCCAATTCCCTGCCCCTGAACGGGCAGGTATGACCCCAAGAACTACAGAGCAAACAGCAATGGTCAAGATCCGCCTGGCTCGCGGTGGCGCCAAGAAGGCCCCCTTCTACCACGTCGTCGTCACCGACGGCCGCAACGCCCGCGATGGCCGCAACATCGAGCGCGTCGGCTACTACAACCCGGTCGCCCGTGGCGCCGAGAAGCGCGTCGAGATCGACGCCGATCGCGTCAAGCATTGGGTGTCGCACGGCGCGCAGATGACCGACAAGGTCGCGCTGCTGGTCAAGGAAGCGGCCAAGGCCGCCTGATCCCGTTGCGCCACGGCCCGCCCGCTGGCGCACGAGACATGCCATGAGCACCGAGCGCCGCATCCTGTTGGGCAGGGTGATCGGCGCGTTCGGCGTTCGGGGTGAGCTGAAGCTCGAGTCCTGGACGAGCCCCCGCGACGCGCTGTTCCGCTACAAGCCCTGGCTTCTCGTCCATCGCGGCGAGGAAACCCCTGTGTCCGGTGCGAAGGGGAAGCTGAATCCCAACGGCTCGGTCACCGCCCGGTTTCCGGACGTGGAATCCCGTGACGATGCCGAGGCCCTCGTGGGCGCCGAGATCTGGGTACTGCGATCGCAGTTGCCGCCCTCGAAGCCGGGCGAGTACTACTGGGTTGATCTCGAGGGCCTGAAGGTCGCGACGGTCGACGGTGTCGAACTCGGCATGATCTCCCATCTGTTCAACAATGGTGCGAACGACGTCATCGCCATCAGGGGCGAGCGCGAGCGCTACCTGCCGTACACTCCGGACGTGGTGCGCGAGGTCGACCTCGACGGCGGCCGCATGGTCGTCGACTGGGACCCCGAGTTCTGACCCGCGCACCCATGCGCATCGACGTCCTCACCTTGTTCCCCGAGTTCATCGCCCAGTCGGCGGGGCTCGGCGTGGTGGGGCGGGCCACTGAACGCGGCCTCCTCGCGGTGAAGGGATGGAACCCGCGCGACTACGCCACCGGCAATTACCGGCGTGTCGACGAGCGTCCTTTCGGTGGCGGGCCGGGCATGCTGATGCTGCCCGAGCCGCTGGAGGCCTGCCTGGCCGCGGCGCGTGCCGACGGCGCCGCCGGCCCCATGATCTACCTTTCGCCCCAGGGCCCTCGATTCACGCAGGCCAAGGCGCGCGCGCTCGCCGCCACGCCCGGTTTCGTGCTGCTCTGTGGCCGGTACGAGGGCGTGGACGAACGGTTCCTGGATGCCCATGTCGACGAGGAGCTGTCGATCGGCGACTACGTGCTGTCCGGCGGTGAGCTCGGCGCAGCAGTGGTCATCGATGCCGTGGGCCGCCTGCTCGACGGCGCCCTGAACGATGCGGCCTCGTCGGTGCAGGACAGTTTCGAGGACGGCCTGCTCGATTGTCCGCACTACACCCGTTCGGAATCGATGGGAACCGACGGGGTGCCCGAAGTGCTCCTTTCCGGCGACCACGCGAAGATCGCCCGCTGGCGCCGGCAGCAGTCGCTCGGCCGCACCTGGTTGCGCCGGCCGGACCTGCTGGCCCGGATGGACCTGAGCCGCCAGGACCGGGCCCTGCTGGCCGAATTCATCGCCCGTCAAGTTTCGAGCCCCGACAGCCCCTAGCGCCGGCTGTCAAGACGGGGGTATACTTGCCGACTCGCCCGGGCCTCGAGCCTGCGTGGCGCGGCATCTAGAAGAACTACACAGGTTTAAAGCCATGAGCCAGCTCAACAAGTCGATCGTCGCCCAGTTCGAGGCCGAGCAGATCCAGCGCCAGCTGCCGGAGTTCAGCCCCGGTGACACGGTGATCGTCAACGTCAAGGTGAAGGAAGGCAACCGCGAGCGCGTGCAAGCCTTCGAAGGCGTCGTCATCGCCAAGAAGAACGGCGGCCTGAACTCATCGTTCACCGTCCGCAAGATCTCGCACGGCTTCGGCGTCGAGCGCGTGTTCCAGGCCCACAGCCCGGTCATCGACTCGGTCGAAGTCAAGCGCCACGGCAAGGTCCGCGCCGGCAAGCTGTACTACCTGCGCGATCTCGAGGGCAAGAAGGCCCGCATCAAGGAAGATCTGGCAGCCCGCAAGTCGGCCCAGTAATCCTGCTGCGCCAGCGGCACCCATGGACGGCCGCCTCGAGCGGCCGTTCGTGTTTCAGGTCGCCAAACCCGTTACTGGTACTGCTGCATGAGTTCCTCGCCGTCGAATGCCTCGATTCCTTCGGAAGGCGAGGGGGGCGTCCGCCTCGATCTGTGGCTCTGGGCCGCCCGCTTCTTCAAGACCCGTGCCCTGGCGAAAAAGGCCATCGAGCTCGGGCAGGTGCGAATCGACGGCCAGACCCTGAAGCCGAGTCGCACGGTGCGCGCGGGGCTCGTGCTCGCGATCGAGCGGGCCGGTGAGCGTTACGAAGTCGAAGTCCGCGGCGTTGCCGACCAGCGCGGCCCGGCCAGCGTCGCGCAACAGCTTTACGTCGAATCGGAAGCGTCCGTGGCCGCGCGCTTGGCCGAACGCGAGAAGCGGCGCTTCGAGGCACAGGGTTACCAGCCGCCCGAGACGCGACCCAACAAGCGCCAGCGCAGGCTCATTCAAGCCTTGGGCGATCTCGACGCGCTCTAGCGCTACAGCATCGCCTTCAGACGGTAGAGTGCTTCCAGCGCCTGCTTCGGCGTGAGTTCGTCCGGATCGACGGCGGCCAGCGCATCGAGCGCCGGCGGCGGGCTGCGGAACAAGGCCATCTGTGCCGGCTGTTCGATGGCGGCCGGCGATGTCGCGGTGGCCGGCATGTCGCGGCTGCGCTGCTCCAGTTCCGCAAGCGTGCGCCGCGCTTCCCCCAGCACCGCGCGAGGCAAGCCGGCGAGGGCCGCCACCTGCAGGCCGAAGCTGCGGTTCGCCGGGCCGTCTTTCACCGCGTGCATGAAGACCAGCGTCTCGCCGTGCTCGACGGCGTCGAGGTGCACGTTGGCGATGCCGTTGCTGCCGTCGCCGGCCAGCGCCGTCAACTCGAAGTAGTGCGTGGCGAACAGCACGAAGCCGCGATTCACGTTCGCAAGATGCAGCGCGCAGGCCTGCGCCAGCGCGAGGCCGTCGTAGGTCGAGGTGCCGCGGCCGATCTCGTCCATCAGCACCAGCGAGTGCGCCGTGGCGTGGTGGAGGATGTAGGCCGTCTCGCTCATCTCGACCATGAAGGTCGACTGGCCCTTGGCGAGGTCGTCGCCGGCGCCGATGCGCGTCAGGATGCGGTCGATGGGCCCGAGCACGCAGCGCGAGGCCGGCACGAAGCTGCCGGCATAGGCCAGCAGCGCGATCAGCGCGGCCTGGCGCATGTAGGTGCTCTTGCCGCCCATGTTCGGGCCGGTGATCACGAGCATCCGTCGCTCGGGCGACAGCACGAGGTCGTTCGGTTCGAACGGCGCCTCGCGCACCGCTTCCACCACCGGGTGGCGGCCGCGTTCGATGTGGAGGCCGGGTTCGGCGACGAGCTGCGGTTCGACCCAGTCCAGCGCCAGCGCGCGCTCGGCGAAGGCCGCCAGCACGTCGATCTCGGCCACCGCCTCGGCGGCGGCCTTCAGCGGGTTCAGCACGGCGTTGAGGCCGTCGAGCAGGTCTTCCCAGAGCTGCTTCTCGCGCGAGAGCGCGCGGTCGCGCGCCGAGAGCACCTTGTCCTCGAACTGCTTCAGCTCGTCGGTGATGTACCGCTCCGCGCCGGTGAGCGTCTGTCGCCGGCTGTAGTGCAGCGGCGCCTTGTCGGCCTGGCCCTTGCTGATCTCGATGTAGAAGCCGTGGACGCGGTTGTAGCCGACCTTCAGCGTCGCGATGCCGGTGGCGGCGCGCTCGCGGGCCTCCAGATCCAGCAGGAATTGGTCCGCATTGGTCGAGAGCACGCGCAATTCATCGAGCTCGGCGTCGAAGCCCTCGGCGATGACGCCGCCGTCCACCAGCTTCAGTGGCGGCTGCGGCGCGATGGCCTTCTGCAGCCAGTCCGAAGTCTCGGCGTGCTCGCCGAGCCGGGCGAGCAGGGCGGCGAGGCGCGGCGAATCGAGCGGCGCCAGCGCGTCGCGCAGGGCAGGGAAGAGTGCGACGCCATCGCGCAGGGTGGACAAATCACGCGGGCGCGCCGAGCGCAAGGCCACGCGCGACAGGATGCGTTCGAGGTCGCCGACGCGGCGCAGCGCTTCGCGCAGGCCCTCGAAGGCGCGGGACTCCAGGAGGTGGCGCACCGCATGGTGGCGTTCGGCGACCACGGCCTGCGTGCGCAGTGGCCGGTGCAGCCAGCGGCGCAGCAGGCGGCCGCCCATCGGCGTGATCGTGCTGTCCACCACGCCCAACAGGGTGTGCGCGGTGTTGCCGTCGACGCGGGTATCGATCTCCAGATGCCGGCGCGTCGCCGCGTTCAGCGCGATCGCCTCGTCCGCCGCCTCGACCGCGATGGCGGTGAGGTGCGGCAGCTGTTGCTTTTGCGTCTCCTCGACGTAGCCGAGCAGGGCGCCTGCGGCAGCCGTCGCCAGCGCTTTGCCTTCGAGCCCGAAGGGCGAAAGGTCGTGGAGGTGGAAGAAACGCAGCAGGGCGCGGCGGGCGCTGTCGGCGTCGAACAGCCAGGGCGCGCGGCGACGGGCGCCTTGCCGCTGGGTGACGGCGGCCGGCCAGCCGTCCTCGTCGGGCACGAGGACCTCGGCCGGCTCGAGGCGGGCCAGTTCGGCGGCCAGCGCGTCCTCGTCGGCGACCTCGTTGGCGAGGAAGCGGCCGCCGGCGAGGTCGGCCCAGGCGAGGCCGTACCCGACCTTGCCGCGCACTACCGCCATCAGCAGCGTGTCGCGGCGTTCCTGCAGCAGGGCTTCGTCGGTCACCGTGCCCGGGGTGACGATGCGGACGACCTTGCGCTCGACGAGGCCCTTGGCCAGCGCCGGGTCGCCGATCTGCTCGCACACCGCCACGGATTCGCCCAAGGCCACGAGGCGGGCGAGGTAACCTTCGTAGGCGTGCACCGGAACGCCGGCCATGGGAATCGGCTGGCCGCCGGACTGGCCGCGCTGCGTCAGCGTGATGTCCAGCAGCCGCGCCGCCTTGCGGGCGTCGTCGTAGAACAGCTCGTAGAAGTCGCCCATGCGGAAGAACAGCAGCAGGTCCGGATGCTCCGCCTTGGCGGCGAAGAACTGCTTCATCAGCGGGGTGTGCTGCGGGGCGTCGCTGGCCATTCTCGAATGCGCGGGCTGACCGCTCGGGCAAGGGCCGGCTAGTCTAGCGGGATGGACACGCCCCACCTCCCCACCGACGCCGAGCTCGGCGCGCTGGCCCGCCAGTTGGCCG
Organism: Silanimonas algicola; assembly: GCF_054777375.1. Lineage (NCBI taxonomy): Bacteria > Pseudomonadati > Pseudomonadota > Gammaproteobacteria > Lysobacterales > Lysobacteraceae > Silanimonas > Silanimonas algicola. Next base: position 187,929 of record NZ_BAAHAS010000001.1, on the reverse strand, counting down.
ACGCGCTCATCGCCCGGCGCCTGTTCGTCAGCACCGCCGAGAGCTGCACCGGCGGCTGGATCGCCAAGACCCTCACCGACCTCGCCGGCAGCTCGGCGTGGTTCGACTGCGGCATGGTTGCGTACAGCTACGAGGCCAAGCAGGCCATGCTCGGCGTCCGTCCGCAGACCCTGGAGCGCGAGGGCGCGGTCAGCCGCGAGACGGTGATCGAGATGGTGTCGGGTGCGTTGGTGCATTCGGCGGCGTCCGTGGCCGTCGCGGTGACGGGCATCGCCGGCCCGGGTGGCGGCACGGCCGACAAACCGGTAGGGACGGTCTGGATCGGCTGGAAGCGCCGCGGCGGCTACCCCAAGGCCGAGGTCTTCCATTTCGTCGGGGACCGCGAGGCGGTGCGGCGGCAGACCATCGCGGCGGCCTTGAAGGGCTTGCTCGCCCTCACCACCGGCTGACCGGATCGGCGACTCTGGCGGGGGGGGGGGCTTGTGGCGGGATCGGGTTAGTAGTATTACTACCCACATGCCGCTGACCGACGTCCAGACCGCCATCCTCGAGTTCCTCGCCGAGCGCATCGAGTCGGAGGGCATGCCGCCCTCCCAGACCGAGATCGCCCGCGCCTTCGGCTTCAAGAGCGTCCGAGCCGCCCAGTACCACCTCGAGGCCCTCGAAGCGGCTGGCGCCATCGAGCGCCTGCCCGGCAAGGCCCGCGGGCTGCGCGTGCTGCAGGCACCGGCCAAGGCCCAGGCCGCCTTGTCCCTGGCTCCGGCGGTCGAGGACGACGCCGTCCGCCTGCCGGTGCTCGGGCGCGTCGCCGCGGGCCAGCCCATCGGGGCCGACATCGGCAGCGATGCGACCGTTGTGCTCGACCGCCACGTCTTCCACCCGACGCCGGACTACCTGCTGCGCGTGCAGGGCGACTCGATGCGCGACGAGGCCATCCTCGACGGTGACCTGATCGGCGTGCGCCGCACGGCGGATGCCCGCCACGGCCAGGTCGTGATCGCACGGGTGGACGGCGAGATCACGGTCAAGGTGCTGCACTTCGGTGGGGAGGGCCTGCGCCTGATGCCGCGCAATCCGGCGCATGCGCCGATCACCGTCGCCGAGGACCAAGACTTCGCCATCGAAGGCCTGTTCTGCGGGCTGCTGAGGCCGTCCCGGTGAGGTTGGACGACGTCCAACCCGCTCGTTTTCCGACCCGGTCCCGCGGTCACTGCTGCTGTTCCAGCAGCACCGCGCGCTCCAGAGTCACCCTTCGTTCCGCCGCTGTCTCAGCCGGTGCGAAACGCTTCCTCCAGACTCCTTTCCACACCCTCTGACCCGAGACCCCGACGATGACCGCGATGGACGAGAACAAGAAGCGTGCCCTGACGGCCGCCCTGACCCAGATCGAACGCCAGTTCGGCAAGGGCACGGTGATGCGCATGGGCGACAAGAACGCCGAGGCCGCCGAGGTGATCGGTACCGGCTCCCTGATGCTCGACATCGCGCTGGGCATCGGCGGTTTGCCGAAGGGTCGCGTCATCGAGATCTTCGGGCCGGAATCCTCGGGCAAGACCACGCTCACGTTGCAGGTCATCGCCGAGTGCCAGAAGAACGGCGGCACGGCGGCCTTCATCGATGCCGAGCACGCCCTTGACCCGATCTATGCCCAGAAGCTGGGCGTGAAGCTCGACGACCTGCTGGTCAGCCAGCCGGACACGGGCGAACAGGCGCTGGAAATCGCGGACATGCTGGTGCGCTCCAATGCCGTCGACGTGGTCGTGGTCGACTCGGTCGCCGCGCTGACGCCGAAGGCCGAAATCGAAGGCGAGATGGGCGAGATGCAGGTTGGCCTGCAGGCCCGCCTGATGAGCCAAGCCCTGCGCAAGCTGACGGGCAACATCAAGCGCAGCAACACCATGGTGATCTTCATCAACCAGCTGCGCATGAAGATCGGCGTGATGATGCCTGGCCAGAATCCCGAGACCACCACGGGCGGCAATGCGCTGAAGTTCTACGCGTCGGTGCGCCTCGATATCCGCCGCATCGGTGCGGTCAAGAAAGGCGACGACATCATCGGCAACCAGACCAAGATCAAGGTCGTCAAGAACAAGCTGGCGCCGCCCTTCAAGCAGATCGTCACGGAGATCCTCTACGGCGAGGGCATCAGTCGCGAGGGCGAGCTGATCGACATGGGCGTGGACGCCAAGCTCGTCGAGAAGTCCGGTGCTTGGTACAGCTATGGCACCGAGCGCATCGGCCAAGGCAAGGAAAACGCTCGCGCATGGCTGAAGGACAACCCGAAGCAGTGCGCCGAGCTCGAAGCCAAGCTGCGCGAGCTCTATGTCCCGGCGGAAAGCCGCGGTGAAGAGGCCGAGGACCTCGCCGACGCGTGAGCATCCCGGGCGACGACGGTCGCGGGCCCCCGGAGCGCGGCCGGCGCGAGCGGCCCGCCCTGCCGGCCTACCAGCGGGCCCTCGGCCTGCTGGTCCGTCGGGAACATTCGGCCACCGAGCTGAGGCGCAAGCTCAGGGGCAAGGGCGTGGAGGCCGATGAGCTGGATTCCGCCCTGGAGACCCTGCAGCGCCAGGGGTTCCAGGACGATCGCCGCTATGCCGAGGCGTTGGTGCGCAGCCGCGCCTTGGCGGGGCAGGGGCCGGTCCGGATCCGCGCCGAGCTGCGGATGAATGGCGTTCCCGGCGCCGACATCGATGGCGCCTTCGAGGCGGCCGAGGGCGACGGGCTCGATTGGGCTGAGGTCGCCGGCCGCGTGGCCGCGCGCTTTGGCCCCGCCCTGCGCCGGGCCCGGGGGCCGGAGGGCCTCAAGCAGCGCCACCGGGCCATTGCCTTCCTGCTGCGGCGGGGGTTCTCGCAGGAGCAGGCCCGGACGGCGCTGGCCGTCCGTCCGGACGAGGACGGATTCGACGCCGGCGATTTCCTTCCCAGCGACGATTAGGCGCGCCCTGCTACCCTTGAAGGCTGACTTTCCGTCTCCCATGTCGGCATGAAGCGGCCCTGGCCGCGCCCCTCCGACCCGCCTTCAGGTTCCGCATGAAAACCAGCGCCGAGATCCGCCGCGACTTCCTCGAGTTCTTCCAGTCGAAGGGCCATACGATCGTCCCGTCCAGCCCGCTCGTTCCGGGCAACGACGCCACCCTGCTGTTCACCAACGCCGGCATGGTGCAATTCAAGGACGTGTTCCTCGGCGCCGAGAAGCGCAGCTACACGCGTGCCGTCTCGTCGCAGCGCTGCGTTCGCGCCGGCGGCAAGCACAACGACCTCGACCAGGTCGGCTATACCGCGCGCCACCACACCTTCTTCGAGATGCTGGGCAACTTCAGCTTCGGTGACTACTTCAAGAAGGACGCGATCTGCTGGGCCTGGGAGCTGCTGACCGAGGTCTGGAAGCTGCCGAAGGAGCGCCTGCTCGTCACGATCTACCACACCGATGACGAAGCCTTCGCCATCTGGAACCAGACGGTCGGCCTGCCGCCGGAGCGCATCATCCGCATTGGCGACAACAAGGGCGCGCCCTTTGCCTCCGATAACTTCTGGCAGATGGCCGACACCGGACCCTGCGGCCCCTGCACCGAGATCTTCTACGACCACGGCGCCCACATCGCCGGCGGCCCGCCGGGCTCGCCGGACGAGGACGGCGACCGTTTCATCGAGATCTGGAACAACGTCTTCATGCAGTTCGACCGCCAGCCCGACGGCACCCTGCTGCCGCTGCCGGCGCCCTGCGTCGACACCGGCATGGGCCTCGAGCGCCTCGCGGCCGTGCTGCAGCACGTGCACAGCAACTACGAGATCGATCTGTTCCAGCATCTGATCAAGGCCGCCGCGGTGCTGACGGACACGAAGGATCTCGAGCACAAGTCACTGCGCGTCATCGCCGACCACATCCGCGCCGCCAGCTTCCTGATCGTCGATGGCGTGCTGCCGTCGAACGAGGGTCGCGGCTACGTGCTCCGCCGCATCATCCGACGCGCAACCCGCCACGTATGGAAGCTCGGCGCGCTGAAGCCCGAGGGCGTGTTCTGGCGCATGGTCCAGCCGCTGGTCGACGCCATGGGCGAGGCCTACCCGGAGCTCAAGGCGCAGCAGGGCACGGTGGAGGCAGCGCTGAAGGCCGAGGAGGCCGCGTTCGCAACCACGCTCGACGCCGGCATGCAGCGCCTCGACGCCACGCTGTCGAAGGCCGGCGCGGTACTCGATGGCGAGTCGCTGTTCCAGTTGCATGACACCTACGGCTGCCCGCCGGACCTGATCCTCGACATCCTGCGCGAGCGCAGCCTCTCGCCTGCAGCCGACGCCATGGCAGTGTACGAGCAGCGGATGAACGAGCAGCGCGAACGCGCCCGCGCCGCCGGCAAGTTCGGTGGCGGCATCGTCATGCCGGCGGAGCTGATCGCGAAGTTGAGCCCGACGCAGTTCCTTGGCTACGAGTCCGTCGAAGCCGAGAACTGCCGCATTGTCGCGCTGTTGCGCGACGGCAAGCCGGTGGAGCGACTCGCCGCGGGCGAGGAGGGCGTGGTCCTGCTCGACAAGACGAGCTTCTACGCCGAATCGGGCGGCCAGGTCGGTGACACCGGCCGGCTGATCGACGCCCGGGGCGATGCCTTCGAGGTGCAGGACACGTTGAAGCTGGCCGGCCAGTTCCACGCGCACCTTGGGCGCGTCAGCGCCGGCGGCCTCGCCATCGGCGATCGCGTGTCGGCCCGCGTCGACGAAGAGCGCCGACAGGACGTCGTGCTGAACCACTCGGCCACGCACTTGCTGCACGCTGCGCTGCGCACCGTGCTCGGCGAGCACGTCACGCAGAAGGGCTCGCTCGTGGCCCCGGATCGCCTGCGCTTCGATTTCTCGCACTTCTCCGCGATCACGCCGGAGCAGCTCGCCACCATCGAATCGATGGTGAACGCGGAGATCCGCCGCAACGCCGAAGCGGAAGTGCACCACATGGGCATGCAGGAGGCCCTCGATTTCGGCGCCATGGCGCTGTTCGGCGAAAAGTACGGCGAGCGCGTGCGCGTGCTGCGCATGGGCGAGTTCTCCACCGAGCTTTGCGGGGGTACGCACGTGCATCGCACGGGCGACATCGGCCTGTTCAAGATCGTTTCGGAAGGCGGCGTCGCCGCCGGCGTGCGCCGCATCGAGGCCGTCACCGGCCGCGGCGCGCTGGCCGAGGTCGCCGCGCAGGAGGCGGTGCTGGAACAGGCCGCCGACCTCGTCGGTGGTCGTGCTTCGGACCTCCTCGACAAGCTGCGCGGCCTGCTGGATCGCCAGAAGAAGCTCGAGCGCGAGATCGAGTCGTTCAAGGCCAAGGCCGCGGCCGGTGCGAGTGCCGACCTTGCCTCGCAGGCCGTCGAAGTCGGCGGCCTCAAGGTGGTCGCTGCACGCCTCGAAGGTTTCGACGCGAAAGGATTGCGCGATGCGGTCGACAACCTGAAGCAAAAGCTCGGCGACGTCGTCGTCGTCCTCGCCGCCGCAAGCGAGGGCAAGGCCAGCTTGATCGCTGGCAGCCATGGTGCCGCGCTGGCCAAGGTCAAGGCAGGGGATCTGCTGGCGCACGTGGCGAAGCAGATCGGTGGCAAGGGCGGTGGTCGGCCCGATATGGCGCAGGGCGGGGGGAATGACGGGGATGCCCTGATTGCGGCGCTTTCCGCCGTCCCCGAGTGGGTGTCCGCCAAGCTCGGCGCCTGATGACATCGCCGGGGGCAGTCGCTGTTTTCCCCTGTGGCTCCGCGTTGCGCCTGCCGTTCGCCACGCCTAGTATCATGGTCCTGCGCGGCTTACCGCGCAGAGCCGATCAGGCTGCGGTGGGCTCGGATGCCGCCGTGGTCCGGTGTAGGAAGAACCCCGGACGAGGAACACGCTCATGTTGATTTTGACCAGGCGGGTCGGTGAAACCCTGATGATCGGCGACTCGGTGACCGTGACGGTCCTCGGGGTCAAAGGCAACCAGGTGCGCATCGGCATCACCGCCCCGAAGGAAGTCGCGGTGCATCGCGAAGAGATTTTCCAGCGCATCCAGCGTGATGAAGCGGGGAAGCTTCCGCCGAACGGTAAAGAAGATTTGCCGCGAGAGCCGTGAGCCGTTACTCTTTGCGCCCGCTCCGCTGAGGGGTGGGTCGACGGAGTGATGCCCGAGAGGCCGAAGGGGCTCCCCTGCTAAGGGAGTATAGGGTCAAAAGCTCTATCGAGGGTTCGAATCCCTCTCACTCCGCCACGTCGATGCCGCCTCTGGGCGGCGTCTTCGTCTGACGGGTTTGAAACGATGTCCCGCGCACCGCGCGGATGCTTCGGGACATGGCATAAAGAAAGTGGAATCGGGGGCTTGACGTCCCGGCGTCCACTCCGCATAATTTCATTTCTACGCGCCCGTAGCTCAGTTGGATAGAGCACCAGGCTACGAACTTGGGGGTCGGAGGTTCGAATCCTTCCGGGCGCGCCATCGATCAAACAAGGTGCTTCGGCACCTTTTTTGTTCGGAGGAGAGGCGCGGCATCGCGTCGATCCAGTGGTCCAACACAATTCGCGTGGCAGTCGTTCTTCGCCCGACCGGTTCAAAGCCGGGGTATAGCTCAGTCTGGTAGAGCGCCAGCTTTGGGAGCTGGATGTCGGGGGTTCGAATCCCTCTGCCCCGACCAGTTGCGTGGTCTGGTGGTGTCGATAAGCTGATGCCCCGGCATCGGGTCCGGTGGGTCCATCCGTTTCTGAGCGCCCGTAGCTCAACCGGATAGAGCACCGGCCTTCTAAGCCGGCGGTTGCAGGTTCGATTCCTGCCGGGCGCGCCAGTTTCAATGTGGTGGATGTAGCTCAGTTGGTTAGAGCACTGGATTGTGATTCCAGGGGTCGCGGGTTCAAATCCCGTCTTCCACCCCAGCCCTCCGGTAGGGCATAATTCGCCTTCGCAGTCGCGTCGGCGACGAGGTTTCCGGGCCGTTAGCTCAGTTGGTAGAGCAGCGGACTCTTAATCCGTAGGTCCTAGGTTCGAATCCTAGACGGCCCACCAAACCTCGAACGCCGCTTCGCCTGCTCCAAAGCCTGCGAGAGTGGCGAAATTGGTAGACGCGCTGGATTTAGGTTCCAGTGGGGCAACCCGTGAGAGTTCGAGTCTCTCCTTTCGCACCAAGCAGCATCCGGTGCGGAGGATTTGAGGCCTGGCTCCGCGGGTTTTTTCGTTTTCGGCGCGCACGAAGAGCGCGGCACAACACGCGACATTTCAGGAGTCACCATGCACGTTTCCGTTGAATCCATCGGCAGCCTGGGGCGCAAGCTTTCGGTCAGCGTCCCGGCCGAGCGCCTCGAGAGTGCCGTGGGCAACCGCCTGCGCGAGCTGTCGCGTACGGTACGCATGAACGGCTTCCGACCGGGCAAGGTGCCGGCGAAAGTCATCGAGCAGCGCTTCGGCGCGCAGGTGCGGTCGGAAGCGTATTCCGACGTCGTTCGCGACAGCTTCGGGGAGGCGCTGCGCCAGCAGAACCTGCAGCCGGTGGGCCAGCCGGAGATCAACGCCGAGGGCGGCGTCTCCGAAGAGATCCGCTACACGGCCACCTTCGAGGTGGCGCCGGACTTCGGTGACATCGACATCGCCAAGCTCGCGATCCAGCGCGCCACGGCGGCCGTCGAAGATTCCGACATCGACAACATGATCGAAACGCTGCGCCAGCAGCGCCGGTCTTGGAACGTCGTCGAGCGCGCCGCCCGGACCGGCGATCTCGTCAACGTCGAGAACTTCGCCATGGTCGAAGGCAAGCGCTTTCCTGAGGAAGGTGTCGAGCGTGGCGTGACCGTCGTCGGCAGCAACATGCTGTTCCCGGCGATCGAGCAGGCTCTCGTAGGCCTGTCGGCTGGCGAGGAGAAGAGCGTCGACGTCACCTTCCCGGCCGACTGGCGCGTCGCTGAGCTCGCTGGTAGGACCGCCCAGGTCAACGTCAAGGCGGCGAAGGTGTCCGAGCAGCACCTGCCGGCGATCGACGAAGCCTTCATCAAGAGTTTCGGCGTCAAGTCAGGCAAGCTCGACAAGTTCCGGGAGGAGGTCCGCAGCAACCTGCAGCGCGAACTGAAGGGCGCGCTGTCGGCCCGCCTGCGCTCGGAAGTCGCGCAGAAGCTGGTCGCGGCCTACGCCCACATCGAACTTCCGCCGCGCCTGATCGAGGCCGAAGCCCGCTCGATGGCCGCACAGGCGGCCGAGAATGCCCGTCGTCAGGGCCAGAACGTCGGCCAGGTCGACCACGCCCCGTTCATGGACGCCGCCCGCAATCGCGTTGCCGCCGGCTTGATCGTCGGCGAAGTGGCCAAGCGCAACAGCCTGCGCCTGGATCCGAAGCGCGTGAACGAAGCCATCAGTCTGATCGCCTCGACTTACGAGGACCCGCAGCAGGTGGTTGATCTTTACCGCAACGACCCCAATCTGATGCAGGGCCTGCAGGCGCGCGTGATGGAAGAGCAGGTGATCGACTGGATCGCCGAGCGTGCGCAGGCGACCGACGTGGCGATGTCCTTCACCGACGCGCTGCGCCCGAACGCCTAAACCGAACCGGAGCGTCCCATGGAACCGACCAAGAGCCTCAACCTCGTCCCGATGGTGGTCGAACAGACCGCCCGCGGCGAGCGCGCGTACGACATCTACTCGCGCCTCCTGAAAGAGCGGGTGATCTTCCTGGTCGGTCCGATCGACGACTACATGGCGAACGTCGTGGTCGCCCAGCTGCTGTTCCTCGAGGCTGAAAACCCCGAGAAGGACATCAGCCTGTACATCAACTCGCCGGGTGGCGTCGTCACTGCCGGCCTGGCGATCTACGACACGATGCGCTTCATCAAGCCGGACGTCAGCACCATCTGCGTCGGCCAAGCCTGTTCGATGGGCTCGTTCCTGCTGGCGGCTGGCGCCAAGGGCAAGCGCTACGCCCTGCCGAACTCCCGCGTGATGATCCACCAGCCCTCGGGCGGCGCCCAGGGCCAGGCCACGGACATCGCCATCCAGGCCAAGGAGATCCTGTATCTCCGCGAGAAGCTGGCCCGCGAGTACGCCGCCAACACCGGCAAGTCGGTGGAGCAGATCGAGAAGGATCTGGAGCGCGATCTGTTCATGAACGCGGAAGAGTCGAAGGCCTACGGCCTGATTGACGCCGTGCTCGAGCGCCGTCCGGACGACACGGTGCAGGCCGGCTGAACGCCGCCGCTTTCCCCTTCACGCCACGCCGGCACCTCGGGGCTCCCGCTCCGGGGTGCCGGTGCTATTCTCGGGCCGAGACCGCTGCCCCCGGGTTTCCCAAGAAATGACCGACGACCGACCCAGCCGCCCCGCCGACAGTTCCAAGATCCTCTACTGCTCCTTCTGCGGAAAGAGCCAGCACGAGGTGCGGAAGCTGATCGCAGGCCCCAGCGTGTTCATCTGCGATGAATGCGTGGAGCTTTGCAACGACATCATCCGCGAGGAGCTCGAGGACAAGTCGCAGGCGGCGCGCAGCCACCTGCCGAAGCCGAAGGAGATCCTCGAGGTCCTCGACCAGTACGTGGTTGGGCAGCCGCGCGCTAAGAAGACCCTCGCCGTTGCGGTCTACAACCACTACAAGCGCATCGAGTCGCGCCAGAAGGGCGACGACGTCGAACTGGCGAAGTCGAACATCCTGCTGATCGGCCCGACCGGCTCGGGCAAGACGCTGCTGGCCGAGACGCTGGCGCGCCTACTCAACGTGCCGTTCACGATGGCCGATGCGACGACGCTGACCGAAGCCGGCTACGTCGGCGAGGACGTCGAGAACATCATCCAGAAGCTGCTGCAGAAGTGCGACTACGACGTCGAGAAGGCGCAGCAGGGCATCGTCTACATCGACGAGATCGACAAGATCTCGCGCAAGAGCGAGAACCCGTCGATCACCCGCGACGTGTCGGGCGAAGGCGTGCAGCAGGCCCTGCTGAAGTTGATCGAAGGCACGGTCGCCAGCGTTCCGCCGCAGGGTGGACGCAAGCACCCGCAGCAGGAGTTCCTGCAGGTCGACACACGCAACATCCTGTTCATCTGCGGTGGTGCTTTCGCCGGGATCGAGAAGGTGATCCAGCAGCGCAGCACCGAGGCGGGCGGCATCGGCTTCTCGGCCAAGGTGAAGAGCCAGAGCAACAAGGCCGATGCCGGCAAGCTGATGGCCGACGTCGAGCCGGAAGACCTGATCAAGTTCGGCCTGATCCCCGAGTTCGTCGGCCGCCTGCCGGTGGTCGCGACGCTCGAGGAACTCGACGAGGCGGCGCTGGTGAAGATCCTCACCGAGCCGAAGAACGCGATCGCCAAGCAGTTCAAGAAGCTGTTCGACATGGAGGGCGTGGAGCTGGAAATCCGCCCTGACGCCCTGGCCGCCGTGGCCCGCAAGGCGCTGAAGCGCAAGACCGGTGCCCGTGGCCTGCGGACGATCCTCGAGTCGGTGCTCCTCGACACCATGTACGAGCTGCCGTCGAAGGAAAACGTCAGTAAGGTCGTCGTCGACGAGTCGGTGATCGAGCACAAGACCGAGCCCTACCTGATCTACACCACGCCGGCACCAGCACCGCAGCGTGCTGCCTCCGGCGACTGAGGCGAGGCGTCAACATGAACACCAGCAAGCCCCGCCCGGCCTCCGACGCGGGGCTTGTTGTTTCCGGGGCAGGGCGTCCCCATCCTGCGTCCATGGGCCGACACCGGCCGCAAGGAACCTGACATGAGCCGCGAAACTTCCCACGACCTGCCGATCCTGCCGCTGCGAGATGTGGTGGTGTATCCGCACATGGTCATCCCGCTGTTCGTCGGGCGCGACAAGTCGATCAAGGCCCTTGACGTGGCCATGGCCGCCGACAAGCAGATCCTGCTGCTCGCGCAGACCACCCCCGAGACGGACGACCCGGCCGGCAGCGACCTCTACCGCATCGGCACGCTCGCCACCGTGCTGCAGTTGCTGAAGCTCCCCGACGGCACCATCAAGGTGCTGGTGGAGGGCGTGTCGCGCTTCAAGGTAAGCGACGTGCGCGACGTCGATGGTGCGCTCATGGGGCGCGGGACGGTGGTCGAGTCGACTGTGGATGGCGACGAGCGTGAGTCGGACGTAGCGCGCCGCTCGCTTCTCGCGCTGTTCGAGCAATACCTGAAGACCAACCGCAAGCTGCCGCCGGAGCTCATGACGACGCTGTCGGGCATCGACGATCCCGAGCGCTTCGCCGATACCGTGGCGGCGCATGTCAGCGCGCGGCTGGTGGACAAGCAAAAGGTGCTCGAGACCACCAAGGTCATGGAGCGGATCGAGATGCTGATCGGCCTCGTCGAGGGCGAGATCGATGTGCAGCACATCGAGAAGCGCATCCGCGGTCGCGTGAAGTCGCAGATGGAGAAGAGCCAGCGCGAGTACTACCTCAACGAGCAGATGAAGGCCATCCAGAAGGAGCTGGGGGATGGCGAGGAAGGCACGAACGAGGTGGACGAGCTGGCGAAGAAAGTCGCCAATGCCGGAATGCCCAAGCCCGTCGAGGCGAAGGCCAAGGCCGAGCTCAACAAGCTCAAGCAGATGTCGCCGATGTCGGCGGAAGCCACCGTCGTGCGCAACTACATCGACTGGCTGGTCGGCGTGCCGTGGAAGAAGCGCAGCAAGGTGCGCAAGGACCTGAAGGCCGCGCAGCAGGTGCTGGATGCCGACCACTTCGGCCTGGAGAAGGTGAAGGACCGCATCCTCGAGTACCTCGCGGTGCAGTCGCGCGTCTCCAAGATGAAGGGGCCGATCCTCTGCCTCGTCGGCCCGCCGGGCGTTGGCAAGACGTCGCTGGGCCAGAGCATCGCCAAGGCCACGAACCGCAAGTTCGTGCGCATGTCGCTGGGCGGCGTGCGCGACGAGGCCGAGATCCGGGGGCACCGCCGCACCTACATCGGCTCGATGCCGGGCCGCATCGTGCAGAACCTCAACAAGGTGGGCTCGAAGAATCCGCTGTTCGTGCTCGATGAGATCGACAAGATGTCGATGGACTTCCGCGGCGACCCGTCCTCGGCGTTGCTGGAAGTGCTCGACCCCGAACAGAACCACAGCTTCAACGACCACTACCTCGAGGTCGACCTCGACTTGTCCGAGGTGATGTTCGTCGCGACGTCGAACTCGCTGAACATCCCCGGCCCGCTGCTGGACCGCATGGAGATCATCCGCATCCCCGGCTACACCGAGGAGGAGAAGCTCAACATCGCGACGCGCTACCTGCTGCCGAAGCAGCTGAAGGCGAACGGCCTGAGGGATGGCGAGCTGGTGGTGGCGGAGTCGGCACTGCAGGACGTCGTGCGCTACTACACGCGTGAATCGGGCGTGCGCAGCCTGGAGCGCGAGATCGCCAAGATCTGCCGCAAGGTGGTCAAGGAGATCGCGCTCGCGGGCCCGCTGCCGGTGTCGAAGAAAACGGGCAAGCCCGCGTCACGCAAGGCCATCAAGGTGGATGCCAAGAACCTCGACAAATACCTCGGCGTGCGCAAGTACGACTTCGGTCGGGCCGAGGCGCAGAACGAGGTGGGCCTGGTCACCGGGCTCGCGTGGACGGAGGTGGGCGGCGACCTCCTGCAGATCGAAGCCAGCCTGTCCCCGGGCAAGGGTGCCTTGCTGCTCACCGGGCAACTCGGTGACGTCATGCAGGAATCGGCGAAGGCCGCGTACACTGTCGTTCGCTCACGCAGCGCGGCCTTCGGCATCGATCCGGATTTCCATCAGAAGTTCGACACCCACGTGCACGTGCCCGAAGGCGCGACGCCGAAGGACGGCCCGAGCGCGGGCATCGGCATGGTCACCGCGCTGGTCTCGGCCTTGACCAAGGTGCCCGTACGGGCGGATGTGGCCATGACCGGCGAGATCACGCTTCGCGGGCGCGTCCTGCCCATCGGTGGACTCAAGGAGAAACTGCTGGCGGCGCTCCGCGGTGGCATCCGCACCGTCGTGATCCCGGAGGAAAACCGGAAGGATTTGGTCGATCTGCCGAAATCGGTGCTGCAAGGCCTCGAGATCGTCCCCGCCAAGTGGATCGACGAAGTGCTTGACGTGGTACTGGAGAGGCCGCTGTTGCCCCTTGCCGCAGGGGTGCGGGAAGCGGTGCCCGATACGGGCGATGCCGTAAAGGAAAACGCCAAGACGGACGACGGCGGAGCAGATGCGGGGCGCGCGCACTGATGGTGGAAACGACACGGCCGGAGTCGCTGCGAGCCGCGTTTTTGCTGAGTTTCGCTTGTTGCGACGCCGAAATGCCGCTGGTATAACGGCACGCAGCCCCGGTCCTCGAATCGGTGGGCTGAATGCCGCTGGCGCCCGCGGGACGGTGCGCCGGCAGAACACATCCGCGGGGAAGCCCGCCCAGGGAGTCAAGAATGAACAAGTCTGATTTTGTCAACGCCGTCGCCGATGCCGCCGAGCTGTCGAAGGCCGATGCCGGCCGCGCCGTCGACGCCGTGGTCGAGACCATCAAGAAGGCGCTGAAGAAGGGCGACACCGTGACGCTGGTGGGCTTTGGAACCTTCGCCGTCCGCAAGCGCGCCGCTCGCCAGGGCCGCAACCCGCAGACCGGTGCGACCATCAAGATCAAGGCCTCGAAGTCGCCCGCATTTAAGGCTGGCAAAGCGCTGAAGGATGCAGTAAACTGACGTCCTCGCTCACCAAGGGTGCTTAGCTCAGCGGTAGAGCGTCGCCCTTACAAGGCGAGGGTCGGGGGTTCGAAACCCTCAGCACCCACCAAGTTTTCGGCGGAGTGGTAGTTCAGTCGGTTAGAATACCGGCCTGTCACGCCGGGGGTCGCGGGTTCGAGTCCCGTCCACTCCGCCACTTTCTATTCAAAGGCGCCGCAAGGCGCCTTTGTTTTTTCTAGGCCTCGCGTTGGAGCTTGCGCTCACCATGCTTCAGAGAATTCGTGAAAACACGTCGGGTTGGTTCGCTTGGGTCGTCATCGGCCTGATCATTTTCGCCATGGCGTTCTTCGGCATCGAGCAGTACTTCCAGGCACGTATCGACACCTATTCCGCGAAGGTCGAATCGCCACCGAGCTGGTGGCGGGATGCGCCCTCCGAGGGGGCGATGGGGCGTCTCGCCCGCGCTTTCGTCTGGGACAGCGCCGAAATCTCCCAGACCGAGTTCCGCGAACGTTTCGACCGCTACCGCGAGCAGGTGCGTGTGCAGGCTGGCGATTCCTACGACGCCGAGCAGGTGGAGAGCATCGAAACCAAGCGCCTCGTGCTGGACGGATTGATCGATGAGAAGATCCTCGAGATCGCCGGACAGCGTGACGGCGTGGCGGTGGATGCCTCGCAGATCCGCAAGGCCATCCTCGAGATCGATGGCATCACCCAAGATGGCGAGTTCATCGGCGAGGACGCCTACCGCATCTGGCTGCAGTCGCGAGGCCTGACGGCCGCCGGGTTCGAGTCGCTGGTTGCCCGTCAGCTGATGACCTCGACGATGCCGACCACCGTCGCGGAAAGCGGGCTGGTCGGCGATGCCGAACTGGAGAGGTTGCTCGCGCTCCAGCAGGAAACGCGCGATCTGCGCTTCGTGGAGATCCCGCCGCCCGAGCTGCCGGCGAGTGCCACGGACGATGCCGCCCTTGCCGCTTGGCACTCCTCCAACGCCGCGCGTTACAGCACCGAGGAGACGGTAACGATTTCCTATGTCGAGCTGGACGCGACCGGCCTCGCAGTCGCTACCGAGCCGACGGAACAGCAGCTCCTTGATCGCTACGAGGCCGAAAAGGCAAGGTTCGGCACCGAGGAGGAGCGCACTGCAGCGCACATCCTCGTGGCCGTTCCGGCGGATGCGGATGATGCGACCACCGAGGCGGCGCGCGTGAAGGCAGCGGGAATCGCCGACCAGGCACGTGCGGAAGGCGCCGATTTCGGTGCTCTCGCCGCTGCGAACAGCGAAGACCTCGGCACGAAGGACTTTGGCGGCGACCTTGGCACCATCGGGAAGGACGTGTTCCCGAAGCCCTTCGAGGAGGCCGTGTTCGCGCTGCAGGAAGGGGGTGTGAGCGATCCGGTCCGCACGGACCAAGGGTGGCATGTCATCAAGCTGACTCAGCTCGTGCCGGGCTCCCTGCAGCCCTTCGAAGCTGTTCGCGAGCAACTGTCGGCAGAGTTTGGCGAGTCGGAGCGCGAGCGCCAATTCAACGAGAAGAGTGGTGCGCTGATCGACGCGATCCTCCGCGAACCGAACTCGCTGGCGGCCGTCGCGCGTGAGCTGGAGCTCGAGGTGAAGACGCTGGCGCCGTTCACGCGTGCTGCCGGTGACGGCGTGTCCGCGATCGAGGCCGTGCGCGCCGCGGCGTTCTCGCGGTCGCAAAAGGACGATCGCCTCGTCAGTGATCCGATCGAGATCGCCACGAACCGGATCATCGTCCTGCAGGTGACGGACCATGCGCCCGCTGCACTCCGTCCGCTCGACGAGGTGCGCGACGTGGTGCTGGCCGATCTCCAGGCCGATCGCCTCGCGACGGCCGCACGCGAGCGTGCGGAAGCGCTGCTCGAGCGGGCACGCGGCGGCGAAAGCCTGGAAACGCTCGCGGCGGAACTCGGGGTCGTGCCGCAAGACAGCAATGGCGTGGCGCGCCAGGCGGGCTTCCCTGACCCCGCGATCGCCACCGAAGCGTTCCGCCTGCTGCCGATCGAGGAAGGCAAGCCGGCGGATATCGGCCTCGCCGCGCTCAGCGGGGGGCGCTTCGCCCTCGTCATGGCGACCAAGGTGGTGCCGGGAGACACCAGCGCGTTGACGCCCGACGTTCGCTCGCAGATCCGTTCTCAGCTCGCACAGATGCGCGGCAGCATGGAGCGGCAGGCTTTCGTCAAGGCACTTCGTGGCCAGTTCCAAGTGACGGTGGCTGAAGAGCGACTCTGACGGAGAGGGTCTCGACCATAAAGAGACACGGGCAGCCGGGCTCGCCACGCGTTGCAGCAAAAAGCCCGGCATCGGCCGGGCTTTTTCGTTGCGCCATCCGGGCCGCCGCACCGGCTGGCCCCGGCGTCAGTGGGTTTCGCTATCCAGCCCCGCCATGCCGAGGATGCTGTAGCCGCCATCCACGTAGGTGACTTCCCCAGTGATGCCGGCCGCGAGGTCGGAGCACAGGAAGGCGGCGGCATTGCCGACGTCTTCGATGGTCACGTTCCGACGGATCGGGGCGACCTCTTCGACGTGCTTCAACATCTTGCGCAGGTTGCCCACACCCGATGCGGCCAGCGTCTTGATCGGACCCGCCGAGATGCAGTTCACGCGGATGCCTTCCGGACCAAGGTTGAGCGCCAAGTAGCGCACGCTGGCCTCGAGGGCCGCCTTGGCGACGCCCATGACGTTGTAGCTCGCGAGCGCGCGCTCGGCGCCGAGGTAGCTCAGCGTGAGGATCGCGGACTGTCGACCCTGCATCATCGGACGCGCGGCCTGAGCGAGAGCGGAGAGCGAGTAGGCCGAAATGTCGTGCGCGATCCGGAAGTTCTCGCGCGTCAGATGGTCGAGATAGCCGCCGTCAAGGGCCTCGCGCGGGGCGAAGCCAATCGAGTGCACGAGGATGTCGAAGCCGTCCCAGTGTTTGCCGAGCTCGGCCATGCAGGCGGCGATCTGCGCGTCGTCGGCGACGTCGAGCGGAATGACGATGTTCGAACCGTATTCGGCGGCCGCTTCTTCGACGCGCGATTTCAGTTTCTCGTTCTGGTACGTGAAGGCGAGCTCGGCGCCTTCGCGGCGCATGGCTTCGGCGATGCCGTTGGCGATCGAGCGCTGGCTGGCGATGCCGGTGATGAGGGCGCGCTTGCCCGCAAGGAAACCCATGGAACCTCCGGATGGTCAGGCGTTGATGACGCCGCGGCCTGACAGTGTGACGAGGCGCGCGCGCTGCGCCAACTGTACGCCTCAGTCTGGAACGCGCAGGATGCGACCGATTCGCAGCGGCCGTGACGCATCGAGGTCGTTGTGGTCCGCGAGGGCACGGACCGTCGTCCCATAGCGTCGGGCGATGCGCCAGAGCGTGTCGCCGGAGCGGACGATGTGCTCGCGCGGAGGCGATCCGCCGCGGGCCACCCCGGCGTCGGTCGTCGCGGACCGCGCCTCGCCGGGGACGTCGCTGTCGACTGGGCTGACGACCGGGGCAAGCAGGCGGCGCGGCGTACCCGACGGCGGAATGCCGGAGCGGTAGGCGGGGTTCCATCGGGCCAGCGTGCCGGGCGTGGTGCCCCAAGCACGTGCCAAGGCGTCCAGCCCCACCGTTCCGTCCGGCGCGCGACGGACCTCCAGCGGGATGAACGGGTCGGTGGGCAGGGTGATGCCGTGACGCGCGGGCTCGGCGATCAAGCAGGCGAGCGCATGGAGCTTCGCAACGTAGGCGTACGTGACGCTGGACAGCCCCGCGGGAAGGCGACGCTCCCCCGACACTCGGGCGTCGCCTTGACGGGCGATGGCGCGGCGCAAGCGGCCTTCCCCGGCGTTGTAGGCCATGGCGGTCGCGCGCCAGTCGTCGAACTCGGCGTGGAGCACAGCGAGGTAATCCAGTGCCGCATCGGTGGCGTCGGCCGGCGAAAGCCGGCCGTCGTAGGCTCGTCCCACCTGCACGCCGTGGTTGCGCGCCGTGCTGCCGATCATCTGCCATAGCCCCGCGGGTCCCCCCGGGCCCCTCGCCTCAGGGCGGTAGCCGCTTTCGACGATCGGAACCAGCGCGAACTCCCCGGGCAAGTCCCGGGCCTCGACCGCTTCCACCACATAGGCCAGCAGGGGGAGGGCGTCGCGCAGCTGGCGCTCGAAGCCCGCGGGGTTTCCCGCATATCGGCGACGCCATTGGCGGTTGTGTTCGCCGCGGACGCAGACGGGAGGGGTGAAAGAGGCCGCCAAGCGCTCGAAGAGCACCTTGCCGTCGCTGATGCGCGGTGGAGGGGCAGGCGCGGCTTCTGTCGTGCCCTCACGCCCTCTGGGCGTGGCCACGATGGGGGATGGCAACGCCAGTTGCAGCGGCTCGGTCGGCTCTTCGGCGATGGGTCCGCTTTCCGGCGGAGGCGTCGTGGCGCAGCCCACGGCAATCGCGGCCGACCCCAGAGCGACCAGGGCGCAACGGAACAGGCGGTCGAGACAAAGGGGCAGGGACACGGGCTCAACATCGGGCACGCGGCCCTTTGCCGCACAATCCAGACCATGCCGGCCCTCCAGCTCCCCCGTCAAGCCGAAGCCCTGAAGCGTTGCTTGGCCGATCCGCGATCCCGTGCGCTCCTGATGGGCGCGCAGTCGGCCTGGATCGAGCGCGGCGCCGATGGCGGCGGCCAGGTCTGGTTGCGCCTGCTTCCCGAGCAGGCTTGGCCGGTGCCGCAGCCAACGGCTTGCTTCGCCGAGCGTTGGACGTTGGCGCCGGAGGGCGGGCGTTGGCGAGGTGCTTGGTGCTCGGACCTCCACGAGCTTCCCCTCGCCAGCGCCTCGGTGAGCCGGATCGACCTGCGCTTCGTCCTCGAATCGATGCCTTCGCCGGAGCGCCTGCTCGCGGAATGCGCGCGTGTCTTGCGTCCGGAGGGGCGTTTGCTGGTGTTCGGCCTGAACCCGTGGGGGCTCGCGCGCCTGCGCTGGGCGAGGCACGGGGTGCCGGCATTGCGATGCTCGCGCGTCGTCGACGGCCTGCGCGCCGAGGGCCTCGAGGTTTTGGAGCGCCGCACCCTTGGCCCCCGTTGGCGGCCTGCGGGCCTCGACGTCGTCGCGGCGAGCGGTCTGTCCTCGTGGGGGCGTGTCGCTTGGGCCGTCCTCGCCACGCGCCGGGAGGCGGGCCTGCCCCCCTTGCGCCGTGCAGCCCTTCCGTGGCGTGCGGGCCCCGGGGTACCTGCCGCCTGAGCCCGCCACGTATCATCGGGCCATGAAATCGATCGAGATCCATACCGATGGTGCCTGCCTCGGCAACCCCGGTCCGGGTGGCTGGGCGGCGCTCCTGCGCTTCAATGGCACCGAGCGCGAGCTCGCCGGTGGCGAGGCGCAGACGACCAACAACCGTATGGAATTGATGGGCGCGATCGCCGCACTCGAAGCGCTGAAGGAGCCCTGCGCGGTCGTGCTGCACAGCGACTCCAAGTACGTGCTCCAGGGCATCAGCGAATGGATGCCGGGCTGGAAGCGCAAGGGTTGGAAGACCGCCGGTGGCGGCGCGGTGAAGAACCAGGATCTCTGGCAGCGCCTCGACGCGGCGGCGGCGAAGCATCGAATGACGTGGCAGTGGGTGAAGGGCCATGCCGGCCATGTCGAGAACGAGCGCGTCGATGCGCTCGCACGCGCCCAGGCGGAGCGTTTCCGTGGGGGGGCTGCGGCATGAGGCAAGTGATCCTCGATACCGAGACGACCGGGCTTTCCTGGGAGAAGGGCAATCGCATCGTCGAGATCGGATGTGTCGAACTCGTCGAGCGCCGCCCGACCCGGCGGCATTTCCAGCGCTATCTGAACCCCGAGCGCGAGATGGAGCCGGGCGCCGCCGAGGTCACCGGCCTCACGTGGGATTTCCTGCGCGACAAGCCGCTGTTCCAGGAAGTGGCGCAGGAGTTCCTGGAATTCATCCGTGGGTCGGAGCTGGTGATCCACAACGCCGCCTTCGACGTCGGTTTCCTCAACGCAGAGTTGGCACGCCTCGGCCCGCAGTACGGATGCATCGACGACCACGTGAGCGGTGTGTTGGACACGCTGTTGCTGTCGAAACAGCGTTTCCCTGGCCAGCGTCACTCGCTCGACGCGCTGTGCAAGCGCCTCGGCGTCGACAACGGGCATCGAACCGTGCACGGCGCGCTGCTGGACGCCGAGCTACTCGCCGACGTCTACCTGACGATGACCTCGGGTCAAGGCGAGTTCTCGCTCGGTGCCGACGCCGCAGAGGCCGGCGCGGCGCACTCGGTGGAAGCCACCTTGCGCCCCCTGGCCGCCGTGGTGCGCCGGGGCCTTCGTCCGGAGGAGCTCGATGCTCATTCCGCACGGATGGCGGCGATCGCGAAGAAGGCCGGCGGAACGGTGCTCTGGGAGGGGGCGGTCTGACATCAACCCGCGTGCCGCCCTCTGGAGGTCGGGGCGTTGACGCCGTCAGAGCGACGCGATTTGGCGTCGCCCGAGGGTTCAGCTGCGCCGCAGCAACACGGCGGTGACGTTGTCGCTGCCGCCACCGTCAAGGGCTGCGGCGATAAGGTGGTCGACACATTCCTGCACGCTGATGTCCTTCTGTGACACCGCGCGTGCGATGAGCGCATCGTCGACCTCCTCGGTCAGGCCGTCGCTGCAGAGCAGGATGGCCATCCCCGGGCGGAGTTCCCCGGCCACGGTTTCGATGTTGAGCTTGTCCGGCTCGGTGACGCCAAGTGCCTTGGTGACGACATTCCGGTACGGATGGCTGCGCGCCTGCTCGGGGGTGAGTTGGCCCTGGTCGATCAGTTCCTGCACGTAGCTGTGGTCCGACGAGACCTGTTGGAGCTTCCCGTTCCACAAGTAAGCGCGTGAATCGCCCACCCAGGCGAGCTCGAAACGGTGGCTTGGCGCCACCCGCACGGCGACGACCGTCGTTCCCATGGGCATGCTTTCGTTGCGGCGCTTGGACTGTCGGATGATCTCTTCGTTGGCGCGGACGATGGCGTCGGCCAGTGGTTTGCCCGCGCGGACCTCCCGAACGATGGCGTCACGTGCCAGGGCGCTGGCCACCTCGCCGGAGTCATGCCCGCCCATGCCGTCCGCCACCAGCCATAAGCCGAGCTCGGCATCCCCGTAGTAGGTGTCCTCGTTGAGCTCGCGCCGGAGTCCGACGTGGCTGAGGTGGCCGAATTCGATCATCCCGGAATCCTACTCAGAACTCCTCGAGGATGCCCAGCGCGGCCGCCGGGGAGGGGGCGGGCACCTCCTCGTCGCATCGCCCGCTGGCAGGGCGGGGGCGGCGGCAGCGCTTGCCCCATCCGGGGCTGGCGCGGTGCAAAGGGAGAATGTATGATTCGCGGCTCGATCGGCCGTTGTTTGGCGGCCGAGAGACCACCGGAGAGGTGGCAGAGTGGTCGATTGTACCTGACTCGAAATCAGGCGTACGTTTATAGCGTACCGAGGGTTCGAATCCCTCCCTCTCCGCCAATCAAGTCAGGCACTTAGTCTTATTTCTCGGGGCCGAGGTGGGGAGCTTACAAACAGCTTATCCACAGCTTGACGTGTCACCAAGTGTGCCAATTGGCCAAGTCTAATTGGCACATTTTTCGGCGTATTCGTCCATCATTGGCGTTTGAATTCATATCGCCTTCGTTTCCTTTGGGGGAATTATTTTAGAGTGAGTAGGCTTCCACCCTTGCGATCTTTGATTGCTGGTCAGGGCGATGCTCCTAATCTGACATTCGTTCAGTCCATCATCATGTATTGAGTCCAGATGGGTTCTTCTTGGGCCAAGTGGGCGTAATCTTTTTGTGGCCGATGCGGTCGTTGTTTGGAACTTGGTTGTTGATTCAGGAGTCTGTGAATGGGGCATTCAAGGGCATTTGGCGTAGCACGTGTCGTTCGAATCTTTCGAGATCATGTCGACAAGGAAGCGTCGATTCAGAAGCTGTCAGTCTTTCTTGAGATCGCGACATCCCCAGGTATCGACAACGGCACGCTTATTCATCGGCTCGATCTTTCTCGCTCAAACGCGAGCAAGTTGGTTCACGATCTAACTGACCTGACGTCCCGCAAGAAGGCGGGGCCGGGGGTAGTTCGGTTGGAGATCGATCCGATGGACATGACCCGGCGCATGTCGTTCTTGACAGAGAAAGGCGAGCGGATCTTCAAGCTCATGCTTGAGGCGCTTTGATCGATTTAGGCGCACTCTTGTTACTTGGAAATTCGGGTTGAATCGGGCTGCGGCAAAGCATCATCGTGGAGTGATTCTTTCCGTGGCGACTGTGCCAGTCTGTGTGCCAATTGCCCCTGATTTCTGTGGATAAGTCACATGATGCGGTGCGGTAAGTCACTGATTATAAACAAGTTAACCCGATTGCGGGCGACTCGAAATCAGGCGTACGTTTATAGCGTACCGAGGGTTCGAATCCCTCCCTCTCCGCCAGATGACGAAAGGGCGCCTTGCAGAAGGCGCCTTTTTCTTGCCGTCGATCCGCGTGCCTGCGCGGGCGGGATCAGCGCCGCGCTACACTTCCGCGCCGTCGAATGGAGTAACCCCGATGTCCGAGATCAGCGTGCCGGTGTCGTTCGGCGAACTGCTCGACAAGATCGCCATCCTCGAGATCAAGTCCGAGCGCATCCGTGACGAGTCGAAGCTGGTCAACATCCGCCGCGAACTCGACGCGCTGCGCGCGACATGGGCGGCGCACCCGGCCTCGCGCGTCGATATCGCCGCGCTGCTCGTGGCCCTGAAGGCAGTCAACGAGCGACTGTGGGTCATCGAGGACGACATCCGCATCAAGGAGAAGGCGCAGGCCTTCGACCACGAATTCATCCGGTTGGCCCGTGCCGTCTACTTCGAAAACGACGAGCGCGCCAAGGTGAAGAAGGACATCAACCTCGCGCTCGGGTCGACCTATGTCGAGGAGAAGAGCTACCAGGATTACAAGGCGCCCGGCGCCGCGCGCTGATCAGGCCCCGAGGTCGGCGGCGCAGGCCTCGAAGCGCTCGATGACCTCGTCCACCCCGATGAGGTCCATCACGCCTTCGAACTCGACCCGCTTGCCCCACGGCAGGCTGGTGGCCGGCTTGCCCAGAAAGCGTTCCGCGGCTTCGGCGTAGTGGTTCGGCGACCAGCGGCGGTCCGAGTACGGACCACTGCGTTCGGCGTCGGTGCAGGCGTGCAGGGCGATGACGCGGCAGCCCATCGCGTTCGCCATGTGTACGGGCCCGGAGTCCGGGCCGAGCAGAAGCGAGGCGCGCCCGCACAGAGCGAGGAAGCGCTTGAAGGTGTCTTTGCCGATCAGGTCGAGAACGTGGCTGCGCTCCGGCATGGCCGAAAGGATGGCATCGCCGACCTCGCGTTCCAGTGCGCTGGGCCCGCCACACAGAGTTACGCGCCAGCCGCGCGAGAGCGCCCGGGACGCCACGGCAGCGTAGCGCTCAGGCCGCCAGTTGCGCAGCCGGTGGCTCGAGCAGGGCGAAACCAGAAGGGTCGGGGTATCGCCGGGCAGTTGCTCGACGGCCCAATCGTGCGCCTCGTCCGGTACAGGGAGGCGCCACTCGATGCGGTCCTGCCGGCATCCCAGCGCTTCGGCGAACTGCCCGAAGGCGTCGAGCACATGGTGCCCGCCGGGGGCGATGCGTTCGCTGACGACGAGCCCGTGGCCTTCCTTGCTGCGCACGGCGTCGTAGCCGATGCGGCGGTCGGCGCGTACCAGGGTCGAGAGCATGTTCGCGCGAAAGGCGAGCTGCATCTGGAGCAGGGCGTCGAAGCGTCGTGCCGCCAGCGTTGCCCGCAGCTGCTGCAGCCCCGTCCAGCCCGACTTCTTGTCGTAGACCACGAACTCGACGCCCTCGAGACCCTTGAGCATCAAGGCCTCGGCCTTCCCGATGATCCAAGTGATCGCGACGTCGGGTCGATGGCGTTGCAGCGTGCGGACCAGGGGGACGACATGCGTGGCATCGCCAAGCGCGGACAGTCGCAGGAGGCAGACGGAAGCGGGCGGGGAGGGCACGGGAAGGGCCTTGCTAGACTGCCACCGATGATAACGCCCGCGCCCGCCCACGACCGTCCGCCCTGCCTCCATGCCGCTGCGGCATGGCGCGAGCGCGCCCGCGTCGAGTGGTTCGATGTCTCGCGCTACGGCGCGAACGCGCTGCCGATCGGCGTCGGCGGTCGCGGCGATGCTTGGTACGTGGAGGGGCCGTTCGGCGCTGGTGTGCTGCGCCACTACCGTCGCGGCGGCTTGATCGCGCGGGTGTGCACGCGGCACTACTTGTGGCTGGGCGAGCGGCACGCGCGCTGCGTGCGCGAGGTGGTTTTGCTCGAAGGGCTCCTCGCGGCGGGCCTGCCGGTGCCTTCCCCCATTGCCGGGGCGTGGTGGCGAGAGGGGGTGTTCTATCGGGCCGCCCTGCTGATGGCGCGCGTGCCGGTGCGGGCCGACCTGATGTCCCTCGTTCACGAGGACGCCGCCTCGGCCCCCTGGGAGGCCGTCGGCGCGACGCTGGCCCGGTTCCACCGATTCGGTGCGCATCATCCCGACCTGAATGCGCGCAACGTGCTTCAGCGGGCCGATGGCGGGATCACGGTGATCGACTGGGATCGAGGCACCTCGGGCCACGCGCCGGGTCGTTGGTGCGACGATGAGATCGCCCGCCTTGAGCGTTCGCTGGTCAAGTACCAGCGCCATGTCACTGCGGCCCAGATTGCGGCGGGCATGGCCAGACTGCGTTCCGCCTGGCGCGATGGCATGAGGGACGCGCGATCGTCCCGTTGACGGGATGGTCTCCGGCAGGGCGCCGGTAGACGCCGCCCATGGCCGGTTG
The DNA here is from genome assembly GCF_054777375.1 of Silanimonas algicola. Taxonomy (NCBI): domain Bacteria; kingdom Pseudomonadati; phylum Pseudomonadota; class Gammaproteobacteria; order Lysobacterales; family Lysobacteraceae; genus Silanimonas; species Silanimonas algicola. The sequence continues at coordinate 163,531 of NZ_BAAHAS010000001.1, read as the reverse complement.
CCCGACGCGAAGCGGGTGACGGCCCCGCCAGCGTGACTCCGGCGCCCGAATCAGCCGATACCGTTGCTCCCTTCCGGGCCTGGCGGGGTTTTCAGCCTATCGTCGCGGAGGCGCCAACGGGGCCGCCATAGAGGGTTCCGCTCAACAGCTTCGAAGTGGCGGACAGGGCGGGATTCGAACCCGCGAAGCGGGGTTTAGCCGCTTACACACTTTCCAGGCGTGCTCCTTCAACCGCTCGGACACCTGTCCACGCTCGTGCTGCTTCTCCCGGGGGCGGCCTCCAGCCGGCGTCAGGGAGCCTGGGATCATACCGGCCGGGCGGCGAGGGCACAAATGAACGCCCGCTCGCGTGGCGCCGGGCCGGCCCGGTTGGCACAATGCCGGTCGGTTTCCGGGGTTCGGCATGGCCTATCTCGTTCTTGCACGAAAATGGCGCCCGAAGCGCTTCGCCGAACTCGTCGGGCAGGAGCACGTCGTCCGTGCCTTGTCGAATGCCCTTGAATCGGGCCGTGTCCACCACGCCTTCCTGTTCACCGGCACCCGGGGCGTCGGCAAGACCACCATCTCGCGCATCTTCGCGAAGTCGCTGAACTGCGAGCAGGGCACGAGTGCCGACCCCTGCGGCATCTGCAACGTCTGCGTCGATGTCGATGCCGGCCGCTTCGTCGACCTGATCGAAATCGACGCCGCCAGCCACACCGGCGTCGACGACGTTCGCGAGCTGATCGACAACGCCCAGTACCTGCCGTCGCGCGGCCGGGTGAAGGTCTACCTGATCGACGAAGTCCACATGCTGTCGAAGAGCGCATTCAACGCGCTGCTGAAGACGCTGGAGGAGCCGCCGGAGCACGTGAAGTTCCTGCTCGCCACCACCGACCCGCAGAAGCTGCCAGTGACCGTGCTGAGCCGCTGCCTGCAGTTCAACCTGCGCCGACTGGAGCAGGAGCAGATCCACGGCCAGATGCGCCGCATCGTCAATGCCGAAGGCATTCCCGCTGATGACGCCGCGCTCGGCCTGCTGGCGCGCGGTGCCGACGGCTCGCTGCGCGACGGGCTTTCGCTGCTCGACCAGGCCATCGCCTATTCCGGCGGACAACTCACGGCCGAGGCCGTGCACGCCATGCTCGGCACCTTGGACCACAAGGCGATCGGAGGGCTGCTGGCGGCGCTGGCCACCTTCGACGGTCCTTCGTTGCTCGCCCAGATCGAGGCAATGGCGGCCTTTTCGCCGGATTACGCGCAGGTGCTGGACGACGTCGCCGCGGCCCTGCACGCCGTCCAGGTGAAGCAGCTGGTGCCCGAAGCGGCGCGCGCTGTGGACGGTGTCGATACCGAGGCGCTGGCCACCCAGGTGCCGGCGGAGCTGGTGCAGCTCTGGTACCAGATGGCGATCCACGGCGCGCGCGATCTGGCGCTGGCGCCGACGCCGCGCGTGGGGTTCGAGATGGCGCTGCTGCGCATGCTGGCCTTCAAGCCGATGCCCGCCGGCGATGCGCCGGGCCCGGGGCCGCGGGGCGGCGAGCGCGCGCCCGACGCGGCGCGCCCGTCATCCGCGGAGCCGTTGCGCAGCGTCGCCGTCCCGGTCGTCGATGCGCCGGCGCCGCGCAAGGCGCCGCCGTCGCCGTTCGCCCGCGCGGTCGAACCGCCGCGGCCCGTGGAGCCCGTCCGCGCCCCGCCGTCGCCCTTCGTCGAAGCCGCATCGGCCGGTGGCAGCGCGGCGCGGATGATCGAACGTCCTGCCGCCGACGTCCCGCCCGCCGCCGCGCCGATCGCCTCGAACGAAGACTGGCTCGCGGCGCTGCAGCGGCAGGCCTTGAGCGGCCCCGCCGGCCAGCTCGCGGCGCATGCGCGCTTCGTCAGCGGCGACGCCGATGGCCTCACGCTCGCCCTGCTGCCCGAGGGCGAGCCGATGAAGTCGGACATCAGCGTGCGCCGACTCGCGGAAGGGCTGGCGCCGTTGTTTGGCCGCGCGCCGCAGCTGCGCTTCGTCGAGGCGCCGCGCGGCGAGGCCACCGGCGCCGAGACCCTGTTCGACCGCCAGCAGCGGCAGAAATCCGAGCGCCAGCAGGATGCCGAGGCGCGTTTCCTTTCCGATCCCGTCGTGAAGCAGCTGATGGCGCAGGGCGCCAAGCTCGTCGACGGGTCCATCCGACCGATCGAGGAGTAAGCCATGTTCAAGGGCAACATCGCGCAGGCCATGCAGATGGCGCAGCGCATGCAGGACAACATGAAGAAGGCGCAGGACGAGCTCGCCGCGCTGGAAGTCACGGGCAGCGCCGGTGGCGGCCTGGTCAGCGTCACGCTGAGCGGCAAGTTCGACGCCCGCAAGGTGCACGTCGACCCGCAGGCGCTGGGCGATGCCGAGATGCTCGAGGACCTGCTGCTGGTGGCGTTGAACGACGCCGTCGCCAAGGTCAACGAGGAATCCGCGAAGCGCATGTCGGCCGCGACCGCCGGCATGCCGATCCCGCCCGGCATGCGGGGCATGTTCGGCGCGTGAGCCCGGCGCGCGCGACGACGCGGGCGGCGGCGCCGTGAGCAGTTCCCTGCTCGAGCAACTGATCGACGGCCTGCGCGTGCTGCCGGGCGTGGGGGCGAAGAGCGCCCAGCGCATGGCCTACCACCTGCTGGAGCGGGATCGCGAAGGCGCGTCCCGTTTGGCAGAGCGCCTCGTCGCCGCGGTCGAGCGCATCCGCCACTGCGAGCAATGCCGCGATTTCAGCGAGACCGAGGTGTGCGCCATCTGCGCCAGCGCCTCCCGGGATCGCAGCGTGCTCTGCATCGTCGAGACCCCGGCCGATCGCCTCGCCATCGAGCAGGCCACGGGCTACCGCGGCCTGTACTTCGTACTGCAGGGTCGGCTTTCGCCGCTGGATGGCATCGGTCCGCGCCAGCTCGGCCTCGATCTGCTCGGCACGCGGCTCGCCGCCGGCGAGGTGCGCGAGATGATCATCGCCACCAATCCCACCGTCGAAGGCGAGGCCACGGCCCACTACCTCGCGCAGATGGCACGCGCGGCCGGCGTCACCCCGAGCCGCCTGGCGCAGGGCCTGCCGCTCGGCGGAGAGCTCGAGTACGTCGATCGCGACACCCTGGCGCACGCCTTCGGGCAACGCAGCGAAGCGGCGGGCTGAAGCGGGCTACACCGCGTCGCGTGGCACTGGCATCCTCTGGTGGAACCGCTGGAGCCGACCATGCCCGAGACGATTTTCGACAAGATCATCCGCCGCGAGATTCCCGCCGACATCGTCTACGAGGACGAGCACGTGCTGGCGTTCCGCGACATCGCGCCGAAGGCGCCGGTGCACGTACTGTTCATCCCGAAACAGCCCATTGCGACGCTCAACGACGCGACGCCGGCGCAGGCCGAACTGCTGGGCCGCCTGATGCTGGCGGCCTCCGGTTGGGCGAAGGCGCAGGGTTTCGCGGAAAACGGCTACCGCGTGGTGATGAACTGCAACGGCGACGGCGGACAGACGGTGTTCCACATCCACCTGCATCTGCTCGCCGGCCGCGCTTTGGCCTGGCCCCCGGGCTGAGTCCCGTCACCGCGGGCGGAAGCGCCTCAAGTCCTCGGCGAGCGCCGCGCGCTCCAGTGCGACGTCGCCGTCTGGCGGGGCATAACGAGCGGCGACGAAACGACGCACGAGGGTGTCGACCTCGTCCGCCGCCGCGTGGGATGCCGCCACGGAGCGCAGCCGCCGCAGGTAGGCCTCGGCAGTTTCGTCGGGCCGTTTCGCCACGCCGCGTTTCGCCCAGCGCTTCAGGAAGCCACGCCATGCGCGCAGCAGCGGGTCGCGTTCCCCCTTGGGCGGCCACATCAGCACCATGAGGGTCAGCCCGAGGGCGAGCCCTGCGGCGATGACGAAGGCTTGGCCGACTTCGGCCGCGCCGGCGCCGCGCCATCCGAGGTTCTGCAGCAATTCGGCCTGGCGCAGCGCGTCATAGCGCACGACGAAGTTGTTCCACGCCTCCCGGAGGCTGTCGCCGACGTCGAGCACGGGCCGCAGCGCGCCGCCGATCGCCGATTCGCCGCCGAGATCGTCCAGGGTGTCGTAGATGCGCTCCGGCGCCACTGCCGCGGTGGGGTCGACGCGGACCCAGCCTTCCCCGTCCAGCCACACTTCGCTCCATGCGTGCGCGTCCATCTGCCGGACCACCCAGTAGCCGCCAACGCGGTTCGGCACGCCCCCCGTGTAGCCGGTCACGACGCGCGCGGGGATGCCCGCGCCACGCATCAGGATCACGAAGGCCGAGCTGAAATGCTCGCAGAAGCCCTCGCGGGTGTCGAAGAGGAATTCGTCCGCTGTGTGGCGTCCCAGAGGTGGGGCCGAGATGCTGTAGGCGTGCTCCGCGTTGAACCAAGCCAGCACGCGCCGGATGTAGGCGCGATCGTCCGCCGAAGCGTTGCGCCATGTGCGGGCCCGCTCAAGCGTGCGGGGGTTGTAGCCCTCGGGGAGGCGCAGGAAGCTCTCGCGCAGGCCACGGTCGAGCCTGGCTTCGTAAGGCTCGGGCGGCAAGGCGCGGAGCCGATGCTGGCTCAGCGCACGCAGTGGCGTGCGGCTGCGCAGCGAGGCGTCGAAGCCCAGCTCGAGGTCCGGCGACCAACCAGCCGGGGATTCGAGAGCGAAGATGTAGCGGCGATCGGTGGGTTCAAGCGTGATCGTGTAGCCGATGCCGTCGACCCCTGTTCCTTCGGGGAGCGTCGGTGCCGGGAACCCGCCCAGCCATTCGTTGCGTGTCCACGTCCGGCCATCGAATCGCGTCAGCACCGGGCCGCGCCAGTACAGCGTGTCGGTCGGGGGCGTCGGGCCATCGAAGCGCACCCGGAAGGCCGGCCGATCGTTCGCGAGCAGGTCGATCCAGTCGCCCGGCGCCATGGATTCGCTGATGCCGGTGCGCGCGACGGCGTTCTCCGGGAGGCCCCACAGGGGGGCAGGCAGCCGCGGGAACAACCAGAAGCCGACGAGTGCGAGCGGCAGGGCGAGGGCGAGGGCGCGTAGCAGCCCGGCCATTTCCCTGGGCAGGGGCCTTGGCGCGCTCGGCGCCTCGGCCAATCGGCCCATCGCGATAAGGACACCGAGCACCGCAAGAAGGCCGAGCGCCAGAGTGATCGGTCCTTGGTCCTGGAGGAACGCGGCGAATGGCGCGAACAGGGCATAGGCCACGACGCGCTTGGCGTCGTCGAACGCGCGCAGTTCGGACAGTTTCAGCACCAGCATCGAGAGCATCAGCGCGCTGCCGGCATCGCGTCCGATGCGGAAGCCGAAACCAACCAGGACCGCGCCGGTGATGACGACGACCAGCAGCAGCCGCAGGGCGACCGGGAGCGGCTTGCGGAGGGCGCTCCATCCCGACACGAGGGCCACCGCGCCGATGCCGAGGGCAACGGGTCCGGGGAGATGCAGGAGCAGCGGCAGGGCGGCCGCGAGTACGGCGACCACCACCGCGCGGCGCAGGACGGCGGTCAGCTGCGGGCCGGGGGCCGTCGGCGGTGCGGCGCTCACGCGGGGCTTTCCGGCAGCAGCGCCAGCGCGCGCAGGCAGGCGTGGCGATGCTCCGGCCCTCGTGCCGGCCCCAGCGTCGTGCCGGGGACGCGCAATCGATAGCGCCGGCCCTCGCGCTCGGCCTCCACCACCCAGCGGGCGAGACGCGAAATCCGCTGCTCGTGGGGCAACGAGCGCAGGTCCTGCCATTCGAGGGCCACGACGCGTGCGGCACCGGCCTCGTACTCGCGGACCATGAGGCGATCCAGCCGTGCGCTGGCTTTCCATGCGATCTGTCGGGGGGCGTCGCCGTTCCGGTAGTCGCGCAGATGGTGTGTGTCCTCACCGCTGCGCTGCGCACGAGGCTGCCGCTCGCCGTCGCTGGGTGTGCCGGGCAGTGGCGGGCCGCTGCGTTCGAGTGCCGGGTAGACGAGGATGCGCTGCTGCGGGCGCCATCCGCTCCAAGCACGGACGAGGCCGAGGGGGCGCGTCGTGCTGAGCCTTAGTCGGCCGAGGTCCATCAGGCCGCGTCGCGTGGTCGCGATCCCCAGCTCGACGTCGGCATCGGCCCCGGGCGTTGACAGGGACGGCGGCAGGTCGACCGCGTCGCCGCCAGGCGCCTCGAGCCGCACGCCGTCCCGCGAGCGCTTCCCGGATGCGAGCCGGAGACGCAAGACCACCGCCTCGCCCGCATGCACCGGATCGGCATGCAGCGAGCTGATGCGCAAGCCGGAAAGCCGCAGGTGGGCCAAGACGACCCCGTTGTGGATGACGGCCGCCAACAGGAAGGCCAGCATCAAGCCGGGGTTGTTGTTGTAGTTGAGTGCACCGAGCAGCATGCCGAGCACAAGGACGCCGACGAGCGCGCCGTGCCGCGTCGGCAGCACGTAGATGCGCTTGCGGTCGAGGGTGAGGGGCAGCGGCTCGGGCCTCCGTCCGCGCACGAAGGGCAGGCGCGCCAAGCCGCGGTCGATGCGTTCCATCAGGTCGGGCCGGGACGGCATCGTCAGTCGACCGCCACCGCTCCCAGGATCGATGCGGCCAAGGCCTCCCGCCGGTCGCCCTCGGCGTCGGTCACGAGCCGGTGTGACGCTACCGGGGCGAACAGGGCCTGGACGTCGTCGGGCAGCACGTGGGCACGCCCGAGGAGCAGGGCGTGGGCACGCGCGCCGCGCAGCAGGGCGAGCCCCGCGCGGGGCGAGAGTCCGACGCGAACCCCGGTATGACGGCGGCTCTCGACCAGCAGGCGCTGCACGTAATCGAGCAGCACATCGCTGGCATGGACGCCATCCACGGCCTTCTGCAGCGCGAGGACCTCCTCGGCGCCGAGGCGCGGCATCGTCTCGTTGATCATCAGGCGCCGGTCTCGCCCGGCGAGCATGGCGCGCTCCGCGTCGGCATCCGGGTAGCCCATCGACAGTCGCAGCAGGAAGCGATCCATCTGCGAGTCCGGGAGCGGGAACGTGCCGGAAAGATCGACCGGATTCTGCGTGGCAATAACGAAAAATGGGGCCGGGAGGTGGTGAGACACGCCGTCGACCGTCACCTGGTGCTCCGCCATCGCCTCGAGCAGGGCGCTTTGCGTTCGCGGTGGTGCGCGGTTGATCTCGTCGGCCAGCAACAGTTGCGTGAACACCGGTCCGGGATGGAAGCGGAACCCACGGTCGTTCTGGTCGTAGACGGAGACGCCGAGGATGTCGGAGGGCAGCAGGTCGGCGGTGAACTGCATCCTTTGGAATGCAAGCCCGAGCGTCGCCGCCAGTGCGCGCGCCAACGTCGTCTTTCCCAGTCCCGGGAGGTCCTCAACAAGGAGGTGTCCACCGGCGAGCAGCGCGGTGAAGGCAAGGCGTACCTCGCGTCGCTTCCCCAGCACCAGCGTATTCACCTGCTCGATCGCCGCATCGAGGGCTGTTCGGGTGTCGGCAGGTAGGATGGCGGCCGGTTGAGGAGGTGCGTGCATGGGCGTCGCGACGGCAGGAACGGGTTTCGAGTCTCGCACGGCGGATTCGTCGGCCCGCGTGAAGTTCATCGCGCTCTGGGCGCTGCTGCTGGTCGCGAAGCTGGCCTTCGCCGCGACCATGCCGCTGTTCGGTGACGAGGCGTTCTATGCTTGGGAAGCCCTGCATCCGGCGTGGGCCTACTCCGACCTGCCGGGGGCGACGGCCGCCGCGGTCGGCTTGGGGATGAGGCTGATCGATCTCCTGCCGCTGCCCGCCGAACTCGGCGTGCGGCTGCTGTTCCTGCTGGCGGGCGCCGCGACACCGTGGGTGGTGGTGCGCATCGCGCGGCGACTGGCGACGAACGAGCAGGCCTGGCGTGCAGGCCTGTGGAGCCTGCCGATCCCATTGCTGATGCCGATGGGCGTGATGGCCCTTCCCGATGCCTTGATGACGTTGGCCGCCTTGCTCGCTCTGGATGCGTGTGCCGGACTGCTGCGCGACGACGACGAACGGCGGGGGGCGATGTATCTCCAGTTCGCGATCGCCCTTGCTCTCGGCGCGCTCACCCACTACCGCTTCGGGCCCATCCTGCTGGTCGGTGCGATCGCGTTCTTCGCTGCGGGCGGTTGGCGCCGGCGCGGCGATCTCGGTTTGTGGCTGGCCCTGCTCGTCGGCGCTGTGGCCTGGTGGCCGATCCTGCAGTTCAACCTCGACGCGCAGGGTGCGGGCCTGCACTTCCAGCTGGTGGAGCGGCACCCGTGGCACTTCGATGCCGAGGGCTTGCTGCAGCCTCTGCTGCAGGCGGTGATCACCACGCCGCTGCTCTACATGCTGTTCGGTTGGGCGCTTTGGACCAATCGTCGCGCGACCTCGCCGGCTCTTCGCTTCGTCGCGCTGGCCGGTGGGGGGCTTTGGCTGCTCTACGCCTTGCTCGCGCCTTTTGTCGACAAAGCGCGGTTTTCCTTGCACTGGCCGGTTCCCGCCTACCTGCTGGCCGCCACGATGTTGCCTGTCGCGCTCGACGCCGCGAAGGCGCGCTGGCCCGCGCGCCTCGCGCCGTGGGCGGCGGGCATGGCGACGGCCGCGACCGCCCTGATGCTCGGTGGGTTCGTCCTGCCTTCCTCGCCAGCGTTGGCGGCCCGCGCCGCGGGTACAGCGCTCTATCCCGACAACTTCGTCGGTTGGGACGAGATCGCCGGGGCGTTGCGGCCGCGTTTGGCCGACGGCGAGGTCGTGGTTGCCGACCATTTCATGCTCGCCGCCCAACTCAGTTTCTCGCTCGGCGGCCGCGCCGAGGTATTCGTGCTCGACCACTGGAACAACCACAAGCACGGCCGCGCCCCGCAGATCCGCCTGTGGGGCTACGACGAGGCGGCGCTGTCGCGGCTCGCGCCGGGCACGCGGGCTTGGCTTGCCTTCGAGGTCGCCGAGACCCCGGAACGCGACCATGCGTCCTGGGTGGCTCGCCCGTGCCGCTGGTTCGAGGCGGTCGAGTACGTCGCCACGGTCGAGGGCCCGGGGGGCGGCAAGCGTTTCTGGCTCTACCGTGGGGTCCGCCGGACGGGCCCGGCGGCGATCGGTACCGCGTCGTGCGGTGCCCATCCTCCCGCCCGATAGGCGGAGGCGTCAGTCCTGCGTGGCGTCCCCGTCGACCGGGCGGCGCAAGGAAGCGGGTTCGCGCAGGGCGGCCTCGTGCGCGGCATCGGTGGCCTGGGTGAGGGCGTCGCCGGCCGATTCGAGGGCCGCCAGCTGCTCGGCCAGCCGGTTGTGCGCCCGTTGGAGGGCGGCACGGGCCTCGTCGAGTTCGAGACGGGTGGCCCGGAGGCCGTGCGACTGGATCCACAAACGGTGCTGCAGAAGGTCGCGTTTGGCTTCACGGATCAGCGGCTCCCCGTCGAGGGCCTGCTGCGCGCCAGAGCCCAGGTCCCCGGCCAGCCGGCCGACGACGCTGCGCCAGGCCGTCATGCGCTCGCTCGCGCGGGCCAGGAGGATCTGGACGGCATCGGCGAGGTCGAGCAGCTCGCGGAGCCGCCGTTCACGGACCCGTCGCCCGCGGTAGAACACGGCGACGCCGGCAGTGATGGGGGCGAGGATGGCGAGGGCGAGCGTGGTGAATCCGAAGTCCATGCGGAAGCGGGCATGAGGGCCAGCATCGAGTGTGCGCCCCGCACTTCATGGCGGCAAACGCCCCGGGGCATCTGAACGACCACAGGTCATTGATTTGACAAGGACGGTGTGCCTGCTTACTCTTGCGCGCTTATGTCCGCGACCTCGCTTTCCGTGGTGGACGCGTGGCGGATGGTTTCCGCCGCGCGTATCTTCACCGGCCGCGTCCCGCTGTCCTCCTTCACCCGGCTCGCCGGCCTGCTGGCGGACACCGAGGGCGAGTGCCGCTACGAGATCGAGTTCGGGCGTGATCTCTCCGGTCTGGCGACGATCGACATCGTCGCCGAGGCCGAGTTGCCGCTGGTCTGCCAGCGGTCGCTCGAGCGCTTCTCCTATCCGGTGTCGTTGCGGCAGCAGCTCGGTCTGCTGGTCGACGAATCCGAAGAAGCGGCGCTCCCGGAAGGGGTCGAGCCCGCCCTGGTGGGCCCGGATGGCACGTTGCACCCGCTGGAACTGGTCGAGGATGAATTGATCCTCGCGGTGCCGGCCTTCCCGGTGAAGCCGGGCAGCGCGGAAGTGGAGGCGGTCTGGAACGACGCTGCCGCCGAAGCCGAAGAAGACGAACAACCCAGAACCAACCCTTTCGCCGCGCTCGCCGCGCTGAAAGGCCGCAAGACCCTCGGAGATTGACCCATGGCCGTCCAGAAATCCCGCGTCACCCCGTCCCGTCGTGGCCAGCGCCGCTCGCACGATGCGCTGTCCGCCAAGCAGCTCGCCACCGACCCGACGAGCGGCGAGACGCACCTGCGCCACCACGTCACCGCCGACGGTTTCTACCGCGGCAAGAAGGTGATCGACACCAAGTCGAAGGTTGCCGACACCGAGTGATCGGTGGGCATGGCGCGAGGCGCCAGCCTTCAAATGGTCCTCGGGGGCTTGCCAACGGCGGCTTCCCGGGTGACGCTGCGATGACGCGACGGCTCGCCCCGTCGCGTTTCGTTTTTCTGCGCCACCGTACGCCCGCGAAGGGCGGCGGCGTGCCTTGGAGCCCTCGAGAATGACCGTCTACGCGCGCATCGCCGGCACCGGCAGCTACCTGCCGGAGAAAATCCTCACCAACGCCGACCTCGAGAAGATCGTCGAGACCTCGGACCAGTGGATCCGCGAGCGCACTGGCATCCAGCAGCGGCACATCGCGGCCGAGGGCCAGACCACGGTCGACCTCGCCGAACAGGCCGCCCTGCGTGCGATGGAGGCCGCCGGCGTCAGCGCCGCGGACCTCGACCTGATCGTCATGGGCACGACCACGCCCGACATCATCTTCCCGAGCTCGGCCTGCCTCCTGCAGGCGCGGCTCGGCGCCACCGGCTGCCCGGCCTTCGATGTCAACGCCGCCTGCTCGGGCTTCATCTTCGCGCTCACCACGGCCGACAAGTTCATCCGCAGCGGCGCGGCGAAGACCGTGCTCGTCGTCGGTGCCGAGACGCTCACGCGCATGCTGGACTGGTCCGACCGCAACACCTGCGTGCTGTTCGGCGACGGTGCCGGCGCGGTGGTGCTGAAGGCCGATGCGGAGACCGGCATCCTCAGCACTCACCTGCATGCCGACGGTGGCAAGAAGGAGCTGCTGTACAACCCGGTGGGCGTCTCCGCGGGCTTCAAGCTCGACGAGAAGAACGCCGGCGTGCGCGTGCTGATGGCCGGCAGCGACGTCTTCAAGTACGCGGTGAAGGCGCTCGACAGCGTCGTCGACGAGGCCCTCGAGGCCAATGGCATCGACAAGACCCAGCTCGACTGGTTGATCCCGCACCAGGCCAACCTGCGCATCATCGAGGCGACGGCCAAGCGCCTCGCGATGTCGATGGACCGCGTCGTGCTCACCGTGCACAAGCACGGCAACACCTCGGCGGCCTCGGTGCCGCTGGCGCTCGACGAAGCCGTGCGTTCCGGCAAGGTGCAGCGCGGCCAGCTCGTGCTGATGGAGGCTTTCGGCGGCGGCTTCACCTGGGGCTCGGCGCTGATGCGCTACTGAGTCCTGGCTCGGCGGGGCGGGGCCATACCGCCTCGTACAGACGGATTCGCGCGGGCGGCCCTATCATGGCCGCCCGTTTTCGTTTCCGGACCCGTTGCATGACTTCACCGCTCGCCTTCGTGTTCCCCGGCCAGGGCTCGCAGAGCGTCGGCATGCTCGCCGAACTCTCGGAGCTGAACCCCGGCGTCCGCGCGACGTTCGATGAAGCCAGCGACGGCGCCGGCGTGGACCTCTGGGCGCTCTCGCAGGGTGGCCCGGAGGAGCAGCTCAATCGCACCGAGTTCACCCAGCCGGCGCTGCTCGCCGCCAGCGTCGCCGTGTGGCGCCTGTGGCAGGCCCGCGGCGGTGCCACGCCGCGGGCGCTGGCCGGCCACAGCCTGGGCGAATACAGCGCCCTCGTCGCCGCCGGCGCGCTGACGCTGCGCGACGCCGCCCACCTCGTCCGCCTGCGCGGCCAGCTGATGCAGGACGCCGCGCCGGCTGGCACCGGTGCGATGGCGGCCGTGCTGGGCGCCGAGGACGCGGTGGTGGAAGCCGCCTGCGTCGATGCCGCACACGCCGAGGTCGTGGTGCCGGCCAACTACAACTCGCCCGGGCAGATCGTCATTGGCGGGCACGCGGCCGCGGTGGATCGCGCCATCGCCCTGTTGGCCGAACGCGGCGTGCGCAAGGCGGTGAAACTCGCCGTGTCCGTGCCGTCGCACACGCCGTTGATGCGCGAGGCTGCGAACCGCCTTGCCCAGGTCGTCGCGGGCCTCGCTTGGCGCGCCCCGGCGATCCCGGTGGTGCAGAACGTCGATGCCGCGGTGCACGACTCGGTCGAGGCCATCGCCGAGGCCCTCGTGCGCCAGCTCTACCTGCCGGTGCAGTGGACCCGCTGCGTGCAGGCGCTGGCCGGCGTGGGCGCCACGACGCTGGTCGAGTGCGGCCCGGGCAAGGTGCTCACGGGCCTCGCCAAGCGCATCGACAAGTCGCTCGTGGGCCAGTCCACGGCGACCCCGGCCGACTTCGAGGCCGCCCTGGGCGGCCCCACGGCCTGATCCGGGCCATCGTTCCCCTCATCCGATCCGCAGGCCGAACCGCATGTCCAACGAACTGAATGGCGAAATCGCCCTCGTCACCGGCGCCAGCCGCGGCATTGGTGCCGCGATCGCCGACCTGCTCGCGTCGAAGGGCGCCACGGTCATCGGCACGGCAACCACCGAGAATGGCGCGGCGGCCATCGGCGAGCGGCTGAAGCCGCTGGGCGGCCATGGCCGCGCGCTCGACGTCACCGACGGCGCTGCCGTCGAGGCGCTGGTCGACGCGATCGCGAAGGAATTCGGCGCGGTGACGATCCTCGTCAACAACGCCGGCATCACCCGCGACAACCTGCTGATGCGCATGAAGGACGAGGATTGGAACGCCATCCTCGACACCAACCTGAGCTCGATCTTCCGCACCAGCAAGGCGGTGATGCGCGGGATGATGAAGGCGCGCAAGGGCCGCATCATCAACATCGCCTCGGTCATCGGCGTCACCGGCAACGCGGGGCAGGCGAACTACGCCGCCGCGAAGGCCGGGATCATCGGTTTCTCGAAGTCGATGGCCCGCGAGATCGGCTCCCGCAACATCACCGTCAACGTCGTCGCGCCGGGCTTCATCGAGACCGACATGACCCGCGACCTGCCGGAGGACGCCAAGGCCAAGATGCTCGCCGACATCGCGCTCGGCCGTCTCGGTAGCCCCCGCGACATCGCCGAGGCCGTGGCCTTCCTGGCCGGCCCGGCGGCTGCCTACATCACCGGCGAGACCCTGCATGTCAACGGCGGCATGCACATGGCATAGAATCCGGCCCGCAACCCTGAATACGGCGGCCCGCTGCTTGGACGCGCACGGCCCCGCCCCGACAACAAAGCGTCTGCAACGTGGCATACCCGGGAGGGATCAAGACCCATGAGCACCATCGAAGAGCGCGTCAAGAAGATCGTCATCGAACAGCTGGGCGTGAAGGAAGAGGACGTGACCAACACGGCCTCGTTCGTCGACGACCTCGGCGCCGACTCGCTGGACACCGTCGAGCTGGTGATGGCCCTCGAGGAAGAGTTCGAGTGCGAGATCCCGGACGAGGAAGCCGAGAAGATCACGTCGGTCCAGCAGGCCATCGACTACATCAAGGCGCACGTCAAGGCGTAAGCCCGGTTGCGTCAGGCGCCGCGTCCTTCACGGGGCGCGGCGTTTTGTTATCGGTGGCCCTCGCCGCCGGAACCCGATCCAAGGAGTGCTCCTCATGAGCCAGCGTCGCGTCGTCGTCACCGGCATGGGCATCGTCTCGCCCGTGGGCAACACCCTCGCCAGCGCGTGGGACAACATCCGCAACGGCCGCTCCGGCATCGGGCGCATCACCCACTTCGACCCTTCGGCCTACACCGCGCAGATCGCCGGTGAAGTGCGCGACTTCGACGTCAAGTCGATCGTGCCTCCGAAGGATGCGAAGAAGATGGACACCTTCATCCACTACGGCCTCGCCGCGTCCTTCCAGGCGCTGGACGACTCCGGATTGGAAATCACCGAAGCGAATGCCGAGCGCATCGGCGCGCTGATCGGCTCGGGCATCGGCGGCGTGCGTGGCATCGAGGAAACGGCGATCGACCTGCACACCGGCGGCCCGCGCAAGGTCTCGCCGTTCTACGTGCCCAGCACGATCATCAACATGCTTCCGGGCCAGCTCTCGCTGATCAAGGGCCTGAAGGGACCGAATTTCTCGGCCGTCTCGGCCTGCGCCACCGCGAACCACAGCGTGGGCATGGCGATGCGCATGATCCAGCACGGCGACGCCGACGTGATGGTGGCCGGCGGCGCCGAGCACGGCTGCACCCCGACCTCGGTCGGTGGCTTCTGCTCGATGCGCGCGCTCTCCACGCGCAACGATGACCCGACGCGCGCCTCGCGCCCGTGGGACAAGGACCGCGACGGCTTCGTGCTCGGCGACGGTGCCGGCATCCTCGTGCTCGAGGAGTACGAGCACGCCAAGGCGCGTGGCGCCCGCATCTACTGCGAGTTGGCCGGCTTCGGCGCCAGCTCGGATGCGTTCCACATGACCGCGCCGAGCGAAGGTGGCGAGGGCCCGGCGCGCTGCATGGCCGCCGCGCTGAAGGACGCCAGGGCGAACGCCACGGACGTCCAGTACCTCAACGCGCATGGCACCTCGACGCCGCTCGGCGACGTGGCGGAAACGCTGGCGATGAAGCGCGCCTTCGGCGACCACGCCTACACGATGATGGTCAGCTCGACGAAGTCGATGACCGGCCACCTGCTGGGTGCCGCGGGCGGCGTCGAGGCCATCTTCTCGATCATGGCCATGGTCGACGGCGTGGTGCCGCCGACGATCAACCTCGACGAACCGGGCGAGGGCTGCGACCTCGACTACGTGCCGAACGTCGCGCGCGACGCCAAGCTCGACCTCGTCGTGTCGAATGGCTTCGGCTTCGGTGGCACCAACGCCACGCTGGTGTTCCGCCGCCTGTGACCCCATGAGCGCCTCGGTCCGCGAATTGCCCGCGGGCCTCGACCTGCTCGCGTTGAAACGCGCGGCACCGTCCGAGTTCCCGCTGCTGCTGGAATCGGCAGCGCAGGGCGGGAGGGCGCGCTGGGACCTCCTGCTGGCGGGCGGCGAGAGCGGATTCTTCCTCGGGGCTGATGGCGTTACCCGGCGCGAGAGCGGCCACGCGCTGGCCGGGCGATTCCTCGACGCGCTCGACGATGCGCAGTCCGAACTGCGCGAACGCCTGGCGCGGACGGCCGTCTGCCGGGACACGTCGACGCGGGGGGGCGACGACCGCGATCGCGCCATGGATGCCGCCGGTCTGCCTTTCCGCGGCGGCTGGGCGCTGTATCTCGGCTACGAGCTGGCGGCGCAGGTGGAGCCGACGCTGCACCTGCCGGCGTTCCGGGGTGGTCTGCCGGTGGCCGCGGCCGTGTTCTGTCCGGCGGCGGTGATTCGCGATCGCGAGAGCGGCCGTTGCCTCGCCGTGGCGCTGCCTGGCCACGAGGCCTGGCTGGCCCGCATCGTGAACGTGGTGGCGGAGGCCGAGGCGGTCGCCGGGGTGACGAACGCGGAAGGCGTCACGCGTGAGGGCGACACGCGGCCGCGAGCGCTGGTCGAGGAGGCCGACCAGCGCTTCCTCGATGGCGTGGCGCGCGTGCACGAGTACCTGCGCGCCGGCGATGTGTTCCAAGTGAATCTTTCGCGCGGCTGGCGCGCCAGCTTCGAGGCATCGCCCGATCCTGTCGCGCTCTACGCCGCGCTGCGGCAGGCGAACCCCGCGCCGTTCGCGGGCCTGTGCTCGCTGCCCGGCGGCAGCGTCGCCAGCTCCTCGCCGGAGCGGCTGGTGTCGATCCGCGGGCGCCGCATCGAGACGCGGCCGATCGCCGGGACGCGGCCACGGTTCGCCGGCGACGACGATGCGGCACGCATCGCCGAGCTGGTCGGCCACCCGAAGGAGCGCGCCGAGCATGTGATGCTGATCGACCTCGAACGCAACGATCTCGGCCGGGTGTGCGCGCCCGGCACCGTTCGCGTGGACGAGCTGATGACGGTGGAGAGTTACGCCCACGTGCACCACATCGTCAGCAACGTCTCCGGCGAACTGCGCGCCGGCGTGACGGCGGGGCAGGCGATCGCGGCCGTGTTCCCCGGCGGCACCATCACCGGCTGCCCGAAGGTGCGCTGCATGCAGATCATCGCCGAGCTCGAGGGCGAGGGCCGCGGCCCGTACACGGGGGCGATGGGCTACCTCGATGCCGGCGGCGACATGGACCTGAACATCCTGATCCGCACGCTGTGGACCGACGGCTGCGAGGTCGCCTTCCGTGCCGGCGCCGGCATCGTGGTGGATTCGCGCGCGGACAAGGAGCTGATGGAGACCCGTGCCAAGGCCCGCGGCCTGCTTCGCGCGCTGGGGCAGGTCGATGGCGCCTGAGGCCCTCGACCGCGGCCTCGCCTACGGCGACGGCCTTTTCGAAACCATGCGCGCACACCGCGGCACGCTGCCCTGGTGGCCGCGCCATCGCGCGCGCCTGCTCGACGGGACGCGCCGGCTCGGCATCGCGCCGCCGTCCGAGGCGGCCCTCGACGCTGCCCTCGCGGAGGCGCTGGCCACCGCGCCGGACGGCGTCATCAAGCTGATCCTGACGCGCGGGGCGGGGGGGCGGGGCTATGCCCCGACGCCCGGTGCCGAGCCCACCCTGCGGGTCACGGCTTCGCTGCCACCGCCGATGGTGGGCGACGCGCTCGACGTCGACGTGCTGGCGCTCCGGCTCGGCGTCCAGCCGGCGCTGGCGGGCATGAAGCACCTCAATCGCCTGGAACAGGTGCTGGGCGCGCGCGAGGCTGCCGAACGCGGCCTGCACGACGGCCTGATGGTGGATGCCGAGGGGCACCTCACCTGCAGCACCCGGGCGAACCTGTTCGCTCGGCTCGATGGCCGCTGGACCACGCCGCCGATGGACCGTGCCGGCGTGGCCGGCGTGGCGCGCGCCCTGCTGCTCGAGGCCTGGTCGCCGCCCGGTGGCGTGCACGTGCAGCCGCTGCCGCTCGAGGTCCTGCCCCGCGTCGAGGCCCTGCTGCTCAGCAATGCCGTGCGGGGTATCCTGCCGGTCGGCCGCTGCGGCGCGCGCGCGCTCGATCCGCGGCCGATGGGCTTCGTCGAGGCCCGCGCCGCGCTGGCGGCGTCCCATCCCGCTTTCCGCGAGTCCTGATGCGTTCCCTGCTGCGCAAGTTCTTCGGTGTCCTGATCAAACTCGGCCTCCTCCTCGCGCTCCTCGCGGCGGTGGCGGGCTGGTTCGCCTGGCGGCATTTCCAGGCTTTCGCCGATGCGCCGGCGGGTGCGCCGGACGGCGCGACCGTCACGGTGGCGCGCGGCGATTCCTTCGTGCAGGTGCTCGGCAAGTTGCGCGCGGCGGGCGTCGAGGCCGGCCATGACCTCGAGTGGAAGGCCCTTGCGACGCAGATGCAGGCCCTGCCGCGCATCCAGGTGGGCGAGTACGCGCTCGATCCGGCGCTGACGCCGCGGGCGCTGATCGAGAAGCTGGTCCGTGGTGACGTCATCCGCTACCGCTTCACCATCGTCGAAGGCTGGTCGATGCGCGACCTGCGCGCCGCGCTCGCCCGCGATGCGGTGCTGGAGGACGACGTTGCCGATCTGGACGACGCCGAGTTGATGGCCGCCCTCGGACGCGACGGCGTGCCGGCCGAGGGGCGCTTCCTGCCCGAGACCTACTTGTTCACCCGCGGCGAGACCACGGTCTCGCTGCTCGACCAGGCCGCAAAGGCGATGGATGCCGCGCTGGCCGAGGCCTGGGCGGCGCGCCAGCCCGACCTGCCGCTCGAGTCGCCCGAACAGCTGCTCACCCTGGCCTCGATCGTCGAGAAGGAAACCGGCAAGGCCAGCGAGCGGCCGGAGATCGCCGGCGTCTTCGTGCGCCGATTGCGGCTTGGCATGCGGCTGCAGACGGACCCGACCGTCATCTATGGCCTCGGCGCCGCTTTCGATGGAAACCTGCGCCGCCGCGACCTCCAAGCCGACACGCCCTTCAATACGTACACGCGCTTCGGCTTGCCCCCGCATGCCATCGCCATGCCCGGCCGCGCTGCGCTGATGGCCGCCGCTCAGCCACTTGATGGCGAGACGCTTTACTTCGTCGCCCGGGGTGACGGCAGCCACCAGTTCTCCCGCACCTACGCCGAACACCGGCGGGCGGTCGTGCGCTACCAGCTTGGGGGACGTTGAGATGACGGCCACCCGTGGCGCGCTGATCAGCCTCGAAGGCGGGGAGGGGGCTGGCAAGACCACCGTGCTTGGAGCGCTCCGCGCGCGACTCGAAGGGCGCGGTCACGCCGTTGTCGGCACACGTGAACCCGGCGGCACGCCGGCGGGCGAGGCTATTCGCGCGCTGCTGCTCGACCCGGCGCAGGCGCTGGTGCCGAATGCCGAACTGCTGCTGATGTTCGCCTCGCGCGCCCAGCTCGTCGAGACGCTGGTCGAACCGGCGCTCGCGCGTGGCGACATGGTGCTGGCCGACCGCTTCACCGATGCCAGCTTTGCCTACCAGGGCGGTGGCCGCGGTTTGCCGATGGGCGTGATCGCCGAGCTCGAGCGCGTGTTCGTGCGCCGCATACCCGACTTCACCCTGCTGCTCGACCTCGACGTGCAGGCCGGCCTCGCGCGGGCGCGCTCGCGCGGCGCGCCGGCCGACCGCATCGAGCGGGAAAAGGACGAGTTCTTCGAACGCGTGCGCGGGGCCTATCGCGCGCGCGCCGCCGCGCAGCCGCAGCGCATCGCCGTCGTGGATGCCGCGCAGCCGGTCGAAGCCGTCGTGCACGACGCCTGCGCAGCGCTGGATGCCTTCCTCGATCGCTGGAGCGCGGCGTGAGCTTGGCGCCCTGGCAGCAGCAGCGCCTCGACACCGCCCTCGCGGCGTGGCGGGCCGGCCGCCTCGGGCATGCCCAGCTGCTTTGCGGCCCCGAGCAGCTCGGCAAGCGCGCGGTGGCCGACGCCTTGGCGGCGCGGCTGCTCTGCGACGCGCCGAAGGACGCGCCGCCCTGCGGACGCTGCCGTGGCTGCACCCTGCGCGAGGCCGGCACGCATCCGGATTTCCGCATCATCACGTTCGAAGAGAACGCCAACACCGGGAAGCTGCGCACCGAGCTGGTCATCGATCAGGTGCGTTCCCTCAGCGGCTCGATGCAGATGACGGCCCAGCGCGGCGGTGCGCAGGTGGTGCTGATCGATCCTGCCGATGCCCTCAACACGTCGGCCGCCAACGCCCTGCTCAAGACCCTTGAGGAGCCCGCCGACAACCGCTTCCTGCTGCTGGTCAGCGCGGCCCCGCAGCGGCTTCCGGCCACCATTCGCAGTCGCTGCCAGCGCGTCGAGTTCGCGCTTCCCGGAAGCGACCCGGCGATGGCGTGGCTGGTGTCGCAAGGCCACCCGGCGTCGCGCGCTACCGAGGCCCTCGACGCCGCCCATGGCCACCCAGGGCTTGCCGATGCCTGGCTGAGAGAAGGCCATCTTGCCCTTCGCGACACCACGCTGAAGGAATGGGCGGGCGTGGCCCGTGGCATCGTCGCCCCGCTGGGCATCGCCCAGCAGTGGATGGCCGAACCGGCCCTCGCACCCCTGCGGCTGCGATTCGTCGCCGATGCCGCGGTGGCCTTGGCCCGCGGAGTCGCGGGCGCGCCGGGCGTGGCCGGATTGACCCCGCCCGCCGATGTCGACAAGCTGGGTGCGTGGTTTGACCAACTGAATCGCCTGCGCCTGCAGCTGTCCGCCCCCCTCAAGCATGAGCTCGCCCTCGCGGGCTTGCTCGCCGAGTGGCGCGGCCTAATGGCGACAACGGAGACACGTCGATGATCGGAGCCGGTGGCGCCCGCCAGGGCATTCTTTCCCTCGCCATCAAGGACAAGGGCTCGTTGCATACCGCCTACATGTCTTTCCTTCGGGGGGGGGGGCTTGTTCGTGCCGACCACCAAGCGCTACCAGATCGGCGATGAGGTCTTCCTGCTGCTGACCCTGCTCGACGACAAGGACCGCCTGCCGGTCGCCGGGAAGGTGGTGTGGATCACCCCGACCGGTGCGCAGGGCGGACGTGCCGCCGGCATCGGGGTGCAGTTCGCCGAAACGCCCGAGGCGGACATGGTCAAGGGGAAGATCGAAACGCATCTCGCCGGCATCATCGACTCCGACAAGCCGACCGCGACGATGTGAGTGTGCCCGGGCGCGCCGGGCGAGTGGCTCTCCGTCAGCGCGCCAGGTAGGGGCCGAAGAACGTGAAGATGGCGACGATGATGGCGATCATCATCAGGAGCACGCTGCGCACGCGCCGCGGATCGATACGTGGCTTGTCGGCCTCGCGCCTCGCGAACTGCAGCTCGGGCGGCAGGTAGCTTTCGCGCTGTCCGGGCTCCATCAGACCTGCCTCGCGCAAGAGTTTTCGCGCCTCGGGCAGGTCGCCGTTGTGGGTGACGTAAAGCACCGCGGCCTTCGGCGAGTCGGGTGTCTCCCGGTAGCTGAAGGCGCGGCGGCGTCCGCCCTTGTAGGACCGGCCGTTCTGGATGCTGGTCTCGATGCCCGCTTCGTTCAGCATTCGTGCCGCGCCCTCGACCTGCTCTACGCGCAGCGACCGATAGACCTCGCGCATCAGTCTTCGCCCTCGATGATGCGGATCATGCCTTCTTGCGCCGTGCTGGCCACGAGGCGCCCGTCGCGCGAGTAGATGCTGCCGCGGCCGAGGCCGCGAGCGCCCTGCGCGGTGGGGCTGTCAAGCGCGTAGAGCAGCCAATCGTCGGCGCGGAACGGGCGATGGAACCACATGGCGTGGTCGATCGATGCCATCTGCACGCCCGGGTCGTAGTAGCTGATGCCGTGCGGGAGGGTGGCGGTGCCGAGCAGGTGGAAATCGGACGCGTAGGCGAGCAGCGCCCGGTGCAGCAGCGGTGTGTCGTCGACGCGGTCGATGAGCCGGAACCAGACCTGCTGGTAGGGCGGGCGCTTGGCCGGCTTCAGTTCGTCGCGCGGGTACACCGGACGGACCTCGAAGGGCACCTGCCGAGACAGCCAGCGCTGCATCATCGGCGGCAGCTTGGCCAGCAGCTCGGGTGCCGGCATGGCCATCGGCTCGAGGTCTTCCGGGTCCGGGACCTCGGGCTTGTTCACCTGGTGCTCGGCGCCCGGTTCCTCGATGTGGAAGGAACTGGCGAACACGCAGATGGGCTGGCCGTGCTGGATGGCGGTGACGCGCCGCGTGCTGAAGCTGCGGCCGTCGCGGGTGCGGTCGACCGAATAGACGATCGGTGCTTCGATGTCGCCCGGACGCAGGAAGTAGGCGTGCAGGGAGTTCACGTGCCGGGCCGCGTCGACGGTGGCCTGCGCGGCGGCCAAGGCCTGGCCCATCACCTGCCCGCCGAACACGAACTTCGTGCCGATATCGCGGCTCTGGCCGCGGTAGAGGTTGTCCTCGAGGCGCTCCAGCTGCAGCAGCTGGACGAGGTCGGCGACGACAGGGTGGGTCATGGGGGCACGGGCGTTGGATCGCGGCCGCGAAGTATAGCGGCCCCCCGTTCAGGGCTTCAGGCGCGCCAGCCCGCAGGCGGCGAGCACGCGCTCCCACGGGAACCGCGGCCCGGGGTCGCGTTTGCGCCACACCGTCAGCGTCGGGTCGTCGCTCGCCTCCACGCGCGCGGTATCCAGATCCTCATGGCCGGCGATGAAGCGGAGCGACGGAAAGCGCTCGCGCAGGTGGACCAGCAGCGCGAGGAGGGCGGTGACCTGGGCCTCGGTGTAGGGCTCGTCCATGGCCTGGTGCCGGCTGTCGTACCAATGCGGGTAGCGGCCGGTGTTGACGATCTCGACGCCGATGGAACGCGGGTTCCATCCCCGCACGTGGTTGGCGATGCGCTCAGGTTCGACATAACAGACGCGCGAGCCGTCGCGGTCGATGTAGTAGTGGCCGCAGGCGCCGGTACCGGTGTCGGGGTACAGCACGCGCTCGCCGAATTCACGCGCGCTGGCGAGCGTGGGCGTCTCGGTGCAGTGCATGACCACGAGGTCGATGCTAGCGGGGTCCCGCAGCGCCAAGCGCTCGGCATAGGGCACGGGCTCGTAGCGCGTGCCGGGTGCGAGCACGGGAGACGGCGCGGAGTCAGGGTCGGCCATGGGCCGGATGCTAGCATCGCGCCCCTTGGCGCCCCGTCGCCGCGCTGCACGAGTGAATCCCGCATGGCCCGAGGCCACGTCATCCTGTCGCATGGCCTCGAAAGCGGCCCCGAGGCCACCAAGGTCTCGGCCTTGGCGCAGGTCGCCGAACACCTCGGCTGGACCCATGAGCGCCCGGACTACCGCGACCTCGACGCCGGCCGTCGCCCCGAGGACATTGCGGCCCGCGTGGCGCGCCTGCAGGCGCGGGCCGAGTCGAACGCCGGCCGGCTGGTGCTGGCCGGTTCGAGCATGGGCGCCTTTATCAGCGGTGAAGTCGCGTGGCGGCTGGCCGCCCGTGGCGAGGGTGTCGCGCCGGCGGGGCCGGCGCTGCTCGGCCTGTTCCTGATGGCCCCGCCGATTGCCATGCCGGGCTGGTGGCCGACCCCGCTGCGCGTTCCGGAGGCCCTGCCAACCCTCGTCGTGCACGGCTGGGACGATGAGCTCATCCCGGCCGCCGCCGTCGTCGACTGGTGCGCCTCACGCAAGGCGGAGGTGCGGCTGGTGCACGATTCGCACCGGCTGGCCGCGCATGTCGAGTACAGCGCGAGCGCTTTCGCCGACCTCCTGAAGCGGGTGGACGCCTGATGCAGTACTTCGTGCCCTGTGGTCGCGGCCTCGAATACCTGCTGGCCGACGAGCTCCTCGCGCTGGGTGCCGACAAGGCGACCGCCGCGCAGTCCGGCGTCAATGCCGAAGGCGGGGCGGAGAGCCTGTTGCGCTGCGCCCTGTGGTCGCGCTTCGGTAGCCGTGCGCTGTGGCCGCTGCTCGAGTTCGACTGTGCCAGCGAGGACGATCTCTACGCTGCCGTGCACGCGCTCGACTGGCTCGAGCATCTCGAAGCGGAAGGCACGCTGGCCGTGCACGCCACGGTGTCCGGCCCCGGCTTCAACCACTCGCGCTACGCCGCGCAGCGGGTGAAGGATGCGATCGTCGACCGGCTGCGCTTCGACACCGGCACCCGGCCGTCGGTGGACGTCGACAACCCCGACCTGCGCCTCGATCTCGTGGTGCGGAAGGGCAAGGCGATCCTCTCCGTGGACCTCGCCGGCCCGCTGCACCGCCGCGGCTGGCGGCAAGGGCAGGGCGATGCGCCGCTGAAGGAGAACCTCGCCTGCGCGGTGCTCGCACGCGCCGGCTGGACGCGCGAGGCGCTGGCCGCCGCGGACGCCGCCGGCACGCCGCTGGCCCTGCTCGACCCGATGTGCGGCAGCGGCACGCTGCTCGTGGAGGGGGCGCTCATCGCCGCCGATACCGCGCCCGGCCTGTTGCGCCACGGCGAGGAGCCGCCGACCCGTTGGCGTGGCTTCGACCATGCGCTGTGGCAGCGGCTGCTCGAGGAGGCCAAGGCGCGTGACCATCGCGCCGACCTGCCGGCGCGCTTCTTCGGCGTCGATCTCGATATGCGCATCGTCCAGCAGGCGCGACGCAACGCCGAAGCGGCGGGCGTGTTCGACGCCATCGACTTCCGGACCGGCGACATCGCCGATCTGCAGCGCCCCTGCGAGGGCCCCGGCGTGGTCGCCTGCAACCCGCCTTACGACGAGCGCCTCGCCGCCGACGAGGCCCTGTATGCGGCCATCGGCGCCGCGCTGCAGCAGGCGGTGCCCGAGTGGCGGGGCGCGATCCTCTGCGGCAGCGAGTCGCTGGCCCATGCCACGCGCCTGCGTGCGCGCAAGCGCTACGCGATCAGCAACGGCGCGCTGGAATGCACGCTGCTCGCCTGCGACTCCTTCGCGCCGCCGCCGCCGCGCGTGGAGGGCGAGGCGCGCGGCTTGAGCGAAGGCGCGCAGATGATCGCCAACCGCCTGAAGAAGACGTTGAAGCACTCGGCGCGTTGGCGTGAGCGCGAGGGCGTCACCTGCTTCCGTGCCTACGACGCCGACCTGCCGGAATACGCCGCGGCGGTGGATGTGTACACCGAGGACGAAGGCGAGGCGCGCACCTTCCTGCACGTGCAGGAGTACGCCCCGCCGGCCAGCGTGGCCGAGCACGACGCCCGTCGCCGCTTCGGCGAACTGCTCGCGGCCCTGCGCGAGGTCTTCGGCGTGCCGAAGGAGCGCATCGCCACCAAGACGCGCGCGCGCGGCAAAGGCGGCAGCAAATACGGGCGGATGGACGAGCGGCAGGAGGCCTTCATCGTCCGCGAGGGCGCGGTGCGACTGGAGGTGAACCTGTTCGACTACCTCGACACCGGACTGTTCCTCGACCATCGGCCGCTGCGCACGCGGATCTTCGAGGAAGCCAAGGACGCGCGCTTCCTCAACCTGTTCTGCTACACCGGTGCGGCCACGGTGCACGCCGCCGTGGGCGGCGCGGCGAGCACGACGTCGGTCGATCTGAGCTCCACCTACCTCGAATGGGCGGCGCGCAACATGGCCATCAACGGCCAGGTCGGCCCGCAGCACCGCTACGTCAAGGCCGACGTGATGAGCTGGCTGCGCGCCGAGAAAGGCGAGTACGACCTGATCTTCTGCGACCCGCCGACCTTCTCGAACAGCAAGGACAAGGACGATTTCGACGTGCAGAAGCACCACGTCGACCTGCTCGGCGCCGCCATGCGCCGCTTGGCGCCGGGCGGCGTGCTGCTGTTCTCGAACAATTTCCGTCGCTTCAAGCCGGACCTCGAGACGATCGCGAAGTTCGCCGAGGTCGAGGAGATCACCCGGGATACCATCGGCCCGGACTTCGAGCGCAATCCGCGCATCCATCGCGCTTGGTTGTTGCATCGCAGCCGGTCGCGCGACTGAATCTAGCGAAACGGTAACGTCGGGGCACCGAGCCCGTGGCATTCTGGTCACCGCACCTCCTTTGATGGCCCTGCTGAATGCGTGAATCGACCGCCGACGACCGTCCAACGCGCTGGGCATTCTTCCGCCAGTGGCTGAAGAACCCGCTGGGCGTCGCCGCCGTGTCGCCATCGAGCCCGCAGCTGGCGCGTCAGATGATCGCCGCGCTGCCGCCGAAGTCGGGCCGGCTGATCGAGCTGGGTGGCGGTACGGGAGCGATCACCGAACAGTTGCTCCGCCATGGCATCGCGCCGGCGGACCTGATGGTGCTGGAGCTCAATGAGGCGATGCACCAGACGCTTCGCCAGCGGTTCCCCGGCATCCGGTTGCACCTGGCGAACGCGGCGGACGTCCGGCACATCGCCGTCGAGAGCGGGTTCCTCGCGGCCGGTCCCGCCGACGCGGTGGTGTCGGGGTTGGGTTTGCTGTCGATGCCTCGGCCGTTGCAGCGCGAGATCGTCGGGGCGGCCTTCGACTGCCTGCGTGCCGACGGGCGGTTCGTCCAGTTCACCTACGGTCCGGCCAGTCCGGTGGCCCGCGAAGTCCTCGAGGAATTGAAACTCACCGCGCGCCGCGTCAGCTTCACGTGGTGGAACGTGCCGCCCGCGACGGTGTACGTCTACGAGCGGCAGCGCTCGACGGCGGTGCTGGCCCAGCCCATGGGGCGCCGCGCCGGCTGAGGCCGACGCAGCACCTCGGGCGTCAGCGCAACCACATCCGCGCGCGGCGCGGCGGCAGGTTGAAGGTATAGGTACCGCTGGTGATGCGCACGACGTTCGTGCTGTCGAGGGCGTCGCGGTAGTCGGTGTTCCACCAGAGCACGCTGTTGTTCATGCCGACGGGCACCGACACCGAATTCCCGCACTTGTTGATGGCGACGATGCCGCGGTCGCCGCGGCGGAAAACCAGATGGCAGTCTCCTGCGGAGAGCACCTGCTGGTCGGTGCCCTGCACGGTGTTGTGGAAGCGCACCATGGCCTTCAGGTCGCTGCGGTTCCAGGCGTCGGCCCAGCGGTTGTCGCCGCTCTCGTTGTTGTCCGAGTAGAGCATCGGCACGCCGCCGTTCCGGCCGAAAATGTAGGCGTAGGCCAGCGTCTCGTCGGTCGGGTCCATGATCAGCCCGCGGAAGCCGGCGTTGTTCGGGATGTCGTGCGTGATGGTGAAAGTGATCGCGCGCGAGGGCTGCAAGGCCTGTCCGACCGCCAGCGGGTCGACCAACTGCGTCATCCGGCCGCCGAAGCCGAATGCATTGCGCAGCTGGTTGTGCAGCGGGAAGTCGTAGGCGCCGTGGTCGGTGTCGCGCAGGTAGGGCGCGAGGAAGCGGTCGTACTCGCCGTTGCCCGCACCACCGCCGGTGATCACCTCGCCGAACACGTGCATGCCCGACTTGATCGTCGGGGTCAGCACGGCGTTCATGAAGCTGGCCGGCATGTGCTTGGCGGCGTCGATGCGGAAGCCCTTCACACCCATGTTTTTCAGGGCCTGCAGGTATTGCTGTTGCTGCGCGACGACCCAGCCGTTGCCGACGAGGTCCGGCAGGCCGGCGTCGCCGCCGCCGCCGCAGAGGCGGTAGTTCTGCACTTCCCAGACGTTGTTGTAGTCGACGATGCAGCGCGCCGGTCCGAAATCGTTGCCCGAGAGCACGTCGTAGCGCAGGTCGCCGAACAGGCGTTGGCCGTTGTAGTAGGCGGGGTTGCCCGCGTACGTCGACAGCACGGCGCTGCCGGGGTAGTTCAGGTCGCTGCGCTTGAATGCCTCGTTCGCCATGTGGTTCATGACGATGTCGGCGTAGACGCGGATACCGCGTTGCTGCAGCGCCGTGACCATGTTGCGGAACGCGGTGGTATCGCCCAGCGGGTTGTGGATCAACCGGAAATCCTGCGGCTGGTAGCGCGCCCACCAGGCGCTGCCTTCGCTCTTGTAGGCCGGCGACACCAGCACGATGCGGTAGCCGGCGTCGCGGATCTGGTCGGCGCGCGCCTGCACGTCGGCGTAGCGCCAGTTGAAGGCGTGGAGGATGGCGTCGGCCTGGGCCGCCGGTGCGGCGATGGCCGCGAAGGCGAGGAAGGCGAGGGTACGGAACGAAGCACGGAGCGCCCGGAGCGGGCGGAAGGCACGGGAGGTCATCGGTGTGGCTCCAAACGGGGGAGGGAGCGCTTCGAGCACGGGCCGGGTCGGCCGTCCTTGCCACTGCGGTGCGTCCTGGGTGGAGCGTCTGCACGACGCCCGGCCCTGGGATCCAGGCGCGTCGATGAGCAGGACCGGGGGGCTTGCTCGGATTAGAGCCTAGGCTCTAACGGCGGCGTACGTATGCTGAATACGTATGCACGCGGGAGGGCGCGGTCATCGATGTGGCGCGCGCGATCAGCGGGCGTGCCGCGCGTTCCGATGCATCAACCAACCCGCGAGACTCACGCCGACGCAGACGGCAACGATGATGAGGGTGGCCAGCGCGTTGATCTCCGGCGTGACGCCGAAACGCACCTTCGAGAGGATCAGCACGGGCAGGGTGCTGGAGCCTGGCCCGGACGTGAAGCTGGCGATGACGACGTCGTCCAGTGACAGCGTGAACGCGAGGAGCCAGCCTGCGAGCAGGGCCGGCCAGATCAGCGGCAGGGTCACGAGGAAGAACACCTTCCACGGTCGCGCGCCGAGGTCCATCGCCGCCTCCTCGAGGCTGTGGTCGGTCTGGGCGAGGCGCGAGCGCACGACCACCGTCACGTAGCAGACGCAGAGCGTCACGTGCGCGATGGTGATGGTGTCGATGCCCCGGCCCTCGGGCCAACCCACGAGCTGTTGCAGGGTGATGAACAGGAACAGCGCGCTGATGCCCAGCATCACGTCGGGCATCACCAGCGGCGCGGAGCTCAGCAGCGAGAGCAGGCCGCGGCCCTTGAACCGGCCAAAGCGCGACAGGGCCAGCGCGGCCATCGTGCCGATCACCACGGCCAGCGTGGAGGCCATGGCGGCGATCAGCAGGGACAGCAGGGCCGCATCGATGACGGCCTGGTTCTCGAGCAGCCGTCCGTACCACTGCAGCGAAAAGCCCCTCCACAGGCTCACCGAACGGGTCTCGTTGAACGAGAAGGCGACGACGCTGGCGATCGGCAGGTACAGGAAGGCGTAACCGAAGGCCATCAGCGTGTAGAGGATGAAGGGGCGGCGCTCGCTCATGCGCGCTGGGCCTCCTTCTCCGCGCGGCGCTCCTGCGAGGCCTCGAACAGCAGCATGGGCACGACGATCAGCACCAGCATGGCCACGGCGACGGCCGCCGCCAGCGGGTAGTTGCGGGCGTTGAAGAAGTCTTCCCAGATCCGCGAGCCGATGCTCAGGGCCTCCGGGCCACCGAGCAGGGCGGGGATGACGTACTCGCCCACCGCCGGGATGAACACCAGCAGCGAGCCGGCGATGATCCCCGGCAGGGAGAGCGGCAGCGTTACCGAGAGGAAGGCGCGCCACGGCCTGGCGCCGAGGTCGGCGGCGGCCTGCAGCAGGGTGAAGTCGAGCCGCATCAGGTTGGCCACGAGGGGCAGCACCATGAAGGGCAGGTAGTTGTAGGTGATGCCGACGTACACCGCGAAAGGCGTGTCGATCAGACGGATCGGGGCATCGGTCGCGCCGATCGCCATCAGCAGCTGGTTCACCATGCCGTTGTCGCGAAGCAGGCCGGTGAGCGCATAGGTGCGCAGCAGCGAGCTGGTCCAGAACGGCAGCACCACCAGCACGAGCAGGAACATGCGCCACGCGGGCGTCGCGCGGGCGATGCCATAGGCGATCGGGTAGCCGAGCAGCAGGCAACCCAGCGTCGAGATCGACGCGAATTGCAGCGAGTTCAGGTAGCTCTCGACGTACAGCGGGTCGGTGAGCAGGGTCGCGTAGCCTTTGAAGCTCAGGTTGATCTGGACGAGGCCCTGCTCGCCGATCGCCACGAGGTCGGAGTAGGGCGGTACGCCACCGGTGCGTTCGGCGACGCTGATCTTCAGCACCACCAGCAGTGGCGCGAGGAAGAACGCCAGCAGCCAGAGCATCGGGATGGCGATGACCACGTAGCGGCCGCGGCTGCCGCGCAGTTCGCGGCCGAGCGCGCCGATCTGCCGGAACAGGCCGACGACGACCTGGAACCAGAGGTCCCACCAGGCGCCGCCGTCGTGGGAGGTCGGGCGCTGCATCAGGCCGTCAGCACGATCGCGTCGCGGGCGTGCCACACGAGGTACAGCACGTCGCCCCAGTTGTAGTGCGGGTCGGCGCTGCGGGCGGCATGCGTTTCCTGCACACGCAGGACGAAACCGTCCTCCGTCTGCACGTGGTAGATCGACACGTCACCGAGGTAGGCGATCTCGACCACGCGGCCGCGCACCACGTTGTCCATCCCGTCGGGCTCGGTCTCGGCAACGTCGATCTTCTCGGGACGGACCGCCACGTGGACGTCGGTGCCCACCGGCAGCGGTTCGGCGTAACGCGCCCAGACGTCGAAGGCGAAATCGTGGCAGTGCACGAGGACGCGCTCGCCCTGTTGGTCGACGACGGTGCCGCGCAGCATGTTGACCGCGCCGATGAACTCGGCGACGAACTTCGAGCTCGGGTATTCGTAGAGGTTGGATGGCGTCGACACCTGGACGATGCGGCCGGCGTCCATCACGGCGACGCGGGTCGACATCGTCATCGCTTCTTCCTGGTCGTGGGTGACCATGACGAAGGTGGTGCCGGTGCGCTCCTGGATATTCACCAGTTCGAACTGGGTGTGTTCGCGCAGCTTCTTGTCCAGCGCACCCAGCGGCTCGTCGAGCAGCAGCAGCTTGGGTTCCTTCGCCAAGGCACGTGCCAACGCCACGCGCTGGCGCTGGCCACCCGAGAGCTGGTCCGGCTTGCGGCGACCGAGTTGCCCCATCTTCACGAGGTCGAGCATGGCCGCCACGCGGTCGCCGATCTCGCTGGCCGGGCGCTTGTCCTGCTTCAGGCCGAAGGCGATGTTCTGCTCGACCGTCATGTGCGGGAACAGGGCGTAGCTCTGGAACATCATGTTCACCGGCCGCTCGTAGGGCGGCACGCGCGTCATGTCGGTGCCGTCGATCAGCACGCGGCCCTTGTCCGGCACTTCGAATCCGCCGAGGATCCGCAACAGCGTGGACTTGCCGCAGCCCGAGCCGCCGAGCAGGGCGAAAAACTCGCCGCGGAAGATGTCGAGCGAGACATCGTCCACGGCGTAGGTCTTGCCGAAAGTCTTGGTGACGCCCTCGATGCGGAGGATGGGCTCCGCGTTCGGGTCCTGCCAGGGGTCGATCTGGGCCTGCCGCCGCGCGGGTGCGCTCATCGGCTCAGCCGCCGCTCTTGATCGACGTCCATGCGCGCTGGCGGGCGTCGTTCTCCTCCAGGGGCAGCTTCCGCGTGTCGACCAGCTTGCCGATCACGTCCTCCGGCGGGTACACCGCCGGATCGTTGCGCAGGGCTTCGCTCACGAGTGCCTTGGCCGGTGCGTTCGCCGAGGCGTAGCCGACGAACTCGGTGATCGGGGCGATCACGTCCGGGGTCAGCAGGAAATTGATGAACGCGTGAGCCTCGGCCTTGTTGGGCGCGTCGGCCGGAATCGCCATCACGTCGAACCAGCGGATCGCGCCTTCCTTCGGGATCACGTAGGCGATCTCGACGCCGGTCCCGGTCTCCTCGGCGCGGTCGCGGGCCTGCAGGACGTCGCCGTTGTAGCCGAGCGCGACGCAGATCTCGCCGTTGGCGAGATCGTCGATGTAGCGGCTGGAGTTGAAGTAGCGGATGTTCTTGCGGATCGGCGCGTAGGTCTGCTGCACGAGCTCGATCTCGCCGTTGCCCATGCCGTTCGGGTCGCGGCCCTGGAAGAACAAGGCTGCGGAGAAGGCTTCCTGCTGGTCGTCGAGGATGCCGATGCCGCAGGTCGCGAGCCTGTCGCTGATCGCCGGATCGAAGATCGCGGCCCAGCTGTCGATCACGAAATCCGGTCCCATCACTTCCGCGACCTTCTGCTTGTTGTAGCCGATCGCCGTGGTGCCCCACATGTAGGGAACGATGTGCGTGCCGTCCGGGTCCGCGGCCGAGAGGCCAGCGGCCAGCGCCGGGTCGATGTTGCCGAGGTTCGGCAGGGCCGCCTTGTCGAGCACCGCATACAGGTTGTTGGCGATGTGCTGCTGGGCGAACGGCGCCGACGGGAAGATCACGTCGTAGCCGCTTTGCCCGGCGACGAGCTTGGCGTCGAGGGTTTCGTTGTCGGCGTAGACGTCATAGACCACTTCGATGCCGGTCTCGCGCGTGAAGCGCTCCAGCGTCTCCGGCGTGATGTAGTCCGACCAGTTGTAGACGTTGACCTGGCGCTTGCCGTTGCCGTCCGGCTTGGCGCCGTCGGCGGCAGGGGCATCGACCTGGCCGCCGCAGGCGGCGAGGAGCAGGGCGGCGGCGAGGGCGGATAGGGTCAGGCGCATGGTCGGGTCCTCGAAAGGCGAAGGCCGCATGGTCGATGCGGCCTCCGGGTGTGTCAACGCGTTTCGAGGGGATGGATCGCATCCCCTTCACCGGGGATCAGAGCGCGTCCCAGCCCGGGCGAGGCTCGAAACGGTTGCCGTGCTTGGCGGCCAGCGCCTCGAGCGTGGCCTTCAGCTTGGCGGGCCCGGCGGCACGGGCGTGGGCGATGGGGCCGCCGCGGAAGGGCGCGAAGCCGGTGCCGAAGATCACACCGGCATCCAGCAGGTCGGCGTCGGCCACGGTGCCGTCGTGCAAACAGCTCACCGCCTCGTTGACCAGCGGCAGGATCAGCCGGTCCTCGAGGTCCTCCGGGGCCTTGTAGCTGGCCGGCACCTCGGGCTTCACGGCCTTGCCGTTCTCCCATTTGTACAGACCCTGGCCGTCTTTCTTGCCGCGCTTGCCCTCTTCGACCGTGAGGCCCTCGGGCAGGGGCTGGCCGTGGAAGGCCGCCATGATCTTGCCGACGCTCGCGGCGACGTCGAGGCCCACGGTGTCGACCAGCTCGATGGGGCCCATCGGCATGCCGAACTTCAGCGCGGCCTTGTCGATCACCGCGCCCGGCACGCCTTCCTTGAACAACAGGATCGCTTCCTGCATGTAGGGCGCGAGGATGCGGTTGACGAGGAAGCCCGGCGTGCCCGCGACCGGCACCGGCAGCTTGTCGATGGCCTTGCAGAAGGCGGCGAGGCGGCGCGTCGTCTCGGCGTCGAGGCCGTCGTGCTGGACGATCTCCACCAGCGGCATCATCGCCACCGGGTTGAAGAAGTGCAGGCCGGCGAAGCGTGCCGCGTCCGTGCGACCCTCGCGCAGGATCTCCAGCGCGATGGAGCTCGTATTGGTCGCAAGGATCGCGCCGGGCTTCAGCGTTTCCTCGGCCTTCGTGAACAGGGCGTGCTTGGCTTCGGCGTTCTCGTAGATGGCCTCGATGACGAGGTCCGCCTTGGCCACGCCGGCGCCTTCGACATCGGCCTGCAGGCGGGCGCGGGTCTCGGCGCGCTTGGCCTCGTCCTTGATCTTCTTCGCGTAGAACGCGTCGGCGCGCTTCAGGGCCGGCTCGATGAACGTCATCTCGCGGTCCTGCAACGTCACGGTGAAACCGCGGAAGGCGGCCCAGGCCGCGATGTCGCCGCCCATCACGCCCGCGCCCACCACGTGCACGTGCTGGATGCCGTGGTCCTTGCCGCCAAGGCCCTTGAGGCGCTCCATCAGCAGGAACACGCGCACGAGGTTCATCGCCGTCGGCCCGGTGGCGAGCTTCGAAACGGCCTTGGCCTCGGCCATCAGCGCCTTGCCGACGTTCGCCACGCCGTTGCGGCGCCAGGCCTCGATCATCGCGAATGGCGCCGGGTAGTGCTCCTTGCGGGCCTTCCGCGCCACCTGCTTGACCATCATGTTGGCCAGCACCTGGCGCGCCAGCCAGGTGTTGGTGGCCCAGGCCGTCAGGCGCTGCTTGAACGGGCGCTGCGTGCCCTTCTTCGCCAGTTCGATGGCGGCGTCTTCCAGCAGCGGCCCTTCGACGACCTTGTCGACCAGGCCGATGGCGCGGGCCTGCGAGGCGCGCAGGCCGCGGCCGGTCAGCATCAGGTCGAAGGCGGCCGGGGCGCCCAGCAGTTTCGGGGCGCGCACGCTGCCGCCCCAACCCGGGTAGATGCCGAGCTTCACTTCCGGCAGGCCGATGCGGGTGTTGTCGGCGCTGCTGGCGATGCGGTAGCGGCAGGC
The DNA here is from genome assembly GCF_054777375.1 of Silanimonas algicola. Taxonomy (NCBI): domain Bacteria; kingdom Pseudomonadati; phylum Pseudomonadota; class Gammaproteobacteria; order Lysobacterales; family Lysobacteraceae; genus Silanimonas; species Silanimonas algicola. The sequence goes on along the minus strand of NZ_BAAHAS010000001.1, from coordinate 130,240 downwards.
GAGTGACAGTTCGGTGCCGCCGCCCATGCAGTGGCCGTGGATGGCCGCCACCGTGGGGAAGGGCAGCTTGCTGATGCGGTCGAACAGCACCTGGCCCGAGCGGATCCAGTCGAAGGTCTCGCCGCGGGCGTGGATGGCCTCGAAGCCCTTGATGTCGGCACCAGGGATGAAGCCGGCCTTCTTGCCGGAGATGAAGACCACGCCCTTCGGCTTCTCGATGGCGAGGCGCTCGACCAGTGCCGCGAGTTCATCGAGCACGGCACGGGAAAGGGCGTTGACGTTCTGGTCGGCGCGGTCGAGGGTGAGCACGACGATGCCGTCCGCACGCACCTGGGTGCGCCAATGCTGCAGGCGAAGACCTTCGAACATGGGGAGTCCGTACGGAAGAGTAGGGTGATGGGCCGGTATCATCCGGGCTGCACTTTCCCCCGGTCAAATCGGTCGGGAACTTTTTCCAGAAAGCCCGGTCTAGGCCTGCGTTCCATTCGCGGCCGATCCCGGCGCCAAGCAGCCAGGAGCGGGCCCGGGATGGGCGACGACCCCAACGACCTCCAACTCGTGCAACGCGTCCAAGCCGGTGACCGTTCTGCCTTCGACCTGCTCGTCCGCAAGTACCAGTACCGCATCGCGGCCCTGGTGCGACGCTACATCCGCGACGAGGCCGAGGCCGAGGACGTGGTGCAGGAGGCCTTCGTCCGCGCCTGGCGCGCCCTGCCGCAGTTCCGCGGCGACGCGCAGTTCTACACCTGGCTCTACAGGATCGCCGTGAACACCGCGAAGAACCACCTCGTCAGTCTCGGCCGCCGCCCGGCCACCGACGACATCGACGACGAGGAGCTGGCGGCCGTCCGCGAGGCCGAGCGACTGCACGACGTCGCCACGCCGGAGCACGAGGCCCTTCGCAACGAGATGGAGGCCCTGGTGCTGGCGGCCGTCGACGGCCTTGCCCCGGAGTTGCGCGAGGCCCTGACCCTCCGCGAGGTCGAGGGTCTGAGCTACGAGGAGATCGCCGAACGCATGCAGTGTCCGATCGGCACCGTCCGTTCGCGCATCTTCCGTGCCCGCGACGCCATCGATGCCCGATTGAAGCCCCTGTTGAACCCATGAGTACGCCGATGTCCCCGAATGCTCCTGCCGGACCTGACGACTTCCGCGAACAGCTGAGCGCCTGGCACGACGGTGCCTTGACGGCGGAGGCCTCGCGCTTCGTGGCGAGGCGACTGCTGCAGGACGAAACCCTTCGCGCCGAGGTCGCCCGTTGGCAGGTGGTCGGCGATGTGCTCCGCCGCCATCCCTTGCATCGCCCGTCGGAGACGCTCGCGGGTCGCGTCGCCGCCCGCATCGTGGCGCTCCCTGCCGAGGTGCCGGAGGTGTCCGAGGCATCGAGTCGTCGCGGGTCCCCGCCCGGTCGCGGCATCCGTTGGATGGCGACGGCCGCCGCCGCGGCGCTTGCGGCCGTATTGATTTGGCCGTCCGCGCCGGCGCCGGTCGACGATGCCCCGGCGAGCCTCGTGGCCGGGGGGGCTGGCGCCGCCGCACCCCAGCCGCCTCGGAGGGCTGGTTTCGATCATCCTGCGCCGATGCCTTTGCGACGGCAGCCTGTCGCCGACGTCGACGCGCTCGCCCATGCGGTTCCACCTTTGGTGCGCGCGCCGCAGCCCACGCCGGAGCAACTCGCGCCCTTGCCGGCCGTCGATGCGCCCGGTCGGCCTTGGCCGCGCAGCGTCGCGGGCGAGGGTGGCTACGCCGTCGACTATCGCGCGCCGGCGGCTGAGCCACCACGGCAGTGACTACGGCCTCCCGCGCGGAGGGCGGCGCGATCCGACGACGCGCCGTCGTCCTCGCTTCCTCCGAGAGCCACATCGACCTGCGCTGGGTGGAGTCGCAGTGCCGCGGCTGCGTGGGCTGTGGCGGCCGTTGCGGCCTTTTCGCTGCGGGAGGGTCGGAGGTTTTCCGTCTCGAACGCCGTGGCGACCGGTTGTCCGCCGGCGAACAGGTGGACGTCGAGGTCGAGGCATCGCGCCTGCGGCGGGCCGCGGGCCGCGCCTACGGCGTCGCGATCCTCGCGCTCGTTGCTGGCGCGGCCCTCGGCCACGCCTTGGGTGCGCAGTGGTCTGCGGCGAATGCCGGTGCACTCGTTGGGCTGCTGTTGGGAACTTTTCTGGCCGGCCGGTGGACGAAGCGCCCCGATGCGCCGCCGCTGCGCCTGCGGCCCTGCCTTGAACCCGCCTCCGAGTCCGCCCACGAATCCTAGGAGCTTTCTCGATGATGACCCCCGCCCGCTTGCTTCCCCTCGCGCCCCTGCTGGCCACCGCGCTGCTCTTGCCGCCAGTGGTTGGCGCGCAAACCGCCGCGGCGGCAGCGCCGGCCACGTCCCCTGCGGCGTTGGTCCAGTTGCCCGACTTCACGCGTCTCGTCGAGCAGGTCACGCCCGCGGTCGTGAACATCGAAGCGACGAGCTCGCCGGGGCGCGAACGGCCGCCGCAGGTCCGGCCCTCCGACGAGCAGCTCCCCGAGATCTTCCGCCGCTTCATCGGACCAGGCATGCCGCAGCCCCAGCCCCGCGGCGGCGTGTCGCAGGGCACCGGTTTCGTCACCAGCGGTGACGGCTACATCATCACCAACCACCATGTCGTCGACGGTGCCGACAAGGTCATCGTCCGCTTCAACGACCGCCGCGAGCTCGAGGCGAAGATCGTCGGCTCCGACCCGCTCTCCGACATCGCGGTCCTGAAGGTCGAGGCCACCGGATTGCCGGCCGTCCGCATCGGCGATGCGCGCAGCCTGAAGCCCGGCCAGTGGGTCGTTGCGATCGGGTCGCCCTTCGGTTTCGATTACTCGGTGACCGCCGGCATCGTCTCCGGCGTCAACCGCCGCAGCCTCGACCCGGGCCAGCAGTACGTGCCTTTCATCCAGACCGACGTTGCCATCAACCGGGGCAACTCCGGCGGACCGCTGTTGAATGTGCGTGGCGAGGTGGTCGGCGTGAACTCGCAGATCTTCAGCAACACCGGAGGCTTCATCGGCGTGAGTTTCGCGATTCCGGTCGATGTCGCGATGAACACGGCCCGGCAGCTGCGCGAGACCGGCGAGGTCCGTCGCGGCGTCCTGGGCGTGCAGATTGGCGAGCTGACCCGCGAGCGCGCCCGCGAGCTCGGCCTCTCCCGGCCTGTCGGGGCGTTCGTCAACAGCGTCAACAATGGCAGTGCGGCCGACAAGGCCGGGATCCGCCCGGGCGACGTCATCACCGCCTTCAACGGCCGGGAAATCCTCAGCGCCTCCGATCTGCCGCCCCAGGTCGGGGTGTTGGCGCCGGGCAGTCGCGCGACGGTCACCGTGCGGCGCGATGGCGGCAGCCGCGATCTGGTGGTGTCCCTCGATGCTCTCGATGGCGCAACGGCCGGCACGCCGGCGACGCCGTCCGCCCCGGCTGCCGCCCCGGCCAATGCCCTCGGCTTGGCCGTGGAGGCCGTTGACGCCGCCACCCGCCAGCGTCTCGGCCTGCAGGCGGGTGAAGGCGTGCGGATCAGCCGGGTCGGCTCGGCCATGGCGAGGCAGGCCGGGCTCAATCCGGGGGACGTTGTTCTAGCCGTCAATGGCCGGGATGTCGGGACTCCCGCGGCGTTCGAGTCGGAACTCGCCAAGGTGAAGGCCGGTGCCACGCTGCGCTTGCTGGTCCGGAATGCCAGCAGCACGGGCTTCGTCGAGTTGCCGATGCCCTGACGGCCGGACGCCGCGCGGCCCGGGTCTCTCGGCCTGGGCCGCGTCAGGGCCCGCGTCACGGGGCCTGGTAGTCCGTGTGCGATAATCGAGGGCTGGCCCTATCGGGGCATCGTCTTCCCGGCACCCACCCCATGCAGCATATCCGCAACTTCTCGATCATCGCCCACGTCGACCACGGCAAGTCGACGCTCGCCGACCGCATCATCCAGCTCTGCGGCGGCCTCGAGGATCGCGAGATGGAGGCGCAGGTACTCGACTCGAACCCCATCGAGCGCGAGCGCGGCATCACCATCAAAGCCCAGTCCGTCTCGCTGCCCTACACGGCGAAGAACGGCCAGACCTACCAGCTCAACTTCATCGACACGCCCGGCCACGTCGACTTCAGCTACGAGGTGTCGCGCTCGCTGGCCGCCTGCGAGGGGGCGCTGCTCGTCGTCGATGCGGCGCAGGGCGTCGAGGCGCAGTCGGTAGCGAATTGCTACACCGCCGTCGAGCAGGGCCTCGAAGTGGTCCCGGTGCTCAACAAGATCGACCTGCCGACCGCCGACACCGAGCGTGCCAAGCGCGAGATCGAGGCCGTGATCGGCATCGATGCCGAGGACGCCGTCGCCATTTCCGCGAAGACCGGCTTGAACGTGCGCGACGTGCTCGAGGCCATCGTGGCGCGCATCCCGCCGCCGAAGGTCGGCGACACCGACAAGCTGCAGGCGCTGATCATCGACTCGTGGTTCGACAACTACCTCGGCGTGGTCTCGCTGGTGCGCGTCGTGCAGGGCGAGATCCGCAAGGGCGACAAGATCCAGGTGATGTCGACCGGCCGCGTGCACGAAGTGGACAGCGTCGGCGTGTTCACCCCGAAGCGGAAGATCAAGGACGCGCTGCTGCCCGGCGAGGTCGGCTTCCTCACCGCGTCGATCAAGGACGTGCACGGTGCGCCGGTGGGCGACACGCTGACCTCCGCCCGCGATCCGGCGGCCTCGGCACTGCCAGGCTTCCAGAAGATGCAGCCGCGCGTGTTCGCCGGCCTGTTCCCGACCGCGGCCGACGACTACCCGGCGCTGCGCGAGGCGTTGGAGAAGCTGCGCCTCAACGACGCCGCCCTGCAGTTCGAGCCGGAAAGCTCGGAAGCGATGGGCTTCGGCTTCCGCTGCGGCTTCCTCGGCATGCTGCACATGGAGATCGTTCAGGAGCGCCTCGAGCGCGAGTACGACCTCGACCTCGTCACGACGGCGCCCACGGTGGTCTACGAGCTGGTGCAGACCGACGGCGAGGTGATGAAGCTGGACAACCCCGCGCGCCTGCCGCCGGTGAACAAGATCCAGGAAATCCGCGAGCCGATCATCCGCGCCAACATCCTCACGCCCGAGGAATACATCGGCAACATCATCAAGCTCTGCGAGGAGAAGCGCGGCAGCCAGATCGGCATCACCTACCTCGGCAGCCAGGTGCAGATCGCCTACGAGCTGCCGATGGCCGAGGTGGTGCTCGACTTCTTTGACCGCCTGAAGTCGGTGTCGCGGGGCTACGCCTCGCTCGACTACCACTTCCTTCGCTTCGAGGCCGGCCCGTTCGTGCGCGTCGACGTGCTGATCAACGGCGACAAGGTCGACGCCATGTCGATGATCCTGCACCGCGCCCACGCCGACCGCCGTGGCCGCGACCTCTGCGAACGCATGCGCGAGCTGATCCCGCGGCAGATGTTCGACGTCGCCATCCAGGCCGCCGTCGGCTCGCAGATCATCGCCCGCTCCACGGTCAAGGCGATGCGCAAGAACGTGCTCGCGAAGTGCTACGGCGGCGACGCCACGCGCAAGAAGAAGCTCCTCGAGAAGCAGAAGGAGGGCAAGAAGCGCATGAAGCAGTTCGGCAAGGTGGAAATCCCGCAGGAAGCCTTCCTCGCGGTGCTCTCGGTCGACAACAACTCCAAGTAAGGACGCCGCGTGAAGCTGGATTTCGCCCTCATCCTCACCGCCCTGACGCTGCTCTGCGGTGCCTTCTGGCTGGTGGACAAGCTGGTGTTGTCCAAGCGTCGTGCCGCAGGCGACAAGCCGAACGAGACGGTGGATTTCTTCGCCTCCCTGTTCCCTGTGCTGGCGATCGTCCTGTGCCTGCGGAGCTTCGTGTACGAGCCCTTCCGCATCCCGTCCTCATCGATGATGCCCACCCTGCTGATCGGCGACTTCATCCTCGTCAACAAGTTCGCCTACGGCGTCCGGCTGCCGGTGACGAACACCGTGCTGTTCGAGACCGGTACCCCGGAGCGCGGCGACGTCGTCGTTTTCCGCTACCCGGGCCGGAACCCGCCGGTGCCCGGCGATCCGCCCGCCGGCACCGACTACATCAAGCGCGTCATCGGCCTTCCCGGCGACACCATTACCGTCCGCCAGAATCGCTTGGCCGTGAACGGCGCGCCGGTCGCCTACGGCGACGAGGCGATCTACGTGGGCAGCGGCGCCCCGGCGGCCATCGAGATGACGGGCGCGACCCGCGTCAGCGAGGCCCTCGCCCCGGGCAAGGAACACGCCATCCTCGACAAATGGTCGCGACAGATGGCCTACGGCGACGGCGAGTACGTGGTGCCGGACGGGCATTACTTCGTGCTCGGCGACAACCGCGTCGCCTCGGACGACGGCCGCTTCTGGGGCTTCGTGCCGGCGGCCAACCTGGCCGGCCGCGCCGACGTCATCTGGCTCAACTGCTCGAACTGGGCTTGCGTGGACAGCTTCGATTGGCGTCGAATGGGCGATGTCATCCGCTAAACCCCCGGGGTCGCCCATGCACCAGCGTCAGCGCGGTATCAGCTTCATCGGATTCATCGTCGTCCTGGCGGTGGTCGGGTTCTTCCTGTTCCTCGGCATGAAGATCGGGCCGACTTACATCGAGTACTACTCGATCCGCAATGCGGTCAACAAGGTCGCCGCCGAGGCGCAAGCCGCGGACATCAACACGATCCGCAGGGCGATGGACCGGCAGATGACGATCGACTACGCCGACTCGTACAAGCCGGAGTTCGTCCGCGTCGTGCGCGATGGCAACCAGCTCAATCTCGTGCTGAACTACGAGATCCGCAAGCCGTTGATCTACAACATCGATTTCGTCGCCAAGTTCCATCACTCGGCGCCGATCCGCCAGCCTTGACCGATCAGGCATGAAGGCAGGCTTCGGCCATCGGTTCGCCGACCCGGGCCGCCTCGAGACGGCGCTGCGGCATCGCAGCGCCGGCGCGCCGCACAACGAGCGGCTCGAGTTCCTCGGCGACGCCGTGCTCGCCCTGCTGATTGCCGAGGCCCTGCACGAGCGCTGGCCGCAGGCCGACGAAGGCGCCCTGACCCGGGCGCGCTCGGCCCTCGTGAGGGAATCGAACCTCGCGACCATCGCACGGGGCCTTGGCCTCGGGGATCGCCTGCAACTCGGCCCGGGCGAGATGAAGTCGGGCGGCAGGCACCGCGATTCCATCCTCGCCGATGCCCTCGAGGCGGTGGTCGGGGCGATCTACCTCGATGGTGGGCTCGAGGCCTGCCGCATCGTCGCCCTGCCGTGGTTCGAGGCGGGCTTGGCCGCCATGCCCACCGGCAAGGTCGACAAGGACCCCAAGACCCGGCTGCAGGAATGGTTGCAGGCGCGCCAGTGGGCGCGGCCGGAGTACGAGCTCGTGGAGGCCCGCGGGCCCGACCATTCCCGGCACTTCCGCGTGCGGGCCCGCGCGGGCGAGCCCCTGCTGGAAGTGGAAGGCGAGGGCACCTCGCTTCGCAATGCCGAGCAGGCCTCCGCTGAAGCCCTGCTGGCCGCCCTGGAGCGCGATTATCCGAAGGGCCGCGGCGCCGCTACACTGCCGGCATGAGCGACACCCTCGATACCGACACCCCGCACCGCGCCGGCACCATCGCCGTGCTCGGCCGCCCCAACGTGGGCAAGTCCACCCTCGTGAACGCCCTGGTCGGCGCCAAGGTGAGCATCGTCTCGCCGAAACCGCAGACCACGCGCCATCGCCTTCTCGGCATCGCCACCTTCCAGGACGGCCAGATCGCCCTGGTGGACACGCCCGGGCTGCACCGCGACCAGAGCGGGCGCGCGATGAACCGGTACATGAACCGGGCTGCCCGTGGCGCGGTGGAAGACGTCGACGGCGCCGCCCTCGTCGTCGAGGCTGGCCGTTGGACCGACGAGGACAGCCTCGCCTACAAGGTGCTGCGCGACGCCGGGGTGCCGGTCGTGCTCGTCATCAACAAGGTCGACAAGCTGGCCGAGAAGGGCGCGCTGCTGCCCTTCATCGCCGAAGTGACCAAGGACCGCGAGTTCGCCGCGGTGCATCCGATCGCCGCGCGCAAGCAGGATGGCTTGCGCCCGCTGGTGAAGAGCCTGATCTCGGTGCTGCCGGAGTCGCCGCCGCTGTTCGCCGAGGACGAGATCACCGACCGCAGCGAGCGTTTCCTCGCCGCCGAGCTGGTGCGCGAGCAGCTGATGCGCAAGCTCGGCCAGGAAGTGCCCTACTCGACGACGGTCGAGATCGAGAAGTTCGAAGAAGAGGGCGAGAAGCTGCGCATCGCCGCCATCATCTGGGTCGAGCGTGATGGCCAGAAGGCCATCGTGATCGGCCAGGGCGGCGAGATGCTGAAGACCATCGGCAGCGCCGCGCGCATCTCGATGGAGAAGCTCTTCGGACGCCGCGTCTTCCTGCAGACCTGGGTGCGCGTGCGCGAGGGCTGGTCGGACGACGAATCGGCGCTGCGCCAGTTCGGCTACGGCGAGTAGCCAGCCCCCGTGCGCGTCGGCGGTGAACGCGCCTTCGTGCTGCATGCGCGGCCCTGGCGCGAGACCAGCCTGCTGGTCGAACTGTTGAGCGAGCACCACGGCCGCATCGGCGTGGTGGCCCGGGGCGTGCAGGGGGCCAAGCAGCAGGCGCGCCGCGCCGCGCTGCAGCCTTGGCAGGCCATTGAATTCGACGCGGCGCAACGGGGCGAGCTTTGGACGCTGGCGCGCTGGGAAGCGGTGGATGCCGCGCCGAGGCATGCGGGCGATGCGGCGTTGGCGGGCTTCTACGTGCACGAATTGCTGCTCCGCCTGCTGCCTCGCCAGGACGCCGTTCCCGAGGTGTTCGTGCGCTATGGCGCCTTGCGCGGTGAGCTCGCCGAAGTCACCCCGCCCGACGGCCCACGCCCGTTGGCCTGGACCCTGCGCCGCTTCGAACGCGACTTGTTGGACGCCCTCGGCCTCGGGCTGCCTTGGGGCGAAACCGCCGACGGCGAGCCGCTCGACCCGGCGGCACGCTACCGCATCGATCCCGAGCACGGGGCTTGGCGCGATCGTAGCCATGCCTCTGACAGCCTTCGCGGCAGCGCGCTGCTGGCGCTGGCGGAAGACCGCTGTCCGCCGGCTGACGAGGTCGGCGAATTGCGTCGTGGGCTGCGGGCCATCCTCGCGCATCATCTCGGTGGCAAGCCCCTCAAGGCCTGGAGCCTGATGGCCGAAGTCGCCCGGGTAGGGCGTTCACACCCTGGGGCTGGCGAGCGTCTCGTCGATCCGGCGGAGTAGTCGTTTTGCGGCCTCACCATCCGCCGGTTCCGCATGCAGGGCTTCGGCCGCTCCGGCCAAGGCGGTGGCGCCGACGAAGCCGCAGCCGGCGCGTAACTGGTGCAGCACGGCACGAAGGCCGGCGACGTCGTCGCCGGTGAGCGCGGCAACGACCCGCTCACGCTGGCGCGGCAGTTCCTCGAGGAACAGGGTTCGCATGCGCCGAAGGGCTGCGTCGGAACCGCCCAGTGCCGACAGCGCCCGGGCGTTGTCCCATGCCTCGGACGCGTTGCCCAGCCACGGTGCCAGTGCGTCGCGGAGCATGGATGCCGAGAGCGGCTTGCCGAGGGCCTCGGCAAAACCACTGGCCATGAGCCGGCGCCGACGCTCGACGTCCAGCTCGGCCGTGAGCGCCACCGCCGGCGTCCGGTTGCCGAGCGCCCGCTGGCGGGCCAGCCAGGCATCGCCTTGCCCGTCCGGCAGCGCAACGTCGAGGAGCAGCAGGCCGTAGTGATGCTCGGCGCAAAGGGCGCCGGCATCGGCCAGCGTGCGTGCCACGTCGACGATACCGAACGGCGACAGATTGATCCGGGCGAACTCGCGGCTTGCGGGATCATCTTCCACCACCAGGAAGCGTAGGCTCACGGCATCCTCCTCGATGCATGCTCCAATCAGGATGCCGGTCGCCGTCGCAAGCCACTATAGGAAAACTCTGACAGTGCTCCTCCGAACGGTGTTGGTCGTGGCCGCGGTCCTGCTTGCGACGCCCGAAACCGGCGCTCGCGAACTGCGCGTCGGCATCGCTCGCGTGGACGCCGGTGCAGCCCGTGCCGAAACCGTCGGCATCCGGCTCCGGACTGGCGCGGCCGGCGCGGATCCGATCGGGCTGGCGGTCGAGGCGGCGCGGGTGGAACTGCCGGACGCGGCGCTCCGCCTCGAGCGGGTGGCATGGTCCTGCGAGCGCGTCGCGACGCTCGATCCGTTGACGTGCGACGGGCCGCTGCACGTCGGTGGCCGTGAGGCCGGCCGGCTGGTGGTCGATCTCTCCGCCGCGCGGACGCGGATGGCTTGGTCGCAGGGACGCCGCTCGCTGCGCGTCGACAAGGACGTGGCCTCGCCCTGGCGCGTTGCGCTCCAAGACATCCCGCTGGCGTGGTTGCAGGGGCTCCAGAGGCAGATTTGGGCCGACGGTCGAATCGACGACGGCACGGTGTCCGGTACCTTGACCGTTCCGGTTGGCGATGACTCGACCCGGATCGACGCCGACGTGCGGCTTGAGCGGCTCGCCTTCGAGACGCTGGACGGCCTGATGGCGGGGGCCGGCCTGTCGATGCCGCTGCGGCTGAGCTACGTGGCGTTCCCCGCGAAGGCCTCGGAACCGGCGGGCGTGCGCGTGTCGATCGAAGCCGGCTTGCGGGCCGGCGAGTTGCTGGTGACCCCGATCTATCTCGCGGTGCCGGCGGGTGGCGTCGACCTCCGTCTCGACGCCGAGTCCGCGCCCGACGGCGGCTGGCGCGTCTCCCGTTGGGCGTGGGGCGACGCGCCCGCCCTCCAGGCGGAGGGCGACGCCCGCTTGGGCCCGGACGGTACTGTCTCGGCGCTGGCGGCACGCTGGGCCTCGCCGGACCTTGCGGCGCTTCGCGCCCGCTACCTCGACGGCGTGCTTGCGCCGGCGGGTTTCGGCGAGCTGCAGTTGGCGGGGCAGGGTGGCGGCGCCGTCGCGTTCGATCCCGAGGGGCTGTCCGCGCTCGATGTCGATCTTCGCGAGGCCATCGCCATCGATCCGAAAGGACGCTTCTCGTTGGCAGGGATCGATGGCGGCGTGCGCTGGTCGCGCGACGCCGACGTCACGGCCAGCGCCCTGGGCTGGCGGGCCGCCGCGCTGTACGGCATCGGCATCGAAGCCGGGCGGCTCGGTTTCCGCAGCAGCGGGGGGCAGCTCGTCCTTGCGGCCCCATTGCGGGCCGGGACACTCGGCGGGCATCTGCGGCTCGACCGGCTGGTGTGGCGACCGGCTCGCGGCGAGGCGCCCCTGCGTATCGAGATGGGGCTGGCGCTCGAAGCCCTCGACCTTGGCAGCCTGTCCCAACGCCTTGGCTGGCCCGATTTCGAGGGCACGCTGGGCGGGACCCTGCCCAATGCCCTGTACGAGCGGAACCGCGTGCGCTTCGAGGGGGGGCTCGCCATGCAGCTGTTCGGTGGCGAGGTCCGCATCGATGACCTCGCGCTCGAGCGGCCATTCGGCGTGGCGCCGTCGTTGGCGGCCAACCTGCGCTTCCAGGACATCGACCTCGCGCCGTTGACCGGTGCCTTCGGTTTCGGCGAGATCACCGGACGCCTCGACGGGCGTATCCGCGACCTGCGCCTCGTCGATTGGACGCCGGTCGCCTTCGACGCGCGCCTGCTGACCGACCGCGACTGGGCCGGGCCGCGTCGCATCAGCCAGCGCGCCGTGCAGGACATCTCCGACCTCGGGGGCTCCGGGCTGGTCGCCGGGATGCAGGCCCGGCTGCTGCGCACGTTCGACGATTTCGGTTACGACCGCATCGGTATCGGCTGCGTGCTGCGCGACAACCGTTGCGCCATGACCGGCTTGAAGAAGCGAGGCGACGGTTACGTGATCATCGACGGCCGCGGCCTGCCGCGAATCGATGTGGTGGGGTTCCGGCGCAGCGTCGACTGGCCGACGCTGGTCTCGCGCCTGAAGGACGCCACCGAAGGCGACACGCTGCGGATCGAGTGACGCCCCCGCGCACGGCGGCCCCTCGGCGACTGCCTGAACGCCGGGCGACGGCAGCGAGGTTCCGGCTTGCGCGGCACGTGATCTACGGCGTTAGCATCGCGGGAACCCGCCAATGAAGGTGATCGCCATGCGCCCGCCCCTGATGAAGCTCTCCGTCCTGCTTCTGCCCGTCGTGCTGTTGGCGTCATGTGTCACCATCAACGTGTACTTCCCGGCTGCCGAGGCGCAGAAGGCGGCGGAGGAATTCGTCGAGGACGTGATCGGTGGGGCGTCGGCCGCCAGCGGCGGGTCGACCAGTGTTGAGCACGGCGAGGCCGGCCGTTTCGTCGCGGCGACGGTCGAGGGTCGTGGCGTCGTTCCCGTTCGCGTGTTCTCGCATACCGAAGCGCGTTTCGACCCGCTCGGTTTCCTCATCGCCAGCGCGCATGCGCAGGAGAACGTCGACATCCGCATCCGCACGCCGGCCATCCAGGCCATCCAGGCGCGGATGGCCGAGCGCTTCCAGGGCAGGCTGGCGCCGCTCTTCGACGCCGGGGCGATGGGCTTCGGCAACGACGGCCTCGTCGTGCTGCGCGATCCGTCGAAGGTGCCGCTGGCGCAGCGCACGGCGGCGAACCAGGCGGTCGCCGAGGAGAACCGCGACCGCAACGCCGTCTACCGCGAGATCGCCGTGGCCAACGGCCACCCGGAATGGGAGACGCAGATCCGGCAGACGTTCGCGAAGGAGTGGGTGGCGCAGGCCCGCGCGGGCTGGTGGTACCAGGACAGCGCCGGCGGCTGGAAGCAGAAGTAGGCCGACGCCGACTCACCTTGCGACGGCGCCGGGCGGGGGAGTCGGGGCGAGAAATCCGGGGCGCGATACAATCGCGCCCCGTTCCTTTCCGAGCTTCCCGTGGCACGACAGCGGCAACGACTGGACCCTGATTTCGAGATCGCCATCGACGGCCTGACCCACGACGGTCGGGGCGTCGGCCGCCGCGACGGCAAGGCCGTGTTCGTGGCGGGCGCGCTCCCGGGCGAGCGCGTCCGGGCCAAGCAGACGGCGAAGAACCGCCATTTCGACGAGGCGGCGGCCTTCGAGGTGCTCGACGCCTCGGCCGATCGCGTGGCGCCGCGCTGTGCCCATTTCGGGACCTGCGGCGGCTGCGTGCTGCAGCACCTCGACGAGGCGAAGCAGATCGAGGCCAAGGCCCGCGTGCTCACCGAGAACATGGCGCGTATCGGCCACGTCGAGCCGCGCGAGTGGTTCACTCCGATCCGCGACGCGCAATGGGGCTATCGGCGCAAGGGCCGCCTGTCAGTGCGTTGGGTCGAAAAGAAGGGCAAGGCCCTGGTGGGCTTCCGCGAGCAGGACCCGCGCTTCGTCGCCGATCTGTCCGAGTGCCACACGGTGATCCCGGCCGTGGGTCAGCGCATTCCGGCGCTGTCCGCCTTGGTGGAATCGCTCGACGGCCGCCGCACGCTGCCGCAGATCGAGTTCATCGCCGGCGACGGTGCTTTGGATGGCGGCGTGGCGAGGGAGAGCGGCGTGCTGGCGCTGGTGTTCCGCCACCTCGAACCTCTCTCGGCCGGCGATCTCGAGAAACTGACGGACTTCGCGAAGCGCGAGGCAGTCGCGGTCTTCCTTCAGCCGGGCGGCATCGACACCGTCGCGCCGCTGTGGCCGGAGCACGTCGACCTGCACTTCGACCTCAGCCCCGCGGACGTGGGCGCCGCGGACGGCGTGCGCCTGCAGTTCCGGCCGCTCGATTTCATCCAGGTCAATGCCGGCCTGAACCGCCAGATGATCGCGCGAGCCATCGATCTGCTCGACCTCAAGCCCGGCGAGCGCGTGCTCGACCTGTTCTGCGGCTTGGGCAATTTCACGCTGCCAATCGCGCGGCGCGGCTTCGACGTCGTCGGCGTCGAGGGCGATGCCGGGCTGGTGGCGCGGGCACGGCAGAACGCCGAGGCGAATGGCCTGCCGAACGCGCGCTTCTTCGCCGCCGACCTCGCCAAGGACCTCTCGGGCGAGCCGTGGATGCGCGACGGCTTCGACAAGCTGCTGATCGACCCGCCGCGCGCCGGCGCGGCCGAGGTGCTGGCCCAGCTGCCGCTGAAGACCATTCCCCGCATCGTCTACGTGAGCTGCCACCCGGGCTCGCTGGCCCGCGATGCCGGCTTCCTCGTCAACGAGCGCGGCTACACCCTGCTCGGCGCCGGCGTGATGGACATGTTCCCGCACACCGCGCACGTCGAGTCGATCGCCGTGTTCGAGCGCCGCTGATGGGCATCGAGATCGAACGCAAGTTCCTCGTGCTGGGCGACGCGTGGCGCGCGCAAGCCTCGCGCCGCCAGCGCATGGCCCAGGGCTACCTCAACGACGCGGCATCGCTGCAGGCCGGCGCGCAGAAGGCGTCGGTGCGCGTGCGCATCGCCGGCGAGCAGGCCGCGCTGAACCTGAAGTCGCGTGAGCTCGGCGCCTCGCGTCAGGAGTTCGAGTACGCCATTCCGCTGGCCGATGCGGAAGCCCTGCTGGCGCTCTGCGTCGGCGGCGCCATCGACAAGACCCGGCATTACGTCAACGTCGGCGCGCATCTGTGGGAAGTCGACGAGTTCCACGGCGACAATGCCGGGCTCGTCGTCGCCGAGATCGAGCTGGGCGCGGTCGACGAGGCGTTCGAACGACCAGCGTGGCTCGGCGCGGAAGTGACCGAGCACGCCCGCTACTACAACCTCGCGCTGTCGGCCCGGCCGTTTGCTGCGTGGACCGACGAGGAGAAACACGCGTGCTGATCTTCGGCATCAGTGGTACGGAACTCACCGCGCAGGAGCGCGACTGGCTGCAGCATCCGGCCGCGGCCGGCGTGATCCTGTTCAAGCGCAACTTCGCCTCGCGCGAGCAGGTGACCGAACTCGCCGCCGCCATCCGCGAGGCCGCGCCCCGGCCGCAGCTGCTCTGCGTCGACCAGGAGGGCGGCCGCGTGCAGCGCTTCGTCGAAGGGTTCACCAAACTGCCGGCGCTCGCGCCGTTCGGGCCGCTCTACGAGCGTGATCCCGGCGCCGCCCTGCGCCTCGCGCACGAACACGCCTGGCTGATGGCCAGCGAGATCCGTGCGATCGGCCTCGACCTCAGCTTCGCGCCGGTGGTGGACCTTGGCCGCGGCAACCTCGCCATCGGCGATCGCGCCTTCCATGCCGACCCGCAGGTGGTGGCGGCCTTCACCCGCGCCTACGTGCAGGGCATGCACGCCGCCGGCATGGCGGCGACGCTCAAGCACTTTCCGGGCCACGGCTCGGTGCTCGAAGACACGCACTTCGATGAAGCCGTCGACCCGCGTCCGATGGACGTGCTGGAGCACGAGGACCTCGTGCCCTTCGTCGCCGGCATCGAGGCGGGCGCCGAGGCGGTGATGCTCGCCCACGTCACGTACCCGGCCATCGCACCGGAGCCGGCCGGCTACTCGCCGTTCTGGCTGAAGGACGTGCTGCGCGAGCGCATGGGCTTCCGCGGCGTGGCGTTCTCCGATGACATCGGCATGGCCGCGGCGGAGTCCGCCGGTGGCATCAAGGCGCGCATCGACGCGCATCTGGATGCCGGCTGCGACGTGGTGCTGGTCTGCGCCCCGGCGTTGGTCGAGGACAGCCTGAACGCCTGCGATTCGCGCGGTCCGGCCAACACCGCCGCGCTCGCCGGCCTGATGGGCCGCGGTGCGCTCGGCTGGCAGGGGCTGCTCGCCGACGCCCGCCGTCCCGCCATCCAGTCCGCGCTTGGCGCGTCCCCGTTCATCGCCTGAGAACTCCGAATGACCCGCCCCCTGCTGGCCGATGCCCTGCGCGACTCGCGCGTGATCCATGACCGCTCGGCCATCGATGCCGCCATTGCCCGCGTCGCCGCGGAGCTGCGCGCGGCGTACGCCGATGCCGCCGAGCCGCCGCTGTTCCTGACCGTGATGAATGGCGGGATGCTGTTCGCCACCGGCCTCGCGCTGGCGACCGGCCGCGATTTCGAGTTCGACTACCTGCACGCCACGCGCTACCGCGGCAAGACGACCGGCGAAACGCTGGTGTGGCTGCACCGCCCGCAGACGCCGCTCAAGGGGCGCCGCGTGCTGGTCGTCGACGACATCCTCGACGAGGGCAATACGCTGGTCGGCATCACCCAGTGGTGCCATGACCAGGGCGCCGCCGAAGTGCGCGTGGCCGTGCTCTGCCGCAAGGCGCACGACCGCTGCGCGCCGGATGCGAAGGCCGAGCACATCGGCCTCGAGGTGCCGGACTTCTACGTCTACGGTTACGGCATGGACTTCTACGAACAGGGCCGCAACCTGCCGGCCATCTACGCGTGGGAGCCTCAGGCATGAGCCGCGCCATCGACTTCGCCGTCATCGGCGGCACCGGCCTGTACAAGCTGGCCGAGCTCGAGGGTGTTGAGACGCACACCGTCGACACGCCCTACGGCATGCCCTCGGCGCCGGTGCGCGTGGGCGGCTTCGGCCCGCACCGCATCGCCTTCATGGCGCGCCATGGCGAGGGCCACGCGATGCCGCCGCACCGCATCAACTACCGCGCCAACCTGTGGGCGCTGAAATCGATCGGCGCGACGCGCGTCGTCGCGGTCAATTCGGTCGGCGGGATCACGTCAGGCTGGGGCCCCCGCGTCATCGGCGTGCCCGACCAGATCATCGATTACACGCACGGCCGCACCGTGAGCCTGTGGGACGGCGAGGGCGAGGCCCTGCACGTCGACTTCGGCGACCCGTACACGCCGTCGCTGCGCCGTGCCTTGGTCGAGGCGGCGAAGGCCGCCGGCGTGCCGGTCGTCGATGGCGGCTGCTACGGCGCCACGCAGGGCCCGCGGCTGGAGACCAAGGCCGAGATCGAACGCCTGCGCCGCGACGGCTGCGACCTCGTCGGGATGACCGGCATGCCGGAAGCCGCGCTCGCGAGGGAGCTTGGCCTCGACTACGCCTGCCTCGCCATCGTCGCGAACTGGGCGGCCGGCCGCGCGCCGACCGACGAGGTGATCACCCTTGAGGACGTGCTGGCGAACATGGCCGCGGCCACCGAGCCTTTGCCCGGATTGCTGCGGGCCTTGACGGTCTGAGCCTCCGACGCGGCCCCCGACGCGCATGAGGCCCCTCGACATCGCCATCGTCGGCTACGGCACCGCCGGCCAAGCGCTGGCGCTGCTGCTCGCCCGCGATGGGCACCGGCTGCAGGTGTTCGAGCAGGCCGAAGCGCCGCGGCCGGTCGGCGCGGGCTTCCTGCTGCAGCCCACCGGGCTGGGGGCGCTGTGGCAGATGGGCCTGCTCGACGCGGTGCTGGCCTACGGGCGGCGCATCGATCGCCTGTATGGCGACACGCCGCGTGGCGACGGCCATCGCGCGGTGATGGACATGCATTACGCTGGGCTCGACGCCCGCCTGTTCGGCTGGGGCCTGCAGCGCGGCGCGCTGTTCGAAGCCCTCCGTGCGGCCTGGCCGGACCACGGGCGCATCACGACCGGGACGCGTATCGAGCGCGCCGACGACGACGGCACGCTGGTCGATGCCGGTGGCCAAAGGCACGGCCCGTTCGATCTGGTGATCGCGGCCGACGGATCGCACTCGGCCCTTCGCCAATCGATGCCCGACGTCGCATCGATGGACGCGGTGTACCCGTGGGGCGCGCTGTGGTGCCTGTGCGAGGACCGCGGCTGGACGCACCCGAAGGAACTCCGGCAGCGCTACCGGCAGGCGCGGAAGATGGTCGGCGTGTTGCCCGTGGGCACGCGGCCCGGTGATGCGCGGCCGATGCTGAGCTTCTTCTGGAGCCTGCCGCGCCAGGCCTTCGAGGCCTGGGAGCGCGAGGGCTTGGACGCGTGGAAGGCCGAACTCGCCGCGCTGTGGCCGGAAGCCGCCGAGCTCGTGGCCGGCATCACCGAGGCCGGAGCGCTCGCCCGCGCCACGTATCGCGACGTGGTGATGCGCGGCCCGTGGCACCGTGGCCGCCTCGTGTTCTGCGGCGATTCGGCCCACGCGATGAGCCCGCAGCTGGGGCAGGGCGTGAACATGGCCCTGCTCGATGCGCTGGCCCTGCGTGATGCCCTTCGAACCTTGCCCGAGGGCGCGGCACCGGAGGCGCGCACGCTGGACGGCGCGCTCCATGCCTTCGCGACGGAGCGCCGCCGCCACGTCGCGATCTACCAGTTCTGGAGCCGCTGGTTGACGCCGGTGTTCCAAGGCGAGCAGGACGCGGTCGCGGCAATGCGCGACGCGCTTTTCGTGCCGATGGGGCGCCTGCCCGGTGGGCGCGGGCAGATGCTGCGCGTGCTGACCGGCACGCAGCGCGGCTGGCTGGGGCGGCAGGCCCTGCCGGCGGCGTTCCTCGATCGACTCGCTTCGGCGTGACGACCCCTTGACCGGGATGCGGTGCGCGTCGCGGCTGGCGATGCGCCTGGCGCCGTGCTTTTGCGAAAAGTGGTGAGATCGACGCCGCCATGGCGATATTTCACCCTTTTTTCACGCCGCGGTTCCCGTACTTTCTGCGCCGCCCTTAATGCCTGTCCGTCCCTCGCCTGGAGGTCTGCCATGTGGTCGTCGCTCGTGCGCTGGTTCCCCGCCACCCGCCAAGCCGAGCAATGGCGAAGCGTCCTCGAACAGGCGCTTGACGCGGTGGTCAGCATCGACCAATCGAACAACGTGACGTTCTTCAACGCGGCGGCGGAGCGGTTGTGGGGCTACTCGCGGGCGGAGGTGCTGGGCCGCAACGTGAAGATGCTGGTGCCGGAGGCGATCCGGCCGGCGCACGACGGGATGGTGGACGCCAACCGGACGACGGGCCGGGACAAGATCGTGGGGACGTCGCGGGACGTGCAGATCTTCCGCAAGGACGGCTCGATGGTGTGGGGCAACCTGTCGCTGTCGAAGGTGCGCCTGGACGGGAAGATCCTGTACACGGCGTTCGTCAAGGACATCACGGCGGAGCGCGAGGGCCGGGAGATCATCAACCAGACGCTGGAGCAGGCGCTGGATGCGGTGGTGACGATCGACCAGTCGAACAACGTGACGTTCTTCAACGCGGCGGCGGAGCGGTTGTGGGGCTACTCGCGGGCGGAGGTGCTGGGCCGCAACGTGAAGATGCTGGTGCCGGAGGCGATCCGGCCGGCGCACGACGGGATGGT
>NZ_BAAHAS010000001.1:0-111022 GCF_054777375.1 Silanimonas algicola | reverse complement strand
GGTGGACGCCAACCGGACGACGGGCCGGGACAAGATCGTGGGGACGTCGCGGGAAGTCCGGATCGAGCGTGCCGATGGCGGTCTTTTGTGGGGGAAGCTCTCGTTGTCGAAGGTGAGGCTCGAGGGAAAGATCCTCTACACGGCGTTTGTCCAGGACGTCACGGAGGAGGTCGAGCGCCGCGAGCAGTTCAGGCTGCTTTCGCTCGTCGCCGACGAGACGGACAACTCGGTGATCATCACCGACGCGAACGGGCTGATCGAGTACGTCAATCCGGGCTTCACCCGGTTGACGGGCTACAGCCTTGATGACGTGCGCGGGAGGAAGCCGGGCCATGTGCTGCAGGGTGCGCACACCGACAAGGCGACCGTGCAAGCGCTGCGCGAGAAGCTGCGGCGCCAGGAGCCGTTCTACGACGAAATCCTGAATTACGACCGCCATGGCCGGGCGTATTGGATTTCCCTGGCGATCAACCCGGTCTTCGGCGCCGATGGGAAACTGGAGAAATACATCTCGATCCAGGCGAACATCACCGAGACGAAGCAGCGATCGCTGGAGTTCAACGTCCGGCTGAACGCGATCTCGAAGGCGAACGCCGTCCTCGAGTGGGATGCGAAGGGCCAGCCCGTCGATGGGAACACGGTCCTCGCGGGACTGCTCGGCGTTCCTCCCGCCGACGTCGCCGGCCGACTCCCGCCGCTCCACCAGTGCGCCGGCGGCGAGGCCCAGGACAAGCTGTCGAAAGCGCAAGGGACGGAGCTCGACCTCGCCCTCTCCTCGGCGTCGGGCGGGATGGTCTGGCTGTCCGGCGCGGTCTATCCGATCCGCGACAGCGAGGGGGCGCTGGTGCGCTGGGTGATGTATGCCACCGACGCGACGGCGAGGCGCAAGGCGATTTCACAGGCGCGCGACGCGATGAGCGAGGTCCTCAAGATCAACGGCAACGTTGCCGGAATCGTTGGGACGATCAACCGCATCGCCCAGCAGACCCATCTGCTCAGCCTCAATGCGGCGGTCGAGGCAGCGCGTGCCGGGGAGAGCGGCCGCGGTTTCGCGGTGGTTGCCGAGGAGGTGAGGCGCCTCGCGCACGGATCATCGGAGGCCTCCAAGGACATCACCGCGCTCGTGGACTCCTCGCAGGCCCGCGTGCGCGAGATCGTGGCCCGTTTCGAGGACGGGGCGGGCTGAGCCGCGCCTCAGCGCCGCTCGGTCTTCTCGGCGTGCAGCGCGTGCTCGGCGTCGCGCATCACGCGCTCGGCGCTCAGGCCCGCGCGGTCGATGAGCGCGGCACCGATGCACAGTTCGATCCGTGGCATGGACTCGTTGGTGAGGTTGTCGGCCAACACGGCGTCGATGATGCGTTCGGCGGCGACGGCGGCCTGCAGCTCGGGATTCGACAGCCGGTTCAGGAGCACGGCGAAGTCGTCGTCGCCAAGCCGGGCCACGATGTCGTGGCCGCGGGTGCAGCGCCGCAGCACGTCGGCCACGCGTTGCAGCACGGTGTCGCCGACCGCGTGGCCATGCGCCTCGTTGATGCGATGGAAGCGGTCGAGATCGATGAACAGCACGGCGCTGTTCTGGCTGGGCGACCAGTGCGCGGCGCTAGTGCCCAGCGCCGCCTGGAAGGGCTCCAGCTTCAGCAGGCCGGTGAGCACGTCGAGGTCGCCATGGCGACGCTCGCCGGCTTCACGGTGGCTGGTTTGCGAGAACGCGACGGCGAGCAGGCGCTCCGGGTCCTCGGGGCGGTCGGCCAGCAGCGTGCGCGCGACGTTCGCGGCAACCATGCCGGCGCCGACGCGCAGCAGGTTGACCGCGGCTTCGGAGTACCCGTTGGCCGAGCGCCAACCGGCCATCAGCACGCCGGCCGGGGTGCCGGACACGTCCACGGGCACGGCGACGAGCGACCCGGAATCGCTGCGCAGGCACAGGGCGCGGTCGACGCGGGGGTCGGTCATCGTGTCGGCGGCCAGGGCCACGTTGCGGCTGAGCAGCGCCGCGCCGCCCAAGCTGCCCGTCACGTTGCCGCTGACGCCGGCGAGGGTGGCGAAGCTGCCGACCGTGGCCACGTGGACGAGTTCGTCGCCCTCGCGCCGCTCGAAGGCCACACCGTCGGCGCCGCAGGCGTCCTTGAGTTCGGCGAGCAGCCGGGGCAGGACGTCGGCGGGTCGGCCACGCAGCTCGGCGAGGGCTGCCAGTGCACCGAGGGCACGGGCCAGTCGGTCGGCGTCGGACAGGGAAGCGTCGAACATCGGGGCCACCGTCAGGGACAGGGCTCAAGGGTAGTCGAAGGCGCGGCAGTGGGCGAAGGCCCGAGGCCGAACTGCAGCCGCGCCAGCTCGGCGTAAAGGCCTCCCTTGGCCCGCAACTCGGCGTGGGTGCCGATGTCGACGATGCGGCCGCCGTCCATTACCACGATGCGGTCGGCCTTCAGCACGGTGGCGAGCCGGTGCGCGATCACCAGCGTGGTGCGGCCGGCCATGAGGCGCTCCAATGCCTGCTGGATCATGTGCTCGCTCTGCGCGTCGAGCGCCGAGGTGGCCTCGTCGAGCAGCAGCACCGGCGCGTCCTTCAGCAGGGCGCGGGCAATGGCGACGCGCTGCTGCTGGCCACCGGAAATCCGCGCGCCGCGCTCGCCCAGCTCGCTGGCGTAGCCCTGCGGCAAGGCGCGGATGAAGTCGTCCGCTTCGGCCAGGCGTGCGGCGTGCGCGATCTCCTCGTCGGTCGCTTCGAGGCGTCCGTAGCGGATGTTCTCGGCGGCACTCGCAGCGAAGATCATCGGGTCCTGCGGCACGAGGGCGATGCTGCCGCGCAGCGCCTGCGGGTCGAGGGCGCGCAGGTCGATGCCGTCCAGCGTGATGCGGCCCTGCTGCGGGTCGTGGAAGCGCAGCAGCAGCTGCAGCACGGTGCTCTTGCCTGCCCCCGACGGCCCGACCAGCGCGACGGTCTCGCCGGGACGCACTTCGAGGTCGAGGCCGTCGAGCGCGGCGTCGCCCGGGCGCGTCGGGTAGTGGAAGCGCACGCCCTCGAAGCGGATGGCGCCTCGCACAGGCATCGGCAAGGACGTCGGAACGGCCGGCGCGGTGATCGTCGATTCCTCGGCGAGCAGGTCGGCGATGCGCTGCATGCCGCCGCCGGCGCGTTGGACCTCGGCCCAGACCTCGGTGAGCGCGCCCACCGAGCCGGCGCCGATCAGCGCGTAGAGCATGAACTGGCCGAGCGTGCCGGCGCTCATCGTGCCGGCGATGACGGCCTGGGCGCCGCTCCAGAGCACCAGCACGATGGCGCCGAAGAACAGGACGATCGCGGTGGCCGTCAGCAGCGCCTGCAGCCGCACGCGCTTCGCGGCCGCATCGAGCGTCGCGCGCAGGGCGTCGCCGAAGCGCTGGCGTTCGTAGGCTTCGCGGGCGTAGCTCTGCACGGTGTGCATCGCGCCCAGCGTCTCGCCGGCGCGGGTGTTGGCCTCGGCGACGCGGTTTTGCGAGGTCTCGCTGGCTTTGCGCACGCGACGGCCGCCGAGCGCGATGGGCAGCACGGCGAGCGGGATGCCGACGACGGCGAGGCCGGCGAGCTTCGGGCTGGTGACGACGAGCATCGCCAGGCTGCCCAGCACGGTGACGACGCTGCGCAGCGCGACCGACATGCTCGAGCCCACGACGCTGCGCAACAGCTCGGTGTCGGCGGACAGGCGCGACACCAGTTCGGCCGAGCGCGAGCGGTCGTAGAAGGCCTGGTCGAGGGACAGGAAGTGGCCGTAGAGCCTGGCGCGCAGGTCGACCACGACGCGCTCGCCGAGGATCGACACGAAGTAGAAGCGCAGTGCGGTCGCGATGGCGAGCAGCACCGCCACGCCGAACATCAGCAGGAACCAGCGGTCGATATCGCCGCCCGCGCTGAAACCCTGGTCGATCATGTGCTTCACCGCGACCGGCAGCGACAGCGTGGCCGTCGACGAAAGGGCGAGGGCGCCCAGCCAGGCGGCGAGCAGGCGCTTGTGCGGCGACAGGAAGGGCAGCAGGCCGCGGAGCGAATTGACGCTCTGGCGCGGACTGGGTTTCGAAGGGATGGCGGGGGCGGGGTCGCTCATGCCGCTATTGTCGCATTGCCCCAGCGTCCGGCTCAGCGTTCGCGGAAGACCCGCGACAGCCCGCGGGTGGCGTCGCGCAGGCGGGCCTCGAAGGCCTCGACGGCCTCGGCGGGCAGGTCACAGGCCACCCGCAGGCCTTCGGCGTCGAAGCGTTCGTCGCGCTTCACCGCCCCGAAGGTGGCCAGCGCGGCGTGCAGGGCCTGCACGTGCGGGAAGCCCACGGCCACGTCGAGCGCTTCCCACCGCACGATGGCCTTGCGCGGCGCGGTGCGCAGGGCCTCGGCCGCGGCGCCGCCGTAGGCGCGCACCAGCCCGCCGGCGCCGAGCTTGATGCCGCCGAACCAGCGCGTGACCACCACGGCCACGCCGTCGAGGCCTTGGCCGTCGATGGCGGCGAGGATGGGCTTCCCGGCGGTGCCGGCGGGTTCGCCGTCGTCGCTGAAGCGGTAGGCGGCGCCGATGCGGTAGGCCCAGCAATTGTGGGTGGCCTCGGGCACCGACACCCGTTCGATGAAGGCCAGCGCGGCCTCCGGGGAATCGACGGGCTCGGCGCGGGCGAGGTGGCGGCTCTTCTTGACCTCGAGCATCGCCTCGGCCGGGCCGGCCAGGGTGTCGCCGGGCGCGCTCACCCGTCGTCGCGGACGAGACCGTCGATACCGGCGGACTGGCCGAAATCGATCAGGTCCTGGGGCAGCGGCTTGCGCGGGTAGCGGCCGATGAACCCCTCGAGGCTCTGCCGCGCCCCCTCCGTGTCGCCGCGCTCGATGCGCGCGCGGATGCGCTGGATCCAGATCTGCGGGCCCGCGCGGCTGTCCTCCGCGACCACGGCCGCCGTCCCGACATCGCTGACGCGTGCGCCGGACACGCTGATGCGGTCGAGGGTCGCCGGTGCCTCGGCGGCGTCGCCATGCGCAAACCCGGTGGCGTCAGGGGCGGGCTCCGGTGCCGGGCGCATCGTCGACTGCTCCCGGCGGCGCTCGACGTCCGGCCGTGCTTCGGCGGCCGGGGCCGCTGCAACCATCGCGGGAGCTACCGCGGCGGCCGGCGCAGGGGGCGGCGGCGGCGGCACCATCGGCTCGGCGCTCGCCGCCGGGGCGGCCATCTCCTCGCGCAGTTCAGTCCCCACGACGTCGAGCGATTCGGCGCCGAAGCCGCCCATCCGCCAGACCAGGCCGGCGGCAAGCACGCAGCTCGCGGCCACGCCGAGGCCCCAGGCAAGTCGAGGCGCACGGCGAGCACGCGGTTGACCTTCGTCCGTCTGTGCCGGGGTGGTGACCACGGCATCGCGGGCCATCGCGAGGATGCGCGCGTCGAGGGCCGAGGGCGGCTCGCCGGCCGGCAGCGCGCGCAGCACGCGGGCGAGCTCGCGCTCGTCGGCGTCCAGCGGGTCGTGGCGGTCGGTGCTCATCGGTTCGATCCTGTCGCGGGTTGCGCCTCGGGGCCATCGCGTTGGCCGCCCAAGCGGGCTCTCAGTTTGTCCATCGCATAGCGCAGCCGCGATTTCACGGTTTCGCGGCCGGCACCGGTGATCTCGCCGATCGCCTCCAGCGAGAGTTCCTGCTCCAGCCGCAGCACCACGACTTCGCGCTGGTCGGGGGGCAGCGCCTCGAGGGCGCGCTGCAGTCGGCGTCGCTCTTCGAAGACCGACAGCGTGTGCTCCGGGGTCGCCGGGTCGGCCTCGCGCTCCAGCCTAGCCATGTCGTCCTCGCTGGCCATCGGCCGGTGCGTGGCCGCGCGCCAATGGTCGGTGAGCCGGTTCGTCGCGATCTGGTAGAGCCACGTGCCGAACTTCGCTTCCGGCCGGTAGCGGTCGCGCGCGGTGACCACTTTCTGCCAGACGTCCTGGAAGAGCTCCTCCGCCGTGGCCTGCACGCGCACCTGGCGGAGGATGAAACGGAACAGCGGGCCGCGGTGGCGCGCGTACAGCGGCTCGAAGGCCTCGGCCTCGCCGGCCGCATAGGCCAGCATCAAGGCTTCGTCGCTGCGCTCCACATCCATGCGCGGGAGGTTACCTCAGTCGGCGATGGCCACGGCAGGCAGATCGCGCGCGGGCAAGGCTTCGCCATCGAGCGCCGCGGCTCGCCGAACCAGGTCGACCAGCTCGCGACGACTGCTGCCGTCGCGCACACCGGGCGCGGCGAGGAAGGCTTCGTCGACCCAGCGCGCCACGTCCCTCCAGCCCGCACCGCCCAGCGCCTCACCACCGCGCAGGCGCTCGCCGTAGGCCGCCACCGCGGCGGCCCACTGCAGTGCCGGCGACGCGTGGGCGGCGATGTCGGCGCGGCGGACCGGGCGCTCCATCAGTCGGCTCGCGCCGCCGTCCGGCGCCTTGTAGCGCAGGCGCACGGTGGCCAACTCGCCCGCGGTACCGGTGGCAGGCGTGCGTGCTCCGGTCGCGTACTTCAACGGCGCGTTCCATTCGCCGCCACTGCCCACCAGCGCGATCTCGTACAGGGCGGTGACGTCGTGGCCCGCGCCGATGTCGCCGGCATCGACGGCGTCGTTGGCGAAGTCCTCGCGCTTCAGCTGGCGGTTCTTGTAGCCGACGAGGCGGTACTCGGCGACCTGCGCCGGATTGAACTCGACCTGGATCTTCACGTCCTTCGCCACGGTGAGCAGGGTGCCGGCCATCTCATCGCGCAGCACCTTGCGCGCTTCGCGTGGTGAATCGATTTAGGCGTGGTTGCCATCGCCGATGTTGGCGAGCTGCTCCGCCATGGCGTCGTTGTAGTTGCCTTGGCCGAAGCCGAGCGTCGAGAGGGCGATGCCGTGCTTGCGCTGCTCGGCGACGAAGGCCTCGAGCGTCGACTGGTCGGTGGTGCCGACGTTGAAGTCGCCATCAGTGGCGAGGACGATGCGGTTCACCCCGCCGTCGATCGTCGCTTCCCGGGCAATGCGGTAGGCGAGCTCGATGCCGGCGCCGCCGTTGGTGGAACCGCCGGCTTCGAGGCGATCCAGGGCTTCGATGATCGTGCCGCGTTCGGCACCGGAGGTCGGTGGCAACACGAGGCCGGCGCTGCCCGCGTAGACCACGAGCGCGATGCGGTCCTGCGGGCGCATCTGCAGCGCCAGCTCGCGAAGCGCCTGCTTGACCAGCGGCAGTTTGTCGGGCTCCTGCATCGAGCCGCTGGTGTCGACGAGGAAGACGAGGTTGCTCGGCGGCAGCTCGATGGCCGGCACTTCGTACGCCTTCAGCGCGACGCGCATCAGCAGGCGGCGGGCGTTCCACGGCGCAGGAGCCACCTCGGTGTGCACGGCGAAGGGCTGGGCGCGAGAGGCCGGCGCTTCGTCGGCGTAGTCGAAGTAGTTGAGCAACTCCTCGACGCGCACCGCGTCGGCGGGCGGACGCTGGCCCCAGCCGATCATCCGCCGCAGGTTGCTGTAGCTGCCGGTGTCGACGTCGATGCTGAAGGTCGAGACGGGCTGCTCGGCGACGCGCTGCACGGGGTTGGGCGGGACATCGGCGTAGCGTTCGGTGTTGGGCTCGGGCAATGCGGCGAAATCCGCCGGCGGCGCAGCGACGGACGGCGCGACGAAGGCGAGCGGGGCTGAGGGCGGCGGCGGTGCGGGGGGCGGGGCAGGTGCGTACGCGACGTCGGCAACGGCGTCCGCTTCGGCGCGGCGGACCCGCGCGCCGGTCACGACCACCGATTCGAGCCGACGGGAGTCCTGTTCGCGGCTGCGCTCTTGCAGGACGGCCGGTTCCTCGGGCGGCGGAGGTGCGCTGCCGGCGACGTCGCTCGAGGACTGGCAGCCCGACAGGGCCAGCAGCACGGCGGTGGCGAGCAGGGTGGGGACGAGACGGGCGGGACGGGTCGACATGGCGGGGCTCCGGGGTGGGTGACGGCTTCAACGCCCCGGCTGGCGAAACAGGGTTGAAGCCACCCACGCTCCGGCGCAGGCTCCCCGCGTGCGCTTCCGTCTCGCCCTTGTGCCGCTCTGGCTCGCTGTTCTCGTCGCGTCCGGGCTCGACGCCCGGTCGTCGGAATGCGGCTTCATCAAGGACCCGGATCGCCGCGCGGCGTGCCGGGCCGGCGGCTGAGCGCCTCAGCCGCGGGCGTTCAGCGCGACTCGCCGCCCGCCCACACCATCAGCCGCCTCTCACTGAAGTCATCGATCGCCCACGCCGGCCCTTCGCGGCCCAGGCCGCTGTCCTTGACCCCGCCGTAGGGCATGCGGTCGACGCGCACGGTGGGCACGTCGCCGATCACCACGCCGCCGACCTCGAGCGCGTCCCACGCGCGCATCGCGTGGTCCAGGCGCGCGGTGAACACGCCGCACTGCAGGCCGAAGCGGCTGTCGTTGGCGCGTTCGATGGCCTGCGCGAAGTCGTCCGCGTGCTCCAGCAGCAGCACCGGTCCGAAGGCCTCGTCGCGATAGAGCGGATGGTCGCGGGGAACGTTCTCCAGCAGCGTCGGGCCGAGGAGGGCGGGATGGGCGTCGTCGCGCCTGCCGCGCACGAGGGCGGTCGCGCCCGCGGCCATGGCGCTGGCGATGGATGAATCGAGACGATCCGCGGCAGCGGCGCTGATCATCGGTCCGACGACGGTGCGTGGATCGCGGGGATCACCCTTGGGCAGGGCGCGGACGGCGTCGACGAGCGTTTCGCGCAAGGCGGGCCACACCGCGCGATGCACGATCAGGCGCTGCACGCTGATGCAGCTCTGCCCGGCTTGGCCGTACGCGCCAGAAACAATCCGCGCCGCCACGTGGTCGAGGTCGGCGCCGGGATCGGCATCGACGATGCAGGCCGCGTTGCCGCCGAGTTCCAGCACCACGCGCTTCTTGCCAGCGCGGGCCTTGAGCTCCCAGCCGACGAGCCCGCCGGTGAAGCTGAGGACGGCAATGCGGTCATCTTCGACGAGCGGCGCGGCGTGCGCGTTGGCGCAGGGCAAAATCGAGAACGCGCCTTCGGGCAGATCGCATTCGGCCAGCCACTCGCCGAGTGCGAGCGCCGACAGCGGCGTGGCCGGCGCGGGTTTGAGCAGGACGGGGCAGCCTGCCGCGAGGGCCGGAGCCAGCTTGTGCAAGACGAGATTGAGCGGGAAGTTGAAGGGCGTGACGAGGCTGGCCACGCCGGCCGGCACGCGCCGCGTCAAGCCGTGCCAGCCGCGGGTGGCGGCATCGCGGTCGAGGTCGAGGGTCTGGCCATCGAGCCGGCCTGCCTCTGCGGCGGCTTCGCGCAGCGTCGCCTGCGCCCGCGACACTTCAGCGCGCGCGGCGGTGATCGGCTTGCCGCCTTCAGCGCGGATCGTCTGGGCCAAGGCCTCGGCGTTCTCCGCGATGCGTTGACGCAGGTGGTCCAAGGCGTCGCGTCGGCGCCAGCCGGGCAGGGAAGCCATCGCCGGCCGTGCGGCGTAGGCTGCAGTGATCGCCCGTTCGATTTCCTCGGGGCCGGCCTGCGCGACCTCGGCGATCGTCTCGCCAGTCCATGCATCGCGCAGCGCCGATGGCGTGCCTGCGCGCACCGCCCGGCTCGCCAGCCACAGCGGCATGACCTTCATGCGCGTGCTCCATGGGGGGAGCGGGCGTGGTTCACGGCGCCTCTCCGTCGTTGGATTCCACGCGGAGGCGCAACCCGCCCTCGGCGAGTCGTGCGTGCAGCGTGTCGCCCGCAGCGACCTCACCGGCGCGGCGCACGGCGTGGCCGTCCTCGCGCTGCAGGATCGCGTAGCCGCGGCCCAAGGTCGCCAGTGGGCTGACGGCGTGCAGGCCACGGCCGAGTTCGCGAAGCAGGCCCAGCCGCGCCTGCAGCCCGCGTCGCAGCGCGGTGTCCTGCCGCGCGCCGAGCAGGACTAGCCGCTGCCGGAGCCGCTGCAGGCGCATCGCTGGGGCCTGCGGGGCGAGCCGTCTCGAGAGCCGCTCGAGGGCGTCGCGCTTCGTCGCGAGCCGCAGGGACCACGCCGCGGCAAGGCGCAGTCGCAGGGCCTCCGAACGATCGCGGCCGCGTTCCAGCCGGCGCTGCGGCCGCTCGGCTTGCAGCCGCAGTCCGGCATGGTCGGCGCGCTGCCGGGCCCGGTCCAGCACCTGCGCGAGGCGGCGATGCAGGCGAGAGTGCAGGTGCTCGACGCGGGCCTGCATCTCGACGTGGTCCGGCACCAGCAATTCGGCGGCGGCGGAAGGCGTGGGCGCCCGGAGGTCGGCGACGAAGTCGGCCAGCGTGAAGTCGACCTCGTGCCCCACGGCCGAGACCACCGGGACGGGCGACTCGGCGATGGCGCGAACCAGCGCTTCGTCGTTGAAGCACCACAGGTCCTCGAGGGAGCCCCCGCCCCGAGCCAGCAGCAGCACGTCGTGGCGTTGCGCGGCGTAGGCCGCGCGCAGGGTCTGGATGATCGCCGGTGCGGCCGTGGCGCCCTGCACCGGCACCGGCAGCAGTTCCACCTCGAGCGTCGGCCAGCGCCGAGACAGCACGCTCTGGATGTCGCGGATCACCGCGCCGCTCGGCGAGGTGAGGATGCCCAGGCGACGGACGAAGCGCGGCAGTGGGCGCTTGCGTCCCTCGGCGAACAGGCCTTCGGCGTCGAGCTTCGCCTTCAGCGCCTCGAAAGCCCGGCGCAGCGCGCCTTCGCCGGCCTCCTCCATGTGGTCCAGCACGAGCTGGTAGTCGCCGCGGGGCTCGTACAGCGTGAGCTTCGCGCGCACCAGCACCTGCATGCCGTCGCGCGGCGGGAAGCGCAGGTACTGCGCTTTCATCCTGAACATCGCGCAGCGTACCTGCGCGCGTTCGTCCTTCAAGGTGAAGTACAGGTGGCCCGAGGCCGGTCGCGCGACCCCCGAGAGCTCGCCTTCCACCCAAATGGACGGGAAACTGCCTTCCAGCAGGTCGCGGGCCAGGGTGTTGAGCTGGTGGGGCCGCAGCGGCGGACGGCCTGCGCTGCCGGCGGCGCTCACGATGCGGCCTCCACGACGCTGCGCCGTGCCATGCGGGGGTTGCGGGCGCGACGGTACACTGGGGGCCTTGGACGGAGGCGATGGCGCATGGGCGAAGTGTATCGACGTTTGGGCGAAACCCTGCCGCCGGGCTTGCGCGCGGAACTCCCGTTCGGCCCCGATGCGAAGCGCGCCGCCGCGTGGCTCGAGACCCTCCCGCGGGCCGACGCGATGGCGACGCGTAGAGCGCTGCTGCGTGCGCTCGAGGCCCTGTCCTCGAGTCCGGTCCTGAAGGGCGGAACGCGCCGCGAGATCGCCGAAGTGTTGCGCCCGGTGGTGGTCGACAACGCGCTCTCCACGCAGCGCCTTTATGGCGGCAAACCCCTGCCACTCTCGGGGGAGTTGGCATCGCTCCCCGCCGAGCACGCCCAGCTACACCTCCGCCTGGCCCATGCCTACCGCATGGCCGCCGCGGACCAGTGCGCACCCTCGGGCAGCCTTCCGTGGCTGCGTGGGGGCCAGGTGGCCGAGGCCGTGCAGCGTGCCGTTTTCCACTACGGCGAGGCACTGTTCGTCGCGTGGCGCGTCTATGCCGACCTGCCGGTCGACGCTTGGCGCGGTTTGCATCGGGCCCATCGGTTCGCCGTTGAACGCGAACTGGAGCGACGGGCCTCATCGGACCCTCTGGTGCCCGCCTTCCCGACCATCCACCAGCGTTACGTCGAGCTGTTGCTGATGGACGTCTTGAACCCGCGTGCCTTCTCGCAGGCCGAGCAGGAGCGCTTGTGGGCCCTTTGCGGGGCCTTCGCCGGGGCCACGCCGCTGCGCGACACGCCGGCGCCAACCGCGGTCGGCGTGGCCGATGACGCCGACGAAGGGCCGGGCGGCAAAGCGCCGCCCCGACAGTATCTCGACCTCGTCGGTTTCGCCGCCGCCGTCGAAGCCGCTCTGGCGTCGAGCGACGGTGAGGAGGCGAGTGTGGTGCCCGGCCAGGGCGTGCCGGTCCGCATGAGCGCCGACGGCCTCCGCAAGATGCGTCGTGCCTTCTCCCATGCGGCAGCCCGCCAGTTCCTCCGTCTCGACGCCGGGCACACCGTCGAAACCGTGTTCGGGCTGTCGGGCCTTCATTACCAGGCCAGCGGCGAACGTGATTTCGATGCATTCGCGCGGCAAGTGCTCGGCGAAGAGGTCATGGAGACCGCGCGGGCGTCCTGGTCGGCGGGCGGTGCCGAGGTCTCGGCGCGCTCGACGCGCATCCCGGCGGTGGTCGTCGACCAGAGTCTGGGGGGGTATCGGATGCGCTGGGCGCAGGACAGCCATCTCCGCCTGCGCGTCGGTGAAGTGGTGGGCATCCACGTCGGAGACCAGGACGACCCGTCCGATTGGATGCTCGGCATCCTCCGCTGGCTTCGCTACGAAGGCGACGGCCAGGTTCTCGCCGGGGTCGAATTGCTGTCGCGTGCCGCTGCCGCGGTCGCGTTCACCGGGGTCGGGGCGGCGAACCGCGTGCCCATGCGCGCGCTGGAACTGCGGCCTCCGTATGGCGGTGGCGATTGGCTCTATTTGTCCGCCCAGCGACTTCCTCAGGGCGAGCCGCTGCGCATCGGACGCGAGCATGACGCGGTGGACCGTTGGCTCGACCGCCGTCCCGAGGAGCGCGTCAACGACCTCCGCCTCGTGCAGACGCTGGGCGACTACTTCCTCTACCGTTACGCCCCGGCGAACCCGGCGCATTCCTGAGTGATCCGATGAGTTCTGCCGTTCCTTCGCCGCGTCGCCGTTCCATTCCCGTCCGTGTCGGCAAGGTGGTCGTCGGCGGCGACGCCCCGGTCGTCGTGCAGTCGATGACCAACACCGACACCGCCGACATCAAGGGTACCACCCAGCAGATCGCCGAGCTGTGGCGGGCGGGTTCCGAGAAGGTCCGCGTCACCGTCAACAACGAAGAATCGGCCGCCGCCGTGCCGCACATCCGCGACCGGCTGGCGATGATGGGTATCGACGTGCCGATCATCGGGGACTTCCACTACAACGGGCACGCGTTGCTCGAAGCGCACCCGGCCTGCGCCGAGGCGCTGGCGAAGTACCGCGTCAACCCGGGCAACGTCGGCTTCGGCAAGAAGAAAGACACCCAGTTCGCCGCGATCATCGAGAAGGCGCTGCAGTACGACAAGCCGGTGCGCATCGGTGCCAACTGGGGCTCGCTCGACCAGAACCTCGCCGCCGTGCTGATGGACGAGAACGCGAAGCGCGCCGAGCCGTGGGACGCCGCGCGCGTGCTGCGCGAGGCGCTCGTGCGCTCCGCGTTGGACTCCGCCGAGAAGGCCGTGGAGCTCGGCCTTCCCAAGGATCGCATCATCCTGTCGGCGAAGGTCAGCGGCGTGCAGGAGCTGATCGCGGTCTATCGCGACCTCGCCGCACGCTGCGAGTACCCGCTGCACCTGGGCTTGACGGAAGCGGGCATGGGCAGCAAGGGGATCGTGGCCAGTACGGCGGCGCTGGCCGTGCTGCTGCAGGAAGGCATCGGCGACACCATCCGCATTTCGCTGACGCCCGAGCCGGGGCAGTCGCGCACCAACGAGGTCATCGTCGCGCAGCAGCTGCTGCAGACCATGGGCCTGCGCGCGTTCACGCCGATGGTCACCGCCTGCCCGGGCTGCGGCCGCACCACCAGCACGTTCTTCCAGGAGCTGGCGAAGACGGTCGAGGAGCATGTGCGCGAGAGCATGCCGGTGTGGAAGCTCAAGCACCCCGGTGTCGAGAACCTCACGCTCGCCGTGATGGGCTGCGTGGTGAACGGTCCCGGCGAATCGCGCCACGCCAACATCGGCATCTCCCTGCCCGGCACGGGCGAGGCACCGAGCGCCCCGGTGTTCATCGACGGCGAGAAGGCGATGACGCTGAAGGGCGAGAACATCGCGGCCGACTTCGTCGGCATCATCGACGACTACGTGGCGAAGCATTACCGCTGACGGCGAACCAGCGCCACCGCCGCGTGCCGGAGCTGCTACTGTCCGCGGGCAGAAGGCGGATCCGGAGGTGGGGACGTGCCAGGCTTGCCCATGGGAGGCGCGGAAGCGTCCCCGCAATCGCCCGCTCGCTTGACCGACGCTCGCGCACTCGACCCCGAGCTCCTCCAGCATCTGCCCCTCGGCATCGTCGTGCTTGACCGGAACGGCCGCATCGTCCACCTGAACCGCGAGGCGGCCGGGTTGCTTGCCGTCCAGAACGACGGTCTATCGGGGCGGGACCTCCGCGATGCCCTGTCGGCGTCGGTGTTCGCACCGGTCGCCGACCGGGTGTTGCGCGCCGTCGAGGCGCGCGCCGCGGCCACGGACGTCTCCCTGCCCGCGACCCCGGGGGCCCCATCCCAGGTCCGCCTGTGGGTCCGCGCGCTCGGTGATGACGGCCTAGCGCTGGTCATGCAGGACGTAACGACCGAGCTCGCCGCGCGCCAGCGCGCGACGGAAGCCATGCGCGAGGCGGAGATCCTGCGTATCGCGCTCGACGCCCATGCGATCGTGGCCGTCACCGATGCAAAAGGGGTAATCACTCGGGTCAACGACCGCTTCTGCGCGATCTCCCGGTACGCCGCATCGGAGCTGATCGGCAGGACCCATCGCATCATCAACTCCGGCCACCATCCACGGGAGTTCTTCCTCGGCCTGTGGCGGACCATTTCCCGCGGCGGCGTATGGACCGGGGACATCTGCAATCGCGCCAAGGACGGGAGCCTCTATTGGGTGCACACGACGATCGTCCCGCTGCTCGGCGATGACGGCCGACCCGAACAATACATTGCCATCCGCGCCGACATCACCGATCGCAAGCGGGCGGAGGAGGACGCCGTCCGACGTCTCTCGATGCAGGACGCCGTCACCGGGCTGCCCAACCGCCGTGGCGTCGTCGATCTCTTCGCTGCTGCCGCCGAGCGGGCGCGCAGCGGCGGTACGCGGGTGGGCGTGTTCCTCGTCGATCTCGACAACTTCAAGGAGGTCAACGACACCCTCGGGCACGGCGTCGGCGACGAACTGCTCCGCCAGGTGGGGGCCCGGCTGGCTCGAAGCTCGGGTGCCCATGGCGCGGTGGCCCGGCTGGGCGGGGACGAGTTCGCCCTCGTGGTCGCGGACCTTGCCGCCGACGATCCCGCTGCGCGGGCCGAAGCCTTGTCGATGGCGGAGAGCCTGCGGGGTGCGATCGCGTCAAGCTACCTCTTGGGCGGGCAAGGCGTCGACATCACGGCGAGCATCGGCATCGTCCTCTGCGAGGTTGACGTCGGCGATGTCGACGAGGTCATGAAGCAGGCCGATCTCGCCCTCTACCGGGCGAAGGCGGCGGGTCGGAATGCGGCTTGGCTGTTCGATCCGGCGCTCCAGTCCGATTTGCTGCAGCGCGCCGCCCTGGTCCGTGATCTGCGGGCCGCGCTCAGCGAAGGCCAATTCGTCCTGTATTTCCAGCCCGTCGTCGGTTTGGATCGACGCACGCTCGGCGTCGAGGCGCTGTTGCGCTGGCCTCATCCCCGGGGTGGCTTCATCCCGCCATCGACGTTTATCCCCGTTGCGGAGTCGCATGGGCTCATCATCGACCTGGGGGACTGGGTTCTCTCGGCGGCCTGCCGCCAGCTCGTCGAATGGGCGGCCGATCCGGTCAAGTCGTCGTGGACCATCGCCGTCAACGTCAGTGCGTTGCAAATGCGCGAAGCGGCCTTCGTCGCGAGAGTCGAGCACGCCTTGCGG
The DNA here is from genome assembly GCF_054777375.1 of Silanimonas algicola. NCBI lineage: Bacteria > Pseudomonadati > Pseudomonadota > Gammaproteobacteria > Lysobacterales > Lysobacteraceae > Silanimonas > Silanimonas algicola. The sequence goes on along the minus strand of NZ_BAAHAS010000001.1, from coordinate 95,331 downwards.
GCCAGCGGCGCGCGTCCCGACCGGCTGCGGCTCGAGATCACGGAGAGCATGCTGCACGATGATCTCGCGCAGACCATCGCCAAGATGCAGGCCCTGCGCGCCATCGGCGTCAGGTTCGCGCTCGACGATTTCGGCACGGGCTACGCGTCATTGAGCTACCTCAAGCGCCTGCCCCTCGACCAGCTGAAAATCGACCGGGCCTTCGTGTCGAACGTCGATTGCGAGGCGAACGATGCCGCCATCGCACGGACCATCCTCGCGCTCGCTTCGATCCTCGACATCCACGTCGTCGCCGAGGGCGTCGAAACCGAGGGCCAGTGGCGTTTCCTTGTCGACCACGGCTGCCAAGCGTTCCAAGGCTACCTTCTGTCCCGCCCCCTCCCCGCATCGCAGCTCTGATCCGGGGCTCCCCGGGTGCGGCGCGCTGCGAGCGTGCTACCGATCGTCACGAGACCGGCGACGCCGATCGCGGCGAGCACCGCGACGCTGAGCCATGCCGCCGTGTCCCCGCGCCAGCCCGACGCGAAGTTCAGGCGCAGGTTCCCGGCGAGGAGAAGGCATAGCGGGAGCCACGACACGGCGAGGGCCAGCGTTGCCTTCGCGACCAGCTCGGCCCGCCTGCCGGGGGCGGCGATGGCCAGCGGCAGGGCACCGAGGGACACCACGAGAACCCCGGCGATCACGGTGCCGAGCGGCAGGCCGGTCGAGGGCCAGTTCAACAGGGGATGCCCCGAAACGAGCAGCGCCGCGCTGCCGAGGAAGGCCAGCGCGGCGCCGATGCCGAGGGTGCGGCGGCGGATCACCAGATCCGCACGCGCTCTTCCGGCTTCAGGTACAGCGCGTCGTCCGGCTGCACGTTGAAGGCCTTGTACCACTCGTCGAGGTTGCGCAGCGGGCCGTTGATGCGGAACTGCGGCGGCGAGTGGGGTCCGACCTTGACCTGGTTGATCATCGCCTCGTCGCGGTACTTCGACTTCCAGATCTGCGCCCACGCCAGGAAGAAGCGCTGGTCGCCGGTGAGGCCTTCCAGCACCGGGGCCGGCTGGCCGTTCAGGCTCATCTGGTAGGCCGTGTAGGCCATCGACAGGCCGCCGAGGTCGCCGATGTTCTCGCCGAGCGCGAGCTGGCCGTTCACGCAGTGGCCCTCCAGCGGACAGAACTGGTTGTACTGCGCCACGAGCGCCTGGGTGCGGGCCTCGAAGCGCGCGCGGTCTTCGTCCGTCCACCAGTTGCGCTGGATGCCCTGCCAGTCCGACTTCGAGCCCTGGTCGTCGAAGCCGTGGCCCATCTCGTGGCCGATCACGCCGCCGATGGCGCCGTAGTTCACGGCCGGGTCGGCGTTCACGTCGAAGAAGGGCGGCTGCAGGATGGCGGCCGGGAAGACGATCTCGTTGAAGGTCGCGTTGTAGTAGGCGTTGACCGTGTGCGGCGTCATGAACCACTCATCGCGGTCCGGCACGGTGCCGAGGCGGCGGTTCTGGTCGTTGGTGTAGTACTCGCGCAGGGCCAGCACGTTGGCCATGAAGTCGTCAGGCACGATCGTGACGGACGAGTAGTCGCGCCACTTCGTCGGGTAGCCGATCTTCGGGCGGAAGCTCTCGAGCTTCTTGTAGGCCTCCTCCTTCGTGGCCGGACCCATCCAGTCGAGGTTGTCGATGTTCTGGCGCAGCGCCTTGCGCAGGTTCTCGACCAGTTCGTCCATCGCCGCCTTGGCTTCCGGCTTGAAGTGGCGGGCGACGTAGACCTTGCCCACCGCGTCGCCGAGGCCCTGGCCACCGCCGACGAGGGCGACGCCGCGCTTCCACTGCTCGCGCTGGGCGCGCTGGCCGGAAAGCACGGTGCCGTTGAAGGCGAACGCGGCCTGGTCGATCTCGGTCGAGAGCAGCGGCGCGTGGTTGTCCACCGTGTGGAAGGTCAGGTAATCGCGCCACACGTTGAGCGGGGTCTTGCCGATGATCTCGAGGATCGGCCCGATCGCGCTCGGCGTCGTGACATTTACCTCCGACGGCGTGGGCAAGCCCTGCGCGGCGAAGTGCGCAGCCCAATCGTAGGCCGGGAATTGCGCTTTCAAGTCCTCGAACGACGTGAGGTTGTACGTACGGTCGCGGTCGCGCAGCTGGGCGCGGTCCCAGTGGTTCTTCGCGATCTCGGTCTCGAGCGCGAGGATGGCCTCGGCGCGCGGCTTGGCGTCGTCGATGCCGGCGAAGCCGAGCATCGTCTCGATGTGCGCGAGGTAGGCCGCGCGGATCTGCACGAAACGGGGCTCGGGATTCAGGTAGAAGTCCTTGTCCGGCAGGCCGAGGCCGCCCACGCCGATGCCGACGAGGTAGCGGTTCGGGTCCTTGCGGTCGAGGCCGACGCCACCGCCCACCGGGGCGCTGCTGCCGTCCATGCCGGCACGGCCGAAGGCCGCGGTCAGGGCGGCGATCGAGTCGATCTTGGCGATGCCGTCGAGGATCGGCCGGATGGGCGCGATGCCCGCGGCGTCACGCGCGGCGGTGTCCATGTAGCTCGCGTAGAGGTCGCGGACCTTCTGTTCGTCGCTGCCCGGCGCGAGGTCGGTGCGGGCCTGCAGTTCCTCGATGATCGCCTTGACCTGCAGCTCGGCCTGGTCGCTCAGGGTGTTGAACGAGCCGTAGCGGGTCTCGTAGTCCTTGAGCTGGTAGTTGTCGAACCAGGTGCCGTTGGCATGGCGGTTGAAGTCGTCGCCCGGCTGCACGGTGTTGTCGCGGTTCGACAGGTCGATGCCGAAGGTGCCGAGCTTGGGGGCCTCGGCGGCAAAGGCCGCCGGGGCGGCGAAGGCGAGCGCGAGGCTCAGCGAGAGAAGCGTCTTCTTCATGGGATTCCCGGGTCTGTTACTGGATAACACTCGGTGTCGGCGCCAGCACGGCGGCGAGTTCCCGAGCCTAACCGCGCGGGCGGCACCGGCATGTGCCGAAGGTCGTGGGCCGGCCGATGCCGATCACGTGACGACGACGGCGTTGATGGCCGGCGGACTGCGGGATCGTCCCGCGGGTCTCAGCGCTTCTGCGTTTCGGGGCTGATCTCGGCGTCGGTCACGGCCCGCGAGGCGACCTGGGCCTCGCGGTGCGCGATGTAGGCGTTGGCACCGAAGATGATGGCGGCGCCGGCGGCGGTCCAAGCCGTCACCGTCTCGTCGAACAGCCACCACGCGAGGACGGCGACGATGGGCACCTGCATGAAGCTGATCGGGGTCAGCATCGAGGCGTCGCCGCGCTTCAATGCACGGGTCCAGAACATGTGCCCGGCGGTGCCGAAGAAGCCGGCGGCCACGATCCACGCCCAGGTCCAGCCGGTGGGCCAGGTCCAGACGAACAGCGCCGGCACCAGGGAAAGGGGCACCCAGAGCATCGTCGTCCAGAGCACGATGGCGTCGGGCTTCTCGGTGCGCGAAAGCACCTTGATGCTGATCGCGACGATGGCGCTGAGCACCGCGGCGGTGAGCGCGACGAGGGTGTTGGCGTCGAAGCTGTCGGCCCCGGGCCGCATGATCACCAGCACGCCGATGAAGCCGAGGCCCACGGCCGTCCAGCGCCGCAGCCGCACCATCTCGCCGAGGAACAGGACGGCCAGGATGGTGACGAACAGCGGCGTCGAGTAGCTGATGGTCACCGCCTTCGCCAGCGGGAGGTGCACGATGGCGTAGAAGCCGCACAGCATCGAGACGATGCCGATCAGGCAGCGGCCCACGTAGAGGCTCAGCTTGTCGGTCTTCAGGATGCCCAGGCCGTGGTGCATCAGCAGCGGCAGGGCGAAGACGAAGCCGAAGAAGTTGCGGAAGAAGGCGATCTCGAACGCATGCAGCTGCGCCGAGGCGAGCCGGATCATCACTGCCATGCAGGCGAACATGGCCGCGCTGCAGACCATGTAGCCGACGGCCTTCAGCAGTTCGCTGCGCGCGCGCTGGCCGGACGACGTGGGGGTGTCCGGCAGGCCGCTCATGCGGGGGCTTGGTCCGGTGCGATGGGCGCGAAGCGCCCGCCGATGATGCGCGGCTCGGGCTCCAGCGCCACGCCGAAGCGCGCCTGCACCGACCCGGCGATGCGGCCTGCCAACGCGAGCAGTTGGGTGCCGGTGGCGTGGCCATGGTTCACCAGCACGAGGGCGTGCTGCGGCGCCACGCCGGCATCGCCGTCGCGGAAGCCCTTCCAGCCGGCGGCGTCGATCAGCCAGCCGGCCGACAGTTTCCGGGTGGACGGCGAATCCCCCGGGAACACCGGCAGCGCGGGATGCGCGGCCTTCAGCGCGTCGGCCAGGGCCGCGTCGACGATGGGGTTCTTGAAGAAGCTGCCGGCGTTGCCCAGAACGGCCGGGTTCGGCAGTTTGCGCGCCCGCAGGCGGCTGATGGCCTCGGCCACCTGGCGGTGCGTGGGCGTCGCCTCGATGCCCATGGCGGCGAGTTCCTCCTCGACGCCGGCGTAGGCGGTGCGCACGGCCCGCGACTTCGGCAGGCGGAAACGCACCTCGGTGATGACATTCTGCTCGGGGGCGCGCTTGAAGACGCTGTCCCGGTAGCCGAAGCGGCAGTCCTCGCGCTCGAATTCGCGCAGGCGCAGGGTTTCGCGATCGAAGGCCTGCACCGAATCGATGAACTCGCCGACCTCGGTGCCGTAGGCGCCGATGTTCTGGATCGGCGAGGCGCCAACCGTGCCGGGAATCAGGGCCAGGTTCTCGAGGCCGCAGAGGCCACGGCCCAACGTCCAGTGCACGAAGTCGTTCCAGTTCACGCCGGCGTCGGCCGCGACCAGCGCCGAGTCCGCGGCGTCCTCGATGACGGCGATGCGCGCGCGCGTCAGCGAGAGCGTCAGGCCCGGCACGTCGCCGGCCAGCAGCACGTTGCTGCCTTCGCCCAGCACGAGCAGGGGCGCGAACTGCAGCCACGGCTCGGCCATCAGCACCGGCAGGGCGAACGGGTCGTGCACGTCGGCCAGCAGCTCGGCTTTCGCCGCAACGCGGAACGTGTTGCGGCCGGCCAGCGAGACGTTCTCGCTGGTCCGGAACCCGGCCTCGCTCATCCGCGCACGCCGTCGCGGCGGTGCCGCAGCGCCTGCACGCACTCATCGACGAGGGCCGGGCCGCGGTAGATCAGACCGGTGTAGAACTGCACGAGCTGGGCGCCCGCGGTCATCTTGCCGGCCGCATCGGCCCCCGAGAGGATGCCGCCCACGCCGACGAGCGGGATGTGCGCAGGCAACCGCGAGCGCATGCGGCGAAGCACGGCGGTCGACTTGCCATACAGCGGCTTGCCGGAGAGGCCGCCCTGTTCCTTGGCCAGCGGGTGGCCGTCGATGGCCAGGCGGTCGACCGTGGTGTTGCTGACGATCACGCCGTCGACGTCCAGTTCGCCGAGCACGCGCGCCGAGGCGTCGATGTCGTCCTCGGTGAGGTCGGGCGCGATCTTCACCAGGATTGGCACGCGGCGGCCGTGGCGCGTGGCCAGCCGCTCCCGGGCGTCGAAGATCTCGGTGACCAGCGCGCGCAGTGCCTTCTCTTCCTGCAGCTCGCGAAGGCCCGCCGTGTTCGGCGAGGAGATGTTCACCGTCACATAGTCGGCCAGCGCGTAGACGCGGCCGAGGCAGTGCAGGTAGTCGGCTGCCGCCTGCTCGTTGGGCGTGTCCTTGTTCTTGCCGATGTTGATGCCGAGGATCGTGTCGCCACCGACGCGCCTCAGCTTCGACGCCTCGACGTTGCGCACCAGCGCATCCACGCCGGCGTTGTTGAAGCCCAGCCGGTTGATCACGGCCTCATGCTCGGGCAGCCGGAACATGCGCGGCTTCGGATTGCCGGCCTGCGGGCGCGGCGTGGTCGTGCCGATCTCGACGAAACCGAAGCCGAGGGCCGCCAGCGCGTCGATGCAGGCGCCGTTCTTGTCGAGGCCGGCGGCGAGGCCGACCGGGTTGGGGAAGGCCAAGCCCATCACCGTCGTCGGCAGCGGCTTGGGCCGCGAGGCCAGCAGCGGGTTCAGGCCGGCGCGCCAGGCCGCGTCGAGGGCCTTCAGCGCGAGGTCGTGGGCATGCTCCGCGTCGAGGCGGAACAGCAGCGGCCGGGCGAGTCCATACATCGTGGGGATGTCTTCCTTGCGTCGCGATCAGGCGGAAAGGCCGGCCGCGAACGCGGCGATGGCCGCGAGGCCGCCGAAGAACAGTATGACCGCGAGCACGGCCAGGACGCTCAGGAGGACCATGGCCCAACCCAGCACGAGGCCGGCCACGGCGAGGCCATCGCCCTCGAGTGCCGAGGGATCGCGCCGGATTTCGGCGCGGGCCATGTGGCCGGTGATGATCGCGATGATCGAGCCGAGCCACGGCGCGAACGTCCAGCCCAGCAACCCGGCGACGAGGCTGACGACGGCCAACGACGAGGTGCGACGGACGGGAAGGGTCATGGCTGCGTTGCCGTCGCGTCGGGGATGCGGTCCCCGAGGCGTTCGATGAAGCCGCCCATCTGGTAGGGCTCGGCCTGGAGCAGCACCACGGTCACGGCCCCCTCGTACGTCAGCGTTGCGCGGTAGAGCCGGTAAGCCTGTGGGCCGAACATCCATGCACTGCATGCCTCGCCACGGGCGATCGGGCAGGTGGCGGCACGAAGCTCGAACCGCGAGCGGCGGAAACCGGCCCCGGGAAGGTTCTCGGGCACCGGGGCGTCGACGATGACCACCGGTTCGCCCAAGGTGATGTCTTCGACGCGCACCCGCAGCGGCTGGTCGCCCCCCTTGAACAGGAAGGTGAACCGATCCGTGAGCGAGGGCGCGCCACTGGTGTCGATGTCGAAGCCGGCGGCTTCGAACGTGGCTTCCTCGGTGTCGGCACGTACCGGCACCCCGCCCTCCGTCGCGAGGCTGAACCGCGTGCCGTCGCCGGCGACGAACTCCAGGTCCTCGGCCACGGCTGCCGTGGCCAACAGCGCGGCCAACAGGCCCACGGCCCCCTTGCCCATGTGCATCGGATCGATCCTCGTGCTCCCCCGAACGCCCCAGTGTAGGCGGAAAAACCTAGAGTTCGAACTTGATGCCCTGGGCCAGCGGCAGCGCGTCCGAGTAGTTGATCGTATTGGTCTGCCGGCGCATGTAGGCACGCCATGCGTCCGAGCCGGATTCGCGGCCGCCGCCGGTCTCCTTCTCGCCGCCGAACGCGCCGCCGATCTCCGCACCCGAGGTGCCGATGTTGACGTTGGCGATGCCGCAATCCGAGCCGGCCGCCGACAGGAACGCCTCGGCCGCCTTCAGGTTCTGCGTGAAGATCGCCGATGACAGGCCCTGCGGAACGGCGTTCTGCATGGCGATCGCCTCGTCCAGCGTCTTGAAGGGCATTGCATAGAGGATCGGGGCGAAGGTTTCCGTCTGCACGGCTTCGGCCGTGTTGGCCACGCCGGTGATCAGGGTCGGCAGCACGTAGTTGCCCGGGCGGTCGAGCGCCGCGCCGCCGCTGCGGACCACGCCACCGGCGGCCTTGGCCTTCTCGATGGTCGACAGGAAGGCGGCGACCGCGCCCTTGTCGTTCAGCGGGCCCATCAGCGTGCCCTCGGCGTTCGGGTCGCCGATCTTGCCCTCGACCTGCTTGTAGGCCGTGACCAGCTTGGCGATGACGTCGTCGAAGATCGACTCGTGCACGAACAGGCGGCGCGTCGTGGTGCAGCGCTGGCCGGCGGTGCCGACGGCGCCGAAGACGATGGCCGGGATGGCCAGCTTCAGGTCGGCCGTCTGGTCGACGATGATCGCGTTGTTGCCGCCCAGCTCCAGCAGCGACTTGCCCATGCGGCGGGCGACGCGCTCGCCGACCTGGCGGCCGACCTTGGTCGAGCCGGTGAAGCTGACCAGCGCGATGTCGTGGTCGTCGACGAAGTTCTGCGCCAGCTCGGTGCCGGCGTCGTTGAACAGGAAGAACAGGTCCGGGAAGCCGCCGGCGCGCAGGGCGTCGTTGCAGATCTTCATCGAGGCCACGGCGCAGAACGGGGTCTTCGGCGAGGGCTTCCAGATCGTGATGTTGCCGCAGATGGCGGCGATGAAGCTGTTCCAGGCCCAGACGGCGACCGGGAAGTTGAAGGCGCTGATGACGCCGACGAGGCCCAGCGGGTGCCACTGCTCGTACATGCGGTGGCCCGGGCGCTCCGAGTGCATGGTCAGGCCGTAGAGCTGGCGGGCGAGGCCGACGGCGAAGTCGCCGATGTCGATCATCTCCTGCACTTCGCCGTCGCCTTCGGCCTTGATCTTGCCCATCTCGAGCGAGACCAGCGCGCCCAGCGCGGACTTGTGCTGGCGCAGGGCCTCGGCGCACAGGCGGATGGCTTCACCGCGCTTCGGCGCCGGCGTGGTGCGCCAGATCGCCGCGGCGGCCTTGGCGCGTTCCTTGATCTTGGCGTAGTCGGCGTCCGACGACGCGTAGACCTTGCCCAGCACCTCGCCCGTGGCCGGGTTCACCGGCTCCAGCACGCCCGCATCACGGGTGGCGGACCACTCGCCGTGGCCGAGGTAGGTGCCGGATTCGTGGTCGGTGAGGCCGAGGGCGGCGAGGACGGGGTGCGTCATGGGGGTTCCTTGGATGGCGATGGCGTCCCCGACACGATTCGAACGTGCGACCTTCCCCTTAGGAGGGGGACGCTCTATCCAGCTGAGCTACGGGGACGGGTAGGGATGGCGTCGGTGGGGCAAGAGAGCGCCTCACCGGGACGTGAAGTCTACCAAGCGACCGCCCCGACGCCGGAGGGAAAAACGAAAAAAGCCGGGCAGGGCCCGGCTCTTCGATGCGTTGGTGGAGAGGATGGGGATCGAACCCACGACCTCGTCATTGCGAACGACGCGCTCTCCCAGCTGAGCTACCCCCCCGCGCAGGGGCGGAAGTATAGGCCGCGGCGGGCCGTCTTGCCAAGCCGAGCCGGGCTTTCGAACCAAACGCACGCGTCCCGTCGTCAACCCATGCGCCCCAACGCGTCGCGCATCGGCGCCTCGAGCACCTCGCGGCGCCAACCGTCGAGCGCGCCGGGCCACCGGCCGTCCGCGAGCAGGGCTTCGAGGTGTTTGCGGGCGCACAGCAGGCCCTCGGGAAGGTCCAGTGCCGCCGCCTGCTCCGCCACGACGGCCTGCAAGGCCTTCAGGCGGGCGCGGTCCGCACGTTCGTTGTCCGCGGCCAGTGGCATGGCGGCTTCGTCATCGTCCATCGGTGCGGCCAGCAGGTCGGCGATCTGGTCCTGAAGCCGTTTCGCCGAGCGGGCGCCATCGAGCACCGCGGCCAGCGCCTCCGGCGAGGACGGCGGCCGCCGGGCCAAGGTGAGAGCGACTTCGTTGTCGAGCAGCCAGCGCTTCGGCAGGTCCTTCTCCCGTGCCACGCGATCGCGCCAGCGCAGCAGACGCCGCAGGCGGGCCTGGGAAAGCCGGTCGAACTGGGCGGCAGGGCGCATCGCCAGATGCGGCTGCGGATCGTCGCGGTCCTCGCGGGCGTTTTCGAGCATCCGCGCCATGTCGGCCAAGGCGCGCTCGCGATGGCCGCGGAGTGCGAGCTTCTCGTCCAGCGCGGCCACCGCCGTGTGCAGGTGCCGGACGTCGTCCGCCGCATATTCGAGTTGCTGCGCGCTCAGCGGGCGGCGCAGCCAGTCGGAGCGGGTTTCGGCCTTGGGCAGTTCCACGCCCAGCAGCGTCTTGACCAGCGACTGGTAGCCGACTCCGGGCCCAAGGCCGGCGAAGGCCGCGGCGATCTGCGTGTCGTACAGGGATCTCGGAAGCACGCCGAGGGCGTGGCGGAAGGCCACGAGGTCCTCGCTGGCGCTGTGCATCAAGGCATCGGCGGCGCCGACGAACGTCGCCAATGAACCACGCATCGCCGGGTCGAGAGGGTCGACCAGGACGATGCCCCCTGCGGCGTCGGCCACCTGCACCAGGGCCAGCTGGGGAAAGTAGGTGCGCTCCCGCATGAACTCCGTGTCGAGGGCGAGGGGGGCGCTTGTCGAAAGCGCTGACAGCGCCGCTTGAGCGGCCTCGGGGCGGTCGACCGCAGTGACGCTCATGCCTGTCCTTGCAGGGGAGGGGGGCTTAGCCTAACGTCTCCGCGGCGCGCGCCGCGCTGTCCATGACGTTGTTTCCCGCGTGCCCTTCCGATTCAACGCGCCCGCCATCGCTACCGCCCTGGCCCTCCTCCTTTGCGCCTGCGGCCAGGGCGCGCCTGCGCCCGAGGCGCCGGTGGTGGTGCCTGCGCCGGCTGCTCCGGCGGCGACGCCGGTCGAGGATGAAGCGCTGGAGCGCCAGCCGCTGAAAGCACGCGCGGCTTGGCGTCCGACGCCGCTGCTGGTGCCTGCCGAGGCGCGCGACGCGCTGATGGCGCAGGCGATGCAGGCGGAGGCCGAGGGCCGCTGGTTTGGCAGCGAGCCGTTGGGCGCGCTCGACTTGTACATCGCCTTGGCCGGGGCGGACCCGCCGATGCCCGAGGCTCTTGCCGGGCGTGATCGCGTCATCGCGATCCTGGGCGAGCGATTCGAGGCGGAACGCCTTGCGGGGCGACTCGATGCGGCCGACGAACTCCGGACCGTGCTCGACGTGGCCTCGCCGCTCGATGCGCCGGCCCGCGATGCCGCCATGGAGGCCGCGTCGGTCGCCCGCGCCGCCACGACCACCGGCGACCAGCGTCGCGAGGCCGGACAGTGGCTGGCACCGAGGGGGGCGAGCGCGGTTTCCGCTTATCGCGCCGCGCTGGAGGCGGTGCCCGGTTTCGCCCCGGCCACCGAGGGCCTGAAACGCGTCGAGGACGCGCTGCTCCGACGCGCATCCACCGCCATCGCACGCGGCGACTTCACTGCCGCAGACGCCGACCTCCGACGGGCCTCGCGCGTGGGCCTGAACCCGGACGCACTGCAGGATGGCCTCGCCGCGTTGGCGCAGGCCCGCGCGGACGCGGCTTCGACGGCCGTGGCGGACGGCAATGACGCGATCGATCGGCTGGACCTTCCGCGCGCCACGGCCCGCCTTGCCGAGGCGGAGGCGGCCGACCCGCAGGCACCCGGGCTCGACGATCTGGCGCGGCGCCTTGCCTTGGCGCGGCGCTACGGGCACTTCCGCCCCGGCCAGCGGTTCGCCGATGCCTTGGGTGGCGGCGTGGATGGGCCGGTGATGGTCGTGGTTCCCCATGGCGAGTTCACGATGGGCGCGGGCGCCCGCGAAGCCGGCGCCCGCGACAACGAGCGGCCGGCCCACGATGTTCGGTTCGAACGCGGCTTCGCGCTGTCCGTTCGCGAGACCAGCGTCGCTGAGTTCGCCCGGTTCGTTGCCGCCACCGGCTACCGCACCGTGGCCGAGCGCCGTGGGCGCTCGACGGTCTACGACGAGCGTGGTGGCGCGATGGTCGAACTCCGCGGGGCGCACTGGCGCCGCGGTTATCAGGGGCGAACTCCGGCCGGGGCGAGCGATCCTGTGGTCCACGTCGCGTTCGAGGACGCCGTGGCCTACGCCGAGTGGCTGTCGGTCCGCACCGGGTTGCGGTATCGGCTGCCGTCCGAGTCCGAGTTCGAGTACGCACTGCGGGCCGGGAACGCAGCGGCGTGGCCTTGGGGCAGCCGCCTGCCCGCACGGGCCGTCGCCAATCTCACCGGCGAGGGCGACCAGTCGCCGCAAGGGCGGCGCTGGGGACGCGCGATCCGCGGCTGGTCCGACGGCCACTGGGGGCCCGCCCCCGTCGGCGTTTACCCGCCCGAGGGATTCGGTACGCACGACCTGATCGGCAACGTGTCCGAATGGGTCGAGGACTGCTGGCATGACAGCTACCGCCGCGCACCGCGTGACGGCCGCGCCTGGGTGAACCCGGGATGCGAGGAGCGCGTGGTCCGGGGCGGCAGCTGGGCGAGCACCCTGGAGCAAAGCCGTTCCGCATTCCGTCTCCAGGTGCCGGAGGCCCTAACCTCGGCGCGTATCGGGTTCCGCGTGGCGCGCGACCTCTGACGGACGCGCGGCCCCGGCACCGATCAGCCGCGGCCTTTCTTGGCCGGGACCTTTTCCGCGGGCTTGCTTCGAGACGCTTTTTTCTTGGCTGGTGAACTGCCCAACGTACCGCCCTTGAGCACCCCTTGCTGGAAGCTCTTCCACAGCTCGAGGTTGCGTTCGGCGATCTGGTTGAGCATGGCGAACGGCGAATTGCTGATGAGGCCGCCCAGCTGCTTGCGGAGGGTGTGCTGCTGTTCCAGGAACAGCTGCAGGCTGCGCTCGATGTAGCGGCTCATGAAGCCGTGCAAGGGGTCGCCATAGAACCGGATCATCAACTGCAGCGAAGCGGTCGAGAGCATCGGCTGCCCCTCCTCCTCGCGCTCGGCGATGATCTGCAGCAGCACGAGGCGCGTGATGTCCTGGTCGCTGCGGGCATCGCGGACCTCGAACTCCTCGCCGTCAAGCACCAGTTGGCGGACGTCCTCCAGGGTCACGTAACTCGAGATCCGCGTGTCGTAGAGGCGGCGGTTCGGGTACTTCTTGAGCAGTCGCGGGGAGTCCATGGGACGTCGGGGGTGGAGGTCGGGTGTTCCCAGAGTCGATGCCGCGCCGCACAACGGCAAGTGAAGACTTGTCAAGCCCTTCACGGGTGGGCCGAACTGTGCGCGGGTTCTCGGCATCCGCCTGCGCCGTCGCTTGGGTCACGCCTGCGGAGGGCGTTCCCGCGGGATGCATCCTGGATCGAACGCGGCGGCGGCGGCGGCGGCCGTGGCTTCCGCCCCCACCCATGTCGGCCACGCTTCGATGGGTTGGCCCAGGGAGACCCAGCATCGCCTGAGCACCGCTTCCGCCGGTTCGTCGTCAAGCATCCGTGCGCCCTCGGATTTGGACAGCTTCCGGCCGTCGCGATCGCGCCACAGCGGCAGGTGCAGGTAGCCAGGCGTCGGCCGTCCGAGTGCCTGCTGCAGGGCGATCTGCCGCGGCGTGGAGTCCAGCAGGTCGGCGCCCCGCACCACGTGGGTGATGCCTTGCTCGGCATCGTCGACGACGACGGCAAGCTGGTAGGCCCACAGCCCGTCCGCCCGGCGCAGCACGACATCGCCGACGTCCCGGCGGAGGTCCTGTTCGAAACGTCCGTGCACCGGATCGTCGAAGCCCACCACGGCGTCCGGCACGCGCAGGCGGAAACTCCGCGTGCGCAGCGCGCCGTCCTCCGGCGCGATGCAAGCACGATGGATGCCGCCGGTGGCGGCGAGGTCCGCGCGGCTGCAACGGCAGGGAAAGGCGTGGCGTTTCTCCAGCAGGGCATCGAGGGCCTGCCTGTACAGGCCATGCCTTTGGCTCTGGAACACGACCTCGCCGTCGGGATGGAGGCCAAGACGGCCCAAGGTGGCGAGTTGGGCCGCCGCCGCGCCCGGCCGCTCGCGGGGCGGGTCGATGTCCTCGATCCGCACCAGCCAGCGCCCGCCGTGGCGCCGTGCGTGCAGCCAGCTGCCGAAGGCGGCCAGCGCGGAGCCCCAGTGCAGCGGGCCGGTCGGCGAAGGCGCGAAGCGCCCCACATACGGCGGCCTTGGCGATGGCGGTGAAGGTGGCGTCACGATGTCGGCGGAGATCGTCCGTGGATCGGCGATGTTTCGCTTGAACTTTACCCATCTGCGCCACACTAAGGGCTTGTACCAAACCGCACCGGTGTCCCCGCCATGAAGCGTATTGCCCTCTTCCTCGCCACCAACCTCGCCGTGATCCTGGTGTTTTCCGTGGTCTGGATGATCCTCAGCTCGTTCTTCGGGCTGTCGACCTTCACCAGCCAATACGGCGTGAACTACACCGGCATGCTGGTGTTCTGCGCCATCTTCGGCTTCGGCGGTGCGTTCGTCTCGCTGCTGATGTCCAAGTGGATGGCCAAGCGCTCCACCGGCATGCATGTGATCGACCAGCCGCGCAACGAGCTGGAGCAGTGGTTGTACTCGACCGTCAAGCGCCAGGCCGAGAAGGCCGGCATCGGCATGCCGGAAGTCGGCATCTACGACGCCCCGGAGATCAACGCCTTCGCTACCGGCGCCTCGCGCAACAACAGCCTGGTGGCGGTCTCGACCGGCCTGCTGCGCGCCATGAGCCGCGACGAGGCGGAAGCGGTGCTCGCCCACGAAGTCAGCCACGTGGCGAACGGCGACATGGTCACCCTCACCCTGATCCAGGGCGTGGTGAACACCTTCGTGATGTTCTTCGCCCGCATCATCGGCAACCTCATCGACCGCGTCGTCTTCAAGAACGAGGACGGTCCGGGCATCGGCTACTTCGTCACCGTCATGGTGCTCGAGATCGTCTTTGGCATTCTCGCCTCGACCATCGTCATGGCCTTCTCGCGCTGGCGCGAGTTCCGTGCCGACGCCGGCGGCGCCGACCTCGCCGGCCGCGAGAAGATGATCGCGGCGCTGGAGCGCCTCGCGCACAGCTACGGCCAGAGCACGCTGCCTTCGGAGGTCCGCGCTTTCGGCATCTCGGGCGGCGTGGCGGGCGGCTTCAAGAAGCTGTTCATGAGCCACCCGCCGCTGGCCGAGCGCATCCAGGCCTTGCGCGAGTACACCCCGCGCCGCCTCCCGACGGTGGCCTGATCAGGCCACCACGACTCGCCCCCGCCCGTCGCGCTTCGCCCGCATGAGGGCCTCGTCGGCGCGCTGCAGGAGGCCGGTGTAATCCTCCCCGGCCTCCAGGGTGGCCAGGCCGACACTCGCGGCAAGGGGCAGGGCGGGGGTGCTGGCCGAGGCGAGGCGCTCGAGAATGCGCCGCGCGCGGGCTTTCGCGACCTCGGACGTCGCGCCGGGAAGGCACGCGGCGAACTCGTCGCCGCCGAGGCGGCCGAGGACGTCCTCGGCGCGCAGCTCTTCCCGGCACAGGGCCGCGAACCGCCGGAGCGCTTCGTCACCGGCGCCGTGGCCCAGGCCGTCGTTGATGCGCTTGAGGTGATCGAGATCGAGCATGAGCAGCGTCAGCGCTCGGCCGCGGCGCTTTGCGTCGTCGATGGCTCGCGTGGCGAGGGCGGCGAAGTGCGCTCGGCTGGCCGCGGTGGTCAGCGGGTCCGTGCTGAGTAGGTCCTTGAGGCGCTGGTTGTCGTCCCGGAGGCTCAGGAAGGAGAGCGCGGAGTAGGTCGTCAGCGACAGCGCGATCAGCGCGAACTGGAGCTTGAGGGCGTGCTGCCCGAGCGCGAGGGCGGCGACCAGCACCGCGATCGCCACCGCGACGCCCCCTAGGGCCAGGAGGGCCTGCAGCGGGGTCTGCGTGTGGCTGATCCACTGCTGCACGACGAGGGCGAAGAAGACCGTGAAGACGATGGCGTCATCGTCAGGCCACATCGCCGATGCGGTGAGGGTTGCCGACACGAGGGCGAGGAGGACCAGCAGCTTTGGCCACAGCGCCGGCGACGCGGCTGCAGGAGGCTCCGGCGCGACGCGATGCCGTGCCAGCTCGACCAGCAGCGGGCCGAGGGCGAGCAACCCCGTGTAGTCGCCGATCAGCCACGGTACGACCGACCAGCGCAGATCGATGGAGGCTGCCATCCCGGCGCCCACCAGGGCGGCGCTGCCGGCGAGCGCCGAGGCGGCGCAAGCAGCCACGCCGCCGCCCAGCAGCACGAACAGCGGCCTCGGGCCGAAACGTCCCAGCGGGTCCTGGCGCGCGGTGCGCTGAAGGGCAAGGGCCAGCACGGCCATGGGCACTGTATGCGCCAAGGCGAAGCCGATGCCGCCCACCAGCACGCTGCCGGCGGTCCAGGGCAGGTCGAGCTCGTGGAGAGTGTAGGCGTGGCCCAGCAGGGCGGCCACGAGGATCGGCGGTATGCCGCGGAGTCCGAACAGCACCAGCGCAGCGAAGCTCACCGCCGTCGGCGGGAACCATAGGCTGGCGAAGGGCGCGAATTCCAGCAGGCGTGCGGTGGCGAAGGCGGCCAGCCACAGCGGGATGGCCGCCCACAACCAGGCCGTCCGCCCGCGGCGGATCGGGAAAAGGCGGGGTGCAACGGTGTCCAAGAATCCACTACCCGGCAGGGACCGGGCCCGAGTCTAGGGCCGCGCGGCGCCCCGAGGCATGCGTTGCCGCGCGGGTGGGGACGCCGATTCGTAAACTGGTGAAAACTCCGGAGCGCCGATGCACCTCGATACTGCCCCCCTCGTGAGTGGTCTTCCCGGTGAATCGAGCCTTCGGCCCGGTTCGCGTGACGTGCTTGGGGTGGTGTGGTCGGCGACGCGACCGACCCCTGTTCCGGCACCCCGATGGCTTGCACTGTCGAACGCGATGGCCGACGAGCTCGGCATCGACGCGGCGCAAGCGACCTCCCCCGCGCTCCTCGCCCTTCTTGCCGGCAACGCGGAGCCCGACCACGTCGTCACGGTGGCGACCAACTACGGTGGGCATCAGTTCGGCCACTGGGCCGGGCAACTCGGCGACGGGCGTGCCCTGCTGCTCGGCGCGGCGGCCGGGCGCGACGGCCAGCGCTGGGAGGTCCAGCTCAAGGGCGCGGGCCCGACGCCGTACTCGCGCCGTGCCGACGGCCGCGCGGTGCTGCGCTCCAGCCTCCGCGAGTACGTGGCGTCCGAAACCATGCACGCATTGGGCGTGCCGACCACGCGCGCGCTCAGCCTCGTCGCCCCCGGCGGCGACGTCGTGCGCGACCTCCTCTACAGCGGCGATCCGAAGCCCGAGCCGGGCGCGATCGTCTGCCGCGTGGCCCCGAGCTTCCTGCGCTTCGGGCACTACGAACTGCCGGCTTCGCGTGGCGATCGCGACCTCCTCGAGCGCCTCGTCGACCACACCATCGCCACGCATTTCCCGCAACTTTCCGGCCCCAACGCCCGCGCCGACTGGTTCGCCGAGGTGGCGCGCCGCACCGGCGTGCTGATGGCGCACTGGATGCGCGTGGGGTTCGTGCACGGCGTGATGAACACCGACAACCTCAGCGTGCTCGGGCTCACCATCGACTACGGGCCCTTCGGTTTCCTCGACGACGCCGACCCGCATTGGACACCGAACACCACGGATTTGCCGGGACGCCGCTACCGCTATGCCGCACAGCCGCAGGTGGCGCACTGGAACCTCTCGGCACTGGCCTCAGCCTTGGCGCCGCTGTTTCCCGACGCCGCGCCACTGACGGCGGGCATGAACGCCTATGTCGAGGCCTTCCAGTCGGCGCAGGCGCGGATGTGGGCCGACAAGCTCGGCCTCGAAGACTGGCGCGACGAGGACGCGGCGCTGGTTTCGGGCCTGTTCGCTGCGCTGCAGGCCGCGGAGGTCGATTTCACCCTGTTCTTCCGCACCCTCGGCGAGCAGGTGGGCGGCGCGGGCGCGAACGGCGGCGGCCTCGCCGCGGCGATCGCCGATCCGGTCGCCGCGCTGGCGCCGGCGCTCTACGACACGCGCAAGGCGGAGCGCGAGGCCGCGACACTGCGCGACTGGCTCCTCCGCTACGGCGAGCGGTTGGCGAGCGATCCCCAGCGCCCCGAGGCCCGACGTGTGCGCATGGATGCGGCCAACCCGTGGGTCGTGCCGCGCAACTGGCTGCTGCAGCAGGCCATCGACGCGGCCGAACGGGGGGACACCGCGGAGTTGCATGCCCTGCTTGACGTCCTGCAGCGTCCGTACGAGGTGCAGCCCGGCGCCGAACGCTTCGCGGGCCGCCGCCCGGACTGGGCCAAGGACCGCCCGGGCTGCTCCGCCCTGAGTTGCAGTTCCTGAATCACGTCCGTGAAGGTCGCCGCCGTCCGCCGCGCTCACGCCCGTTCATCCACGCCGGCCTAAACTCCACGGGTGTTCCGGAACCCGCCGCCCATGCGCTTCGCTCCCGTCACCTGGCTCCGCACCGCCGCCGCCGGCCTGCTCGTCGCCGTCAATACCGTCCTCCACGCCACGCCCATCCTCGCGCTGGCGGTGGCCAAGGGCCTGATGCCGTTCAAGCGCGCGCGGGCCGCGATGTCGCGCTGGATGCCGGCTTTCGGCGAGAGCTGGATCGCCGTCAACGGCTGGGCCATCGCCACCTTCACGCCGACGCGCTGGGTGATCACCGGCGACGCCGCCTTCAGCCGCGCGCGCCGCTACCTCGTGCTCAGCAACCACCAGAGCTGGGTCGACATCCCGGTGCTGCAGAAAGTGTTGAACCGCCGCATCCCGTTCCAGCGCTTCTTCCTGAAGGACTCGCTGAAGTGGGTGCCGGTGCTCGGCCTCGCGTGGTGGGCGCTGGATTTCCCCTTCATGAAGCGCGCGAGCAAGTCGCAGATCCAGAAGAACCCCGATCTCGCGCGGCGCGACCTCGAGACCGCACGCGCCGCCTGCGCGAAGTTCCGCGACATCCCGGTGTCGGTGATGAACTTCGTCGAAGGCACGCGCGCGAATGCCAAGAAGCTCGCGCAGAGCTCCTACCGCCACCTGCTGAAGCCGAAATCGGGCGGTGTCGCCCAGGTGCTGAACTCGATGGGCGAACTGCTCGACGGCATCGTCGACGTCACCATCGTCTACCCGCAGGGGCGGCCGAGCATCGTCGACCTGTTCGCCGGCAAGGTGCGCGAGATCCGCGTCGACCTGCGCCTGCGCCCGGTGCCCGCCGAGCTCGTCGGCGGCGACTACGAGAACGACCGCGACTACCGCGTGCGCTTCCAGCAGTGGCTCAACGGCCTCTGGGAAGAGAAGGACGCGCGCATCGACGCGTTGCTCGCCCAGCCGGCCTGAGCGGCTCCGCCGGGGGCGCGGGTTCCGGTAGGCTCGGGTGCTCCCGAGCCCGCGCCGGAGTGCCGATGTCGTCGAGCCGCTTTCCGTCCTTGTCGTCCTTGGCCCTTGCCCTGTCGGCGGCGGTCGTTCTCACGGCCTGCGCGCCAAACGACGAAGGCGCGGCGCCTGCCACCGCGGATACGCTGCCGACGGCCTCGGCACCGGCCATTCGCGCCCATGTCGAATTCCTCGCCGACGACCTTCTGGAAGGGCGGCTCTCGGGCACGCGCGGTTACGACATCGCCGCCGGCTACGTGGCCAGCGAGTTCGCGCAGATCGGCCTGCGTCACGGTGCCGCCGATGGCGGCTGGCTGCAGCCGGTTGGACTGGTCGAGTCGCTGTCGCTGCTCCCGCCGTCGCGACTCGTGCTGCGTCCGACGACTGGCCCTGCCGTCAGGATGGCGCCGGGCAAGGACTTCCTTCCGGTCGCCAGCCTCGACCAGGCCAAGGTGCTCGCCGAAGCGCCGGTGGTGTTCGCGGGCTTCGGCGTGTCGGCGCCGGCCCACGGCCACGATGACCTCGCCGGCATCGACGTGAAGGGCAAGGTGGTCCTCGTGTTCGGCGGCGCGCCCTCGACGTTCCCACCGGAAGTGCGCGCCCATTACTCGGCCGGCCTGACGAAGACGAAGGCGCTGGTGGATCGCGGCGCGGTCGGCATCCTGCAGATCCAGACCCGCGAGGACCAGCAGCGCACGCCGTGGGAGCGCCTCGTGCAGCAGAGCTGGCGCTCGCGCATGGCCTGGGCCGACAAACAGGGCGTGGCGAACGGGGCCTGGCCGCAGCTCGCCATCCGCGCGTCGATCAGCCCGGACAGCGCCGCGGCGCTCTTCGCCGGCGCGCCCAGGACCCTGGACGAGGCCTACGCCGCTGCCGAGGCGGGCACGCCACAGGCGTTCGAACTGCCGCTCGCCGTCGAGCAGGAGCGCCACTCGATGATCCGCCAGCGCCAGAGCGCGAACGTGGTGGGCGTGCTCGAGGGCGCCGATCCGGCGTTGAAGAACGAGTACGTCGTGATCTCGGCGCACCTCGACCACGTGGGCAAGGGCGCGCCGATCGGCGGCGATGCCATCTACAACGGCGCCTTCGACAACGCCTCCGGTATCGCGGTGATGCTCGAGGCCGCGCGCCTGCTGGCGTCGTCGCCGGTGAGGCCGCGGCGCAGCGTGGTCTTCCTCGCCGTCACCGCCGAGGAGTCCGGCCTGCAGGGTGCCGACTACTTCGTGCAGCACCCGACCGTGCCGCGCGAGGCCATCGTCGCCAACATCAACATCGACATGCCGGTGGCGCTGGCGCCGCTGGCCGACGTCACGGCCTTCGGCGCGGAGAACTCGACCCTGGGCGCCGTGGTGGAGCGCGCCGCCGCCGCGGAGGGCGTGGCGGTGACGCCGGATTCGAAGCCGGAGGAAGTGATCTTCGTCCGCAGCGACCAGTACGCCTTCGTGCGTGCCGGCATCCCGGCGCTCTACATCGACGAAGGCATGCGTTCGACCGACCCGACGCAGGACCAGGCGGCGCGCGTGGAGGCCTTCCGCAAGGAGCGCTACCACCAGCCCGGTGACGACCTCTCGCAGGCCATCGATTGGCCGTCGCTGGCCATGTTGGCGCGGCTGAACGCGCGGGTGATCACCGAGGTCGCCAACGACGACGCGCGGCCGGCGTGGCACCCCGGCAACTTCTTCGGCGAGACGTTCGCCGAGCCGGCGGCGTCACCGCCGGCACCCACGCCCTGACGAGGCGGAAGGGGGAAGGCGAAAGGCCCGGCATCGCCGGGCCTCTCTCGTCGTGGGTGAACCGGTGGGTTCAGTTCGCCGGTGCCGATTCCCAGCGGTCGAGCCACTGGTCCAGCTCGCGGTAGAAGGTGCGGCTGTTCTCGCCCTTCAGGATCCAGTGGTTCTCGTCCGGGAAGACCAGCAGTCGGCTCTCGATGCCGCGGCGCTGCAGCAGCGACCAGTACTCGATCGTGTTGTTGAGCGGCACGCGGAAGTCCTGCTCGCCGATCGTCACCAGCACCGGCGTCTGGAACTCGGCGGCCTTCAGCATCGGGTTCTGCGACACCCACACGCCGCCGCGCTCCCACACCGGGCCGCCGGCGTTCTGCTCGCGGCCGTAGATGGTGTCGGAGGTGCCCCACTGGGCTTCCGAATTCACGAGGCCGGCGTGGCTCACGAGGCAGCGGTAGCGCGTCGTCGTCCCCTGCAGCCAGTTGGCGAGGTGGCCGCCGTAGCTGGCGCCGCCAGCGCACTGGCGGGTGCCATCGACGAACGCGAAGCGCTCGATGGCGACATCGACGGCCTGGTTGATCTCGTTGGCCGGGCCCTCGAAGGGGTCGCCCTGGATGCCCTGCGCGAACGCTTCGCCGAAGCCGGTCGAACCGGTGTAGTTGGTCAGCACCACGACGCGGTCGGTGCCGGCGATCAGGTGGTAGTTCCAGCGGGTGAAGAAGGTGTCCCGCCACATGATGTGCGGCCCGCCGTGGATCAGGGTGAACACCGGGTAGCGCTTCGCCGGGTCGAAGCCGGCCGGCTTCACCAGCATGTTGTGGATGCGCGCACCGCGTTCGCTGTCGAACCAGAAATGCTCGACCGGCGCGAGGTCGAGCTCGGCCGCCTTGGCGCTGTTGAAGGCCGAGAGGGCGCGATGGCCGCCGCGCGGGTTGATGCGCACGACTTCCGGCGGGTTCACCGCGCTGTCGAAGTTCGCCACCAGCACGCCCCGGGCCGCATCGGCCACCTGCAGGCCGGTGTAGACGCCGCGATCGATGTCGAACGCGCGCCGTGCTTCCGTATCGCCGATGCGCGCGGTGAAGAGCGTCTCGTGGCCGGCCTCTTCCACCGTCATCCACAAGGTGCGGTTGTCGGCGTCGATGCCGAAGCTCGACACGGCGAGATCACCGGGCAGGGTCACGTTCGGGCCGGCCTTGGCGTCGGGCCACGAGAACGTCGCGAGCCGCGTCGCGTTGTAGACCTTCTCGCCGCGCGGCGTGAGCTGCGCCACCAGGTGTCGGCCGTCGGCGCTGAACTGCGGCCGGCCGTAGCTGTCCTGCGCCCCGATGGCGCCGCTGCCGGTCAGTCGCTCGGCCTCGCCGCCCGTCGCGGGCACGCGGTACAGGTCGGTGTGCGTGTTGGCGAAAGCGGCGCGGTGGCGGTTGATGGTGGCCGAGAACACCACGGCCTCGCCGTCCGGCGTCCAGGTGGCGTCGATCTCCTCGCCCGTTTCGGTGAAGCGCCCGCCGAAGCCGGGCTCCTTCACCAGGGCCGAGGTCGCGAGCAGGTCCTTGGCCTCGCCGCCGGCGACCGGCACGACGAACAGGCGCTGCTGGCGGTCGTCGAGCCAGCGATCCCAGTTGCGGATCGGGAAGCCGGTGTAGATGCGCACGTTGTCCTTGCGCGCCTTGCGCTCGGCGGCGACGCGCACGTTGTCGGCGTCGTTCATCGTGCCCGGGAACACGGTGCTGACGAACAGCAGCTTGGCGCCGTCCGGCGAGAACTGCGGCGTGCGCGCGCCGGTCGAGATCGACGTCACGCGGCGCGGCTCGCCGCCCTGGCGCAGGTCGAGCACGTACACCTGCGGGGCCGCGTCGCCTTCGCGCTGCACGGTGAAGGCCAGCTGCGAGCCGTCCGGGCTGAACACCGGGCCCGCTTCCGCGGCCTTGCTGAAGGTGAGCTGGCGCGGCGCGCCCTTGCCGTCGGTGGGCAGCAGCCAGAGGTCGGCGCTCTGCTGCGCCGGGTCGTAGGCCGGCTGGGTGGCCACGACCGCGGCGAAGCGGCCGTCATGCGAGACGGCCGGCGGCGAGAGGCGCGCGAACGTCCACAGGTCTTCGTGGGTGATGGGCCGGCCGGCGGCGGAGACGAGGCCGCTCACCCCGAGCCCGGCAAGGGCGAGCAGGGCGGCGGTGGCGCGGGGCAGGGCAGGGCGACGCAGCAGGGTCATGCGAGGGTCCCGAGGGTGGCGTGGTGGTGAAGGCCCGAGCATCGCCGAATTCGCGGGCCTTGGCGTGGGCCTGAAGTGAGGGGTGGGTTCAGGTGGCCAGGTCGGGGTGGGGGTATCCTTCGCGCCCTTTCCTTTCGGCACGCAGCGATGCGCCTGAACAAGTACCTCTCCGAGGCGGGCTACTGCTCGCGCCGCGAAGCCGACCGCCTGATCGGCGAGGGCCGCGTCACCGTCAACGGGATCCGCGCCCGCGTGGGTGCCGAGCTGGGCGAGGGCGACAAGGTGGCCGTGGACGGCCAGACCGTCGCGCAGCGCGCCGCCGGCGCGCCCAACAAGCGCCGGCACGTCTACATCGCCTACCACAAGCCCGTCGGCATCACCTGCACGACCGAGGCCGACGTCGCGGGCAACATCGTCGAGGCCATCGGCCACGAGCAGCGCATCTTCCCGATCGGCCGCCTCGACAAGGACAGCGAGGGCCTGATCCTGCTGACCAGCAACGGCGACATCGTCAACGAGATCCTGCGCGCCGAGAACAGCAAGGAAAAGGAGTACCTGGTCGGCGTCAACAAGGACGTGACCATGGAGTTCCTGCGCGGCATGGCCCGCGGCGGCATCGCCATGCACGGGCAGACGACGCTGCCGTGCAAGGTGTCGAAGATCGGTCCGGTCGGCTTCCGCATCGTGCTGACGCAGGGCCTCAACCGGCAGATCCGCCTGATGTGCACGCACTTCGGCTACCGGGTGAAGCGCCTGTTCCGCAGCCGCATCGTCAACATCCAGATCGGCCACCTGAAGCCGGGCCAGTGGCGCAACCTCACTGACGCCGAGCTGCGCGGCCTGCTGCCGAACCGCACCGAGTGGTGATCAGCCCAGTGCCGGCAGCACGAAGGCGAACACCGCGCCGGCAATCGTGGCGAGCACCGAGACCCCATAGAGCCCGTTCGACCAGCGGCGCAGCCGCATGCAGGCGCGCGCCAGCGCCGGATCGGCGGGGCAGGGCGCCGAGCGCGCGCGCCACAGCAGCAGGCCGGCCACCGCCAGCGCGAAGGCCGCGATGCCGAACACGAGGCCCTTGCGCTCGGAGAGCCAGATCAGCTGCGGTACCGCGGTGACCAGCCCGGCGAGGGTGGCCCCCGCGCCGAGGCTCACCATCACCGCCGGCAGTACGCAGCAGACCAGCGTGCCCGAGCTGGCGACCAAGGCACCGAGCGCACCCCAAAGGCTTTGCCGGCCGGGGGCCAGCATCGCCCGCAGGTCGCTCGCGTCCTCGCGGGCCGAGGGCTCAGTCACCCGCGACCTCTGCCTTGATCTGCGCCACCGTCGCATCGGTGCGCTGGATGCCGACCACGGTGTACCCGGCGTCGGTCAGCAGCTTCGTGGCGGTGGCATCCGTGATGTCGGCGCCCTCCTTCAGGCCGACCGCCACCAGCTTGTTCTCGAGGTTGACGAACACTTCGGCGGTGGCGGCGTCGGCCTTGAACGCCTTGGTGATGCCGTCGGCGCAGAACGCGCAGACAAGGCCGTTGACTTCGATGCGGAGAGTGCGGGCGTCGAGGGTGCCGGCGAACAGGCTGGCGGCGACGACGGCGGCGAGGGAAGCAATGCGGAGCATGGTGAGTTCCTTTGCGTTCGATCAGAGATTGACCATGAGGTTCGCGAGCGGCTTGCCGTCGCGATCCGCGCCCACCTCGAACCACCAGCGGGTGGTGAAGAAGCGCAGCATGGCGGCCGGCTTGATGTCTTCGTCCATGGCATTGGTGGTACGCATGCCCTTGAGGACGATCCATGTCGCCATCCGGTCCACGTCGTGGGCGTAAGGCGCCCAACCGATCGCGGCGACGTCGTTGCGGTGCGACCAGCCGTCGCCTTCATGGTGTTCGGATACCAGCGAGGTGTAGACACGGCGGGTCTCGTAGTCCAGCTGGAAGCCCACGTGGCTGGCCAAGCCGCTGCCCAGCGCCGTGCGTCCCTCGCCGAGGCCGCCCCAGACAAAGGCATTGGCCTGGGCGGTGGGGAGGTTCCAGCGGTGCAGCAGCCGGGCGGCGCGAACGTAGGTCAGGTCGAGTTCATCGGTGCGCAGCAGCTCGCGATGGCGAGCGACGCCGACCGTGGCCGACCAGCGGAAGCTGGGGGAGTAGGTGTAGCTCACCTGATCCATGTCGGCTTGGTGGTCGAGCATCAGCATGTGGCCGCCCGAGTAGGAGATCGGTCGGGCGAGGGCCGTCGCCGAGCAGGCGAGGGCGACGAGGGCCCATAGGCCCTGCGGGTTTCGAATGGTCATATCGGCTCCTTGGAAGCAGGCCCGAAGGCCTGAGGCAGCGCCCGCTGGCAGCGGGCCCCGGCGCGTCTGGCTCAGCCGATCGGTGGGCGCAGGAGGCTCGACACGGGCCACGGAAGGACGGGTCTGGCGTCCGCCGGGGCGGGGCCGGGCGGACGCTCTGCTGCGGGCAGGACGATCCGGGGGATCGCCAGCGGCGGCACCTTCCCGCAGGCCCATTCGCACAGCACGCCGCCGTCGACGCAACAGGCCGGAGCGGACGGCGGTTCGTCGGTGCCCCGCGGCGCCTCGAGGCCATGGCACGGGGCACGATCTGCCGCCGCCGTGGCGACATCGACGGACGGGGCGTCCGCGGCCAAGGCCAATGCCATCGACGCGCCCATCGCCAGCGCCGCCGTCGCCTGGACCGCGAGGCAGATGCCGAGCAGCAGGTTGAGGCCGAAGCGAAGGGCGGTGGCAGGGCGAGCCGTCATCGTGGGCGGAGTCTACCGGGTCGCAGGCCGGGCCTGAACCGCGCAGTCCCCCTCCCAGACAAAAAAGTTGGCTTTCGTCAAGAAAAGGTTTAAGGTCGGCCTCGCTGAGCTTGCCGGGTCACGGTGAATTGTGTCCCGATGCGGTAGATCGATGATCCGCTACATCGCCCTTGTGTTGCCTCCCAGCAGACAGCCGCCGGTCCCCAACCCGGTGAAAACCTCAAAACATCGAATCTGTTCCTAGGAGACAACTCATGTCCGATCGTCAGACCGGCACCGTCAAGTGGTTCAACGACGCCAAGGGCTTCGGCTTCATCTCGCGCGAAGGCGGCGAAGACCTGTTCGTGCACTTCCGCTCGATCCAGGGCTCGGGCTTCAAGACGCTGAAGGAAGGCCAGAAGGTCAGCTTCACCGTCGTGAAGGGCCCGAAGGGCTTGCAGGCCGACGCCGTCCAGGCGCTCTGAGCCGCATCCACGCGTTTGCGTGACGAACCCCGGGCTTGCGCCCGGGGTTTTTCATTTCTGAAGGAGAGTTCCCCATGCAGATCGCCGAGCGCACCGTCGCTTCCTTCCATTACACGCTGACCAGCCCCGAAGGCCAGGTCATCGACAGCTCGCGCGGCCGTGAGCCGCTGCCCTACCTGCACGGCGTCGGCCAGATCGTGCCGGGCCTCGAGAAGGCCATGGCCGGCCGCGTGGCCGGCGACAGCTTCCAGGTCGTCGTCCCGGCCGCCGAAGGTTACGGCGAGAGCAACCCCGAAATGATGCAGGCCGTGCCGCGCGCCGCCTTCCCGCAGGACGTCGAGGTCCAGCCGGGCATGCAGTTCGAGGCCAACGGCCCGATGGGCCCGATCACGGTCGTCGTGAAGGCCGTCGACGCCGACACGGTCACCATCGACGCCAACCACCCGCTCGCCGGCATGCCGCTGCACTTCGACATCGAGATCGTCGACGTGCGCGAAGCCTCGGTCGAGGAAGTGCTGCACGGCCACGTGCACGGCGCCGGCGGCCACGAGCACTGAGTTCCGCGGGGCCGCGGCATTCGAGCCGCGGCTCCAGCACAGCCGAGTTAAACTTCTGTTACCCCGCGCTGCGCGCGGGGTTTTGCGTTTCCCGGCCAGGACGGCCCCGAATCCCTTCCCCTTTTCGTCTCCAAGGAACCGAGATGCGCCGCACTCAGCCCACCCGCTTGAACCGCCACGCGCTGGCGATTGCCATCGCCCTGACCCTGCCAGCCCTCGCGGTGGCGCAGGATGCCGTCCCCGCGGACGCCACCACCGACGCCACGACGCTGGACGCGATCACGGTGACCGCCACCCGTCGCGCCGAGAACGCCCAGCAGGTGCCCATCGCGGTCAGCGCGGTCGATGGCGAGAAGCTGGATGCGATCCGCTCCGGCGGCGACGACATCCGCTTCCTGGCGGCGCGTTCGCCCAGCCTCAACGTCGAGTCCTCGTTCGGCCGCGTGTTCCCGCGCTTCTACCTGCGCGGCCTCGGCAACACCGACTTCGACCTCAACGCCTCGCAGCCGGTGTCGCTGGTGTACGACGACGTCGTGCTGGAGAACGTCACGCTGAAGGGCTTCCCGGTGTTCGACGTCGACCGCATCGAAGTGCTGCGCGGCCCGCAGGGCACGCTGTTCGGCCGCAACACGCCGGCCGGCCTCGTGAAGTTCGACTCGGTCCGGCCGGATTTCGAGACCTCGGGCTACGGCCGTCTCTCGTACGGCGAGTACGACACGATGAACGCCGAAGCCGCCGTCGGCGGCGGCCTCACCGACACGCTGGCCGGCCGCGCTTCGGCGCTGTACCAGCGCCGTGGCGACTGGGTGGACAACACCTTCGCCGGCACGCGCCGCAACAACGCGGTCGAGGGCTACGAGGACATGGCCTTCCGCGGCCAGCTCCTGCTGCAGGCCAGCGAGGATTTCGAAGCCCTGCTCAGCGTGCAGATGCGCGAACTCGAGGGCACGGCGCGCCTGTTCCGCGCCAACATCCTCGGTGCCGATGGCCGCCTGGTGCCGGGCTTCGACCCGGAGAAGGTGGCGATCGACGCGCTGAACCAGCAGGACCTGGACACCGACGGCGCCTCGCTGCGCATGAGCTGGAACCTCGGCTCGGCCACGCTGTTCTCGGTCACCAGCCTCAACCATGGCGAGCTCGCCTCGCGTGGCGACATCGACGGCGGCTTCGGCGCGGTGTTCCTGCCGGGCGGCGGCGGCCCGGGCCTGATCGCGTTCCCGGCCGAGTCGGGCGATGCGGCCGAGGTCAAGCAGGCCACGCAGGAACTGCGTCTCGCCTCGAACGGCGACAACGCCATCGACTGGCAGGCCGGCCTGTACTGGTTCCAGGACGAGGCCGACATCGAGAGCATCAGCTACGACACGCTGGGCGGCGGCACCATCAACGCCCTCGCGACGCAGCGCCAGGACAACACCGCCTGGGCCGCCTTCGGCTCGGTGGACTGGGCCGTGAGCGACACCTTCGTGCTGCGCGCTGGCCTGCGCTACACCGAGGACGAGAAGGACTTCACCGCCCGTCGCGTGTTCGGCGCCTTTGGTGCGCCGGCGATCGCGCCGATCACCGTGAACCCGTCGGACGAGAACGTGAGCTGGGACCTCGCCGGCACGTGGACCGTGGCCGATGACGTGAACCTCTACGCCCGCGTGGCCAAGGGCTTCCGCGCGCCGTCGATCCAGGGCCGCCTCGCCTTCGCCAACGCGGCGCTGCCGGCCAACCAGCTGGTGACCGTCGCGGATTCGGAAGAAGTGTTGTCGTACGAAGTGGGCATGAAGGTCGCGCTGTTCGAGAACCGCGCGCGCCTGAACCTCGCCGCGTTCAACGCAACCGTCGACAACCAGCAGCTCACGGCCGTCGGCGGCACGGCGAACTTCAACAGCCTGCTCAACGCCGACGAATCGTCGCTGCGCGGCTTCGAAGCCGACCTCGAGGCCTACCTGACCGACCAGTTGCTGGTCACCTTCGGCACCGGCTACAACCGCACCGAGATCAAGGATGCCAACCTGACGACCGCGATCTGCGGCAACCCGCTGGGCTGCCTCGTCACCGACCCGACCGTGGTCGTGGGCGGCGTCACGCTGGCCCGCATCGACGGCAACCCGCTGCCGCAGGCCCCGGAGTGGACGACCAACCTGACCGCCCGCTACGGCATCCCGCTGTCGGACGATTCGGAGCTCTACCTCTACACGGATTGGGCCTATCGCAGCGAAGTGAACTTCTTCCTGTACGAGTCGACGGTGTTCACCGGCGCCCCGCTGCTCACCGGCGGCGTGCGCGTGGGCTATTCGTGGGGCCTCGGCCAGTACGAAGTCGCCGCCTTCGGCCGCAACATCCTCAACGAGATCGAAGCCGTCGGCGGCATCGATTTCAACAACCGCACCGGCTTCATCAACGAGCCGCGGACCTGGGGCGTGGAGTTCAAGGCGAGCTTCTGATCCATCGAAGCGGACGCAGCGGAAACGGCCCGGCGACCCCGGGCCGTTTCTTTTTCGCGGCGAGCAGGGCGCACCGTTCTCGCACCGACGAGGCCGGGCGCGCTAGGCTTCCCGCTCCCACGCCGGAGCCCGCGACCATGACCACCGCCTTCGACTTCAAAGCCACTGACATCGACGGCAAGGAGCGCTCGCTCGACGAGTTCAAGGGCAAGGCCGTGCTGGTGGTGAACACGGCGAGCAAGTGCGGCTTCACCCCGCAGTACGCGGGCCTTGAGCAGCTGTGGAAGGACTACGGCGACAAGGGCCTCGTGGTGCTCGGTTTCCCCTGCGACCAGTTCGGCCACCAGGAGCCGGGCGACGAGGCCGAGATCAAGAACTTCTGCTCGCTCACCTACGACGTGAGCTTCCCGATGTTCGAGAAGGTCGACGTCAACGGCCCGAAGGCCCATCCGCTGTTCAACTGGCTGAAGAGCGAGAAGTCGGGCTTCCTCGGCACCGAGGGCATCAAGTGGAACTTCACCAAGTTCCTCGTCGGCCGCGACGGGCAGGTGCTCAAGCGCTTCGCGCCCACCGACAAGCCCGAGAGCCTGCGCAAGGACATCGAGAAGGCGCTGGGCTGAAGTCCGCAAGATCGGCCACGCGGGCCCGACCACCGGAGGGCAGGCTGGGATCACGCACCCGTACTGGAGCCCACCGATGGACACGCCCGTCACCTCGCCCCTGCACCCGCGCCTGCAGCGCGTCCTTGACCGCCTCAGCGCGGCGCTGGCCCAAGGCGAGCCGCCGCCCGAGCTCGAGGCGCTGGCCCGCGAGGCGCACTTCTCGCCCTTCCATTTCCACCGCCTGTGGCGGGCGCTGACCGGTGAGCCGATCGGCGGCACGGTGGCGCGCCTCCGCCTGCGCCGCGCCCTCGGCCTGCTGGCGCAGCCCGGGGCGAGCATCACCGGCGTCGCCCTCGCCGTCGGATTCGAATCGTCGCAGTCCTTTGCGAGGCTGGTGCGCCAGCACCTCGACACCACCCCGGGGGCCTTGCGCGATGACGCCGCGGCTCGCGACGAGGCCGCACGCCGGCTCGAGCGCCCGCTGCGGGCGACGGCGTCGACCCCGCCACTGGCGGTCAGCGTCGTGTCGTTGGCGCCCTTCGATGCGGTGCTGGTCTCCGCCACCGGCGACAACGAGGCCTTGGCCGAGGCCTACGGCGCGCTGTTCGCCTGGGCGGCCGAGGTGGGCCTCGTGGATTCCATCGCCGGCTTGTGGGGCATCGACCACGACGACCGCCGTGACGTGCCCGCCGGGCAGTGCCGCGCCGAGGCGATCCTCGCGTTCCCGGTCGGCACGACGCTGGCGCCCGCGGAGGGCTTGCGCGCCGGGCACGAAGCCGGCGGGCGCTACGCGCGCGTCCGGGTGGTCGGCCCCTACGACCGTCTCGAACCGGCGCTCGATGGCCTGCTGGCCGACTGGTGGCCCACCAGCGGCTACGCGCTGGCCGAGCGCCCCATCCTGTTCCAGTACCTCGATGATCCGGAAACCACGCCGGCCGAGGTCTTGCGCACCGACATCCACCTGCCGCTGGCCTGAGCCCGGCGGCTGGGGCGGCGTCACTCGCGGCGCCGCACCGGCAGCAGGATTTCGTTGCGACGCAGTGGACCCGGCACCCAGGGCGCGTCGTACTGCGCGGACTGGGGCTCGGCGGCGGCCGCCCAGCCGGCCTCGGCGAGTTCGCGCTCCAGCACCCGCAGGTTCTCGGCGTAGCGGATCGGGTTCCAGCGTCCGCTGAAACGGATGGCCGCCACCTTCCTCGACGGCACGCCGACGATGCGGATGCGGGGATCGCGCGGCAGCGGCAGGGTTTCGGCCGTGTAGCGCGCGGGCATCACGAAGCCGACGACCCAGCCGTGCGGCGAGCCCGATTGCGTGACCGGCGCGGTCATGCCGATGCGTTCGCCTTCGCGCTCCTGCGTGACCGGCGAAGTCATGCCGATGCGTTCGCGCTTCGTGTTGTTGCCGAAGATGTAGTCGGCCAGCGGCTGGAAACCGAGGTTGCCGGCGCGACCGAAGTCCTCCGTGGCCACCACCACTTCCGCCACCAGCATCGGCGCGTACTCGCGCACCTCGACGCCCGCATCGAGCCGCTCCGCCACCGTGTAGGCGGGTTCTTCCGCGCGCGATGCGGCGGGGATTGCCGCCATCACGACGGCGCACAGCAAGGGCAGCAGGCGGGAACGCATCCGGGCACGAAGCGGCGATGGGGAAGACCGGTGCAGCCTGACGTCCTGGACGTCGCCGCCGCGTCGTGGTGCCGAGATTCACCCGTCGCGGGGTGCCCCGAGCGTGCGAACCAGCCCAGCCAACGCACCGAGCCCGCTGAAGGCGATGCCGGCGAGCAGCAGGATCCCGACGGCGGCGACGCCGGCGAAAAGCAGGCTGGCGTCACTCATCAGATAGGCGATCGCCAACGCGAGCGCGCCGACGCCCGCGCCCGCGGCGAGGCTGAGGGGAAGGACCGCCAGCGCAGCCAGCGCATCGCCGGACCACGCCAGCGCCGTGGTCGTCCGGGTCCGCCGCCACCCGTAGCCGAGTGCGGCGAGACCCCCGATCAGCAGGGCCGCCAGCGGAGACCAGCGGGTCACCTCGACGGGCCCGCTGCCGATCGTCTCGTCCAGCACGCCGGGCAGCAGTCCGAGCACCAGATCGACCCCGAAGCTCATGGCCGCGCCGAACACCGCCACGCCGACCCAGGCATGGCCCCGCCGCGTCGGTGGGGCTGGCGATGCGCCGGCCCGGGGCAGGAGGACGGCACCCACCGTGGCGCAAAGAGCCGCGACGCCGAGATGGAGCACGGACATCGCCGCGCCGACGATCGCGAATCCTGCCGGGGATTGCAGGGCCGTGATGTGGCCGAAGGCGAGGGCGGAGACGATGCTGACCGCAATCCATGCGCCGAACGCGCCGGAGAGGCCGGTAATGGCGGCGGCGCCGCGCGCATGGCCGACCCGGTCGGGGGCGCGCGCCTGCCGCCGTTCGGCGACAAGGAAGACGAGGACGGCCAGCAGTATCGCGCCGAG
Source organism: Silanimonas algicola (assembly GCF_054777375.1). Taxonomy (NCBI): domain Bacteria; kingdom Pseudomonadati; phylum Pseudomonadota; class Gammaproteobacteria; order Lysobacterales; family Lysobacteraceae; genus Silanimonas; species Silanimonas algicola. The sequence goes on along the minus strand of NZ_BAAHAS010000001.1, from coordinate 63,456 downwards.
CAGCCCCTGGCCGACGAGGCCGGGAAGCAGGTCGTGCAGCACGTCGGGCATGTCGTCGTCGCCCATGAATCGCCCAAGCGTCATGGCCACGTTCACGGCACTGGTGGCGAGCGAGCCGCCCGCGGCCCAAAGGGCGGCGGCGAGGGGAAACGCGATGGTGTCCCGGGGGGAGGACGCGGGCATCAGGGGTTTACTTCTCGACGAAGGCGCGTTCGAACACGTAGTGGCCCGGCTGGCCGATCTTCGGCGAGGCCGCGAGGCCGCGCTCATCGAGCAGCTTGCGGAAATCGGCGAGCATCTGCGGGCTGCCGCAGATCATCGCCCGGTCGGTCCCGGGGTTGATTTCGGGCAGGCCGAGGTCGCGCTGCATCGCGCCGCTGGCCATCAGGTCGGTGATGCGGCCGTGGTGCTTGAACGGTTCGCGGCTGACGGCGGGGTAGTACAGGAGCTTCTCGCGGATCTGCTCGCCCAGATACTCGTGCTGCGGCAATTCGCGTTCGATGTAGTCGCGGTAGGCGAGGTCTTCGGCGTTGCGTACGCCGTGGGTGACGATGACCTTGTCGAAGCGCTCGTACGTGGCCGGGTCGCGGATCACCGAGAGGAAGGGCGCCAATCCCGTGCCGGTGGCCAGCAGGTAGAGGTTGCCGCCCGGATGCACGTCGCTGATCAGCAGGGTGCCGGTGGGCTTGCGCGAGAGCAGCAGGGTGTCGCCGGGCTTGATGTGCTGCAGGCGGGAGGTGAGCGGCCCGTTCTGCACCTTGATGGAGAAGAACTCCAGGTGCTCGTCCCAGTTGGGGCTGGCGATGGAATAGGCGCGCATCAGCGGCTTGCCCTCGACTTCGAGGCCGATCATCACGAACTGGCCGTTCTCGAACCGGAACCCGTCGTCGCGGGTGCAGGTGAAACTGAAGTAGGCGTCCGTCCAGTGGCGGACGTCGAGGATGGTTTCGGAGATGAAGGCGCTGGACATGCCGGAGAGCGTCGACGGGAGGCCGCCATTGTCGCATCCGTGGGGCGGACACCGTTGGCCGCGGGCATGGCAGCTCCGGCCCCAAGGGGGGATTTTCCCGATGGTCTTGGCCGGGATTCGCGCATTTTCCTGCTGCGTCGCAGCAGCCGATGCCTGCGGTTCAGCTCCAGGGGCCCGATTTCGCCAACTCGATCACGGGTTTCCCGGGCCTTACTTTTCGTTCAGGCGCGGGTTACTGTAGGGCGGCTGCTGCGCTTGGGTCACCGTTCACCGTGACCAGGTGTGCTGATCCGACCGATCCGCTGCTTCGACGCAACGATTCCCCGGGCAAGCAGTCATGGCGCGAGGCCTGCGCCGTTCCCAACCAGCCAATGTTCGAGGACGCAAAGCAATGTCGGATCGTCAGTTCGGGACCGTGAAGTGGTTCAACGATGCCAAGGGCTTCGGCTTCATCACGCCGGAGAACGGCCAGGATGTGTTCGTCCACTTCCGCTCCATCATGGGTAACGGCTTCAAGACGCTGAAGGAAGGCCAGCGCGTGAGCTTCAAGGTCGTCGCCGGCCAGAAGGGCATGCAGGCCGACGAGGTGCAGGTGGCCTGAGCCGCCGCGCCGCGATGCCGTCGAGAAACCCCGGGCTCGGCCCGGGGTTTTTTTCATTTCCGGGCGAGGCCACACTGCGGCATCGCCCCCGTGGAGCCCCAGAATGGACGTCCTGTACTACTCCCCCGGCAGCGCCAGCCTGTGCGTGCACTGGCTGCTCATCGAGATCGGCCGGCCGCACGAGCTTCGCCGCGTCGACCTTGCTGCCGGCGAGCAGCGTTCGGACGGATACCGCAGGCTGAATCCGGCGGGCGTGGTGCCCACCCTCGTGCTCGACGGCGAGGTCTTCAATGAATCGGGCGCGATGGTGTTGATGCTGGCCGACCGCTACCCGGACGCCGGCCTGATGCCGTCCACGGGCACGGCGTCAAGGCAGCGTGCCTACCAGTGGCTGCTGTTGATGGCGAACGGCCTGCAGCCGCCGTTCCGGACCTGGTTCTACCCGCACGAACCGGCGGGCGAGGGGGCGAAGGACGCCGCGAAGGACGTCGCCCGCCAGCGCATCGAGGCCTTCTTCGACCGCGTCGAGGCCCACCTCGCGGCGCACGGCCCCTACCTGCTGGGCGAGCGGGTGTCCGCGCCCGATTTCTTCCTGGCCATGCTCTGCCGCTGGTCGCGGAACATGCCGAAGCCGGCCACCGAATGGCCTGCCCTGCGTGGCTTCATCGACCGCATGCGCGCGCGTCCGAGCTTCAAGCTGCTCTGCGAGCGGGAAGCCTTGACGGAGTGGCTTGCGTGACCCATTCCGTGCCGATGCAGGCGATCGCGGGCCTCGAGCCCGCGGACCTGCGTTGGCGCGTCGACGTCGACGTGCTGGTGGTGGAGTTCCGTGGCCGCCGGCATGCCGCCGCCCACATGGCGGCCTGCTGGCGCGCCGTGCAGGCCGTCGCGGCGGAGCGGGGGCTCGTCAAGGTGCTCGCGGTCGACCTGATGGAGGACGAACCGCTCACCGGCGAGGCGCGTGCCGCCTTCATCCGGCATCTGGGCTTCGCGCTGTTCGAAGGGCGCCGGTGGGCGTACGTCGCCCGTTCGGCGGACCGCGTGGGTGCCTACGAGGCCACCCAGCTCGACGCCCAGGAGCAGGGGCTCGACATCCGCGTGTTCAGCTCGTTGGCGGAAGCCGAACTCTGGGTGCGATTCCCCGGCTGATCGTCGCGCCCGGTCGGGCACGTCGTGGACGGGATGTCCGCGACGGTCGATTAAACTGGCGGCCTGTCCCCAGCCCGCGGCGCCGCGCCGCCATGCCATGACCGTCATCAAGCAGGACGACTTCATCCAGTCGATCGCCGACGCGCTGCAGTACATCAGCTACTACCACCCGGTCGACTACATCAAGGCGCTGACGAAGGCCTACGAGAAGGAGGAGAGCCCTGCGGCCAAGGACGCGATGGCGCAGATCCTCATCAACTCGCGCCTATGCGCCGAAGGCCACCGCCCGATCTGCCAGGACACCGGCATCGTCACCGTCTTCCTCGAGATCGGCATGGACGTGCGCTGGGACGCGACGCTCTCGGTCGAGGACATGGTCCACGAGGGCGTGCGCCGCGCCTACAACCACCCGGACAACAAGCTGCGCGCGTCCGTTTTGGCCGACCCGGCGGGCAAGCGCACCAACACCAAGGACAACACGCCGGGCGTGGTGAACATGAAGGTCGTGCCCGGCGACAAGGTCGACGTGATCGTCGCCGCCAAGGGCGGCGGTTCGGAGGCGAAGTCGAAGTTCGCGATGCTGAATCCGTCCGATTCGATCGTGGACTGGGTGCTGAAGACCGTGCCGACCATGGGCGCCGGCTGGTGCCCGCCGGGCATGCTGGGCATCGGCATCGGCGGCACCGCCGAGAAGGCGATGCTGCTGGCCAAGGAAGCCCTGATGGAGGAGATCGACATCCAGGACCTGATCGCCCGCGGCCCGAGCAATCGCGCGGAAGAGCTGCGCATCGAGCTCTACGAGAAGGTGAACCAGCTCGGCATCGGCGCACAGGGCCTCGGCGGCCTGACCACCGTGCTCGACGTCAAGATCAAGGACTACCCGACCCACGCGGCCAACCTGCCGGTGGCGATGATCCCGAACTGCGCGGCCACGCGGCACGCGCACTTCACGCTGAACGGCAGCGGCCCGGTAATGCTGGAGCCGCCCTCGCTCGAGGACTGGCCGGAGCTCACCTACGACGCCTCGAAGGGCAAGCGCGTCAACCTCGATGGCATCACGAAAGAGGAGATCGCGAGCTGGCAGCCCGGCGACGTGCTGCTGCTCAACGGCACGCTGCTCACCGGCCGCGACGCCGCGCACAAGCGCATGGTCGACATGCTCAACAAGGGCGAGCCGCTGCCGGTCGACCTGCGCGGCAAGTTCATCTACTACGTCGGCCCGGTCGATCCGGTGCGCGACGAGGTCGTCGGCCCGGCCGGTCCCACGACCGCCACGCGGATGGACAAGTTCACCGGCCAGGTGCTCGAGGCCACGGGGCTCTTCGGCATGGTCGGCAAGGCCGAGCGCGGTCCCGTCGCCATCGAAGCGATCAAGAAGCACCAGAGCGCCTACCTGATGGCCGTCGGCGGCGCGGCCTACCTCGTCTCGAAGGCGATCAAGGCCGCCAAGGTCGTGGGTTTCGCCGACCTCGGCATGGAGGCGATCTATGCCTTCGAGGTGAAGGACATGCCGGTGACCGTGGCCGTGGATTCGCGGGGCGAGTCCGTGCACACGACGGGACCGGCCGAGTGGAAGGGCCGCATCGCCAAGAGCCTCGGTATCCCGGTGGTCGTCGAGTGAGTCCCGGCGGGCGGCCGTCGCGCGAGCGGCGGCTGCTCATGATGGATGCGGCGGGCGCGGCGCTCACCGCCGCGATCACGCTGGGTTTTCTCGCGAGCGCCGTCGTCCAGAGCGGCGTGCCCTCCATCGCATGGTGGATCTTGGGCGGCGTGGCGACGGGCCTCGCCGTGCTCGGTGCCGCTGCACTGTGGCGGCAGTGGCCTCCCGCGCCCCAGCTTCGGCGCCTCGCGGCCGCGAACCTCGCCTACGCGCTCGCTTCTCTGCTCTTGGTGGCGACGTTCCACGACACCGTGACGATCGTCGCCGTCGCCTACGTGATGGTCGAAGCGTTGGTGCTGGTGATCCTCGCGAGCGTCGAGTGGCGCGAATCCGAGCGCGTCGGCTGAGCGGCTCGGTTCAGCCGAAGACGCGGCGCAGCAGGTCGGTGTTGCGCGCCGAGGGGTTCGATCGGATCGCCTGCTCCTGGCCACCGATGACGTGGAACAGGCCGTCGATCGATCGGGTCGTCACGTAGTCGTCGAGGTCCAGCGCCGAACGACCGTCGCGACCCCCGCCGCCGAGCAGGGCGCCCAAGGTGCCGCCCGCGGCGCGCTCGGTGAAGGCCTTGTACTTCTGGGTGACGCCGACGCTGGCGGTCTGCCGCGCGACGATCGGACGGAACGAGGCGAACAGGGCCTCGCCGCTGCTGCGCTTGAAGTAGTCGGTGGCCGAGGTGCCGCCGCCGCGAACGATGCCGATCGCGTCCTGCAGGGTCATCGCGCGGACGGCATCCGCCAGGATGCCGGCGGCCGCGGGTACGGCCTTCTCGGCCGCGCGATTCATCGATTCCTCGAAGGCATCCACACGTGCGCCCTGGCCGGCGCGGCGGGCGAGGTCGGCGACCTGCCGGAGGCGGTCCGGCACCAGGATCTTGACCGCCTGGTCGCGGAAGAAACCGTCGGGACGCCCCAACTGGCGGATCGAACGGTCGACGCCCTGGGCCAGCGCTTCCTTGATCCCGCGAGCGGCGTCCGACGACGACAGGGTCGCCGTGCCGGCGCTGCCCCCGCCGATACGCTGCAGGGCGCGCTCAAGGCCGGACTGCGCGAACAGCGACGGTGCGGCAAGGGCCGCGGGCAGGGTGACGGCGAGGGTGGCGAGCAGGTCGCGACGGCTTCGGGACGCGGGGCGCATGTCGGGGCTCCGGAGGGGGAGCCCCGAGCATACGCGGCCCCTCACCAGCCGTAGCGGAGGCCGGCGACGATCTGGCGCGGGTTGCCGAAGAGCAGGCCGCGCGTGCGGTCGACGATGTACTCGCGGTCGGTCAGGTTCTTCACCGCGACGTAGCCGCTCCATGCGCTGCCCATCGGCTCGTAGTTGAGCGTCGCGTTCCAGGTCGCATAGCTGTCGAGCTGGCCGAACTGGCCGTCTCCGTTGAAGGCCGGGTTCAGCGTGTTCGCGAAGTCGGCCCACTGCTCGCCGACCTGCTGCACTTCCACCGAGCCGTCCCAAGGGCCCTGCACGTAGCCGACCCGGAACGTCGTCGTCAGGTCGGGCGCATAGGGCAGGCGGTTGCCGGCCACGCTGCCGCTGGCGGCGAGGCCGTTGTCCACGCGACGCAGCAGCGTCGACTGCTCCGCCGTCGGCAGCCAGGTGAGGGCCAGGTTCGCGTAGAACTCGCCGCTCCGGCGCTGCAGCGCGCCGCGGTTCAGCCCGGCGGCGAATTCGAAGCCCGCGTACTCGGTTTCGCCTTGGGCCAGCGGCGTGCCGCCGCCGGCGATCGAGCCCACCAGCACCTGGTTGTCGAAGTCGGTGCGGAAGGCCGTGGCCTCGATGTCGATGCCCTGCCAGCGCGTGCGCAGGCCGAGTTCGAGGTTCAGGCTTTCCTCGGCATCGACGGCGACGCTGGTGCCGTTGCCGGCGATCAGGTCCTCGACGCGCGGCGGCGCGAAGCCCTCGTGCGCGGAAGCGAACAGCACGAGCGTGTCGCTGACGGTCCAGTTGGCACCGAGGCCCCAGGTGGTCTCGGCGACATCCTCGGCACCGCCGAGCCCGCCCGGCAGGCGGTTGAGGCGGGTGAACTCGATGTCCTCGCGACGCAGGCTGGGCGTCAGCTGCACCGCGCCGAGATCGAAGGTGGTGGTGGCGAAGGCGGCCAGCGCTTCCGCCGTACGGAGGTTGTTCTCGACGAGGGTGCCGGTGCGCGCGGCGGGCGAGGTGCCGTTCACCTGGAAACGCACCTGGTCCTCCTCGTGCCAGCGCAATCCGACTTCGCTGCTGCCGGCCGTCCCGAACAGGCTGGTGTCCCAGCTCAGGCGAGTGTCGACGCCCCACGTGTAGTAGCGGCGCAGACGGCCTTGGGCCGAATTGCAGAGTGCCGGGTTCACGCGCTCGCCGCGCAGGCGGGCGTCGCGGAAGGCCGTGCCGCACTGCGTGTCAGTGGTCGTGCTGGACTGGCGCCACCAGTCGCGGATGAATTCGCTGTAGTACGCGGAGGTCAGCAGCTGGAGGCCCTCGCGCGGCGTCCATGCATGGCTGGCGGAAAGCGCGCCGTGCTCGATGTCGAAAAGGTCGTTCTCGAAGGGGTAGTACTCGGCGCCGAAGTTGCGGTATTCCGCTTCGGTGAGGCCGGAATAGCCCACCTCCGATTCTTCGCGCAGCTTGTTCGCGCGGAAGGTGAGGGCGTGCTGGTCGTTGACTTCCCACTGGTACTTCGCGAACAGGTCGCTCTGTTCGAGTTCGGTGTTGTCGCGCGCCCCGTCGCCCTGCTTGTGGCCGAAATCGACCAGCAGACCGTCGCCGCCGACGCTGGCGTGCACCGCGCCGTAGCCGCGGGTGCCGGCCGACACCTGCACGTGCCCCGCCGCCTCGTCCGGCGGGGTGGGGGTGATGTAGTTGATCGCACCGGTGATGGTCTGCGGGCCGAAGCGCAGCAGGCCGGCGCCCTTCAACACTTCGATGCGGTCGTAGCGCTGGATCGGTGCGTGGTAGTAGCTGGCGTTGTCGCCGTAAGGCGCGTACATCGCCGGCAGGCCGTCCTCGAGGATCAGCACTTTGGTGCTGCGCGTCGGGTTGCTGCCCCGGATGCCGATGTTCGGACGCAGGCCGAAACCTTCTTCGTCACGCACGGTCACGCCCGGCACCTTGCGCAGTGCCTCGTTGACCGTCAGCGCTCGGGCCGACACGAGCACGCTCTGGTCCAGCGTGGTGGCACTGCCTTCGGCGGTCGCCGGCGCAGGCAGGCGACCCACCACTTCGATCGTGGCCAGCGTGCGCTTGGTGTTGCTCGGTTCGGGGGACGGCGCGGGCGCAGCGAAGACCGGCAGCGGTGCGAGGGCCAGCGTCAGGGCAACGGAGAGAGGGGTTCGGCGGATCATCGGATCGAAGGGTTGCAAATGAGAACGCTTATTATGCGTTAATGACTCTGTTTCGTCATCCCGCTGCATCGCCGCTGCAAAACCGTGCCCCCGATCGGTTTTTTGCCCGGGTGCGCGTGCTAGCCTCGGGCGTCTTTCACGCCCCCGACACGCCCCCATGCAGGCCCGTCTGCCGCTGCCGGAAACCGACGCGCAGAGCCTTCGAGTGCTGCTGACCGGAGCGTCGGGGCTGGTCGGTGGGCACGTGCTGCGGCGCCTGTTGACGTCCGGTGAGCCGTTCGACGTCGTGGCTCCCACCCGGACGCCGTTGACCGTCCAGTCGCCCCGTCTCCGCAACGTGGTCTACGACTCGAGCACGGCCGAGCGACGCTCCGACAGCGGCCTGCGCCGCAGCCTCGCCGGACTCAAGGCCGACGTGTGGATCTGCGCGCTCGGGACGACCATGGGCAAGGCCGGCAACCAGGCGGCCTTCGTGGCCGTGGACCGCGACCTCGTGCTGAAGTTCGCGGCGCTGTCGCGCGCCCTCGGCGCGCGCCACGCCATTCTTGTGTCGTCGGTCGGGGCCAACGCGAAATCCGGCAGTTTCTACCTTCGCGTCAAGGCCGAGGCCGAGCGGGGGCTCGCCGAACAGAACTTCCCCCGCGTCGACATCCTGCGCCCCGGGCTGCTGCTGGGCGAGCGCGGCGAACGGCGACGCGGCGAAGCGTTCGCCCAACGCTTGGCGCCGCTCTACAACCCGCTGCTGCTGGGGCCGCTGTCGCGTTTCCGCGCTATCGAGGCCAGCCGCGTGGCCGAGGCCGCCGTCAACTTGGCGCGGGCCGGCGGGAGCGGCTGGTTCGTGCACGAGTACGCGGGCATCCGCGACGCCGCGGCCGGGGGCTGAAGCCCGAAGCCGCTGCGCCGAGCCTCCACCGCTTCAGCGATGTCCGGCGGCTGGGACGAGGCGGTAGAGCGCCAGACACTGCCTCTCGCTCTCGGTTCGCCAGCGGTCTCGGACCGGGCGTTCCCTGTGGAACCCCAGCGATTCCAGTACCCGGCACGAGGCGAGGTTCATGGGATCGACCTCGGCCTCGATCCGCTGCGCCCCCAGCGTGCCGATGGCATGCCCCAGGGCCAACGCGATCATCTCTCGACCAAGGCCTCTTCCCCACATCGCGGGGTCGAGCAGGTAGCCGATCTCCGTGCGTGGGCGCGGTGGGGCGATGCGGAAGAGGCTGACCCATCCCACCAGCACGGGCGATCGGGGCCGCCGCGCCGCGAAGCGCAGCAGTGCTCCCCCGCGCGCACCGGCCTCCACGTCATCGAGGAAGGCCTCGGCACGTGGAATGTCATCCGCTGCCCACGCCGCGGTGCTCCAGTAGCGCATGGCGCGCGGGTCCGCGTGCAAGCGGGCCAGCGTGACGGCATCGGCGCCGGCGTCGCATTCCGGCCACGGACCGAGCTGGACGCCCCTGCCCTGAAGCGTCGGGAGGTTTGCGGCGTGCGGTCGGCCCGGCGGACGCATGCCGCGCTCAGCCTTGGGCGAGCGTGGTGAACAGCGCCCGCGCCGCGCGCAGGCGGCTGGCCGGGTCGGGCAGCTCGAGCTTCATCTTCAACTTGTCCGGGCCGTCCATCGCGTAGACCTTGGGCTGGCCCTGGATCATGCGGATCACCGACATCGGGTCGATGCTGGGCTTGGCATCGAACACGAGGCGGCCGCCCTGCGGGCCGAGGTCGAGCTTGCGGATGCCGAGGCGCGCGGCGTCGAGCTTGAGCTCGCTGACGGCGAACAGGTGCTTGGCGGCGTCGGGCAGTACGCCGAAGCGATCCACCAGCTCGACCTGCAGCTCCTTGAGGCGGTCGGCGGTCTTCGCCGCGCTGATGCGCTTGTACTGCGTCAGGCGCGCGTGCACGTCGGGCAGGTAGTCGTCGGGCAGCAGGGCCGGCAGGTTGAGGTTGATCTCCGGCCCGATCGGCGCGCCGGCGTCGAGGTCGGGGATCTTGCCGGCCTTGATCGACTTGACCGCGCGCTCAAGCAGTTCCGTGTAGAGGCTGAAGCCGACTTCGGCGATCTGGCCCGATTGCTCCTCGCCGAGGAGTTCGCCGGCGCCGCGGATCTCGAGGTCGTGCGTGGCCAGCATGAAGCCGGCGCCGAGCTCCTCGATGGCGGCCAGCGCCTCGAGGCGTTTCTCGGCGTCGGCGGTGAGCTTCGGCGGCACGATCAGGTAGCAGTACGCGCGGTGGTGCGAACGGCCGACGCGGCCGCGCACCTGGTGCAGCTGCGCGAGGCCGAACTTGTCGGCGCGGTTGACGATGATGGTGTTGGCGCTCGGGATGTCGATGCCCGATTCGATGATCGTGGTGCACACCAGCACGTTGAAGCGCTGGCGGTGGAAGTCGAGCATCACCTGCTCCAACTCGCGCTCGGCCATCTGGCCGTGCGCGACGCGGATGCGCGCGTCGGGGACGAGGGCCTGCAGGTCGCGGGCCATCTTCTCGATGGTGTCGACCTCGTTGTGCAGGAAGTACACCTGGCCGCCGCGCGCCAGTTCGCGCTGGAAGGCCTCGGTGACGGTCTCGTTCTCCCATGGCGCGACGAAGGTCTTCACCGCGAGGCGGTGCGCCGGTGGCGTCGCGATGATCGACAGGTCGCGCAGGCCGCTCATCGCCATGTTCAGCGTGCGCGGGATCGGGGTGGCGGTGAGCGTGAGCAGGTGGACCTCGGCACGCAGCGCCTTCAGGCGCTCCTTCTGCCGCACGCCGAAGCGCTGCTCCTCGTCGACGATGACGAGGCCGACGTCCTTGAACTTGACGTCCTCCTGCAGCAGCCGGTGCGTGCCGACGATCACGTCGACCTTGCCCTCGGCCACCTGGTCGAGCACGGCCTTGATGTCCTTGGCCGACTTGAAGCGCGACAGCACCTCGACGCGGATCGGCCAATCGGCGAAGCGGTCGCGGAAGTTCCGGTAGTGCTGTTCGGCCAGCAGGGTGGTGGGCACCAGCACCGCCACCTGCTTGCCGGCCGCCGCCGCGACGAAGGCCGCGCGCACCGCCACCTCGGTCTTGCCGAAACCGACATCGCCGCAGACCACGCGGTCCATCGGCGAGGGCTTGGCGAGGTCGGTGATGACGGCGTCGATGGCGCTGAGCTGGTCGGGCGTTTCCTCGAACGGGAAGGTGGCCGCGAAGGGCTCGTACATGGCGCGGTCGACCGGCAGGGCGAGGCCGGCGCGCGCCTGGCGGCGGGCCTGGATCTCCAGCAGTTCGGCGGCGACGTCGCGCACCTTGTCGGCGGCGCGCTTGCGGGCCTTTTCCCAGGCCTCGCCGCCCAGGCTGTGCAGCGGCGCGTGCTCGACCGAAGCCCCCGAATAGCGCGAAACGCGCTCGAGCTGCGACACGGGCACGTAGAGCTTGTCGCCCTTGGCGTACTCGATGACGAGGTACTCGCCGGCGACGCCGCCGGCCTCCAGCACTTCGAGGCCGCGGTAGCGGCCGACGCCGTGCTCCTCATGGACGATGGGCGAACCGACGGCGATCTCGGACAGATCCTTGATGATCGCGTCCGGGTCGCGCACGCCGCGGCGCGTGCGGCGCCGCGACTGTTCCGCCTTCTCGGGGAACAGCTGGCGTTCGGTGAGCACCGCGATCGCGGGTTCGGTCAACGCGAAGCCGGCATCGAGCGGAACGACGCCGATGGCGTAACGATGCTCGCCCTCGAGGAAGGCGGCCCAGTCGGCGACGGTCGGCGGCTTCAGGTCGGCGGCGGCCAGCACGTCGATCAGCGCTTCGCGGCGGCCCGGCGAATCGGCGGCCAGCAGCACGCGGCCGGGATAGCTCGACAGGAAGGCCCGCAACGCCGCGGCCGGCGCTTCGCCCTTGGCGGCCAGCGGCAGGCTTGGCGCCGGCTGCGCGTCGAACACCAGGCCTTTCTCGAAACGCGGGTGCTCCGGCGGCACCTGCTCGATGCGGACGTGGCGGTTCAGCGCGGCCCGCAGTTCATCCAGCCGAAGCCACAGGTCCTCGGGCGGCAGCACCGGACGCTCGATGTCGTGGCGGCGCTGCTCCCAGCGCTGCGCGCATTGGGCCAGCTGCTGCTCGGCGGCCGGCTCCCAGCCGGCGTCGAGCACCACCAGCGCATTCGCCGGCACGTGGTCGAACAGGCTCGCGGTGCGCTCGAAGAAGAAGGGCAGGTAGTACTCGATGCCGGCCGGTGCCACGCCTTCCTTCAGGTCCTGCACCAGCGGGCAGCGCCGCGGGTTGACGTCGAAACGGTCCAGCATCGCCTCGCGGGCGCGCTTGCAGGAGGCCTCGTCGAGCGGGAACTCGCGGGCCGGCAGCAGTTCGATGGCGTCGATGGGGTGCATCGAACGCTGCGTTTCCGGGTCGAAGCTGCGCAGCGAATCGATGGTGTCGTCGAAGAGCTCGATGCGGTAGGGCTCGGCGGCACCCGTCGGGAACAGGTCGAGCAGCGCGCCGCGCACGCTGAAGTCGCCGGGGTCGTTCACCTGCGGCACGTGGCGGTAGCCGGCGGCCTGCAGGCGGCGTTTCTCGGCGTCGAGGTCGAGCTTCTGGCCTTTCTTGAGGTCGAGCACGTTGCCGGCCACCCACTCCGGCGGCGCGAGTCGCTGCAGCAGGGTCGAGACCGGCACGACCAGCACGCCGCGCTTGAGCGACGGCAGCCGGTACAGCGCCGCGACACGTTCGGAAATGATGTCCGGGTGCGGCGAGAACAGGTCGTAGGGCAGGGTTTCCCAGTCCGGGAAGTGCAGGACGGGAAGGCCGCGCGCCAGCGACTTCAGATCGGCTTCGAGCCGTAGGGCGGTGGACGTGTCCCGCGCGACGGCGACCACCAGACCGTCATGCGCGTGGGCGCGTTCGACAATCGCCAAGGCCCCGGCGGTCGGGTTGACGGGGAGGCGCCAGTCGGCGCGCTGCTGGCCGCGGGCGGGGAGCGGCGCGGCGGGAAGGCTGGGGTGCGTCATGAGGGCGCGGAGTGTAGCGCGGGCCTTCGCGATCCCTGCACGGAGGGCGTCAAGACGGCAGCGAGCCGCCGTGTTCGTCAGGCCTCGTCCCGCAGCCGCTTCTCGATCCGCACCAGTCCCGGCTCGTCGGCGGGAAGGCGGCGGAAGCCGAGCTGCTGGGCGAGGTGGAGCATCTGGGCGTTCTCCTGCAGCACGTCACCGTAGACGGCATCGAGGCGCTTCAAGTTCGCCCAGCGCAGCATCTGCTTCATCAGCAGGGTTCCGAGCCCTTGATTGGCCAGATGGCGGACCACGAGGATCGCGAAGTCGGCGCGCTTCGTGCCGGCGTCGATCGCGGCACGGACCACTCCGCCGACCAGCGCCTGCCCCGGGGCTTCCGGCTCCGCGAGCACCAGCGCCAATTGGGTCCTCGGATCGATCTGCGTGAGGCGTCGGGCCATCGCGGGGCTCAGGGCGGTCAGCGGATGCAGGAAGCGCATCCGCACTTCCTCGGGCGTCAGCAGGGCGAAGCCTGCCCGCAGCGGCTCCGCATCGGCCGGCAGGATGGGGCGCAGCCACAGGCGTCGACCGTCGTCGAGTTGCAGCTCTTCCTGCCAGGGCTTGCCCAAAGGCCGTCGATGGATCACCGGGTTGCCTCCACTCAGGCACCCAGACTCGCGCATCCCCGGTCGGCGGTCGAGATCGCGGGGTGAAGATCCGGCCGGCGTCTTCCGAGGGGGCTATTGACCAATGTAATAACGCGCTATTACAGTGCCTGCCCATGAAGCGCCGCCCCGCCCTCGATCGTTCGCCTGCCACCGTGTCCGCACCGGCGGCCGAGGCAGCGTCGGCCGACCGGCTGGCGGGGCTCGTCGGCGCCCTCCGCGCGCTGGAGACGCCCGACGAGCTGCGCCGCTTCCTCGTCGACCTGTGCACCCCGGCCGAGCTCGAAGCCATGGCCGACCGCTGGGCCGTGGTGCCGGAGCTGGCCGAAGGCCGGGCCTACCGCGAGATCCACGACCGCACCGGCGTCAGCGTCACCACCGTGGGCCGCGTGGCCCGCTGCTTGTCCCTCGGCGCCGGCGGTTATCGCCTGGCGGCCGAACGCCTCGGGCATCTGTTGCCGGGTGCGGCCTTCGCCGTGCCCGGCCACGAACACACGCCCTGATCCCCCAACCGATTCGCTTTTCCACGGAGCCCGCACCATGCGGACGCACGATCGCCTGCGCATTGCCATCCAGAAATCCGGCCGCCTGTCGGACCCCGCCCGCGACCTGCTCGCGCGCGCCGGCCTGAGCTTCCGCGAGAGCCGCGACCGCCTGTTCTGCTACGGCGAGTCGCTGCCCATCGACCTGCTGCTCGTCCGCGACGACGACATCCCCGGCCTGATCGCCGAAGGCGTCTGCGACCTCGGCATCGTCGGCCTGAACGTGCTGGCCGAGCAGGACTACGAGCGCCGCGCGAAGGGCGAAGGCGAGGCCTTCAGCGTCGTGCGCCGCCTCGGCTTCGGTCGCTGCCGCCTCTCGGTGGCGGTGCCGCAGGACTGGGACTGGCCGGGCCCGCAGCGCCTCGCCGGCCTGCGCTGCGCCACCAGCTACCCGGCCCTGCTGGCGAAGTGGCTGAAGGACCACGCCGTCGATGCCGAACCCGTGCTGCTGTCGGGTTCCGTCGAGATCGCGCCGCGCCTCGGCAAGGCCGAGACCATCTGCGACCTCGTCTCCACCGGCGGCACGCTGGTGGCGAACCAGCTGAAGGAAGTGGCGGTGATCCTCGAGAGCGAGGCCGTGATCGCCGGCCCGTCGAAGCCCTTCAACGACGAGCGCCAGGCGCTGGCCGACCTGCTGCTGCGTCGCCTCGACGGCGTGCTCTCGGTGAAGGCGGCGAAGCTGCTGATGCTGCAGGCCGAGCGCGCCGCGCTGGGCGAGCTGCTCAAGCTGCTGCCGGACGCCGATGCCCCGCTGGTCACCGCGCTCGATGGCGACGGCTCGCGCGTCGCCGTGCAGGCGCTGTGCCGCACGGCGGTCACCTGGCAGCGCCTCGAAGACATGAAGAAGGCCGGTGCCAGCGCCCTGATGGTGCTGCCGGTCGAACAGATGCTGGCCTGACGCCGCGAACGAACCACGAAGGCTCCCGACCATGAAGACCCTCGATTGGGCCAGGCTCTCCGCCGACGAGCGCGCCGCCGCGCTGGCCCGCCCGCCGTCGAACTCCAGCGAGGAACGCATCGCCGCCGTGCAGCGCATCCTCGCCCAGGTGCGCGCGGACGGCGACACCGCGCTGCGCGCGCTGACGCGCCGCTTCGACAACGTGGAACTGGACGCCCTCGAAGTGACCGCCGCCGAGTTCGACGCGGCCGAGGCGGGCCTCGACCCCGCGCTCCGCGACGCGATGGTGGAGGCGAAGTCGCGCCTCGACGCCTGGCACCGCGCCGGCGCGCCGACCGAGTTCGAGATCGACACCGCACCCGGTGTGCGCTGTGGCCGCGTGCTGCGAGCCATCGACACCGTGGGCCTCTACGTGCCCGCGGGCTCCGCGCCGCTGCCGTCGACGGCCCTGATGCTCGGCGTGCCGTCGCAGATCGCCGGCTGCCGCGAGGTCGTGGTGTGCACGCCGCCGCGCGCGGACGGCACGGCCGACCCGGCCGTGCTGGTGGCGGCTCGGCTGTGCGGCGTCCGCCGCGTGTTCAAGATCGGCGGCGCGCAGGCCATCGCGGCGATGGCGTTTGGCACCGGATCGGTGCCGCGCTGCGACAAGCTGTTCGGGCCCGGCAACGCCTGGGTGATGCTGGCGAAGTCGCAGGTTACCGCGCTGCCCGACGGCCCGGCCATCGACATGCCGGCGGGCCCCTCCGAAGTGCTGGTCATCGCCGATGCCGGTGCGAACGCGGCCTTCATCGCCGCCGACCTGCTGGCGCAGGCCGAGCACGGCCCCGATTCGCAGGTGGTGTTCGCCACCGACAGCGCCGCGCTGGCCGCGGCCGTCGAGGCGGAAGTACGCGCCCAGGTCGCGCGGCTGCCGCGCGAGGCGATCGCGACGAAGGCGCTCGATTTCGCCCGCCTCATCGTCGTGCCCACGCTGGACGAGGCCTTCGCGATCAGCAATGCCTATGGGCCCGAGCACCTGATCGTCCAGCTGCGCGAGCCGCGCGACTGGCTGCCGAAGATCACCTGCGCCGGCTCGATCTTCCTCGGCGACTACGCGCCGGAATCGCTGGGCGACTACTGCTCGGGCACCAACCACGTGCTGCCCACCGGCGGCGCGGCGCGGGCCTGGAGCGGCGTCTCGGTGGCGAGCTTCCAGCGCAGCATCAGCGTCCAGCAGGTCAGCCGCGACGGCCTGCGCGCCATCGGCCCAAGCGCCGTCACCCTGGCCCGCGCGGAGTCACTCGAAGCGCATGCGCAGGCTGTGGTGCAGCGTCTGGAGGCCTCGGCATGAGCGTGCTCGACCTCGTCCGCGCCGACCTGCGCGATTTCGGCGGCTATGGCTCGGCCCGCAAGACCGGCTTGAAGGGCCGTGTGTGGCTCAATGCCAACGAGAGCCCGTGGGCTTCGCCGGCGGATCCGGGGCAGGGCCTCCACCGCTACCCGGAGCCGCAGCCCGCGGCGCTCCGCGCCCGCCTCGCGGCGCTCCACGGCGTGCCCGAAGACACGCTGCTGATGACCCGCGGCAGCGACGAAGGCATCGACCTGCTGACGCGCGCGCTGTGCCGCGCCGAGCGCGAGGCCATCCTCGTGTCCCCGCCGGTGTTCGGCATGTATGCCGTTTCCGCCCGTGTGCAGGGCGCGCCGGTGGTCGAGGTGCCGCTGGTCGACGAGGGCGACCGCTTCCGGTTCGACGTCGATGCGGCCCTCCGCGCCTTGGAACTCTCGGTGGCGAAGGCGCCGGTCAAGCTCCTCTACGTCTGCTCGCCGTCGAACCCGACCGGCGGGGCGGTGTCGAATGCCGACCTCGAGCGCCTTCTTCACGGCGTTGCGGGTCGTGCGCTCGTCGTGGTCGACGAAGCCTATGGCGAGTACAACGAGGCCCCCGGCGCGCTCCTGCTGCGCGAGCGTTTCCCGAACCTCGTGGTGCTGCGTACGTTGTCGAAGGCCTATGCGCTCGCCGGTGCCCGCCTCGGTATCACCATCGGCGACCCGGCGCTGATCCGCGTGCTCGCCGCCATCGCGCCGCCGTATCCGCTCGCCTCGCCGGCGGTGGCGTTGGCCTTGGAAGCCGTGTCGCCCTCGGCCGCGGACGAGGCGAAGCGCCGGGCCGGGCGCATCGTCGCCGAGCGCCGCCGCGTCGCCGACGCGCTGCGCGGCCTCGACGGGGTGCGTGCGGTCTACGCGTCCGACGCGAACTACCTGCTGGTGCGCTTCCTCGACGCCGAGGCGGCCATGCAGGCCCTGCTCGCCGCCGGCGTCGTCGTGCGCGACCAGCGTTCGGCGCCCCAGCTCCAGGATGCCTTGCGCATCACCATCGGCACCGCGGAGGAGAACGACGCGATGCTCGCCGCCCTTGCCGCACTCCGTTCGCGCGCCGTCGCGACGGCCTGAGACCCTGCCATGCCCCAGAAGATCCTGTTCATCGACCGCGACGGCGTGCTCATCGACGAGCCCGCCGACGAGCAGATCGATGCGTTCGAGAAGTTCCGCCTCACCCGCGGTTGCATCGCCGCCCTTCAGAAGCTCCGCGACGCCGGCTTCCAGTTCGTCATGGTCAGCAACCAGGACGGCCTCGGCACGCCGAGCTTCCCGCGCGAGACCTTCGAGGGCCCGCAGCGCCTGCTGCTGCAGATCCTCGAGTCGCAGGGCATCACCTTCCGCGAGATCCTGATCGACGAGAGCTTCGCGCGCGACAACCTGCCGACGCGCAAGCCCGGCATCGGCATGGTCATGCACTACCTGCGCGACCGTGATATCGACCTCGCCAACAGCGCCATGGTCGGCGACCGCGAGACCGACATGCAGTTCGCCACCAACCTCGGCGTGCGCGGCTTCCGCCTGAAGGACGGCCACTACGACTGGGCCGGCATCGCGCACGCCCTCACCGCGTCGCCGCGCACGGCCACCATCAAGCGCACCACCAAGGAAACGAAGATCACCGTGCAGGTCGACCTCGACCGTGCGAGTGAGCCGGCCGTCGCCACCGGCCACGGCTTCTTCGACCACATGCTGGAGCAGCTCGGCAAGCACGGCGGTTTCGGGCTCGCCGTGCGCTGCACCGGCGACCTGCACATCGACGAGCACCACACGGTCGAGGACTGCGCGCTGGCGATCGGCCAGGCCCTGAAGCAGGCGCTTGGCGACAAGCGCGGCATCGGCCGCTACGGCTTCGACGGTGGCGAAGGGCAGGGTGGCGAGCCTGCGGCGGCCGCTGCCGACGCCTTCGGTGCCGAGGCTCGTGCGGCCTTCGCCCTGCCGATGGACGAAACCCGCGCTTCCGCGGTCGTCGATTTCTCCGGCCGGCCGTACTTCGTCTTCGAAGGCGCGTTCCCCCGCGCCGAGGTGGGCGGCCTCGCCACCGAACTGGTGCCGCACTTCTTCCGCTCGCTGTGCGAGACCGCCGGCCTGAACCTGCACCTGCAAGTCCGCGGCGAGAACACGCACCACATGGTCGAGGCCTGCTTCAAGGTCGTGGCCCGCGCGCTGCGCCTCGCCATCCGTCGCGAGGGGACGGCGCTGCCCAGCACCAAGGGCGTGCTGTGACCGTCGCCGGCCCTGCGGACGCGCTGCCCGCCCTCGACGCCTCGCGCGTCCGGCTGGTGCTGCTGGATTCCGGCGGCGCCAACCTGGGCTCGGTGCAGGCGGCGTTCGCGCGCCTTGGCATCGAGGCGCCCGTCACCAGCGACGCACAGCGCATCCGTGCCGCGACGCACGTGATCCTTCCCGGTGTCGGCGCCGCCGGCCCGGCCATGGCGCGGCTGCGCGCCAACGGGCTGGATCGCCTGATCCCCACGCTCACCCAGCCCTTGATGGGCATCTGCGTCGGCATGCAGCTGCTGTTCGAGCACTCCGTGGAGGGCGAGGTCGAGTGCCTTGGCCTGCTGCCGGGCCGTGTCGAGCGCCTGCCCGAATCACCGGGCGTCCGCGTGCCGCACATGGGTTGGAATCGGCTGCACGCCGCGTCCGCCGAGGCGGCCGCCCACCCGCTGATGGCCGGGCTCGACGGCCGCCACGCCTACTTCGTGCACAGCTACGCCTATGGCGGCGACGCGAACGCGCTGGCCACGTCCACGCACGGCCAGCCCTTCACCGCCGTCGCCGCCCGCGGTCGGGTGATGGGGGCGCAGTGCCATCCCGAGCGCAGCGCAGCCACCGGCGCTCGCTTGCTCCACAACTTCCTTTCGCTCTAGGTCGCGTCGTGTCCTTCCTCCTCTATCCCGCCATCGACATCCGCGAGGGCCGCGTGGTCCGCCTGCGCCAGGGCGACTACGACGCCGAGACCCGCTACGCCGACGACCCGCTCGCCCTCGCCAAGCGTTACGCCGGGGTCGGCGCCGAATGGCTGCACCTCGTCGACCTCGACGCGGCCAAGGCGGGCGGCTGGACCCTCGGCCCGCTGGTCGAGGCCATCCGCCGCGAGACCACGCTGAAGGTGCAGACCGGCGGCGGCGTCCGCGATGACGCCGACGTGCAGGCGATCTTCAGCGCCGGCGCTGCGCGGGTGGTCATCGGTTCGCTGGCCGTTCGCGAGGCGAATCGCGTCCTGGGTTGGCTCGAGCGCTTCGGCAACGACCGCATCACCATCGCCCTTGACGCCCGCGCGGACGACGTCGGCGTCTTCCGCTTGCCCGTCCACGGCTGGACCGAAGCCTCGGGCCTCGCGTTGTTCGACCTGCTCAAGCGCTATGCCGATGCCGGGCTGCGGCATCTGCTGTGCACCGACATCGCCCGCGACGGCATGCTCGCCGGCCTCAACCTCGACCTTTACCGCGAGATTGCCACGCGCTTCCCCGAGGTCGCCGTGCAGGCCTCCGGCGGCGTGGCGTCGCTCGATGACGTGCTCGGGGCCCGCGCGGTCGGTGCGGGCGGGGCCATCCTGGGCAAGGCCCTGCTGGACGGCCGCTTCGCGCTGGCCGAGGCCTTCTCGGCGCTGAGCTCGGCGGTGGATCGCCCGCGGGAGACGCCCTGATGCTCGCGCGCCGGCTGGTTCCCTGCCTCGACGTCCGCGATGGCCAAGTGGTGAAGGGCGTCCGTTTCCGCGACCACGTCGTGATGGGTGACATCGAGGAACTCGCCCTGCGCTATCGCGACGAAGGGGCCGACGAACTGGTGTTCTACGACATCACCGCCAGCCCGGAAGGGCGCAGCGTGGATCGTGCCTGGGTCGAGCGCGTGGCACGGATCATCGACATCCCGTTCTGCGTCGCCGGCGGCATCCGATCGGTTGACGACGCCCGGGCCATCCTCCATGCCGGGGCCGACAAAGTGTCGGTCAACTCGCCGGCACTGGAGCGCCCGGGGCTGATCGATGAGCTGGCCTCGGCCTTTGGCGTCCAGTGCGTCGTCGTCGGCGTCGATTCGCTGAAGGACGCCGACGGCGAATGGCGCGTGCGACAGTACACCGGTGATCCGTCGAAGACGAAGGCGCTTGGGCGCCGCACGGTGGACTGGGTGCGCGAGGCGCAGGACCGGGGTGCCGGCGAGATCGTGCTGAACTGCATGGGCAGCGACGGCGCGAAGACCGGCTACGACCTCGAGCAGCTGGTCGCGGTGCGTGCGATCTGTCGCGTCCCCCTCGTGGCCTCGGGAGGCGCGGGGGCCATCGGGCACTTCGTCGATGCCTTCCAAGTGGCGGACGTCGATGCGGCGCTTGCCGCGTCCGTCTTCCATTCGGGTACCGTGCCCATCCCAGAGCTCAAGGCCCGCCTCGCCGAGGCCGGCATCGAGGTGCGCCAGTGACTGATCCGACCCCCGGCGCCGCCCCGGCGCCTTTCGACCTTGACGTGCTTGATTTCGCCAAGCAGGGCGGCCTGCTGCCGGCCGTGGTGCAGGACGCGCGCACGCGCCGTGTCCTGATGCTCGGTTACATGGACCGCGCCGCCGTCGAGGCGACGCTGGCCAGCGGCAAGGTCACCTTCTTCAGCCGCAGCAAGAACCGGCTGTGGATGAAGGGCGAGACGTCGGGGGACGTCCTCGAATTCGTGGCGATCACCACCGACTGCGACGCCGACGCGCTGCTGGTGCAGGCCATTCCGCACGGCCCGACGTGCCATCTGAAGCGCGCGAGCTGCTTCCCCGAGGCGCCGGGCAGCGTGTTGGCCGAGCTCGAAGCCACCATCGAACAGCGCGAGCGCGAGCGCCCTGCGGGCAGCTACACGACGACGCTGTTCGAATCCGGCGTGCGGAAGATCGCGCAGAAGGTCGGCGAGGAGGGCGTCGAGACGGCCCTCGCGCTGGTCGCGCAGGACGACAAGGCGGTGCTCGACGAAGCGGCCGACCTCGTGTTCCACACGCTCGTCGGCCTGCGGGCGCGAGGCCTCGGCCTCGCCGACGTCGAGCGCGTGCTGGCGAGGCGCCACCAGGCGAAGGCGCGGGTCACCGGCTGAGCCCCCGAGGGAGGCCGACGTCCCATGTCCCGACCGAACCCCACCCCCGATCCCCGGGCGACCGCGCCGATCCGGTGGGTCGTCGCCCTCGCGCTGTGCCTCGGAGGCCCCGTGGTCGTGCCAGCGGCGCACGGCGAGGTGCAGGCTGTCACCGGGCAGGTGTTCATCGACACCGATGGCGATGGTCGACGCGATGCCGACGAGCCGGGCGTGGCCGGCGTGGCGATCGGGCAGGGCGCCACGCTGGCGAGGAGCGCTCCGGACGGTCGGTTCGTGCTCGTGCCCAGCCCGGGTTCAAGCCTCCCCATCTTCGTGGTGAAGCCGGCGGGATACCGGCTGCCGAACCGTCGCGATGGTCTGCCCGACTTCTGGCGTCCCGCGGGCACGCGGCGCTGGGACATCGCCCTGCGCGAGGCGCCGCTTTCTCCGCCCTACGACGTGCGCCTGTTTGGCGATCCGCAGCCGAAGAGCACGACCGATATCGATTACTTCGAGCGCGACGTCGTCGCCGATGAAGCCCGCCTCCCGCGGGCGAGGGTGGGGATCTCGCTCGGGGACATCGTCCACGGCAACCTGGCGCTGCTCCCGGCCATGGCGCGGGCGATGGCGGCCACGCGCACGCCGTGGTTGCACGTCAGCGGCAATCACGATCGCGATCACGGCGCCGGCACCGACGACGCTTCGCTCGAAAGCTTCCGGCGGGTCTTCGGCCCCGACACCTTCGCCTGGGAGGAGCCGGGGCTGGCGGTCGTCGTGCTCGACAACGTCATCCACCTGCCGGGGACCGGGGCTCCTGCGCGCTACGTGGGCGGTTTGCGCGATGCGCAGTTCGACTTCCTCGAGGCGTGGTTGCCGACGGTGCCGGACGACACCCTCCTCGTGCTGGCCATGCATATCCCACTGTTCGACGATGATCCCGATCCCGCGACCGATTCCTTCCGGGATACGGATCGGCAGCGCCTTTTCGACCTCCTCGAGGGGCGCTCGAACACGCTCGTGCTGTCCAGCCACACACACATCCAGCAGCACCACTGGCACGGTGCGGGCACCGGCTTCGGTGGCCGTGCGCCCTTGCACGAGTACAACGTCGGGGCGGCCTGCGGGGCCTTCTGGAGTGGCGTGAAGGACGTTCGCGGCATCCCCGACACCCGTATGGCGGACGGCACGCCCAACGGCTACGCCACGCTCACGGTCCAGGCGGGCGGGCGTTATGCGCTGCGCTGGCATGTGGCCGGCGATGCGGGCGATCCCCCGTTCGGCTTGCACGCACCGAAAGTGCTGCGTCGCGGCGCGTGGCCGGGCGTCGGTGTCTACGCGAACGTCTGGATGGGCGATGCGGACACGCGGGTCGAGTTCCGGGTCGCGAGCCGTGCGTGGCAGCCGATGCGCCGTGTCGAACGCGCCGACCCGGAGCTTCGCGCCATCAATGCGGACGACGACCGGAGCGATGCCCTCCGGGGCTACGACCGCGCGCCGGAAGCGATCCTCTCCCCGCACCTCTGGCGCGGCGCGCTGCCGACCGACCTTCCGGCGGGCGAGCACCCGATCGAGGTCCGTGTGTTCGACCGCTGGCGCGGCGAGCTCCGGCAAGCGACGTCCTATCGCCTGATCGACGCGGTGCCCTGAGCCTTTGCGCGGGCGAGCGCGGAACGCTGCGTTCCGCCCGTGTCGCCCGCGGGCGGCTTGGGAGTGGCGTCCATCGCCCGCACCTTGGGAAGCCCAGTCGAAGGAGCCGTCATGAGCCCTCTGTTCACCCCCGTCACCGCCGGCGCGATCACCCTGCCGAACCGCATCGCGATGGCGCCGCTCACGCGCGCCCGCGCCGGACGCAGCCATCTCCCGAACGCCTTGATGGCCGAGCACTACGCCCAGCGCGCCAGCGCCGGCCTGCTGATCGCCGAGGCGACGATGGTCGCGTCGGACGCGAGCGCCTTCACCGGCGAGCCGGGCATCTTCGACGAGGCTTGCGTGGCGGGCTGGAAGGGCGTGACCGACGCCGTGCATGCGAAGGGCGGTCGCATCCAGCTGCAGATCTGGCATCCGGGTCGCGCCGCCCACTCCCTGCTCGATGGCGGCCGCCAGCCGGTGTCCAGCACCGATCGCGCCATCCAGGGCGACACCATCCACACCCCCGAAGGCCCGAAACCCTACGAAGTGCCGCGCCGCCTCGACGTCACCGAGCTGCCCGGCATCGTCGACCTGTTCGTGGAAGGGGCGAAGCGCGCGATGCGTGCCGGCTTCGATGGCGTGCAGATCCACGGCGCGCACGGCTACTTGATCGACCAGTTCCTGCGCGACAGCGTCAACGATCGCACCGATGGCTATGGCGGCAGCATCGAGAACCGTGCCCGACTGCTGCTCGAGATCGTCGATGCGGTGTCGGCCGAGATCGGTGCCGACCGCGTCTCCGTGCGCCTCTCGCCGCTCGTCGCCTACAACGACATCCGCGACAGCCAGCCGGTGGCGCTGGTTGAGTACGTGGCCCGCGAACTCGACGCCCGCGGCATCGCGTTCCTCGAGATCCGCCACGGCGACCAGTCGCTGCCGGAAGAGCAGGCCGTCGGGGCCGCGGCGCGCCGGAACTTCCGCGGCCCGCTGTTCCTCAATGGCGGCTTCGACGCCGTCTCGGCGGCCGAAGCCATCGCCTCGGGCCGCGGCGACGTGATCGTGTTCGGCAAGCCCTTCATCAGCAACCCGGACCTCGTCGAGCGCCTTCGCACCAATGCGCCGCTGGCCGAGGTCGATTTCTCGACGCTCTACACGCCGGGCCCGGAGGGCTACACCGACTACCCGGCGCTGGACGCCGTCACGGCGTGACGGTGGCGAAACTCTCCGCGATGGGATGGCCATTGGCCATCGCCTCGCGGGGGGTCGGGTAGTCGCTGCGGCGGTCGAGGAGCACGGTGCGCAAGCCTGCCTCGCGAGCGGCATCGAGCTCTTCGACGACGTCGGAGAGGAACACGATGTGCGACGGCGCCACGCCGATGTCGGCGGCGATATGGCGGTAGCTGCCGGCCTCGCGCTTGCCGCCGATCTCGGTGTCGAAATAGCCGGAGAACAGCGGCGTCAGGTCACCGGCGTCGCTGTGGCCGAAGAACAGCTTCTGCGCAGGCACCGAGCCCGAGCTGTAGACGTAGAGGTCATGCCCGGCGGCCTTCCAGCGCTTCAGCGCCTCGGCCGCGTCGGCATAGACGTGCGCGCGATACTCGCCAAGCGCATACCCTTCGGCCCAGAGCTGGCCCTGGATGGCCTTGAGCGCGGTGTGCTTGCGGTCCTCGTCGATCCACGCCAGCAGCTGCTGCACCGCGGCCTCGTCGCGCGAGTCGTGGTGCGGATGGTCGATCTCGAGTGCGACGGCGTCGAGCCAGCGGCGGATCTCCGGCTCGTGGCGGCGGGCCTCGACGAAGCCTGGCAAGGCAGCACGCGCATAAGGGAAGAGCACGTCCTTGACGAAGGCGATGCTGCTCGTCGTGCCCTCGATGTCGGTCAGGATGACGGTGGCCTGCTGGGTGCTCATGCGGCCAGCGCCTGGCCGCGTTCGTATCGGGGGAAGCGCTGGGCGATGTCGCTGCCGGTGAAGTTCGCCACCCAGCCTTCCACGTTGGTGAACAGGCGGATGGCGATGAAGAACGGCTCCGGGCCCATATCGAACCAGTGCGTCGTGCCGTCCGGCACGCCGATCAGGTCGCCGGCCTCGCAGAGGATCTCGTAGACCTTGCCGCCCACGTGCAGGGTGAACAGGCCCGAGCCCGCGACGAAGAAGCGCACCTCGTCCTCGCTGTGCGTGTGCTCGTTGAGGAACTTCTGGCGCAGCGCGTCCTTCTGCGGGTGGTCGGCGGTCAGGCTGATCACGTCGACGGCCTTGTAGCCGCCCTCGGCCATCAGGCGGTCGATGTCGCCCTTGTAGGCGGCGATGACCTCGTCCTGCGAGGCGCCGGGCTTCACGGGGGCATTCGCTTCCCACTGTTCGAAGCGCACGCCGATGCGCGACAGCTCGGCGGCGATGCCGGCGTGCTCGCGGGTCTCGAGCAGCACGGTGGACGGATCGGTGTCGTTGAAGATTCGGATGCGGCTCATGCGTGCAGTCTCCGGAGCTCGAGTTCGCAGGACAGGAGGAATTCGAAGGCGTCGAGGTGGCGGCGGGCTTCCGCCATGTCGCGTCCCCACGCGTACAGGCCATGGCCCTCGATCAGGTAGCCCCACAGCGGGCCGCGGTCGAGTTCGGCTTCGACCATCGCGGCGAGCGCCGGCATGTCCTGCGAGTTCGGCAGCACCGGCACGCGGACGGCGCCTTCGTGGGTGTCGTTGCCGCGGAAGGCCTTCTGCAGCTCGTAGCCCTCGAAGGTGATGTGGCCGTGCTTCGCGAACAGCCGCGAGGCGATGGTCTGCGTCTTCGAGTGGGTGTGCAGGATGCAGCCGACGTCGGCGAAGCGGCGGTAGAGCTGGGTGTGCAGCAGCGTCTCGGCCGAGGGGCGCTTGTCGGTCGCCACCGGGCGGCCGTCGAAGTCGACGACCATGATGTCGTCCTGCACCAGCCGGCCCTTGTCGCGGCCGGAGACGGTGATCGCGCAGTGCTGCGCATCGAGCCGCTGCGAGAAGTTGCTGCTCGTCGCGGGCGTCAGGCCGAGGTGGGCCAGCTCGCGACAGTTCGTGATCAGGCTGCCGGCGGCGTCGGCGAGGCGGTGGGGGTCGTAGGGCAGGGCGCTCATGGGGCGGAGTTTAGGGCGCGGCAGGTGAATGGGCCATTGGCGATGCGACGCATTCGCCAATCGCTTTGCGAGCCGTCAAATGCCCTGCACGGAATCGGGCCTAGGCTCCCTCCAGCCAACCCGCTGGGAGAGCCCCATGGACACCCCGAACCGCCGTCGTTTCCTGCAGCTGGGCGCCGTCGCGCTCGCCGCGCCCTTCGCCGCCCGCCTCGCCATTCCTGCGGCGCAGGCGCAGGCCCTGCCGAGGCTCCCGCTGGATCATCCGCAGGGCAAGGCGCTGGCCTACATCGAGGACGCGACGAAGACCACGCATCCGAGCTTCAAACCCGGCAGCAACTGCCTGAACTGCCAGTTCTACACCGCCGCCAACCAGGGTTGCACCCTGTTCGCAGGCCACAGCGTGGAGCCGAACGGCTGGTGCGCGGCCTGGGCGAAAAAGGCCTGAGATCGCTCGCGATCGGCCGCGACGTGCCCCGTCGCGGCCGCTGAGACGCCCCGCCTGCCAGAATGGCGCCCGGGCCACGACGTGCCGTGGCCGCGTCGGGAGCGGGTGAACGATGAGTGGATCGATGACGGGCGCCGCATCACTGCTGGCGTGGATGCCGTGGCTGGCCGTGCTGGTCGTGGGGGGCTTGGCATGGTTTGCCGGGCGGCGTGGCGCGGCGTCGACGGGTCTCGACCCGGAGCAAGGCGCGAGGTTCGATCGCATCGAGGCGCAGGTCGACGCCTTGGCGGCCAAGGTCGGCGGCCTCGCCGACGCAGGGGAGCGCAGCGAGCGCGGCCTCCGTGAGGAGCAGCGTGCCAGCCGGGCCGAGTTGGCAGCGACGCTTGGCGGCCGTTTCGACGGTTTCGAGCAGCGCCTTGGCCACTCGCTGGAACGGTTGGATCGGGCGATGGAGGCCCTGCGACAGCACCAGTTGGCGGAATCCGCGCGTTCGCGCGACGCCATGGAGGGGCGTCTCGCCGAAGTGCGGCAGGCGCTGGAGAGCCGGCTGGCCGAATTGCAGCAAGGCAACGAGGCCAAGCTGGAGCAGATGCGCGCCACCGTCGACGAAAAGCTGCACGCGACGCTGGAGACGCGACTGGGCGAGAGCTTCAAGCTGGTGTCGGAGCGCCTCGAGCAGGTACATGCCGGGCTCGGCGAGATGCGCACGTTGGCCGTGGGCGTCGGCGATCTAAAGCGCGTGCTCGGCAACGTCAAGACCCGCGGCGTCGTCGGCGAGGCCCAGCTGGGCGCCATCCTCGAGGAGCTCCTGACTGCCGACCAGTTCGCCGCGAACGTGCCTACCCGGCCGGGATCGGCCGAACGCGTCGAGTTCGCGGTGCGCCTCCCCGGCGCCGGCGAAGTCCCGGTCTGGCTGCCGATCGACGCGAAATTCCCGCGCGAGGACTTCGAGCGCCTGCTCGATGCCCAGGATCGCGCGGATGCCGAAGCCGCGGCGGTGGCTGGCCAGGCCCTCGAGCAGCGCATCCGCCTCGAGGCCAAGAAAATCGCCGAGAAGTACATCGCGCCACCGCACAGTACCGATTTCGCCGTGCTGTTCCTTCCGACGGAGGGCCTCTACGCCGAAGTGCTCCGCCGCCCCGGCCTGTTCGAGGCGATGCAGCGCGACCATCGCGTGGTCATCGCCGGGCCGACCACACTCTCCGCCTTGCTGAACTCGCTGCGCATGGGGTTCCGCACGCTCGCCATCGAGAAGCGAAGTTCGGAGGTTTGGCAGGTGCTGGGGGCGGTGCGGACCGAGTTCGGCAAATTCGGCGAGGTCCTCGCCAAGACCAAGAAGAAGCTGGACGAGGCGGCCAACGTCATCGACAGCGCCGGAGTGCGTACCCGGGCCATCGAGCGCAAGCTCAAGTCGGTGGAGGCGGTCGATGCCGACGTCGCCCGCCAACTGCTCGGCGACCTCGGTGGCATGGCTGGCGTCGATGCGGACGGGGACGCGGAAGGCCCCGGCTGACGTCGCCCGGTCGGCCGTGGGTCGGTCAGCGGCCGTTTGGGTAGACTCCGGGATCCCTTTGGAGGATCCGAGTCGATGCCCTTCCGATTCCTGTTGATTGGCCTGCTCTGCTGGGCCGCCGTTTCCGGCGCCCACGCCCAGGCGGCCGACGATGCCCCGCGCGCCGAACCCACCCTTGCCGAGCAGATCGACGCTGCCGTGAGGCCGGTGGCCGACACGGTCTCCGGCTGGATCTTCAAATCGGTGCAGGTCGGCGGCACCGCCGAAGCGCCGGTGATGTTCCCCTTGATCGTCGGTTGGCTGATCTTGGCGGCGCTGGTCTTCACGCTCTACTTCCGCTTCATCAACATCCGCGGTTTCAAGCACGGCTTCGACCTGATCCGCGGCCGCTACAGCGATCCGGACAGCGTGGGCGAGGTCAGCCATTTCCGCGCGTTGACCTCGGCGGTCTCCGGCACGGTGGGCCTCGGCAACATCGCCGGCGTGGCCATCGCCATCACCATCGGTGGCCCCGGCGCCACGTTCTGGATGATCGTCGCCGGCCTGCTCGCCATGTCCTCGAAGTTCGTTGAGTGCTCGCTGGGCGTGATGTACCGCCTCGAGAAGCCGGACGGAACGGTGTCGGGCGGCCCGATGTACTACCTGAGCCGGGGCATCGCGGCGAACTACCCGAAACTCGCGTCGCTGGGCATGGTGCTCGCCCTCGTCTTCGCCGTCTGCACCATGCTCGGTGCCATCGGCGCCGGTGCGATGTTCCAGGCCAACCAGGCCTTCGCGCAGCTCTCCAATGTCGCCGGCGACCTGATGCCGGCCAACGGCAGCCTGTGGTTCGGCCTCGTCTATGCGGTCCTTGGCGGCATCGTCGTCATCGGTGGCATTTCCCGCATCGGCAGCGTCACCGCGCGCTTGGTCCCCGGCATGGCGGCGCTCTATCTCCTCGGCGCCTTCGTCGTGATCATCGCCAACCTGCCGCAGGTGCCGGCGGCCCTCATGGCCATCATCGACGGTGCGTTCACCGCCGAAGGCGTTTCGGGCGGCGTCATCGGAGCCCTCATCCAAGGCTTCCGACGTGCGTCCTTCTCGAACGAAGCCGGCCTCGGTTCGGCGGCCATCGCGCACTCGGCGGTCAAGACCAAGGAGCCGATGAGCGAGGGTTTCGTCGCACTCTGGGAGCCCTTCATCGACACCGTCGTGATCTGCACCATGACGGCGCTGGTCATCATCATCACCCAGCAGCATCTCGTGGGCGGCGCCGATGGCGTGCAGCTGACGTCGAATGCTTTCGCCACGGTGTCGCCGCTGTTCCCCTACCTGCTGGCGGTCGTCGTGCCGCTGTTCGCCTTCTCGACGACGATCACCTGGGCCTACTACGGTGCGAAGGCCTGCAGCTTCCTGTTCCGGGAATCGAAGGCGGCGCTCTACGGCTTCAAGGTCTTCTACCTGTCGATGGCCGTGGTGGGCTGCACCATGCCGCTGGCCAGCATCGTCGACATCGCCGACGGCCTGCTGTTCATCATGGCCATCCCCAACCTGATCGGCGTGTACCTGCTGATGCCGGTCGTGAAGCGCGAACTGGATCGCTACCTCGCGCGGCTGAAGTCCGGGGAAATCGCCCGGACCGACCTGCCCAAGGCGGTCTGATCGGACCGGGGACGATCCCCGGCCCGTCGCATAACGAAAACGGCGCGGTTTCCCGCGCCGTTTTCTTTTCCGCGAGCGGCGGGCTTCAGCCGAACAGCTTGAAGCCGAGCACCACCAGCACCAGCACGGGCGCCACGATGCAGATCAGGAAGCGCCAGATGGCGAAGCCGGCGGCGTTGAGGTGCGAAAGCTCGCCGCGGCTGATCTCGCGGCTGAGGAAGTAGCCGGCGAAGATCGCGATCAGCAGGCCGCCGACCGGCAGCATGATGTCCGACGCGACGAACTCGATGGCGCCCTGCAGGTCACGCCCGAAGACGCGGACGTTCTGCCAGACGTTGAAGCCGAGCGCCGTCACGAGGCCGAGCGCCCAGATGAACACCGCCGCCACGATGGCCGAGGTGCGCCGCGACATCCTGCCCAGCTCCACCAGGAAGGCCGAGGGCGGCTCGAGCAGCGAGATCGACGAGGTCCAGGCCGCCACGAACAGCAGGCCGAAGAACGCCACGGCGTAGGGGATGCCGAAGGCCATGTCGTTGAAGGCCAGCGGCAGCGAGGTGAAGATCAGGCCCGGGCCGCCGCCCGCAGGCGCGATGCCGAAGGTGAAGAGCACCGGGAAGATCGCGAGGCCGGCGAGCAGGGCGACCGAGGTGTCGGTCGCCGACACCGTCACCGCGACCCGCGGGATCGAGATGTCCTTCGGCAGGTAGGCGCCGTAGGTCATGATCCCGCACATGCCGAGGCTCAGCGAGAAGAAGGCCTGGCCCAGCGCGGCCAGCAGCGTGTCGCCGGTCACCTCGCTGAAGTCGGGCTTGAACAGGAACTCGAAGGCCTGACCGACGTTGCCGGTGCTGATGCCGTAGCCGAGCAGGCCCAGCAGGATCAGGAACAGCAGCGGCATCAGGAACTTCACCGCGCGCTCGAGGCCCTTTTCCACGCCCATCGCCACCACGGCCACGGTCACCAGCATGAAGGCCGTGTGCCAGAACACCAGGGTGCCCGGGCTGGCCAGCATGGCGGTGAAGGTGGCCGTCGGGTCGGTGATGGGCGCGCCACCGAAGAGCTGGGCGATGTAGAGCCAGGTGTAGTGCATGGTCCAGCCGCCGACCACGCTGTAGAAGCTGAGGATCAGCACGGCCGACACCATGCCGATCCAGCCGATGACGGTCCAGCCGCTGCTGTGGCCGCCCTCGCGCGTCAGCTTGCGCAGGGTGTTGACCGGACTCATGCGGCCCTGCCGCCCCATCAGGATCTCGGCGGCCATGATCGGCAGGCCCACCAGCGCGATGCAGGCGAGGTAGATCAGTACGAAAGCGCCGCCGCCGTTGTCCGAGGCGAGGTAGGGAAAGCGCCAGATGTTGCCGAGGCCTACCGCCGAGCCGCTGGCGGCGAGGATGAAGGCGAGGCGCGAGGACCACATGCCGTGGATCGAGTTGTTGTCCATCAGGGGATGTCCGTCGGGGTTGGGGGCTCAGGCGTCGCGGCGGCGGGCCAGCGCGCCGCCCACTTCGAGCTTGAGGATCTTGAAGCCGGTGTAGGCGAGGACGCCGGCGAGGATGGGGTTGACGAGGTTGAAGAAGGCGTAGGGCAGGTAGTCGAGGGTGGCGACGCCCAGCGTGGCCGCCATGTAGGCGCCGCAGGTGTTCCACGGCACCAGCGGCGAGGTGATCGTGCCGGCGTCCTCGAGCGCGCGGGAGAGGTTTACCGGGGCAAGGCCGCGCTTCTCGTACTCCGAGCGGTAGATGCGGCCCGGCAGCACGATGGCGAGGTACTGGTCGGCGGCCAGCACGTTGGTGCCGAAGCTGGTCACCAGCGTGGCGACGATCAGCGATCCGGTGCTACGCGCCATCTTCAGAACGCTGCGGATCAGTCGCGCGAGCAGGCCGGCCTTCTCCATGATCGCGCCGAAGGACATGGCGCAGACCACCAGCCACACCGTGTTGAGCATGGAGGACATGCCGCCGCGGTTGAGCAGCGAATCGATCGCCTCGTTGCCGGATTCCCCGCTGTAACCGCTGATCAGCGACGTCCAGGCGCCCTTCAGCAGGGCCATCGGGCGTGATAGCGCGTCGTCGCCGGCGAGGGCCAGCACGAGCTCGGGCTGGAAAGCCACCGCGAAGACCGCGCCGAGCAGCGCGCCGATCAGGATGGTCGGGTAGGCCGGGAAGCGCCTCATCGCAAGGCCGAACACCACGACGAGCGGGATCAGCAGGTGGGGGCCGATGGCAAAGATCGCGTCGAGTTCGGCGGCGAGGTCGCTGAATCCGGCATCGGCGGTACCGGCTGTCGCACCGGCACTCAGGTAAGCGAAGCCGGCGAGGGCGATGAGGATGCTGGGCACCGTCGTCCAGGCCATGTGCCGCACGTGGGCGAACAGCTCGCTGCCGGCGGCCGCGGGCGCGAGGTTGGTGGTGTCGGAGAGCGGGGACATCTTGTCGCCGAAGTAGGCGCCGGAAATGACGGCGCCCGCGGTGATGGCCGGGTCCAGCCCGAGCCCGTGCGCCACGCCCATCAGCGCCACGCCGAGGGTACCCGCCACCGTCCACGAACTGCCGATGGTCACCGCGACCACCGCGCAGACGAGACAGGCCGCCGGATAGAAGAAAGCGGGATGCAGGAGCATCAAGCCGTAATGGATCAGCGTCGGAACGGCGCCGGAGAGGATCCACGAGCCGATCAGCGAGCCGACGGCCAGCAGGATGAGGATCGCGTTGGTGGAGATCGAGATGCCGTGGACGATGGCCTCCTGGATGTCGTCCCAGCGCATCCCGTTGCGGATGCCGACGAGCGCGGCGACGGCGCCGGCCAGCAGCAGCGAGATCTGGCTGCCACCGAAGGCCGAGTCATCGGCGAAGAGATAGACCGAGGTCCCGAGCATCGCGAACAGGAACACCAGAGGCAGGAACGCCTGCAGGAGGCTGGGCTCGCGCATCTCGCGGGCCGGCGTGGGTTCGGACATCGAGCGATCTCTCTCTGGTTTTCATCCGAGTTTAACCCGGCCTCCCGGCGGCGGTGGGCGCTATGCTTCGGGCTCGCATGGGGCGAAGGACGGGGGCGAAGGAAGCGATGCGGGCACCAGCGGACCTCGCGTACGGATTGGACCGCTACCGCGAGCGGCATCCCGGACAGGCGTCGCTCGTCGACGAGTTCGAGGCCTTGCGTTCGGAAGGGCGTCCCGCCTTCCAGCGCGCTCGTCTGGCCGGGCACTTCACCGCGTCGGCGTTCCTGGTGTCGGAGGACGGCCGGCGCGCCCTCCTTCTGCATCACGCCAAGCTCGACCGCTGGCTGCAGCCGGGGGGGCATTCGGACGGCGATACCGACCTCGCGAGCGTCGCGTTGCGCGAGGCGGAGGAGGAAACGGGATTGCGCGAGCTGCGAGTGGAGACCGACATCTTCGACATCGACCGTCACCGCATTCCGGCCCGTGGCGCCGAGCCGGAGCACTGGCACTACGATGTCCGCTACGTGGTGCGCTGCAGCGGCGACGAGTCGCCGCGGATCAACAGCGAATCGCGCGCGTTCGCTTGGCGGCCCATCGAGGACCTTGCCGGGGACGGGTCGCTCGACCCGTCGATCCGGCGGATGGCGGCGCGCTGGCTGGCGCGCTGAGGCTCAGGCGCGGCCGGAGAACTCGCCGGTCGCGGTATTGATCAGCACCTTCTCGCCGTTGCTGATGTACTCCGGGACCATGATCTCGATGCCGGTATTGAGCTTGGCCGGCTTCGGACGCTTGGTGGCCGTGCCGCCCTTCATTTCCGGCGGCGTGTCGACCACTTCCAGCGTGACGGTGGCCGGCAGCTGCAGCGCCACCGGCGCGTCGTCGATGGTCTGGATGTAGCAGCCGGTCAGGCCGTCGGTGATGTAGCCGGCGGCCTCGCCGATCGCGTCCGGGTCGAGCGTGTACGGGGTGAAGTCCTCGTCGTCGAGGAACACGAAGGCCTCGCCGTCCTTGTACGAAAAGCTCGCCGCCCGGCGGACCAGGTCGACGTCCTTCAGCTCGTCGTCGGCGCGCAGGCTGAGGTCGAGCTTGGTGCCGCCCGGCACCGAGTACATCGTGAAGCGGAAGGTGACGTTGCCGCCGCGGCCCTGCGGCGCGCTGCGCTCGATGTCGCGGATCTGCCAGACGCCGTTGTTGTGCTCGACGACGTTGCCCTTCTTGATCTCGAAAGCCTTCATGGGATGCCCTTACTTCGGCTGCATGCGGATGGCGCCATCGATGCGGATGGTTTCGCCGTTGAGGTAGCGGGTCTGGAGGATGAAGCCGACGGTTTCCGCGAACTCCTCGGGCTTGCCGAGGCGCGAGGGGTAGGGCACCTGGGCGCAGAGGCTCTGGTAAACGGCTTCCGGCATGCCGTCGACCATCGGGGTGTGGAACACGCCGGGGGCGATGGTCATCACGCGCACGCCGATGCGGGCGAACTCGCGGGCCATCGGCAGGGTCATGCCGACCACGCCGCCCTTGCTGGCGGCGTACGCGGCCTGGCCGATCTGGCCCTCGTAGGCCGCGACGGACGCGGTGTTGACGATGACGCCGCGCTCGCCGTCCTCGCCCGGCTCGTTGCCTTGCATCAGCGCCGCCGCGGCCTTGGCCACGTTGAAGCTGCCGACGAGGTTCACCATCACCGTGGTGGCGAAGGTGGACAGCGGCATCGCGCCGTCCTTGCCGAGCACGCGGCCCGCGCCGAGGATGCCGGCGCAGTTGATCGCCGCGTTCAGGCCGCCCATCGCGTCCTTCGCCGCCTGCACGTTGGCCGCCACGCCGGCCTCGTCGCTGACGTCGGTGCGGAAGAAGTGCGCGTTGCCCGCGCCGAGTTCGGCCACCGCGGCCGCGCCGCGTTCGGCGTTCACGTCGAACAGGGCGACCTTGCCGCCGTTCGCGACGAGGAACTGGGCCACGGCGAAGCCGAGGCCGGAGGCGCCGCCGGTGACGACGGCGCGGACGTGGTTCAGATGCATGGGGTGCTCCCGAAAAGACGCCGGATTTTACCCGAGCCCGATGCCCGGTCGCCGGCTTCCGGGGCACACTGGCGCCATTGCGAGGGCTGGGAGGGGGCATGGAGCGGATCGCGGTCGAGCGCCTGCGGGTGGGCCTCTGGGTATCGATGGAGAACGTGCCGGGCACCGGCTTCCTGCTGCGCAGCGAGGCGCAGATCGCGACCTTCGCGCAGGTGGGGGTCAGCCACGTCTGGCACGAGCCCGAGCGGAGCGAGGTGGCGCCTTTGCCGGCGCCCGAGGCTGCGCTGGCGACCCTGCCCGGCCCGGAGGCGGCGGCTGGCGACGCCGACGCTGCCGAGACGGTCATGACCAGCGCGTCCACCGTCGCAGGACGTGTCGAGATCGTCGCCGCGCCCGAACCCGGCCGGCTCGAGGGCGAAGGACTGGCGCACGGCCCCCGCGTGTCGGCATTCGATGACGAGCCCGCGACGGCCCCACCGACCGATGCGCTCGATGCGCAGCGGCAGAGCCTCGATCGCTGCGAACGCCGGTTCAGCGCCGTCTCGAAGGCCTTCCGCAACGTGCTGCAGAACGTGCGCGCCCAGCCCGAGGAGGCCCGCGCCATCGCCGAGGTCGAGGTCGGCGGCATGGTGCGCGCGGTGCGGGAGGAGCAGGACGTCGCCATCCGGCTGCTGTCGGAAAAGGCCGGGCAGGAAACCGCGCTGCACGCCATCAACGTCTCGGTGCTGTCGGTGTTGCTCGGCCGCGCCATGGGCCTCGACGACGCCATGGTCGAGGCCATCGGCCTGGGGGCGCTGCTGCACGACGTCGGCAAGATCGAACTGCCCGACGTGATGCGGGGCAAGGCCGATTCGCCGAACCCGACGGAACGCCGCATGTTCCAGAGCCATGTCGAGCACAGCCGCACGCTGGCCGAGCGCATGGGCTTGGGCGAGGCCGCGGCGGCCGTCGTCGCCCAGCACCACGAGGCCAGCGACGGCAGCGGCTATCCCATGGCGCTGAAGGGCGAGGCCATCCACCCGGCCGCGCGCGTGGTCGCCCTCGTCAACCACTACGACAACCTGTGCAATCCGCCCAACCCGATCCATGCGCTGACACCGCACGATGCCATCGCGTCGGTGTACCGGAAGACCAAGGAGAAGTTCGACGCCGCGGCGCTGAACGCCTTCGTGCGGATGATGGGCATCTACCCGCCGGGTTCGGTGCTGCACCTGTCCGATGGCCGCTTCGCGCTGTCGGTGGCGGTGGATCCCGCCAACGCGATGAAGCCCAAGGTGCTGATCCACGACCCGGCGGTGCGCGCCGAGGAGGCGCTGATCGTGCCGCTGGCCGAGCGTCCGGAACTCACGATCCAGCGCGCCATCAAGCCGCAGGCGCTGCCGCGAGCGGCCTTCGACTACCTGCAGCCGCGTAAACGCACCAGCTTCTTCGTCGAATCACGTTCGCGGCGCTTCGGTTGACGCGCAGCCAGCGCGTCAAAGCGCCCGCAGGTAGAAGCGGTTGCAGCCGAAGTGGCCGGTGGCGCCCATCGCCTGCGTGACGCGCTGGAAGCCGGCGCGCTCGTAGAGCGCCTGCGCCGCGTTCATGCCCGTCAGTGTTTCGAGATAGCACTGCCGGTAGCCGAGGTGCCGCGCGGCATGCAGGCAGCGCGCGATCAGCGCCGTGCCCGCGCCGAGGCCTCGCAGGCCGGGCTTGAAGTACATCTTGCGCAGCTCGCAGACGCCGTCGACGCCGTCCAGCGCGGCGATGCCGCCGCCGCCCATCACCGTGCCCCCGACCTCGACGACGAAGTAGGCCGCGCCGCGCCGCGCATAGGCCGCATGCATCGCGCCGACCTCGGCGTCGTGGATGGCGAAGCCCGGGCCGTCGGCGCCGAATTCCGGCATCACCGTCCGGATGATGTCCGCGACCGCGGCATCGTCCGTCGAGCGGATCGGGCGCATCACGAAGCGCGGCGTGTCCTCGATCTGGCTGAGGTCGGCCTTGCGCACCCAGCCGGCGTCGCCCTTGGACGAGTAGCACCAGCGCCAGCCGCCCTGGTCTTCGCCGACCAGCAGGCGCTCGCCGGGCGTCAGCGCCAGCTCGCGGGCGTCGTACGCCGCGATGGCCTTCGCCGTGGCCGGGAGGGTGTCGAGCGACTGGCCCTCGTCGAGTTCGAAGGCGCTGCGCAGCGTCCAGCCCTCCGCGCCGCCCGGCGTGATGCACCAGTGGAAATCCGGCCACTCGTCGTCAGTACGGGTGATCGTCAGGTGCTCGCCGGCGTCGAAGGCGATCGGATGGTCGTAGGTCGGTCGGCGGCCGGCATAGGCCACGGCCGCGCGCAGGGGTTCATGGCTTTGCACGGTTCACCTTGCTCATGGAGTCGCGGTCCAGCACCGACGACAGCCAGCGGCCGGTCGCGATGAGCGCGTCGAGGTCGACGCCGTGGGCGAAGCCCATGCCGTCGAGGAGGTAGACGATGTCTTCGCTGGCGACATTGCCGCTGGCGCCTTTTGCATACGGGCAGCCGCCGGTGCCGGAAACGGCGGCGTCCACGACGCGCACGCCGGCCTCGAGGCAGGCGGCGACGTTTCCCACCGCTTGGCCGTAGGTGTCGTGGAAATGCACGGCGAGTGCCGCCATCGGCACCTCGGTGGCGACGGCCTCCAGCATGGCGCGGGCCTTGCGCGGCGTGCCGACGCCGATGGTGTCGCCCAGCGAGATCTCGTAGCAGCCCATCGCATGCAGGGCCTTGGCCACGCGCACGACCTCGGCCACCGGCACCTCGCCCTGGTAGGGGCAGCCCAGCACCGTCGAGACGTAGCCGCGCACGGCCACGCCGTCGCGCTTCGCCGCGTCGAGCACGGGCGCGAAGCGCTCCAGCGATTCGGCGATGCTCGCGTTGATGTTGGCCTTGCTGAAGGCCTCTGAGGCCGCGCCGAACACCGCGATCTCGGTGACGCCCACCGAGCGGGCGCGCTCGTAGCCCTGCAGGTTGGGCACCAGCACGGGATAGCGCACGCCTTCGCGCTTCGCCACCCCGGCGTACACCTCGGCAGCATCCGCCATCTGCGGTACCCACTTCGGGCTGACGAAAGCCGTGGCCTCGACGGTGCCGAGGCCCGTCGCGGCGAGCTTGTCGATCAGGGTGATCTTGTCGGCGGTGCCGACCAGCACCTTCTCGTTCTGCAGGCCGTCGCGCGGGCCGACCTCGACGATGCGGACGAACTCGGTCGCGGCGCTCATTCCAGCACCACCAGCACGGCATCGGCCTCGACGAAGTCGCCGGCGGCGGCGCGCACTTCCTTGACGGTGCCGGCGCGCGGGGCCTTGAGGCTCAGCTCCATCTTCATCGCTTCCATGACGGCGCACTCCTGGCCTTCGGCCACGATGTCGCCCGGTTTCACCTTGGCGATCACCACGCGGCCCGGCATGGGTGCCTTCAGCGTGCCGTCGCCGCCCGCGCCGGCCTTGCCGGCGAAGGCGTAGGCGCCGAGGCGCTCGATCAACCAGCGCTGCGTGCCGTCATGCAGCAGGACCGAGCCGGCATCGACGTGGGCCCGGGCCAGCACGGCGACACCATCGACGCGCGCCGAGGCGCGGCCATCGTCGCCGAGCCGCAGGCCCTCGACGCGGAACGCGGTGGCCTCGCCGTCGAGGGCGATGGCGTAGTCGCCGCCGTGGCCGCGCGCGTTCAGCACATGGCGCTCGCCGCCCGACGCCAGCACGAGCCGCCGCGCACCGCCGTGCCCGAGGCGCCAGCCGTCGGCGATCGCCCACGGGGAGGTCGGGTCGGGGCCGGCGGCCGCACGCTCGCGCGTGGCCTGCTCCTCGCGCAGCAGCACCGCGGCGGCGGCCAGCGCCAGCATCGGTGCGGGCGGTGGCGTCGCGGGGGTGAGCACCTCGTCCAGCGCGCGGTCGAGGTAGCCGGTGTCGATCGTTCCTTCGACGACGCTCGGGTGGCGCACCAGCGCTTCGAGGAAGGCGATGTTCGATTTCGGGCCGCGGATGTCGCAGTCGGCCAGCGCCTCGCGCAGGCGGGCCAGCGCCCGCGGGCGCGTTTCGTCCCAGACGATCAGCTTGGCGATCATCGGGTCGTAGAAGATCGTGACCGTGTCGCCCTCCACCACGCCGCCGTCGAGGCGCACGTGCGCCGACGGCGCCGGCAGGCGCAGGCGCTCCAGCGTGCCGGAGCCCGGCAGGAACCCGGCGGCGGGGTCCTCGGCATACAGGCGCAGCTCGATGGCGTGGCCGTCCTGGCGCACCTCGTGCTGCGCGAAGGGCAGGGCCTCGCCGGCGGCGACGCGCAGCTGCAGCTCGACGAGGTCGAGCCCGGTCACGAGTTCCGTCACCGGATGCTCGACCTGCAGCCTCGTGTTGATCTCCATGAAGTAGAAGCCGCCGTCCTGGCCGACGATGAACTCGACCGTGCCGGCGTTGACGTAGTCGATGGCCTTCGCCGCCTGCACGGCCGCCGCGCCCATCGCTTCGCGCAGGTCGGTGTTGAGGAAGGGCGAGGGCGATTCCTCGACCACCTTCTGGTAGCGGCGCTGCGCCGAGCACTCGCGCTCGTTGAGGTGCAGGGTGTGGCCGTGCGTGTCGGCGAACACCTGGATCTCGATATGGCGCGGCTTCTCGACGTAGCGCTCCAGCAGCACGCGGTCGCGGCCGAAGGCGTTCTTCGCCTCGCGCTGGCAGCTCTCCAGCGCCGCGGCGAAGTCGGCGGACGCGCGCACGATGCGCATGCCCTTGCCGCCGCCGCCGTGCGCGGCCTTGATCATCAGCGGATAGCCGATGGCGTCGGCCTCGCGCTGCAGCAGGGCCGGGTCCTGGTCCTCGCCGGTGTAGCCCGGCACCACGGGCACGCCGTGGGCGCGCATCAGCTCCTTGGCGCCGGCCTTGCTGCCCATCTTTCGCATCGAGGCGCCGGAGGGGCCGACGAAGGCGATGCCGGCCGCGGCGACGGCATCGGCGAAATCGGCGTTCTCGGAGAGGAAGCCGTAGCCCGGATGGATGGCCTGCGCACCGGTGCGCTTCGCCACTTCGAGGATGGCATCGCCGCGCAGGTAGCTGTCGCCGGGCGCGGGGCCGCCGATGCGGTGCGCCTCGTCGGCGAGGCGCACGTGCTGTGCGTCGGCGTCGGCGTCGGAATAGACGGCGACCGTGCGGATGCCGAGCTTCCGGGCGGTGCGGATGACGCGGCAGGCGATCTCGCCTCGGTTGGCGATCAGGAGCGTTTGGAACATCAGGGGTTCACCCAGCGCGGGGCGCGCTTGTCGAGGAAGGCGCTCAAGCCCTCTTGTCCTTCGGCCGAGACGCGCAGGCGCGCGATCAGCCGGGCGTTTTCGGTGTCGATGCGTTCCGCGTCTTCGCGGGTGGTGCCGCCCATGCGCAGCGCCAGGGTCTTCGCCTCGGCCTTCGCGATGGGGCCGCCTTTTCCGAGCCAGTGCAGTTCGCGGTCCACGGCCTCATCGAGTTCGCCGGCCGTCACGCAGCGGTGCAGCAGGCCGATGCGCGCGGCTTCCGGGGCCTCGAAGACTTCCGCGGTCTGGAACAGCTTCCTCGCGTTTCTCGAACCAATCGCGGCCACGACGTAGGGCGAGATGACCGCGGGAACGAGGCCCAGCTTGGCTTCCGACAGCGAGAATTTCGCGCCCTCGACGCCGATGGCGATGTCGCAGCAGGCCACGAGCCCCACGCCGCCGCCGTAGGCCGAGCC
This sequence comes from Silanimonas algicola, assembly GCF_054777375.1. Classification (NCBI taxonomy): domain Bacteria; kingdom Pseudomonadati; phylum Pseudomonadota; class Gammaproteobacteria; order Lysobacterales; family Lysobacteraceae; genus Silanimonas; species Silanimonas algicola. The sequence continues at coordinate 23,330 of NZ_BAAHAS010000001.1, read as the reverse complement.
GTTGACGCGGGCGATCGTCGGCTTCGGGAAGAAGTTGAGCGTACGCATCAGCCTCGCCAGCTCCAGCGAGTCAGCGAGGTTCTCGGCTTCGCTGGCTTTCGCCATGCCGCGCATCCAGTTCAGGTCGGCGCCGGCCGAGAACGTGCTGCCCTGGCCGGTCAGCACCAGGGCGCGCACGCCGTCGTCGGCCGCCAGCGCATCGAGGGCGGCGTTCAGGGCCGCGATCAGCCCCGCGTCGAAAGCGTTGTGGACGTCGGCGCGGGCAAGGGCGAGGCGGGCGACGCCGCCGTCAATCGAAAGTGAGATCGGATCGCTCATGGGCCTTACATCCGGAACACGCCGTATCGCTGCTCGGTGGTGGTCGTGCGCTCGATCGGCGCGTTCAACGACGCCGACAGCGCGAGGCCCAGCACCCGGCGGGTGTCGGCGGGGTCGATGATGCCGTCGTCCCACAGGCGCGCCGTGGCGTAGTACGGGCTGCCCTGCGTCTCGTACTGCTCGCGGATCGGCGCCTTGAAGGACTCTTCCTCCTCCGCGCTCCAGGCCTTGCCGGCGGCTTCGAGGCCGTCGCGCTTGACCGTGGCGAGCACGCTGGCGGCCTGCTCGCCGCCCATCACGCTGATGCGCGCGTTCGGCCACATCCACAGGAAGCGCGCGCCATACGCGCGGCCGCACATCGCGTAGTTGCCGGCGCCGAAGCTGCCGCCGATCACCACGGTGAACTTCGGCACGTGCGAGCAGGCGACGGCGGTGACCATCTTCGCGCCGTCCTTCGCGATGCCGGCGTTCTCGTACTTCTTGCCGACCATGAAACCGGTGATGTTCTGCAGGAACACCAGCGGGATGTTGCGTTGGTTGCACAGCTCGATGAAGTGCGCGCCTTTGAGCGCGCTCTCGGCGAACAGGATGCCGTTGTTGGCGACGATGCCGACCGGGTAGCCGTGCAGGTGGGCGAAGCCGCACACCAGCGTGGTGCCGTAGCGCGCCTTGAACTCCTGGAACTCGCTGCCGTCGACGAGCCGCGCGATCACCTCGCGGATGTCGAAGGGCTTGCGCGTGTCCTTCGGCACCACGCCGTAGAGCTGCTCGGCGGGGTAGGCCGGCTCGCGTACCGGCTGCGTGGCCACGGTCGGCGCCTTCTTGCGGTTGAGATGGGCGAGCACGTCGCGGGCGATGGCCAGCGCGTGGCGGTCGTCTTCGGCGTAGTGGTCGGCCACGCCCGAGATCCGCGTATGCACGTCGGCGCCGCCGAGCGCCTCGGCATCCACCACCTCGCCGGTCGCCGCCTTCACCAGCGGCGGGCCGCCGAGGAAGATCGTGCCCTGTTCCTTGACGATGATGGATTCGTCGCACATCGCCGGCACGTAGGCGCCGCCGGCCGTGCAACTGCCCATCACGACCGCCACCTGCGGAATGCCGAGCCCGCTCATGCGCGCCTGGTTGTAGAAGATGCGGCCGAAGTGCTCCTTGTCCGGGAACACCTCGTCCTGAAGAGGCAGGAAGGCGCCGCCGGAATCGACGAGGTAGACGCAGGGAAGGCGGTTCTCGAGGGCCACCTCCTGCGCGCGCAAATGCTTCTTCACCGTCATCGGGAAGTAGGTGCCGCCCTTCACCGTCGCGTCGTTCGCCACGACGACGACCTGCTGGCCATGCACATTGCCGATGCCGCAGATCATCCCCGCGGCCGGCGCCGCGCCGTCATACAGCCCCTCGGCCGCGAGCGGCGCGATCTCGAGGAAGGGCGAGCCGGGATCGAGCAGCGCCTCGATGCGCTCGCGCGGCAGCAGCTTGCCGCGTTCCGTGTGTTTCGCCCGCGCTTTCTCGCCACCGCCCTCGGCGGCACGTGCGAGTCGCCGTGCAAGCTCATCGACGTTGGCCTTCAGCGCTTCGGCGTTGGCGAGGAAATCCGCTGAGCGTGGATCGATCTGGCTGTGCAGCTGGGGCATGGTGGTCAGGGGCTCGACGACAGAGCGCGATGGTAGCCGCTGGGCGAAAAAAAACCGCCGGGTTTCCCCGGCGGTTTTCCTTGCGAAGGACTCGCAGCCCGGAATTACTGGGCCGGGGTCTCTTCGGCCGGGGCTTCCTCGGCGGCCGGCTCGACAGCGGCGGCGGCGTCGGCGGCAGCGCCTTCGACGGCGGCAGCGGCGTCGGTCGCGGCGCCTTCGACGGTGGCAGCGGCGTCGGTGGCCGCGCCTTCGACAGCGGCGGCGGCGTCGGCGGCCGGGGCCATCGCGTCAGCGGCGGGAGCCTCGGCGGCGGGGGCTTCAGCAGCCGGGGCCTCAGCCGCCGGAGCTTCGGCGGCCGGGGCGGCTTCTTCGGCCGGCTTCGAGCAGGCGGTCAGGGCCAGGGCGACGGCCAGGGCGAGCAGCGACTTGTTCAGCGACATGGAATGAGTCCTCGTCAACACGTGTAAGAGATAAGAAAAAACGTGCGCCTGTTCCGACGCACGTTGGTGAGCATCATGACAAGAACCTAAACGGAGTCAAGTGCTTCCGGAAGGTCTTTTCGGGGGGGCTGCCACCCCCGGAAGTCACGGGTTCAGGGCAGCTCGACGGCAACGGCCGTCGCCTCGCCACCGCCAATGCACAGGGCGGCCACCCCCCGCTTGCCGCCGGTCTGGGCCAGGGCGTTCAGCAGGGTGACCAGCAGCCGGGCGCCCGAGGCGCCGATGGGGTGGCCGAGAGCGCAGGCGCCGCCGTGGATGTTCAGCTTGGCATGCGGGATGCCGAGCTCGCGCATCGGCGCCATGGCGACGACGGCGAAGGCCTCGTTGACCTCGAACAGGTCGACCGAGTCCACCGTCCAGCCCGCCTTGTCGAGCACCTTCTGGATGGCGCCGACCGGCGCCGTGGTGAACCATTCCGGCGCCTGCGAGTGCGTGGCGTGGGCCACGACACGGGCCAGCGGCTTCGCGCCGAGCGCCTTGGCCTTCTCGGCCGACGCCAGCACCAGCGCGGCAGCGCCGTCGTTGATCGACGAGGAGGCGGCGGCGGTGATCGTGCCGTCCTTCTTGAAGGCCGGCTTCAGGGTCGGGATCTTCTCGATGTTGCAGCGGCCCGGCTGCTCGTCCTGGTCGATGGCGGTGTCGCCCTTCTTGCCGGCCACGATCACCGGCACGATCTCGGCCTTGAACTTGCCCTCGGCCTGCGCGGTCTGGGCGCGGCGCACCGATTCGGCGGCGTAGGCGTCCTGCTCCTCGCGGGTGAAGGGGTACTTGGCGGCGCAGAGCTCGCCGAAGCCGCCCATCGGCTGCTTGTCATAGGGGTTGGTGAGGCCGTCCCACGCCATGTGGTCGAGCATCTCGGCGCTGCCGTAGCGGATGCCGGTGCGCGAGCCGTTCAGCAGGTGCGGGGCGTTGGTCATGCTCTCCATGCCACCGGCGACGACGACGTCGGCCGAGCCGGCCTTGATCAGGTCGGCACCCAGCATCACGGCCTTCATGCCCGAGCCGCAGACCTTGTTGATCGTGGTGGCGCCCGCGGCGGCCGGGATGCCGGCGGCCAGCATGGCCTGGCGGGCCGGTGCCTGGCCGAGACCGGCCGGCAGCACGCAGCCCATGATCACTTCCGACACCGCCTCGGCGGCCACGCCGGACTGCGCCAGCGCCCCCTTGATGGCGGCCGCGCCGAGCGTGGGCGTCGGGACGCCGGTGAACTGACCAAGAAGGGCGCCGAGGGCGGTGCGCTTGGCGCCGAGGATGACGATGTCCGACATGGGAGGGTCCCGGGGAGGAAAGGCCGGATTATCCGCCCCGGGTGGTTTCAGCTGCAAACGTATGCACGCGGGAAAGTCGAACGGCCCGCCGGTGCGGAACTGGCGGGGCGCCTACAGCAGCCTCTGGCTGATCGCCTTCATCACGGCATGGGTGCGGTCGCGGCAGTCGAGCTTCACCAGCAGGTCGGAGATGTAGTTCTTGACCGTGCCCTCGGAGAGGTGCAGCACGCGTCCGATCTCCTTGTTCGAGTAGCCGCCGGCCACGAGCTTGAGGATGCTGGCCTCGCGTTCCGTGAGGTGCGATTGCCCGACGCCGCGCTCCGGCGGCAGAAGGGCACGCACCGGGCCCAGTGACACGGGCTGCAGCAGGGTTTCGCCGCGCGCCACGCGGTCGATGGCCTCCTGCAGGTCTTCCGGGGCGGCGTCCTTCAGCAGGAAGCCCTGCGCGCCGGCCTCGATGGCGGCCAGCATCAGCGCGCTGTCGTCGAAGGTGGTGAGGAGGATCACCGGCGTGGCGTCGCCCGCCTCCCGAAGGGCTCGGATCAGGCCGATGCCGCCGAGCCCCGGCATGCGGATGTCACTGACGATCACGTCCACCGGGCGTTGCGGCAGCGCGGCCAGCAACCGTTCCGCATCGGGGCTTTCCAGCGCGATCTCGAAGCCGAGATCGACGAGCAGCGCCGAGAGGCCCTTCAGCACGAGGGCCTGGTCGTCGGCGAGGGCGATCCGCGTCCGCCCGGCGTCGCGGCGGCTCACGCGGCCACCGCGGCGGCGATGTCGGGCAGTTCGGCACGGAAACGCAGGCCGTGGGGTGCTCGTGGCTCGATGTGCAGCTCGCCGCCGAAGGCCGCCAAGCGCTCGCGCATGCCGCGCAGCCCGTTGCCCTCGGCCAGCGGCAGGCGCCCTTGGCCGTCGTCCTCCACGCTCAGGCGCAGGCGACCGTCCGCGGTGTCGACGCGCAGGGCCACGTGCGAGGCTTGGCCGTGGCGCAGGGCGTTGGTGAGCCCCTCCTGGGCGAAACGCAGCAGCACCTCGGCCTGCGCCACCGAGGCCACGCGGGCCTGGTCGCGGCCTTGGAGCTCGACCCGCACGCCCGGCAGTGGCCGGGCGAGCGCGGCGAGGGCATCACCAAGCTGGATGCCATCGTGCTGGCGCAGCTCGCTCACCACGGCGCGGATATCGGCCAGCAGCTCGTCGGCCAGCTGAAGCGAGATGCCGAGTTCCTCCCGGCCGGCGAAGGCCGGGTCGCGGTGCAGGGCGCGCAGGTGCAGCTTCAGCGCCGTGAGCTTGTGGCCCGCGACGTCGTGCAGTTCGCGCGACAGGCGCAGGCGTTCGTCGCTGCGGGTGGATTCCTCGAGCAGGCGCTGCGTGGCCTGCAGCTCGGCGTTGAGGTCGGCCAGAGCCTCGCGGCCGCGCTCGCTGCGTTCGGCGTACATCGCGGTCAGCGCCGCGAAGGCCTGGAACCCGAGCATCGGCAGGATCGAGAGCAGCAGGTCGTCGAGCTCGAAGCCACGCAGGCGCCACAGCCCGAGCACGGCGGCGTTGAGCACGACCAGGATGGCGGTCGCCAGCGGCATCGACAGCATGGTGAACAGCTGGCCCGAGACGATGATCAGCAGCACCGACACGCCGGCCGAACCCAGCAGGTGTTGCGCCAACACCACCATCAGCCCCTGCGCCAGCAACGCGGCGATGGCGCGGGGTCGATGCCGGGCATGGTCGATCACGTGGGCGGCCTGCAGCACGAACAGCCCGAGCATCGCGAGCAGGGCGGCGAAACCCAGCCAGACGCCGGCGTCGCCGCGGGCCAGGGCGGCGGCGGGAACGGCGCTCGCGGTGACGCCCGCCCAGGTGATGTAGGCCGCCCAACTCAAGGGGGCGAAGAGGCGGGTGCGCGTGCCGCGGGCGAATTCGGATTCCATGCCGACAGTATCGGCGCACGTACGCCCGGATTTCGCCCTCTCCGTGGCGAAGGTGACTTTTCTCACCCCGCACGGGTGCCGACCGGCACCTCGGCGCGGCGCGGCGCGATGCGGAGACTGGCGGCACCCCGAAGGAGAACCGCCATGTACCGCGCCATCGTCACCGCCCACATCGCCTGCGGCGTCGTCGCCCTCGCCACCTACTGGATGGCCGGCCTGTCGAGGAAGGGCTCGCCGCTGCATCGCGGCGCCGGCAAGGCCTACCTGCTCAGCATGATCGGCATCGTCGCCACGTCGGTGGTGATGGCGGGTTTCGCCTTCTCGCGGGACATGGTGGTCATCGCCACCTTCCTCGCCTACCTCGTGGTGATCACGACGACGTCGATGGCGCTCGGTTGGCTGGCGCTGCGCCGCAAGCGCAACCAGGACGCCTACCGCGGCGCCGGCTACCGCGCTGGCGCCGTGTTGAACGTGGTGAGCGGCCTCGGCGTGTTCGCCTTCGGCATCCAGCAGGGCAACCCCCTGCTGATGGGCTTCAGCTGGGTGGGCATCATCGTGGGGGGGCAGATGCTGTGGCGCGCCTGGAAGCCGCTGGCCGAGGCCAAGTGGTGGCTGCGCGAGCACATCGGCGCGATGCTCGGCTGCGGCGTGGCCACCCACATCGCCTTCCTCGGCATCGGCATCCGCCGCCTGACCGACGCGTTGGGCGTGCAGGTCGACCTCGGCCTCGTGGCGTGGTTCGCCCCGGTGGCGGTGTCGTTCCTCGCGGGCTTCTGGCTGGAACGGAAGTACCTGGCCAAGCCCGCACCGAAGGCGCTGGCCGTCGCCTGACGGCTCAGGCCGCAGAACGACGAAGGCCCGGGAATGCCCGGGCCTTCGCTGTTTCGAACGCGGACGCCTCAGGCGTTGCCGGCGAACAGCTCCCGGCCGATCAGCATGCGGCGGATCTCGTTGGTGCCCGCGCCGATGGCGTAGAGCTTGGCGTCGCGCAGGATGCGGCCGGTGGCGTACTCGTTGATGTAGCCGTTGCCGCCGAGGGTCTGGATGGCTTCCAGCGCCACCTGCACGGCGGCTTCCGACGCATGCAGCAGGCAGCCGGCGGCGTCGACGCGGCTCTTGTGGCCGGCGTCGTAGTCGCGGCCCACCTGGTAGGCGAAGGCGCGGCTGCTCTGCAGCGCGGTGTACATGTCGGCGATCTTGCCCTGCATCAGCCCGAACGTGCCGATGGCGGCGTCGAACTGCTTGCGCTCGCGCACGTAGGGCAGGGCGATGTCCATCGCCGCCTGCATCAGGCCGATGGGGCCGCCGGTGAGCACCAGGCGCTCGGTGTTCAGGCCGCTCATCAGCACCTTGACGCCCTTGTGCACCTCGCCCAGCACGTTCCCGTCGGGGATCTCGCAATCCTCGAACACCAGCTCGCAGGTGTTGCTGCCGCGCATGCCCAGCTTGTCGAGCTTCTGCGCCGTGCTGAAGCCCTTCATCCCCTTCTCGACGAGGAAGGCGGTCATGCACTGGCTGCCGGCCTCCTTGCCCGCGGTGCGCATGTAGACGATCAGCACGTCGGCCTCGGGGCCGTTGGTGATCCACATCTTGTTGCCGTTGGCGACCCACACGTCGCCGCGCTTTTCGGCGCGGCACGCCATCGAGCCCACCACGTCGGAACCGGCGCCCGGCTCGCTCATCGCCAGCGCGCCCACCCACTCGCCGCTGCACAGCTTCGGCAGGTACCTGGCGCGCTGCGCTTCGTTGCCGTTGGCGTAGAGGTTGCTGACGCACAGGTTGGAGTGCGCGCCATAGCTCAGCCCCACCGAGCCCGAGGCGCGGCTGATCTCCTCCATCGCCACGAGGTGGGCGAGGTAGCCCATGTCGCTGCCGCCGTATTCGCCCGGCACGGTGATGCCCAGCAGGCCCATCTCGCCCAGCTTCCGCCACAGGTCGGCGGGGAACAGGTTGTCGTGGTCGATCTGCGCGGCGCGCGGCGCGATCTCGCTTTCGGCGAAGCGGCGCACGGCGTCACGGAGGGCATCGATGTCGTCGGAAATGGGGAAGGGGCGCATGGGAGTCCGGAAGGCGGTCAGGCGAACAGCAGGGTCGCGGCGAGGCCGGCGACGAGCAGCAGGAGGAGGGCGAAAACGATCCAGTCGCCCCACGTGCGTTTGTAGCGCACGTTCGGTGTGGCGCGGATGATCGCGGCGTAGTCCGGGGCCAACACGTGTCGGCCCTTCGGGCACCAGACGAGGTAGAGGATGTAGCCGTGGAGCACCGTGCCGACCGGCAGCGCGAGCAGGCCCAGCAGCGACACCGGCGTGCCCACATGCCTCACCCACGGTGCAAGGGTGCGGTAGCCGTAGGCGAGGGCCGCGCTCGCCGCGGCGAACATGCCGAGCAGCAGGCCCCCGCCGACCACGCCAGCCGTCTGGCGCGCGTCGCCCGGGCCGCCGTCGTCGCCCGGCAGCAGCAGGGCGAGCAGGGTGAGCAACAGCACCACGGCGCCGAGCCCGAACAGCAGGCCGATCGATTGGAGTTGCCGTTCGTGCCCGATGTGGGCCGCGCGGATCGCGACGGCCTCCGCGGCGGCCCGGTCGGCGAACTCAAGGTTCGCCGCCGGCGGACGGTAGGCGTCGTCGGGGCCGAGCGCGTTGTCGCGACGCTCGGCGCCCATGCTCAGCCCTTGCGGCCCATGAACTGCGGGCGGGCCGAGCCGAGGTGCGGCAGCTTCAGCTTGCCGATGCTGCTGATGCGCTCCTCGGCCATGCGGTCGGCGGCGCGGAAGGTCGGGATGCCTTCGCGCTTGCTGATCTCGAAGATGCGGCCCAGGTTGTAGTAGATCGTCCGCATCATGCGCATGGCGCGCTCGCGGTTGTAGCCGTCGATCTCCAGCGAGACGTTCATCAGGCCGCCCGCGTTCACCGCGTAGTCCGGCGCGTAGAGGATGCCGCGCTTCTCCACTTCCATGCCGATCTCGTCGGTGGCCAGCTGGTTGTTGGCGGCGCCGCAGATGATCTTGCACTTCAGGCGGGGGAGGGTGGCCGCGTTCACCGTGCCGCCGAGGGCGGTCGGCGAGTAGACGTCGGCGTCCACGTCGTAGATCTCGTCGAGGGCCACGGCCTCGCAGCCGAACTCGTCGACGGCGCGCTGCACGGCGTCCTTGTTGATGTCGGTGACGAACACCTTGGCGCCCTTCTCGCGCAGCAGCTTCACGAACTCCATGCCCACGTGGCCCACGCCCTGCACGGCATAGCTGTACTTGCCCACGTCCTCGTTGCCGAACTTCACGTTCAGCGCGGCCATCAGGCCCTGCACGGTGCCGTAGGCGGTGAACGGCGAGGGGTCGCCCGAGCCGCCGTGCACCTGGTGCACGCCGGTGACGAACTCCGTCTCGCGGAACACGTATTCCATGTCGTTGACGTCGATGCCGACGTCCTCGGCCGTGATGTAGCGGCCGTTGAGCGAGTTCACGAAGCGGCCGAAGGCGCGGAAGAGGGCCTCCGACTTGTCCTTGTTCGGGTCGCCGATGATCACGGCCTTGCCGCCGCCGAGGTTCAGGCCGGACACCGCCGCCTTGTAGGTCATGCCGCGCGAGAGGCGCAGCACGTCGTTCACCGCATCCTGCTCGGTGGCGTAGGGCCACATGCGGGTGCCACCGAGGGCCGGGCCCAGCACGGTGTTGTGGATGGCGATGATGGCCTTCAGGCCAGCGTCCGGGTTGTGGCAGAACACCACTTCCTCATGGCCGGTCTTGGCGAGGGTTTCGAAGATCATTTCGGAGGCTCCGGGGAGGATCATTCGCAACTAAGTGCTTGATCCGAAAGCGGGATGCAGAAAAGGCGAGCCGCCGGGGTGGCCGGCGGCGGCGCGCATTGTAAAGCAATTGCTCTAGGCCGGCCTTCGGGCTTCACCCCGTGCAGCCGGGGGCGCGCGCCAGACTCCGCCCCATGCCGCTTGCCGCCACCCGTCCCGACGCGACGCCGAACCTCGACGACGAAGCGCGTGACGCCCGGCTGGCCGCCCTCGTCCAGCGCGTCGCCGACGGCGATGCCGAGGCCCTGGGCCAGCTCTACGACCTGACCCTGGGGGCCGTGCACGCCCTGGCGCTGCGCGTGTTGCGGCAGGCCCAGGACGCCGAGGAAGTGGTCGTCGATGTCTACCTCCAGGTCTGGGAGCGGGCGGGCCACTACGATCCGGCCCGCGGGCCGGCCCTGGGCTGGCTGCGAACCCTGGCGTGGAGTCGCGCGCTCGACCACTACCGCCGCCGCCAGCGTGAACGGCAGCGGCGTGGCCTGCATCCGGAGAGCGACGACGGCACGTATGGGCCGGCATGGAGTGCGGACGCCATCGCCGAACAGCTCGAACCGCGCCTCGACGCGCTCGCGGCCGCACAGGCCATGCAGGCGCTTTCGACGCCCCAGCGCGAGGTGCTGCAGCTGCTGTTCGGCGAGGACCTCAGCCATGCCGAAGCGGCGCAGCGCCTCGGCTGGCCCCTCGGGACGGTGAAATCGCACGCGCGTCGCGGCCTGGCGCTCCTGCGCGCGGCGCTGTCGCCGGGGTCGGGTGACGCATGAGCCGTCCCGGTACGCCCGACGATCTGCTCCACGCGGCCCTCGCCGGGCTGCTCCCCGATGACCGGCCCGCGCCCGACGTGGCCGGACGGCTGCGCGCCACGCTGATGGCGCGCCTCCCCCGTGCGCCCTTGGCGGCCACCCGCGCCCACGAGGGCACGTGGCGACCGCTGCTGCCGGGCGTGCGCCTCAAGACCCTTCGCGAGGACGGCATCGAGGCCGGCACGCAGACCGCCCTGTGGCGCTTGGATGCCGGTGCGGTGATCCCCGGCCATCGGCACGCCACCGAGGAGGAGTGCCTGGTGCTCGAAGGCTCGGTGGTCTACGACGATGTCGAGTACCACGCCGGCGACTTCCTGCTCGCGCGCCGGGGCGAAGCCCATGGGCCGTTCCATTCGCCGCGTGGCGCGCTGCTGCTGATCCGCGGCGAACGCCTGCCATCGTCACCCCGCGCTCACGAATGAGCCGCGTGGTACTGCATCCGCCCCGGCTCCCCATGGCGTAGAGCGGACAAAGGCCCGGCGCGGGCCGGAGGTCCGTATGCCGCTGTTCCCGTTCCTTGTCCGTTCCATGGCGGCCCCGATGGTCGCGGTGGCCTTGGTGCCGTCGGCGTTCGCCAGCGCGCCAGCGCCGGCACCGGCGGCCGCGAGCGCGCGCGAGGTCCTTCTGGCCCGCGCGTTGGCGAACCCGGTGCCCGTGTGGCGTCGCGGCGACCTGCTCGTCGACCGGTTGAATCGCGGCCTCTACACCTACGGGCCCGACGAACCCGGGGTGAGCGTGTGCGACCTCAATTGCCGTCGTTACTGGCCGCCCGTGTATGCCGAACCGGGCGCCCGGCCGATCGGCCCGTTCACCCTCGCCACCGGGCCCGAGGGGCGCGCCATCTGGGCATGGCAAGGGCAGCCGCTGTACCGCTGGACCGGCGACCGCTCGCGCGGTTCCGCGCGCGGCGAGCTCGTGGATGAGTGGTTCCTCGTCCGCGTGCCGCGCGACCTGTTGCCGCAGGTGGTCGCGTACTTCCCGATGCCCGCCGTCGCGCCCGCGCCGGCCCGCTGATCCCCGTTTCCCCAGGAGCCCTCCCATGCCGTTTCCCCATCGGGGCCGATCGGTCCTGAGCCTCGCCCTCGCCACCGGGCTCGTCGGCACCGCCCTGCCGGCCCTCGCCGGCGACACCTCGCCCGCCACCGGCGGCAAGCTGCTGCTGACCGGCGGCGTGACGCAGGTGGAGGGCGCCGCCGGCGGCGGCCTCACGCCGTGGGCCGTCATCGGCGGCTACGGCACGCGTGACCAGATCGGCGGCAACGCCTTCTACACGCGCGTCGACGTCGACGATTACCGCCTCGACAGCTACGGCGCGCTGGTCGGCTTCTACGATCGCGTCGAGCTCAGCGTGTCGCGCCAGCGCTTCGACACCGAGGCCGTCGGCGCCGCGCTTGGCCTCGGTCGCGGCTTCGCCTTCCGCCAGGAGACCTTCGGCCTGAAGGTGCGCCTCTTCGGCGATGCGGTGCTCGAGCAGGATTCGTGGGTGCCGCAGGTCGCCGTGGGACTGCAGCACAAGCGCAACGACCAAGGCGACGTGCTTGCCCTGATCGGCGCGCAGGACGACGACGGCACCGACCTCTACGTCAGCGCCACCAAGCTCTACCTCGCGCAGAGCCTGCTGGTGAACGGCACCCTGCGCTACACGAAGGCGAACCAGTTCGGCATCCTCGGCTTCGGCGGCGATCGCAACCGCGATGCCGAGGCGATGCTCGAGGGCTCGGTCGCCTACCTGCTGCGCCGCGATCTCGCCGTGGGGGTGGAGTACCGGCAGAAGCCCGACAACCTCGGCATCGCGACCGAAGAGGACGCCTGGGACGCCTTCGTCGCCTGGACGCCGACCAAGAACGTCTCGCTGACCGTGGCCTACGTGGACCTCGGCAACATCGTCATCGCCGACAACCAGCGCGGCGTCTACGCCTCGCTGCAGGTCGGCTTCTGAACCGCAAGGACATCGCCATGAGCCCCGCCATCCGCATCGCTGTCGCCCTCGTTCTCGGGCTCGTCGTCCTTCCGTCCGTGGCGCGCGCGCCGTCGCCGGAAGACGACGCCCTCGCCGCCGAAGCGGCCCTGCTGGCCGAAGAGGAGGCCCGCCTCGCCGCCGAGGAGGCGCCGGCAGCCAGCGACCCGACGGCGCCGGACCCCGCCCCGGCGCATCCCGAACTGCGTCCGGTCCTCGAGCAGTTCGGTGGTCGTCCCGGGCTCGATGCCCTGATGGAGACCTTCGTCGCCGGCCTGCTGGCCGACGCGACGATGCGGCCCTTCTTCGAGAACATCGACCAGGCGCGGCTCCAGCGCCAGCTCGCCGAGCAGTTCTGCGTGATCCTCGGCGGCGACTGCACCTACAGCGGCCGCGACATGCGCAGCTCGCACGCCGGGCTCGGCATCAACCGCGCCCACTTCAACCGCCTCGTCGAGGTGCTGCAGGACGCGATGGACCAGCACGACGTTCCCTTTGCCGCGCAGAACCGCCTGCTCGCCACGCTGGCACCGATGCACCGCGAGGTGGTGACGGAGTAACCCGGGCGGCGCGCGTCAGGCCCTCCCGGGCGCCACGCGCGGCACGCGCAAGACGAAGCGCGCGCCGGGTCGCCCGGGTTCCGCCGGGGCCAGCTCCAGCGTGCCGCCCAGCAGTCCGGTGGTGAGGTTGTGCGCGATATGCAGGCCGAGGCCCGAACCGCCGCGCCCCAGACGGGTGGTGAAAAACGGGTCGAACACCTTCGGCCGGATGGCCTCGGGAATCCCCGCGCCGTTGTCCTGCACCGTGATCTCGACGCTGCCGTCCGCGCCGAGTCGGCTGTCCACGTGCACCTCGCCCCCGCCGTCCCGTCCCTCCAGGCCGTGGCGCAGGGCGTTCTGGACGAGGATCGCCAGGACCTGTTCCAGGGGGCCGGGGAAACTGTCCATGGCCACGTCGACGGCCGGTGCGATGACGAAGCGGTGCGGTGTGGCCCGGAAGGCCAGCTGGAGCGACGGGGCCAGGTCCTGCAGCATCGCGTCGAGGGTGAACTGGCGGCGTTGGCCGCCGTGCTGGTCGACGGCCACCTGCTTGAAGTGCGTGATCTGTTCGGCCGCGCGCTCGGCGGCGCGCTCCATCAGCACCGCGGCCTCCAGGCTGTCGGCGACGAAGCGGTCCAGCTCCGACCGTCGCAGCGGCGTGCCGTCCGCCAGGCGTTCCTGGAACGCCGCGATCCAATCCTTCAGCGTGCTCGCCGTGGTCCGGGCGTTGCCGATGGGCGTGTTGAGCTCGTGGGCGACCCCGGCGACGATGCGCCCCAGCGCGGCGAGGCGCTCGGCTTCCATCAGCTGCTCCATCGCCTGCTTGAGCGCCCGACTGCGGTCGGCCACCCGGGACTCCAGCGCCTCGTTGCTGCGCGAGAGCGCCTCGCGCGCCGCATGCAGTTCGCCAACGTCCACGTCCATGCAGATGAAGACGCGGCCCTGGTCGTCGCCCGAGGGGATCTCGAACTGCGTCGCGAGGCAGTGGGCCTTGCCGCCGTCCGGGCGATCGCAGGTCCACTCGCTCGGGCTGGACGCCCCGGCCCCTCCGGCGATGGCCCGGAGGCCCGCCACGAAGCCGGCGAAGTCGTCGGGCGAGAGCAGGAACTCGTCGAGCCGCCGGCCAACGGCCTGCTCGGCGCGCCAGCCGAACAACCGCTCCGCGGCCGGGTTCCAGCTCAGCACCACGCCGTCCTCGGTGTAGGACTGGATGGCGACATTCGGCGCGTGTTCGATGATGGCCGACAGCTGTTCGGCGAGGCGGCGCGTCCGCGTGGTCTCGAGGATGACGCCATCGAGGAACAGGGGCCTGCCGGCGCCGTCCGCCACCGCGTGCCCGCGCTCCTGCACCCAGCGCACCCGCCCCGCGGCGTCGAGCAGCCGGTACTCGATGTCGAAGGCCTCGCCCCGGGCCACCGCGAGGCCGACCCCGCGCTCGACCTTCTCGCGGTCCTCGGGGTGGATGAGGCTCGCGTAGCTGCGCACGCGGTTGCCGATGAACTGCTCCGCCGGGAAGCCGGACAGGGCCTCGATGCCGGGACTCAGGTAGCCCATCGTCCAGTGTTCGTCGGCAGAGCAGCGGTACAACACGCCGGGGAAGCGTTGCGCCAGGCTGTCCAGCAGGTCGGCCCCCGGTGGTGTCTGCACGTGGCCCATCAGTCGAAGGCCCACTCCACGCCGAGCTGCCATTCCCGGCCCGGCAGCGGCAGGTCGCGGACGATGCGGCCGCTGCCGCGGTCCACGCCCAGCCCGCCGGCCACGTCGATGTCCACGCCGCGGGCGTTGAACAGATTGTCGGCATGCACCCACAGCCGCAGCGTCTCGGTCGGCCGCCAGTTCACCTGCAGCATCAGCCGCGGGTCGTTCGCCTCGGCCTGGAAGCCCTCGCGGGAGCGCCAGTGGGCCCCCAGCGTGGCGTCCCAGGCGTTCGACGGCGTCCAGTACAGCAGCAGGCTGCCGGTGTCGCGCGAGACGAAGCGCCCCGGGGGCGCCTCGGCGATCCGGGCAGGCAGGGTGTAGCGGTCGGTGAAGATCGTCGAGCCGGTGACGCGCACGCGCCACTGCGGCGAGACCGTCCACAGCGCCACCGCCTCGAAACCCTCGGTGTGCTGGCGTCCGGCGTTCACCGTCGTCGCGGTGATGCCGCTCAGTGGCACCACCACGAAGCCGTCGCGCGCGTCGCGGTGGTAGTACGTCCCCGAGAGCAGCAGCCGTTCGCCCTGGTAGCGGCTCACGAGCTCGGTGGTCTGCACCCGCGCGGGCTCCAGCCCGCGCGAGCCGGCGATCACCGGGTTGTTCTGCAGGAACAGCTGGCCGAGGGTCGGCGCGAAGAAGGCCTCCTGCACCATCAGCTTCATCGTGTAGCGCTCGCCGGGGGTCCATACCCAGGCCAGTCGCGGCGACACGGCCGAACCGCTCTGCTCGTAGCGGTCGTAGCGCGCGCCCGTCACCAGGCGGTGGTCGGCCGCGAGGCGCCAGTCGCCTTCGACGAAGGCGGCGTTCATGCGGTCCCGGGCCCCGTCGGCGACGAAGCGAAGGCCCGTGCTCTGGTAGCCGCCCAGCGGACGCACGAAGGGCCCCAGCGTGTAGTTGGCCTGCAGGTCGGCCCGGGTGGCACGGCCGGTCTGGGTCTCGCCGCCGACGGTCAGCGTGTGCGGGCCCAGGGCGCGCTGCAGCGTGAGCCCGCCGGCCTCGTTGCGGTGGGTCAGCAGGCCGCGCTGGCGGAAATCCCCCGCGGTGAAGGGGCCGGTGCCGTCGGCGGCCACGACCGCGCTCAGCACGTAGCGTTGGCGCAGGGCGCTGGCGAAGCCGGTCACCCGCCAAGCGCCGAGGTCCGCCTCGCCGTGGTAGCGCCACCACGTCGCCTCCAGGCGGCTCTCGTCGCCGGGGTTGATGGTGCCGTTGAGGCCGTAGTAACCGTCGATGTCGGATTCGTGGTGGAACACCTGCACGCCGTGGCGGCCGCGCGCCAGGTCGACGATGGCCGTGCGCGCCGTGGCCTGCTCGGTGCTGGTCGACACGCGGCCGAAACGGTCGAACAGCCCTTCGTAGCCCGGGGTCTCCTCGTCCTGCTCCGAGGCGCGCAGGTCGAGGCGCCAATCGCCACGGCCCGCGCCGGTGATCAGCTGCGCCGCATGGCCCCCCTCGGCCGACACGCTGGCCCCGACCGTGCCGTCGCCACGCCGCGTCACCACGTTGACCACCTCGTCGCTCGGGCCGCCGCCGAAGCGCGCGCCGCCCGGGCCGCGGATGATCTCGACGCGCTCGACGAGGGCGAGCGGGAAGTTCCGCACCACGCCCCAGGCGCGCACCGACTGCATCGTGTTCACGCGCTGGCCGTCGATGGCCAGCAGCCCGCCACCGGCGGTGCCGGGGTTGCCGCGCAGCACGGTGCGGTTCTCGAGGCCGGTGGTGGCCACGCGCGAGGTGTAGGCGCCCGGCACCCAGTTCAGCACCTCGTGCAGGTGGCTGAAACCGAGACGCTCCAGCTCGCGACGCTCGAAGACGGTGATGCTGGCCGTGGCGTCGCGCAGCGACGTGGTGGTGAAGCTGGCCGCGCTCACCTCCACCTTGAGCAGCTCGTCGAGGCTGAGGTCGAGCAGGGCGGGGTCCTCGGCACGCGCGGTGCCCGCTGCCCCGCCAACGAGGGCGAGGAGGATCCCGGTGGCCAGGGCGCGGTTCGCCATGCGATGACCTCGGTGTGCGGCGTTGCAGCATACCCGCCCTTCGCGAGGCCAAGGCAAGGGGCGCGCGTGGTGAAAACGTCAAAACCTGCGAACCGGCCCCAGCCGTTAAACTCCGGCCTTTCCCGCAATCGCGACGTGGCCGCCATGAGCACCCCCGCCAGCCAGATCCCCCAGAACGCCGCCGAAGCCACGCCCCTGCGCTTCGTCACCGCCGCCTCGCTGTTCGACGGCCACGATGCCGCCATCAACGTGATGCGCCGGCTGATCCAGTCGCAGGGTGCCGAGGTCATCCACCTCGGGCACAACCGCTCGGTGGAGGACGTGGTGCGCGCCGCGCTGCAGGAAGACGCCGACGGCATCGCGCTCTCCAGCTACCAGGGCGGCCACACCGAGTACTTCAAGTACATGGTGGACATGCTCAAAGAGCGTGGCGCCGGCCACATCCGCGTGTTCGGCGGCGGCGGCGGCACCATCACCCCGGAAGAGATCGCCGAGCTGCAGGCCTACGGCGTCGAGCGCATCTACCACCCGAACGACGGCATGCAGATGGGCCTCGTCGGGATGATCGAAGACTTGGTGGCCCGCACCCACAAGGCGCGCCTCGGCACGATCAAGCCCAGCGCCGTGGCCGTGGAAGACGAGATCGCCGTGGGCCGCATGCTCTCGGCGATTGAAGAAGGGGCGATCCCCGAGGCCGAGCTGGCGACGCTCCGCAAGGGCTGGCAGCTCGCCGGCGGCAAGACCCCGGTGGTCGGCCTCACCGGCACCGGCGGCGCGGGCAAGAGCTCGGTCACTGACGAGATCATCAACCGCTTCCTGCAGGCCTTCCCGGCCATGCGCATCGCGGTCATTTCCGTCGACCCGACCCGCCGCCGCACCGGCGGCGCGCTGCTCGGCGACCGCATCCGCATGAACAGCCTGCGCTCCCCGCGCGTCTTCATGCGCTCGATGGCCACCCGCCGCCAGCATGTGGCGACGAACGCCGTGCTGAAGGACTGCATCGCCTTCCTGCGGGCCTTAAGCTACGACCTGGTGCTGGTGGAAACCGCCGGCATCGGCCAGAGCGATTCCGAGATCGTCGACCTCGTCGACTTCCCGGTGTACGTGATGACCAGCGACTACGGCGCGGCCAGCCAGCTCGAGAAGATCGACATGCTCGACTACGCCGAGCTGGTGATCCTCAACAAGTTCGACCGCCGCGGCGCCGAAGACGCCCTGCGCGACGTGCGCAAGCAGTGGAAGCGCAACCGCGTGGCCTTCCAGATGCCGGACGACGAGGTGCCCGTCTACCCGACCATCGCCTCGCAGTTCAACGACCCCGGCGTGAGCTGGATGTTCGCCAACCTGTGTCAGCGGCTGAAGGCCAAGCTGGGCGATGGCATCGCCAGCAACGCCTGCGATTTCGCGCCCGTCATCGACACCAGCCTCAAGGAACCCCGCGCCACCGTGCTGATCCCCGGCGCGCGCATCCGGTATCTCGCCGAGATCGCCGAGCAGGGCCGCCGCATCAATGGCGAGATCCTGCGCCAGCGCGAAGCCGCCGAGCGCGCGCAGGCCTGCTGGGCCGCGCTGCAAGAGCTGAGTGATCCGAAGCTGCCCAAGGCGCTCGACCTCTACCCCTCGGAAGCCCTTGCCGAACCCGGCGACCGCTCGCTCACCACCCTGCGCCAGCGCTACAACGACGCGCTGAATTCGCTCACCACCGAAAGCCTCGCCCTGCTGCGCGCGTGGCCGGAGCGGCTGAAGTCGGTCACCGACGAGTTCAACGAGTACAAGGTGCGCGACAAGGTCATCCGCGTTGAGAACTACCGCGAATCCCTGAGCCACCAGAAGATCCCGAAGATCGCCGCCCCGCAGTGGAAGAGCTGGGGCGAGCTGCTGGTGTTCCTGAGTAAGGAAAACCTGCCCGGCCATTACCCCTACACCGGCGGCGTCTACCCCTACCGCCGCAGCGGCGAAGACCCCATCCGCATGTTCGCGGGCGAGGGCACGCCGGAGCGCACCAACCGCCGCTTCCATTACCTGAGCCTCGGCCAGCCGGCCGCGCGCCTCTCCACCGCGTTCGACAGCGTGACGCTGTACGGCGAAGACCCGGCCGAGCGCCCGGACATCTACGGCAAGATCGGCAACAGCGGCGTCTCCATCGCCACGCTGGACGACATGAAGAAGCTGTACTCCGGCTTCGACCTGTGCGCGCCCAGCACCTCGGTGAGCATGACGATCAATGGCCCCGCGCCGATCATCCTCGCGATGTTCATGAACACCGCCATCGACCAGCAGGTGGAGAAGTACCTGAAGGCCGACCCGGCGCGCTGGGCGCAGGCCGAAGCCACCATCGCCACGCTCTACGAGGGCCGCACGCGCCCCGTGTATTCGGGCGGCCTGCCCGAGGGCAACAACGGCCTCGGCTTGGGCCTGCTCGGCGTGACCGGCGACCAGGTGCTGGACGCCGAGACCTACGCCCGCATCAAGGCCGAGACGCTCAGCACCGTGCGCGGCACCGTGCAGGCCGACATCCTCAAGGAGGACCAGGCGCAGAACACCTGCATCTTCAGCACCGAGTTCGCGCTGCGGATGATGGGCGACATCCAGCAGTACTTCGTCGACCAGAAGGTGCGCAACTTCTACTCGGTGAGCATCTCGGGCTACCACATCGCCGAAGCCGGGGCGAACCCGATCTCGCAGCTGGCCTTCACCCTCAGTAATGGCTTTACGATCGTCGAGTACTACCTCGCGCGCGGGATGAAGATCGACGACTTCGCGCCCAACCTGTCGTTCTTCTTCAGCAACGGCATGGACCCGGAGTACACCGTCATCGGCCGCGTGGCCCGCCGCATCTGGGCCCGCGCCATGCGCGAGCGCTACGGCGCCAACGAGCGCAGCCAGATGCTGAAGTACCACATCCAGACCAGCGGCCGCTCCCTGCACGCGCAGGAGATCCAGTTCAACGACATCCGCACCACGTTGCAGGCCCTGTACGCGCTGTTCGACAACTGCAACAGCCTGCACACCAACGCCTACGACGAGGCCATCACCACGCCGACGGAAGAGAGCGTGCGCCGCGCCGTGGCCATCCAGATGATCATCAACAAGGAGCTGGGGCTGAACTTCAACGAGAACCCCTGGCAGGGCAGCTTCGTGGTGGACCAGCTCACCGACCTGGTGGAAGAGGCCGTGTACAAGGAGTTCGAGGCCATCAGCGAGCGCGGCGGCGTGCTGGGCGCCATGGACACCATGTACCAGCGCGGCAAGATCCAGGAAGAATCGCTCTACTACGAGCACAAGAAGCACGACGGCAGCCTGCCCCTGGTGGGCGTGAACACCTTCCTGGGCAAGGACCACGGCGGCGAGATCACCACCACCATCGAGCTGATCCGCAGTACGGAAGACGAGAAGGGCCAGCAGATCGCCAACGTGCGCACCTACCAGGGTGCGCGGAATGGCGGCGCGGCCGACGGGCTAAAGCCCCTGCAGCAGACCGCCCGGAAGCGCGAGAACCTGTTCGCCGCGCTGATCGAGGCGGTGAAGACCCACAGCCTCGGTCAGATCAGCCATGCGCTGTATGAGGTGGGTGGGGAGTATCGACGGAATATGTGAAGTGGCGAATGAATAACTTGAAGCGCTATAGGGCTGTCTCACTGTTCTCCGGAGCGATGGGTCTCGATTTGGGCTTGGAGGCAACTGGCCGCTTCGAGCTACTAGCGTGCGTCGAGGTTGATCCCGCCTTTTGCGAGACAATTAGGCGGAATGTAGCTTTGGGGCGGGTTTATGGTAATCCCGTTGTGTTGGAGCGGGATATTTCTCGGCTGTCAGTAGATGAGTTTCTTCAACTCACCGGAATAGCGCCTGACGAAGTTGATGTCGTCATCGGCGGCCCACCCTGCCAGGCATTCAGTACTGCTGGTAAGAGGAAGGCGGTCGAGGATCCAAGAGGCACGCTACTCTGGGACTTTCTCCGATTTGTCGACGCATTGCGCCCGAAGTTTTTCTTGATGGAGAACGTTCGTGGGCTCGTTTCCGCGGCGCTTAAACATCGCGCAATCGCAAAGCGTCCGAGTCTCGGGGGTGCCGCATTAGCGCCTGACGAAGAGCCTGGATCTGTTATCCGTCTTTTTGCCAAGGATTTGGCCGCCTTGAAAGGGGCGAAGTATCACATGGACTGTTTCGAAGTTAATGCAGTGAATTACGGTGCTCCTCAGCTGAGGGAGCGGGCTCTCTTTATCGGGAATCGATTTAACGTTGAGGTTGATTTCCCAGAGCCCACTCATGCTGCCGGTGGTGATGGCGCTGATCTATTCACGAGTGTTAATCCGTGGAGAACGCTTCGAGATGCGATCGGGGATCTGCCTGTAGAGGCCGAAGCTGAGTCCGACTTTAGCCCGCGGAAGAAAAAGTACTTGGGGTTAGTGCCTGCAGGTTCCAACTGGAGAAGTTTGCCTATCGAGCTTCAGCAGGAGTCGATGGGCAAGGCTTGGCATGCAAAGGGCGGGAGATCAGGGTGGTGGAGGCGGCTGAGCTACGACTTGCCTTGTCCGACACTGGTCACGATGCCTAATCATGCAAGCACAGCGCTTTGCCATCCCGTTGCCACAAGGGCACTGACGGTCCGAGAGTACGCTCGTATTCAGGAGTTCCCCGATGCGTGGGAATTCTGTGGTTCGCCGGCAAAGCGTTACCAACAGATTGGCAATGCTGTTCCGACAAGACTCGGCAAGGTCGCGGGGGAGGTGATTGCGCGCCATTTGGACCTGTTGGGCGCGGCTGGTTGGCCTATTGATCCTGCGAGCGAGCGGGAGTTTCGGATCGTGTATCTCCAGTCGCACGTTCGCACCCGGCAGTGGTTTCGGAACGGTGAGGCGGTGATCTGGAGCGATGGTGCCGACAATCATTCCGCAGCTTACAGCCAGCCGGTAACGCGCCGTCGGGTGAAGCCGATAAGCGCAGTTTAGGGCCGCGGTGGCCAAACAGGTTGATTTCCCCCTAAGGCGCTACGAGAGCACAAATGAAGCGACAGGCAATTCGTAAAGCGGCCGCAGAGAAAGCGCCGGAACGTGACGGTCTCTATCCGGTGCTTCGCCCGCGTACGCGTTTTTCATCAGGCGAAGTGCAGAAGTGGCTTAACGACTCAAATGAACAGCGAGTACGGCAGCTGTCCAAGTCCTTAGCCGACTACCTTGCAGTCAACCTCAAGGCAAGTGTTGAGCGCAGAAGTGGCTTGGCGGACTACCGCACAAGCCCCTACGTCATGCTGGCAACGGCTAGCGTAATGGGGCTTGTTGATCGAGAGAAGCTCGCGCGATTCCTGATTGATACAAAAATCTATACGGGTCTTGAGACGTCTTTTGGTAAGCAGGTTGAGTCGCAGGTTGTTGGTCTTTATCCGATAGGAGCAGCCGATACACAGCGCTGGGTCGATCCGCCCGAGAAAATCGCTGAAGCGTCAAGTCTTAAGTCTTTGACCCGCGAGAAGAAAGCGGCCGCGCGTCGCACATCGGTTTGGCGAGAGATCGATAAGTCGTGTGTTTATGGTGGGCGACGGTATCTGGTAACCATCAAGAGCGGGCCAAACTGCATTAATGATTCTCAGGTGGATGCCATGCAGGCGGCGATTCACTCAAAGTATGAGCGCTGGTTATCTGACACTAAGAAGACTTATCCGGATGTCGATGGTGTCGATATCATCATCGGGCTTACCTATGGCACTTCTGCTACAACGAACAATAAAGAAAATCAGATCCTCGTCAAATTGCGAGAAGCCGGTTTTCGTGAGCTCGATCGTCAAGCGTCGCCTGGGGTGCTCGTTAGTCCATGCGGGTTGGTTCGCGTTTACAGGGCTGTGGGTATCGATTTTTGGTCAGTTATCGGAGACCCCGGCGCCCCGCAGAAGGCTCGTCATGTCTTTCTTGAGGTGTTGATGGCACTCGCCTTGGCCATGGCGGAGGGGCCTGCGCGCCGCAGCACGCTAGACGTCGTGCAAAAGAAGGTTGTAGAGCTTGGCAAGGCAATTACCGATATTGGTCTTTCGTTTCCGCGTGACTTGTTTCCCGGTTGGGCGCAGGAAATGCTTAATGATGCAGAGGTGGTTTGGCTGCAAGCGGCGGTTTCTTCTTTTTTCGATGATGGCATTTAGTTTAGGTGTGGGGACGTTTTTTGGTCGGCATTCGATAATTGCATTTTAATCTGCGCTAGTTTCCCATGAGCGTTCGTTGAAAAGGTGGCCTGCCCCCACAGGAGACCCCGATGGCCCAGAACCTCGTCACCCTCGACCTCACGGACGCGCAGCTCGCCGCCGCGCTCGCCGCCCTGCAGCAGCTGGAGGCGGCGCTGCCCGGCCTCATCGCCTTCGAAAGCGGCGGTCGCCGCGGGCTGCCGCTGATGGGCCCGCGCTCGGAGCCCTTCGCCCGCCAGACCCTGCGCGTGCTGGAACAGAACCCCGGCATCGTGCCGCCCAGCCTCGATCTGGCCGGCGCGCGGATCGATCTGGACGCCCACGACCGCCTTCGCCCGGTGCTGGAGCGCCTGTAGCGCCTGACCACCCGTGTCGATGACACGGTGGCGGCCCTCGGCAGCGACGTCATGGACGTGGCGCTGGAAGGCTACGCCCTGATCAAGGTGTCCGGTCGCGCGCAGGGCCTCGACGAACTTCGCCGCGAGCTCGGCTTGCGCTTCGCCAAGAGCCGGCGCAACGAACCCGCCGCCGCTTGAGTTCGCATGCCCAGCGCTTCCAACGCCGCCCTTCGGGGCGGCGTTGTCGTTTGGGGTGCTTCGCGAGGCGTGGTGGATGCGTAACCTCCCCCTGATCCCGGACACCTGAGACGTAGAGCTTTCTGGCATGTTTCCCCGCCAGGAGGTTCCATGAAGAAGTCGAAGTTCAGCGAGACGCAGATCGTCTCGATCCTCAAGCAAGGCGA